>NZ_CP152412.1:6539154-7895817 GCF_038957035.1 Bradyrhizobium sp. B097
GGTCGCATTGGCCGGAGCCCTGTTCGCGCTCATCGCCCACGCCAGTGCGACGGAACTGATGCTGCCGGTCGGCTTGCCGTGGCTGGGATCGCATTTCCGCCTCGACGCGCTCGCGGCATTCTTTCTCGCCGTGGTCAATCTCGGCGGCGCGGCCGCAAGTCTTTATGGCCTCGGCTATGGCAGTCACGAATCCGCGCCACAGCGCATCCTGCCCTTCTTCCCGGCATTCCTGGCCGGGATGAACCTCGTTGTGCTGGCCGACGATGCGTTCACCTACCTCTTGTGCTGGGAATTCATGTCGCTCGCGTCCTGGGCGCTCGTGATGGCGCACCACCGCGATGCGGACAATGCGCGCGCGGGCTACGTCTATCTCGTCATGGCAAGCTTCGGAACGCTGGCTTTGTTGCTCGCTTTCGGCCTGCTGTCGGGAGCTGGCGGCAGCTACAGTTTTGCGGCCATCCGCAGCGCCCAGCACACCCCGTCCGAAGCCGCCCTGGTGCTCGCGCTGATGCTGCTCGGCGCCGGATCGAAAGCCGGCCTGGTTCCGTTGCACGTGTGGCTGCCGCTGGCCCATCCCGCAGCACCGAGCCATGTCTCGGCGCTGATGAGCGGAGTGATGACGAAGGTCGCAATCTACGGCTTCATCCGGGTCGTGTTCGATCTGCTCGGGCCGCCAAGCTGGTCGGCGGGTGTCGTGGTGCTGGTGCTCGGCGGCGCGACCGCCGTGATGGGGATCCTCTATGCGCTGATGGAAAAGGATCTCAAGCGCCTGCTCGCCTACAGCACGATCGAGAACATCGGCGTCATCTTCGCAAGCCTCGGCCTGGCGCTGGCATTTCAGGCGAACGGCCTCGGCCTGGCAGCGGCCCTCGCCTTCACGGCCGCGCTGTTCCACGTGCTCAACCATTCGTTCTTCAAGAGCCTGCTGTTCTTCGGCGCCGGCGCCGTGCTGACGTCGACCGGCGAACGCGACATGGAGAAGCTGGGCGGCCTGATCCACCGCATGCCGCTCACCAGCTTCGTCTTTCTCGTCGGCTGCGTTGCGATCTCGGCGCTTCCGCCGTTCAACGGGTTCGTCTCCGAATGGCTGATGTTTCAGGCCGTCCTGCAGAGCCCCGATCTGCCGCAATGGCTACTGAAGATCATGGTGCCCGCAGTCGGCGCCCTGTTGGCGCTGGCGGCGGCGCTCGCCGCCGCATGCTTCGTCAAGGCCTTCGGCATCACGTTCCTCGGCCGCGCGCGGAGCCCGGCCGCGCAAGCCGCAGGCGAGGTCGATCGCTATTCGCTTGCCGCGATGTTCAGCCTCGCCGCGCTCTGCTTCCTCGCCGGCATTCTGCCGGGCGTTGTGATCGACGCGCTCTCGCCCGTCGCGCAGGCCATGATCGGCCACCGGATGCCGGTTCAGGCGAACGACCCCTGGCTCTCGATCGTGCCGATCGAGGAGAGCCGTAGTTCCTACAACGGATTGCTCGTCTTCGTTTTCATCACGGCCGCGGCGTCGCTCGCGGTGTATTTCATCCATCGCTTTGCGTCGCGCGCGATCCGGCGCGGACCGGCCTGGGGTTGTGGCTTCACCGATCCGACGCCGGCGGCGCAGTATTCCGGAGCGAGCTTCGTCCAGCCGATCCGCCGGGTGTTCGGCACGTTGGTTTTCCAGGCCCGCGAGCACGTCGACATGCCTTCGCCGGGCGAATTGCGGCCGGCCCGCTTCAGGGTCGATATGCACGATCTGGTCTGGGAGCGGTTGTATACGCCCGTGACTGACGTCGTTTGGTTTTTCGCCGATCGGCTGAACCAGCTCCAGTTCCTGACCATCCGCCGCTACCTCAGTCTGGTCTTCGCAACCCTCATCACATTGCTGCTGGCGCTCGCGATATGGTCGTGATCTCGGACATCCTCGTTCAGTTGGGCCAGATGACGCTCGTGCTGCTGCTCGCGCCGCTCCTGACCGGCGTCGTGCGCAAGGTCAAGGCCCGCCTGTTGCGCCGGAAAGGTGCGTCGATCTTCCAACCCTACCGCGACCTGCTGCGGCTGCTTCGCAAGGAGGTCGTGCTCGCCGAAAACGCGTCCTGGCTGTTCCGTGTCACGCCCTACATAACGTTCGCGGCGATCTGGGTCGCCGCGGCGCTGGTCCCGACATTTGCGACCGGCTTGCAATTCAACTGGAGCGCTGACCTGATCGCGATCGTCGCCCTGCTCGGCAGCGCGCGCTTCTTCCTCGCACTTGCCGGCATGGATGTCGGCACCAGCTTCGGCGGCATCGGCTCCAGCCGCGAGGTGATGATCGCAGCGTTGGCCGAGCCGGCCATGTTGTTGATGGTGTTCTGCGTCGCGCTCATTGCCGGCTCGACCCAGCTGTCGACGGTCGCAACCTTCATGGCGTCGTCCGAAGTGGGATTGCGCGTCTCGCTCGGCATGGCGATGATTGCCCTCATCATGGTGGCGCTTGCCGAAAACGCGCGCATCCCGGTCGACAACCCGGCGACGCATCTGGAGCTGACCATGGTGCACGAGGCGATGATCCTCGAGTATTCCGGGCGTCACCTTGCCATGATCGAGTTCGGCGCCTTTCTCAAGCTGCTGCTCTACATCTCCCTGATCATCTGCGTGTTCTTCCCGTGGCAGATCACCACCGAGGGTGCGGGTCCACTGTCCTATCTGGTGAGCGTCGCCGCCTACATCCTCAAGCTTGCGGTCGCAAGCTTCCTGCTTGCCGTGTTCGAGACCGCGACGGCGAAGGTGCGGGTTTTCCGTGTCCCCGAGTTCCTCGGCGCCGCGCTCATGCTCGGCCTGCTCGGCACGCTGCTTCGGTTCGTGTCACGGAGCTTCTGATGCACAACCTCGCCTTTGACATCGCCCATCTGCTTGCCGGCGGGCTCGTGCTGATCAGCTTCATGATGCTGTACCAGGACCGCCTGTATGCGCTGCTGAACATCTTCGCACTTCATGCAGTGGTGCTCGCGCTTTCCGTCGCCTGGCAGGCCTACGTGCAGAACGCACCGCATCTCTACGTGACGGCGGTGATCGCGCTGGTCTTCAAGGCGACCATCATCCCGGTGGCGCTGCACCGGATCGTCAAACAGCTCGGCATTCATCGCGATATCGAGACCTCGGTAGGTATCGGCCTGACCATGCTGGCGGGCATGGGGCTCGTCGCCCTCTCCATGATGGTGATGCTCCGCGTGACCGGCGCCGCCGATCCGCTGGCGCGGGAAGACCTCGCCTTCGCGCTGTCGGTGGTGCTGCTGGGATTGCTCGTCATGGTGACCCGGCGCAACGCCGTGAGCCAGGTCGTCGGCTTCATGTCGCTGGAGAACGGATTGGTGCTGGCCGCCACCGGCGCCAAGGGCATGCCGCTCGTCGTGGAAATCAGCGTCGCGTTTTCGATCCTGATCGCATTCATCGTCATCGGCGTGTTCCTGTTCCGGATTCGGGAGCGGTTCGACACCGTCGACGTCGGCGCACTCGATGAATTCAGGGGAGAGCGGCGATGACTGCGGCGTCGGATGCCGTCGCCTGGGTTCTACTGATACCGATCTGTGCCGCGGCGGTGCTTGCGGTGCTGCCCGGCTACCGGCTGACCGCGGGGCTCAATATCCTCGCCAGTCTCGGCACCTTGCTGGCCGCGCTTTCGCTGCTCGTCATCGAGCGCCCGCAGCCCAGCCCGTACCTGCTGATTGACGATCTCAATATCGTCTTCATCGTGCTCAACACCTTCGTGGGCTTCACCACGAGCGTGTTCAGCGCGAGCTATATCGCCCACGAACTCGAGACCGGGAGGCTGACGCCGGGCTATCTGCGATTCTACCATGCCATGTATCAGGTCATGATGTTCGGCATGAACCTCGCATTCGTGTCGAACAATATCGGCCTGATGTGGGTCGCAGTCGAGATCGCCACACTGACCACCGTCCTGATGGTCGGCATCTACCGGACCCATGCGGCGCTGGAAGCCGCCTGGAAGTATTTCATCCTCGGCAGCGTCGGTATCGCGCTCGCGCTGTTCGGCACGATCCTGGTGTACATGGCGGCCCGGCCGGTCATCGGCGAGGGCCAGGACGCCATGGTATGGACGGTGTTGATCAGCCGCGCGGCGACGTTCGACCCGGCATTGCTCAACGTCGCCTTCATCTTCCTGCTGCTCGGATACGGCACCAAGGTCGGCCTGGCGCCGCTGCACGCCTGGCTTCCGGATGCCCATGCCGAGGGCCCGACCCCGATCTCCGCCGTGCTCTCCGGCCTCTTGCTCAACGTTGCGCTCTACGCTGTGCTCCGCTTCAAGATCCTGCTCGCCGCCAATCCGGATGCGATATCGCCGGGCCCGCTGATGGTGACGATGGGGCTGACCTCGCTGCTGTTCGCAGCCTTCATGCTTTACCGCCGCCGCGACATCAAACGGCTGTTCGCCTATTCCTCGATCGAGCACATGGGCATCATCGTGTTTGCGTTCGGGATGGGTGGCCCGCTCGCCAACTTTGCCGGCCTGCTGCACATGGTGATGCACAGCCTCACCAAGTCGGGGATCTTCTACGCCGTCGGCCACATCGCACAGGTAAAGGGCACGCAGCGGATCGCCAACATTCGCGGCCTGACTGAAACCCATCCAGCCCTCGGCTGGAGTCTCGTGATCGGCGTGGTCGCGATCGCCGGCCTGCCGCCGCTTGGCATCTTCATGAGCGAATTTCTCATCGTCAGTTCCACCTTCGCGCGCCAGCCGCTGCTTGCCATCCCGCTGGTCTTCGGCCTGCTGCTTGCCCTCGGCGCGCTGATCCTGCGCCTGACCAGCCTTGCTTTCGGCGAGCCGCGCGGCAATGCCGCTCCGGCGGATGCATCCTATTTGCCGATGTTCGCGCATTTCGCGCTGGTGCTGACTGCCGGCATCTACCTTCCGGGACCGCTGGTCGTCTGGTTCCAGCACGTCGCCAACCTCCTGGGCTAGCGCGAGGGAGAACGGGATATGCCGAAATTGATCGATCTGATCCAGGCGGGCCGCAAGGTCGAACGGCACCATCCATGGCCGCGCGCAGTGGTGGACGACGATGCCTGGCGCTCCGCCGCCAGCGCCCTCGCCGATGGCGGCTTGAGCCTGCTCGGGCTATGGGGCGAAGCATCGTGCGTGCATATGGCCATCCTCGACGACCGCACCTCCGATATCGGCGTGATCAGCCTGGATTGTCCCGATCGCCAATTTCCGTCGGTCGCGGCCTATCATCCTCCGGCGCTTCGATTGGAGCGCGCCGTCCACGACCTGTTCGGGCTTCAGGCCGCGGGCACGCCGGATCCCCGTCCCTGGCTCGATCACGGCCGATGGCAAATGCGGTTCCCGCTGGGCGAACGTCTCGATGCATCACCGGATGCGGCGCCTTATCAATTCCTTCCGGTTGAAGGGGACAACCTGCATCAGATTCCGGTCGGCCCCGTGCACGCCGGCATCATCGAACCCGGACATTTCCGCTTTACGGCGAGCGGCGAGACCGTGGTCCGCCTGGAGCAGCGGCTCGGCTACACCCATAAGGGCATCGAAGGGCTGATGGCGGGGAGCACGGTCGAGCAGGCCGCGCGGCTCGCCGGCCGGGTCTCCGGCGACAGTACGGTCGCCTATGGACTGGCATTCGCGCAAGCCGTCGAGGCCGCGCAGCAGATTGCCGTGCCGCCCCGCGCGCTCTTGCTGCGTGCGCTGATGGCCGAGCTCGAGCGACTGGCCAATCATCTCGGTGACATCGGAGCGATCTGCAACGATGCGTCATTTGCGCTGATGCAGGCACATTGTGCCGTGCTGCGCGAGTGCGTGCTGCGCGCTGCCGACGCTGCATTCGGCCACCGCCTGATGCGCGACCTTGTCGTTCCCGGCGGCGTCGCGCGCGACATCGCCGGCGACGGACCCAGCGCAATCCGGGCCGCGCTCGACCAGATCCGCCGGCATTTTCCTGCGCTGGTCGAACTCTACGACAACACCGCCTCGTTGCAGGATCGTACCGTCACCACCGGCATCGTGACCCCGGCGCTCGCCCGGCAATTCGCGGCCGGTGGCTATGTCGGGCGCGCAAGCGGCCGCAACCATGACGCCCGACGCAGGCCCGGCTATCTCCCCTATGATGGTCTGCGTTTCGACGTCCCCGTTCTCAGCGATGGCGACGTCAACGCCCGCGTCTGGATCCGGATCCGGGAAGTCGAGCAGAGCCTTGCGCTGACGGACCAGATCCTGATCGGCCTCGAGGCCGGCCCGGTCAGAGTGTCGCTGCAAGGTGCGACCGAGCCTTGCGAAGGCATCGCGCTGGTCGAAGGTTTCCGGGGCGACATCCTGGCCTGGCTGCGCCTCGACGGCGATCGGATCGAGCGATGTCATCTGCGCGATCCGTCGTGGTTTCAGTGGCCCCTGCTCGAGGCAGCGATCGAAGGCAACATCGTGGCGGACTTCCCACTCTGCAACAAGTCGTTCAACTGCTCCTATTCGGGGCAGGACCTCTGAGGACCGCAGGCGATGCGCAAACTTTTGTTCCAGAGCCTGTTTCGCCAGCCATTGACCGAGCAAGCGCCGCGTCCGGACGACGCCGCGCTCGCGGAGCTCGCGGCCACGGTCGGCCGCACCGCACGACGACGCCTCGGCCGCAGCCTCTCGATCCGCGAGGTCGATGCGGGCTCGTGCAACGGATGCGAGCTGGAAATTCACGCGCTCAGCAATGCGTATTACGATGTCGAACGGTTTGGAATCCGGTTCGTCGCCTCGCCCCGTCACGCCGATGTCCTGCTCGTCACAGGTCCGGTCACGACCAACATGCGCGAGGCGCTGGAGCGCACATACCTCGCGACCCCCGATCCCAAATGGGTCGTCGCTGTGGGCGATTGCGCCAGGGATGGCGGATGTTTTGCCGGCAGCTATGCGGTGGTTGGCGGGGTCTCGGCGGTTGTCCCTGTCGATCTCCATATTCCAGGTTGCCCTCCTTCGCCGATGGCCATTCTGCGTGGCCTCATCGGCTTGCTCGAGGCTGTGGACGCCGACGTCGCGGCAAGGTGAGGGCACGCAGAGAGATGCGTTAGCCACCTGCGTCCGCCCGGTGGCGGCGATTGCCAAAGCAGGATGAGATTAGGTCGAATAACACCGCAAAGGCGGTTCGCTCCCTCTCCCGCTTGCGGGGGAGGGCTGGGGTGGGGGCTCTCTCCGCGGGTCACATCGCGGAGAGAGCCCCCACCCGCATCGCATCTTCGATGCGACGCGACCTCCCCCGCAAGCGGGAGAGGTGAGCCAGTCCGCCGTGAGACCGATTCAATCTGACGTCATCCCGCCCTAGCCGCTGTCGCGCAGCACCAGCTCGAAGCCGAGATCGATGCGGCGCTCGCCGCCGCGCTCCAGCATCAGCGTCGCCGCGGTGCGGCCGATCGCATCGCCATGCACGCTGATCGTGCTCAATGTCGGCGAGATCAGCTGGCCCATTTCGAGATCGCCGAGCCCGATCACGGCGACCGGCTGCGCCGATGCGGGGCCCTCGCGCAGCAGGCCGGCCTTGCGCAGCCCCGACATGAAGCCGATCGCATGCGCATCGTTGGCGGCGAACACCGCGTCGACATCTGGCAGGCGCGCATGCGCCGCCACGCTGCCGGAGTCCTTGCGGTCGAGGATCAGCCGGCGCGGCTCGGCGAGGCCGCTTGCCAGCGCCTCGTCCCTGAAGCCGAACCAGCGGCGCGTGCCGCGCGGATCATCGCCGCCGATGAAGGCGAGCTGCTTGCGCCCTTGCGCAACCAGATGCTTCGCGACGGCGACACCGGCCTTGTAATTGTCGAAGCCCGCGACCGCGTCGATCGGGTTTGCCGGCAGATCCCAGGTCTCGACGATCGGAATCCGCGCATTGCGCAGCAGGCGGCTGCCCTCCTCGGTCGCCGGCGAGCCGACCATGATGATCGCCTCCGGACGCCGCGACAGCAGCGCCGCCAGCACGCGATCCTCGCGCACCGCATCGTAGCGCGACTGCGCCAGGATCACGGAGAAGCCGAGCGGCTCGAGCTTGTCGGACAGGCCTTGCACCGTGTCGGCGAAGATCGAGTTGGCGATGGTCGGCACCAAGACGCCTACCGAATTGGTCCGCGCGCTCGCCAGCGCGCCTGCGACCAGGTTCGGGACATAGCCGAGGTCACGCATCGCCCGCTCGACCCGCGCCCGGGTCTCCGGGGCGACGAGGTCAGGCATCCGCACCACCCGGCTCACCGTGATCGAGGAAACGCCGGCGCGCTTGGCTACCTCTGAGAGGGTGGGCGCGGCACCGGTCGGGCCGGTCCCGGGTTCGGTCAGGTCGGAGTTCATGGGCCGGACCCTGCACGATTCCGGGTTGCCAAGCCATGATGTTAGCGCTAGCATCGCATCATGTTAGCGCTAACATGGAACAAAATGGGAGAAACGGCATGATTTCAGACGAGCAGGCCCAAGCCTACAAGCGCGACGGGGTGATCGTGGTCCCCGAGGTGCTCAACCAGGAGACCCTCGGCAAGGTACGCACGGTGCTCGCAGAGCTGGTCGCGGGCGCCGCCGCGGTGAGCGAGCACACCGACGTCTACGACCTCGAGCCGGGCCATACGCCGGAGACCCCGCGCGTCCGCCGCATCAAGGCGCCGCACAAGGTGCACCCGATCTTCGACGAGATCGTCCGCAGCCCCGCCGTGATCTCGATCCTGACCAAGCTGATCGGCCCCGGCCTTCGCCTGCACGGCTCCAAGCTCAACATGAAGTCGGCGCAATACGGCTCGCCGGTCGAGTGGCATCAGGACTGGGCATTCTATCCGCACACCAATGACGACATCCTCGCGATCGGCGTGCTGCTCGACGACTGCGATATCGAAAACGGCCCAATGCTGGTGACGCCGGGGTCGCACACCGGGGCTACGATGTGGGATCATCACGGCGAGGACGGCTGCTTCGCCGGCCTGATCGATCCGGACCAGATCCAGGACGACATCAAGCGCGCGGTGCCGTGCATGGGCAAGGCCGGCAGCATGTCGTTCCACCACGTGCGCGCGCTGCACGGCTCGGCGACCAACACATCGAACCGGCCGCGCAACCTGCTGCTCTACGAAGTGGCCGCCAGCGACGCCTGGCCGCTGATGGGCGTGAAGGACTTTGACGAATTCAACAGCCGCCTGCTGGCGGGTCCGCCGGTGGTCGCACCGCGGCTGACCAACGTGCCGGTGCGGATGCCGTTGCCGCCGGCCAAACGGCAGGGATCGATCTACGAGACCCAGTCGGCGGCGAAGAAATCCTACTTCACACGCGCTGCCTGAGACCTGAGACAATGCCCGCGGCAAGCCGCGGGCATTGCTGCTTTCAAGACATAAAAATCAAAATAACGGGGAAACGAATGACCGAGATGGCAAGAGATGGCGCTCGCACATCGCGCCTGCGTGTGATCCTGGCCGCAAGCATCGGCTCCGCGCTCGAATGGTACGACTTCTTCCTCTACGGCACCGCGGCCGCGCTGGTGTTCGGCGAGCTGTTCTTTCCAAAGAGCGATCCGGTGGTCGGGACACTGCTGTCGTTCCTGACGTTCGGCGTCGGCTTCGTGGTGCGGCCGTTCGGCGGCCTGCTGTTCGGTATCCTCGGCGATCGCTATGGCCGCAAGCCGGTGCTGGTCGCAACGCTGTTGATGATCGGCATCGGCACTACCGCGATCGGCTTCCTGCCGACTTATGCGCAGATCGGCGTCTGGGCGCCGATCCTTCTGGTTGCGATGCGCGTGATCCAAGGCCTCGGCGCCGGTGCCGAGTATGGTGGCGCGGTGATCTACCTCGTGGAGAACGCGCCGCCGAAGCATCGCGGCTTCTGGGGCGGCTTCGCGCCGCTCGGCGTCTCCGTCGGCAATCTGCTCGCCGCCGCCGCCTTCGCGCTGGTGACGATGCTGCCGCGCGAGGCGCTGATGAGCTGGGGCTGGCGCCTGCCCTTCCTGGCAAGCTTCCTCCTGATCGTCGTCGGCATCTTCGTCCGCATGCGGATCACCGAGACACCGGTCTACACCCAGGCGGTGGTGGCGCGCGGCAAGGTCGAGAGCAACCCGGCGATGGAGGCGCTGCGCCGGCACCCGCGCAACTTCTTCGTCGTACTCGGCGCCCGGATGGCCGAGAACGGGCTTGGCTATTTCTTCCCGGTGTTTGGTCTGAGCTACGTCATCACCACGCTCGGCGTGCCGAAAGCGGAGGCGCTCAGCGCGCTGATGCTGGCCTTCGCGATCGAGCTGTTTGCGATCCTCGGCTTCGCGGCATTGTCGGACCGGATCGGACGGCGGCCGGTCTACATGTTCGGCGCGCTGGCCGGCGTGGCGCTTTCCTTCCCGTTCTTCTGGATGGTCGGCACCAAGGAATGGATCATGATCGCGCTCGCCTTCATCCTGGCGCGCGCCGTGGTGACGGCGGCGATGTTCGGGCCGCAGGCGGCGTATTTCGCCGAACTATTCCCGCCGCAACGCCGCTTCGCCGGCTTTGCCTTCGCGCGCGAGCTCGGCTCGCTGCTGTCAGGCGGCCCGGCACCGTTCGTCGCCACCGCACTGGTGGCGGCTTACGGCACCTGGTGGCCGGTCGCCTGCTACGCGATGTTCCTGTCGGCCTGCACGGTGGTTGCGATCTGGATCGGACCAGAAACCTATCAGGAGAACATCGCCGAGGACGCGAGCGAACAGGCCGAATTGCCGACGGCGATTCCGGCACGGGCCTGATCGGTGGCGCAGCAGCTGCGCGTCCTGCAGTCACTCTGGGCGATGGAGCGGCGACGGGCGGATGAGGACGAATGGCCGCTGCAAACCCAGCTCGCAATGATCCGCGATGCCGGGTTTGACGGCGCCGGCGTGCGCTTCATCGATCCTGCCTTCGCGCGCGAGGTGACGAACTTCCTTCGCGCGCATGGCATGATCTGGCAGGCGCAATGCTATCCGAAGAGTGTCGACGATCTGAAGCCGGTGCTCGAGCTGGTGGTGCAGCTCGGCGCCGATCACGTCAACCTGCAGCCGGATATTCGGCCGCGCCGGCTTGCCGATTGCATTCCCCTGCTCGAAGGCTGGCGGCGGCTTGCCGCGGAGGCCGGCGTCGCCGTGCATGTCGAGACCCATCGCGACCGCATGACGACCGACCTGTTCTTCATGCTCGATCTGCTCGACTGCTTTCCCGATCTGCGGCTGACCGCCGATCTCTCGCATTACCTGGTCGGACGTGAGTTCGCCTGGCCGGTCGACGACGTCAATCATGCGATGATCCATCGCATCCTCGACAATGCCTGGGGCATCCACGGCCGCATCGCCAGCCGCGAGCAGGTACAGATCTCGCTCGGCTTTCCGCAGCACCAGGGCTGGGTGTCGTTGTACATGGGCTGGTGGGACTACGGCATCCGCTCCTGGCGGAAGCGTGCCGGGCCCGATGCGACCCTGACCTTCCTGTGCGAACTCGGTCCCGCGCCATATGCCATCACCGGACCCGACGGCAGGGAATTGTCCGACCGCTGGCAGGACGCGCTGGTCATGAAGGACATGATCCGCGCACTGTGGGACCGCATCGCGAACGAACCGCACGGCCCACCATCGAGTTGATCCAGAGCAGCTGCAGCGGCATGCTGCGGCGAAGCGCCATTCAGAACGCCACGAAGCCCTTATGCGCGACCATCGGGTCCTTGCTCGTCGACGCCTCGCATGCGTCGTTGTCCTTGCCATTGCGGCCTTTGCCCAGGCGAAGGCTGCCGCGGCAGAGCTGATGCTTGATGTCGCCTCCATGCCGCGGGTCGCGACCATCGACCCGCGCTTCCAGTCCTACAACATCGAGATGGTCGAGGTGACCGGCGGGCGGTTCTGGAAGCCCTATGCGGCCACCGCACGGACCGGTGCGAACGCGGAACGGTTCGCCGCGCGCACGCCGATCAATCTGCACGACGACAGGCTACGCACACTCGCAGCGGCACTCGCTCCCGCCTACCTTCGCGTGAGCGGGACCTGGGCCAACAGCACGTTCTTTGCGGATTCCGACGCGCCGCCATCCGCGCCACCGGCCGGCTTCAAGGGCGTGCTGACGCGACAGCGGTGGCGGGACGTCATCGACTTCTCACACGCCGTAGACGCTCCCATTGTCACGTCCCTTGCGATCAGCGCCGGCACGCGCGACGCCGAAGGCCGATGGACCTCCGAACAGGCCCGGCAGCTTCTCGCTTTCACGAAATCGACCGGCGGCCGGATCGCCGCGGCAGAATTCATGAACGAGCCCGATCTGCAGGCCATCGGCGGCGCCCCGGAGCATTACGATGCCGCAGCTTACGGCCGCGATTTTGCAACCTTCCGCGCATTCATGAAGGACGCCGCACCCGACGTGACGATCCTCGGCCCAGGCACGATCGGCACCGGCGCGGATGCGAAAGCCCTCTTTGCGGTTTCAGCGGCGGGTATCGACGCGGTCTCCTACCATCATTATGGCGCGCTCTCGACGCGGTGCTCCGGCGATCGCACGGCACGGCAGGCCTTGTCAGACCAATGGCTGGCACGAGCCGGCAAGACATTCGCCTTCTACCGGACGCTGCGCGACCGGCTCGCACCGGGCAAGCCGATCTGGCTGACCGAGACCGCGGAGACCGCATGCGGCGGCAACCGCTGGGCCGCGACCTTCACCGATACGTTCCGCTATCTCGATCAGCTCGGGCGGCTCGCCAAAGCGGGCGTTCAGGTGGTGATGCACAACACGCTGGCCGCGAGCGACTACGGGCTGCTCGACGAGCGAACCCATCTGCCGCGGCCGAACTACTGGGCCGCGCTGCTATGGCGACGGCTGATGGGAACCACCGTGCTCGATGCCGGTGTCGGCGAGCAACCCGGTCTCCACGTCTATGCGCATTGCGCGCGCGATATGCCTGATGGAATAGCCCTGCTCGTCATCAACAATGATCGGCAGACGCGGCGCAAGCTGACGCTGCCGGCGGCATCGCAACGCTACACATTGGCGAACGAAAGGCCGGTCGACGGCAATGTTCAGCTCAATGGCAGCACGCTTGTGCTCGGAGCTTCCGACCAGATGCCCGCCCTGAACGGCGAGCCGGCCCCGGCGGGAGCAATCGTCTTCGCTCCCGCAACGATCACGTTCCTGACCGTCGCCAATGCGAGCAACACCAACTGCCGGTAGCGACCTGACCTCGCCTACGCCGCGTCGCGGCTGACGTCGGAGGATTCCGCCGGGCGCGACACCAGATGACCCAGCATAATGGCGGTCATCAACCGCTCCATCTCAAGCCATGCGGTGACATGCGACATGGTCGGCCGGCCACCGAGCGCGAGCTGACTGACATCATCGACCGCCGTCAATCCGCGCGGATAGAATTCGCGGAAGATCACGCGCTCGGCCAGGCCGTCGACCAGGCGGAAATTCAGCGTCTTCGATAGTTCGTTGAGGGCTTCGCCGACCAGCCGCTTGTTGCGTGAACCGATCGTCGAGAGGCGGTTGCGCAGCACCACCCATTCGAATGCCGGCTGATCCTGCGCGCGGCGCTCGCGCCGCGCTTCCTCCACCATCTTCGAATAGTGGCTGATGCCGGTCACCTTGAAGTCGTTCGGATCGACGGTGCCGAGCACGTCGAAGTCGAGGAAGCTGTCGTTCAGCGGCGTAATCAGCGTGTTCGCCAGCGAATGCGTGAACGTCGTCAGATAGGTATCGTGGCCGGGGCAGTCGATGACGACGAAATCGTGCGACCGGCCGAGCCGCTCGACGATCTCGGCAAGCGCGCTGCGGCCGAGCGTCTCGACCTCACTGCTTCGGCCGCTGACCGTCTCGAAGCACATATGCGCGGGGATACCGAGATCCAGCGAGGTTTCCCGCGCCCAATCCCGCCGGTTATCGACGTAGTGCGTCAGCGATTTCTGCTTATTGTCGAGATCGATGGTGGCGACACGCTGACCCGCCTTGATCAGCGCGATGGCGACGTGCATGGCAATTGTCGACTTGCCTGAGCCGCCCTTGTTATTTCCGACAACCATTACTCGTGCGTTTGTCATGGGAATCCATACCGGACGCTTGAGTGAAAGCAGGACGAAATAGAATTTAATGAATGGATTCGAATCTCCCTGATTCGACGAATCTCGACAAGAGTCGTCGCACGATCATTGTGATCGAAATTGATGCGGCTGCGACAACATTGTCACAACCGCCATTCGAGCACGTATCGTGAACGCAGCTAAGCATGATGAGAATAGGTTAGGCTGGTTCGGCATCGGAGGTTCACCTCTCCCTTTGGAGAGGTCGATTTGCGTAGCAAATCGGGTGAGGGGTTACGGTCCATCGAGAGAGTAAGAGCCCTCACCCGGATTGCTTCGCAATCCGACCTCTCCCCGGCGGGGAGAGGTGAACCGAAATCGCCGTGAGCCGATTCAACCAAATCTCATCCCGCTCTAGCGCCCCTGGAACACCGCGGCGCGGCGCTCGACGAACGACTTGATGCCCTCGGCAGCGTCGGCCGTGTTCAGCACGCGTTCGCGGATCTGCGGAATGATCGCAATCGCCGCCTGCTCGCCGGCTTCGATGAACTTGCGGCCCGCCTCTTTCGTCACCTGGATCCCGAGCGGCGCGTTGCGCGCGATGATCTCCGCAAGCGCCATCGCGCGCTCGATCTGCTGACCGGCCGGCACGACTTCCTGCACGAGGCCGATCCGGTGCGCTTCTGCGGCACTGAACTCGTCGCACAGCAAGAGATGATACATCGCATCACCCCACCCGGCGCGGCTGATGTAGCGGAAATGCGCACCGGCCAGCGGCGCGATGCCGCGCTTGGCTTCCATCTGACAGAACCGGCTGTCGTCGGCGGCAACGACGATATCGCCGGCCAGCATCATCTCGATGCCGACGGTGAACACGACGCCCTGCACTGCCGTGATGATCGGCTTCCGGCACCGCTTCGACAGTCCAAAGGGATCGACGTTGCCCTCCGGCAGCGGCTTGCGGCTCGCCGTCGGACCAAAGAATTTCGGCATGTCGAGACCCGCGGTGAAACTGCCGCCGGCGGCGCACAGCACGCCGACCCAGAGGCCATCGTCATTGTCGAGCAGCGTCAGCGCGTCGGACAGTTCAGCCATCATCTCCGGACTGAAGGCGTTCTTCTTCGCCGGATTGTCGATGATGATCTTCAGGATGTGATCATGCCGCTCGTGGCGGACCCGCCCTTCGCTCGCGCTGCCGGACATCCGTTCCTCCCTGCTTTGTGACTGAAAACTTTCTGGATGATGGTTGTCATCTAGATGCATGATGGTCATAATCCAGATGGAGAGTCAAACAGGGGTACTGCGAAATGGGCCATTCCCAGGCCGACAAGGCCAGGAGCCGTGAGCGCATTCTGAACGAGGCTGCGACGCAGATCCGCGACAAGGGGCTCGACGCGCTCAGCATCGGAAGTCTGATGCAGCAGGTGAAGCTGACCCATGGCGGCTTCTATGGCCACTTCGCCTCGCGTTCCGACCTGATCGCCGCCGCGCTGGAACAGGCGCTGACCTTGGGTGAGGCGTCGGCGCGCGCATCGCGCGATCCCGACAAGCCGGTCAGCGTCAACTCCTTGGTGCGAAGCTATCTCAGCCGCAGCCATCGCGACTCGCCGAAGTCGGGCTGCGCGATCGGCGCGCTGATCTCCGATGTCGGCCGCGCCGACGAGCAGTGCCGCGCGGTGATGGAACCGCACATCGAATCCTTCATCGCCAAGGTCGCCGAGACGCTTGGCGACGACGACGATAACAGCGCGATCGTCGCGGTCAGTGCGATGGTCGGCGCACTCGCGATCTCGCGCGTCATCACTGATCCGAAGCGATCCGATGCCATTCTGCGCACGGTGCGCGATGCCATCGTCGCGATGGCGTCCGACCAATGATTTCGCCCGCGCCGCGGGCGGCTTGATGGAGTAAGCCATGAACGACCGATCCGCCCTCGAGCCGACCGCTGTGCAGGGAAGCGTGCTGATTGCCGGCGTCGGCGCATCCAACGGCCTCGGCGCCGCGATCGCGCGCCGCTTTGCGGCCGGCGGCTATCCCGTCGCGATCGCCGGGCGCAACGCCGAGAAGCTCGCCGCGACCGCGGCCGAACTCGCAGCTACCGGCGCCAGGGTCACCCATGTCGTCGGCGATGCCTCAAGTGCCGCGGATGTCGCCCGCTTCGTCGAGGCTGCCGGGAAGCTCGCGCCGCTGGCGATGGCCGTGCACAATGCAGGTTCCAACCGGCCGGCGCCGTTTCTGAAGGTGACTGAACAGCGCTTCGAGGAGCACTGGCGCGAACACGCGCTCGGCGGATTCCAGCTCGCCCAGGCCGCGATCCCTGCCCTACTCGCGCGCGGCGGCGGCACGCTGGTGTTCACCGGCGCCAGCGGCTCGCTGCGCGGCAAGGCCAACTACGCGCCATTCGCCTCCGCCAAGGCCGCGCTGCGCGCGCTGGCGCAGAGCGTGGCGCGGGAATTCGGGCCGCAGGGCATTCATGTCGGCCATGTCGTGGTCGACGGCGGCATCGAGGGCGATCGCCTGCTGAGCATGCGTCCGCAATTGAAGGACGACCGCGGGCCGGACGGGCTGCTCAACATCGCAGCGATCGCGGACGCCTATTGGGTGCTGCATCACCAGCATCGCAGCGCATGGACGCTGGAGCTCGACCTGCGGCCATGGGCGGAGTCGTTCTGACGGCACGGCGCCGTCGTCGTTCACCAGAGGAAATGGGTTGCGATCCGCTGAAATCTTGTCAGGCTGTGCGACAAGGTCCGAGGAGATCGCAGCCCTATCCCGGGAGAAGGCCATGTCGCAGCCCACGCCGATCCTGCATCATTTCGATCAATCGCCGTTCTCCGAGAAAATCCGCATCATCTTCGGATTCAAGAAGCTCGCCTGGAACTCGGTACGGATTTCCCGGATCATGCCGCGGCCGGACCTGATGCCGATGACCGGCGGCTATCGCCGTACGCCGACGATGCAGATCGGCGCGGACATCTATTGCGACACCCAGGTCATCATCCGCGAGCTGGAGCGGCGCTATCCGGCGCCGACGCTGTTTCCCGCAGGCAATGCCGGGATGCCCTGGGCACTCGGCATGTGGGCCGACCGGCCGTTCTTCCAGAACACGGTCACCCTCGCGTTCGGCTTCATCGGCGACAAGGTCCCGCAGGATTTCATCGAGGATCGCGAGAAGCTGCGCGGCGCCAAGTTCGACGTCGCCGCCATGGCCGCGGCGCTGCCGCAGATGCGCGACCAGTTCCGAGCCAATGTCGACTGGATCGAGGCGCAACTCGGTGACGGCCGACAGTGGCTGTTCGGCGAGTTCAGCCTCGCCGACGTCAGCGCCTACATGAACGTATGGTACGCACGGCAGAGCGTCGCCACGATCGACGAGATCGTGAAGCCCTTGCCGCGCCTTGCGACCTGGGAGGAGCGCGTCCGCGCGATCGGCCACGGCGCGCGCACCGAGATGTCGTCAGCCGACGCGCTCGAGATCGCGGCGAAGGCGCGGCCGGAGTCGCCTGTTTTCGGTGACCCTTTGGATCCGAACGGCCGCAAGCCCGGCGACATCGTCAGCGTGATGCCGGATGACTACGGCAAGATCCCGGTCCGCGGCGAGATCGTCTCGCTGTCCGCGCAGCACATCGCGATCCGCCGGTCCGACGAACGCACCGGCGAGGTCGTGGTGCATTTCCCGCGGGCCGGTTTCCTGGTCATCCCGGGCTGATCGCCGCTGGCCCGGCGGCAGGCCGGGATACAAGCGACCTGGAAACGCTGCGTTTCGCGGCGTGACCTTGCCTGCCGGCGAACAGGCAATACCTCCACTGGATCTCCAACCGAAGGCTCCACAGCGCAGGCTTGCGGACATCTCCGCAGCAATACGACCTTTCGGCCTGCGTGCGATGGGTGGCCCGTGGCGGATGCTCCGCCACGCCGACAACTGGACTATGTGATGACGACCTCTCTCGAATTCGGGCTCGACACATTCGGCGACGTCACCAAGGACGCTGCCGGCGCGCCGCTGCCCCACGCCCAGGTGATCCGCAACGTCGTCGACGAGGCGGTGCTGGCCGATCAGCTCGGGATCGATTTCATCGGGCTCGGCGAGCACCACCGGGCCGACTTTGCGATCTCCTCCCCCGAGACGGTGCTGGCGGCAATCGCCGCGCGCACCCAGAACATCCGCCTCGGCTCGGCGGTGACCGTGCTGAGCTCGGACGATCCGATCCGCGTCTTCCAGCGCTTCGCAACCGTCGACGCGGTCTCCAACGGCCGCGCCGAGGTGATCCTCGGCCGCGGCTCGTTCACCGAGTCGTTCCCGCTGTTCGGCTTCGACCTCAAGCAATACAGCGAGCTGTTCGAGGAGAAGCTCGACCTGTTTACCGAGCTCCTGAAGCAGGAGCCGGTGAGCTGGGAAGGCAAGCTGCGGCCGCCGCTCAAGGGCCAGTCAGTGTATCCGCCGGTCGAGCACGGCCGGCTGAAGACCTGGATCGGCGTCGGCGGCAGCCCCGAATCGGTGGTGCGCGCGGCGCATTATGACCTGCCGCTGATGCTCGCGATCATCGGCGGCGATCCCAAGCGCTTTGCACCCTATGTCGACCTGCACCAGCGGGCCTACCAGCAGTTCGGCCGGACGCCGAAGCCGATCGGCGTGCATTCGCCGGGCTACATTGCCGAGACCGACGCGCAAGCTCGGGAAGAGCTGTGGCCCGACTACAAGGTCATGCGTGACCGGATCGGCAAGGAGCGCGGCTGGCCGTCGATGAGCCGCGACGAGTTCGTGGCTGAGGCCGAACACGGCTCGCTCTATGTCGGTGGACCGGAAACCGTCGCCCGCAAGATCGCGGCGACCGTGAAGGCGCTCGGCGCGGCGCGCTTCCAGCTGAAATATTCGGCGGGCCCGCTGCCGCATGAGAAGCTGATGAAGAGCATCGAGCTCTATGGCCGCAAGGTGGTGCCGCTGGTGCGCGACATGCTCGCCGCCTGATCGGCGAGAGCGAGCTCACCAAAGCAAAACCCCCGGCGTTTTGGCGCCGGGGGCTCTGTTAGATCTCAGTCAGATCAACGGGATCACCAGTTGCGCTGGACTTTGAGAATCAGGAGCAGGGTGTTCTGATCCTTCAGCTCGTACAGGGCAAGCGGCTTGCCGACGCTGCGCGATGAAATATCTCCACTGCGCGCGTGATGCACTCACATGACGCGAAACAGCCCGATGCAGTCACAAGATTCGCATCGGACGAGAGTCAGGCGGCGCCGTGAAGCGGCGGCGCGACCGGTCGCATCGGGGAATGCCGACGGCGAAGGCTTGGCCAGGAGTAACGTCGTACTCACTCGTCCAGGATGTCGAGCAGATCATCGATCCGCTCGAACGGCGGTTCGTTTGTCCTATCTGAGTAAAAGACGCGATCGCCGTCGCGTTGTAGCGACCGTGCTCTGGATTTAGGCAACCGCCCCGGCAGGAACGTCGCTGCGACGGCCTCCGGCCCGACGTCGAGCCTCACGATACCTCGCCGCTTGCAGTCGATCCTGAGCCTTGCCGCTGTGAAGAAATCCCGGCCGGCCGGCGGCAGCTTGCCGAAGCGGCGAGAGGTCTCTTCCTCCAGATCTTCCAGATCGTCTTCGCTCCGGCACCTCGCGACGCGGCCATAGATTTCGAGGCGCATGGATTCCGATTGCACATAACTCCTGGGCAGCAGGTCGGCGAGTGGAAGGTTGAGATCGGGCACCCAAAGATCCGCGGCCCGATCGTTGGTCTTCTCCGAAGCCTGTTTCAGAAGGTGGCTATAGAGCACCGGCCCGAAAACCTGCACGTGGCCGGATTGCCGCTCGGAAAGCAGATCTCCGGCACCTCTGAGGTCCAGATCGCGCTCGCTGATTGCGAAACCGGCGCCCGGTCGGCTGAACTCCTCGAGAACGGCCAAACGCTTGCCGGATTGCTCCGAGTTCGATTCCGTCAGCATGAACGCGAAGGCGCGCGTGCCACCACGTCCCACCCGCCCTCTGAGTTGGTGGAGCTGTGCCAGACCAAACTTTTCCGGCCAACAGACCACGATGGTGTTCGCCCGGGGAATGTCGAGACCGCTTTCCACGATGTTGGTCGCCAGCAACACGTCGGCCTCGCCTTCGACGAAGCTCATCATTCGATCGTCAATCTCGTCGGCCGGTAGCTTGCCATGCAGGCAAACGATGCGCAGCTCCGGGGCCACCGCCTGCACGCGCGCCAACAGCGGATCCAGATCCTGGATGCGCGGACAGATCAGGAAACTTTGCCCGTGACGTCGCTGCTCGCGCAGCAGTGCAGCGGCAATGGCGGCGTCCGAAAGTGGCGCGATCTTGGTCACGACTGGAAGCCGATGGACCGGCGGGGATGCGATCACGCTCAGGTCCCTAAATCCGGCGAGACCTGCCGCAAGCGTGCGCGGGATCGGCGTGGCGCTCATCCAAAGCGTATGGACGCTCTTCGCCAGGCCCGAAAGCTTCGCCTTCTCCGCCGCCCCGAAGTGCTGCTCTTCGTCGACAACGACCAGGCTCAGCTTGGCGAATTTCACGTCCTTCGATGCGATCGCCTGCGTGCCGACCACGATCTTCATCTTTCCGCTCCGCAGGCCTTCCTTGGTCTGCTTCATCTCCGCAGACGACGTCGCGCGCGACAAGCTGCCGACTTCGATGCCGAGCGGAGCGAACCGTTTGCGGAACGTCGCGACGTGCTGTCTTGCCAGGACGGTCGTCGGTACGACGACGGCAACCTGCTTGCCTGACAGGGCAACGGCCGCCGCCGCGCGCAAGGCAACCTCGGTCTTGCCAAACCCGACGTCGCCGCAGACGACGCGGTCCATCGGATGACCCGAGGCAAGATCATCCAGGACGTCGCGAATCGCCTTTGCCTGGTCGACTGTCGTGAAATATGGAAAGCGCGCGACGAACCGCTCATATGCGGGACCGGGAGCGACCAGCTTGGGAGCGCGCCGGCGACGCCGCTGCGCGATGTGTTTGGCGAGCGCCTTGGCGGCAAGCTGAATCTCCTGCTCCGCCTTGGTCCGGCGCGCCCACCACGTGCTTCCGTCCGCCTTGTCCAAGGTCAGCTTGCCGCGCTCCGCCGCATACGGCCAGATCAGCGCAAGGTCGGCGGGCGGAACGAGCACGGCATCATCTCCGGCAAATCCCAGCCGGATCATCTCGCGCGATGATCCCTTTCCCATGTCGAGGGTTTGCAAGCCATCGAGCACGGCCAGCCCGCGCGGCAGATGAACGACGACCGCGCCGCGCTCCGGCACGTCGGGATGATCGAAAGCCGCACCCCAGGCTCTGGCCATGGGCTGCGGATGATGCGCGCGGCTGCCGAGCACGTCGGTCGCCGTCACGACGACAAGCGGCTTGCGGCCCGAACCGATGAAGCCGGCATCGAAGTCAGCCAGCAGCGCCGCTTCGCCACCCCGGCCCTTCGCCGCCTCGCTCCAACCTTCGACGCGCTCTGCCTTGATCCCACTCATGCGCTCGATCGCGCGCAGGTCGTCCTCCACCGCCGCAACAAACAGCAGCCGCGATCCGGCGCGCTGCGTGTCGGCGACAAAGGCGCGGAGCGCCTTTCGCGACGAGGCGACCTTCGAGAAATCGGGCGTCGGGGTGAACGCCGCCTTGCGAGGCAGCGCACTCATGCGCTTGGTCAGCCGCTTCCAATCGACGGGGCCGAAATACTCGCGCTCCGTCTCTCTGCGGCCGGCCGCCTCCTTGATCGTGCTCAGCCAGCTATCGGCATGACCCGCAACTCCGGCGTCCGCGATCCAGTGGGCGCGCTCACAATAATCCGGCAGCGCCGCCCGCTGTGCCCGCTTGCCTCCCAACGCGATCCGTTCCGACATCGGATCGATCAGCAGTTCCTGGGTATCGAACACGACGTCGTGTTCGTTGGGATCGACCCCGGCGATCCTGCGGATCACGCCACCGGAATGCTCGATTCTGTACGGCCCGAGGGCGCCGGCAGGAAACACTTCGAACGTCATTCCGTGGAACAGGACGCTTCCGGGATAGTCCGCCTCTTCGTCGAGATCGTATCCCAGGGCTTCCAGACGATCCTTGAGATCCTGCTCGGAATAGCGTGCACCGACCTTCAGGCTGATGCTGAGGCGGCCCCAGCTGGCGGGCAGCGGCAATCGTTCCATGATCGCCTCTGCCGTCGATACCAGGAAGACCGGCTTCCTGCTCTTCGCGAGACGCCGCAACACCGAGCTCCGCCTGCCGGCGATCTCGTGCGACGGCTCCAGCCCGTCAAACGGCAAGGTATTCAGCCTCGGGAACACCAGCACCTCGAGCGAAGGATCGAGCGAATGCAGCACGCCGCCGAGGCGCTCCGCCCTGTTCTCGCTTTCCGCAAGGAAGACGATGCCGTCTCGCCCGGACTTCTTCCATTGCTCGAGAAGATGCAGCGCCAGCATGCCGAGTGGCGAGGAGGATGAGATCCCGGAACGCGTCGATCCCTTGCTTTTCTTCTTCGCGCCAGCAGCCGCGCGGGCCTTCTTGGTATTCGCCACGTCAAATCCATCGTTATTGCGCAAGTTCGATCGCCCGGAGACAAGCATCTCCGGTCGATCGCCGGCCGCCGGCGCCCCCCGACGCACACGGCCAGCGCCCTCATTACAGCCTCGCACCCGCGTTGGATAGCGGCGGGTTCGGGATCAATTGCGGCATCGGGGGATGCCTCGGTCCGCGCCACCATTCTGATTGTAGTCCAGCCTTCACATCGGATCGCGCCGCCCGGGCATCCGAGAATTCACCGGCCCGAAAAATCACCGCAAGCCAGCTGCGCGTCGCGCCAGCTCGAATTGTCTTAGGGGTGTGAGCCACATCGGCGCCGATGCCGACGACGACGCGCAGGGCTGTTCGCCCTGCACGGCGAACAGCTTCGATTGTCTTGAGACGTTCCTGCAAGGTCTTCTTCATCGCCGTCCCATTCACAAGCCATCGAACAAGACGTTCTGGACATCACGAGGCCGTCAGGCGGTCGCGCGGCGCTGCCGTGTCACGCAACAAAAACAGGGAAGGTTATCATGAAGACGAAATCGTTCGCCGAACGCGTGCTGGGCACGACCTCGCTGGTCGTGTTGTCGGCCGCCGCCATGATCGGAGCCCAGCAACCGGCTGCGGCCCAAACCGGCATCTACGGCGGCGGCAGCACGCTGTCGTCGCTGGCGCTGCGGCAGATCTTCGACTGCTATGCAGGCTCGACGCTGGCCAATGACGGCCAGGCGTTCTCGCCAAGCTTCTCGACCGCAACCCCGAGCCCGAACCTGCTGCCGACCAGCTGCACCCTCGTCTCGACCTCGGTCGAGGGCCTGTTCGCCGCCGTCGGCTCCGGCAACGGCCAGCGCGCCTACATCGCCGACGATGCGCGGCAGCTGTTCCGCGGCAGCCCGGACTCCGCGCCGGCCGTGGTGCGCAAGCCATCCGCCAAGCCGCCGTTCCGCGACACCGCCAATGCGGCCTTCAAGAGCTATCCCTATCCGCGGCTCGACTTTGCCGCCAGCGACGCGCCGCTCGCCAGCTCGATTGCAAGCCTGACCACCATCTCGTTCAGCAACTTCGTCCCGTCGACCAATTGGCAGAACACGCTGCTGATCGGCGCCCTCAGCAAATCGAACACCAGCTTCAACACCGCGGCCGTCGGCGCGCCGATCCAGGTCCCGGCCATGGAGGTCCCGGTTGCGATTGCGGTCAACACCGCCAATTCCGCCTCGGGCGTGACCTGGACCAACCAGTCGGCGCTGTCGCCGAACAGCCAGGCCGGCGGAGCGATCCAGCTCTCGGCCGCCCAGCTCTGCGCGATCTTCTCCGCGACCGTGACGGACTGGCACGACACCTCGACGCTGATCCCCGCGCTCGACGCCAACGGCGTGCAGCAATTCCAGCACTTCTACGACGCCAACACCAACGGCTCGCTGACCCCGGTCGCCTATACCAGCGGCCGGCTGCCGATCAAGGTGGTCTACCGTGCGGATGATGCCGGCGCGAGCTACATCCTCACCAACTACCTCGCCAGCCTCTGCCCGCTGCTCGACCCGACCGGCACCTACAACTACAAGAAGATCTTCACCGGCGTCGGCGTCGGCGGCAGCACCACCGCCAACCTGCCGGCGGGCAAATTCTCCCGCCTGCTCGACAACATCAGGGCGGTGAAGAGCTCCGACCAGAGCGACCCCTATGACGTGGATGACGACGAGGAACGTCCGGATCCGCACTGGATCAGCGCCTCGGGCAGCAACCACGAAGCGCTCAAGATCGGCACCGACCCGCGCTTCGCCGGCCGCATCGGCTATCTCAGCGCCGACTACACCCAGCCCTATGCGCAGACCGTGACCGAGGAAATCGCCGGGACCACGATCTCCGCGGCGGCTCCGCTGTCGGCCAGCATCCAGAACGAACGGCAGCGCCTGCTCGGCGTCTATCATCCGGGCCAGGTCGGCAGCAACGGCAGGGCGCAGAACTTCGTCCCGCCGACGCCGAACAATGCCCAGCTGGCGTTTGCCAACCTGACCGCCCCGGACATCTCCAGCAGCTATGATGCCTGGAACCTGTATGCCCAGGTCTATCCCGCCGGCACCGTCGTTGGCGGCGTGACCTATGACGGCCTGTCTGTCATCGGCATCCCGCTGCAGTCGCAGAGCGACTATCCGATCACCGGCGCGAGCTTCCTCAACGTGTATAGCTGCTACAGCGACACGGCCGGGACGCGGGTGCCCGCCGTGAAGAACTGGCTTGCCTGGTACTTCGGCGGATCGGTCACCGGGCTGCCGAACTACAATCCGGCGGCCTCGAACTCCGACAACCCCGGCTATGATCCGAATGTCGCCCGGGTCATTCGCAACAACGGCTTCCACGAGCTCGACGGCGTGTGGGCCACCAACATCCTCAATGCCTATCTGATCTCAAGCGCGGCCAGCGGCCTGCCGAGCGCGATCGCGGCCTACAGCACGTCGGGCACCCAGACCGACGGCTGCACGGGCGTCACCGGCGGCGCGAAGTAACGCCAACATGAGATCGTGATCCGGAACGATCCGGATCACGATTTTACGGGAAGACATCAGCAGCCGGGCTCTTGATCGTTCTTGACGTCTCAGCCGGTCTCTCAGCTGGTCTTGGCGGCAGCGCGGTGCGCCGCGGCGAGCTCGAAATAGCGGCTTCCCGCATCGGAGACGATCGCAGCGCGGTTGAGCAAATGCTGGATGCAGAGCGCCGCGAGATCGTAGGAGCCGTAGCAGTGATGGGCGACCAGCGCGAGATGCTTGAGCTGCTCAGAGCTCATCGCGTCGGCCTTGGTGAAATCGCGGACATAGACGGCGTCGGCCTCGACCAGCTGGTTGAACGCCTCATAGGGATTCGTGCCGCGCATCGGCCAGATCATGCGCTTGTCGATCGCCATCAGGGCATGGGGAATGAAGCCCTGGCTGCGCAGCTCGAGGTCGATCTCGCCGAACACCGGCTGCTGCTTGTACAGCGGGAGAAACGAGACCTCGGTCTGGATGACGACCGCGTTCGCGAGCTGCCGCCGCCCATTCTGGAAGATCGCAAGCTCCGAGCCCTGCACGTCGATCTTGAGATAGTCCAGCGCATCGATCTCGCCGATGTCATCGAGCCTGTGGGTCGCGATCTTGCTGTCGGCGATGATGCGGCCCCATTCGCTGAAGCCCTGAAAGTGCTTCAGCATCACGGGATCAGGCTCCAGCAGGCTGGTCATCCCGGGCGCGGCACAGACGCGTAGGCGGGCCTGCTCGCCGTTGCCGATGACATAGGGCAGATAGGTTTCGAGCTCGCTCTTGCGGGCATTGAGCTCGGCCAACGCGTTGGGCTGCGGCTCGAAGCCGAACAGCCGGCACAGGCGCTTCTGCAGCAGCGGCAGATAGGGCGGGACGTCGATCGGGTTGGCGCCGATATCGACCACCGCGGTGAGACGTTCGGGTACAAGCAGAGCGCCCAGGGGATCCGCATCGGCAGCTGGGGCCACGGTTGACGGGGATGACATCATAGGGACCTCACGGAGCGGCACGAGGCGCGTCGAACCTTGAGGTCGGAGCGCGCAGCTCTATCCCCGTCATTGCGAGCAAAGCGAAGCAATCCATCCCACCACACACGCGGAACCATGGATTGCTTCGTCGCTTCGCTCCTCGCAATGACGAGGTTGCATACATTCACGGGCCTTCAACGTGAGAAGGGCAGTGCGCAATCCGGATCAGCGCAGCCATGACACCAACGACCGGTTACTGCCCACCGCCGCGGCGACGGCGCTCGTCGTCGTTGCCGTTCGGCTTCTGGTTATTGCCACTGCCGCTGTTGCTCGGCGCCGCGTCATCGCCGCCGCTGCCGCCATAGCCCAGCACCTCGACAATTACGATCGAGGGCTGGTCATTGGGCTTGTTCGGCGCCGGCTGCCCCGCCTGCTGGGTCGCAGCGGTTGCGTTGTTGTTGACCGCGGATAGCGTGGTGCTCGGCGTCGGCACAGTGGGCAGCCCTGCCACCGTGGTGGCCTGAACGTTGTAGGCATTGAGCACGACCGGCGCCACCAGCAAGACTTCGTTGCCGGCGCGAATGCCCGCGGAGCCGAGGTCGATGGTGCCGCGCGGCGCAACCAAGGCGACGTTGCTCCTGGTCGGATCCTGCCCGGGCAGCGTGACCAGCGCGGCGATGCCGGCGCCGGTGACCAGCCCCTGCGGGTTGATATAGCAATAGCCGTCAACAGTGCAGATCTCGCTGAGCGCGGGGCTCGAGACATAGGTCTTCGGTCCCGCGCCGGCGCTGATGTCGCCATTGGCGGTGAACAGGCCGATGTCGCCGCCCTGCTGAGTCATGATGCGGCTCTGGTTGACCAGGATCGAGTCGTTGGCAAAGGCACGGATGGTGCCGCCGCCGAGCGTCAGGATGCCCTCCTGGCTCGGGCTCAAGGTATCGAGCGAGGAGTGGCCGACGGTGATGCCGCCGCCCGGCCCGAGGATGTTGATGTCGCCACCCATCTGGGTCTCGAGCACGGAGGCCGCGACGTTGAACCTGCCGGTCGCGATCTTCGGCGCGGCCTTGCCGTCGACGCCCAGGCTGTTGTCGGTGTAACCGTGGCCGGCCGGGAACAGAGTGGCGATCGCGGTGTAGGCCCGTGCATTCTGCCCAAAATAGGGGCTCGCCGGATTCTTGAAGTCCTTCCCGACCTGGATCAGAAAATCGAGGAAGGCGTGATCGACCATCAAGGCCTGCCCGGAAGACGACAGGCCGCCCAGGAACATCGGCCATACCCGACTTTCTGTAAGGCTGAATGGTGCGACGGTCGGATCGACCAGTCCGGTCGCCGTGAACTGGACGTTCGAGATACCCGCGGCGTTCAGCAGCACCTTGAGCTCGGCCGCGGACCGGACGCTGGTCTTCCCTGCGGCGATCAATTGACCGAGCAGCGTATTCATCTGCTGCGTGATCGACGGCAGGAAGTCGATGCCATTGGCGGCGGGGTCCAGTTTTGGATCGGCAGCTCGCGCCGCCACCACCAGCGGATCGACGAATCGCAAGATCGCCGGCACGTAGTCGATGCCCGGTTTCACACCGAATAGCAGATCGACCTCGGCTCCCTGGGACGGCAGATACGGCTTGAGAGGGTTCGTCGGCAGACCGGCGAACGCACCGCCAACCGCGCTGCCGTTGCCGAGCGTCGCGATACCACGGGTCGACGTATCGGATGCCGAGAACGGACCCAGATCGTGCCCGGCCTGCAGCACGAAGGTGCCGGGGCCATAGAGAAGATAGGAGCCGCCGACCAGATCGTTGCCGGCAACGATGCTGGTGATGTCGGCCGCGTTGTTGTTCTGGCCGATGAAGGTCAAACTGATATTGGCCTGCGGCGTGCCGTTGCTGGTCGTCGAAACGCCGCCGCCCTGGGCTATCCCCGCGTAGATGTTGTTGCCCGCCTCGATCCGCGCCGGCTTGATCAGTGTCACGCTGGTGGTGACACTTCCATCGATGTTAACGGCATAGATGTCCTTGCCGGCAGCGATGACGACGGGCACCGGATCGTTCGCATGCAGCGCCTGGGTCAGGGTCGCCCACGGCAGCCCGAGCGGGTTGACGGAGTTGCCGGCCAAGTTGATGGTTCGGTCATTTGAACCGATATATCGCGTGATGCCGCTATCAAGATCGGGCATCGAAAGACCTGCTCCCAGATCGATAGAGCCGGCCGCGACGAGATTGACAGTGCCGGTGTTACTCGGCACCAGGTTGCTTACGTCCGTCTTGCTGAGGGTCAGATTTCCGTTAAGTGCGGCGAGGTCGAGCGTAGCGGGAAGGAGCAATCCGACGGTCGCGGGGTCTGCCTGCCCGCCGAGGAAAACGCCGCCCGCATTGTGCACAAAAAGCCCCGGAATCGATACCTGAGAAACAGTTGGGGCGGTTACGTCGCCGGTGAGACTCGTCAGCGAAACGCCGCTGCTTGGGCCATAGCTGGTGAAATAATTGCTCCAAGAGACGTTGCCAGAGTTGAAGGGATCTGGAGATGCGCCAGGCAAATATTTCGCAGGATCGGCCTGTATCCCGAGATTAACCGGCAACGCGGCGGGATCGTAGACGTTGCCGAGCGTCACCGAACCGCGCGCGGCCAAACTAATGAATCCGTCCTGCACCGCCAGCAACAACGGCAGCGCATAGGTGCCGGCGACGGAGTTCGCGCCGAGTGTAACTCCGAGAGTCGGAAGGCCCTGGTTTAGCGGATTGCTGGTGGTGGCCTGCACCGAGCCACCGACCCGGATCAGGCCGGCGCCGCGGCCGACCAGGAAATCGCTGCTCAGGAGGTTACCGCCGGCCGTCACACTGAGATTGCCGCCGCCGTAATACGTCACCTTGGGCGGATTGGCCGACGTGAAACCGCCGCCGACGACGAGCGTCTCCGGCAACGACGCGCCGATATCGATGATATCGGCGCCGGCCGACAGCGTGACGTTGCCGCCACCCAGCGCGCCGAAGCCCTGGAAGAAGGTGGCGTAGTTGATCCAGGCCGCGGTTTGGCAGGCAACCGCGCCCGCCGCCGCGCACGCTGCGAACGGCGTCGATGTGCCGTTTGAGAGGCCGTAATGGATGTACCAGTCGCTCCACATCTGGCCGGTCGAGCCACCCTGCACGCCGAACCGACTGCCGTCAGAATCGGTCGGCATCTCGATGCCGATGATCGAGCCGCCAGCGGTGATGGTGACCGCGCCGCCGCCCGTTGCCCAGGCTGGCGTGCTGACCAGCCCGTTCGGGTTAAAGCTGTAGCCAATGGGCAACGTCGGTGCATTGAAATCCACGGGCGTGGCTATGGCGGCGCCGGCCGTGTAGACCGTGCCGGGAGCGAGTTGGTCGCGCAGTTCGACGTTACCGGCCGCAGCGATGGTGATGGAGCCGGTGCCGGTGCGCACGATCGTCGGGACGTAGATGGTGCCTCCACCTGCGAGGTTTGGCTCGGAGTTCAGATAAGAAGTATGCCCGTCGACGGCGACGGTGCCCGTGACGGTCGGGGGCAACGACGACAGGGCGGCCACGGCGTTGGGATCGACCTGCTGTGTGGTGCCGGTGAAGGCCGCGCCGGCAACGATATCGTAGGAAAAGCTCCCCTTGCCGCTCACGGCCGCCGACATCAATTGCGACGCCGCCGTGGCGTTAAAGACGACGACAGGACTTCCACCAGGCGCGTTGTAGACCGCCGGGTTGTTGGCGATCCGGTCGGCGGGAGGCGTCTGGTCGCCCGACGGCACGTAGGTCCCCTGCACGGTCGTGTAGGCTGGCGGCGGGGCCGGTGGCGTCACCGCGATGGCGGCAAGGACTCCGTTACTGAAGTCAAGTCCGGCCGCAGAGTCCAGCCCCGCTGGCAGGTTCGTTCGGGGAAGGAAATTGGACAGCCTGCCCTTAGCGCTGCCTAACAGGTTGGTGTTGATGACACTGAGGAAATAGGCCGTCCACTTTGTGGCATAGTCTTGCGCAGTGGTGACCACGTTGCCGTTCCCTGAAAACAGCAACCTGCCGATGCCGGTGGTCAGATTGTAGTACTGTGTCCCTGTGGTGGGCGCCGCGGGGATCACGTTGACTGACGGATCCAGCAGACCGGTGACGTTTCTGGCCTGAGCGTATGCCACGAAGTCTGCGTAGGACAGCACGATCCCGCCGCGCGCCGAAACGCCGGTCGACGGGTTGATCCCATTGACGTTGACGCCGATCAATTCGGTCTCGTAGGCGCGGAACATCCGCAGGTACTGGGAATAATATTGATTGTATTGATCGATCACCGCCGGATCGCTGGAGGAAATGACGACCGGCTGCGCCAACTTGAACTGCAGCGTGAGCGCGTTATAGGCGGCATCCGACAGCCCGAAGAATGCGGCACTGGGTGAGGCCGTGGGCGATGAGGGGCCCGGCCACGAGCCGTTGGTCTTCACCAGATAATCGACGATCCCGCTTGAATTGTAGACCAGGTTGTTGCCGTCCGGGAACATGCCGAGATAGGCTTGATAGAGGCTCGAATTGAGTTCGCTCGCATAGAGGGCGGACGCGTCGCCGCCGCGCGGCGTATAGTTGACAAAGAAGCCGTCGGTCACCGTCGCGTTGATGTTGATGTTGTTCCTCACTTGCAGGACCAGCGACCCGGGCTCGCCGCCGGTCGCGGTGCGATACACCAGCGAGACGTGGCCGGATGCATCGACACTGCCTGCGCCCAGATTCCAGTTGCTGGCGACCGTGATGTTGCCCTTGTTGATGTCGAGGCTCGGATTAATCAGATCGATCTCGGGCCGCACGTGCATATTGGCGAAGCTCGCTCCGCCGCCTGCAGGCGTCACGGCAAGGTTCTGCACGAAGCTCGCCAGCGTGTTCTGATAGAAGCCGACGTGATCGGCATTCGGCGCGGTGACGATGAAGATCGTACCGGTCGCGAGCGGCGCCTGCGGCGTCGGCGCCACGATCGTATTGCCGTTCTGATCGGTCGTGTTGCCGTTCTGGTCGGTGCCCGGCAGCGGATTGCCGGCGGCATCGAACCATCCGGCCGGATCGATGATGCCGTCGAAATGCTGCGCGCCGGTCGAGCTGTCGGTGGTGCTCCACACCGCGTAGGGGTTGAGCACGACACCCTTGCCGATCGGGTTGCCGCCACCATCGACCACGCCGATGACGGTGCCGCGGAAATCGACGTTGACGGTGTTGTTGGTGAGGATCGGCGCGCGGATGATGACCGCTCCGCCGGCATTGTTGATGTTCGGCCCGCCCGGGCCGCCGCTGACGTCGAACATGGCGCCCGAGGCGACGCTGATCGCCCCCGAGGTCGACATGTTCTGGTAGCCGTAGGTGGCGTTGACGGCGCCGTTCGCGTCGGGCGTGCCGGTGGTGCCCAGCGTGATGGTGCCGCCGGTCTGCACCAGGCTGGCGGCGGCGTAGGCCGGATCGGACGGATCGCCTGCGGCGTAGGACGCCTTGAGCACGGCGCTGCCTCCGATGCTGACGCCGCCGGTGGTCACGCCGCCCGCGGTGACGCCGGCGCCATAGAGCGAGATCTGGCCGCCGCTCGGCCCGCTCGCATCGATGGTGCCGTTGACGACCACGCTGCCATTGTTGGCAACCAGCAGCACCTTGCCGGAGTTGAGCGTCTGGCCAGCCTCAATGCGGATGTCACCATTGCCGAGCCGGACCGAGAAGCCGCCGCTGAATGCGGTCAGCGGCAGGCCGGCCGCCCCGCCGAGGCTTCCGGCCTGCAAGGTGAAACTGCCGCCGAGATCCTTGAACGCGGCGCTGCCGTCGAGGGTGCCGTCGAGCGACGCGGCATTCGCAGCCAGGATCGACAACGATCCTGCAAAGCCGCGGCCTGCCCCGGCGACGCTGACAGTGGCGCCCTGCCCGACGATCACATTGCCGTTGGTCGACGCGAGTTGCACATCGCCGCCCGGTGCGTCCTGGACCACGTCGAGGATCGTGATGCGCGAACCGGACGCATCGATGAGGGCGCCGCTGCCGAGCACAACGTCGCCGGCGGTCGCGGTCAGGCTGACCTTGCTGGACAGCGCCTGGATCGTCGCGCTGTCCGTAATCGACCCGCCCGCGACGGCGAGAATGCCGCCGATATTGCTGGCGACACTGGCGGGCTTGGTGCCCGCGCCGGTGACCAGGCTGATGTTGCCCAGCGTGCTCAGCGATTGCGTCGCGCCGCTATTGACCACGATCGCCGGCGCGGACAGCACCATGTTCGCGGCACCAGCGCCGCCGCCTGAGAACGTCACCGTCGGCAGGCTCGAATAGCCGGTACCGGCATTGGTCAGCGTCACTCCGGTGACGGCGCCGCCGGACACGGTGGCGGTCGCCGTCGTGCCGGATCCGCTGATCTTGATGGTCGGGGTGCCGAGGTAACCGTCACCCGGATTGGTCAGATTGATTCCCGTCACGTTGACGACGGCCTGCGCCGTCGTCGCCACGCCTCCCCCGCCGTTCGCGAAGGAGAAGGTCGGCATGCTGGTGTAACCGGAGCCCGGATTGGTGACGGTCACGCCGACCACGCCCAGCGACGCGGTCAACTGGGCGCCGCCGTCCCCGGTGGCGCTATCGACCGAGATGAAGTCGACAAAACCGGGGAAGCCGGAGCCGGCCGAGGTGAGCTTGACGCCGGTGACCGCACCGTTGGCATCGACGATGGCCGTGCCGGTCGCCGTGACCGGGTTGCCATTATTGTCGGTTCCGGACACCGTGACCGGATCGCCATTGCTGTAGCCCGAACCGCCGCTGACAACGGCAAAGCTGACCACGCCAAGCAACGCGGTGGCTTGGGCGCCCGATCCACCGCCGCCCGAGATGGTCACATCAGGGATGCTGGTATAGCCAGTGCCTGGGTTCGCGATCGTGACTCCGCCGATATCGAACAGCAGCGCTGCAGCCGCAACCGATCCTGTATCGAGCGTGCCATTGCCGCTGAATGCAATCGCCCTGCCGGCGTTGAAATAGATCTGGCTGAAGCCGCCGAGGTGCTTGGTGCCGACGTCCTCGGTGATGACCTGCGAAGCATTGAGCGTGAGAATGCCGCCGGCGCCGGTGATGCCCGTGCCGGTCGCGCCACTAGTGTTAGCGAGGTCGATGTTGGTGGCATTGACGGTGGTGTTGCCACCCTGGCTGTAGAGCCCCGCGCTGTCGAAGGTCAGCGTGCCGATCGGATTCGCGGCATCGCCGATTTGCAATCCGCTGGCGTCGTACAGATTGATCACGGTCGCGCTGCGCAGCCGGACCGAGACCGCATCGTTGAAATTCGCCAGTACCGCAGGGTTCAGCACGATGCCGGTGCTGCCGCCGCCGATGTTGATGACCGATCCGGCGATGTCATAGTTCCTGGCGTTCAGGATGGCGTTGGAGGCGAGCGTGCCGCTGCCGCTGGTGTCGAGCGTCAGCGCATTGCCGCCGTCGATGACCGCGCCGGCGCCGACCGAGAAGGCGCCGAGCGGTGTCTGGCTGCTCGGCAGCGGACCGGGCCCGCTGTATTGGCCGGGCACATAGACGCGGCTGACGTTCACCGTGTTGCCATTCGAGACACGCAGCAGCGCGCCGTCGCCGCTGGCGAAGACATAGCGGCCATTGGACTGTTGGACCGGCAGCGCGCCGATCGTGATGTCACGGTCGGTACCGCTGGGCACTGCGCCGATTGCCCTGACAACGCTGCCGTCACCGATGACAAGACCCCTGCCGGTAACAAGAGCTCCATCACCGGCAAGCGAGACAAGAAGCAGCTCGGGCCCGGTCAACGGATGCGCTGCGTCGGTCAGGACCTCGAGATTGAGCGCGCTAGCGGTGATGTTCTGGACGCCGTTGACGACTTGAGCGGTGCCGCCGATCAGCACCGAGGACGCCCCGAGGCGGCTGATCTGATCGGCATCGAGCACGAGGTAGTCGATGGAACCGGTGCAGCCCGGCGCGCTCAGGCAATCGCCCGCCGGCACCGCCTGGTCGGCGGCGCGGATCAGGATGTTGCTGCCACCGATCTGCACCTGGCCGCCGCCGCCGACGAGGCCGGGCGCGAGATCGCTGGTGCCCGGCGCGAAGCGATTGGTGCCGGCAAGGTCGAGCGAGTTGATGGCGCCGAGCACCAGCACACCGCCGTCGATCGGCAGCGGCGGCGGTGCCTTGCCCGCGGCGAGCGCCTGGTTGCGGAAGAAGGTGGTGCCCGAGGTGATGTCGATGCGGGAGTATCGCGACCACACCGCTTGCGACTGCAACTGGAAGGCCGCCGATTGCGACGAGCGCGCGCCAGTCAACGAGTTGCCGAGCGTGCCGGTGACGTATTGCGAGCCGTCGGCACTGGAGGTGCTCGCGACTGTATTCGGATTGACGTTGTTGGCGACCTGGACAACGCGGTAGGCGCCGGGCAGCGTTGCGTACATTCCCGGCAGCAGCGTGTAGGTGCCTGCGGGGATGCCGCTGCCGGCACCGATGGTCACCGACTGACCCGGTGCGATCCCGTTCGCGAACGGCTGCGAATTCCCGGTCGCCGATGCGCCGAAGGTGGTGCCGGCCGGCACCACCAAGCCTGAGTAATATGGAGAGAAGGCGAAGTTGGGATCGAAGGCCGCCACAGCCGACGAGTACGTCGGGACCAACGCGTAGACCTGGCGGCCGTCAGCATAGGTCGGCGTGATGCTGCCGTTGGCGGGGTTCTGCTGGTAGGTCGTCAGCACATTGCGGCTGCCACCGGTTCCCGCCACGAACTCTGTCGCGTAGATGTCGCCGCCACCGTTCAAGTCGAGCACGGCGCCGGACTGGGTCGCCACATCAGTGCCGAACAGGCTGATCGACTTGCTCGGCGGCGCAGTGAGCACCTGAGGCACGATACGGTTGGAGTTAGGGGCGCCCTGATACCAGGTGGTGCCGTCGACGGTGTAGCCGTCGGGCACGACTAGACCGGCTGCCGAAACGGAGGTCAGGCTGCCCGCGGCCAGCGTCACGCTCGCCGTCGGCACGAAGGTGCCCGAGGCAAAGTTGATGCCCCCCTCGTTGGCAATCGCCTTGATGAACTGGGCCGACACGTCGCTGCCGGTCCGCACGCCCAGGACTATGTTGCCAAGCGGCGCCCACAGCGTGCCGCCCTGCACGATGGTCTGCGCGCTGAGCACGATACCTCCGCCGACCGAGAACGGCGCCGTCGGCACGCCGTTCTGTGCGATCGTGATCGCGCTCGACGGGCCGGTCGACATCAGCAGGAAATCGGTGTTGCTGACCGGATAGATCTCGGCCGCGCGCAGCGTGAGATTGCCGGGAACCAGCAGCGCGCCGCCGAACACCGTCTCTCCCGAGCTCAAGCCGCCGTCGATGAAACCATAGTATTGCGGCAGCAGCCGGATGGGGCCGGCGCTGGTGAGGTTGACGCTGCCGGCGTTGTCGAGCCCAATGCCGCGCTCGAGGTCGATCCATTGCGCCGTCACGCTCAACGTGCCGGCGCCGGCGGTCGGGACGATTGACACGCCGCCGACCCCGACCCCGACCATGCGAACGTAGCCGGCGTTCAGATTGACGACGGACCCATCCGCAATCGCAACATGCCCATTGCGCGCATAAAGGGTCAGCGCGCCGGGGATCGTGACGTTGAGCGAACCGTCGAACGCAATGGTTTGAGCATTGAGCGTCACGGAATCGAAGCCGCTGTTGCTCAACGTATCGGCCCCGATGAATGCGCCCGGTGTGGCCGTCGCGCCCGAAGCCGGCAGGTTCGTTGCGACCACGCCGGGCTGCTCCACGACGATGGTGTCCGGCGTCGGCGGGGCTCCAACCGCATTGTTGTTGATAACGCCGATGGTCAGGCTGCCGCCGGCTGCAAGCGGCGCACCGCCGGCCGCATCGACGGTGCCGGCAAAATAGACCGTCGTGCCGGAGAGCTGCAGGCTGCCGCCGTTGCTCCAGGCTGCTTGCCCGACGAAGTGCGGTCCGAAACCAGCCTGCGGCACCTGGATCAGGTTGCTGTCCGCGGTCACGGCTGCGCCCTGCAGATTGAACTGCGCGCCCGGCTCCGCCACCACGGTGGTGGCCAACAGCGAGATGGTGCCGCCATCGCGCACCGTACCGGTGGAATAGGTTTTCACCTGCGGATTGGGTACGAATACGCCGCTGACATCGAGCACGGCGGTGGCGCCGACGCGCACCTCCTGGCCCGTTGCGGTAATGGTTCCTGCGGGCGCAATGATGCTGCCGAGAATATCGGCCGTCGCAATCGGATTCAGTGTGACCGTGGCCAGCGGATCGGCGACGACGGCAGCGCCGCGATCAACCAGCACATTCGTCCCGCCCAACGTCAGGCTGACCGGCTTGCGCAGGCCGTCCGGCAGCAGCCCCAACGATGCGAAGTCGCGCACGCGGGCCCCGGTCGGAATCTGCACCTCGCGGCCCGAGAGCAGTGCGGTCGGCTGCCGTTGCAGTAGCAGCTGCGTGCCGGCGGTCACCGTCGTGCCGCCATAGATGTCGCTCAGGGTGTATTGGGAGAACCCGCCGCTGGTGAAGAACGAGGACGGCAGAACGAGCTGACCGGCCTTCGCGTCCGAAACGATGAAACCGGTGACCGAAGATCCGGTGTAGTTCGCGATGGCGCTGGCTGTCGCACTCGAAGCGTATGACGTCACCTCTGCAATCCCGCCATCGACCACGATGGTTGAGGCCTTCAGCGTAAGCGTCCCTCCGCCATCGAAGCCGCCCGCGTAGATCGTACCACCCAGTAGCACACTAGCCTGATCCGGATGGTTGACGGTGCCGTCGGGATTGGTGCCGTGAGGGAGAACATTGAAACCGTTGTTGCCGCCACTGTTAGGATCGACGATTTTCCCACCGAAGTCGCCGAAATAGGTGACAATCGTCAGGCTGCCGCCCTTGCCAACCGGCAGACCATCCGAGCCGATCTTGATCTTTCCGGTGCTGTCGACATAACCACCGCCAGACAGATCGATTACGCTACCAGGCGATAGCACAATGCTTTGGGTGACGTCGGTGAAGACGCCATCGGTCTGGGACGGTCCATTGCTGGCGGCGACGGTCATGATGCTCACACTGCCGCCGTTGACGTAGGCGCGCCCCTCGAGCTGATCCGCCGATAGACCGATGTCGTTGACCCAGCGCCCGCGCACGTCGAGCACCGCATGCGGCCCGATGACCACCGCGGGTGTCGACGGCACCTGCGGCAGTTGGCTGGCATACATGAAGCCGGTGAGGCTGATCTGGCCGGCGGGCGCGCTGAGCGTACCGTCAATGGTAGCAACGCCGTCCAGCGTGATGCTGCCGCCGGGCCGGACCGACAGGACGGCGTTCGTCGCCATGTCGAGCCGGCGCGCACCTTTGATCGAGACCGCGCCGAGTGACGCATTGGACAGCACATCGGTGAAGATCGGAAAAACGCCGTTGGCGAGCGTCGGCGACCAATTGGATGCGTTGGCGAAATTCAAGCCGTTCAGGCCGTATGGGTCCGATCCGGCATCGGCCTGTGGAGTAAGCACCGCATGTTGCGTGCTGTCGCTCTGCGGCGGAACAGCGAACGTAATGCTCAGCGACGCGCCTTTCGGCATTTGGTCAGCGGGCGAGAGATTCGACGATCCCGCCAGCGCGCGCTGGCGGCTGCCCGCCACCACATTGCCGATGATGTCGTTGACGATCGGATTGATGGCCGCGACGGTGACCGAGCCGGCATTGGCGCCGGTGATGTAGCTCGCCTCATAGTGCGTATTGCTGCCGCCGCCCCATGGACTGAGAAAGATTTCGGTCAGCTTCGTATCGACGACGCCGTTGACCTTGTGCAGCACCGTGAAGCCGTTGCCGACGCCGACATAGGCGATGGTGGGATCGGCGCGGCCGATGTCGTAGATGCGCCCGTCGGCACCCAGCAGGCGGGTGGTGCTGATCATGCCGCCGGTGTACTGCACATAGCCGGCCGACACGTTGATGGTGGCGCCCGGCTGCTGCACGACATTCTTTCCCGACGTCGTGAAATTGCCGCCGACAGTGAGAATCTGGTCGATGCTCTGCGGAATCAGGCCGACATAGCCGGCCGCGTTGAGCAGCGGCGAGCCGACCCATTGCACGCCGTCGGCGCGTGTCCCGCTGAGCCGTGCGTCGATGGTCACGGTCTTGCCGATCAGGGCCTGGGCGAGCGGGCTGTCGGCCACCTCGGCCGCAGTGACGAGGATGCTGATCTGGTTGACTGACATCGGCAGCGTCACGCCGGCGATGCCGGAGAGATCGATGGTGCTGCCCCGCTCGAGCAGGACCGTGCCGATAACACTGTCGGCGCCGATCGTCAGCGCGGCGCCCGGCGCCTTGATCAAGGCACCGGCGCCGCCCGCGCCGCTGCCCTGCACGTCGACACTGCCCACCGCCGTGATATTGATCTGCGGCTGCAGCACCGTCTGGAAGTACGGCGCGTTGCTGGCGCCGTTCGCCGACGTCGGTGTATTGAGCGTCGCGGTCGGCAGGGTTCCGCTGGTTTCGTCCGGCAGGATCGACGTGAGGCTTGCTGCCCCCAGCACGATATTGCCGTTGGTGCCGGCCGCGCAGCCGCCCTGCACGCAGGTCGTACTCAGGCTGATTGAGCCTGTACGCGTCGTGCTGGTGGTGGCGACGATGCCGCCGAGCTGATTGATCGATCCGCCCGCCAGCGTGACCGCGCCGGAACTGGACGAAAGCAAGCCGGAAGCTTCGTTGGTGACCACGCCGCCGCCAGCCAGGACCCGCATCGCGGTCTGGACGCCAACCGCTGTCGACAGCGGCGTTGCGAGGGTGACGGAGCTGTCGGCGGCCAGGATGATCTGACCATTCCTGGTGATAATCGCACCGGCGTTGCTGACACCGCCATCCGCGAGCAGCGCCACATAACCGCCGTCGCCATTCGCGCTCAGCTTGCCCGTGGTATCAATGATCGCGCCAGGCTGGACCACGACCTTTCCGCCGCTACCCTGGTTGAAGATCGCGGCTCCCGATGCATTCGTTGGCGTGACCGTCGGGTTCGTCGGGACATCGCCGATCAGCGAGAACAGCCCGCTCTGCAGATAACCCTGATAGTTGCTGCCGCTCAGCTTGGACGGCAGATCCAGCGTCGACGCAATCAGGGTATGAACGTTGATCTGGCTGGTGCCGCCGAAGATGATGCCGTTCTGGTTGATCACGTAGACCGCGCCGTCGGCCCTGATCGATCCCAGGATCTGGCTCGGCACGCCGGTCGACGCGATCTTGTTCAACGCTGCCCAGTTCGCGTTGCCCTGCTGGTTGAAATTGACTGTGGTGTCCCTGCCGACGTTGAACGATTGCCAGTTCAACACCGCCTGGGCCTGGGTCTGGTTGATGTTGACCGTGGTCTGGCCGCCGCTGCTGGTCTGCGTCGGCGTGCTAGCGCCGACCCAGTTGGTGACGGGATTGGCGACGCCGGACGCGGCGAGGCCGCTGTTCGGCACCAGGCCGCCGGCATTGAGACCGTTGGGCACCGTACTCGGCGCGCTCGCAGCAAGCCCGCGCGCGGCGCTCTGGGCCGCCTGCAATGCCTGGATCGCCTGCGCGGCGCGCGTCATCGACGCTTGCGAGTTCTGTGCGGCCTGCTGCGCCTGCTGTGCCGCTGCCTGCGCCGCGCTGACCGCCGCCTGCGTGGCCGCGGTGCTGACGCCACCCCACGTGCCGAACGGGCGCGCTGCCGCAGGCGAGCCCATTGCAATCGCGATCGAACTTACACCTGCGAGCAACAGGCCACGGCGCGAGGTCGAGCGAGGAAGCGAATGCATGCGGGCCTTCCAAATGCAGCAGGCGATGCGAACGATCGCGACGCAACAAGGCACCGGCCAGCCTGCAATCAGTTGGCCCGATGCCGACAACTCAATGAAAAGCGCGCAACCTAACCGGCGCAGCCGCCCCCGAGCGGACACGCCCGACAGTTCGGGACGCCTCTCCTGTTCCTAAGACAGTTTGAGAGGGGCTAACGCGAAGCGATTTCGCAAAAAAGTTTTAACCCTGCGGTGGAACTCAACCTCGGCGCGAACCTGCGCATTCGCCGAGCCGGCCAAAAATAGCGGCGCGTCAATTGGTTGGCGCTGCGGTCTTGGTCTGCCGGATCGGCCGCTCGGCAGGCTTCGGAGGCTTCGCCGCACCGGTGAACAGGGCGAAGTCCACCGAGCGCTCCCCCTGTTTGAGCACAAGCCGGCGCGGCTCGATCCGCTCGACCTTCCAGCCGCTCACGTCGTCACCCGTGCGGACGCGCAGCACCTTATCGCCTTTGCTCGCCGCCCGGATCGCGGCGTGGCCATCGCCGTTCTCGCTGACGATGCCGAGCACCACCACGCTCGGCGGCGGCGGTGGCGGTGGCGGCGGTTCCTGCCGTGCCACCGGTGCGACCGGCTTCGCTGGCGGCCGCCGCGCGGCCGAGAACAGCGGCTTGTCCCTGGTCGCACTCAGCTGTTGCAGCGGCTGGAGCTCCACCGGATTGTCGGCGACGACCTCGCCACCCGCAGGAGATTCCGCTGCGCGCGCAAACGACGCGCAAAGACAAAGCACAGCGACCATCAACGATTGCAATGCGATCGACATCTGTCGGCTGCCCATTTGCCGCGTGTACTTGCGTGCGTACTTGTCTACGTGCACCAGCGTCGACGGATCGTCATCCGCGCGTGCAACTATCAACCTGCGCCAGCAGCGTGCATGTTGCAAGCCTTCTCGTTGCACGCGGCGCGCAAGGTGTCGCGCATCGCAGCGTGTATGCGTCAAATCTGTGAAGGTGAATCACAGCCGGGCATTGTCGCCATGCGCGTCGCGCGAGAGCTGCTGTAACGACGGCGTCATCCAAGCCGCACACACTCAAGACGTGCAGCAGGCGGCATCCAGCCGACGCTGCGGCTTCCATCGACATCAAGATCGTCGAGACGAAACACCGGTATCAAAGACGTAGCGTCATGCGTTCGAGTCGCATCCGTGCCGGCCTCACGCCGCTGCTGCTCGGCGCCCTGTTCCTGGCGCTGGATTGCATTGTGACGTGCAGCACTGGAGCCGGACAGGCGCTCGCAGCGTGCGAGCTGCGCTCGCGCGGCGGCGTGATCAAGCGCGTCGTGCAGATCGAGCTCGACAACGTTCACCTGCGCCGCGACAACCCGAACGTTCCGTCGGACCTCGAGCAGATGCCGCATTTGCGCGATTTCATCACGCGCGGCGGAATCATCGGAAGCAATCACCAGACCTCGCCGCTGGCCGAGACGGCCACGGATACGCTCACGATCCTGACCGGTTTGCATGGCGACCGCATGGGCGTGCCGATCGGCGACAACAGCGCTGCGTTCCGCAGCGACGGCAGCGTTGGCTATGCTAGCGCCTTCGCCTACTGGACCACGAATAGCAGCGACGGCAAGCCGCTGATGCTGGCCGACACCGGCAAGACCGTGCCCGCGCCATGGGTGCCGTTCACATCAGCCGGCTGCGACGTCGGCGCGTTCGCAACGACTGGTCTGACGCTGCAGGAGATCGGCCCCGAGGTCGCGGCCACGCTCGGCGCCTCCGACGTGCGCGCTGCTGGCGGCGATCCACTCAAGGCGCGCGCCGACCTCCTCGGCATCGCCATCCATTGCGCCCGCGGCAGTGCATTGTGCAGCAATACCAATGCGCGTCCCGATCTGTTGCCCGATGAACCTGGCGGCTACGTCGGCTTCAGCGCGTTGTTCGGCAACCGCAATGTGCAGCCGGCGATCTCGCCGGACGGCCCGGTCAAGGATCTTGGCGGCGATGTTATCGACGACGACGCAGGCCACCCCGGCTTTCCCGGTGCGTCGGAGACAACGGCCGCCCAATCGCTCGGCTATGCCGCGGCGATGCTGGAGGCCGGCGTCCCGGTGGTCTATGTCGGAATCGGCAATGCGCACCGGCCGGCCCCCGCGCGCCGGCGCGCCCTCGGCCCCGGCGAACGCGACCATGTCGCAAGGCTCGCGGCTGACGATGCGGCCTTCAAGGCCTTTATCGACCGGCTCGCCGCAAGCGGGATCTCGACGCGTAACACGCTGTTCGTCGTGGTGCCCACGGGCAACGACCGCTTTGTCGGCGGCCCACCCAGCCCGCCGGCGTGCGACGGCCTTGCGGTGCCGTGCAGCTACGGGCCGACCGGCGCGATCGGCATCGCCATCGATCGCTTGCTCGCGACCGAACGGCGCAACGTCACGGCGTTCGATGTTCAAGCCGGCAACACGCCGCCGTTCTACATCCGCGGCAATCCGCTATCCACCGATCCGCTGACGCGCACGCTCGCGCAGGATGTCGGCAAGCTTGGCGTCGTCAACCCGATCACCGGCAAGGGCGATCGCCTGACATCGATGGTCGCGGACCGCGCCCAGATGCAGCTCATGCACATGGTCACGGCAAGCCCCGCGCGCACACCGCATGTCCTGATGTTCGCCGATCCCGATTACGTCATCCGGACGGCCGCCAGCCGCGCCGACTGCGCACAGCCGCCAGCCTGCATTGCGGTCAATCCCGACACGGCGTGGGTGCGCGGCGACATCGCGCAAATTCTCGGCGGCAGCTGGTTCGGCATGGCTGGGCCAGGCATCGCTCATCGTGGCGAGACACCGGACATCCTCTCGCACCACGCGGACCTGCGGCCCACCTTGCTGGCATTGCTGGGCCTGACCGACCGCTACATCCACGACGGCGTCGTGCTTGTGGATGCGCTCGAAGCGAACGCGCTGCCAGCGGAGCTCGCAAACGATCGCGAGACCTATATGGATCTGGCGCGCGCCGCCAAGACGATCAACGATCCGCTCGGCCAACTCGGACGCAACGGCCTTGCCCTTGCAACCCAGGCCATCAAGGGCGGCGACGTCGGCTATCAGCGCTATCTCGACACGATCGGCGCGATCACCGTGAGGCGGGGCGGCCTGACGCGCGAGATCAACACGCAACTCGATGGCGCGGCTTTCGGGCATCGGCCGATCAATCCGTCTTACGCCCGCGCACTGATCGGTCGCGCCGAGGCGCTGGTCAACGAGGTCGAGGATCTTGCCGGCAGCAGCCTGGCTCCTGCCGATCGTCCCTGGAAGGCAGCAAGCGATGCGCATTGACAACCGATCTGCCGGTGACACCGCGGCATCCCCGCGAGGCGGACAAGAGGGACCAGTCGAGCAACGTCTCCCGCCGTTCCGCCTCCCGCGCATGGCGTCGGTTGGCGCCGTGACCGGCACCTGGCTTGCGCTCGCCGGCCTGCTCGGCGGCTGCATGATGGACAAGGGCATCGACTTGCCTGGCCGCGACCTGGTTACCGATCCGATCCGCGATGCCGACTTGCGCGCGCGCTGGAACGGCCCGGTCGGCGGGACCTCCTCCGCCGCAACGGCATCCGCGCGCACGCAGCCGATGGTGTTTCCCGGCGCCGATCAGGATCTCGCGCCGGCACCGACGCACCGCGACGCCGCCACAAATGCGACGACCCGGTTGGCTAACGCCGTCGACAGCGACGTCGTCAGCGAGGGCGGCGGCATCGAGCTGAACTTTGACAATGCCGATATTCCAACTGTGGTGAAATCCGTTGTCGGTGACAGCCTCGGAATGAACTACGTCGTCGACCCGCGGGTGCAGGGCACGATCACGCTGGCCTCCGCGCAGCGGATTCCGCGCAAGGACGTGTTGCCGATCTTCGAGAGCGTGCTGCGAATGTCGAACGCGGCGCTGCTGCGCGAAGACAATCTGGTCCGCATCGTGCCGCTGCCGGAGGCCGCTGGCGCCGGCGTCTCGGTCGTCGGCGCCGGACAGCCCGGCTATGGCGTCTCGATCGTACCATTGCGCTTTGTCTCTGCCGCCGCGATCGGCAAGACCGCGGAAAGCTTCCTGTCGCGACCCGGCGCCGTGCGCGTCGATCAGGCTCGCAACGTGCTGTTGATCCAGGGCACCGCCTCCGAGCGTCAGGCGGCGCTCGGCGTCATCGGTACGCTCGATGTGGAGTGGCTGCGCAATCAATCAGTCGGGCTCTATCCGCTGAAGTCGACCGCGCCCGAGACCATGATCCGCGAGCTCGAGAAAGTGTTCGACACCGCCGACGGCGGACAGGGACAAGGCGTGATCAAGTTTCAGCCGGTATCGCGCATGAACGCGGTGCTGGCGGTGAGCAAGAACAGCAAGGTGCTGGAACGTGCCACCCAATGGGTGCGGCGACTGGACCGCTCCGATCCCACCGGCACGACGGTGCGGGTCTACAGCCTGCGCTTCGGCAACGCGCGCAGCATTGCCCGCATCCTCAACGAGATGTTCGTCGGCCGCAGCTCGCAATCGGCCGGTGACGGCCAGACCAGTCCGACCGCGCCCGGTCAGAGCGGAACGACATCACGTATCGACTCGCTCGGTGCCGGCACGCTGAGCAGCAGCAACAATCCGGCGACGACCACGCAGGGCGGCACCGACAATTCCGGCACCGCCAATCGCAGCGGCGCGGCCCAGGTCGGATTCTCCGATCGCAAGGACGACGATCAGGATATTGCGGGACCGGGCGGCGGCGGGACCGGGCCGGGCTCGCTTCCGCGCGGCATATTTCAGAATGTTCGTGTCACCGCCGACAAATCGACCAACGCGATCATGGTCTATTCCAACCAGGAAGATTACCTCGTGATCGAGCGGGCGATCGAGTCACTGGATCGGCCGCGGCTGCAAGTTGCCGTCGATGCCATGGTCGCCGAGGTCACGCTCACCGACCAGCTGCAGTATGGCGTGCAGGCTTATCTGACCAGCGCCAACGCCGGCGCCGGCCCCGACAAGGGATCGGTCGGCCTGTTCGGCGCCGCGCAATCCGCCGCCCAGACCGCCCTGCTCGCACGCGTGCTGCCCGGCTTCAACCTGCTGCTCGGTGCCGAGGCCAACCCCAAGCTGGTGCTCAACGCGCTGTCCACCCTGACCACCGTCAAGGTGCTGTCGGCTCCGTCGCTCGTGGTCTCCGACAACGAGCCGGCGATCCTCGAGGTCGGTGACCAGGTGCCGATCTCGACCGGCAGCACCGTCACCGGCCTCAATGTGGTGAGCAGCATCAGCCGGCAGAACACCGGCATCATCCTGAAGGTGCTGCCGCATGTGCATCCGAACGGATCGATCGAGCTCGAGATCGAGCAGGAGGTCTCCAACGTCGTCAATCCGGGCGGCGCGAGCGCCCAGAACCTGACGCCGACCATCTCGCAGCGGCGGATCCACTCGACGGTCGGCACCAGCAGCGGCCAGACCGTGCTGCTCGGCGGTCTCATCAAGGAGGACGACGAGCGTTCGGTCGCCGGACTGCCGGGCCTCAACCAGATCAAATATCTCGGCGACCTGCTCAGCCAGAAGAGCGACACTAAGCTTCGCTCCGAGATCATCGTGTTCGTCACGACGAAGCTGGTGCGCAACGGCCACGACGCCCAGGTGGTTGCCGAGGAATTCCGCGAGCGCCTCGACAGCATGCGGCGCGCACCGTCGACCTTCGATGCGCCGGGCGTGGCACCTCCGTCCGTCGCGCGCAAATGAGACCGAGGCCGCCGATGGCGATGGCGTCATCCATGCTGCGGGTCCTGGGAGCGGCCATCTTCAGCACGGCCGCGACCGCCGCCGAGCTGAGCAGCGTGACTCTCAAGGGCGATGTCACCATCATCGCGCTCAGCGGCGACGTCGCCCAAGGCGACACGGAGACTGCGGAAACACTGATCAAGGCAGCCAATGACGGCAACCGCCTGATCTCGGCCGTACGGCTCGATTCACCGGGCGGCAGCCTCGCCGAGGCGGTCAAGCTCGCCGGCCTGATCCGCAGGGCGAAGCTGCCGACCATCGTCGCGGCCGGATCGCGCTGCGCGTCGGCCTGCTTCATCGTGTTCGCGGCGGGAAACGAGAAATTCGCAAGCTATGAGGCCGCGATCGGCGTCCACGGCGTGTCCGATAAATTCGGCCACGAGACTGCGCAAACTGAAGAGGCGACGATTGCCATGGCACGCATCGCAAGCGGATTCGGCGTGCCGCCGCGCATCATCGGACAGATGCTGGCGACGCACGCCCACGAGATCGCGTGGCTGACGCCCGATGATCTGCGCGCCATGGGCGCCATCATGACCGATCGGCCAGGACGCCACGCCCCGCCCCCAACGTCGCCTGACGATCGTTGGCTTGCCGGGCTCGATCATCAACCGGAAGACGGAACGACGAGATCGCAAGGGGCCGATCAGCGCGCGCGCGAGGCCGCGGGCAAGCCGGTCCAACGCGCATTGCCCTGGCAGAAGAGGTAAGGCGGTTTCCGCGGAAGAGTTCGTCGAGCGCGCCGATATGGCGTGCATCGAGACCAGACTACGCCCGCTTCTCGGCCGCCCGATCGCGAACAGTCACGATGCCCTCGCTCACGAGGTTCACGCGTGATCGCAGGCAACGTCATTGCTCGTTGCTGGCGGCGCTGGTCAGCTTCTCCAACGAGATGTCTCCGGCAGTCCCGCTGCCTCCCTCCTGGCCATCGGAGCCATAAGAGAGGATATCGTAGGCGTCATGTTCGCCGGGCGCCCGATAGATATAAGGATGGCTCCATGGGTCATTTGGAACCATACCGCCCTTGAGGTAAGGACCGTTCCAGTTGGCCGCGCCTGACGTCCGCTGCACCAGCGCCGTGAGCCCCTCCGCAGTCGACGGGTAACGGCCGGTATCGAGCTGGAGCAGGTCGAGCGCGCTCGCAAAGCTCCGCATCTGGATCTTGGCGGCCTTGACCTTCGATTCACTCAGGTAACTCAGCACGCGTGGGCCGACCAATCCCATGATCAAGCCGATGATGGCGATGACAACCAGCATCTCGACAAGCGTGAATCCCCGCTCGCTCTGCCGCGTCGTGTCTCGCTCGATACGCCCGGAAGTAAGGATGGAGTTGTGCTTCGACATCGCGGTTCGTCCAATGAGCTGCAAGGCAGAGAGCCTTGATGGGTCCTGTCGACGCGCTCGGAATAATTCCGGGCGCCTCGATTGAGGCGCCCGGCCGTGTCGCGTGCGTGTCGCGATCTCGGTGCGGCGCAATCGGAATTGCGCCGTCCGCAATGCGTCGGCTTACTTGGCGCCGCCGCTGGCTCCGTTGGCGACATTCAAGCAGCCGTTTGCCTGAGTGGCGGCCGCGGCGCTGATGGCGGTCGTCCGCGTACCCCAGTACTGGCTCTTGATGTTCTTCGCGTAGCTGGCCGGCACGGGATGGAAGCCGGCATTTTCGATCACCGCGGAGACGTCCGGATCGAAGTTCGGATCGGTCGAGTCGGCACCAGCGATGTACCACATCAGGAAGCCGACTGAGCTGGTAGAGCCGACGAGGTTAGTCACGCGGTTGGCGTCGGCCTGGACGTTGTAGCAGCTATACAGATCGAGGAACGTCGTGCCGCTGAGCGGATAGGCGTTCAGCCTGTTCGTGAGCGGCAGCACCGGCAGGCCCGTCACGGTCACGCCGGACTGGGTGACGGCGCCGAACACGTTGGCGTAGATGTTGTAGTCGTTCCAGGTCCAGGTCGTGGACGGCGTCTTGAGCCTGGTGTCACCCCACGCGGCGGCGGCACCATCCGGCGTCGGTGCAATGAACGCCAGCGTCGTCGATCCCCCGTTGTTCGGGATATAGGTGCCGGCACCGCGCAGCTGCTCGTTCTGCAGAGCCGCCGAACGCGGCGCGGCGATGGTCCCAACCTGGGTGGTGTAGGGCTGGGTGAAGTCGGCACTGACGTATCCGATGCGGCCCGCCTTGCTGCTATCGGTGCTGATCGCGGATGCCACACCGCCGCTTCCGGTTGCGCTGATCCACGCATTGGTCGTGACCGTCGTGGTGACCGACCACGGACCGGCGCCGCGGACGGCGTCGATACGGGCGATCAGGTTGGTGAAGGAGGTGCTCGGCAGGGTCGTGGTGTTGAAGATCGACTTGTAGCCGTAGGTACCGGTCGGCGTGTCAAGGAGCGGGCAGACCGCCTTGAGATAGTTGGTCAGAATGAAGCTCGTGCCGCTGCCATCGCCGCGATACACGATCCTGATCGGCAGCGACGAAGTCGAGTAAGCCTGCGCCGTGCCCGAGCTGTTGGGGTTAGTGTAGTCGAAAGCGGCGAGCTGCTGCGCGCCGGTCTTGTCGAGATACGGGATGTTGTTGGGGGTCGTGTTGTTCCAGTCGGTCACGAGGCCGGTGAAGATCGCGCACATCTGCGCCGTGCTGAGCTGGATGGCGGCGCCCTGGTTGGCCTGGGTGCCGGGCGTGGTGCCCGCGCCCGCGACTGACGAGTTCACCGTCATCGTGCTGGTGTTGACGCCGATCGCGACGTTGACCTCGAAAGCCGGGATCTGGATCGGATTGCCGTAGACCGTGGTGTTGTAGGCGACCGACGCCGTCGAGGTGCTGTTCAGCGTGATCTGGGTCAGCGCGCCGCCGGTGGTGGTCCAGGCCTGCGTCGGGTTGAAGCTGACGGACGACGTCGTGAGCGCCGCCAGGGTGCTGCCGAGCGGCGAGTCCGACAGGCCGATATCGACGCGCGGATAGGGATAGCTGCCGAACTTGGTCGCCGGGCTTCCCGGATTGGCGAGGTCGATCATCGCGGGCTGGTTCGCGGGCAGCGGCGTGGCGATCGAAATGTTGGCCGACGCGTTCGGCGTGACCGTGCCGTTGTACCACTGCTGCGGATTGTTGGTGATGAAGCCGCGGACGCCGTTGCCGCTGCCGACACCGGCATACATGCCTTGCACCGGCACGCTCACCAGCGTGCAGGTGGTCGGCAGTTTGCCGCGGGCCGGGAAGCTGGAATCGAACGCGAAGCCGTCGGGATAGGTCGTGCCGGAGCCGACGATGCCGCCCATGTAACAGTCGAAGATCTGCCGGAAGGCTTCCGAGGCGAGCGTGCTGCCGCCCGCGTAGATGCCGGCCGTGGCGGTGGAGGCCTGCGCGTTCGCGGGCGTGATGGTCGAGGACGCGAGCAAGGCGAGCACCGAGGCGGTGCCGAGCATGTATCTGGACGATTGCATTTTCATTGCGCTGTTCCTGTGGGGTTGATCACCACCGGCACATCGTCATCGCGTCGTCATCAGAGCGCAAAGTAATCTTCAAACAAGAAGAAGTTTATTTTGCCACCCAATCAAGATTTGATGGAACAAATCTACGATTGAGAAAGTATCTCTTCCGTCGACGTCATGTCTCCGTCGCCGATGATTGACTTCACGTCTGATAGACAATTCGGCGATCGGCTTAGCGCAGGGATTATTTTCGATGAGCATCCGAAAAACATCTTGGCAATACCACATCGGATGCTCTATGGACTCCTCGTCCGATGGCTCGCCGTCTGATCGAATACTCTCTACAGAGCAATCTCCGCGGGCTTTCATTCAAGCGAGGCCTCCCACATGGAAGACAACTCGAGCGGACGTCTTGCGATTCGTGTGGGGCATGGCGGCCATGCAATTTTGGCGCGCCCGCTGACTAATTATCCATCAACCGACCTGAAGCGGGCGCAAGCTCTGCATCAAGAGGGCGTGGCGCACGCGCGACAGGATCGCTGGCGCCAGGCACTGCGCGCATTCAACGAAGCCGCGCGGCTCGCGCCCGACCAGTCCGGCTTCAACTATTGCAAGGGCGTTGCGCTGTGCCGGTTCGATCGTTTCGATGACGCGCGCGAGGCATTCGCCGCGGAACTCAGGGTGACACCGACGCATGCGCCGGCGCTTGCCGAGATCGGCACCTGCCTTGCCCGCACCGGACGCACCCGGGACGGCATTCCCTATCTCCAGGATGGGCTGCGCCTGCTGTCGAACATGCCGCTCGCGCAATACAGTCTCGGTCTCGCGCTCCTGACCGAGAACCGGCGCAGCGAGGCGCTCGCGGCACTCGACAAGGCGATCGAGCTCGATGCCGGGTATGGCGAAGCCTACCGTACGCGCGGCCTCGCCTATGTGATGGACGGACAGTTCGACAAGGCGGTCGACGATCTCCGCGCCGCCTCGACGATCGACAGCGACAATTACAAGGCGATCATCGAACTCGGCATGAACTTCGGCATCGCCGCGCGCGACCAGCAGGCGGCGCGGTTGTTCGAGATCGCCGCCGAGAGCGCGCCGACCGTCGCGCTGCCGCAATATCTCTATGGTCACTTCCTGATCAATCATCGCGCGTTCGAGCGCGGGCTCGCCTATGTCGATCGCGCGCTCGCAATCGATCCGCTGCAGGCGGAGCATCATGTCGGCCGCGGCTTCGGATTGCTCGGACAGGGTCGCATCGAGGAGGCCGTCGCAGCCTATCGGCGCGCAGGCGAGCTCGATCCCGGTAGCGCCGGTATCGCCGGAACCCTGCTGTTCGCACTTCAGCACAAACCAGGCGTGACCCGCAACGAGCTGCTGCGCGAGCACAAGCGATGGGCGGTGCTCTACCGGCCGAGCGCGCCGCTCAGTCGTCTTACATTCGCCAACGCGCCGGATCCGGCGCGCAAGCCGCGGCTCGGCCTGGTGTCGGCGGACCTGCATCGCCACGCCGTCTCGTTCCTCGTCCTGCGCGCCTTCGAGGCGCTCGCCGCACTCGGCTACGAGATCTTCTGCTACAAGACCGACAGCAAGCGGCAAGACGACGACTTCAGCGAACGCTACAAGGAGATCTCGCTCTCCTGGCGCGACGTATCCGGGATGGACGACCCGGCGCTGGGACGGCAGATTGCCGAGGACCGTATCGACGTCCTGTTCGATCTCGCCGGCCACACCGCAGGCAACCGCCTTTCGCTGTTCGCAATGCGCGCGGCGCCGATCCAGCTCAGCTGGGCCGGCTATGTCGGCACGGTCGGGCTCGATACCTATGACGGCCTGATCGCCGATCCGGTGGAGATTCCGCCGGAGCATGACGCGAGTTACATCGAGCGCCCGGTCCGGCTGCCCGACTGCTATGTCTGTTATCACCCGCCGGCGAAAGCCCCTGAGGTGCCGCCGCTGCCAAGCTTGAGCGGCGGTCGCTTCACTTTTGGCTGCTTCAATCGCCCGGCCAAACTCAACAGCGAGCTCGGCAAGGCCTGGGCGCGCATTCTCGCGCAGGTGCCGGACTCGCGCATCCTGATGGTCTATGGCGGCCTCGGCGAGACCAGCACGCGCGACGCGGTCTACAACGTGCTCGGCCAGGGCGGCGTTCCGCGCGATCGGGTCGAATTGGTCGGCGAAACCGAGCAGGACAAGCTGCTGGTGGCCTATGGCGAGGTCGATATCGCGCTCGATCCATTTCCCTATTCTGCGGGCGTCACGACGCTCGAGGCGATGTGGATGGGCGTTCCGACCGTGACTTTCGTCGGCGACACCTTCGCCGGCCGTCACTCGGCGGCCCACCTCACCGCAGCGGGGCTGGGTAGCTTTTGCGCCGACAGCATCGACGACTACGTCGCGATGGCAATTGGCTGGACGCGCCGGCGCGATGAGCTCGCCGAGTTGCGCCGCACCCTGCGCGACCGCGTAGCCGCCTCGCCGCTCTGCGACGCCCCGCGTTTCGCCGACAATCTCTCCCGCGAATTGATGAAACTCTGGGCGGAGTGGTGCGAGGCCCGCTCGAACGCGGCGACCTAGCCGCAATCGCAGGCGAAGCGGACAAAGGTGCGGTCCTCCGCAGTATCGCGAAGGACACGCAGGTCGACAGTCAAAGGGTGCGTCGATGTCGAAAGCAGGGTTCAGCGAAGCGCAGACGATGCGTGCAGGGCTGGCGATGCTCAATCAGGCTTCGTCCGAGCGGCGCGCGGAATTCATCCAGACTGTCATGGACCGCGCCGTCGCGCTGTTTCGTGACGGCCAGCTGGACAGCGCCGATCTGCTGCTCGAGACCATGGAGCAGGAACCCGAAGTGCGGTCACACGTCCTGCATATCCGCGGCGTGATCGCGCTGCAGCGGGACGAGGACGAGCGCGCGCTGGAGCTTATCGAGGAAGCGGTCAGGCTCAATCCCGCCGACGGCGAGGCGCATGGCAATCTCGGCGTTCTGCTGCTGAAGAGCCGCCAGTACCCGCAGGCGCTGGCCGCCTACACCGCCGCGCTGACGCTGCGGCCGGACAATGCGGCGGCGCAGCTCGGCCTCGCCCGCGCGCTGGCGATGCTCGAGCTGAGCGATTTCGCCGACGACGTATTCCGCGACCTGATCGCGAGCTCCCCCGATTATGTCGATGCGATCGTCGATTTCGGATGGCTGCTCAGCGACACCAACCGGCACGACGCGGGCATCGCGTTGTTGCACGACGCGCTGGAACGATACCCCACCCGCACAGAACTGCGCACCGTGCTTGCGGTCTGCCTGTTCGGCGTCGGCAACTGGTCGGCGGCCTGGGCGGAATATGAGGGGCGGCTGTCGGATCCGCGTGTCAACAGGCATCTGATCTCGACCGACCGGCCACGCTGGCAGGGTGAAGATCTTGCGGGCAGGACCATCCTGCTGCAATCCGAGCAAGGCTTTGGCGACACCCTCCAGTTCGTGCGCTACGCGCCGATGGTGAAAGCGCGGGGCGGCCGCGTGATCCTGCGAACGCCGGCAGTCCTGCTGTCGTTGATGCAAACCGTCGCCGGCGTCGATGCTGTCGTCAGCGACGCGACCGCGGCGCCGGCATTCGACGTCCACCTGCCGCTGCTGTCCTTGCCGCTGATCTTCGATACCCAGATCGACACGGTTCCGGCGGCTACTCCCTATGTCACCCCCGATCCGGATCTGGTCACGCGATGGCGCGAGCGCCTCGGCCGCAACTCCGGCCACGGCATATCTGTCGGCTTGGTGTGGCAAGGCAATCCCGGCCATCTCAATGATCCGCGCCGCTCGATCCGGCTCGATCTGCTGCGCCCCTTGCTCGACTGTCCGGGCGCGCGATTTGTCAGCCTGCAGATCGGCCGCGGGCGTGAGCAGCTCGCCGACTTCGACGATCGCATCCTCGATACCGGCGCGCAGATCGACGCGGCGTCCTTCGCCGATGCGGCCGCGATCATCGGCAATCTCGACCTCGTCATCTCGATCGACAGTGCCATCGCGCATCTGGCCGGTGCGATGGGCAAGCCGGTCTGGATCCTGCTCGCCAATGGCGGCGATTGGCGTTGGCTCCGGGATCGCAACGATACCCCGTGGTATCCACAAGCCCGGCTATTCCGGCAAACAAGACCGGGCGATTGGGCTGAAGTGATCGGACGGTTGAACTGCGAACTCAGGTCCCTCGCCGGGGCCGGGTCTGAGTTGCCGGCGAAACCGATCGCGGACCCGATCACGAGCTCCGCGCTCAAGATGACGGTGCCCCATGACGAGGGCGACGCGCTGATATGCGATGCCCTGTTCGTCGAGGCGTGCCGCCAGCATCGTGCAGGAAAACTGGAGCGCGCGGCGAAGCTATTCGAGCATGTCCTTTCCCTCGACCACGGACACGTCAACACGCTGTGCAATCTCGGTGCGATCGAGCTCGGCTTCGGCCATCATGAGCGCGCGTACACGCTGTTGCAGACCGCGGTGACGGCGGCGCCCAATCTGGCGCCGGCGCGCATCGCGCTCGCCGACGTGCTGATCGCGACGCACAGGACGGAACAAGCGGTTGCTCAATACCGCAAGGCAATCGAACTTGCGCCAACGAGCGTCGACGCTCACGCGGTATACGCAAATGCGCTGCGGAAGCTTGGCCGTGATGAGCAGGCAAGCGGCATGCATGCCGATATGGTGAAGCGCCAGCTTCATCAGCACTACCGCAAGGCGCTGGAACTCGCCCCCGCCAGTGACACACTGCACGCGCAATATGCACTGGCATTGTGCGAACTTGGCGATCTCGACAACGCCATGCTGCATTTCCTGGCAGCGACGAAGATCAATCAGCAGCAATCTTCGGAATTCTACGAAGCGCTTGGCCGCGCATGCGCCGCACGCGGCAATTCGCAGGGCGCCGAAATCAGCCTGAAACACGCAGTTGCACTCGATCCGCGCCGCGTAACCGCCCATTGCGCACTTGCCGACGTCTATCTCATGCTCGAACGACCCGATGAAGCATCGACAAGTTTCCATGAGGCGCTGGCGATCGATGCCGGAAGTGCGGCGGCCCTGCACGGAATTGAACGGACGCTCACGGCGCAGCGGAACACAGTCATCAGCGGGCTATCGTGACATGCGTTGCGTTGCCGGTAATCGCGCTGTTGCTCGCGTCGCAGCCGATGTCTGCGATAGACCGCGCGGGTGCGCAATCACAGCCCTGACGCGCGCAGCATTTGTCCCGGACACAAATCAATTCTGCATCATCGACTGTGGCGCGGCATGTCGCGACGTGAGCACTCGTTGTGGTTTCATTTCCATGTCACCAACCACAGATAGAAGTGTCGCGACCGACTTGAAATGTGACGATTGCCGCGGTTGGGGATGGGGCCCCTGCAATGAGCGACACCAATCGAACGGCGTTGCTCGCGCTCCTCGTCACAAGCTACGACGATCTCAAACAACGTTTGACGCGCCGGACCGGGTCCGCCGATCTCGCCGACGAGGCCTTGCAGGATACGTTTCTGCGCTTGAGCAAGGCAGACGGCATCGGGCCCGTTCGCGATTTGCCTGCATATCTGTTCCGCGTGGCGATGAGCGCCATCAGCAATCGGCGCGTTGCCGAACGGCGCCGTCGCACGGTGCCGCAAGCGGATGCGCTGTTCGATCTACCGGACGATACTCCCGGCCCGGACCGCATCATCGAGGCGCGATCCGAGATCGGTGCGCTGCGGCGCGCCATCCAGGAACTACCGACCCGTCGCCGGGAGATCTTCATGGCGATATGTGTTGAAGAGGTACCGTTGCAGCAAGTTGCAAAACGGTTCGGCATCAGCGTGCGCACGGTCCAGGTCGAGATCAAGCAGGCGCTGGTGCATTGCGCAGTGTGCATCGATCGGAACGCGCACATGCCAAGGGCTGCGTTTCGGCGCCGAATTCCATTCACCGAGCGGGAGCGCGCGGCGCTGCATCCAGCCGGCGACGGCGATACGGTGCTCGACCGACGATTGCCCTTGGGCGGCAGCAGGTGACGCGCAATGGCACGACAAACCGAACGGCATAGTCGACCAGCTGTGCAGGCTGGGTCGATCGGAGCTGTGCGATGCTAGCGCGCGAAAGCGATCGGCCGGCGATGCCGCCGATCGACTTCATGACATATCTCGCCGGCAAGGGTGCGTTGCGCGACAGCCCGAAGGATGAAGCGGCTGCTCGCCCGCGTCATGCCGACGGATCAGCCAGCCATGTCGACTGGACCGCCGTCTCCAAGCTGACACCATCCGCGCTGGCCGACGAGCTGGCCAGCTTTTATCGATGTGACCGGGTTCGCCGCGATGATCTGGTCGACGGGCGCTTTGCCGGCGGCGAGATGTCGACCCGCTTCCTCAAGGAAGAGCGCCTGTTTCCCTACGAGGGCACGGCCGGGACGTTGCGTCTCGCACTGGCCTCCCCGATTGACGATGAAACGTTGCGGGCGGTCGAACTCATGCTGCGCCGGCCGGTCGCGCTTGCGGCAGCGACCGCCGACGATCTGGAAGCCGCATTGTCGCTACGGCTCGAGCCCGATCAAACAAGCGATGCCCCGCAGCCCGGGACCGCCGGCGGCGAGGACGATCTCGACAATCTTCGCGACCTCGCGCGCGGTGCGCCGGTCGTGCGGGCGCTTGACGATCTGCTCCGCCTGGCGGTCGAGCAGCGCGCGACCGATCTGCACATCGAGCCGGCCGGCAATGCCCTGCAGGTTCGCCTGCGCGTCGATGGCATGCTGAAGAACGTGCCGGCACCGCCGATGGCGATGGCGAAGGGCATCCTGTCACGGCTCAAGATCATGGCCGGCCTGAACATCACCGAGCGCCGGCTGGCGCAGGACGGGCGCGCCCACATCCTGGTCGGCGGCAACGAGATCGACCTTCGGGTCGCCACTATGCCGACGATGCACGGCGAATGCGCCGTCATTCGGCTATTGCGCAAGGGAGCCGGCCTGGTCTCGCTCGACCAGATCGGGCTCAGCGCGCATCACGAGGCGGTTCTGCGCAAGGCGTTGCTTGCACCATACGGAATGGTCATCGTCACCGGCCCGACCGGGTCCGGCAAGACGACGACGCTCGCGGCATCGCTTGCCGTAATCAACGAGCCCACCCGCAAGATCCTGACCATCGAGGACCCCGTCGAGTATCAGATCCCGGGTATCACGCAGACCCAGGTGCATCCAGGCATCGGGCTCACCTTCGCATCCGCGCTGCGCTCCTTCATGCGGCTCGACCCCGACGTCATCATGGTTGGCGAGATGCGCGATGCCGAGACGGCCCATATCGGCGTCCACGCCGCGCTGACCGGCCATCTGGTGCTGACGACGCTGCACACCAACACCGCCGCGGGCGCCGTGACGCGCCTGATCGACATGGGAATCGAGAGCTTCCTGCTGGCGTCGTGCGCGCGGGTGATCGTGGCGCAGCGGCTGGTCCGGATCCTGTGCGACCACTGCAAGCAACATTACGCCCTGTCGGCGGCGGATATCGCGGCGGACGAACGCTATGCGGCGCTTGGCATCGAGGCTGGCGAGGTGGTCTGCCGACCCAAGGGCTGCGATTGGTGCAGCAACACAGGCTTCCGCGGACGCAAGGGCGTGTTCGAGATCATGGAGATCGGCGCGACGCTGCGACGGTCGATCGGCCCGAAAACCGATGCCTCCGAGCTGGAAGCCGTGGCCCGGCGCGCCGGCATGACGTCGATGACGGAGGATGGTGTCGCAAAATTACGCGCCGGGCAGACCACGCTCGATGAGATCTTCCGCCTGACCATGAGCCTGTAGGACGGTCATGCCGCACTACCGCTACCGCGCATTGACCAAGGCCGGCGAGATTATTCTCGGCGACGTCGACGCGCCCTCGCGCGAGGAGGTGCTGCGGCGGATCGAGTATCTCGGCCACCTGCCGGTCGAGGCCGAGATCGCGGGCCGCAGCGCGCTGCGCGCCAGCGTTTCGAGCGGGAGCCTGCCCCGGCAACGCGAGCTGACCACGTTCCTTCGCCTGCTGGCCTTGCTGCTTCGCTCCGGACTGACGCTGGAAGCTGCACTCCAGACGCTGGAAGAAGACACCAACAAGGCGGTGGCTCGCTTTGCCGGCGGGCTGCGCTCCGCGGTCTCCGGCGGCGACGGCTTCGCCGAGGCACTCGAGCGCCACAACCAGATCATCGAGCAGATCTACATCGCGATGGTGCGCGCCGGCGAAGCGTCCGGCAAGCTGGAAGTGGTGCTGCGGGCGATCGTCGAGGACCGGACGCGGCGCGAGCAGTTGTCGCAACGGATCTCGTCGGCGATTCGCTATCCGATGTTCCTGGTCGGATCGGCGCTCGTCATCCTGTTTTTCTTCCTGCTCTATGTCGTGCCGCAGTTCGAGTCGGTATTCAGCGAGCTACGCGGACGTCTCAATTCCGGCGCGGCCTTTGCGCTCACGATGTCCACCTGGCTGCGCGCCCATCTCGACATGTTTCTTGGCGGCTGCGGCGCGGTGCTGGTGCTGGGCTGGCTGATCCTGCGCCAGCCGGCCGCGCGCGCATCGCTGATGGCGGTGCTCGCGACCATTCCTGGCATCTCCGGCCCGATGCATGATCGTCGCACCGCCCGTTTCATCGGGACGCTCGGGCTGCTGGTCGAGAACGGGGTCGCCTTGCCGACCGCGCTGAAGATCCTGCGCGATATCATGACCGAGCCCCGCTACGCGGCGGCCGTCGATAAGGTGCACGAGCAGGTGCGCAACGGTCGCCGTTTCATCGAGGCGCTGGCCGAGAGCGACCTGGTGCCGCCGCTTGCGGTCCGCATGCTCCGGGTCGGTGACGAGACCGGAGACCTCTCGGCCATCGCGCAGCACGCCGCCGATCTCTATGAGCAGCGGCTCGCCATCGGCCTCGACCGGCTGATGGGTGCGATCGGACCAATCACCATCATCGCAGTCAGCATCGGTATCGGAACGCTGGTGGTATCGATCATGAGTGCACTGCTCAGCATCACCGAGCTTGCGATGTAGGGATGACCGATGACGCGTGCGACGATCACCGGTTCGACGGCGGGCTCCACCCTGATCGAGATGATGGCGGTGATGCTGATCATCGCGATGTTGGCGTCGCTGGTGGTGGTGATGGTTCCGGGCACCGGGCGCGCCAGCCTGAAGGCGTTGACGCTGCAGACCGCAGCGCTGCTGCGACGCGAGCGGCTTGCGGCAATTCTCACCGGGCAAAGCCGCCGCGTGTCGCTCGACGGAAATGCGCGGACGATCGTCGGGCAGGCCGGCACGATCGCGATCCCTCGCGACGTCCGGGTCGATGTGATCGGCGTGAACGAGCTCTGGTCGGGACGACAGGCGGTGGTGCGGTTCGAGCCGGACGGCGCTTCGACCGGCTCGGTGCTGAAATTCTCGTGGGAGAATGTGCGCTATGAGGTGGACGTCAACTGGTATAATGGCCGCGTTGCGGTCGATCTGCCCTGAACCTCGTTCGGCATGTGCCGGGTTCACCTTGATCGAGGCGCTGGTGGCATTGGCGCTGCTGCTGGCGTTCGTGTCGGTGCTCGGTCCGCATCTGCTTTACGCACGCCGGATCGCGGACAAGATCGACGGCCGCATTGCGGCACAGGTCATGTTGCGCACGATCCTGGATTCGCCGGTCGACCGCTCGATCCTCGCCAGTGGAACGCGTGACGGCGAGACCGCCGGTCTGCGCTGGTCGGTCACATCGGAGCCCATGTTCGTCGATGCCATGGCCGTGCGGCGGGACGCACCGGCCGCAGCCGCACCGGACAAGAAGGAGGAGCCCGGCGCCAAACGCCCGAACTGGATCGCCTACCATCTCGTAGCGACCGTGTCGTGGGCGCCCGGACAGATGGTCAGCGCGGATACGCTGCGGCTCGGATTGGGAGCCGACGAATGAGCGCGGCGCTTCGAAGGGAGCTCCGTGCGGTATCCGGCTTCACGCTGATCGAGGTGCTGGCCGCGCTTGCGATCGGGTCCGCCGTGATCGCCGCAACCGCTGTTCTGATCAACAACGTCGCGCTGAATTTCGACCGCAGGACCGGTCTGGTGGGAAAGACCGATCAGTTGCTGCTCGCGGTCGACCGCCTCGCGGCGGACATCGGCTCTGCCCGGCAAGTGAAACAGGGTGACGGCGCGGACGCGACGGCCGCCTTCAACGGCGATGCGAACCAGATGACGTTCGTCACCGGAAGCAGTGCAGGCGGCGGCCGGGGTGAGGAAGTGGTCAGCCTGCAGGTCGAGGAGACTGATGGCGTCAACCATCTGGTCCGGCGCCGCGCCCGATGGCAAGGACAACGCACGCCATTTGCGAGCGTCGCGCTGCAGGACCCCGTCGGTGTGATCGAAGGCCAGGTCGACATCGCGTTTGCATTCGGAAGCACTGGTCCGGACGGCACCTTGTCCTGGAGCACGACATGGATCGGGCAGCCGCTGTTGCCGCGCCTGGTGCGGCTGACCGTTCGGGACCGCGCCAGTGGGGCCGACCTGTTGCCCGGCGTTCAGTTCACGCTGCGCGCCGACGCGCCGATCGGCTGCGCCCAGCTCGGAGCCAATGCCGACTGCGTCACCGGCAAGTCCGCGTCGCCGAAGGAGACGCCGGCCAAGGGTCCGCCGGCCGGAGCACGCCGATGAGCGGGCGTCACACCCAACGCGGCATGGTCCTGCTCGCTGTGCTATGGGCGATCGCGCTGTGCGCCGCCCTCGCCATGGCCACATCGACGACGTTTCGCAGCCTCGCCGGCATCGTTCGGATCGACCGGGAGCGTGTGCAATCCGACGGGCTCCTGACCGCGGGTCTCGAGGCCGCCGCGGGTATTGTTGCGGCGTTGCGAGACGCCCCGCCCGCCGAGCGCACTACCACGCTGACGTTCGCGACCGGATCCGTTCAGCTCACCATCAGCGATGAGGGCGGCCGCATCGACATCGGAAAGGCACCGGTCGAACTGCTCGCCTCGCTGCTCCGCTATGTCGGCGCCGAGGATGACGATGCCGGCATCGTCGCGCAACGGATCGTCGCACTGCGCGACATCGCAGGGCAGGCGCGCGCGAGCGATGCGCAGCCGCGGCCGGGCGATGCGGCGAAGCCATCGGCCCCGGGTACGCCTGACCAGCCGGCGGCAGCGCCCGCGCCGGCTCCGTTCACCGACATTGGACAGATCGCCGATATTCCCGGCATGCAGCCGCAATGGATGGCGGCGATGGCGCCCCTGATCACCGTCTTCGGCAGCGACGGCGTCAATCCGCTCACCGCGCCGGTCGCGGTGCTGCGGGCCTTGCCGTCGTTCGATACGGAGCATCTTGACGCCTTCCTCGACATGCGGAGCTCGCCGTTCGTCGATCCCGAGCGGCTCTCGTTCCTGCTCGGACCGGCGCAGAAATACCTCAAGGTTCCGCAGACGCATGTGGTCGCGGTGGACCTCGTCGCCGGCACGACCGGCGGATACACCGCCGCAGCCAGGGCATTCATCGTGCTGCTCCCCGACGACAAGCAACCATATCGGGTGCTGGCCTGGACACCGATCTCGCGGTTCGCAAGGACAGGCGTCGTCGCATCGCTGGAGGCGCGCTGATGAACATCGAATTGATCATGCGGCGCTGGATCGACATCCTCGCCCGCCTGTGGCTCGGCTGGCAGGAGCGGCGCCGCGCCAGGCATTGGTTGAAGGTGACGAGGGTCGGCAGCGACTGGGTCGTTGAAGACGCAGCGAAATCGGTAAGGTCGACGTTCGCGGCGGGGGCTGCGGAAAATGCGCTGCCGGATGAGATCATCCGCGCCGCACAGAAATCCTTCGTCATTCTCGAGCTTCCGGCCCCCGACATCGTTTCGCGCGCGATGAATGTTCCGGCGCAGGCGCGAGACTTGCTGGCCGGCATCGTGCGCAACCAGATCGAGCGGCTATTTCCGTGGCGAGCGAGCCAGGCCGCCTTCGGCTTCCATGTGGCAACCAGCGCGGATGCAAACATCCTCAATGTGCAGATCCTCGCCACCTCGCGCGAGACGCTCGATGACGCATGCGGCCAGCTCGGCGCGCTGGGGCTGCGGGTCGACCGGGTCGTCGCGGGCAAGGGCAGCGGCGACGGAACGGTCACCCTGTGGTCCCGCCTCGCCGAGGCGACCGACAGCAATCTCTCACGGACGCGCCGAATGATCGTCGGCCTGATGGTCGCAGCGGTCTGCCTGACGCTGGTGGTCAACGTCTGGGCCTTCATGGGCGCTGCATCCGCGGACAGCGAGAGCGACGAGATTGGATCGCGCCTTGCGACGCTGCAGCGCCAGATCAAGGGCAGTTCGTCGAAAGAGGCGATCGCCTCGCTCGCGCCGGCTGAACGGGCGCGCGCCCTGAAGGAGACATCGCCGGTCGCGGTGGTCGTCGTCGAAGCACTGTCGCGCGCCCTCCCCGACACGTCCTATCTGACGGAACTGAATATGGACGGTTCGACGCTGCGCATCGTCGGCCTCGCCGGCGATGCACCGTCGCTGATCGCGCCGCTCGAACGCTCCGGACATTTCAAGGATGTGCATTTCTTTGCCCCGACGACGCGCAATGCCGACGGCGGACGGTTCGTGTTTCACATCGAGGCAGGTGTCGAGCCGCATGTCAGGATCGATGGAGAGTGAATCGTGCTGAAAGCGAAGCTGAACCTCAACTTCGACATCAACCGCGAGCAAGTCTTCGCGGCCGGCGGATTCTGCGCGCTGCTGCTGATCTGCGCGATCGCGATTGCGGGCGCGCTGCAGGCACGCTCCGGCGCGGCGCAGCACCTCGCCGAACAGCGCGACGAATTGGCGGCGCTCGAGGCGCGTTCGCGCCCCGCTGCCAACAAGCGTGCACAGACCCAGCGCCACGCGGCGCCGACGGCAGCCTTCCTGGATGCGCCGACCAGCGGCCTCGCCACCGCGCAGCTCCAGGCGTATCTGTCCGAACTGGTGCTGAGCCAACACGCGGTGCTGGTCTCGTCCGGGATTCCCGCCGATCGCGACGACAAGAACGACGCCATCAGGCTCCAGATCTCCCTCAATGCCACGCTGGCGGCATTGCAGACGTTGCTGTACCGGCTTGAAAGCGGCGCGCCCTATGTGTTCGTCGACGCATTGCTGGTGCAGCCGGGGGGATCAACCGAGCGAACTGCCGGCGATCCGGTCTTGAAGATCACTCTGACGGTGCACGCTTTCTGGCGCCGCCGGACGGCTTGATCGATCGCAACCGTGCAAGGGGGCGAGCGAACTCAAGGATGCTATTCGGCCGCGGCTCTCAACTGGCTCCGGAAGTAATCGATCGTTCGCTCGAGGCCACGACCGAGATCAATGGTCGGCTCCCAGCCCAGCACAGCGCGCGCCAGCGAAATGTCCGGCTGCCTCTGACGAGGGTCATCGGACGGCAGCGGCGCGAACACCAGCCTGCTTCTTGATCCGGTCATTGCAATGACCTGCTCGGCCAGCTCGCGGATGGTGAACTCCCTGGGATTGCCGATGTTGATCGGCCCGGTGAAATCGCTGGGCGTGTTCATGGTCCGGATCATCGCCTCGATCAGATCGTCGACATAGCAGAAGCTGCGGGTCTGGCGGCCATCTCCGTAGATGGTGATGTCGTTGCCGCCGAGCGCCTGGACGATGAAGTTCGACACCACACGACCATCGTTGGGGTGCATGCGGGGACCGTAAGTATTGAATATCCGCACGACCTTGATCCGCAGGCCGTGCTGGCGCCAATAGTCGAAGAACAGCGTCTCGGCGCAGCGCTTGCCTTCGTCATAGCAGGAGCGCAGCCCGATCGGATTGACGTGTCCCCAGTAGGATTCGACCTGCGGATGGATTTCCGGATCGCCATAGACCTCCGAGGTCGAAGCCTGGAGGATCTTGGCCTTCACGCGCTTGGCAAGTCCGAGCATGTTGATGGCGCCGTGGACGCTGGTCTTGGTCGTCTGCACCGGGTCGAACTGGTAATGGATCGGCGAAGCGGGACACGCCAGATTGTAGATCTGGTCGACTTCGACATAGAGCGGGAACGTCACGTCGTGGCGCATGACCTCGAAGCGGGGACCGCCGATCAGATGCGCGATGTTGGCCCTGCTGCCGGTGAAGTAGTTGTCGACGCAGAGCACATCGTGGCCCTGCCCGACCAGCCGCTCGCACAAATGCGAACCTAGAAATCCGGCTCCGCCGGTCACCAGCACCTTTGCCACGTCACTCTCTCTTCATGTCGGAGCTTGAAGCCGGTTGCCAGACCCACGCACGTCGAGCCGCGGGAACATAGCCCGCGACATGCGAGCAATCGCCGCTCTGCGAGCCGAACACCGTCCACTGCGTGATCTTCCAGACTTCGTTGCGGCGAAGCGACGCGCCGGCAAGGACACAGCTATTCCAGGGAGCGACCACGAATTGGATATCGTAACAGCCCGGCTCGATCCGCGAGACCGTGTGAAATCGCGAAGGCGGCAACGCCTCGGTAAACTGATCCGACCCCCATTGCCCTGCCCCACATGGCGAAATGTAGAGGTGCTGCAGCGGCGTGTTCGAGGCGTTGACGATGGTGAATTCAGCCGCGTCCGCAGCAGACGAGAGCATCGCCGCCATCGCCGTCACAACGAGCCGTTGATAAGATGAGCGATGCATGTGAGGCGAACGCACTGCGGACATTCATTGCGGCTGCCGCGTGGCAGGCGCTGAAGGATAGCTTCGCGCCATTGCAGTTTTATGGCGTTTCCCGTTGTAATTGTCTCGTCCGCAATGCGATGCGTGAATGGCTGCGCAGCGTTGCACGTTGGTTGCGAGCCATTCGTCAGCGCTTGCATTTCGCTTCGCGCGAGATGAGTCGATGCGACGTCGCGCAAGTGAGCGAGGCTGGTGAACTGCGACGATTCACGTTGCCCTAACCTGCAGAAATTTTTCGCGCGTGGATCGGATTTCAGTTCAACATCCAGCGATCGCAAATTTGAGAACCGCGTGGTGATGGCACGGATGGTCCGCACACGTCCGCGGTGTCGACCTAGCCGCGACCGACCTCCACACCGCACATGATCGCCGTCGCATCGCCGGGCGACCAAGTCGGTGCATTTCGTGCAGGGCCAATCAGGCCAGATTTGAACATCGCTCAATCCCGAGCCAGAGCGCGACTCGGCGCTGTCAGTCCATGGAAATGAACGCGGCGCAGAGTTTCCAGATTGAAGGTCGGCCCAAGCCCGGTCCCGGAGGGGAAAATTTCTATATTTAAATCAATGGCTTGTTTGCTGGCTGGGGCGGGAGGGATCGAACCTCCGAATGGCGGAATCAAAATCCGCGAGGATCTTGAACGATATCAACGCACGTTCTGAATTTCATGCCGTTTTCGGCTCCAGTCGTATCAATAGGTTAGAGTGCGATTCAGAATATTATAGGAGGGAAGATGTCCGAGTTCGACGACAAACCGAAATGGTACTGGGCAGCCGGCGGCACCAAGCCTCGTGCGAACGGCGAAACCGAGATCACCGATGCCGGCGATCGATTTGTGGTGGCGTCGGGACAGCGCGAACTCTGGAACCGGCTGCGAGCCGAGGTCTCCACGACGAGGCAATGCGCCTGGAACGGTTTTGGCCCTAAGTCCGGGAAGTCGGCGATTAATGATGTCTCGAGACGGCGGGCCGATCCTTTTCCTCCTCTCGAAAGGAACGCAAATCTCAAGTGTGTATTAGTGTGTAAGAAAATTGTTGACTCGATGCCCCAGTGTGTATAAATACACCACATGAAGACGTCGTGGGACTTCATCAAGGCCTTGAAGGATGATGGTTGGTTCCAGGTCGATCAGGATGGCAGCCACGTCCAGTTCAAGCACGCGACCAAGAAAGGCCGCGTGACCGTCCCCCATCCAAAGAAGGACATACCGATCGGAACGCTCAAGAGCATCGAAAAGCAGTCCGGTCTGAAATTTACCTGAGCTTGGCAAGCTCAACCGTCGAGTTGGAGAACTCACGAACCGCTGGAGAGCGAAAATGCGCCACTACATTGCTCTGATCCATAAGGACGCCGACAGCGACTATGGTGTTTCGTTTCCCGATCTGCCCGGCGTGATCACCGCGGGCTCAGATCTCGACGAAGCGCGCGCGATGGGAGCGGAGGCCTTGGCCCTCCATCTAAAGGGCATGGCCGCAGACGGCGAGGCTGTCCCCGAGCCCTCCTCTCTCGAGGAGATCATGGCAAACGCTGAAAACAGGGACGGCGTTGCCGTTCTAATTCCAGCACCGGCGGAAGAAGTGAAGAGCGTTCGCGTCAACGTCACGCTTCCAGCCGACGTTCTGAGTGAGATTGACCACTACGCTGAACAGCACGGATTTACGCGTTCTGGCTTTCTCGCTCAGGCGGCAAAGAAGGCAATCGCCGCGTAGCCAATCAACGGGGCACGCGGCCGCTGGCCTAAGATGGATGGACCTCTTCCTCCGCACCACCGTCATATTGGGCTGCCCATGACCGATACCGCCGAGACCGCGCGTCTGATGAAGGTAGCTGAGGCAATCGTCCGCGAACTGGACCGCCAGGGCGTTGCAGATGCCGTGGCCGAGCTAGGCTTCGACGTAATGGAGATGGCGCGAGTGGTGATCCGCGCGGCGGACGGCGACGTCATCCCATTTCGAAAGCCGCAGATCTAACGTTGCGACCCGGGCTATTTGCTATCTAATCTCTCCACCAGATTGCAGATGTCAATGGAGTAGGTTTATGAATAGAGCCCTGAGAGAGGCACTGGAATATTACCAGAAGCAGATCGCGCTCGCTGAAGACAGAATTCAGCTTTTCAAAAACAACATTATGTCCGCGCAGGATCTGGGCTCTCCCGTCCGTGATACAACCGCTGAAGCTATCGAAATTGAACGCCGTCTGATCGACAATTACCGAGCTGGTGTAAGAGTAATTGAGGAATTTTTCGCGCGAGAGGAGGCGACAACTCGCTCCACCGATGGCGGTTCCAAGGCTTGAATTATTCCTCCGCCCCACCGTCATAGCCGGCGACAAGCTCGAGAACGCTGCCGGGTTGACCAATTGCTGGGTACGATCAGCAGCGCCAGCGATAAATCCTAGTGGCTTCTCTCCGCGCGCGATCGGCGTGATCATGGGGAATCCCGGGCGATGAGATAGCTGACGATCGCGAGCTCGGAGATGTCGAACGCCTGCTCCCTGACCGTCAGTTTGAACCCATCGATGACCGAAGCGTAGCGGACGAAATCGAGCGTCACTCGATCCGAGGCAAGCGCTCCGCTCTTCACGGTGGCGGTTCCGGATAGTCGCCCAGAAGCATCCGCAGCCTGTTCGGTTGCATTCGTCATCTTCGCATCAGTCTGATCGTGTGCTTCAGCTACCCGGAAACCGCCTCGAGCTTCAGTCCGTTGGTGCGCGGTCCAAACACACCGATCGTCACAACAACGATCGCCATGGCTCCCGCGATCAGCGCGAATACGCCGGTCACACCGTAATCGCGGAGGCAAAACGCGATCAGGAAACCCGAAAACATCGCACTGACGCGGCTAACTGAATAGACGGCACCAATGGCGCGGCTGCGCATGCGCGTGGGGAAGAGCTCCGCTTGATAGGCGCGATAGGAAAATGTGAGACAGTTGCTGGCCAAGGCCATGGCAACGCCCAGGGGCACGATGAGAGCGGCTTCCTCTTGCCTGGAGAAGATTATTCCAATGATCGCGATCGCTGAGGCAGATCCCACTACGATCCACTTGCGTTCGATTCGCTCGGCGAAGGACATCGACAGCAACGGACCGATGGGGTTGGCAATCGCGATGACGAAGGAATAGAGCAGACTGTGCGTAACGTTAATGCCCTTGGCAATGAGGAGCGTCGGAACCCAACTTGCAAACCCGTAGTAACCGATCGACTGAAAGAAGTTGAACACCATCATCATGATGGTTCGCCCCCGATATCGGGATTGCCACAGCTCGGCAAATCTCGCGTTCTGCTCTTGGGCCACGGGAGGGTAAGGCTGCGGCTCGGGTAAAGGCGCGCCGGTCCGCGCCACGATTTTGTACTCAAGCCGGGAAACGATCGCATCCGCCTCGGCGAGGCAGCCCCTCTGCGCCAGCCATCGCGGACTTTCCGGCAAGCCGAGCCGGATGAACCAGACGGCCGTTGCGCCCAGGCACCCGATCCAGATCACCCAGCGCCATCCGTCAAAGCCAAGGGGAGCCGTCGGCACGAAATACCAAGCGACCAGCGCGACGGTCGGGACCGCGGAGAACTGTATCGCCTGGAGGAAGGCAAACGACTTTCCGCGCGAATTCGCCGGCACGAGCTCGGTGGTATAGGAGTCGATCGTCACGATCTCCGCGCCTGCACCAATGCCGGTTAGAAACCGAAAGAAGATGATCCACTCCGCGCTGTGTTGACAGGCCAACAAGGCGGCTGCGGCCGTATACCAGAGCAGCGCGCCAGTGAAGACGACCCGCCGCCCGAAGCGATCGGCCAATTGGCCGAACACGAGCGTTCCGACGAACAGGCCGGCAAACATGGCAGCCACGAAAGCCCCCAGTCCGGCGAAGCCGAAGAAATTCACGGTCGAGGTCGTGAAAGTTCCGCTTCTGACGAGCCCCGGTCCGATGTAGGCGGTGAAGAAGACGTCGTAGATCTCGAACCAGGCGCCAAGGGCGACCATCAAGACGAGATTCCAGATCGGCCAGCTCATCGGAAGACGGTCAAGGCGCGCATTGATCATGGCCGCAGCCGATGCGTTATCGGTATCCACCGCTCCCGCTGCGCTGCCATCCGCGAGTGCGACGGTCGTTCGTGTCGCCGGCCCATGCATGGCTTGATTTCCCCTCTACTTCGATTTGTTTTTCTTGTTCGGCACGCACCACCTACGGCGTGGCGGCGATGACCCGTTCGCGTGCCAGCCTCTCGACCTCGCGCCGGTCGAAGCCGGCGCCGACCAAAATCTCGTCTGTGTGCTCGCCCAGACGCGGCGGTTGGCGGGTCAGCCCCGGCCGCTCGCGTTCCGCGCCGAATTCGACGGGCATGGCGGGAAGCCGCGTTATCTCGATTGCGCCTTCGACGGTGCGGATCGCAATGTCAATCAAGCCACCATGACTGGCGAGATGCGGATCGTTGAACAGGTCCGTCGGCTTGCCAACCGCCGCCCATGAGACGGCCGCGCGTTCGCAACGTTCGGCAATCACCGCCTTCGAAAACGGGGCAAGCGCTTCCTGCACGGCAGGGATGAGCCAGCTTCGATGGCTCGCCCGCATGACATTGGTGGCGAGATCCGGATTGCCGCCGAGGGCGGCGAGCGCAAATTCTTCGGTGAACCGGATCCATTGCTTGTCGCTGGTGACGCCAATGAATACCTGATCGTCGCTCGTGTTGAAGACGTCGTAGATCGCCCAGGCATGCCGGCGCTCCGGCATAGGCGTTGGCGGGTATCCACTCGCGACCGCGCCCGCCATGTGTGTGACCATGAAGAACGCCGCGCTCTCGAACAACGCGCTGCTGATCCGCTGGCCTCGCCCGGTCGCGTCGCGCTCGCGAAGCGCTGCGAGTGCGGCCGTGACGCCGAAGATTGCGCCTGTGATATCGTTGACAGAAGCGCCCGCGCGCAATGGCCGCCCTGCGGGGCCTGTCATATAGGCAAGCCCCGCCTGAAACTGCACGACTTCATCGAGCGCGGGCCTATGCTCGTAGGGACCTGCGAGGAAGCCTTTGAGTGCCAGATAGATCAAACGTGGATTTATCGCTTCCAGATCAGCATAGCCGCACCCCAGCCGCTCCATCGTGCCGGGCGCGTAGTTCTCGAGGACGATATCGACGTCCTTCACCAGCCGATGGACAGTCGCGCGTCCCTCGGGATGCTTCAGGTTAATCGCGATACTGCGCTTGTTGCGATTGAAGCTGGCGAAAAAACCTGCGCCGAAGCCAGGCAAGCGGCGCGTGTGGTCGCCGTCGGGCGCGGGCTCGACCTTGATCACGTCTGCCCCGAGATCGGCCAGTATCAAGCCGGCGCAGGGTCCCATGATCGTGTGGCTGAACTCGAGGACCTTCAGTCCCGTCAGTGGTTTAGTGGACACCTGACGCCTTCCTCCGAAATGAATTGAGGCTTCCGGCGTGGAGAAGCTCGCTCGGCAGCTGGTGGCCGACTACCTCTTCCGCCATCCGCCCGACTTCGATCAGCGCATCGAGGTCGACGCCCGTGCTGATCCCCATCTCCTCGCACAGCAGCACGAGCTCTTCCGTGCAGATGTTGCCGGCAGCGCCCTTGTGTGCGGCGAATGGACAACCGCCCAGTCCGCCGACAGTCGAGTCGAATTTCGTCACTCCCATGCGCAGGCCCGCCATCGCGTTGGCGATCGCGAGCCCGCGGGTGTCGTGCAGATGCAACGTGATCCGCTGATGCGGCCACTTGCTTCGCACCTCCCCGAGCAGCCTTTCGACGCGCAGCGGCGTCGCCCAGCCCATCGTGTCCGACAGGGAAATGTTGTCGATTGCCACACCGCATTCGTCCGCAATGTCGAAGCCGTCGCGAAGGGTGGAGATGACCTGCACCGGCGTGATATCGCCCTGGAAATTGCAGCCGAACGCCGCCATGACCCCGATCCGCCGAACCAAAACGTTTTTCGACAGATGGAGGCGCGTCTGCTTGCGCATCGCTTCCAGGTTTTCCGCGTGGCTGCGATGCAGGTTCTTGCGGGTGAACGCATCGGACGCCGACAGCGCAACGGAGCCGGAAAGCGTCAGCTTGTCCGAATGCGCGAGGGCCCGATCGAGTCCCTTTTCGTTGAACCAGAGCCCGACATAGTGGACACCGGCCGTCGGCCGAAAGCCAGCGACAACGTCATCCGCATCTGCCCATCCGGGCACGAGGCGAGGATTGACGAAGGAACAAACCTGGATGTGGCGAAGCCCGGTTTGCGCCAAAGCCTCGATGAGGCGAATCTTGTCCGCGGAGGCAATCGGTCCTGGTTCGATCTGAAAGCCTTCGCGCGGCCCCTCCTCCTGGATTTCCACTTCGTTTGGCAGGTCTGCCATCCATCCTCACTCGGCGGAGCTGCGACCGTGGCCGCGACTGTCCCTCGATTTCTGCCTGAGCACAGGATGGCGGCGGTGGCGCCATTTCGTCCAATACTGATTTGACGGCATTAGCCATATGATTTCTAAATATCAGGATGGAAATCCGACAGCTTCGCTATTTCATCGCAGTCGCCGAGGAGCTGAATTTCAGCAGGGCTGCACGCCGTCTCAACCTCAGCCAGCCTCCCCTCAGCCTCCAGATCAAGGCCCTCGAGCATGAGGTGGGCGCGCCGCTCTTTCTGCGTCAACGCCGGGGGGTCGAGTTGACCCAAGCCGGACAGATCCTGCTTGAACAGGCGCGCAAGGCGCTTGCGCAGCTCGATCAAGCGATGGGAACGGCGCAGTGGGCTGCACGCGGAGAAGCGGGCCTGCTGCGCATCGGCTACACGGGGTCAACCCCCATCCATGCGTCGTTCTCCAATATCCTGCGCCGCTTTTCGCAAGCCTACCCGGAGATACGTCTCGAGCTGCTTCACGCCTCCACCAGCCAACAGGCCGAGATGCTGATCGACCGTCGGCTCGATCTCGGATTCCTGCGACCGTCCCCGATATTTCCGCCCCCCAAGAACATGATCATTCGTCGGATCTGGCCCGACCCGCTGGAGCTGTTTGCGCCGAACGATCATCCCTTGCTGTGTAAGCGCGGGGCCATTGCCGTACGGGCGCTGGAGCCGCTGCCGTTCATCTTCTTTGCGAATGCCAGCCGCCGCGGCCTGAATGGTCACGTCGTACACCTTTGTAGCAGCGCAGGATTCACGCCCAACGTGGTCCAGGAGGCAGAAGACGGCGGCGCCATTCTGGGCCTCGTGGCCGCGGGTTTTGGGGTTGCCGTGCTGCCGAAATGCTACGGTCAAATCGTCGTACGCGACGTCGTGCAGCGCCCGCTGAGCTCGGCGAAAGCAAAAAGCCATATTTGTCTTGCCTACAACCAGGACCGCACGTCCGATCAACTGGTGCGATTTGTGGCACTCGGATCAGGTTCGGCCACAGCGGAGTAACGGCATCCAAATATCAGATAGACCGTATCTGGAGGTTAGGCTTGTTCCACTGACGGCCCCACGTTTCCCTGATCCAGACCCCAACGCGGCGGGGTGGTCGCCAACGCATCAATCTACGGAAGCGGCAGTAAAGGTAGGCATTCAATTCCTTGCAGTCCCGCGACACTTCGCTCTTTGCTCCTGTTATCTCCGCCCTTACGCGTCGTGCAATTCTCAAAGCGTGGGTCCAACGTAATTGCCTCTCATCAGGGACACTTCAGCGACATTGTCACGGTCGCGGCCGGGCCGCACGCCCAACGGCGGGACTGTCGAACACCCCTATTTCCATCTGCATTACGATTTCGGGCTCAAGCCCAGCGTTGTCGCTCCTCAGTGATCGAAGGCGGAGACTTGCTCCGACCCAGCGCTCGATCGGGCTTTCTTGAGTTCTCCGATCGATCCAATCCGAGGAGTGGTTCCGTACTCGAGTAGGACGACCGCGCCTACGACGTCGAGCGCGCGATTGATCTCTTGCTCCGCCGACAATGACGACCATGACGCGACCGTGCGGCCAGATAACGCCTCGCGCTATACAACCATAAACATTTCAGCTCTAATGAGGTAGAGCGCAAGGGGTCTACCGCGCCTTGGGCTCACCGCGGCCCTAGCACCTGAGCTAGGGCCGCATCCCACAGGTGCGGTGGGCCCACCGTATTCGCCCGGGATAGAAGTTTTCCCTGCGTCGCAGCATATTCGCAGGGTTCATGAAATTCGTATTTGCATCTTGCCCGGCCATCTTGATTGGTGGTCGGGCTTTTGGCTCGGCCTGCAACTTCGAGCGCGAGCCCCGGTCGAGAGCACCGGATCGACGCTTCTCCATGGCGATCAACGCGGCGAAAAACTCTGCAAAGAAAAGGTCAGGTACAATGATCAGATTGTTCAGCGCATTTGCACTTGTCATCACGGCGATGGCGTGGGTGGCGCGCGCCGAGGGTCCAGCGTCAAGTCGGATTGATGCCATCACGAAGTCAGCCCGGGATATGATGCCCGCCGTGCCGACAATGCCATCTGTGTCGTTGCCATCTCCATCGATGCCTGACCTCTCCTTGCCAGACTTTTCCGATGTTACCGGCAGGATGATGTCCGAATTTAATACTTTCACCCAGCAGGTCGGCGATGCCCTTCCGATCCTCGAACAGATGGGCTATGAGGTCACGGTGTTCAAAGTGACTTGGGGCCTTCCGCCGAAAGCTAGGCTTCGATTGAGGTCGAGCGGCAACTCCGACATTGCGAAGATAACCGCTATCGCGACCAAAGCAACGAGCAGCGGTGTTTTGGTGTCGGCGCTCATTACTAGTGCAGCAACGGCGAAGCGTATCCAAAGCACGATGAAGATGGGAACGGCGTATCTGGACGTAGACTTTGCCGTCCCACCTCGGGTCAATATGAAGTTTCTCAGCCTCAAGGCGAGCGAGAAAGATGAAATGTCGCGCGACAATGACGAATTGGAGATTAGCTGCAAGTGAATTTCGACGGCATCGTCGTCGCTTGCATTGCGTTTGTCATGGTATCCGTCGCATGCAATTGAGGCGCTCATCTTGGTAAATGTTGTCGAGCCGTTGAGATCAGCTACCGCTCCCTCGATGGCGACCTGCCATTTTGGATAGCTTGACTTTGTGGCGCGGCAGGCCACACTACTCTGCTTCGGGTCGAACCAGTGTTACTCGACTTGGAGCATCACCGTGCCCCCCTTAGAGCAATTGGACGATTTTTGGCGCGAGGCTCTGCAATCGAACGCTTATGATCAAACGAAATACGCTGACCTCCTCAAAAATCCGCAAGCGCAAGTCGCCCATCTCCCGCAAGCGGAGCAGGACAAGCCTTTTATGCCGCTTGTTATGCGTAATGCAGAGTACATCGCCATCGGGAAGCAGGACAAAGACGCGCTCAGGGTCAGACTAGGAGTGCCTGTTTCCTCTCCATCTCCCGTCAACACTGCTCGGTCAACTCAAGTCGCCGCTGAGACGGCAGTTCGCGCGACCATCTGGCAAGGCATTGCAGCGCTTTTCCGGGCCTTTCGATAACTGCTCCCGCTTCCGGCGATGCGGCCGGTCTCACTTCTGAGCGCCGGCGCGGAACGATTGTGCGGGTCCCATCGACGACAGAGCAATCTGTCTGCCCGACCTCAATGCCGACGCGACATCCGAAATACTCCGTTGGGTCTCGGGCGCGTCGATCCCCAGAGGCGGATACGGGTACCGTGAATTTCGAGGGTGTCGCCGTCGATGACGCTGGCCCTGTCCAATCAGGCCGGCGGAAAAGCTGCGCTCGTCGACATGTAAACCGTTGCGGTAACAAGATGCGATCGTATCCAACTGATTGACATGTTCTCGCGTCGGTTGTAGCTGGCTATTTTCGAGTTCCAGCTACGTTCGGGGCAACATGGATTCTCTGGATAATTGGCGTGAGCGCGCCATGCAGGTTGGTTCTCGCCTGCGGGACACCGGTCGTGTGGTCTCCGAACGCGTCGTCAACTCGGTGGCAAACGGATTGAATGCGACGACTTCTGTTGCCGGCGAGGCGTATACGGCGGCACTTGATTGGAAAAACAATAACGAATTCAGTAATTGGTTGAGCGATCATCTGAGCAATCAATACGCGACCGCGGCTAGCAAAGCTATGGACGCAGAATATCTCCGTACTCACGTCGGCGGCGGCTGGCATCGGCTCTACGATGGCGGCCATAGTCTTGCCGGTAGTTGGAAGGCCGTTAGCTCGGCGTTACCCGACCTTGGTGCGCTGGAGCAACTGGGCACATGGGCGAATGAATACTGGAAAGACCTGATCACCACGCGCGGCATGCCGATCGTGATCCTGGACCAGGCTGATCAAGTCAGCGAATACTTCAAGCACTTGGACTGTGTGAACGTAGCCCAGCTTATAGGTGCGGACATTTGCGGCGTGTCGATCTACTGCAACTGGCATGACCCGGCGAAACTGGTGGCGTCGGCTACAGCGACTGAATGCAGCGGTCTTGTCTACGCCAACATGGTGGCCCCGCTGGTTAGTTTGATCGCCCTCGGTCGAGCCTATTTCCTGATCAGGAGCTCGGAGCAAGATGATCTCCAAGATTTAATTGCACCGGCATTGAAAGGTCTGACGCGCAGCGGCACTACTGTTCTGCTCGTGACCGTTATACCCGGCGGCTTCCTGCTGCATCTTAGCAGCGGCATCGTAATCAGCCTGGCCCATGGCTACGTCTGGGACAAGGGTACCGAGAACAAGGAGGCGATCTTGACCATGATGAAAGGCTGCCTCGGCAATTTGAAGAATGGGTTGCCCAAGCTTCAAGGCCTGCCGCTTCTGTCTCAAAGCGGTGGAGTGGGCTAGAACTGGTTTCGAAGCCGACCCACCGAGGGGCGCGGCGTTTCCTTGCGAACCTCACGGAGCCGGTTGATCAGCGGGAACGCTTCCGCAATTTTGGCAGCCGGTCTGGCTTAAATGGTGGGATCGGCGCAGTCGACTTAGGCGTCGGCGGTCGGCGGCGGCTATCCCGTCAATTTCGACAGAGCCGCTGTAGGACATAATGCTATCTTGCCCTCAGATTTTTCCGTCGAAGACATAAGCGATGCCGGTGCCTTCGCCCAGCGGGGCTAACGCTACCTACGACAACACACTGGATGAAGACCGCAGTGGGTCAAGAGCGCCGACTGAGGCCATTTCCGCAAAAGTCCGGTCGGCCCCACAGCGGGCCAACGGCGCTTCCCGAAGCTTGGTCGCTAGGGGCCGATAGCGGATGTCCTATCGTTTGAAGGATTGCTCATGCAGTATGCATCGCACGACCGCGATGCGCCGCGAGCATAATCAAGCAAAGGATGATCCGGTGCGCGGCCACCTATCGGCTTCTCTTAGGCTTTGCCTTTGGCTTGTTCTTTCGCCTAAGCCAAATCGCCAAGCTATCGTAATCCGGATAGATAAAGAATTTGTTGAATCCCGCCCGTTCAAGAAAATTCAACCGTCCTTGATGCATCGTGCTTTCAAGATGATCTTCGAGACGAATTTGGGTTCCTGGACTTCAAGTGCCGCCCTTTCGTTACCGTGTATCGTGAACCAGCCTCGCTGAGCTCGCACACGCTCACTGAGTTGGATCGGATAAACCGCCACAGGACCATCCCACGCCCAGCGCTTCTTTCTTCATCCAAGAGTTCGCCAAAGTCCCACTCGTTGTCACCATGTACCCCAAGGTAACGCGGAGAAATCACCTCATCTATGTTCTTAGTTCTTCTGTTCAACGCATAAGGATTCAAAACCCATATCGCTGGTGGGCGCATCGGCCATTTCTCGCCGTTGACCTCGGCGTCGATAATCTCCCCGAGAGCAAAATAGACCGCCACCCCAAGGGTGTCGGTCCAGTCGAGCAGTCGCGTGGGCACGCCGTGATGACGACCGTAAAAGAGATAATCCCAGTCACTCAGATTCCGGATTTTGAGGTCGGGCGATTTTGCCTGGAATTCAAAAGACAGATCTCGCTCAATGGTATCGTGACGACTTTCGCTGAGCCCGTCAGGGTATCGCATAAGCGTCGGCGTCAGTCCAAAATTGGAATCTGTTACACCTCGAAACTAGACTATCTCGTCTTTTTCTAACGTTAGTTTTTCCACTAAGTCGGTTAAGCTGTCCCAATCGTTGGCTTCATGCGCTCGCTTGTTTGACCGCGCCATGTTCTCTCCCGCCCCGTCTAACGCATCATACATGAAGATGATCGGCGCGGAACTATGCTATCGCGCCCTACAGGGACGGAAGCGAGGGGCGAAAGAGCTGACGCTTCGGGTCAAGAGCGCCGACTGAGGCTATCGCCGCAAAGGTCCGGTCTGCCCCGTAGAAAGATCGGCGCCCACGTACCCATGCTCGTCCGTGCGGCCGTTCCTTCACGGACGCGAGGACGGCCGGGACTGCGTCTGCCTCTCGTACGTTAGATGACTTGCTCTACGATGAGCGGGTGAGGACCATGATCGGTCGAGTTTCCAAGTGCCACCCGCTGGAACGCTACGATTAGCTTGTCGAACTGCATCTTTTCGCTGGAACGGTCGGAACAACGCAAACGCGTGAGAAGCCGTGCGAGCTCCTGCTTGAACAGCAGAGCCTTGATCAATTGCGAGCTGGGTCGCCGACGCAGCGTCCAGAAATAGGACGGCATGAACTTGGTTAAGGTTCCGCTTCGCTGGCATCGCTTGTCTGCCAATGAGTGCCGGGTTGCGCGATCACGCCTTCGCCGCTTGGCGTGATGCAACCGTTGTTGCCCCGTACAATGGCTTGGACCGACCCGACGACTTCACCCGTGCCAACTTTGTCCGTTCGGCATCAACCGTGTGGAGCCGCCGGGCTTGTGAAACGATCGCCAAACGGTCTGCAATTGGATGACCCGTCGCACCGTTTTGGCTGGGTGTGCAAGTCAGGTTTTCGTCAGATCCGGCGTGTATGTCCCTCAGCCAGAGCGCGATCACTTCCGTGACCGCTCGCCTGGCAGACAAAACACAGGAGAAAGACATGGCTGTAATCCGCGGCACGAACTCCAACGATCACTTGGTTGGGACGCCCGATAGAGACTTTATCCAGGGTCTGGGCGGGAATGACCTGATTTCCGGCGGTACGGGCGACGATGAACTGGAAGGCAATCAGGGAGCCGACACGATCTCTGGTGGTGCGGGCGATGATTTTCTGCACGGTAATCAGGGCAACGATACTCTGTTCGGCAATCACGGCAACGACAACTTCATGTTCACGAGCGGGAACGGCAACGATTTGGTGATGGACTTCACGGTGGGGGATAAACTGCACATCGAGGACGGGATCAATCACACTGGTATTCATACGCTTGCCGATCTTACCAGTCACATCGTGGCGGCTGGCCCCAATAGCACGGTCGTCCACCTCGGAGAGGGCAATTCAATTACGCTCTCAAATGTGAATGCTGGCGACGTTCTGCATCACCCGGACAACTATTTCTCAATCATGCATATCACCGATCAGCCCACCTGATCCTCTCGGTTGTACTTGTCGGCCGAGCATGGCGCACGGGCACGGTGATCGCTATTGCACACCATTCTGCCGGTGGCGAACCGCCGTCGCCCTCGGCCAGACGATTGAACATTTCCCAATGGGCAGAGAGACATGGCGATGCGGGTTCATCGCCATGAAGCGCAGAGTAGCATACAGCCAGTAGACCATACACCCCGGCCCCGGTAACGTTCCGGCACCGTGAATGCAGTGGCGCCGGAACCAACCGATATCTCGTGTCCATGCGAATGGTTTGGCCGACGTTGCACACGCTGGGGGGCAGCAGGTTCGCCCGGCGAAGCCGCTCGGGGCACCCTAAGGAGTAGTGCTCCAACCTGAACCTCTCGATCATATCGGCCGCCTTTGCATTTGCGCACAAGGCCCGACACGCTGTCGGAATGATGCCGGTTCCGCCAACGCAGCCCGCTGCCGAAGCTGGACGCGCCGCCATCGCGGGCCTACGGAGACGCCGCAGGCGCGCTGCGCATGCGCAGCTGCGGTGAAGATCGCGCGGTGATCTTGCTTCAGGATATTCAGCCAACGTCTGATGTAGGACGCATGATCCGACCGCACCTCAGGGATCAACTGCAGGTCGGCGCAGAAGAAAGCGGTGCCAAGCTCCGCGATCAGCTCTTCCATGGCATAGCCTTTGTCGCCAAACCGTTTGCGACCGAAAACTCTGGTCGAGACGCGTTTGTTGTGAAGTCCAGTGAACGGTTTCGTGCGCCCGCGTCGCGTAATAGCCAACGGCATCGTCGAAGTCCGCCAGCGGCGGCAGCTGAATAAAGTCCGGCTTCGCTGGACCCTGGCCGGCGCCTCAAACGAAGCGTCTCCGCGCGGGCAAAGGCCTGGAAAGAGGATTCTTGCGGCCGAACGATCCACATCTGGGAATGCTTGCAAACGGAAAGCCAGGAGAGGAAGACTGTTGACGTTTGCGCGTTGAGATCGGGCAAATCCGGCGCGAGTAGCCGGACGTGTGTATCGTGGTCACGACGCGGCGACAGGCGCTCGACGTTTCAATATCGGGGCCACGCGTCGAGATTGAACCGCTGTCCGAAAATCAGTAGCTGGCAATCGCCAATGCGCTTTATGGCCCAGCCGGCAAGAAGCGCGCCGCTTTGAGCACGCGACGCAATTTGCCCGACGGGCCCCGCCCAACCTCGCCAACAGCAGATCAATTTCGGCAGTACAGCCAGACATACGCTACGGGAGCGGCCGGGCGAGCGATCATCTTGCCGAGACAGGCAATTCCCTGTGGCCTGCGCCACGTGCACATTCTGTCAGAACACAAGCGTGTTTCATGTCCGAAACCCGCCTCCGACTGTCTTGGAAAGCCACATTGCACCAAAAAAGCCCGAGCGTGCCCCTTCTACATTGCTGGCCCAAATCCTGCACCGTCTCCCTGCGCCAGGAAGTTTGGCGGCGGCAACAAGATGGGAGTCGCGTTTGAGCCTCGATCTGTCAACCGACAACAAAATTGCCGGTCCAATGCCGGCGCCGATGGTCGCCTGTTCTGACCCGGCTACGAAAACGGAAGAGGCTCCTGCCCGCCAGGTTCTCGCGCGTCGTCGTTCACATCACCGGAAAGCTGGCTTCGGAACCGGGCCGGCGTATCATTACTTGCACGCAGCCCCCCTTCGAAGGCGGAAGATGTTCCAGGGATTGCGGGACAGACAAACATGTCCACGTCGATCCGGGCAATCCTCGCACGAGGCTGCACGCCAGCGCCGAGGTCGCGGAACGGCTTGCTGGCGTACCGCTACACGCATTGATCCGCAATGCCGTCATTTCGCCATAGACGCGGGATCGTACCCGGCAGAGGTTGCTGACGGTGTCAATCGAAGGCTGGATAAGGCTGTTGCGCCTCAATCTACTCGCCCCGATTCTGCTCACGCAAGACCTCTTTCGCAAGTTGAAGGCAGCGTCGGTATCGATCGTCGACATGACTTATTTGGTGCCTCGCGCGTGCACCCGCGTGCAGCACCGCCAATGTCGCCCAAGTCAGAGCTGACGGTTGCTTGCTCACTCTGAAGCGAGGCGTCAATACATGATCGATGAACTGGATCTGCGAACCTTCAGGCCACATCCGCAACGCGGCGCCGTGCTTGGTGAAGTGCACGCACGCCCCTTCACGCGCCTTGTTTCGCCATTCAGCGTGATCCACTTTGCTTTTCTCGCGCAGGGCGAGGCAGCCGCAAGCGATCGCTGCCGCTTTATCGATTTCTGCCTAGAGCACAATCTTCCACCGCCTGACCAATCGACGAAACATCATCAGGTTGTGATCGGGCCTGCTATGCTACGCTGGGAGCAGCATTCGGAATTTACAACATTCACCTGGATCTGGACTAACGCGAATGGTGGTGCCGCTCACCAATTCGACAAAGTTGATGATACCGTCCGATCGCTGATCCGTGCGTTGCAGCAGACGGGACAATTGCTGGTCGCGATCAAGTTAGAAGTTGAGCAGGTCGCCTCGCCGACCGGGCGCGCCGAACAGATTTTTGACAAGGACAGTCTGGCCATGGTTGTAACAAGGGGCGGTGCAGGCATTGCCGCCTCAGACTTCCGCGTGGACAAAAACGGCTTCACGAAAATTCTCGTCTGCGACCTCGGGTTGACGTCGCACGAACTCGGAGCGCTGGTGCAACGGCTCCTTGAAATCGAGACTTACCGCCCGTTGGCGCTGCTTGGCCTGTCGGCGGCCCTTGAGCTTGCACCGTCTGTTGATCGCATTGACCGCCGACTAGTTGACGCGCTCGAAAAAATGCAAAGTGGTGCGGGGCTGCAATTCAACAACCATCTGCTTGCCGAACTGACGGCGTTGGCCGCCTCCTTCGAAAGACGCGCGACCGGTAGCCTGTTTCGCTTCGGCGCCAGCAGGGCCTATAACGAACTGGTCCAATCACGACTGTCTATCATTGAAGGCAATGATGTCTCGGGCTATCCGACCTGGTCGTCGTTTCTGGCGCGCCGCATGGCTCCGGCGATGCGAACCTGCGCGACCGTGGAGGATCGTCAGGCGGCGCTGTCGGTCAAGCTCGCGCGTGCCGCCGATCTGCTGCGAACCCGCGTCGACGTTGAAATCGAACAACAGAATCGTGACCTGTTGCACGCTATCAACGAGCGCGCGAGGCAGCAACTTCGACTGCAGTGCACCGTCGAAGGACTGTCGGTCGGGGCGATAGGATATTACGTGGTCAGCCTGTTTAGCTATCTTGCCAAGGGCGCGCACGATGTCGGACTGCGAGTAGAGCCCTCGTTCCTAACCGCGGTCTTCGTGCCGATCGCGGTCGGCGTGATCTGGCTAGTGAGTTACAATATCCGAAAGCGTCACCTCAAGCACGACGGTGCGTCCTCGGTGGCTGGCGACTAAAGCTCCTTGAGAGAATCGGTGCATCCACCCTACGAAGCTTGCTCGGTCGTGGTGCGCTGCCGCAACAGCCCCAACTGGTTAGCCCGTAATTCATGCTTTGATTGATCGGGATAGGGGGACGTCTCGCGACGCCACCCTCCCACACCATTTGGGATACGAAACCGTACTGCGACGGTTCGACTGGGTCGAGCTGGCCCAGAGACCAGCATTCGGAGAGACCGCGAACGTCAAAGAAGTGGTTGTACAGGGCGTGGCGAAGTCGAGGGCTGCCGTACGGACGCGCTGGCCTAGCGTGCCAAGCATAACTACCTGCAGACGGACTTTGTCTAGTCTGCTCCCATTTCGAGCTCAACGTAAGCCGGGAACGTAGATTGCAGCCACCTGGATTCTCGAAGGGATGCTTTCACCAAAGCGACCTGGAGTCCTCTCTCTCGCTCTGGAATTTCCGTCGAGATTCGGGGAGATGGCGGCGTCGCTGGTTGCGCTTACCACGATTTCTGTCCGACGATGCACTGTTGCCCCGCTCGCTTTCAGGCTTACCGATTAAGTTGGCATCCAAAGCATTCGCTAGAATCTCCCGGACGCACTCTCATGAGATCTCGGTCCAGGCACAACCCTCGAAAAGATGCCATCATAAAGATCCCTCTAGGCGAGGCTGTCTTTGAGTTCTTATCGATGTCCCTGTAGACGAAATCAACGCCATCGAACCACATTCGTATCAGGTCGTTGACAGTCCCAGTACGGTCGCGACTGAAATAGCATCGTCGAAAGCGTTTCCCGGCGATTCACGTTGTCGAGAGCTGGCCATGCGAACGCTCGAAAATGCCGTTTGAAGAACCGTTTTAGCTCGGTTCGTCTCAACGGTTTCTCCCGTTAAGTCGTTGAGGGTCACGGTGGGCGCACCAGGGCTCGGACCTGGGACCCGCTGATCAAGGGCGCCGAGGTATGAGCTTTTAGTTCGCTGCCAGCGACGCCCCCATCGCATCCCTTTTGTACGATCTGCTATCTTCCAACACGATCTCTCTGCTCTCTCGGTTTCAGGCGCCGGCGGCAATCTGCAAGAAGTATCGGCACCACACGACCCGAAGCCGAATTCGGCAGCTCATGTTGCGACGGGTTACATGCCACGTTGTAGCTTGGCAGCTGTTTACAAATGAGAGCAGCGCTCCAGGTGGTTCGCTATGTCCACCAACGCCTACATTAAACCAAAAGAGCCACCGCTTTGCTGGCCGACATTTTTCGTTGCCGACCATCAGGCCGGACGAAGTGTACGATCAGGAGGCAGTAGTTTTGGTGATGTGGACCGATTCCAGATGAAAGCGTTCCCCAGTCACCAAGCTTCTGCGTGGTCGAGCGCTCCGCGCCCCCGCGAGTTAGCCGCTCTGATAGCGCGCGGCCATCTCTTCACTCTTGGGCAGACGGCAAACGCGAGTTCGTACCGGCCGGGAAGAAACACTCCCAACTGAAAAGCCCGTCCTGAACGCTGGTATCGAATGTGATTGGTTTGCCGAGTGGCGCATTACGGATCGAATGCGCTACCCGCTGATCAAGAGACACGTGAGGCGCTCGGGCCCTTGGCAACTGATGCTCTTAAAGAGCTGCCAATGATTTCAACTCGCCTCACACAAGCGCGTCCAAAGCGCCGCCTGTGAACTGATAGCTCTTTGCTCCAACGCCTAGTCCGACCAGTCCTGCGCGCGCTGCACCTTCACCGCGCCAGAAGTTCATTGGTATAGAATGACGAGAGCGGCTTCGGCCCACCAACGTCCTCAGCGGCCTTAACGAGATGAACGGCATTGGAAATCGTGCTTTCATCAACCCAGCCGGTGGGCTTTCCTGCGCTGGCGGGAATCGATCGTGAGGTCGCTTCGACCTGCTCGCGGACAATCGAGTCGGACGGTCCGGCTCGCCAGACCGTCTTGAGCGCGGCGGTGGCTGCGTCCGGGTCCTTCCTTGTCATCTCGATCGCCTTGTCCGTCGCGGCAAAGAAACGCCGAAGCACGACGGCATTCTTCTCCACGGAATCGCCCCTTGCGACGACCGCAAGGCCAGGAACGGTCAGGCCAAATTCCGGCAGATCGAGCACGGCAAGGTTGCCGCCCGTCTTTTCCTTGAGCAGTGGCAGGTCGCTCGTACGATAGACGCCAACAACGTCGACCCTCCTCTGCATGAACTCGGAAATTCGCACCTGGCTGTCCATATTAATCTTCTTTATCTTGCCGCAGTCGATCCTGTTCCGGGTGCAAAACTCGTTGAGATATGCGGTGGATGTTTCACCGACCGAGCTCGCGATCGACTTGTCCTCAAGATCGGCAGGCTTCAAGACCGGGTTTTCCTGATGCGATATGAACACCACGGGAGCTGCTGGCTGATACAAGGCCACGATCTTCACTGGCATTCCCTTCTGAATGGCGGTGAGCGCGAATATGCCGGGAACTACAGCCAGATCCTCCTGTCCCTGCACAACGGCAGCAAGTGCCGCCTGTGCCCCCGCGCCCTCGCCGAGGTGCAAGTCAATATTCGCATCCTTGTAGAGACCGTTCTTCTGCCCAAGATAAAAGAACGCATACTCCCCCTTCAGCTTCCAGCTGAAGCGGAGACTCAAGGTCTCCGCGGATGCGTCTTGAGACAATAGAACGACGGCGCTCCCCGTGCTCAGCACCGCCATACAAAATAGACTTCTGATATACGACACCTCTCTCCTCCGTTGCGGACTGGTCATCTTCTGCTCTGCTCTTCGCGCGAAATCTGCACGCAAAGCCGCGGGCCTCCTTCACGCCGAAACTGGCTCGTTGGTGCCGCACGTTGTCGAAGCCGACGAAGTTCAGCATCTTCAGAAATTGCCCACGGCGCCGTGGCGTTCGACCACGGCGCCCACCGCTTTGCGTCGACTAGAATTTCACTGAGATGCCCGCGCTGGCTGACTTTTCTGTACAGCTGTTGGTGCTGGCGCCCGTTGCCGCAACGGTGCAGGTGCCGGGAGTGGCGTCGCTGTCGAGGCCATACTTGTTGTGCCAGTATCGATAGGCAACCCACAGGTCAACAAAGTGACTGTATTTCGGGCCGATAAAGGCCTTCCCGGCGTCGAACGTCAAGCGGATGGGTTCGCTGTTCAGTTCGATTTTGCTGGCGGTGCTCAAACGGCCGGGGCCGGACAGCGCAGGAAGAGTGTTGATATCACCCTTCGGTCCGGTCAAAGAGACGCGGCCGCTAATAGCGAAGTACCTTATGCTTTCAGGGAGGAAGCCAAGATCCATGTAGTAATTCGTCTCGATCCTCCAGGTGGCCGGAAACACCCGGTTTCCGTCAGCAAGGCAAGTCACTCCTGGAACGCCCGGACTAAAGAGGCCACACTGAAGAAACGACTTGTGGCTTGCTAGGCCCTTGACGACCAAGGGCGCCACATTGATGTAGCCCTTGTACGGAAGATCGAAGGCGAACTGCAAACCGGCGACGAGGTTATTCGTCGAAGGTGCATAATAGCTGTTTCCCGTGCCGATATCGGCGCCGACCTCAAACGAAATATTTCGCAGCGGCCCCATCTTGAAAGCGTTTGTGTTGAATATTTCATTCCAGCCGAACGTGCTGCGCTCTAGTCCGTAGAACTCGGTCACGCCCGCACAGGTTCCTTGTGGCCCAAAGGGCAGCGTACCGGCGGGCGAGCAAGGTGACGCAGGATCGTTATGCCCGGATTTCAACATATCGATGTTGAAGAGGTTCGTGCCGTAAGCCCACACATCGAAATGGGTGAACGAATAGACCTGCTTCGCTGTCGTTCCGTTGATGGTCCCATTTGGCTGGGTGCTGAAAGCACCGGGGTCCGTTGCCGTAAATTGGTAGGAGTAGGTCAGCCTGTTATCGTTTACCAGGAAAAACGGAACATCCGGAGCCGGACCTGCCTTGACCGGCACCGCAGGCAAATCGGCCGCGTTGGCGAGGCCGGTTGACGCAACAGTGAGAAGTGCGGCGACTGACAGCACGGCTTTTGCGATTGTCCTATTGCGGTAGAGCATATTAAAGTCCCCCAAGTTGATGATCACCAATACGCATCGAAAAGAGAGCGCCCGGACCGGACGCACGACACCCATCCCGTTCCCCGCTGGGATACAGGCTCAAATGACTCCGTGTTTAGGAAGCCGAGAGCGCTCGAGCTATTCAGTGAGCGACGAGAACGCCTCTGGCTTCGAATATGTCGCGGATCTGTCGGACATACCCATGAAACTCCTTGTTCTCGTGGATTGCGCTCCACTGGCGCGGACGCGGCATATCGATCTTGAGGTCGAGATCGATTCTTCCGGGACGCGGAGACATCACGAGAACGCGATCTGCGAGAAAGACGGCTTCATCGATGCCGTGGGTGATGAACACCACTGTGTTCTGCACCCTCAACCACATCGCTTGCATATCCATGATCATCTGCTCGCGGGTCAGGGCATCAAGAGCTCCGAACGGCTCATCCATCAGCAGCAAGCCAGGCTCCTGGATCAGCGCACGGCAGATCGCCACGCGCTGACGCATGCCACCCGAGAGTTCTGATGGATACTTGTTGCCGAAGCCTTCGAGACCGACTTGCGCGAGCAGCTCCTCAGCACGCACACGGTATTTGGCAAGATCGAGCTTCTTGATCTCAATCGGCAGCAAGACGTTGTCGAGGACAGTGCGCCAGTAGAGCAGAAGATCGGATTGGAAGACCACGCCGATCTTGGGATGCGGCTTCCTGATCACCTCTCCGTCGATCGAGATGTCGCCCGTCGAGGCAGATGTAAGGCCTGCGAGCAGCGAAAGGAGCGTGCTCTTTCCGCATCCGCTCGGGCCCACCACCGCAACGAAGGTACCAGGCTCGAACCTGAGGTCTACCTTCTCGATGGCGACGACTTCGTCATCCTCGCGCGTCTCGTAGATTTTCGAAAGCCGGGAGATCTCGACCGCGGCGCCGGTGGACCGGATAGGGACATTCATTGCGCTGCCTCGCTGTAGCCTGTGGGGTTGTTGCCGGGCTCCGATTCATTTGCCGGCGTCGCGCTTATACGAGAAGCGGGACTCGACCACGTCGATGATGAAGTAAAGGATCACGCCCAGCGCCGAGATCGTCACCACGGTGGCGAAGTTCAGCGTGGTATCGAACTGCGAATTTGCCTGGAGTTGCAGGTATCCGAGGCCTCGCTCGGCGGCAACATACTCGCCGATGACCGCACCGATGACGGCCAGTGAGATGGCCACCTTGAAGCCGCCGAAGATATTTGGAAGCGCGGCCGGCAGGCGCAGCTTGAAGAAGGTCTGCCATTCATTCGCTCCCATGGAGCGGACGAGGTTAACGAGACTCTTGTCCAGAGATTGCAGGCCGACGACCGTCGAGATCACGATTGGGAAGAACGAGATCAAGAATGCAAGTACGATCTTCGGCGCCCATCCGTAGCCGAGATACAACACCAGGATCGGCGCCAGCGATATCTTGGGAACGGTCTGGAGTCCGACGAGGATCGGATAGATGGCTCGCTCGAAGGCCTTGGAATAGAAGATGGACAGGGCCAGCGGGATACCCATCAGGACGCCGATGGCGAAACCGAAGACCACCTCCAACAGCGTCACATAGGTATGGGCCGTGAGCAACGATGTGTCCCTGACGATGCGCTTGGCGATAGCCAGCGGCGTCGGCAGGACAAACTCCGAAAGTCCGGAGAGCGGCACGAAAACTTGCCAGGCTCCGATGAGCACAGCGCCGACGAGAAGCGCCGAATAGCGATCCAGCCAGCCGCTCCAGGTTCGTTTTTTGCCTCTCATGCTCCGGCCCCGCGTTCGCTGCGCCTCACCGACATTCGCAATATCCGTACTCGCCACCGTAGCCTCACCACATTAGAAGATTACAGTTGTTATTGAGCAGAATTGCTGCCGTCGGCTTTCGAACTCCGACGGCGGCCGTGGTTGCACCGACGATCATCGTTCGTTCATGACTGACTTCGTCACGCGAAAGCTGCACGACATCCTTGGTCCCCTCCAGGCGCGGCGATGGCGTGAGCGGCACGCCCGCCGATCTGTTTTAATTTGATCTCAGAATGTGATCACAATTTTGTCTTGTCAAGCGCTTAGTGTCGGCTCTGTGCGCTCGTTTTTCGTGCAGCTATCGGCTGGAGTGATGAAAGCCTTGCGCGCAACAACCATCGGATATTGCGATACATTCCATCGGGGCATCGTCGACGCGCGCCTCGCCTTCCTATTGCGGTGCATAAAAAATGCGCTCAATGCGCGTCAACATGACTGCCGATTTCTGATTTTTAGTATCGGGTCGCAAAGATACTGGGCAGGGAATTTTCGATTGCAGCGCGCGTGAGGTTGCGCGCGATAAACACCAGCCAGCCGCGTGGAGAGCCTTCCGGCCATCGCGGCAGGTATTCCGGGGGATAGACGACGTGCTGGACGCCGTGAATGACGACTGGCCGCTCATCGCCCTTGACTGGCAACAAGCCCTTGACGCGGAGAATGGATTGGCCGCGCGCAGCCAGCAGCAATTCCAGCCACTCGACGAAGGCTGGCCATTCGACCTCTCCCGGCACCTCGACGGTGAAGGTCTTGATGCCGTGGCTGTGCACCCCCTGTATGGATCCGTGAGATGTTCCGAGATGCTTCGGGTTTTCCCCATGATCGAAGACGTCGCGCGCGGGCGCCATCGCGCCCTTGCTCGACGTCAGCGACCGCACTGAAGGATTGACCCGGGCAATTTCGACCTTGAGCGCGTCCACCTGCCAAGGCTCGACAAGCTCCGCCTTGGTGATGACGACGCAATCCGCCAGCGCGACCTGCTGGGCCGCTTCCGCGAAGTTCTGGATGCTATTGCAGCCGCTCACACCATCCACCGTCGTGACGATGCTTCCGGCGCGACAACGATGCAGCAACTCGGGGGCGCTCATTACGGCATGGATGATAGGCGCGGGATCGGCGAGGCCAGTGGTTTCAATCACGACCTGGCGGAAGGGCGCGACATTGCCGGAACGGGCCATTGCCAGAAGATCGGCCAGGGTCGATATCAGGTCGTCGCGCACTGCGCAGCACAGGCACCCCGACGACAGCAGGACCACGTCCTCGGTGACTTCCCGCACCAGGAGGTGGTCGAGTCCGACCTCGCCAAACTCGTTGATGATGACCGCGGTATCGGCGAGGCTCGGCTCATCGAGCAGGTGCCGGAGAAAAGTCGTCTTGCCGCTCCCCAGAAATCCCGTCAGCACATGAACCGGGATCCGCGCATCGAGGGAGGAAGCGGCAGGCTGCATGGTTCAGCTAACCTCGAAGATTGCGTCGACTTCGACGGGAACGTTGCGTGGCAATGAGCTGCATCCGACGGCGGCTCGCGCGTGACGTCCTGCCTCACCAAACACCTCGACCATCAGGTCGGAGGCTCCGTTCAGAACCTTGGGATGATCCTTGAAGTCGGGCACCGCGTTGACGAAGCCGCCGAGCCTAACAACGCCGACCACCCTGTCGAGGCTTCCGTCAAGAGCCTGCTTGACCTGAGCGAGGATGTTGATTGCGCAAAGACGGGCAGCCGCCTGACCTTCCTCCACCGAGAAGTCCGAGCCGAGCTTGCCGGTGTATTTGTCCTTACCGTCTTCGCTGGGGACTTGTCCGGAGATGTACAATTGGCTGCCCACCTTGCGCGCGGGAACGTAGTTGGCGCTGGGGGACGCGGTTGCGGGCAGACTGATGCCCAATCGAGCCAGATTCTGTTCGAACGTTCCTGCCATGACGTGGCGCTCCTGATTTCTAGTTCTCTAGTCCTCGAACTGCAGCTCCATACCTTGCGCGAACGGCAGCTCGATTCCTTGCGACCCGGCGATACTGAGCAAAGCCTTGCAGGTCGTGCGGATGTCCTGGATAGTTCCGCGCTTGACGGCGGTGGCATTGCCCTCCTTCAGTCCGGCCAGGATATCCGCGTGGTGCGACGCGCTCCAAGGCATCGAAGGGATCAGCAGCGACATGTACATGGTCGGTCCGAACTGCAACCAAAGCGACTCGATCAGCAGCGTGAGCGTCTCCGATTCCCCAGCCTGGTAAAGTGTGAAATGAAACTTCTGATTGAAGGACAGGCAGTTCAGGATGTCGCGCTTGGCGATCGCCTGGAGCAATTGCTTATTGATCGACGTCAGTTCATTGACTAGGGCAGGCGTCGCCTTCTTGGCGGCGAGCTCGGCCGCCGAACCTTCCAGCAGCTCCCTTACCGAGAAAATGTCGCTGAGCTTCTCCGGGCTAAGCCGTGGCACACGCACCGAGCCTCCCTTCGTCTCCTCCAATGCATTGGCGGCGACGAGCTGGCTGAGAACTTCGCGAACAGGCATTGGGCTCGTACCGAGCCCTGCCGCCAGCTTGCGCAGGCTCATGACTTGGCCGGGAACAAAGGCCCCCACCATGAGGCCTCGGCGCATATAGTTCAGCACACGTTCGTAGATGTGACCGCGCTGCCGCTTGCGTTCCTCGGTACCGCCTTCGCCAACTTCGTTTTTTTCGGTCCGCATCTCCCCATCTCTCTTTCTTTGAAAGCACGCCGCCGGTCTGCGTCTTCGGGCATCGAGCCCGCCCCGTCCCGGGAGAAGACGTTTAGCTACTGCGTCCTTGTGATCTGATCTTGTGATCAATAGCGGATTCGGAATTGAGCGGCAACCGCACCGGTCGTAACGATTGCTTGTCGGCAAGCCTGGGTTGATTCAGGCCTGCCGGCCGGCACAAAAGACATTGGCAAAGCCTTCCGTCCGAAAGCGCGGGGATCAGGCGGTCGCCCCCGCCTGGTAAAGCTCCACCTTGGTTCCATCCGGATCGGCGATGTAGATCGTCAAGCCGTAAGGCCCATCGTGCAGCTGATCATAGTAATGCACGCCGGCCTTCTTCAACTTTGCATCGAGCGCGCGCACGTCGTTGACCTCAAAAGCGATGTGGTCGAGCTGGCGATGGTCTTTCGTCTTTCCGTTGATCAGCGCGATGCCCTGATGGAATGCTATGAAGGGCCGCCCATCCGCGAGCGGCTTGGCCGGCCTGACCGTAAATCCCAGTTGATTGGTGTAGAAGTCGACCGACTTGTCGATGTCATTGACCATGATCAACTGATGCCCGTAGTTGGTGACCCGCGGCTTCATTTGCTCGCCGATCCAGTCGATAACGTCGGACGACGGCGCAACTTCGCAGAAGTATTGCTTCCAGACCTGCTTGGCGGTCGCTTCCCAGTCTGCATTGACGCCTGACACGCAGTCGTCGACCGCGATCACGTCGAAATCGCGGAGGTAGGCTTCGCGAATGGTCGTTTCAACGCAGGCGTTGGTGGTTGCTCCGGTGACGAAGAGATGCTGTGTGCCCAGCATCTTCAGCATCATCTCCAACCGGGTTTCGTAGAATGCGCCGAAGCGGTGCTTGCGGATCACGAAGGACGGATTGAACTCGGCGAGCGGCTTCAGCTCGTCGATGATCTCCTCATCCCAACTGCCCGCGAGCGCGGACACCTGCTTGCGCCGGGCGGTATGACCGAGCAGCTTCTTCCTAGCGCGGTTTTTGTCGACGGCAAAGTGCTCCTGCATGGTCCAGATGACGGGAATGCCGGTCTCCTGGCATCGCTTGATCAGCTTTGCCAGCGGCGAGACGATCGTGGACAGCCGCTTGGTATCCACCCCGGAAATGCCCAGCGTGCCCTTTTCATGGATGAAGGCGTTCTGGAGGTCGATGACCAGCAGTGCCGACTTGCGATAATCGAGGGTCTCAAGGCTCATTTTTTGTCCTCCACCATGTCAATTCCGAGCACGCCGGCGCGGCCCCAGCTCTCCTTCGGTGTTTCATGGATCACGACATGCAAATGGTCCGGCTTGCACGCGGCCTCCTCGACCATTGCCGTGGTGATGGCCTTCACAAGTCTGCGCTTCTGCTCGACCGTACGGCCTTCCCACATTTCGACGATGACAAACGGCATTAAGTCTCTCCTCCTTTTTCGGCGGCCAGGCCGCCTGATGCCCAGGCGGGCGCGGCAAGCGAGAAGCCCGTAACCAGATCGTTGTTCGTCCGGTCGGCACCGCTGAGCAGCCATAGCGGACGGTTGGCGTAGTTGATCAGAACCTGCTCTTCCATGCATGCGCGGTGCGCTGGATGCAGCGGGTTTCGATCGAAATGGCTGGTGCCCGGCAACAGTCTGATCACGTAGATCGGATCCAACGGATCGTGCCTGTCGAGCACACTCTCGTGCACATCATTCAGACTGATGGCCTTGGGCCGTGGGTCGGCTCCACCGACACCGAGCACGACGATCGCTCCGGCGAGTGGGGTGACTGGCCAATAGCGACCTTCCTTCTTCTCGCGCAGGAAATCCGTATATTTGCGCGCTTCCGTGAACAGCTCGCTGTCCCACAGGATGATGTCCGGACCCAGGACGCTACGTGCTTCATCCACGACAGCATCGCTCTCGCAAATGCTCAAGAACGTCCACGGATCGGTGAAGCCGATGGCATGCCCCCAGGGGTTATGGAGTCCCGACAACCTCTCCTGACGGATCGCGTCCTTCCGCGCCAGGATCCCGGCGACCGCTTCGCTCACCGATAGTTGGCCGGGCATGAGCGGCTCCCGCCCCGCCAACTCCAGCCGGTGAAGGTCCGTGCCCGTCATGACGGTCGGGTCACACACCGGCCGCGACCGAAGCCGTTTTCGGCGACAGCCCCATTTTCATAGATGACCTCGCCGCGCGCGACTGTCAGCACGGGCCAGCCCTTGAGCTTCCATCCCTCGTAAATGCAGGTGCCCTTCCCGATGTGTTTGACCGTGCGCTCCTCATCGAGGTCGACGAGCACGAGGTCGGCATCGAAACCGACTTCAATATGACCCTTGCGCGGCCAGAGGCCGAAGCGGCGAGCGGGGTTGAAGGAGTTGAGCTCGACAAGCCTGCTCAATGGCAAACCGCGCTGATGGACGCCGAAGTGCAGCATCAGCGACAGCTCCCACGGGAAGCTCACCACGCCCGGGAATTCGGTCCATAGATTCTCGAGCTTCTTGGGCAGGAACGGAACGTGGTCTGTTCCAAGGCTGTAGACCGAGCCGTTCAGCATGCCCTGCCAAAGCCCCTCGAGCTCATTACGATCACGAAGCGGTGGCGAGATCTTGGCGCGCATGTCGAGGTCTTCGTCATAGCAGGTGCGGGTGAGGTAATGCGGGCAAGTCTCGACCGTGACGTGCACGCCGCGCGCCCGTGCCTCGGCGGCGAGCACCGGCCCCATGCCGACGGAGGTGTGGACCAGATGAAGCGAGCAGCCGGTCTTCTCCGCAAGAAAGATCATGCGACGAATGGTCTCCACCTCGCAGAAGGCGGGGCGGGACTCGGTATAAGCGCCAAGATCCTGACGGCCGGTGGCTGAAATCTCCTTTTTGATCCAGGAGGCGATCTGCGTGTTCTCGCAATGCACATTGATGACGCCGCCCGGGACTTTCGCGAGGATCCGCATGGCGGCATAGACCCAACCGTCGGTCGCCGGCACGATGCCGATCGGATTGTCCGGCTCGTAACCGAAATAGCACTTGAAGGATCTGACGCCGGTCTTGGCGATCACCTCGGGGATCTCAGCGATGTGTTCTTCACGCTGGATACCGAAATGAAAACCGAAATCGATTAGCGAGTTTTCTTCGCCGATCGCCTTACGCTCCTCGTAGAACGGCAGATAGGATTCCTTCAGGTTGCGAATATAGAGAAGCGCCGTCGTTACACCGCCGGAGGCCGCGGCCGCCGTCTCGGTCCGCATGTCCTCGGCGAAAGGAAACTTCACGCCGAGATGACAGTGCGGGTCGATCACCCCCGGCATCAATACCCGGCCCTCGGCGTCGATCGTGCGCTTTGCATCCGGAAGAGCGTCATCAGCTCCCGTCAATACGATTTTTCCATCCATTGCCGCAACGCCGCCGCGGAACTCTCCGTCGTGGCGCACGACCCGCGCATTCTTGATGACCAGGTCCGCTTTCATGATCTTCGCTCCAGTATTTCCTCGATCCGGCGACTGATGCCGGTCCACTGACTCCGACCGACGGTGATCGGCGCACGCGCGCCCATGCCGCGAGCCCAGAGAGCTTTCAGCCCCAGCTCGGCGGCCGCGTCCCGATCGATGGTTCCGGGAGGCGCTGCGACATCGACCAGCAGTGCATGCTTTGGCAAAAGAGCTAGTTGCTCGCGCTCGAGCAGTCGTTTCGGAACGCTGCCGATGACGATATCGGTGCTGGGCAGAATTGCCGGCAATTGTTCGAGCGTCAGCGCTTCGGCGCCCGCTGCATAGGCTGCCGCGCGCTGAACCGGGTTGCGCGCCGCGACATGAACATGGGCCCCGAGAGCGACCAGCGTCTTTGTCAGCAGCGATCCGATCGTGCCTTGCCCGACCAGGCAGACGTTGGATTTATGGATGGTGATCTGCGTATTCTCAATGATCACCCTCAGCACGCCCTCGACGATCGCCGGCCCGCGCAGCAGCATCAGGTCGACGTCCCATTCGTACTCATGCAGCGTGATACCGAGCGCTTCGGAATGAGCCTTGAGGTTGCGGTCCGCCCAACCGAGTATGATGTTTGCGGATGGCCGCATGCCGGCCAACATCTCGCGCGTTGGAATGATCTTTTCCGGGCACTTCGGTGCAAAAAGCGCGCCTTCCGCACTGATGCCCGGAATTGGAAAGAGCGCTATGTCAGCCCCCTTCAAGGCGTCGGCGGCGTCGGAAGCATGATAGACGCCCTCGATGCCCTCATCAGGCCACGGGAAACCGTACGCCCGAACGACGGCTCCAGCCCTCACGGCGCAGCGGGCGATCTCCTGTTCGCGTGCGTCGCCGGCGACTATGGCGATAACCGTGTTCTGCCAACTCATGGGGCCCTTACCTTCTCGATGAGCTGATCCCTGGACATACCGGAGATACCCATCGCTTCCGCAGTCCGCCCGCCAATCCGGAAGTCTGTTCCGACCGCGGCCTGCGCGAGGCGATAGAGCGAGGTCGCCACCGGCACATCTACCCCGGCGATCCCTGCAAATTCGATGAAGGGCAGCAGGCCATGGCCGAAATCCTCTTTGTAGTAGCGGGACTCGAGCGAGTCCGGCCCCTTGATACGGCGATTGGCCTCGCCGCCGGCAATCGCGGCGGCGTAATCGGTAACGTCGACCACATCGGCCTCGACCGTGCCGAGCAGCTTCATCTCTTCGATCAGGTTCGGCAGTTCGTGCCCGAATGCCCGGGCGACTGCCAGCCGCTCATCGTCCAGTTGCCGCATCACCCGGGCGACGCCGGGCGTCATTGCGTCGACGTAGAACGTGAAGCTGCCGCCGGTCGCTTCCACCCAAGCGGCAGCCAGCACCGCGCCAGGTGGATGCAGGATCATGTTGACGTTGGAAAGGTCGGAGGCGATCACGTCGGCTACAGGTACCACGCCCGGATACAGTTTTGCCGCGACCTCCAAGGCTTCCGCGCCTCCCTTGAGAGCCGCAGCCTTCAGTTGCTTCGCCCGACCGCTGACGGTCACAGCATCGGGGCGGTATTTGCGCGCGACATAGGTGAGCGTGGAGAATTCCGCCACCGGCGGCACTGCGCAGCCGGTGCGCGAATAGGTTTCCGCGAACTCCAGTGCCCCGCCGGTGTGACCAGGATTGAGCACGACGGGCCTGTTCGACGGCCAGCCGGCCTTGGCGAGTGCCTTGGCTATGGCCGAATGCGAGAACGTCGGAAGCGCGACCACCGCTACGTCCACCCCGGAGATGGCTGATTTGAGATCGGTCGTGATCAGGGCAGGCTTGGCGACCCCCTCGCCGAGCTTTCCGTCGAACGCAACACCGCCGAGCCTGAGATGCGGCTCGAGCGTTTCGGCCGAACGCCCCCAGAAGTGAACGGAGTGGCCCGCCTGAACCAACTCCGCGACCGAGGCCGCGCCGCCCGCCCCCGCTCCCAGTACAGCAACCTTCATTCTGGCCTCCGCAGATCCGAGCGCAAGGGCACCTCCTGAGATATATTTTGATCACAGAGTATGATCACATACGCCATTGTCAAGCTGAACGAGCGCTCGCCCACGGAGGGGTGCCCATGCATCCGCAGCAACGGACACATGGTCCGGGCGTCCGGCAACGGCGCGAAGGCCAACGCCGTGAATCCGTTCATGCCGTTTGCTCCGCGTCCAGGCGGAAATGCTCCATACGACCGGCAGTTATTTCGCCGGCGACGCATTCGGCGACCATCTCCGCCGTCGCGGCCGAAACCGTCCAACCCAGATGACCGTGGCCGGTGTTGTAGAAGACCCCGGGCATCCTGCCCTTCCCGACCCGCGGCATCATATTGGGCATCATCGGACGCAGCCCAGCCCACGGCACGACGCGATTGGTATCGACGGACGGGAACAGCGTTCGCGTCCAGTCGACCAGCGGCTTGATGCGGTCGTGGCGTATGTCGCGGTTCATGCCGTTGAGCTCTGCGGTGCCCGCCACGCGAAAGCGCGCGGCGCCCAACCGGCTGGTCACGATCTTGGCGCCGTCATCAAGCAGGCTCACCCAGGGGGCGGCCTTTTGACTCCGCTCGTCGTCGAGATGCACGGTGATCGAATAGCCCTTCACCGGATAGATATTCAGGCGATCACCGAGCATCGCAGCCAAGTTGCGACTCGCCGATCCGGCACATACGACGACGCCATCGGCCTCGATGATCTGATCGACCAGGCCCTGATCGCCGCAAGACGCCTCATACGAATGTGCGATGCGATAAACGCCGTTCCGATCGATCCGCCTCACCGTGGCGTCAAAGATGAAGCGGACACCTCGCTGCTCGCATACCTTGGCAAGTCCGTAGGTGAACTTATGGATGTCACCGGTGGAATCCGACGGGGTGTAGAAGCCGCCGAAGAAATCGCCATGCAGGGTTGGCTCGATCGACTTCACCTCCGCGGCGGTGACCGGACGACGGTCCAGGCCCCCGTCCACCAGAATCGCATTGACCTTCAATGCATGCTGGAAGCTGGCCTTGTCCCGATAGATATGCAGGATACCGCGACGTTCGTGATCGAAGTCGATGTGCTCGCGCTCAGCAATTTCGAACAGGTGCTTGCGCGCGGCAATGGCGAGCCGCACGGTCTCGATCGTATTGCTGCGATATTTTCCGATGTTGTAGACGAATTCCCCGAGCCAGGCATATTTGTGCCAGGTCGGTGCAGGATTCATCAGCAGCGGCGCATCGCGCTTCAGCATCCACTTCACTCCCTTGAAAACCGTCGACCAGCTATTCCAGACCTCGGCATTGCTCGCCGATAGCTGGCCGCCATTGGCGAACGACGTCTCCATTCCGGCATAACGCTGCCGGTCGATCACCGTGACGGAATAGCCGCGATTGAGAAGGGAATAGGCAGTGGTGACGCCGGTGATACCAGCGCCGATGACAGCGATATGGGGCATTACTCTCTCCGCGATAGAAATTGGGAGCGGACCGAAGCCCGCGGCTCATCCCCAATCTGTCGCTGTACCTGAGAGATTAGCCACGGCGGCTTGGCCGGTGCGGCGGTCCCCTTCGGTGGGCACTCGCAGTGCCACTCTCCAGATCGTTCAGCTGCATGGTCACCTTTGCCTGAGAGTTTCCTGGGGGTTGCTCCTTCGGCGCCGGCCAATACCGCCACGGCGGCGACCGGTCTCTCCCATGCAGCCTCTTGAACGCGTGAATTCTTTGGCTGCCATGCGCCTCCGCCATGGAAGGCGAGCTATCAATTCCCTCCGTCGTACAGAGTGGTGGTTGTTTCAACTTGTTCCTCATGCAGACCGGCGCGCTCGACCGCTGCCGCGGCAAGTTCGCGAGCCTTACGCCGAATCTCTGCCTCGTCGACGCCCTGCACCTTTCCATCGGCGTACAGCACCTTGCCGTCGACCCAGGTCTGGGCGATCGAAGCGGTCGACGCCGAGAACACCAGGGCTTGCAGTGGGTCGTGGAACGGCGTCCACTCCACGTGGTCGAGATCAAAGAGGATGAGATCAGCCTTCTTGCCGATCTCCAGCGAGCCGATCTCGTCGTCCCACATCAACGCCCTCGCGCCTTCGATGGTCGCCGCACGCAGGGCCTGGCGCGCCGTGAAGATATCCGGTTGCAGGCGTGCATCCTTGAACATGCCTGCGACGATCAGCATTTGCCGCATCAGATTCATGTTGCCTGCGGCCGACACCCCGTCGGTGCCGAGTCCGACTTTCACGCCCGCCTTCACCATCTCCGGATACTTTCCGATGGCGGTTGCGCCCTTGCCAAGCTTGAACGACGAACACGGGCAGAAGGCGACACTGGCGCCACGGTCGGCAAGCAGGCGGACTTCGTCGTCCGACACTGCCGCGCCATGGGCGATCACCAGGTTCTTCTGGATGCCTCCAGCCCTGTCGATGCGGGTGATCGGCCATGCGCCATACTTCTTCTCGCAGACCCTCGCCTCCTCGATCGATGTTGCAAGGTGGTAGGTCGTGCCGACGCCCAGCCTTTCGGCAAGCTTCACGGCGCCGACATGAAGTTCGAGGCTGCACGGCTCCTTGCCCTCGATGTTGACCCAGCAGCGTGCGCGGCCGTCGAGTGCACCGTTGTAGCGAATGACACAGTCCTCAAGGACCTTGAGCGCCGCTTCGGCGTTCGGGAAGAAATGATGATCGACCATTTCCTTGGTCCAGCCACGAGGAAGCTCCGGCGGAGGATTGTCGGCGGCATGCCGCCCGGTGATGCCGCGAATGCCCACCTTCTCCATCGCGCGAACGACGATTCCGGGATCGTATTGCGATCCCATATCGAGGAAGCAGGTGGTGCCACAACGCAGCATCTCCGTGACGCCGAGCAGCGCGCCCCAATATTCGTCCTCTTCAGTGATGTGAGCGTAAAACGGCTTGGCCCAGTGGAAGACCCAGGCACGGGTGTTGAGATTATCCGGAAATACCGCGCGCGACAGCGTCTCCGAAAGATGGACGTGGCTGTCGACGAAGCCGGGGCAGGCGCCGAGCATCCTGCCGTCAACCACCTTGTCGAAGCTGACGCTCTTCTGCCGCGCCGCCACTTCCCTAGCAGGGCCAATATCGGAAATGCGATCGTTCTCGATCACCAAGCTGGCATTGCGCAGGACCGTATCGTTTTTGTCGACCGTGAAAGCGAAGTTCAAGTCCTTGATCAGTGTGCGCATGCCTTCACCCAATACTTGCTTTCACGGACTGTATGCCCCGCCGTGACGACGAGCAGTTTCGGCAGCGCTCGACCGGGCGAAGCCTGTCGTCCGGTCGTTCGCGGCCAAGGACCGCCGTCAGGCGACCGCGGCCCTCTTCATAGCGCCGCCTTTCTTGGCAGTGCCAGCGGGAATCAACCGATCGGTGTCGGCGTAGTCGGACAGCAACTCGGAGCCGTTGGCGGTTACCAGCAACATATCCTTGTTCTGCATGCCGAAGCCATAGCCGGTGTCGTAGCAGAGCGGCTCGAAACCAAGCACCATGTTCTCCTCCAGTGGCGCGTCACTCCCGGGCTTGCCCAACACTGGCGTCACTCCGAGATAAGGATCCTCGTGGAGGTGCAGCCCGATGCCATGTCCGACGAACGAAATCGGCGGCAGATTGAGCTTGCTCAGCTTTGCGATGAACGCGTCGTAGATCTCGCGACAGCTCGCGCCGGGTTTCACCTTCTCCATGATCTCGTACTTGCATTCGACCAGATGCGCCCAGATCTTTTCGGCCATGGGCGGCGCCTGGCCGACCACGGCAGTGCGGCAGACCCCCGCCTGATAACCATCGATCACGGAGAAGATTTCCACGCGGCACACATCGCTGCGCTTCAAGATGCGCTGCGACGGGCCGACGTTGGGCAACACGCTGCGTTCGCCGGTCGCCACGATCATCAGCTTGAAGTGATCGGCCCCCAGGGAATACACATTGCGCGTGAGGTGCCCGGCGATGTCCATTTCCGAGTCTCCCTCATCGACCACCCCGAGCGTATCCGTTATCGCCTGATCGGCGATGCGGGAGAGCTTGCGCAGCAGCGCGATTTCCTCCGACGTCTTGATTTGACGAAGCCGCGCCAGGATCGGTTCGGCACGTTCGAACTTCGCCGCTGGCATGGCCTTGATCAGCCGAGCAAAATCACCGGCCGGCAGGTAGTCCATCTCGAGCCCGATGCGAGCCTGACCGAGACCGAGACCGGCGAGCTGATCGGCGAGCACGAGCATCGGATCGTCGCTGAACTCGGCCCAGATGCGCGTTGGCACGTCCGGTTGGCGGCGCTTGATCGTCGAGGCTTCCATATCGACGCCGAACAGGGCCTTTCGGCCGTCGGCGGTGACGATGGTCATGGCATGACGGTGACGGATGAGAGGTTGCGAGGGAACCACGAACCCGGCGGTATAGGAGAAGTTCTCCGGCGAGGAGCAGATGATGGCATCGAGCCCGTACCGGGACATTGACTCGACCTGCTTCGCGACGATTTCTGCCCGCATGATTTCTCCTCTTCTCTCCAGGCTTCTTTGTTCCGCGCTCAATCACGCACGCGGTATTTCTCGATTTTCTTGAGGTCGACATCGACGCCCATCCCAGGGCCGGATGGAACCACGATCGCGCCATCGACAACCTTCATCGGTTCGACGAGCAGATCGTCCTTGTAGTAGATGCCGCCAACCTGACCGTGCTGGAACTCCGCCGGCGTCGAAACCGGAATGACGCAGGACAGCGTGACGGATGGCGACGCTGCTGCGAGCTGGACGTTGGCCAAGTTACCGACACCCGTCTCGATCGAGCCGTTGACGTTGCAGATGATACCTGCAGCGCGGCACACCGCGCCGACCTCCATCGCCTTGTACAGACCGCCGGCCTTTGTCGTGTAGATGGACACGATCTGGATCCCGCCGGACCGGACAATCTGGATCGAATCATGAGCGTTCCACGCCGACTCGTCGGCCATCACCGGCGCGTCGATGCGACGACCGACCTCGGCAATGCGCTCGATGCCCATGACCGGCTGCTCGACATATTTCAGCCGGTTCTTTTCCATTCGGCGAACGACCTGGACTGCCTCCCCCGGCGTCTTGTAGCCTTCGTTGGCGTCGACGCAGATTTCGACGGCATCGCCGGCGACCTCGCGCACGGCGTCGACCATGGCAACGTCGCGGTCGGGTTCGACCCCGATTTTCACCTTGATGGTCCGCACTCCCTCCTTGACCAGCTTGGCGACCTCAAGGCGGGCCTCTTCGATCGAGATCAGGCCAATGGAATGCGTCACCGGCACACGATCGCGCGACTTACCGCCGAGCAGGGTGGAGACGGGAACGCCGAGCCAGCGACCAGCCAAGTCGTAGGCGGCAAACTCGACGGCGGCCTTGGAATAGGGATACCCCCTGATGATGGCATCCATTCGCACATGCAGTTCGGCGATATTGCCGAGCTCGACGCCAACAACGGCGGGCCCGAGATAGGTGTCGATCACGGTACGGGTGATAAGCGCGGATTCACCGAAGTAGCGCCCGAATTCACCGCCCCAATCCTTGAGTGCCGGCGCTTCGCCCCAACCGACGCGGCCATCGCTATCCACCATCTTGACGATGACATATCGGCCGATCACCTCGGTCAGACCCGCCCATTTGTGCTCGCGTCGCGTCGGCAGTTGGACAATCAATGTTTCGATGGATTTGATCGTGGGCAAACCGGCCTGCCTTCTCTTGTTGTCGCCAACTCGGTTCGATATACTGACTTGAGATCAGCTAATGTGATCACAGTTTATGATCATGATACAAGAAGATCAAGTGCCCTGATGGCGAATTATCACCAATGGGGGTGGAACGCGGAAAGCTCGCGGCCTGGGGAGGACCGAATTGACGATCGTCGAAGCAACCAACTACTTCGCCAAAGATGGCCACGGGCCGGCGGTCCTCCAACAACGACGAAGCGCGACTGCCATCAGGTGCGCACTGGGGCTGGATCCCGGAGAAATCTTCGTTCTGCGCGAAGGCAACGGGCCCGACGTCAGATGGGAATGCCGGTTTCCTTCTCGCAAAGCCTATGAGGCCGACCTTGCCGCTCGCGCCGGCTCTGAGGCATTTGCCGAAGCACGCAGGACGATGCATACGCTGCTCGAACGGTTCGAGCGCCATATCTACGAGATTGACGACGGCCGCTGAAGGGACGTTGGTCGCACCGCCCTAGCGTCCGCCACCGCGCTGAACCATCGCCGCTCTCCAGTCTCGAACGACTAAGGATCGGCCTTTAGCTCGCACGGCGAACTATCGAAAATCCCGATATTTCGCATTGGAAATACTGATTTTTAAAACTTCTCCAACGATGGGACCTTTCGCCGACCGCCTTCGACAAACGGAGCAAGGGGAGCCCATGCCGTTCATTCAAAACACCTGGTACGCGGCCGCATGGTCGAGTGAAATCACCCGCAGCCTGCTGCCGCGGACGATCGCCAATGAGAACATCGTCTTCTACCGCACCGAAGCCGGTAACGTCGCCGGTCTTACCGACCGCTGTCCGCATCGTTTCGTCCCGCTGCATCTCGGACGCCTCAAAGGTGACATCGTAGAGTGTGGCTACCACGGACTGTGCTTTGATCAGACCGGCGCATGCACGCTCAACCCACATGGCGACGGACTGATCCCCCGGGCCGCCAAAGTCAAAAGCTACAAGATTGTCGAGAAACATGGCGTCGTGTGGCTTTGGCTTGGAGAAGCCAGCAAGGCCGACGAATCGTCGATCGCGGACTTCAGTATCCTGACGAACCCGAAGTTTCGCACGGTTTGCAGCTATCTCCACGTCCAGGCGAACTATCAGCTCATTTCCGACAATCTGCTCGATCTGAGCCATGGACAATACGTGCACCCGATGTTCAAGAACGCGGAAGGGCCGCCACGGTTCGAAGCCGAAAAAGATGGGCAATCCAACGAAGTCTGGGCGAAATTCTCGCGTCCCAATCAATTGCCCAACAACTATTTTCAGATGCTCGGATATCCAAAGGATCAGCGAGGAGACCATCGCAACTTCATGCGGTGGAACCCACCGTCTCTCCTCCTGCTCGACGTGGGCATGACGGGCGTCAACCGACCAGTCGAGGAAGGAATTTCGATTCCAACCTCGCACCTGCTCACGCCGGAAACCGAAACGTCGTCGCACTACTTCTGGGCGATGTCCCGTGATTTTCGCCAGGACGAAGACGACCTCAGCCAGGAATTGCTGAGGGTCGGCGTGGCCGTTTTCGACGATGAAGACAAGCCGGTCATCGAGGCTCAGCAGCGCGCGGTGGACACGAGCGATCTCATGTCGCTGAAGCCGGTCCTTCTGCACACCGACGGACCAGCAGTGAGAGCACGGCGGATCGTGGAAGCTCAGCTGCAGGCTGAGCACGGCTAGTCGGCTCGCAAACCCGGCGACAGGAAGAGATCCGGTCGCCGATCGGGCCGTCCAATTTTCTCCCTGACTTGGCCGCGGCTTGGTGCCCGCGGCCATTTTTTTGGCGCATCGGCGAGAGGAGAATGCAAGGACGCCGCCGCAGTCCTTTTTTCAACCTCCCCACTCCGGAGGCTGATTGTTGGACCATTCACACGGGGATTCAAACGCGATAGTTGCTCTGCGCTAGATTTCGAGGACTATCTCGTCGGACAACGAGCGTGAGCAGCAGATGGCAATCCGATCATTCGTCAGCTTCTCGGCGGCAGTTTGAAAGCTATCCCTGTGCTCAGGCTGACCTTTGAGCACCCGTGTCAGACACGTTCCGCATATTCCCTGCTCGCACGACAGATTTACGCTTATTCCATTTTCTTCGAGGACTGCCGCGATAGATTTTTCACCGGTAACCGTGAGCCTCCGGCCGCTTCGTGAAGCAATGACGGTGAACGAGTTCCCGCCCTTGACATCCCCACCCGAAAAACTCTCGGTATGCAGCCTTTCGTCTGGGCAACCTGCTTTTCTCGCGCCAGACACCGCAAAGTCCATGAAGCCTTTGGGACCGCAGACGTAGACTCTCGCTTGCGAAGAACCGAGCCGAAGATCTCTCTCGGGCAGAAAGCGCTGCTCTGCCGGCCCGTCGTCGACATGCAAGCGAAACCTGTTCGCAAACGGCGCCGCCGCGATTTCGGCGAGGAATGGCGCGCGATCCAAGGAACGAACGCACAAGTGAAGATCGAAGTCCGCGCCAAGCGTCTGCAGCCTGTACGCCATCGACAGAAGCGGAGTAATCCCGATCCCTCCCGCGAGAAGTATCGCACGCCCACCGTCCTCAATGAGCTCGAAATTATTGCGGGGCCGCCCGATCTTCAGGCTCATTCCTTCATGAAGGTTCTCGTGAACGGCCTTGGATCCCCCTCTTGAATTTGCGTCCTTCAGTATAGCAAGTCGGTAGTAGCTCGAATCAGATGGATCACTGCAAAGGGAATACTGGCGAACAATTTTGTCCGACACATAGACATCGACGTGGGCACCGGCAGAAAAGCGCGGCAATACATTAGAAGTCGCCGATTCAAGCTCGATGCCTACAATATCGGTCGCGATGCAATGGACCTTGCGAATCCGCACTTCCATCGCATTTTCTGCATCGACCATTGTATCAACAGCCCAAAACGCGTTATCAAGACCTAAGCCCATTGCCGGATTCGGCTGGCTAGAGGGTTTGATTCTATTCAACTCAACAGCATCGCGGAAATCGATTTCCTGGAGCCGAACTATCGGCCTGGTCGATAATACGCACCCAATCACCAGCAAATAGCTATTCGGGAACCTGCCCTGAATCATCGAGATCACTGGTTTACGATGCGACCTGCGAGGCTCCGCCTGCCGCTAACGGGCTCAGCAGAGCGAACAGAACATCGAGCGCTAAGTCGACCCCCGCCGATGCTGTGCCGCTTCATCCGCGACGCCAAGGCGGCGAAGCCGCTTGACGCGAGACGGCGCCACCCTATGCAGCCCGGATATTAGCAACAAGACGTTCGACATCGACCAGTAGTCCGGCAGATTGCTTGCTGAGTTCCTCGGCGGAACGAAATACATGATGCGCGGCAGCACCGGTCTCAGTGGCCATTTGATTCACGCGCACAATGTTGTCCGAGACCTGATTCGTGCCTCGCGCAGCCTCCTGTATGTTGCGGGCGATCTCTCCAGTCGCGTCTCCTTGTTGCCGGATGGATGAGGCAATAGCCGTCGTGATTTCATCGATTGAGACGATCGTGCGACCTATACGCTCGATCGCTTCGACCGCTTCCGACGTCGTGCTCTGCATTGCTTGTATCTGGGCGGAAATTGCTTCAGTTGCCTTGGCAGTTTGTCCGGCAAGCGATTTTACCTCGTTTGCAACCACCGCAAAGCCACTTCCAGCATCTCCTGCACGCGCGGCCTCGATGGTTGCGTTGAGGGCCAACAAGTCGGTCTGACCGGCGATATTGCTGATCAACTCGACCACGTCCCCGATCTTTTGTGCTGCGGCTGACAGCCCGTGCACGACGTCGTTGGTACGTTTCGCTTCATCCATTGCCTGCGAGGCAATCTCGGTTGAGCGAGCCACCTGGCGGCCGATTTCATGGACGGATGCGGAGAGCTCCTCTGTGGCGGCGGCGACCGTTTGGACATTGGCCGATGTCTGTTCAGCAGCGGCCGCGACGGTCGTGGCCTGCCCGCTGGCCTCCTCGGAGTTGGTCGACATGCGCTGCGACGTGGTATGCATGTCATGAGCGGCCTTCGCGAGCGCGTCGAGCGATCTCCTGACCTCGCTCTCGAATTCGTCGGCTATCTTGCTGACGAATTGTCTCTTCTCGATTTCGGTCTGCCGCTTCAATTCGTCCTGGGCTTCACGCAGCCGAACTGTCTCGTTCATGCTTTCCTTAAACACCTGGACGGATCTAGCCATGGCCCCAATCTCATCCTTTCTGTCTCGCGCGGGAATGGCCACGTCGGTCCTGCCATGAGAGAGCTCAAGCATCGCCGCCGTCATACCTGCGAGCGGCCTGGTTACGTTGCGGCTAATCAGAAGCGACACTCCGACCACGAGCACGAGAATGGCGAATACAAGACCTCCGACGCGTCGAGCCTCTGTCCAGAATATCTGATCGATGTCGTCAATATAGAGGCCGCTGGTCAAAACCCATCCATATATTGGAACCTCAGTTCCATAGGTCAGCGTCGGCATCGGCTCGCTCCCGCCAGGACGCGGGAATTTGAAGGCGACAAAGCCACCGCCGCGGCCAGCTGCCGCAACTGCTTCGCGCACGAAGTAGACGCCGTTGGCATCCTTCGACTCCGAGATATCTTTCCCTTCCAAAGCTTGCTTGGGATGTACCTCCAAGACACCTTTGCTGGTCATGGCGTAGAATGGATTGTCTTTGTCGTAATGCAAGCTGCGCAGTAGCAACTTCGATCGTTCAAGCGCCTCCTGTTCTGACAAGCCAACCTTCCGCGCGGCTTGATAATCGGATTCAATCGTCGTTCGAGCGAGCAGCACCAATTCTTTCACCTTCGCTTTCCTATCCTCCAGCAGAACGCCCTTCAGGGTCGATAGTCCGATACCTGCGATACCGACCATGCCGAAGACCGACAGCAGAACAATGACTAAGAGCTTGGTTGAGATTCGCAAAGATCCAAACATGTGAACCATTCTTCCCATCGAGGCGTCAGTGGCGGGCGTTTCATCATCGACTGGGAAGCGAGAGCTTCCTAGTTTGGACGAGTTGGGCTGTTGAAGAAGTTTGCAAGACTGCATGGCCAGACGAACGTCGCCGTTTCGCCATCGTGAGAATGATTAGAATAAGGCGGCATCAGGTGAACGACCTCGCGCAGGGAGGAAGACGCGGACGCCACAATCACGACTAAACACGTCTTCGGGAGAGCCTAAGGGACCTGATAGGTCCGCGCGACGTCGCCGTCACGGCCGGGATGCTCTGCCGATGATTTCATTCGTCGGTGGTCGCACCTCCGGGCCGACCGACGAGACGGCTCCTAACCAACGACATTGGCACCTTTCCGGGTAGCCGCAATAGACGATGGTTAGTCAACATATTTGCTGCACCAACGATATCGAGACGCCTACTTCGTCAGCAACTCATTGGTGTAGAAATCGGCAAGCGGCTTGGCCGACTCGAGATGCTCCGTCGCCGACAATAGACTTAGCGCATCCGATATCGTCTTGTCCTTGATCCAGCCAACGGGCTTCCCTTGCTCCGAGGCCATCGTTTCCGAGGTTGCGACGATCTGTGCCTTTATCAGCTCGTCGGAAGGAGCAGCACTCCACGCCTTCTTCAGCGCGGCGGTTGCCATCGCAGGCTCTGATCTCGTCAACTCGATTGCTTCCGCGGTCGCGGCGAGAAAGCGCCTGAGCAGATCTGGCTTTTCAGCAATTCCCTTGTTGCTCGCAACGACCGCCAATCCGGGGACACGGAGACCAAATTTCGGCAGGTCCAACACGGCAAACTTTGTGCCGGTCCGCTCTTCGACCAGAGGGAGATCGACGTTTGTATAGACGGAGATGAGATCGACGCGCTTTTGAATGAACTGGGCAAACCTGAGCTGTGGGTCGAGTTGAACCTTGTTGATCTTGTCGCAGCTTATCTTGTTCAAGACACAAAAGACATCGAGGTACGTTGTGGCGGGATCCCCGACGGAGATCGCGAGCGACCTGCCCTCCAACTGCGCCGGCGTCGTCACCTGCTTGTCAGGCCAGGAGATGAAGGCCATTGGGGCTCGTTCCTGGTATATCGCCGCGAGCTTGACGGGCATTCCCTTTTCGATTGCCGAAATGGCGAATATCGCCGGCACGACCACAACATCTTCGTTGTCTCGTACAAGCCCACCGAGTGCGGCTTGCGCGCCCGCACCTTCTCCGAGGACGACGTCAATTCCGTTCTTCTGGTAGAGGCCCTTCTCCTTGCCGAGATAGAAGAAGCCGTATTCGCCCTTCAGTTTCCAGCTAAACCTGACGTTTACCGTATCCGACGCCCGCGCCGCCGTCGTCAGGGATGACGCAGCGATCGAAACGGCAATGAGAAGCTTGAACAGTTTCGGCATTGGTGCCTTCCTCTTTGCTGCGTGGAACCAGCGGCCCCGGATCGCTGAACATCCCGTTGCAACCACAAACTTGATCTAATATTGTGATCACATTTGGTTCATGTCAAGCGGCGTGCTCGCTGCTACAGGCACAAAAGCCCAATGGCCGGCCGCGTGTCGGATACACTCATGCCAGGGATAGGAGGTCCGTCCTCCCGATAATGCCATGGAAACCCCAAAGAGGACACCCATGCGATTCCGGCACCTGGATATGAACCTGCTCGTCGCGCTGGACGCGATCTTGACTCACCAGAACATATCGCGGGCGGCCGAACGATTGTTTCTGAGCCAGTCCGCAACCAGCGGAATCCTGTCCAGACTGCGCGAACACTTCGAGGACGAGTTGCTCGTACGACGCGGTCGCCAAATGGCTCTGACGCCTCTCGCGGAAGAATTGACCGGACCGCTCAGGGCCATTCTGACCGAAACGGAAAAACTCCTGGCAATGCGAAGCTCTTTTGATCCGGCGACATCCGAGCGGCAGTTTACGATCGCGTGCTCCGACTACGTCTGGGCAACTCTCATCGTTGATATCTTGGCTGAGTTGCGCAATACGGCGCCCTCGGTGGATATTTTCTACCAGGGTCCAAGCACCCGCTTCTTTCGTACGGAAATCGATTTCCTGATTGTTCCCGATCGCTTCATGTTGGAGGATTGTCCGTTCACTGCCCTCCCTTCGACGAGTTACGTGTGCATCGTGTGGCAGGACAACGAGACTGTCGGAGACAGCCTGACACTCGACCAGTTTCTCGAGATGCGCCATGCACAGGCTTACAGCGAGCGGACGACGTTCATAGAGACTTGGTTCTTCAAGCAATTTGGTCGAGCTCCGCGAGCGGGGATCACTGCACCAAGCTTCACGCTCATTCCGGAAGCCATCATCGGGACCCGCTTCATAGGGCTGATACCCGCAGACTTGGCAGAGCGGGCTGCGACCATTCTGCCTATAAGGCAAGTGCAAGCTCCCATATCCCTGCCGCTGATGACTGACGTCCTTCAGTGGCGTATCTCGCATGAGAGGGATCCCGGGCTACAGTGGTTGCGAGCCTTGATCCAGGATGTCGCAAGCCGACGACACAATCGTCTGACGGCGCGCTCTTAGGGAGATGCTCGGAGCCCTGCGCCGAGCGCTCCCGACGCTGGCGTGAACCTGTTTGCGACTTGTCTCCAGGAAAACGTAGGATTGATCGAATAGCTGGCCTCATGGCATGAGGACCACATTCCTGGTTACTGAGCGAAGCTACGCCAACTGTTCGTTGTGCCGCGATACATCCAAAGCAAGAGCCACTCATCGCCAGTCTTGACCTCCTTGTCATAGGCGTCGATGCTCAGATCGGCCACCCTTGCGACAAGCTCCTTCTTCTGGATCTTGCGCGATGGTGTGCGCGGAAAATCGTCGAGGTAGGCAATGTAGCGAGGGATCTTGAATTATGCGAGCCGCTGTTCGCAATGCGCGACCACCCACTCGGGCGGTACGTCGGCCCTTGTCACGCCTTCGCGCAATTTGAGATATGCCTTCACTTCCTCGCGCCGCAGAGGATCAGACACGGGCCCGACAGCCGCTTCCTCTATGTCAGGGTGGTCGCGGAGCGCTGCCTCGACCTCGATCGCCGCAATGTTCTCGCCGCCGCGCCTAATCACGTCCTTGATACGCCCAACAATGAAGTAGCAGCCATTCTCGTCGCGGCGGAAGAGATCGCCGGTGCGGAACCAGCGGCCGCGAAAACTCTCGCGATTCGCCTCAGGGCGCTCATAATAGCCCCAGCAGTCGTTCTCTAAAAGCAATGCTTTTCGCCAAGCATTCGCCGTCAACTTTCACGGCAAGCGTGATGTGTCGTCGGCCGCTTTGCTCCAACCAAGTTCCTGCTGTGATACCCTCGCTTTATGATGTCCTGGCGGATTTTTTCGCTGACCAACCGCACTGCTCGTTTCTTCTTTTTCCAATTGCCACTTAACTGCGTCGGCACACGCGCGCCTTGCGGCACAACCAGGAGGTCATTTTTCCCGTTGACATAGACATCGAACATTCGACCCTCACTCCAAGCGGCCAGCACTCTCATATGCCCGCGCGGGCTGATTTTCGAGACTGGGAACTCGTTTCGACCGGGCTTTATTCCAACTTATCTCAACATCGTCCAGATAGTTTGTCTTACAACTCTCGTCAGTATTTTTCGACATTCGTGCACATTGAGATGCTGGCCAGCCCACATCGACGCCTCTAATCTCATCACACCGTTCGTCGCCAAGGCGCGGTGCCCTTCGTCGGCATGGAATAGTTCTGATGAGCCGGTAGTGATGACTGCGGCTCAAGCGAAATGCTCCGGGGGGAGACATATGATCGATCGACGAGACCTGCTCAAAGGAGCAGGCCTTGCCGCCATCGCGGCCACACTCAATTCCGCCAAGGCGCGGGCACTCGACACCGTCACTCTGCCCTTCGCCAATGGCCAGCGGCCGCTGGTGAAATATCCGCAGAAGCGGCCGATGATCGGGCTGACCAGCCGACCGCCGCAGCTCGAGACGCCCTTCGCCTTGTTCAACGACGGTCCGATCACGCCGAACGATGCGTTCTTCGTCCGCTACCACCTCTCGGACCTGCCCTACAATCTCGACCCCGACAAGTTCACACTCGAGGTCAAGGGCAAGGTCGATAAGCCGTTATCACTGTCGTTGAAGGACATCAGGAAAATGAGGGCGATGGAGATCGTCGCCGTCAACCAGTGCTCCGGCAACAGCCGCGGCTTCTCCGAGCCGCGCGTGGCCGGCGGCCAGCTCGCCAACGGCGCCATGGGCTGCGCGCGCTGGCGCGGCGTGCCGCTGAAGGCGGTGCTGGAGACGGCCGGCGTGCAGGCCGGCGCCAAGCAGGTGACGTTCGGCGGCATGGACGGCCCGGCCAGCGACGAGACGCCGGATTTCGTCAAGGCGCTCGACATCGATCACGCCACCGACGGCGAGGTGATGCTGGCCTATGGCATGAACGGCGAGGACCTGCCGTTCCTCAACGGCTTTCCGCTGCGCCTGGTCGTGCCCGGCTATTACGGCACCTACTGGCTCAAGCACCTCAACGAGATCACTGTCATCGACAGCGTCTATGACGGCTTTTGGATGAAGTCGGCATACCGCATTCCGGACACGCCAAACAATGCGGTCGAGCCCGGTACCGCGCCGAAGGCGACGATCCCGTTCAACACGCTTCACCATCCGCTCCTTCGTCGCCAGCGTCGCCGACGGCGCCAGGCTGAAGGCCGGCAAGACGACGCTGCGCGGCATCGCCTTCGACGGCGGCAAGGGCATCAAGGAGGTCCAGGTCTCCACCGACGGCGGCAGGACCGGGACCAATGCCAGGCTCGGCGAGGATCTCGGCAAATACGCCTTCCGCGACTGGAAGCTGCCGGTGAAGCTCGCGGCCGGCCAGGTCGAGCTGAAAGTCCGCGCCACCGGCAATGGCGGCGAGACCCAGCCGGACGCGCCGCGCTGGAATCCGGCCGGTTACTTGCGCAACGTTGTCGAAACCACGCGCGTCACCGTGGCCTGAGGAGGAAAACCATGCAACGGCCTGTTCTCCTCGCCATCGCAGCCGCCTCCGGCCTTGGCTGGCTTGCGGCCGGCCCAGCCTCGGTGACCGCGGCGCCCGTCAATTACAAGACCCCCGGACGAGACTGCTATCTTCAAGCCCGGACCCAATCTCGAGGTGGTCCAGGGCAATTGCACGGCCTGTCACTCGTCCGACTACATCAACACGCAACCGCCGATGAATGACAAGAAGACCTTCTGGCGGGCCGAGGTGACCAAGATGATCAAGGTTTACGGGGCTCCCATCGACGATGCCGACGTCGGCAAGATTGTCGACTATCTGGCCGCGACGTATTGAGTCCGGAGCGCGCCGGATGATGCCCCGCTGTCCGTGCTAATCGCTTGCCCGACTCGTAAGGAAATTGAATGTCGGGCTTGAAGAGTTTTTGCGCGACTCCGGAACCCGGATCGATTAGCCTTACGGGATTGCACAAGCTTCTTAGCATCGGACTTGGAACGTCAAATGGATGAGAGTCATCTGCTCTCCAATCGCTTCGGCTCCGAGGCAGCGGATGTGGAGCTTCGAGACGGCGCCCCAGCCGTCCACGTCCAACTGGCGAAGCGCGGCTCTGTTAGGAAGTTCCGCGCCGAACCAATTCCGGAGCACCTGCTGCGACGACTTTGTGCCCTTGCACTCTGCGCCCCGACCAAAAGCGATTTGCAGCAACGCGACATCATCATCATCGAATCGCCTGCGTTGCGATCCGAAATCTGTGCACTTTTGGCGAGGGGCCGCTTAGGCCAGAAGTGGCTTGAGAACGTTCCGAACCTCCTGATCTTCTGCGGTAACAACCGCCGCCAGAGGCGGATCCATGCCCTGCGGGCTCGGCAGTTCGCCAATGATCACCTGGACGCCTTCTTCAATGCTTCGGTGGATGCCGCGATTGCTCTCTCATCCTTTGTCATCGCGGCAGAAGCCGAAGGCCTGGGCGTCTGCCCCATCAGCGCGGTGCGCAACCATCCGGATCGGCTTGCAGAGTTGCTTAACCTGCCCGAATACGTCTTTCCCGTGGCAGGCCTCGCCGTCGGATATCCGGATGAGAGGCCAGCGAGGAGCATGCGGCTGCCCCTCCCCATCACTGTTCATCACAACACCTATTCCGAGCACACGCTCGACGCCTCAATCGCGGCCTACGACCGACGCAGATCCGCCGACCAGCCATATGCAACGCAACGATACATCGGTGAACTCGGACGGTCTGAAAACTACGGTTGGTCCGAGGACAAGACCCGGCAATACGCGTTCCCAGAGCGCCACGATTTCGGCTCCTACATCAAACGCATCGGCTTCAAGCTGGACTAGTCGGCCGACACGCGGGACTGCGCGGCCGCATGTCGAAGTGCCGCGTCCGCCCACTCACCAACTGAACCTGCACCGTGGCTCAATCACTGGCGGCCGTGATCCGCACAGTTGCTTCTACGAGGCCTTCGCGCAGACCAGCCGCAAGGATCTGCGCCGCATTCTCAATCTTCGGACTTCATCCAGTCCGCTCCAGCGCTTCAGCTTCCGTTCGTGTCGTGGACATAGTTGAAGAAGAGGTCCTTCCAGTCGCTTGTCGCTTCATTGACCAGCCCGGCGTCGCGCATGCCATTCAGAAACGCCAACACCTTCTGGGGTTCTGTGGTCCAGCGGTTCTCTGGATTCTTGATGATCGCCTCGGCATCCTCTTGCGACAATTTGAGATGGTCGCCGCTGATCCAGATGCTCGCCGCCTTCTTCGGATCGGCATTGATCAGCGCTATGCTCTCCTTTAGAGCATCATAGAAAGCTTGGATCACCTTCGGGTTCTCCCTGATGAACTTGTCAGTAGCCCAAACGACGCTGAAGGTGTGCGGTCCACCGAGCACTTGGTAGCTATCCAGTATCTTGTGCGCTCGAGGGTCCTTCAATTCCATTTCTTGGAAGGGTGAAGACCCGAAATGTGCGCTGATCCCGGATTTCCCTCCTAGCATTGCCACCTGCGCGTCAGGATGACCGAGCGAGACGGTCAGCGGGTCTAGGCGCGTCGCCTGCCCTTTGCCGAACACCTTTTCTGCCGCCATCTGAAGGGTGGTCGCTTGTATCGACGTCTTCACCCCCGGCATCGCGATCTTGTCGGCACTTGTGAAGTCGGCGATCGTCTTGACGTTCGAGTTAACCGTGACGAGGTACAACGGTAGTGAGGCCATCGCCGATACGCCCCTGACTTTGTAGTTCTTGAGCGTTCGGGACCAGATCGTCAGCATGGGGCCGACACCGCCCGAGGCGATGTCCAGGTTTCCGGACAGAAGAGCCTCGTTCATGCCCGAACCGGCGGAGAACTGCAGCCACTCGGTTTTGACTGTCAGTCCGGCCTTTTCGGCTTGCTTCTCGAGCAGACGCTCTTCTTGCATGACAGTTAGCGGCAGGTACGGCACGCCATACTGTCTAGCGAGCCTTATGCTCGCCACCTCAGCCCGCGACGGCGCCACCGGCACAACACTCATCGCCAAAAGCACGCAAAACGCAGCATACCCGTACTTCACTGTTTCAACCTCCCGAATTGACTTCCTCCGACGCCGCTCGGACGTCCTCTCAACTTTGCACGCCCCATCGATGGATGGTCCGCGCTTCAATGGAGCGGAATATAAGGTTCTCGACGACGAGACCGATCAAGATGACGGTCAATAGGCCGGCGAATACGTTCGGAATGTCGAGCATGCTCTTATTCTCAAAGATGAACCATCCGAGGCCACCCGACCCCGAACTGACGCCGAAGACGAGCTCAGCCGCGATCAGAGTCCGCCAAGCAAAAGCCCAACCGATCTTCAATCCCGTCAGAATGCTCGGAAATGCTGCAGGGATCAGGATCTTCACAATGAAGGCAGGTCCACCAAGACCATAGTTTCGACCGACCATTTTCAACGTCTTGCTTACGGATAGGAAGCCGGCATGGGTATTGAGCGCGATTGCCCATGTCACCGAATGGACCAGCACGAACACCAGGCTCCCGTTGCCAAGCCCAAACCAGATCAGGGCGAGCGGCAAGAGCGCTATCGCCGGAAGCGGATTGAACATCGAGGTCATCGTTTCGAGAAAGTCCCTGCCGATTCGCGACGCGATCGCCAAGCCGGTCAAGACCGCGGCGAGCACGACACCCGCGGCATAACCCATCAGCAGGACCCGGATCGATCCCCATGCTCGGCCCGGCAGAACACCGCTCGCGATGCCTTTGATGAACGCAGTCATCGTCGCGCCGAAGGTTGGGAACAGTAGCTCGTTATTGAGCCAACGACCGTATACTTCCCAGATCAGCGCCAACGCGATGAGGATGAACGCTTTTCGAACGGCGTCCTCACCGTACAGCTTGTCGAACAAAGAGCGCGGCTTCTCGACAACCTTGATTTCACCGAGGTGCTGAACGTTACGAATCTCGGGGCGAACGGCACTCGTCATCGGTGAGCTCGAAACAACGCTCAATTGATTATGCATGGGCTGCCTCCGGCGCCGCTTCAGAAAACAGCATCTCGTGGATCTGACGCTCGAGGTGAGCGACCTCTTCGGGGCTGGTTGCGCTGTTCAATTCCGCACGAACCCGACCTGGATGCGGAGACAATAGGAGTATTCGATTTCCTATCTTGATGGCTTCCGCGATCGAATGTGTAACAAACATCACCGTAAATCGCGTCTTGTTCCAAAGAGCGAGGAGCTCATCCTGCATCTTGCGTCGGGTCAGGGCATCGAGCGCAGCAAAGGGTTCATCCATCAGCAATATGTCTGGCTCCATGGCCATCCCACGCGCAATCGCGACACGCTGTTTCATGCCGCCCGACAGCATGTGAGGATAGCTGCTGGAGAATTTCGAGAGGCCCACCATATCGACGTAGTGGCCGGCCCGATCGGCCGCCTCGCGCTTCGGCATCTTTTTCGCCGCTTCCAGCGCGAAGGCAACGTTCTGCTGCACCGTCTTCCAGGGCAAGAGCTGATCGAATTCTTGGAAGACCATCATGCGATCAGGGCCTGGCTTCGTGATCAGCTTCCCCTTGAGGCGCATCTCGCCTTCCGTTGGCGTGATGTAACCTCCAACGGCTTTCTGCAGGGTGGACTTACCGCATCCCGACGGCCCGAGCAGCACGAACCGATCACTCTTCAACATCTCGAAGCCGACGCGGTATGTAGCCGTTACAATATGAGACGTCGTCTTATATTGAAGCGTCACGCCGGATACCTTCAGTAACGGCTCGTCGCGGTCCATTTCTCCTCCGATTTCATCCCTGATGTCTTGCTTATTGTCATCGAGCTATCGCAGCGCCTCGTTCGTAGGAGGCACTGCGGACGGCGGCACTATGTACTTGATGCTGTCCGCGTCCGGAGAGCGGATATCGTCACCGCGCGTCCGATAGAAAAGGACTGTCTGGCGCCCGATCGAGCCAGTGTTGGCTGCGACGAAGGCGTCTCGGCCCGCAACAAGGCTTTAAGCTCAGCACCTCTGCGCCTCTCCTCACGCGCACTTCGACAACGCCACATTTTCTCGACCGCAAAATATTGGCGTAAAGACCTTCTTTCTCAAAGGCACAAATGCTAACGGTTATTGAAAGTTTGTCTTACATTGCGAGCGGGCTCAGATGTCGATCCGAACTCTCAAGACGCTGATTGCTGTCGCCGATCAGGGCAGCTTCAGCGCGGCAGCCAAGCAAGTATTCATTACCCATGCAGCGGTGAGCCAACAAATCAGAGCACTCGAAGAGGAATGGAAAGTCCCGCTTTTCGACAGAAGTCGCCGAACCCCTGTGCTGACGCCCGCCGGCCGCGCTCTGGTTTCGAAGGCGCGGGAGGTCGTCGCCGCGTACGACAACATCGTCCCGAGCGTTTTAGGCAATCAAGGCATCGAAGGTATCTTGTCGCTGGGCGCCGTGCCGACCACCCTCACGGGGCTCGTCCCCTTGGCGGTTTCGAAGCTGAAGAGAGATTATCCCGCTCTGCATGTCGTGGTGGTACCAGGCTTGACGACCACTTTGATCCAGCAGGTCGAGCGCGGTCAGCTCGATCTCGCAATCGTGTCAAAACCACAGTTCATTCCTCGCAATCTCGTTTGGTATGACCTTGCGGAGGAGGTTCTTGAACTGCTCGCCTCGATCGAGGCCGAAGGCAGGGATCCTGTACAATTGTTGGAGAACAGCCCTTTCATCAGATTTTCGCGCCAAGCCGTGGTGGGCAGCCTGATTGAGACCTGGCTTCAGGAAAACAAGATCATCGTCCGAGAGACTATGGAGCTGGAGAGCCTGGAAGCGATCTCCAGCATGGTCTACTACAATCTAGGCGTTTCTATCGCGCCACGAACCTGCGTCGCAGCGTCAAACGCACTTCCACTTAAGCACCTGCCGCTCGGTCGAGGAAAAGGACTTTCCAGAATGTTGGGGTGCATCTCGCGGGCTGATAGCGTTCGGATACGAGCAATCGACGAGACGAATGTCAGACTGGCCGCCACGATTCGCGAGGGCCAGCGTCCGCTTCTGCAGCGGTCCATGAGAACCCCGCCGAAGGAGAAACGGAAACGGTCAACGAAGTAGGACTTCCTTTGCGACCAAAATGACCCCGGACGCGAACATCAAGCCTACGAGCAGGCGCCGGAATTGATCATCCGTCATTCGCTTGAACGTCCAAATGCCGATCTGGGCGAAGATCAGAGTAATGGGAAGCGCAATGAGGATGAGTGGCACGGTTTGCGCCGAGTAGTATCCGCTGGCGCAGAACACGGCTGCCGAGATCGCCAGAATCAATACGTTGAATGGCTGTAATACCGCCCTTTGTTCGGATTTCGTCCATGGCTGAAGAGCGCACCACATCGTTGGAACGACCCCCGACAAGGAGGCAGCCCCACCCAAAATGCCGCCCACGAAACCAACGCAACAATCCACGACCGGCCATTGCCGCGCAGAACGCGGCAGCCCACGACGTGCCATTATGAACCCGCCATACGAGATCAGGAAGGTCGCCACAACCAGCTTGATGGTAAGCGGATTGACGACGGCAAGGAGGTTCGTGCCTACGGGAATTCCGGCAAGACCGGGCACCAGGAACCTGGAAAGACGCACCGGATTGTCTTGAATGCTCTGCCGCACCAGCGCGACGCCTTGCAGTCCGCTCACAACCGACATGATGACGACCATCGAAACGGCCTCCGTCGGCGGCAGAATCTGGAGCCAGAAGCTCAACGCGAATAGCGCGGTACCGAACCCTGCCAAGCCGTTGATGAAGCCGCCCGCGGCGGAACCGGCAGCGAGCCAGAGATAGAAGCTCATGGCCGCTGAACCTCCGATCCACACGCCAATGGTTCGCTAGGCAGGCACGCGAAAGAAAGGCGCGGGCACTAGGAGCTTGTTCTCGACCTTGACGACGAGGGGGCGCATCTTCTTGGCGTACGACTGCCATTCGGCCGATGCCTGAAGCTGCTTTCGCCGCTCGAACCGATCATCTAAGCTTTCGTAGCCCCACATGTGAACGACTTGGTTGAGTGGACCGAAGTCAGTGTAGTAATAACCGACCATCTTGCCGAGGATGCGTACTTGGCACTCCATTCCCTCGGCTTCGTAAAGCTTCAGGAATGTGGGCACTTGGCCTGCTTGCAAGGTATACATTCTCTCGTCTACAAACATTTCCGCATCCTTGTGGTCCGCCGGTAGCCCAGCTGATAGAGACGCATTCAGCCGATCAGCTCGTCCGAGCGATCGTCGGTTTCCCCGAACCGCTTCAGCACCGCCGGCTTGGTGCCAGCGTAGACACGATCAAGATTTGCGGAGACCTTAGCGTTCTCCCGCTCGAACAGACTATTGCCCTCGAGATCGCTCTCCACGATGAAGGGCCCCATGTTCTCTGCTTCAATCAGCCACATGGCCTGTGCGAGCCCGAGCTCCTTTCGCCAATAGATGTCACGGGCGCGCTTGATGCCCCTGCCCAGCAGCGCACCGGTGCCGTAGCCGACCGTCGTGAGATAGATCGCCCCGTTCGGAACGAAGCTCTCCTTGTAGTCGTGCGAAGTCATGCCGCCTTTGCCGATGATGAGCTTCGCACCCGAGATCCGTATCCACTCACCAATCCACTTCGCAAAGCGGAAGGATGCGGTAGCCGTGACGGCGCCCATCGTAATATTGCCATCAGCCTCAACCGTGGCCGCCGGCGAGCAGTGGAAGTTGGCCGCGCTTTCCTCGGGCAGGTTGAGGGGGAGCGGCTCCTTGCCTTCCAGGACGCGCATGTACACGCCCTCGCGGGCGGTATAAATCAGCCCGTCCAGATAGACGATGTCGCCAATCTTCAGCGCAGCCAGCGCCTCGCGTGTTGGCTTCGTGCTCAGGCGGATTTGCTCAGGCTTGGAAATGCGTTCCATTCCACCGTCTCCCGACGTTGATAATCAGTGAACCAGTCCGGATCGGTGCGATACTCGACGCGACCGTTGCCGTAGATCCGCGCCACTGCGCGGCGAGATGAAAGACAGAATGCGTGAACGCTCATCTGCATTCCTCCGGTGTGGCAGTAGCCAACCTCGATGTGGCAATCGATCACCATCGACTTGCCGACAAAGCCCATCGCTCCCATTCCAATGGAGTTGCCCAGTTCCTTGAACTCGCGCTCCATCTCGGCGATGCGAGGATCAGAGTTTCTGTCGCCGACAGTTCTCAGACAGGCGGCCCGCTTGCCTAACACCATACAGGCGTCCTTCGACCCTCCGAGCCCGATACCGATGATCGCTGGCTGACAGGCCAGCCCACGCTTGCCGAATGCGACCAGGCTGTCGAGGTAGAACCGCTTGATGCCGGCGATCCCATCGGACGGAAACAGCATGCGGTAGTCCGTTCCGAAGAGACCACCCTTGTGAACGGTGATAAGATCGACCCAGTCGCCATCGGGTTCGAACGCATACTCGATCTCCGGCGCCCCAATGCCGACGTTGTTGTCGTGATCGGTGCGCCAAAGGGGATGGACACGGTTGGGTCTGAGCGGAACGCTTCTGGTCGCGTTGGCGGTTGCGCGGCGTAATGCCGTCTCCAGGGCGATCGGGCCCCCCTCGATCCTCGCCTCGTTACCCATCTTTACATACCAACGCGGACACCCAGTGTCGCCGCACATTGCACGACGATCCTGCTTGGCCGCCTCGTAGTTCTCAAGCATCGCTTGCAAGACGAACGAGGACAGATCACCGTCTTCGACATCCGCAGCGGCCCGCAGACCATCGAGATAGTCCTCGGGAATCTCGATTGCGGCCTTCTCCATCAGGCTTTCCGCAGTCTTTTGAATCGCATCGATGGAAATCATTCTGCAGCCCTCACCAGAGTGTCAGGTTCTTCGGTGGATAGGATCGAGTGGCCCGGCCGCACGATAGTGAACTGAACAGGGACTCGGCTCATTTGAAGTCCCTCGTCACTCTTACGTGCCAAGGTGAAATATGACTCCTCCAAGCTGCCGCTTTCTGGAAAGTCTTCTCGATAGTGGGCACCACGAGAGTTTTCTCGCTCCAAACCCGCCTTGGCAATGACCTCCGAGATGTCGCAGAGTGAGCTCACGTTCAGCCAATCGTGCCAGGTGAGATTGAAGGCTCGACTGCCCCCGGCGACGCCGACACTCATGAGTTGCGTCCGAATCTCCGAAGTGCGGCGAATGGCCCTGTTCATACCAGCCGCCGTTCGCATCACGCCAACGTTGTCCCACATTGTATTTTGAAGTTCGTTGCGCAATTCCCGGATGTTTCCCGGTGATTTCGTGAACGGATAGACAACGCGCTGAATTTCGGCTTGAAGAACCGCTTCGTCCGGCTCGCGCAAACGCGCCATCTTGCGGATGTCGCGGCCCATAACGTCGCCGGCGATACCACCGTAGACGGTTGAATTGGCCACGCCATTTCCGCCTAGCCGATTTGACCCATGTGCACCGCCAGCGTCCTCGCCGGCGACGTACAATCCTTCCATCTCGGTATGAGTGTCGGTATCCACAATGATACCGCCCATGAAGTAATGCGCTGTCGGAACGACCTCGACCTGCCCTGCGGCGAGGTCAAAGCCGCTGTCCGCGCAACGCTTCACCATGCCTTTGAACTTCTGCCGGACATTGTCAGGGCCGAGATGCGCCATCGAGATGTAGACCCCTCCGTTCTTGGAGGTGTTGTTCTTGCGCATCTCCGCATAGATTCCGCGACTGACGACATCGCGTGTCGCTCTTTCGCCCTTTGCGTCGTAGTCGAACATGAAGCGATGGCCATAACTGTTTAGCAGTTGGCCTCCGGCGCCGCGAAGTCCCTCTTCCAGGACCGTGCCCGTCATCCGCGTGTCTTCGCCCGCCAGCAATCCCGTGGGGTGAAACTGGACCATCTCCATGTCGCGGAGCGGCAAGCCGGCTCTTAGAGCCATAGCGAGGCCGTCCATCGTCTTGTCGCCAGACGGCGTGTGATACTTGTACATCGTCGGTCCGCCGCCGGTCGCCATCAACACAGTTTTGGCGCGGACGAGCCGAAGCGTCCCGGTACGCATATCGATGAACAGGACTCCGGCAAGCGACGAGCCATCCTTGGACGGAATTAGACCGACTGCACGATGCTCCTGTAATTTCTCGACTGGACGAGCGAGCACTTGCTCCATCAGGCGGCTAATGATCTCGATACCGGTCAGATCCCCCTTATGAACAGTTCTGTCCGCGGTTTGCCCCGCAAACGCCTTCTGGTGCAGCGTGCCATCAGGGTTCCGGTCGAAGAAGCATCCGATCTCGTTTTCAAGTTCGCGGATGCGGACCACGGCCTGCTCGCACAGCCTCCAGGCCATGTCCTGGTTGGGGAGCCACTTGCCTCCGATGATCGTATCCATGAAATGGCGTTCGACAGAGTCGTCGCCGCCCAGAGCCACGTTATAGCCCCCCTGCACCATGCGCGTACAGCCGCACTTCCCGATCAGCCCCTTTACAGCGATCGTGATCTTTGTGCCTTCGGGCGCCGCCTGTTGGGCGTGAAGTACGGCGAACAGCCCCGCGCCTCCTGTGCCGATAATCAGGATGTCGGTGTCGTGGCGCTCGAGATCGAATGCGCTCGCCATAATCAAATCGCCCTCAGAAGAAAACCGCCGGCAACCATGAAAGCGAATGCTACACTGGCCGCGGCCCAGGTTTTCTGATCCTTCGTCCAGGTGAGTAATTCGAAAGCCATCAGACGCAGGCCGCCGAAGAAATGGACCGCCAGCAAGAATACGAGGCCGAACTCTGCAGCCTTGACCAGCGGCCTGTCGGCCCAGTGCAGGAACCCGTCCAGGTCCTTCGGCGAAGTGAGCGCGAGCGAAAGGACGTAGAAGTGGATCGGAAGAAAGATTGCGAGCGCCAGGCCGGATAGCCGGTGCAGGATGTAAGCCAGCCAGAGTGGATGATATCGATGCGGCCGGATCATCATGGCATGGTCACCGAAAGAACCGCGCGCAACCCTGCGAAAAGCAGGAGAACGCAGAGGGCCAAAAAGACGACATTGAGGAGTAGGCCGCACATGCGGAGAACCTCGGCCACAATGACTCTTGCGCCGATCGCAGCATGAACCGAGACTGTGATCACAAAAGTCCCATAGAAGAGAGCCCAAGGAAGGCTCCCTTGCGTTCTGGAAAGAATCGCTCCCGTGGAAAGCCCGCCGCGTACCGCATAAACCATGACGGCCAAGTGTCCCAACACCAGCGGAGCCATTATCAAAGCGGTCACCCTCTGCAACATAAAGAGACGAAGCGTCAGCATGATTCCCGGACCTTGAAGATTGATTTCATCGTCTCGCGCTTCAGTCCGGCGATCGACGTGATCGGGCTCAACTCGTTCGGGCAAAACTTGGCGCAGCTCCCTTGGGAGTGACAATTATGACAGCCCCCGCCCTGTGATACGGCATCCAGGATACCGCCTCGCCGGCCATCCCTTGCATCGTTTACGAGCGTCCAAGCGCGATTGAGCGCTGCAGGGCCGAGATAATCGGGGTTGCCTTGAACGGTGTCGCAAGAGGCGTAGCACACCGCGCAGTTGATGCACTCGATCGCAGCGTCGGCTTGGACGCGCTGATCACCGGCGGGGTCCACCCTCACGATGTCGTCGTCCCTCGTGCCTGTCGGGTGGAACACGCCTTCGGCCTTGACCCACTTCGTGAAGAAGGGATCCATGTCCGCCGCGAGATCCTTGATCACTGGCAAATTGCGGAGAGGCGCTATCTCTATGCGGTTGTCGCGCGCGACCTTTTGCACGTGTGTTCGGCACGTCCAGCGAGGCTGGCCATTGACCATCATCGCACACGACCCGCACATGCCAACGCGGCAAGCGTATCGATAGGCAAGCGAGGGATCGATCTTCTGTTGGATCCAGACCACGACGTCAAGAATGGTCTGGCTTTCCTGGTCAGGAACTTGAAAGCGCTCAAACTTGCCGCCGGCGCTGTCTCCTCGCCACACAGATACGTCAAGGGTCTTTGTGTCCGGGGACAAGCGCCCGCTCCCAAGGATATTGATTGGCCTGGGCTGGACTATATTGACGTTTTTTCTGACAGAAACCCAAAAATAGTGACGCAAAATGTAAGTGAAAGTTTCAATACTGTGGAGCCGCGAGCCCCACCGCCGAGCCGCGCGTTTCGCGCTTGGCGCCGAGAGCGACCACTCCAATCTTGCGCGCCCGATCAGTTGATATCGGCGCACGCTTCATGAATCCTGAAATCCAAGTTCAGGAAAGTTAGTTTGCACATCTGTCTCCGATACGACAGGCTTGACGGTTTTTCCCGATGACACAGGAGACACATGGCCAGCGACACTGAAGATCGAGATGAGCAAGTGGTCGTCGCTGCGCGCAGGCAATTCTTGCGTAGCGGAAGCGCGCTGGTTGGCGGCGTGGTCGCCGGTGGAGACGCGCTCGCGGACCCCTCACAACGTGAAATCTGCCACCTAACGCTCCTGAATGGATGAAGTCGCCGGGCGCCGGCATCGATCTTGTCGGTCTTGACGTGAGGCTGGGCGATCGCCTTCACCTGCAACGGATTGACGATAATCACCCGTGCCACGAACGGCGCCAGAACCCGCAGTACCGCCATGCTGTTGCCGGTCGCCTCGAGCACCACCTCATCACCGGCCAGCAGGGTTTTGCCAAATCCCTCCAGCGCAGTCCGCGTCATATCTATGCGGCCCGCATGTCGGAGCCTGCCGTCCTCCCAAAATACCACCTCTCCGAAAGTTCGGTGGGCGTCGATGCCAATCACCCGTCGCATTCGCACCTCCTATCAGACACATGACGGGAGCTGCGGGTGAGACGACAACTACGGATTCGCGCTGTCCGCGCGACCGGGCGAGTCACAGAGGCGGCCAGCTACTAACTCGAACTCTCGGCTCATCGTGTGTATCGCAAGCGTAGCTTTGCGGCCGTTTTGATTGGCGCTTGACGTCTATTGGCGCAACTGGACCTTCGCCGGCAGTCTGCGTGGCGCTGCCCGCGCCGCCATCATGCTGACGATGATCACGACCTGTCGCCTGAACGACGTCGATCCCAAAGCCTGGCTCGCCGACATCCTCGCCCGTATCGCCGATCTTCCCGCATCGCGTCTGCACGAGCTCCTGCCCTGCCCTGTTGAGGTGGACGGCTCCCAACGGCATCGCAATGTGCCAGAGTGAGTTCGTTGAAAGCTCAATCGAGGGAGACCGCCCGTGGAACAGATTATCCGAATTGGTATGGACACGTCAAAAAGTGTTTTCCAATTGCATGGCGTGAACGCAGCCGAGCAACCAGCCTTACGCAAGAAGCTTTCGCGTAGGGAGATGGTCAAATTCTTCGAGAAAGCGCCGCCGACTATCATCGCACTAGGTGTTTAGTCCCGGCATTTGCTGGAGCGGGTTGAGTTTGAATCGTTCTGGCTGGGAAGTCCAGCATTTGCAGATGTGTTCGTAAGGCGTGAGGCCCTTCAGGGTCTTCAGCCGCCGAGCGTAGTTGTATGCGTTAAATGAAGTCAGCAAGGTGTGCTTCGAGCTGATCGTGTCGATCGTAATGATAGCGTTGGACGGTCGCTTCCTTGATCGTGCGGTTCATGCGCTCGACCTGCCCATTGGTCCAGGGATGCTTGATCTTGGTCAGCCGATGTTCGATGCCATTCTCTTGGCAGCGCATATCGAACATATGTGTCACGTATCTTGCCGTCGGGCCGTCCGCGTAGCGCGGCAAGAAGGTGAACTGGATCCCATTGTCGGTGAGAACCGTATGGATCTTGTAGGGCACAGCCGCGATCAGAGCTTCGAGGAAGGCGGAGGCGGAGGTCCTTCCCGTCTTCCTGACCAGTTGCACGAAGGCGAACTTGCTGGTGCGATCGATGGCGACGTAGAGATAGAGCTTGCCTTCAGCGGTCTGGAGCTCAGCAATGTCGATGTGGAAATAGCCGATCGGATAAGCCTTGAACTTTTTCTTCGGAGGCTTACTGCCTTCGACCTCCGGCAATCGACTGATGCCGTGGCGCTGGAGACAGCGATGCAGGGATGATCGCGTCAGATGTGGGATGGTCGGCTGAAGCGCATAGAGGCAATCGTCGAGCGGCAATAGCGTATGCCGCCGGAAGGCGACGACGATCGCCTCCTCCTCGATGGAAAGGATTGTCGACTTGGCTTCCCTGGGGCCTGTCGAACGATCGGCGACGGTCTCGCGCCCCTTCCACTTCGCGACGGTCTTCTGGTTGATCCCGTAGCGCCTGGCGAGCGCTCTCAGGCTCTCTTGACTATCTTGTATTGCTCGACGGACTGCCTCCGTCGTGGTGGCGCAGCCGTGTAAAACTTGTCCCATAGCGCATCCTTCGAATCGTGCGACAAGAATGCACCATCAAAGCTTGGGACTAAGCACCTAGAGGCCTGTGGTGGCTCTCATCATTGGGCTAGGCTGTTAAGTTCGTTTGGTCATGAGGTGAAATTGATCGCGCCTCATCTGGCGAAGCCTTATGTAAAACGCGGCAAGAACGACGCGGCGGATGCGGAAGCGTTGTGTGAGGCGATGAGCCGACCCACCATGCGCTTCGTGCCGGTAAAGACCGCGGACCAGCAGGCGGCCTTAATGCTGGTCGGTATGCGAGAGCGGCTGATCCGCAATCGGACACAGCTTGCCAATGCCATACGCGGTTTTGCCATGGAGTTCGGCATTGTCGCGGCCAAGGGCATGTGCCGGATCGAACCGTTATTGGAACGAATAGCGGCTGATCAATCCTTGCCCGAACTGGCCCGTGAGCTTTTTGCCATGCATGGCGTTGAGTATCGCGATTTGCTTGCCGAAACGAAAGCCGTCGAGGACAAACTGACCACGCTGCATCGCTCCGATGAATGCTGCAGGCGCCTGGCTGAAATTCCGGGTGTCGGACCGGTCGGCGCCTCGCTCTTAATGATGAAGACCCCAGATCCTCGAATGTTTGAGTCAGGTCGCGATTTTGCCGCCTGGATAGGGCTTACACCCAAAGACCATTCGACGGCAGGGAAGGTCAGGCTTGGCGTGATCACCCGCGCTGGTGACGAAATGCTCAGAAGTATATTGGTGGTCGGCGCAACCGCTCTTCTTCAACACGTCAGAGCAGGACGGAGCAAACATGCGTCCCGATGGCTCACCGAACTTCTGCAACGAAAAAAGCCCAAGCTGGTTGCCGTCGCGCTTGCCACAAGATCGCCCGTGTTGCCTGGAAGCTCATGGTGAGCGGCGAAACATATCGGCGAATAGAGGGGCAACCGAAGGCAGCATAGAAAGATTGGCCGTCACGGGGAGCGCGACAGAATGGCTTCCGTGTTGAGCTAATGCAGTGAACTTGCAAGAGAAGAGCAGATGGTGCGATCGATCGATCCAAGACGCGTGACACTCCGTCATTCCCATTGGCCCTCCGAGGCCGTTGCCCTGTTAGGAACATGCGTTGCGGAAACCATCTTGGCCAGTGGTCATGTGCGACCACACACAAAGGCCGCACATATGGAAGCAAGCGATCCGATCAAAAATATCTGCAAAAAAGCTTGCAAGTGGGAGCCGTCCACATATGGGAATGGAAGCTCCTGCGCCAAGCCGACAACCCCACCGATCAGCAAGCCGCCTGACCTTCACGCATCGCCATGATAGAACTCGCCGTGCCCGCGCGCATGCGTCAATCAGGCGGTCTTCGTCGTACTTCGTCGTATGCGTACGCTTTACCTCGCCGTCAGGAATGCAGGCATACACTGGCGACGACCGGTTGCATGGACCGCCGCGATGGGCCAATTTGCCATCCAGTTCGCCGAGCGCTTTGCAGGCTCAGCGGACTGACCCCATGGGGTCAGTCCGCTGACCCCGCAAACCTCTCACAGAGGCGCTCTTACACAAAACTTCTGACACTCCCCGCCCGCGTCGAACGCCCGAATCGCTTGATCCTGACGCTGCTTCTTCCACGCATAAATCTGGTTCACATGCACCTGGTAGCGCTGCGCCAGATCCGTCACCGTTGATTGTTCTCGCAGCGCCTCCAAGGCGATCTTTGCCTTCAGCGCTGCATCGATTTTCCGTCTCGTCTTCTTCATGGTCCGCTCCGTTTATCAAAACGGAACGGCATCCGCACCACCTAAGCCGCCGGTCCAAAATCCAGGGTCCACTTCAGACCACCGCCATCAACCAGCTCTGGCAGACCGACTTTACCTACCTCAAGATCACCGGCTGGGGCTGGTACTACCTGTCGACCATGCTCGACGACTTCTCGCGCTACATCGTGGCCTGGAGGCTCGGTCCCACGATGTGCGCCTCCGACGTCACGGCCACGCTCGACCAGGCACTCGCGGCCTCCGGCCTTGACCATATCACCGTCGCGCACCGGCCGCCGCTTCTCAGCGACAATGGTTCGAGTTACGTCGCGGACGATCTGGCTAGGTGGCTCACCCATAAGGGCATGCAGCATCTGCGCGGTGCTCCGTATCATCCCCAGACCCAGGGAAAGATCGAGCGCTGGCATCGGACGCTGAAGAACCGCATACTGCTCGACAATTACTACCTGCCTGGCGATCTCGAACGGCAGGTACGCGCCTTCGTCGAACACTACAATCATGTCCGCTATCATGAGAGCATCGACAACCTCACACCTGCCGATGTCTACTTCGGCAGGGCGGAAGCGATCCTTGCAGAACGCAAACGCATTAAGCTTGCCACCATCGCAAACCGCCGCTTGCAGCATCAGCTGCAGGCGGCTTAAACTCGAACCCCTGATGAGCCAGAGCCTCCCTTCTCGAAAAGCTTGATCTGTCTCAAATTATCTGACGACGGACAGTCCTCGATGCTCATACGGGACGGTCCGTCCCAGTCTCCTGTATCGGTACTCTCGCCTTGCGGTTTGCCCCGCTTGAGCTTCTCCCTTCGCATCAGAAGCCTGGTTCCTGCAGTTCCGCGTGAATGCCTGTGTCCGACTCACGCCCTCTCTACGCCGGTCGCCGCCCGCCCTGTCATCAGGCACCCAGCGGACTTGTCCCAGGATGACGAAACACTCCTGGTTTCGACGACACTTACGTTCATAACGACGCGTCTTCGGAAGGTTCACTTTCGTTCGTCTTTCGGACACCCACCTGCTCGGATCTCGTCCGAACTTTTCGTCCGACGCTCACCACCACGGCTCTTTACCGCAGCAGCTCGGACTGGTTTGAGACCCGCTCCTGAAAGCCGATCCCGGAGGGCTATCCCCATCATTCACGCAGCTTTACGTAACGGTGTCAGTTCATGGTGAACTCCTTTCGTTACTCTGCAGCACACTCTGGTCGAGGAAAATCAGCCGGCCGCCGAGGCTCTTCTGCGCCCGCCGCCACGCTTCCCGGCGCTCAGCGACGTCGGGACGATCCTGTTCGCTGGCGCGCACGGTTTTCTTGAAGCTGATCCCCTCGGCGGCGAAGAAGCGCGACAGCATCGACTTGTCGGCCTCGACGCCGTGCGTGCGAAGCAAGCGCTCGACGATCGCATCGAGCGTCAGATCGTTCTCCTTGCTCCGCAGCTCCAGGAGCCAGTCCCGATGCGGCTTCAGTACAGAACGCCGATCCCCGCCGGTCAGCAAAGGCGCCGTGCGGCGCGTCTCCTCGAACGTGTTCACCCACCGGATCGTGCTCGCGATCCCGACCCGGAAAATCCGCGCCGCCTCATTCCGCGAAAGACCGTCCTCAATCACAGCCTTGATCACCCGAATGCGAAGAGTCTCTTCATGCGCCATCCTCGCCGGCCTCCTTCCGGCCATAAGGATGAATCACGCTTCGCTCCCTTTGGGAATCCCGGGCGATTCAATTCGATCCCAATTCGGTCTAAGCTTTTTATCTGAGCCGGATCGCGCGGTTCGGCCGTTTTGCTGCAGCACATTGCGGTTCACGGCCGATCGGCGAAGCTATCGTCGATAGCTATCTATGCACATTCACCACGGCCTCACCGCGGATTGCGGCAGTGTCTGCGTTCCAATACGCGCGACGGTTGGCGCCCGAACGATTCATTGCTTCGACGCCAATTGGTCGTCGATGATCCGGACGCTCCGCTTTTGCGCTCGCCGCCGATCTGCGTGGACGCTACGGCTACTATGGCAGACCGCACAACTATCCAGCGCTTAACGGCTTCTACCGGGAAGTGCGTCGGACATGGCTGCGCTGTCTGAGACGGCGCAGTCAGAAAAAGTCGGCGCATGGGTTGGTCGGAGTTCGAAACCCAGACGGCTCGCTTCCGTCTGCCCGTTCAACGCATCAATTGCTTGGGCGCGGGCGCGGATATGATGCGGTTTACTCTCGGGAAGACCGGGTGCGGGAAAGCCGCAGGCCCACTGTGAGGGCGAAAGCCGAATGGCTGAGCTACTCGACCACGATCCCTTTGCACCGCGGCCCTTTCCGTCAGCTTCCCGACAGCCAACGCTCTTAGCATCAGACGTGGATATCTGGACTGCTGACTAACGCAAAGCCTTCGAAACCGCTCTTTGCGGGGGTGCATGACCGATTTTCACGGCACTTGAAGAAGCACTTAAGCAGGTGCCTAACCTGTTTCCGTCGCTTCGAGCCGGCTTTGCGTCCCGCTAGAGAGAGTGCCCGGTGCGCGAGGTTGGCATGGATGCAACGGCGTCGCTGTTTGATGGCTTCTTTCTGGTTGTCGACATCAACGAGCGGCGTCTCGATTGGAGCGTCTACGGCTCGCGGCAGACGGGCTTGGGTGCGGAAGTTACGAAGAATATCTCGTCGCAGGAGAGCAGCGTGGAACCCAACTACTACGATCCATTCAGCACGGAAACTTGGATGCAGCAATACGCTGCCATGCAAGATCAGCAGCGGGTGATGCAACAATCGGGCAATATGCCGGTAGCTGCAGGGGACTTTGAGCAGCAGCTGGAGCGCTTGCAGCTCAATTCGCCTGATACAAGCTCCGCAGAGTCAGGTTCACCAGATGCTCGCCCTGCAGCGGCGCAAAGAAACCAGCGTCATCATGTCGGCGGCTCGATGCGTGGGCCATCGCAGTCCAGCGCGTGGGATGACCGGTTCGGCGGAGCGCGCCATAGCGTAGACATGCCTCACGCCTACCTTAGTGGTACGGCTGTGGGCACATTTCAGTCTGACTTAGGTGACCGGCTGTTCAGCAGCACACGCTACACGGCCCCATCGCAACCGCAGCCTGTCGCGCCAACAGGGGAAAAAAAGAGCCGTGGACTGTGGTCGCGTGTTAAGTCTGGTATTGGCAAAGCCTTCGAGGGGAATCGACGCAAAATGCCGTTCGGTGGCCCGGAGCCGGACGTCGTCTATTCAGAACTTCGCATCGATTACTTCAAGCGCGGCCGCCCGTCCGATGCGGACGGAAGTCTCATTGAAGAATTCAAGCTGGCATTGGGCCGGGAGAACAGCTGCCGCACGACCATTCAGAACCACGTCGCCGTGCTCAAACTTTTCAGCGAGTTCCTTCAATCCAAAGGGGTGACGCTGGGGGATGTGCTTGGTGACGGTGATCTGATGCAAGCGTTTAGGGAAGGATTTCTCAAAGTAGCGAGCAGCAATAGCAGGCAACGTTTGGGTGCAGCATTGGGTGCGCTCCAGCGATTCCGCGCCGGAACCCTCGCATCCGCCCCGGGGAGTCAGCCAATGCATCCCCAAGACGGTCGCCTTATCGAGCAGTTCGCGGCCGCACTCCGGGCGTACGAAGTTGATCCCGACGGTACCATCGGCCGAGGGACCGGAAGGGTTCCGGATGGAACCATTAGGAAAAATTTGGCGGCTCTTAAGGGGTTTGCTCGTTGGCTCCGGGTAGAGAACAGGGAGCCCATGTCAACCCGGGCTTTTAACGAGTCCGCGTCACTAGCTGCCGAAATCGAGGAGTACATTGCAGGCGATGGAGAGAGGCGTGCCCGTCTCAGGTCGGCACTGTCTCATCTCCGGAGGCTCGGGCCTCAGGGCCTCCAAACGGTCGGTCCCGGGCCCCGCTTGATGGGGCGCCAATTAACGAATCCTTATCCCGACGACGCCCTCATGATCGATGGCCTGGCCAAGGATGCCCTGCGCAAACTTGGACCCGGCGCCACGCGCGAACAGAAACATCAGATCTCCCGCATATCGTCCTCGCAACGTGGGTTTAGTGACTGGCTCCAAAGAGAGCGTAGGGGGAGCATAGCGAGCCGGCTCAACGGTACTCCTCAGCAGGAACGGTCGTTGAAAGCAGATCACAAGGACTTCGCCGAAGTCACGGGGCTGAGAAGCGGCGGAATGAATGATCTTCGGAAATACCTCATGGTCGTCGAGGTAAATAGGGCGCTCGGATTGCCTGCCGGCGTGCGTTCACCCGCCGGGGAGGACGCTCGGCGGTCCCACTCGATCCCGGAATTTTCCGCTCCACAAGACACCCCGAGCGCAGGGGCCTGGGACTGGCTCGGCGACCAGCTGCAGGAACCCGCCTCGCAACGCAGGGCGTTTGACGAGCTTTCCTCAGCAGGCTCAGCGAGCTCAAGTGCTTGGGATTTTCTCAGGGGGGAGCTGGAGCAACCTGCGTCGCCATCTGCTAGGGCTTCGTCGTCAGACATCTACCACGGCCTTGGCACTCTGGTCGATTTGCCCTCCACACCACACGAGCTGCGTGAGGATGCTCAATATGCGCCGGTGTTTCCGGGTCTGCCCCATGATGCTCAACTCGGGGCATTGGATCCGACATCCTCCCTCCACGCCCGCAACCCGCTCCTCCGCTCCCGCAATCGGTTGGACCTTGACCCCACGGATTGGCTGCGCGACGAGCATATCCAGGCTGACTATGAGCTCTTGGGTCAGGAATTGCAGAACACCAATCCAGATCTCGCCGCCCGGACGCGCTTCGTCGATCCCCTCGTAGCCCATTATCATTTGCGCTTGGGCACCGAGAGCGTTGCGCGCCCTGCATTCCAACACATCGTCCGAAATCGCAATGGTGACGATACAGCCGACTTCCTGTTCCTGCCAGTGAACGACGCCAGCGCTACGGATCCCAATCTCCGTGGCGGCCATTGGTCTCTGCTACTCGTTGATCGCCGCGCGCGGCAAAGCCCGGTTGCCTATCACTACGACTCGAGCGGGACCTTCCACAGCGCCCTTGCAGCACAGCTCGCAGAAAGGTTGGGCGCCAATCTGCTGCCAGTCAGCATGGCCCAGCAGCAGAACGGCTATGATTGTGGCGTGTTTGTGGTGGACGGCACGCGGGCTCTAGTTAGACGAATTGCACAAGGACAGCGGCAGCGGGCAACTGTGATACTGGACCTCAACGACCTCGTCGTTGACCGGCAGGCACTCCTGAATCGACTCAGGACTCATCCCCAGTGGCGCTGATGGACCTGGCTTGAGCGGCTCGTGCCGACACAGATTGTGAGGCCGCCGGGAACGAGATCCTCAGAGCGACGACGACCTCGCTTCCTCTTTGAGGGGCGACCGCTCCATCGGTCGAGATGCGTCCTGTTCCAACGCGTCGATCAGCTGGCGAGGAGCCGGTTGATCGCCGCGACAACGAGACCAGCCGCTGGCACGGCATTTGAGGCGAGCTGGTAACGGTACACATCCTGCCTGAGAGATTGTGGGCTTTCAGAGCTCTCCCCTTCGATCCGATGGCTTAGGTATCCGTCCGGGGAAGCTTACGATTACCCACATTTTGAGTCAGAGTTTCGCGCCCGTTGCGATATCGATGAGTCGCGATAATCCGCGCCACATGATCAGATTCCCTGGTGGCGGATCGTTGGCGCGGGCGAGATAGCCGCCGAGCCTGGCGATCTTGATGAGATAATGCGACAATGTCTTTCGTTGTGTGCTGACTGGCTTCTTGTCTTTGACGAGCCGATCAAGCAATTGGATCTCAGCTTTGGTCAGCACAAATTCCGGTGAGGCATTTGGCGCTGAACGATTGAGCATCGTCATCCAAAAAATGCGCCAGCTCACAATGCAGAATACCGAGATCAGATTCGTCAATCGCTGAGCAGTCCGCAGTTGCGAGTCCTCTGCCCTACATCCGGATTTGAGTATCTTGTGGAAGACCTCGATCTTCCATCGCAGGGAATACCATTCGAGTTTCTCGATCGCATCCCCGCGCGATTGCACCGGAAGATCGGTCAGGAGTTTCCATTCAATCTTCTTTCTGTTCTTTGGCGTTCCTCTTTCGTCAGCGTGGATCACTGTCAAAGTCAAAGCTGGATACCGCGACTGCTTGCCTATCGGCGGTAGAATACGGATTTTACGATACCGGATTTCAAGAACAGCCTGGTCTGGATTGCCCTTGCTATCCTGGACTTCGATCCGATGGAGACCTTTGACCACGACCTCGTCCATTATCGTTGCAACGGTATGGTCGCCATCGCCTGCCAGGCGATTGACACAGGTCCTTACCAAGAAATGCGTTCCAACCTCTTGGGCGGCGCAAAACAATTCATAAATATCGGCCTCACGATCACCGATATGGATGCACTGCGATGGCTCCTCGAAAAGCTCCGTGGATTGCTTGAGGTTCTCCAGCCACCGAATGCTCTCCTTGGTTTCAATAGGGATCCGTGTCAGGTTGACCTCGCGCCTGAGCGCAGCGACCCCTCTGAATTTCTTTCTGGTCCAGAACTTCACGGCGCTGAGCCCCAGTGGAATCCCCTCGAGGGTCACCGCAAGGCTCGAATGCATCAATATTCCGCATGTCGTGTATGTTTGGGGTTTTCCGTCCAATCTTCGAGAATTGCTTTTGGGGATACGCTTAATCATCCCGATCAGATCCGGGCGCTCTCTTTGATAGGTGAATTCGGTCGTATCATGCAGGACAAGAACAGGCCCTTTCGCGGCCGCGATACGTTCCCGCGTCGATTTAAAATGACCAGACAGGATGTCGGCCTCGCTTACCCGTTCATTGGAGAAAAAACGATAGGCCGCCTTGGTGTTCGTCCAGTCTTGGCAAACCATCGGAATGCTCTGTCCGATGTCTCCACCAATCTGCTTCAGCAGCATGCGAAATCTCTCGCCAAGTTGAGCGTCCTGGAATTCGCACAGCGCAGCTTCACGGTCAAACCAGGTCACCGCGTCAGACGCCAACCGATGCGCCTTCTCATCCCGGGCGCGTGAAGTCAGTCCCATAGAGCACCTCTTCTCGAATCAGGTGCCCATCAAAGAATCACAAGTGATTCTGGCGACTCAAGTTTTCCGACTCACTGCACCTCAAAAAATGTGGGTAATCGTAAGTTCGTCGTAGACGTACTGTTCGGATAGGCTCCAGGATATTCCACCTGCAACCGGGAGAGCAGTTCGCTGCCAGTCCGCCAGGGTTCGACTTCAAACCATTTTCGCAAATCTGGCGTTGCCCTGATGAGCGGGTCGGGACGTCGCCGGCTTCTCTTCGCTTTCACGATTGGCCGATCCGTCGGTCGCATAGCTCCGTCCTTCCAGGCGGTTCGTAGACTTGCCAGAAAGAGATCAATCGATTGCGATGCCGCAGCAGGATTGACGATTGGCTGGGTATCCGCAAGCGCCGCGAGGCGTTCCTGCGCGCCGCGGATATCGCGCAACAACGCGACCGGGTCGAGAGCGGCATAGATTTCTTGGAGATGGGCGCGAACCGCGTCGGGCGTTCGGGCGTCGGCGACTAAGCGCTGGTGTGGTGTTGCCGGCGCGCTGTATGTCTTGCGCACACGCGCCCCGTCGCGCTGCTTGACTATCAATTTGAACGAGGGTTGGAAGAAGTTCACGAACAGCCGCGCCGATCGATAGAGTTCAGCCAGCAGCTTGGCCGCTTCCAGGCCCTCGAACCGACGATAGCCAACCATCCTGCGCACGATGGCGCCGTTCTTCTGCTCGACGAACGCCTGGTCATTCTTTCGGTAGGGCCGGCAACGCGTGAAGACGATGTTGGCCGCCTCGCAGTAGGCTTTCAGCGTCTCGTTCATGAACACGGTATCATTGTCAGTATCGAGGCCGAGCAGCGCAAAAGGTAATTGTTTGCGCAATTCCGTCAGCACGGTGCTCAACAGCGTCTGTTCGCGCACGATCAGAGGAGCGCACTCCGTCCAGCCGGTAGCAATGTCGGTGAGCACGAGGGTCTGGATGAAGCTGCCGCGCGCAGATGGACCGCTATGCGCTACAAGGTCGGCCTCGACGAATCCCGGCGCCGGATCATTCCAATCTGCCGACGTCCGTATTGGAACACTGCGACGCAACGAGTGCGTCGCGTGCCGCCGGCGCTTGCGACCTAATTCTTCTCGGACCCGCACCAATGCGCGGTCGATCGTCGCCGCGCTCATCGCCAAGAGTTTGGCGCGGATCTCGGGGGCAAGGTCGAGGTGGCCGTGCAGTTCCATCGCCTCAATCAGCGCAGGCATCAACGCCTTCAGCCGCTTCCCGCAGATCCGGTCTGACGCCTCCCAAAGGAGCACGAGCGCGTTGTGTTCTGCCTCATTATAGACTCGACGTCGCGCCCGTCGGCCTGGGCGTGCGTCTTCCTGACCTCGAAGTAGTCGCATCGCATGCTTGCGATGGCATCCGGTGATGTCGACGAACTCGTCCAATATCCGCGCCTTCTTCGCGCGATCCGAACGCCGATAGCGCGCGCCTGCTGCCGCCGTCAGTTCCTTCCGCGTTGCCATGCTTAGCCACCCCATCTTCGCCCCCGCTCGTTCCCGATCCAAGGGAGCAATTTACGTGAGGCAACGGCTCAGCATCTGGTAACAATTAGGGCGAGGCAATGCGGGTCTCACCTTGATCGCCGCCGCCCACGGGAGACCCTCGCGGCTGCTGGATGAACAAGAGGCAGGTCAGTCAGCTTGCCGTCAGCTCGCCTACCTAAATTGCCCCTAAAAGAATGGACCTGAACACGCCTCGGCACAGGCGCTGCTCCGCTCTCGCTCCCAATCCAATCGAAAGGTCTGCCCAGGGATGGATTGCCGTTAGCGATTGCCAAGGAGGCCGCTCAGTTCAGCAGAGTCCTTTTGGCTGATTTCGATCAAAAGGGGTACTTAAAATTGGACCCATCCCACAATTGCATGCAGTGTTTGCCTCGATGTTTACAGCGACGCATCGGCGGGAAAATACGTCAGTGAACAGGTCTGAGATCTTCGAGGTTTTCGATCTGGCTCGGCTAGTCGGCCGTCACGTCCAACGGTCCATCGTCTGGCACAACGAGGTGATCTAGCGGTGTCAGCCTCTCAGCCCTCCCTTTATGAACTGTTCGGCGGGGGTCGTCAGGGCCGCATCTACGCACCGAATACTATAGCGAACACATTCTCGCCTGCATCGGGAAGCGACTTTGACGAACATTAGCGGACGTGGCCGGTCGGGCGCGTCGGGATCGGAAGCCGACGGCACTGAGGGCGCACACGGGGGTCGTGCTGAATTGGATTGCCTTCCCGGAGAAGGAAGCCAATCGTTCAGTTCCGTCCTGCAGCAGATCCGTTCTGACCCTCAACAGTCCGGTACGCCAACTCGGGAAGCAAACTCCTCGCGTTCTGGCGATGAACGTTGGCGGGCTGATCGAGCACCCGGAAGTTCGCAAACAGGTGCGCCCGGTCCCCCTGGGGAATCCCTACTGCCTGAAGCAGGGAGGCGTATCGAAGATAGCCTTCATGAGCGACCTAATAGATCTTATCGTGACGCGCTAGATCGAGGAGCAAGCTCCTCGCCTTCCCTCGGTGAATCCTGCCGTACCGATCAAGGACAAGGGAGCCCGCAAACGGACGCACCCGCACGACGTAGGCAATCCGTACCCGATCGCACGGTTGGACCAGGAACGCCGCGTAGCGGCGAAGTCGCCGCTGCGAGCGTCAAGGGGCAGCCTTGCAGATCTGATCGTGATGCGCCAAATCGGGGAATGACCTCGGCGCGTTCTGGCGGCGAACATCTGCGAGACGATAGAGGTAGCCAATCTGGATCTCTGAGTGGCGGACCAGGAACGCGGCGCATCGACAATGTAGCTTGCTACAGCGCGCACGGTGCAAGCGCGGAGCGACATAGACATGCAGAACTTGACAACGCAAGATTTCGTGAGGCGGTAGTAACTATCGATCGCGCTTGTCGGGCCCACGACCTCTATACGTTTTCAACCGCTGTGGTGCATTATACAAAACCGAGGCATCCCAAGCAGCTGAAGATGCCGCACTTGGCAACCTTCCTGCAAAGGGCTGCGACCCATTTCAAAGATGAATTCGTCCCACGCTGGGAGGACGATGTCCGCAGCGGAAAGTCATGGGGGTACGCTACGACATGCAATGCCGTAAGCCGGCCGGCCGAAGGTCGGCTAGGTAGGAAGGCCTCCGAGGCCATGGCAGAACAACTGTCGCGGCTTGATGACCGTCTGATGAAGGAAGTCGAGCCGAAAGCGCTTTCGCTTTTCGCTTTGTCATTCGGCCGTCACCCAGACTCGACGACCTGCGGCCACGCCACAGTCGCGATCGCGAATGAAATTCTTGGCCCCGATCGACGTGCCGACCGGCTCTCAAACTATAATAATCAGGACCTGGCGAACCTGGTGAACGGCTTTAGCAAGTGGCCGGACAAGACGACTTGCGGCCAAGCCACAGTCGCGATCGCCAATGAAATCCTTGGCCCCGATCGGCGTGCCGACCGGCTCTCAAACTTTAATAACCAGGAGCTGGCGAACCTGGTGAACGGCTTCAGCAAGTGGCCGGACAAGACGACCTGTGGTCAAGCCACCGCTGCAATTGCCGGTGAGATTCTTCGCCGCCGCACCGATACTAATGACCGGTTCTCCGGTTTTACGCCGCAGGAGCTGGCGAACCTGGTGAACGGCTTCAGCAAGTTGCCGGACAATCCGACCTGCGGCCAAGCCACAGTCGCGATCGCCAATCAAATCCTTGGCCCCGATCGACGTGCCGACCGGCTCTCAAACTTTAATAACCAGGACCTGGCGAACTTGGTGAACGGCTTCAGCAAGTGGCCGGACAAGACGACCTGTGGCCAAGCCACAGTCGTGATCGCCAATCAAATCCTTGGCCCCGATCGACGTGCCGACCGGCTCTCAAACTTTAATAACCAGGAGCTAGCGAACCTGGTGAACGGCTTCAGCAAATGGCCGGACAAGACGAACTGTGGTGAAGCCACCGCCGCAATTGCGGGTGAGATCCTTCATCGTGCCAGCCAGCTCTTCCACTTTATTCCACAGCACCTGACGAATCTGGTGAACGGCTTCAGCAAGTGGCCGGATGATCCGACCTGTGGCCAAGCCACGCTCGCGATCGCCAATGAGATCCTTCGTTCCGACCGGATCTCAGACTTTAATAACCAACGCCTGGCACAACTGGTGAACGCTTTCAGCAAGTGGCCGGACGATCCGACTTGTTGCCAAGCCACGGTCGCAATCGCCGGTAAGATCGGCGACAACGACCGGCTCTCTGGCTTTAATGAGCTGCAGCTGGCGAACCTAGTGAATGCTTTCAGCAAGTGGCCGGAGGAGCCGGCGTGTGGTCAAGCCACGATCGCGATAGCCCGTAAGATCGGCGACAACGACCGGCTCTCTGGTTTTAATGAGCTGGAGCTGGCGAACCTGGTGAATGCTTTCAGCAAGTGGCCGGGAGAGACGAACTGTGGTCAAGCCACCGCCATAATTGCCGGGGAGATCTTTCACCGTGCCAGCCAGCTCTCCCGCTTTAGTCCGCAGCAGCTGGCGAACCTTGTGAATGGCTTCAGCAAGTGGTCGGACGAGGCGGCGTGCCATCAAGCGATCATAGATGTTGCGCGCGAACTCGGTTCAGGAGGACGGCGCTTCGGTGAATTCACAACGCCTCAGTTCGGCATGATTGCCAATGCTCTAGGGCGAGGCTTCATGAAGGCGGAGGAAAGTGGAGAAATTGCGGATGCCACTCTGCTGAAGGATCGGTTGCACCGGCTGGCCCATTACCTACACTATGCAAATGATCGGCTCAAGCAAGCCGATGTTCTAAATATCGCTGCCATTTTCAAGGCACTGGGTAAGGCCCGACTGTTCGACGATCTTGGTTTGCTCGCACCACCAGGCTTAGCTCGACTCGAGGAGTTGCTTCGTCATCCAGAGTTTGCCACCGGAAACAATCTCGAAACCCTCGGCCACCTCTGCGCCGCTCTGCTGCCGCTGGCCCGCAGTCCACAGAAGCCGCTGCGCTGGCACCGCAGGCAAGCCCTGAACTTGCTGAACGACCTCCAACCAGCCGTGGAGCAAAAGATCGAGGCGCATCTCAAAGCAAGCAAGACTGGGCGAACTCGCGGGCCATTCGCGAGCCGCTGCCCGGCCTTGTCAGTCTATCAAGTCCTGAAAGTCCGTGCGGCCCTGGAGAATTTATACCGACGACCGTACATCGAGGGCAAGAAATCCGATTTGCGCTTGAGACAGCAAGAGCTGCAGTGCGGGACCAGGGATATCCTGGCCAGCACGCTCACTCTCGTCGAAGGCGATCTTTCTAACATGAGCTGGAATCTGATCGCGCAGATCGAGGCGGACAGTCCGGTCGATGCGCTGGACTCGTTCATGGCGCAGGATGCGGCGAGGATCCAGGCCCAACACCCTGCATCCGACTTCGACGTCCATCAGGTGTTGCGAGACATGGATCATGAGCCGACAGCTCCGCAGGGTGTTGCGGGACTAATGCAGTTGCGGGTAGTGGACATGCAGGGGCGGCGCGTAGCCACGGAGCCCGAGACACGGTATTCGATTTTTCATCGCCTGACATCCGGGGCCGTGCCGGTGGTCGCGGTGCAACTACCGGGAAACCCAAGCGCCTTCATGTTGGCTCGGACGCTCACCGTCGACGGTGTGCCGTACCGCATGGACCTGTTCGGCGGAAGCAAGTTAAAAGCGCCGAAGCCGACCGTAGCGGAGATCGCCGCCCGCGCTCCCGGCAAGCAGACAACGACGTCCGGGGGCAAGCTATTGGCCATTCCGTATGCCGACACCGCACCCGGTACGGCGTTCGAGAAGCTCTCGCGCGTCTGGGCCCCCTTCAAAGAGGCCTATTATTACACCCAGCGCAGGGGGTTTGCGGCGCCGCCGGCGATCAAAGGTTTGGGTCCTCACGACTATGCACTGGAAGGCGCGTTCAAGCTGTTGCTGGTGCCGGACCGGCCTGCGGACGAAACGCATCCCTTTAAGTTGACCGGACCGAAAGGCCCGATCGCCTTGCGAGCGCATGACGGCTGCGGCTTTATCAAGGCTTCACTGGCCGAGCGGATGCCAGCAGTTCGCCGGGCCGGCCAACGGGGAGATGATCGGGTACCTGCCTTTGCTGAGGGAAGGCGATCATCGCTGCCTGCATCGGCGCTGCAACATTATCCGCGCAGTGAGCAGGTGGCGGAGGAGGCGCGTGGGAAGGCCAGAGCGCAGCTTGAGGGCAGAGAAGGACAAAGGCTGACGTCCGAAGCGCTGTTTCGCACCGTCACGGCCGGACATATCAATGGTCCCGGCGCCGTTGCCGTCCCGTCCGCTGATGGGGATCTCCATGTGCCGACGCTCAAGAGCGACACGTTGACGGGAACGGCGGGCGTGTTGATCGGTCGATCCCCCTATGACAAGCCCAATCTGCGCCCGTTCGAAGCCGCGCACGTCAAGTCGCCAGCTGATGGCGACCCGACTGCGGCGTTCCTCGATAGATGCATAGCTATGCAATACAGCTTCAATGTCGCCCAGAAGTCAGGGGCAGAGCTGGCGTCCGACGATCCAAGTTTTTTTGCCAAAGGCCTTCTGATCGTGGTGCCCGATGCGATGTGGCCAGCCAACTACGCTGACCGTGGACTAGTGATGTCTGCCGAGGACGTCAAGTGCCATTCGAGCTGGACCGAGCGAAAGGATCGCGCAAAAGTGGATACTTCGCTCGAATGCGTCGGCATCCTCCAGGCGACCGAGGTGTTCGCTCCGGGCTCGTTGGTCGCCGTCCCGCCCGCTGAACAGAAAAAGCTCGACGGCGACTTCGACGGGGATACGGCCATTGTCATCGCTGACCGGCCGCAGCTTTATGAGCATGTACGCGAGTTCGATCGAAAGGAGCAAGCTCGCGATGTTCGCTCGCTCAAGCAGCCAAAGTCGCATACCCCGGCGATCGAGGACGGCAGGTACCAATTCAGTCGAGCCCGCCAGATCCTCGCTGCCACGCAAAATGTTTTGGAGACTTATACGGGCCTGCAGCGCGGCTTTCTGGGGCAATCTCATCAAGCACGGCGCTGGTTTGCGGAGCGGGCCATCTTTGGCATCTACGAAGGCGTTCACCACGAACTCAGGCGAGATATCCGTGACCTGTTGAACCAAGAACGGGTGAGCGGCCAGGATATTCGAAACATGCTCGAGAGGGCGAGCGGAGAGATCGAGACCGCGGACCATCCGGTCGCCCGGGCAGTCGCCGCGTTGCTCGTTGCTGACCTTGAGGCATGGGCGGCGATGGCGGATCAGCGCGTCCTGCCCGACCAGGCTCCGACGCCGAGCGCAGCGCTTTCAAAGCTTTTCCCGGACCTGGCGGACGCCTATCAGGCACTTCCTCATCCACGAGAGCGCGTCCAGGCCTTGCTCGACCACTATCCTGCGCGCATCGATCCCCGACCGGACGGCTACGATCCGGCTGACGTCGTACAAAGCGCAACTAATCTCTTGAGCCTCGGCATCAAGGTTGGGACCGATGCTTATAAGTCCGACACTGGCACCCGCCTCTTTATGAAGAAGAGCAGTGAGCTTCAGCGGCTTTTGCACCAGACTCCGGGCCTGAAGTCCGTGCCTTACGTCAAGAGCACGGCGGCAACCCTTAACCAGGGGAGGTTCGATGTCGATGCGACCTTGGAGGATCTGAAGGACAATCCGACGCTGGCGGCTTCAATCATGGAAGCCTCGATCAAAGTCGCTGTGGAGAACCGCATTCTGCCCAAAGCCTCTGGGCGGCAGCCGACGGCCGAGGATTCCGCCATGAAGGTCACGTTGACCCGCGAGGAGGCCGCGGAGCGCGCCGAGATTGAGGCCTTCCGGGCCAAAGCCGAAGAGGACAAGATCACCAAGGTCGTATGCGGGATTGCCGAAGCCCTCAGGCGATCGGGTATCCAGATAAATATGCCCCATTTCGATCGCCGCTTGAGATCGAAAGTCTCGATGACACACCAGCTCATCGCAACGAGCGCAACCTCCGACGGCGACTTACAGCTCGTCAGCAACGCCGTGCGCCATGTCTTCGAAATCCCTGATAGGGAATTTACACGTGCCTTCAGGAAAGCCATGCTCGCTTTTGATGAGGACGCCTATACCGAGGTCAGCACAACCAACTGGTTTAGCATACGAAATCCGATCTTTGTCGGCATCAAGACTGTGCTCGCTACCCCCGGCGGCTACCGCTTCGAAGTGGAGTTCCATACTCCGGACAGCTACACGGCCAAAACTGTCAATCACGATACCTACAAGGAGCTGCAGAAGCTGCAGCAGGAACCGAGCGGGGAAAGCCAACCTAAGGCCGAAGAGCTCGCGCAGCACGCGCGAGAAGCCTGTAACAGGGTTGCAATCCCCGACGGCGTTATGGACATCCGCCACTGGACAATCGAAGTAGGGCGTACCGTCGTCGCAGCCTTCGGCTTGCGAGCTGTCGAACGGCCGAGAATAATCGAGAGATCACCGATCGCAAAAGAGGTTGTCACTGCCCTCGGCGCGCGGCCGATCGTGCTGGTCGGCCTTCCCGCGGCTGGCAAATCCACAATCGGCGCGTATCTCGCGCGACGACTGGGCCTACCCTTCATCGACACGGACAAAGAGATCACAGCGAAGGAGTGCATATCGATGTCGGAGATGTTCGCGGCCAAAGGCGAGCCTTGGTTCCGCGAGCGGGAGGCAAGCGAGATTGCGGAGTGGCTCGAGAAGGGGCCTATGGTACTTGCGACCGGCGGCGGCGCGTTCATGCATGACAAGTCCCGACGCCGCATTGGTGAGAAGGCGGTCTCGGTCTGGCTCAATACTGACGAGCGCGATATCATGAAGCGACTTAGGAGGGATACCAGTCGTCCGCTCCTGCAGGGCACCGATCCCGAGACCAAGATCGCGCAACTGATCAAGGAGCGCACGCCGTTCTACGAACTCGCGGATCTGAGGATCATCCCGCGCGAAAAGCGGGATAACAAGAATGCGGATGCCTGCATGACTGCACTGCACGATTACCTTTGCGCCGAGGAGGCCGCGGTGGGACACCCGTCAATTTCGTGGGAGCGGCACAATGAACCGCAGCTCAACGTACGGACTTTATGATCGTCGTGCTCGCGTTAGGCGAGGACAACATGCCTCGAGAGTGCCGCGCCGTAATCAGGATGAGAGCGCGTCTCACCTTGATTGGGTTCTTCCGCACATTTGGTGCAGGGTGCAGGATTCACGAACAGTGCGAATAAGGGCATAAGGTCGGAATCGCAGCCGACGTCCGTGATTCGCCTTGCTCCATGCCTTCCGCTCGCTGGTTTCCCCCGAACTTTCGATTGTCCAGATCCTTCCCCAGACGGACAGGGTGGTGCTCGTGGCTCGGCCGAAGTCAGCGGTCTCGCTCTGCCCCTGTTGCGGCGGCCAGACGGGTCGCGTCCACAGCCATTACGTGCGACGCTTAGCCGATCTGCCGTGGCAAGGTCGAGTGGTCGAAATCCGGCTTCAGGCGCGACGCTTTCGATGCGCGAATCCGCAATGCCCGCGTCAGATATTCACCGAGCGGCTACCGGCAACGGTGCGGCCGAAAGCAAGACGCACAACCCGCCTCGGCGAGAGCCTACTGGCAATGGGCTTTGCGGTCGGCGGAGAACCCGGCTCGCGCCTGTCGCGCAAACTGGCCATGCCGGTCAGCGGCGACACCTTGCTCCGGATGGTTCACTCGGCTCCCTTGCCGGATTTCGTGGCCCCGACCGTCGTCGGCATCGACGATTGGGCTTGGCGTCGTGGCCAGCGATATGGAACGATCATTTGCGATCTGGAGCGCAATTGCGTACTTGACCTGCTTCCCGATCGTAATGCCGACAGTGTTGCGTGCTGGCTGAAGCGCTGGCCGGAGATCAAGGTCGTCGCCGCGACCGTGCGGGCCTTTATGCTGATGGCGCGCGCTGCGGCGCACCCGACGCGGTGCAGGTGGCGGACCGCTGGCACCTGCTCAACAGTCTGGGTGAGGCCCTGCGCCACGCGGTCGGCCGCCATCGTCACAGCATAGCCGCCGCCGTGCAAATCATGGCGTCCGTGCAACGACCGAAGACTGGCAGTTCCACGCTCCCGCCCGGCCTTGCACAATTGCGGGCGGATCGAAAGGCTGCACGACGCGAACGCTGGAATGAAATCTGTCGCCTACGCGAGCAAGGTTGCCCGAAATCTGGGATCGCCCAACTGCTCGGCGTCGACAGGCGCACGGTTCAGCGCTGGCTGGCCGCTGGCGGAGAACCGGAGCATTCGCGTCCTCACAGACCTTCACATCTTCTCGCGCCCTTCTCGGCATGGCTCGAAGCGCGGTGGGCCTCCGGCTGCCAGGGGGGCCAGCAGCTTTGGCGCGAGCTTCAGCAACAGGGTTATACTGGAAGTCGGGTGACCGTCGCGCGATGGGCCGCTGACAGGCGTGCACATGCAGGCTCCGGAGGAGCAGCACAACCGCACCCAACCTGGAAAGCTCCCTCGCGTCGTCGCTGTGCTTGGTATTTGAGTCGGGATCTGGATCAGATCGGAACTCGCCACGACAGCAGAGCTAGCGAAGCGGTTTGTGTCTCTTCTCAGGGGCAGCGACATCGCCGAGCTCGATAAATGGATCGCACAAGCAGCCACCAGCGAGCTCAAGAGCCTCGCCAACGGCATCGCGCGCGACATCGACGCGGTCCGAGCGGCAATAACAACCCCCTGGACAACCAGTCCTGTCGAAGGCCAGATCAGCAGGATCAAAGCCATCAAACGACAAATGTATGGCCGGGCAAGCTATCCGCTATTGCGTCGACGCGTCCTTCTGGCTGCTTGAGTATGACCGGGCAACCTGTCCAACCCCAGCTACTCAAGCTGCACCAAATGTGCGGAAGAACCCAATCAGGATGAGAGCGCGCTTCCTAGCCAGATTGTCGCGCTATATGCAAAACCAATCCCAACAATCTGCTCCCCCGAGTGGCTCCCTACCGATGGTCGCACCATACGCCACGATGTAGAATGTCGAAGCGGAACGTTGGCGCCGAGAATCTCATACCGGTTGCGAATGCAATCGAGCGGCTGCACGAAGAGTTCAAGCGACGGATCAAGGCGCGGACCGTGTTGCTATCAGCGGACACCGCGGCAATGTTGTTCTGGGCTTTGCTCGCTCCGGCCAGATCAACATGCGCAGGGTCGACGGCTGGAAAACGCTCGCCACAAAGCCCATTGATCAGCCAATTGACCTCGCCGCGTAATCAGATAGCTTCACGACGTCGGAGATTACGCCACTCCGGATTCCAGCCGCATCCCAGACAGCACTGAGCGCCAGTCCGCCGCGGCCGTGGAGCGAGGCTGTCGGGTGACAAAGCCCCCATGTGAGCATCGGGTCATGTGTGCCGAAACATCGGCGCAGAAAGAGCTCCGTCACGCAGTTCGGGCGATTTGGGCGCATTCAGATCACCCAGAGAGCCAAGACCGCCGTGGATATCTGACGGTTCCTCCGCATGGCAGCCCTGAACGTGACGTCACTGCCGTACCGAGGCGCGATCGCCGCAAAGATAGGCGTGCAGCGCCTGCATGCATACATCTGCGTTGCTGTTGTCCGTCTTCTCGCTCGGGACGACGGTGAGATCGGCCTGGCGGTAATGCGGGGTGCGCGTCTCGACCATATCGTTGAAGGTCTTATGTGGGTTGTCGGTCTGCAGCAATGGGCGGCTCTTATCCTTTGCGAGGCGCCTCCAAATCTGGCCCTTGTCGGTGTCGAGCCAGATCGAGACCGCATTTTTGCCGATCAGGTCCCGGGTCTCCTCACGCATGAGCGAGCCGCCACCGGTCGCAAGCACTACGGGCCCTTTCTCGAGCGATTGCGCAATCATCGCCGCCTCATGATCCCTGAACCACCGCTCGCCTTTTGTCGCGAAAATCTCCGATATCGACATGCGGGTCACCTTCTCAATGTGTTTGTCCGGATCGATGAAAGGCAGCCCCAGTCGTTTCGCGAGCCGCGGTCCGATGGTGGATTTGCCGGCCGCCGGAAGGCCTACGAGCACGATCGGTCGCACGCCCAGGGCGCCAAGAATCTCTGTTGCCATCGGGGAGTGCGCCGTGCGTCTCGGCTGGGTCACTTGCAACCGGCGAGTTAGGCTAGCACCAAGTGTACTATCCGCGTCGGCTTCCCAGTGGGGGATCTCTATGGCCCCGTCGGGAATGACAACCCTGTCGCAGGCCTGTCGCACGCGCTCCAAGAGTTGCCCGGCTATGGACTGATCCAAGGGCTCCCGGCTCTCTCGCTGCAGCCTTTGCAGCTTCTGCAGCTCCTTGTACATGTCGTGATTGTCGAGCTTGGCCTTGTAGCTGTCCGCTGTGTGGAACTCCGCCTCGAAGCGGTAGCCGCCCGGTGTAGCGAACACAGTCTTGATGCCGACAAAGGTCGGCGATCGCGTCCTGAACGAGTTGATCGTTCTGACCTCAGCATAGCCGCTCTCGTCGAAGACGAGATTGGCTTTCTTGAAGGCACGTGTAAAATCCCTGGCGGAGAATTCGAAGACGTGGCGTACAGCGTTGCTGACCAGCTGGGTGCTGGTCTCAAACGGGACCTGCATGCCGATCAGCTGGTCTGTGAGCGACATTTCCGATCTCAAACGCCGAGCGAAGTGGGGCATCTTCACCTCGATGTCCGCTCTCCTGAGGGCTTCGGCAACCGAGACTGCCGTCTGGGTGATGTCCTTCTCTTCGGCTTGAGCGCGGGAAGCCTCCATTTGGGCGCGCTGTGCGGCCTGCTCGCGAGTCAATGTGAATGTGGCGGCGGAATCGTCGGCAGCAAGCCCTCGGACCGAGGACTCAGGCAGAATGCCCTGCTCGGCAGCGAGTTTGATCGAGGCTTGCATGACCGAAGCCGCCAGCGTCGGATTATCCTTGAGATCCTCCAATGTCGCATCGACATCGAACCGACCCTGGTGGAGGGTAGCCGCCATGGTCTTGGTGTAGGGCACCGATTTCAACCCCGGTGTCTGTTGCAGCAGGTGCTGAAGAAACCGGCTCTTGATCATAAAGATGTGGGCGCCAGTGTCGGATTTATAGGCGTCCGTTCCGACCTTGATGCCGAGGCTCAAGAGATTGTTTGCGCTTTGCACGAGGTCGTGCGGATTGTAACCATCCGGTCGTGGGTCGAGGCGCGTCGGGTAACGGTCGAGGAGAAGCTGGACGCGGTCGCGTGGCTGAGCCGTCGCCGGATAGGTCTCGGCCAGCTCGGGAAACAGCTGGTGGAGCGGTTGGCTCATTGCGAGCTGTGCCTCGCTCACATTGCCGGCTGTTTCGGGCGGGACTTGCGCGTGCTGCGTGGCGGCCCACGCCTCGAGCTCGGCGAGGAGCAACGCGGCGATCTCGCGTGCGACCGGATGGTCTGCCAGCTCGAGCTCTCGCCGCGCGTTCTCGAGCTTGTCCCGGATGTCCTGAGCATTGACCTGTTCCTGCTCCAACAGACCACGGATGTCTCGCTTGAGCTCATGGTGAATGCCTTCGTACATGCCGAAGATGGCACGCTCGGCAAACCACTGTCGGGCTTCATGGGATTGAGCCAGAAAGCCTAGCTGCAGGCCGGTATAAACTTCCAGAACATTCTGCGTGGCGGCAACGATCTGGCTGGCACGACTGAACTTGTAGCGACCGTCCTCAATCGCGGGAGTATGCGACTTTGGCGGCTTGAACGAACGAAATCCGCGAGCTTGCTCCTCTTGATAGAACTGCCGAACATGCTCGTAGAGCTGCGGCCGGTCGGCGACGATGACGAGGCTGTCCCCATCGAAGTCGCCGTCAAGCTTCTTTTGCTCCGCTGGCGGCACGGCAACCACCGACCCCGGGGCGAACATCTCGGTCGCCTGCAGGATGCCGACGCAGTCGACCGCTGTGTCTGCCTTCGCGCGGTCTTTGCCCTTAGTCCAGCTCGAATGGCACTTGACGTCCTCGGTCGACATCACGAGCCCCCGGTCGGCGAAGTCGGCCGGCCATATCTCATCCGGCACCACGATCAGAAGTCCTTTGGCAAAGAAAGTCGGATCGTCGGCTGCCAAGTCCTCTCCCGACTTCTGGGCGACATTGAAACTGTACTGCATGGTCACGCATTGATCGAGGAACGCCGCAGTCGGGTCCCCATCAGCGGCCGACCTGACCAGGTCGGGCGCGAACGGACAGATGTTGGGCTTGTCATAAGGCGTTCGCCCGATCAGCACGCCACCACCGTTCAAGGTCTCGCTCTTGAGCGTCCCCACATGGAGGCAGCCATCAGCGGACGGGACAGCGACTGCGCCCGGACCATTGATGTTTGCCGCCGTCACGGTGCGAAAGAGCTCCTCGGACGACAGCTTTTGCTCTTCTCGGCTCTTAAGCCAGCTCCAGGCCTTCTCGCGCGCCTCATCCGCCACTTGCTGGCTGCCGGGATAATGTTGCAAGGCCGAGACTGGCAGAGGTGATTTCCTTCCCTCACCATAGGCAGGCAGTCGGTCAGGCCCTTCCCGCTCGCCGGCGCGGCGAACCGCTGGCATAAGGTTGGCCAGCGAGGCTCTGATGAAGCCGCAGCCGTCATGCGGTCGCAATGCAATCCAGCCGTCCGGCCCCCGCAGCTTGAAAGGATGCTCCTCATTGGCAGCGCGGTCCGGCAGCAGCGCCAGTTTGAAGGCGCCTTCCAGCGCGTAGTCGTGAGGTGATAGACCTTTGATCGCAGGAGGCGCCGCAAAACCTCTGCGCTGCGTGTAATAATAGGCCTCTTTGAAGGGGGCCCAGGCGCGCGACAGCTGCTCGAAGGCCGTGCCCGGTGCGGTTTCGGCATAGGGAATCGCCAGCAGCTTTCCCCCGGAAGGCCTTGCAAGCTCGCCCGGAGCGCGGGCCGCAACCTGAGCCACGCTCAATCGCGGCGGCTTTAACTTGCTGCCGCCGAACAGGTCCATGCGGTATGGTACACCATTGACGCTCATCGTCCGCGCCAGCATGAAGGCGCTCGGAGGTGCTGGCAGTTGCACCGCGACCACGGGCACGGCCCCCGAGGTCAGGCGATGAAAAATTGAATACCGTCTCTCCGGCTCCGTGGCCACCGGCCGCCCCTGCATGTCCACCACCGGCAACTGCATCAGTCCCGCGTCACCCTGCGGAGAACGTGGCGCGTGGTCCATGGCTCGCAAGACCTGGTGCACGTCGAAGACCGACGCAGTATGTTGCGCCTGGATCGCCGCTGCATCCTGCTTCATAAACAAGTCCAGCACATCCACTGGATTGTCTGCCTCGATCTGCGCGATCAAATTCCAGCTCATGCTGGAAAGATCGCCTTGAATCAAGTCGCGTACGCCGGCCAGGATCTCTCTGGTCCCATGCTGCAGCTCTTGCTGCCTGATCCGTAAATCGGGCTTGTTGCCCTCGACATACGGTGGCCTGAACAATCGCGCCAGGACCGCGCGGGCCTTGAGCGTCTGATAGATCGACAAAGCGGGGCAGCGGCTCGCAAGCGGCCCACGGGTCCGCTCGGCATCGCTTGCGTTCAGATGCGCCTCGATCTTGTGCTCGATCACGGGTTGGAGGTCGTTGAGCAGGCCGAGGGTCTGCCTGCGGTGCCAGCGCAGCGGCCTCTGCGGGCTGCGCGCCAGCGGCAGCAGAGCAGCACACAGGTTACCCATAGTTTCCAGATCGTTCTGGATTGTGAAATCAGGGGCTTGACGCAATTCCGCGAGCCGATTCAAGCCTGTCCGTGCGAGCATGCCGAAATCATCAGCCAGCCGAGCCTTACCCAGTCCCTTGAAAATAGTTGCGATGTGCAGAACGTCCGCCTGCTTTAGGCGATCATCGTCATAATGCAGGTAGTGGGCGAGCTTGTGCAATCGATCCTTCGACAGAGCGGCGTCCGCAATGTCCCCACTGTCCTCCGCGCTCATGATCGTTCGCGACAGAGCATTGGCGAGCATGCTCAGCTCAGACGTGGTGAATGCACCGAATCGTTGCCCTCGCGCGCCCAACCCGCGCGCGATGTCCATCGTGGCCTGCCGGCACGCCGGCTCTTCCGACCACTTAGTGAACCCGTTCATCAAGGTCGCCACGTGCTGCGGAGCAAAGTCAGAGAGCTGGCGCCGACGGACCTCGTTGGCAATCGCAACTGTGGCTTGCTGAGATACCAGCTCTTCCGGCCACTTGCTGAAACCGTTCACCAGATTAGCCAATCCCTGCGGGGCAAAATCAGAGAGTTCGTTGCGGCGGAGGATCTCCCCCGCGATCGCAAACGTGGCATCACGTGAGTCCGGCGATTCCGGCCACTTGCTGAGACCGTTCACCAGGTTCGCCAGTCCCTGCGGAGCAAAGTCAGAGAGCTGGCGTCGACGCACCTCGTTGGCGACCGCAACTGTGGCTTGCTGAGGTGCCACCTCTTCCGGCCACTTGCTGAAACCGTTCACCAGATTAGCCAATCCCTGCGGGGCAAAATCAGAGAGTTCGTTGCGGCGGAGGATCTCACCCGCGATCGCAAACGTGGCATCGCGTGAGTCCGGCGATTCCGGCCACTTGCTGAACCCGTTCACCAGGTTCGCTAGTCCCTGCGGAGCAAAGTCAGAGAGCTGGCGCCGAAGGACCTCCCGTGCGATTGCGATGCCGGCGTCGCGACAGTCCGCCGTTTCCAGCCATTTACTGAAGCCGTTGACCAAATTGGCCAGGTGCTGGTGAGTAAAGTCACAGAGCCGGGCTTCGCGGCGGAGGACCTCATGCGCGATTGCGACTGTGGCTTGCTGAGATGCCGTCGCTTCCGGCCACTTGCTGAAACCATTTACCAGATTGGCCAGTTCGTGCGGAGCAAAATCGCGGAGCTGGCGCCGACGGATATCCCCCGCGATTGCGACCGTCGCCTCGCGACAATCCGCCTCTTCCGGCCATTTGCTGAAACCGTTCACCAGGTTCACCAGGTCCTGATGATTAAAATCAGAGAGCCCGAACTCGCCGCGCCGGGCGCGGCGACAGACCTCATCGGCGATGGCGACTGTGGCTTGGCGAGACGCCGCCTCTCCCGGCCACTTGCTGAACCCATTCACCAATGTCGCCAGTGCCTGCTGAGTAAGATGAGAGAGCTGGTCGTCGCGGCGAAAGACCTCAGCTGCGATTGCAACCGCGGCGTCGCGACAGACCGCCTCATCCGGCCACTTGCTGAAACCGTTCACCAGATTAGCCCGCTGCTGGTGAGTAAGCTCACCGAGCCGGGCGCCGCGGCGAAGGATCTCACCCGCGATCGCTCCGGTGGCTTGGCGAGACCATTCCTCTTCCGGCCATTTGCCGAAACCGTTGACCAGACTAGCCAACTGCCGGTGAGTAAAGTCACCGAGCCGGGCGCCGCGGCGGAGGACCTCGCCCGCGATCGCAAACGTGGCATCGCGAGTGTCCGGCGATTCCGGCCACTTGCTGAAACCGTTCACCAGATTAGCCAATTGCTGGTGGTTAAAATCACAGAGGTGGGCGCCGCGGCGAATGACCTCGTTGGCGATCGCGACTGCGGCTTGGCGAAGGGCCGCCTCTTCCGGCCACTTGCTGAACCCGGCCACCAGATTAGCCAGCTCCTGGTGCGTAAAATCAGAAAGCTCGCGCCGACGGATCTCGCCCGCAATCACGACCGTCGCCACGCGACAATCCACCTCATCCGGCCATTTGCTGAAACCGTTCGCCAGATTAGCCAAGTGCCGGTGGTTAAAATCAGAGAGGTGGGCGCCGCGGCGAAGGACCTCGTTGGCGATCGCGACTGTGGCTTGGCGAAGGGCCGCCTCTTCCGGCCATTTGCTGAACCCGTTCATCAGGTTCGCTAGTCCCTGCGGAGCAAAATCAGAGAGCTGGCGCCGAAGGACCTCCCGTGCGATTGCGACGCTGGCGTCGCGACAGTCCGCCGTCTCCAGCCACTTACTGAAGCCGTTAACCAGATTAGCCAGGTGCTGGTGAGTAAAGTCACAGAGCCGGGCTTCGCGGCGGAGGACCTCATGCGCGATTGCGACTGTGGCTTGCTGAGATGCCGCTGCTTCCGGCCGCTTGCTGAAACCATTTACCAGATTGGCCAGTTCGTGCGGAGCAAAATCGGAGAGCTGGCGCCGACGGATCTCCCCCGCGATTGCGACCGTCGCCTCGCGACAATCCGCCCCGTCCGGCCATTTGCTGAAACCGTTCACCAGATTAGCCAAGTGCGGGTGAGTAAACTCACCGAGCCGGCCGCGGCGAAGGACCTCATGCGCGATCGCGTCTGCGGCTTGCTGATATCCCGCCTCTTCCGGCCATTTGCTGAAACCGTTCACCAGGTTCACCAGGTCCTGATGATTAAAATCAGAGAGCCCGAACTCGCCGCGCCGGGCGCGGCGACGGACCTCATCGGCGATGGCGACTGTGGCTTGGCGAGACGCCGCCTCTCCCGGCCACTTGCTGAACCCATTCACCAATGTCGCCAGTGCCTGGTGAGTAGGATGAGAGAGCTGGTCGTCGCGGCGAACGACCTCAGCTGCGACTGCAACCGCGGCGTCGCGACAGACCGCCTCATCCGGCCACTTGCTGAAACCGTTCACCAGATTAGCCAGGTGCTGGTGAGTAAAGTCACCGAGCCGGGCGCTGCGGCGAAGAACCTCACCCGCGATCGCTCCGGTGGCTTGGCGAGACCATTCCTCTTCCGGCCATTTGCCGAAACCGTTGACCAGACTAGCCAACTGCTGGTGAGTAAAGTCACCAAGCCGGGCGCCGCGGCGGAGGACCTCGTTTGCTATCGCGACTGTGACTTGCAAAGACGCCGCCTCCTCCGGCCACTTGCTGAAGCCGTTCACCAGGTTCGCCAGCTCCTGGTGACTAAAATCTGAGAGCCCGACGTTGGTGTGGGCGCGGCGAAGCACCTCACCGGCGATCGCGACCGTGGCTTGGCGAGACGCCGCCTCTTCCGGCCACTTGCTGAAACCGTTCACCAATGTCGCCAGCGCCGGCCGAGCAAGATGAGAGAGCCGGTCGTCGCGGTGAAAGACCTCACCGGCGATTGCGACCGCGGCGCAGCGACAGTCCACCTGTTGTGGCCACTTGCTGAAACCATTCACCAGGTTCGTCAGGTTCTGGTCAGTAAAATCAGAGAATTGGGCGCGGCGTCGAATGACCTCGCTGGCGATCGCAACTGTGGCTTGGTGATAATTCGCATCGTCCGGGCATTTGCTAAGACCGTTCACCAAGTTCGCCAGGTCCTGCGGCGTAAAATGAGAGAGCCCTTGCTCACGGGCGCGGCGAGAGAGTTCTATGGCGATTTGGACCGTGGCCTGGCGATAGACCGCCTCCTGCGGCCATTTACTAAAACCGTTCACTAGGTTCGCGAGGTCCTGGTGATTACAATCAGAGAGCCCGAACCCGCTGTCGGCGGTGCGGCGACCAACCTCTGCGGCAATTGCTTCAGTGGCTTTGCGCGACCACTCCTCTTCCGGCCATTTTGTGAAGCTGTTTACTAGGTTCGCCAGCTCTTGCTGACTAAATTCAGAAAGCCCGACACGGCGGTCACGACGGAGGACCTCACCGGCGACAGCGCCTGCGGCTTCGCGAGACGCCGCCTCTTCCGGCCACTTGCTGAAGCCGTTCACCAGGTTCGCCAGTTCCTGGTGAGTGAAGTCAGACAGCCGGTCACGGCGGAGGATCTCACCCGCGATCGTGGCTGTGGCTTGGCAAAAGACATCCTCTTCCGGGCACTTACCAAAACCGTTCACCAGGTTTGCCAAGTCCAGGTGATTAAAAGCAGGGAGCCCGAAGTCGCTGCGAGTGCGGCGAAGGACCTCACCGGCGATCGCGACCATAGCGTCACGACAGTCGGCTGCTTCGGGCCATTTGCTGAACCCGTTCACCAAATTAGCCAACTCCTGGTGATTAAAGTCAGAAAGCCGAAGACGGCGGTGGGCGCGGCGCCGGACTTCACGGGCGATGGCTTCCGTGCCCTGACGAGTTTCCGCCCGCTGTGGCCACTTGCTGAAACCATTTGCCAGCAACGATAGACTTTGACTATTCAGCGCCCCAAGTGCCCCGTGTTCATCCCGGCAAAATTCGGCGATTCTGATCGTTCCATTGCGGCATGTCTTCGACTGCGGGTGCCGACCGAATGATACCGCAAAGAGCGAAAGAGCTTTGGGTTCGATTTCGCGCATTGACGCACCATCAAGCTGCGACACCCGAGCTGCCATCGCTTTGCAAGCTTCGATACCGTCCTGACCTCCGGCCTCGCGACTCACCGCGTTGCATGCCGTGGCATAGCCCCACGACTTCCCGCGGCGAATATCGTCCTCGAAGCGTGCAACGAATTGACTTCCGAACCGGGCGGCGGCCTTTTGCATGAAGGCTGCATGACCCCCATCGCTCGCCCCCGCCAGCCGCCTGTCATACTCCACCACTGCACGCGAGAAGCCAACGATGTCACGGGCGAAATAAATCGCGTGTAGAGCTGCATTGGATTGTTGTTCTGAGATTGCATTGCTCTGCGTGGCGACACCCTCCATGCGCCGCCTTTTTGGTCCGGCCCCCCGGTCGGACACCGTATCCCTGTGCGAGAGTGCGTCTGTTTGCGAGCTTGCGGGCGCTCGACCGGCGCGCCATGATTCGCCGCCAGAACGCGGTGGGCCTTCTTGCCGAGTTGGCGCGCCACGATGACGCCTATGAGATCGCTCCGAGCTACCGCTACCGATGTTCTGCGCGGCAACATCCTCGACGCGCAGCCTTTTCTGTCCCCGATCCAAGTCGGATACGGATTGCCTGTGCGAGGAAGGGGCGCCTTGTTGTGAGCTCCTGGACTCATCGGCACGACGGCCCTCGGCACCGGAACGCGACGAACTTTCCTCCCAGGCTGGCGCGCTAGGATGCGGCAAATAGCGAAAACCGGCTTGGCCGTCACGCGTATCGAGGAGAGCATCGGCTGACGTGCGGGGCAGGACATCGCTGGCCGAAGGGGCCCTTTCAGCGGAGGACGCCCCTGGATCTCGATCTTCAGGGCCCAAGCCCTGCACGATAGAACTAAACGTCGTGCCATCTTGTTCATCGTCAAGATCAGGTTCAGTTCGGGACCAGCGCGCACCTGATCCGCTGAGCGCATTCCCGCGCCGGTCAACTCCCGTCAAAATTCACCTCCCATGCAAGCGGGAATGCGCCAAGTACAACGTTTGGCGCTTGCCCTGCCGCCGCGGCGGCCTCAACGACTTTGCTTTGGCACCTCAGAGCGGAGCTCCTTACGCCGTGTCAAGACGCGACTAGCCACAGCCGGCAAGCGCGGATCGTCATTTTTCGCACAAGTGTGTGCACCCCAGCATCAAACATGCCTCCGCTCCTCACCTGAGATGAACCCCACCTGCGCACGGCCGAGCAGCGTCTCGGACACATTGATCAGCATCGGGGCAACGTCCTTGCAGACCACCGCTCCCTCACGACGCACCGAGATCGACGAAATCTCCAACATCACATCGGTTGGACTGCTCGGTGTCATTCCAGTCAAAAATGCAGCTGGGCGACTCACTTTCGACCCGGGACGATCGACGCTTGTTGACACCTCGTTTCGTCCTTCTTCATGCGGCTAGCATGCGACACCTACACCCTCGACCTTATCGAAAGGCAACATCCACATGCGCTCGCCCTGCGAGGTGGTTACAGAAGCGCAGGCACGCCTGGCACCCGCAGGATGTCAAGACTTCTAAGGTCAGATGCAGTGCACCTGAGCAGTCCACACACATTGCTATCGCAATCACAATAAGGGCTGTTGCATAGCGATGTGCACAGCAAGCCCAACCCACTCGTCGCTCATGCTTAACCAACTCTCTGTTAAGCCGCCTATCCTTGTTAAGCCGCCTATCCTTCAGTATTTTTCTTTGCAAACGCGTCATCATCCTGTTTGCGGGTAAACGCTGCGACGCACTTACGCTTTGACGGCAGTGAGCGCGCGCTATTGCGCGCCCCGCCCTCATAGTAGAGGCACCACGGAAGCACCGCTCCGCCACGGCAACGCGCTGGTTTCCGACACCAACGCACAAGGGAAACGCCACACACTCAGGTAGCGGAGTGCGCTTTGGAGCTTGAGACATTCGCAATGTTAGCACCCGCCACGCGGCTTCTGGCCGAAGTTCTGATCCTACTTCAGAAATCCTACCACCTGACGTAACGCGCGATTCAAGCCCCTTGAGCACTGGGTAAGTAAGAATATGCTCGGGGGCCACGGCGCCGCTCCGGGATGTTTCAGGACCCCCTCGCAAGACATGAAGGCGACTGACCCTCCCAGCACAACGTGCAGCGGCCGTTTTCGCCTCGGACGCAACTTATCATGCCTGAGCTAAGATCGCTGACCCGCATGATTTCCCATTTGGGCACCGGCTTGAGGGTAAGCGTTTCCGACAATGCGCTGACGGCGGCGTCGAGCGCCTGCCGCTCGATGACGTTCGGATCGACCGCTCTGGGCCCCAGATGCGCATATTTTCGCGCTGTGAATCGGTAGGATCGCCAATGGCTTCGAGGTAGTTGGCGCAGCCGGTCGGCCCTCCGACATCCTCCGGAGGGCACCGGCCGATGGCATCAAGCAATAGCGGAAGACCGCCTGTCGGCGTGTTGTCGAACCATTTTTCGAGCTTGATCGCACGATCCCAGCCCTCGCCGAAGTCGTAGAGGTAGTGGATCGTCTTGGCGCCGGTCTCGCGAACGATATCGGAGAGGCGCGCTTTGCGGGCATCGATGGGTTGGGGGCCAAAATCACCATCGAGATCGGGGATGCCCCAATGTCCTTCGCCAGCGTGGAACTCGAAGTGATGACTATCGCTGATTGCCGACGTCTTCATCTCACCTATCCGATATATCGCGAGCGTCCTCACCATCTTGTCTATGACGGCGCTTGGCCTCGGCGTGGATCTTCGCGTAATCGGGCAAGTCGGAGCCTGGGTGACGGCGGCCGTAACCTTGTCGCTGATCTTTCTGATATCAGTCAGCTTCTGTATCGTTCCAAACGTGCTAACCTAGCGCTGGATGGATCGGCCGCTTGTAATCGCGCCGCTCAATTCGAAACAAATGTCGATCTGGCTGCCTTTACGGATCCCGATATAAACCGATGCACCTCCCTCACGCGTCGCGTCTCGTGCATGTCGGGATGAGACGTTATCCAATAGTTTCGCACGAAGCGAACCTCTGGCAGCAAGCGCCGCAATTCAGGATATCGCTGCGCCGCATAGTCGTGGAGAATGCCAACGCCATGGCCGGCGCGCACCGCCTCCATTTGTGCGACCACGCTGCCGCACTCGTATCTGCGTGCCATGAGACGGCCGAGAACGGAGGCGTAGTCCAGCGCGCGACTGTAAGCAAAATCCTCGACATGCGTTACGAACAGGCGGCCAGCCAACTCGGCCTGACTGGCGATCGATCCATCGCGCTCGAGATAGCTCTCTGCAGCGTAGACGCTCAGCGTGTAGTCTGTCAGCTTTGACAGGATAAGCCGCCCCTGTTTGGGACGATCCAACGTAATCGCAATGTCAGCCTCGCGCCGGGACAGTGAAAAGACCCGGGGCAACGGAACGAGTTGGACCACCAGCTTCGAATGGCTCGCCGCGAGCGCTCCGAGGCGGTCAGCGAGAAAGTAGTTGCCGAGGCCGTCGGGGGCACCGACGCGCACAGTGCCAGTGATCGCCTCCGTGGCGCCTCCAATGCTGGAGCCGACCCGAAGGAACTCGCTCTCGGCGCGCTCGGCGGCAGCGACTAAGGCTTCCCCCGCTGCGGTCAGAGTGCAGCCAGATGTGTGTCGGTCGAGCAGCCTGGCGTTCAGGCTCCGCTCCAGCGCCGTGAGCTGTCGCGCTACCGTCGCATGATTTAGCCGCAGGCTTTTCGACGCCTTCAGGATCTATCCCGCTCTTGCGACCTCAAGGAATATCCGAACTCGTTCCCAATCCATCGACTACGATTTCTGCACAACGGAGCCGCGAGTTCGGCCGTTGAGATGCAATTTTATGCGCTCCATACCGCAAGCGATCAAGCTTAGTTTTGAGAAAAAGACCATGCAGGCGTCCATTTTGAGTTTCATCAATGGTGAGTTGGTGCCAAGCCAAGGCCCCCGCACCACGGCCGTTTACAATCCTGCCACCGGCGAACAATCGGGAATTCTGGGACTGGCCTCCACTCAAGATGTCCGATCCGCAGTGATCGCTGCTCGGAAGGCGTTCCCGGCTTGGGCGAATACACCTGCTCTGCGACGCGCTCGCATCCTCAACCGTTTCCTGCGGATTCTCGAGGACCGCATAGACGAGCTCGCGCGGATCATTACCGCGGAGCACGGCAAAGTCCTTTCAGACGCCAAGGGAGAGATCCAGCGCGGAATGGAGGTGGTGGAATTCGCGACCGGTGCACTGCAGCTGCTCAAGGGAGAGGTTACGGAGAACGTCGGAACGCGCGTTGACAGCCACTCGCTACGTCAGCCGCTCGGCGTCGTCGCTGGGATCACGCCCTTTAATTTTCCGGCCATGGTTCCGATGTGGATGTTCCCGGTGGCCCTCGCCTGCGGCAACACTTTCATTCTCAAGCCCTCCGAGCGCGATCCCTCCGCGTCCCTGGTTGTCGCGCAATGGCTGAAGGAAGCTGGACTTCCTGACGGCGTCTTCAACGTCGTCCAAGGTGATAAGGAAGCCGTGGACGCCATTTTGTCTGATCCTGGTATCGTCGCCGTCAGCTTCGTCGGGTCGACCCCGATCGCGCGCTACATCTACGAGACGGCTACCCAGCACGGAAAGCGATGCCAGGCGCTTGGCGGCGCGAAGAACCATATGATCGTCATGCCGGACGCCGACATGGATCAGGCCGTCGACGCGCTGATGGGGGCAGCTTATGGCTCCGCGGGCGAGCGCTGCATGGCAATATCGGTGGCGGTGCCCATCGGAGACACCACCGCTGACAGATTGATCGAAAAGCTCGCGCCAAAGGTCCGCGCCCTGAATATCGGCCCGGGAACAGATCCCGACGCCGAGATGGGACCTCTGGTGACGAAGCAGCACTTCGACAAGGTCCGCGGATACATTGATGAAGGCGTCAACGAGGGAGCAAAGCTTGTCGTTGATGGCCGGGATTTTCGGCGTCAGGGGTATGAAAAGGGATACTTCATCGGGGGATCCCTTTTCGACAACGTCACAACCGACATGAAGATCTACAAAGAGGAGATCTTTGGACCTGTGCTCGCCGTCGCACGCGTCAAGACATACGACCAAGCAGCCGATATGATTAACGAGCACGAGTTCGGCAACGGTACCGCCATATTCACGCGCGACGGCGATGCGGCCCGCGAATTTGCGCATCAAATCCAAGTAGGCATGGTCGGTATTAATGTGCCAATTCCGGTACCGATGGCATTTCACTCCTTCGGCGGTTGGAAGGCCTCTCTCTTCGGCGATCATCACATGCATGGTCCCGAGGGGGTGCGGTTCTACACCAAACTCAAGACCATCACCACGCGATGGCCTACCGGCATCCGGTCTGGTGCCGAGTTCGTCATGCCGACGATGAGTTGATCTTCCGTCAGGCGAAGATCTTGCAACCTACCGTGCTCTTCGCCTGGCCTTGAGCGGATAATCTCTCTACACGACATCAGGCGAGCGCAGCGCGCATCTGCGCTGCGAACTCGCCATACGTCTCGGCAAGCTCGTCGAGCACCTTACCGCGGAACAAGCTTAGCGTTGATGCACCGGGCGACGCCGTCCGATTGGGCTGGTCGGCATGCTCGAATCTGAAGCCCGTCGACGCCTTGATTTCATCCAGATCGTGCCCCGGATGAACGCTATCGAGGACGAAACCAGGACGCGATTTGTCGAATCGGAACAGACCCTTGCCCGTCAGCAGTGCGATCGGCCCCCCACTTCGGAAGACCCCCTCATCGCTGATCCCGGGCGCACTTACAAAATCGACCTTGTCGACGAAAACACGGGGCGAATGTTCCTCGCGAAAAATTATGACCCGCGGGACAACGAAATACAGATAGGCCGAGCCGAAGGATCCAGGCCAGCGCACGTTCGACTGCGGATAGCCTCCTGCTCCGACAAGATTGACGTTGCCGGCCCCATCGATCTGACCTCCGCCAAGAAAGAATGCATCAATGCGCCCCTGGCCAGCGCAATCGAACAGCTCCGCCGAAGCATTGGTGAAGAAATTGTGCTCAACCGAGCCGAGAATCGAAATGCGCGGGCCAGCTTCTCCTTTGGCAGCCTTCAGTGCACGCAGGAGCATCGCCCCGGCGGCAGGAATCGGCGACGATGCCCCCACGGCCACATGTCTGACGCCGTCCAACAGCTGCGCGATGGTGTAGATCAGTATCTCGCGGGGAAGGACATCGGTCACGACACTGTCTCCGCGCCGACGTCGGCCATATATCTTGAAAAGCCATCGGCCGTCCGTGCTGCCTGCGCATAGCGAGTGAGCTCTGCCAGATCGGGAGGATATTCCCCCCATAGACCGTAGGGCCACGCGCCTCGCGGAGCTCGTCCGAATGCGGCAATGTATAGGGCCGGCAATACTCCTGCAGCCGTCAGCTCGTCCGCGAGCAGGTTTTCCTCCACGATGCGTTCCACGGTGACTATTGTAGCAGTTGCCGCATAGGCCATGGCTGCGAGCTCGCGGCGACGGCCAATCCAGACGTTCCCGAAACGGTCGGCCATCGGGGCGTGGAAGATCGCGACGTCGGGCTTGATAGCCGGAATCAAGACAATCGGATCCGCAGCATCGGCGAGCGGATTGTTGATTACCCGCCAGTCATCCCGGTGTCGGAGCAGGTCTGTTCCGATCAGCCCTCGCATGGGCAAAAATGGAACGCCTTTCTGTGCAGCCAACAAGCCGGCATGGATCGCCGGACAGGTCGCGTCCATCAAACGAATTGCCCCCTCCTTCACGGCGGCGTTGAAACGAGGCGCGCTGCCGGCCTCGCCCAATGAAATCGCGCTCGTCTCGACTATTCCGACTAAGCCGGCTCCAATGAGCTGATCGACCTGAAGGCCTCCCGTGGGAACGCAGACCAGGTGCAGATCATTCGCACCGCGCCGGATCATCTGGCGCGTCATGGTCATTGATACGCCCGCGTAGTCTACCGGTAGAGCGACAGTCATCCCGCTCTGGATGCACTTCGCCATCGCTTCAAGAGAACTCTCCAAGGATACCTCCGCTTGTTTTGCCGTGGAGCCTGATCATATCGGACGTTGCCGGCGGCTGGCGAAGGTCGCGCCATCTTCTCCGCTCGGCGCCTCCCGCGGATTTCAAACCGTTCGCGCGAACCGCCTGCAGCGGCGCGAGGACCGTTGAACGCCGCTCCGCCCGGCGCTGGCGCGAAATTTCCGCTGAGCCGTACAAGGCGTTTCTAGGCCCGCGATCCTTGCAGTCTGGCCTGCTTGTAGTCGCTCTCGTGGCTGCCAGGTTTCAAGAACCTGCGCTCCTGAAGTAGCTTTTGAGCGAGTGGGATCTTGTTGGCACGAAGAGCCGCCTCAAGAAGGTATTGATCGAAGATATCGCGCTGTGCATGGCTCGCGCCGACAGGACCTGTGACATGGCGCAGCGGCAAGATCCCGTCGACCACATCATCATACCGACCTTGTTCGAAGGCGATGATGCTCTCGCAAAGCGGCACCCCGAGCTTTTGAATGACGCCACTTACGTATTTCAGTTCGTCGGCAGAATAGGCCTTCATCGATTCAATGAGCCGCCTCGCTGCACCGAACCGTCCTTCGCGCGCCAGGGACATAACGAAATGGATATCGGTGAACACCAGCGCATGATCGTCGATGTGGTTCTCGGCGTAGTCCGCCAACTTCGCCCAGCGCGCCCCGACATTGACACCACAAAATTCCAGGCGGGCCAAAAGCGACGCCGCATTTTGAATGTCCAGATAGAAGTCCGACTTGTCGCCCATCACGGCCGAGTCGTACAATTCCAGGGCGCCATCGAGACGACCTGCATCGATGTGAAAGAGCGCCTTGTGCCACCAAAGGTGCCGCCGGAACGGGTTTCGGTCATTCCACTGGTCAAGCGGATGGTTGAGCCACTTCAGGCCATCACTGTGGCGCCCCTGCATCTCGAGTACGTGCGCGACAGCATGCAACGCCCATAGGTCATCTGGACTGACTTCGGCGGCCTCACGCCCGTAGCGTTCGGCGTTAGCGTAATCGCCGTTTTCCTCGCATCCAAAGGCAACCATACCGAGAAGATTTCCATATCCCGGCATGTCCTTGCGCCAATCGGCCAACACAGAAGCGGGGATCGATCTTAGGGCGCGGGTTTGTCCCATCCAGAAGCTGTTGAAGTGATGGAGACGCAGCGCCAGAAGGTCGTGCGGATAATCGTAGAGGATGCGCTCCCAGCATGCGTTTGCCGCCGTCAGATCGCCTTCGATCCATAGGCGCAAGGCTTCGACGTGTCGTTTCTCGCGATCTGTGGCTGCTTCGGAGGTCCGTTGGGCTTGCCCGAGGGCGGCCCTGGCTTTGTCGAGGACCGCGAGCGTCCCGAAGACCATGAAGAAATAGCCCCGCAAGCAGTGTGCGAGGCAAAACTGCGGATCCAAGTCCGCCGCCTGCTTCGCCAGAGGCATTGCCGTCGTCCGATACTCAAGGAAGCTTCTGATCGCCTCGTTATAGGCGCTCACTGCGTCCTCGCTGTTGGAGCTCAACTCCAATCCGCGATCGTCGAACATAAGATCTCTCCATTGTGCAAAAGTTTCTAAGGAGCGACTGTGACCAGATGAAAGAAGCGATCCGGCAGGTCCGCGACTACCCGGCTATGCGGCCGTCTTTGATCATGTCGGCAATCGTCTGGTCCGAATATCCAAGGAGGTTCGAGAGCACGTGGCGGGTGTGCTCGCCCAGTTTTGGCGCTGGCCATTGCCCGTCGTCCTTGTTCGCAGCGATAGGCAAAGCGCGGGGCATTCTAACCGCGCCCAGAACTGGATCGCTTACGGCCATCAACCCTCTGACGTTGAGATGGTCGTCGCTGGCCATATCCTCAATGGATTGGATTGGTCCAACGCCGAGCGCCCGTGCTTCGAAAGCGGCCAGCGCCGCTGCCCGATCCATCCGTCGTATCCATTTCGAAACCCATGCCTCGATCTCAATACGGTGTTCGGTCCTACCTGCGAGCGTTGCGAAACGGGGATCTGAAAGCCATTCCGGACGGCCGACCAGTTCAGCGCAGCGGGCGAACTGCTCGTCGTTTTGAACGGAAAGACATATCCATTTTTCATCGGCGGTCATGAAATGACCGGTAGGAGCACCTCCAAGGCTGTGATTTCCATCGCGCTGCCAGGCCTTTCCGGATGCCTCGAAGTACGAGACAAGGGGGGCAGTCATTCTGAAGGCCAAATCGTAGAGCGCGACGTCGACGGCGGGTATCTGACTCAGACCGGACCTCCGTTGCTGGAGTGCCAGCACGGCGCCAAATGCCCCGAGAAGTCCCGTCATGAAGTCACAGACAGGGACCGCCCCGCCCGCGCGCATCGGCGGACCGTCGCGCTCTCCAGTCAGATAGCTGAGGCCGCAAAAGCCTTGCGCAACCGGGTCGTAGCCCCCTCGTTTCGACTTTGGCCCGCCCCTCCCAAAGGCAGACACGTGTACGATGATGATCTCGGGGTTCAGCGTCCGAAGAGCGTCATCGCTCAATCCGCGCTGATCCAGCACCCCTGGTCTTAAACTGTCGACCAGGATCTCGCACTTCCCAATCAAGTCTCGCAGTACGACAAGCCCCCCTTCGCGGGTGATGTCGACGACAATTGATTTCTTGTTTCGGCTATTAACCTGCCAGAACGCGCTCACACCATCGAGGATCGGACCAAACTGGCGCAATACGTCTCCGCGCCCCGGGCGCTCGATCTTGATTACCTCCGCGCCGTTATCGGCGAGCAGTGTGCCCACAAACGGACCAGCGATCAGTTCACCCAGCTCCACGACCCGGATTCCGGTCAACGGTTTCGTCAAAGACATCCCCTTCACGAATTTCTTCTCGCTATTGGAGCAGCGATAGCCTGGTCGCCGCGGGAGCCACAGAAACGGCCCGGCATGGCCGAAGCTCATGTCGGGCCGAGTGAACGAGGCCTACAACGGAAGACTTCCGATCCGACCGGAGGACGGCCGAAGCTGAAAGCGCGAAAATTGGCTTCGCGAGCGGGCGATATGTTCACTCAGCCGCATCACGCAGCGTGGTAGTCGCCCTGCTGTAGCCTCCGCGGGTTTGTGGAAGCTTCATGTCCAGCACCCGAGAGGCGACCAACGTCCGCAGCACTTGCGCCGTCCCGCCGGCAATCGTGAACATACGGGCATCCCTGACCGCGCGTTCCATCGGATAGTTCCGCGAATAACCGCGAGCTCCGAAGAGCTGCAGCGCCTGATTTGTGACGGCGTTGGCGGTGTCCGACGCGATAATCTTCGCCTGAGCCGCCAGCAGAGGATCGGGAAACGGGTCGGCGCTCAATGCGGCTTGATGGAGCGAAAGCCGCGCCGCGTTAACGGCGACAGCCATATCGGCAACCATCCATTGCAGGCCCTGAAATTCGGCGATGGGCCGTCCGAACTGTTCGCGCTCCTTCACGAAAGCCACGGCCTTCTCGAACGCTCCTTGCGCGATCCCGAGCGCGACGGTACCGGCGCCGACGCGCTGGCTGTTGTATGCGTTGATCAGATCCGCGAAGCCGCGACGCAGGCCGTGTGGCGGCAGGACAAGCATGTCCTCCTTGATCTCGAGATCATTAAAGATGATCTCTGTCTCGGGAATTCCGCGCAGCCCCATGGCTGGTTCGCGCTTGCCAACAATCAATCCCGGAGTGCCAGCTACCGCGATGAACCCACCGATGCCCTGCTCGACCCCGGCCTGATCGAATACGCGGGCGAAGATCAAATGAAGCTTTGAAACGCCGCCTCCCGTGATCCAGTGCTTTTTGCCATTGATAATGTAGCTGCCGCCGCGCTTGTCGGCGCGCGTCGTCATCTCGGTCGCGGCCGAGCCGGCGTTGGGTTCGGTGATACAGATGGCGGGCTTGTCACCAGCGAGCACCAGCTCCGCAGACAAGCGCTTCTGCTTCTCGGTGCCGTACTGCATCACGGCCGAAATGGCGCCCATATTTGCTTCGACGGTAATCCGTCCCGTGGCACCGCACACACGAGCCATCTCTTCGATGATGAGAGCCGCCTCAAAAAAGCTGCCACCGCGGCCGCCGTACTCCCTGGGAATTGTATATCCCATGAAGCCGGCCTGCTTGAGCGCGGCCACGTTGTCAAAGGGGTAGGCCTCCGTCCTGTCGATTTCCGCCGCCTTTGGAGCGAACTCGGCCTCAGCCAGCTCGCGCGCAGCGGCCCGAAGCTTCAGGTGTTCGGCTGACAACTTCATCTGCATGGTTTGGTCCCCTTTCCGGCAACAGGACGACCGCGGCAATTCGCCCCAAAGCCCATCGAAAGGCAAACGAATATTTTATGAGCTCGACTTCAAATTCTGTTAAGTTAAAGTCCATGAGTATCAGACAACTTCGAACGCTTGTGGCTATCGCTGACGGAGGCAGCTTCAATGCCGCCGCGCAACGGCTCTACATGACCCAGTCTGCCGTCAGCATGCAGATGAAGGCTCTCGAGGGCGATATGAGGACGAAGCTTTTCGACCGTACGAGCAGGCCTCCGGTGCTCAACGCCAACGGCTGGCGCCTGGTCGACGAAGCGCGGCAGATTATCGAGCGGTACGATGCCCTCCGGCTTCTCGCTTCAGCGCCAGCCACCGGCCTCACCGGATCCTTGCGGTTGGGGGTGATTCCATCGGTTGCGACGCACTTGCTTCCGCAAACCCTGTCAAAGTTGCGCAGTGATCACTCAAGCCTTCGCATTCAGGTGCGGAGCGGACTGTCGCCCGAGCTCGCATTCAAGGTTGAGGAAAAGCATCTGGATCTTGCCATCGTCACGGAGCTCGAAAGGCTGGATCCGGCCGTCGTTTTTGAACAAATATCCGTAGAGGAACTGAAAGTCGTCATACATAAGGACCTGGCGCGCGGCTCGATCGCCGACTTGCTACGAGCCTATCCGTTCGTTCGCTTCAATCCCGCAATGGGAGTTGGCCGCGTGATCGACGCCACCTTGCGCGAGCGACGTATCCTTGTGAACGACTTCATGGAATTCGACAGCATCGAAACCATGGTCAGCATAGTGAAGTTGAAGCTTGGAGTCGCCATCATTCCAGTCGGCTTGTTCTCGTTCGCAATGGCCGACAATGTCAAGTCGATATCATTCGACCCGCCCGTCCATCGGAGGATAGGCGTCGTGGCGCGCCGGGGAATGATCGATTCTCCAACGGTTCGGGCCGTAGCAGATGCATTCAAGTCCTTTGTGAAAATCTCTCGCCCTCCGTCTCGTTTGCGCACTAAGAAGAAACGCTAGTTTCAGCCGACAACGCCAGGCTGAGCGCCTTGGCAGGCGAACAATCGTTGAAAGCCCGTTCGTTCGACCTATTCGACCTATTCGACCTGGACGCCGGCTGCCTTGATGATTGGTGTCCAGCGGTCAATCTCCCGTTTTACAAGATCTTTGAACACGCCAGGCCCTCGCTCACTGTGCCCAGCATCAGCGCCGAGGTCGGTCAAACGCTGCAATGCCGTCGGATCATCCAATGTCTTTGCCAATTCGCGCAGTCACGTCGGTCGGACCGCCTGCCGCGAACGGCACCACCAACGTAACAGCTCTGCTCGGATACTCGTCTGCTGCCTGGCTGGACCGTCCACACAACACGGCGATTGCTGCGATCGCCGCAACTGCTATCTTGTTCACCGACGCTCCTCTTCCTTTTCCTTAGTTGCTCGTCATTCAGCGCAACGGGAATTGCGAACTCGAGCACAAGCCATACGAAAAGAGAGGCTGCCAAAGAGTTGTCCGCGCTTGGGCATCGTTCTTAGACAGTCGAACTCGATCCAGGTCATTTCGGACCCGAAGCTGATCGAAATGCAAACCAATATTTTAAACGAGGGACTTCAATATTCTTTATCGCGTCTGCCTCACAGATCTGCTCGGTCGGCAGGCGCGAGGCTCGGGGAGCACGAGCCTTGCTGCGCAGCAACGCTTCGCGAACCAGCAGATCTTGTCAAGGACCGTACGCTAAACGCGTGTTGGCGGCTGTCTCCAACATCAGAAATCGCGCGCGACGTCCCACCTGCCGCGGGCTTCTTCTGCGTTGGGATTGAGGTATCCCGGGTTAAGGCGGACCGACGGTGAGGAGCGATATCGCTCTTTAGTACACCCGCGTCGCGGTCGACAGCAGCCGTAGGTGCGGGCTGAACTGTCGGTTTCTTATCGAGCGGCAAAGGTCAGTTTTGCAGAGCCTGAAAGAGAAACTCTCGCAGCGCCTTGATCCTGGGCAGATGCGACTTGTAGCTCGGCCAGACCAGGAATATCGGGACTGGCGCTAGCGCCACCTCCGAAGACACGAGCGTCAATCGGCCCGACCTTAGATCATCCATGACCAAGAAGTCGGGGAGGATGGCCGCGCCGATCCCCGCCAAAGCCATGTCGTAAATCGCATATATATTGCTCAAGATCATTCGCGGCTTTATCTGAAGATGTTTTAAACGCCCATCATGCGTAATAGACCATACGGTCCGTGGCGTGTAGGTACGCTGGACAAGGCAAAGCTCCAATTGCAGATCCTCGGGCTGTCTGATGGAGTTCGATTTCAGAAATTTGGGTGTTGCGCATAGGAACGGCGTTATCCAACCGACGGGTTTGGCGTCGAGCCCCGACACTTGAGGTTCAGCCAATCTGACGGCAAAATCATATCCGTCTGCAAGCAGATCCGCATAGCGATCGAAAAAGTCTACTTGCAAGTGAACTTGAGGGTAAGATTCTGCGAAACGGGCAAGAGCCGGCAATACTCGCGTGCGACCATATCCAAGGGGAGCGGTTATCCGAAGCGCCCCCTGGGCGTGACCGCGATCATCGTTGAGATCGGCGTCAGCCTCCGCAAGCCCAGCAACCAATGCTCGAACAGCTTCACAATAACGGGCTCCCGCCTCCGTGAGAATCAATCGCCTCGTGGTGCGTTCCAGTAATTTGGTCCCTAGATGATTCTCGAGGTCCGCCACACGCCGACTAACCGTAGATTGCGTGACCCCCAACTCCCTGCCTGCCGACGCGAACCCGCCCAGATCCGCCACTTTAAGAAACGTGGCCACGTTCTGCAGATTGGGACCATTCATCGAAAAAACCGATAACTGAAATCTTAGGCGTGCGGGGAGTGCTCGTTCCGTATCCAGCCTATAATACGTTGATTTCAGGAGCAAACCTCCGGCGTTCCGGAGGCTGCGGCTTGCTGTGCACAGCCAATGATCGTGACCGAGGAAGTCGCGTGCCGTCCATCGACCCAAACTTCCTGCCGCAAGCACCCTGGTCGACCGCTCATGCTGTGCGACTGCCGTCCGCCAGCGGACAGCCTTGGAGATTTACGCGGCCCGCAGCGGCCTTGCTGGGCCTCTCTGGCGGCGACGCGATCGAGCTAGGCCAGCGGGAGGCGCGTGAAGAAAACGCAAAAAGCTAACCAAACGAGGGGGAACGAAGCAATGATTAAGCTGACGCGGCGAGAAACTCTTGCCGGCCTATTGTTTGCTGCGGGTGCAAAAACGGCCTCCGCGGCCGAGGAGACGCCAGGAATTACGTCGCAGGACATAAAGATCGGAGAAACGGTACCGTTCTCGGGACCCGCATCTGCCTACGGCGTCGTCGGTCGAGCGCATGAAGCATTCTTCTCGATGATCAACGATCGCGGAGGAGTTAACGGTCGCCGGATCAAGCTTCTGTGTCTCGACGACGCATATAGTCCACCCAAGACGGTCGAGCAAACCAGGAAGCTTGTTGAACAAGATGAGGTCGCCTTCATCTTCGGGAGCCTGGGAACACCGACCAATCTGGCGACACGCAAGTATCTGAACTCAAAGGGCGTGCCGAGCATACTTCTCACCGCAGGTGCGACCACCCTGACCGATCCTGCGCAGTATCCGTGGACGATGTGCTGGCAACCGAACTACTTTGATGAGGCGTTCACTTATGCCAAGCGGATGCTCGCGGAGAAGCCGGACGCCAAGATCGCATTGATGTATGCCAACGACGATTCCGGACGAGACTACGCAACGGGCTTCAAAGCCGGGCTTGGCGACAAAATCGAGCTTCTCGTCGGCCAAGCCACATACGACACATCAGAGCCGACCGTCACATCTCAACTGGCGAAATTGAAGTCTTCCGAGGCAACGGTGTTCTTTTTTCACGCAACACCGAAGTTTGGCGCCCAGATCATACGGGGCATTTATGAGATCGGTTGGCGGCCAGTCACGTTCGTCGCTCAAACTGCTAGCAGCGTTGCAGGAGTCATTGAACCCGCGGGCTACGAGGCTGCTCAAGGCATAATGAGCTCCGCGTATCTCAAGGACGCAAGCGATCCACAGTGGGCGGACGACCGAGAGATGAAGGACTGGCGCGCGTGGATGGCAACGTACCAGCCTCAAGGCGACTTGAACGACTATCTGAATGTCTATGGATACGCCCAGGGGTGGTGCCTGGTGAAAATACTTGAGCGGGCTGGACAGGACCTAACGCGCAAGAACATCATGGCCAGCGCGACGAGCGTTGATTTCCAAGTTCCCATGTTGCTTCCCGGAGTGACCCTTGGGACTAGCAAGGAAGATTATCGGTTGATCAAGAAACTTCGCTTGATGAAGTTCGAAGGTAAGCGATGGGTGTTGCTACCCGATTAGAGCTTTCGCTTCACCTTGCCCCTTGAGGTTTGCCCCACGCAAGTGCCGTCGGCGCCGGAGTTTGCCGACGGCACAGGCATCCCAATTGAGGTGACCTAAAGCACCAATTCCCCGTCCACGATGATTGTCTGGCCAACGACAGAGGACGCCAGCGGGGATGCCAGATAAAGCGCTGCGCCAGCCATATCAGCGGGTGTCCCTAGACGCCTCAGCGGAATGCTTTGAAGGCTCGCTTCCAACCGCTTGGGATTTCCTGTTGTCACCTTTGTCATCTTTGTATTCACGAACCCCGGAGCGATGCCGTTGACGCGAACGCCATCCTCTGCCCATGCCTCGCCAAGGGATCTGGTCAGGCCTACGGCTCCTTTCTTGGATGCGTTATAGGCCGGGTTTCCCTTCGTCGAGTGAAATCCGGCCGTTGAACTTACAATGATTATCGCTCCGCCGCAGCGCTTGAGCATAGGGTGAAATCTTGTGCTGCCCCCATCAGGCTCATAAGATTCAGTTCCATCACCTTCCGAAAACCCGACATTTCGAATTCACCGTCTTGTACAGTACAGCTCCTTGGGCGATCACAAGAATGTCCAGCCGGTCGAACGCGGGTTGGAATCTCTCAATGGCGTCGCCGTCCGTCACGTCGAGCTTCACATACTCTGAAAGATCTGCCCCTCTTCCTGCGCGTATGCCTCAGCGGTTTTCCGTCGCACTTGGGCGCACTCTGTTCGAATTGGGCGTCGAGCTCGTACGACCACGGGAAGGCCGCGCGATCGCTGTCGAGCGATATGGTCGAACGATGCGGGTGCCCGCCGTCACCTTGGGCTGGTTCGACCCCCTGCCTGGTGATCAGTCAGGCGATGTGGTGGTTCGCCCCATTATTGGCCTGACGATCAGCACAACTCTTTCGCTCATTGGTTCTGGGGCCGAACAACGCCCGGACCATTGCGGAACACCTGAGCGACACGCTACAGCGGGAAGCTTGAGACTGCACCGGGATCCGGACGCCGCGGCGGACCAGCTTTGGCCAAACGCCGGCTAATCATGGCCAAGAGTCACAGGGCCAGCAGACCCAGCAGATCCTCCCGCTCGTCTGCGGATCAAGCCCCCGAGGGTTGGCCTCCGCGCTCACAAACGTCCCGCGTGCCCACAGATGCCTCTCTGGAGCGGCGGTTGGAGCTCGCTCGATCTTCTACCGGTACCCGTGATGCGGCCGGATTACCGCCGAAAGCCCGCCATCGACAACCAAATCGGCCCCAGTGACATAAGATGCATCATCAGAGGCCAGAAAGACACACGCCGCAGCGACCTCCTGAGGATCAGCATAACGACCGAGGGGAATTCTCTGTAGCCACTGGCTGTCAGCGCCTTGCTTCCGAAGCTCGGCGTTCAATCCAGTCGCGGTCAATCCAGGCGAGACTGAGTTTACTCGAACGCCACGCGGCGCGAACTCTCCAGCCATCTGGCGTGTTAGCGCCACAACTCCTCCCTTTGCTGCGTCGTATGCTGGATTTGCGCCGCCTCGCGACGCCGCAACCGACGCGACGTTTACGATCGCACCAGCGCCGCTTCTGCACAGGCTGACAAACGCGGCCTTGGTGGAATAGAATATGGACGAGAGATCGATGTCGATGATCCGGTGCCACTCTTCCACCGAAGTCTCTTCGAGATTCCCACGTGCGATCACACCCGCACTGTTTATGATCACGTCCAAGCGTCCCATTTTCTCGATCGCCTGGTCGATCGTCGACTTCAGCTTCTCTTGGTCTGAAACGTCAGCTTCGAACTGCAGCACCCGCGCTTCCTGCGCGGTCAATTCTGCTAACTCCGCCGTCATCCGTTGGTCGATCACAGCCACACTTGCGCCGCCACCGACCAGGCGTTGAACGCACGCAAGTCCAATGCCAGAAGCGCCTCCCGTAACAAGCGCTGCTTTCCCGGTGAACGCCATCCAGCCTCTCTCCACCAATCACCCACATTCCGTGCGCTACGAAACCATGCGCTTCTGTCCGTCCCAATAACCCTTGCGAACCTCGCTCCGCATGACCTTCCCGACCGCGCTGCGCGGCAACGATGTCACAAACTCTATCGACTTCGGGGCCTTCACGCTTCCGATCCGTTCCTTGCAAAGCGCGATGAGTTCGTCATCGGTCACAACCATGCCAAGCTTGACCTCGACGACTGCCTTGATCGACTCACCCCAACGCTCGTCCGGAACACCAATTACAGCGCAATCCTGTACGCTTGCGTGGCTCATAATGACCTGCTCCACCTCGAGCGGATACACATTGAAACCGCCGGTGATGATCATGTCCTTCTTGCGGTCGCAAATGTAGATAAAGCCATCTGCGTCCTGATATGCGATATCTCCCGTGTGATGCCACTCGTAACGGAAGGATTCCTCGGTTGCTTCCGGGTTCTTGTAATAACCCTTCATCACCAGACCGCCCCGCACCACGATCTCGCCCGTTTCACCAGGCGGGACTATATTTCCGTCGTCATCCATGAGTTCAACGCGGACAAACGGTGATTGCCGACCACAACTGAGGAGCCGTTCCTCATTGATCGAACCGTCCGCCCGGAAATGATCCGAAGGACTCATGAACGTCACGGAGGATGGAACCTCCGTCTGACCGTATCCTTGGGTCATGACCGGCCCAAAGACTTCGATGGCCTCGCGCAATTTAGCCGAGGATGTCGGTGCTGCACCGTAGATGAAGTACTTCAGCGACGAGTAATCGTGCTCACGCACGTCTGGCTGAGATAACAGCATATAGATGGCAGTCGGAGGTAGATAGAGCATTGACGCCCGATGCCTTCCGATACCGCGCATGACCTCTCGGACATCGAACTTCCGCTGAATTACCGTCGTACCCGCGAAGGCGATTACGACGAGCGCCAGAATTCCGGCCGCATGCGATAGGGGCGCGGTCGCCAGGAAAATAGGAGCATCCTCGAAGCGGAGGTTTGCCCTATAATTCGCGATCGCGGTTTCAAAATTGCGATTGGTATTCATGACCCCCTTCGGCCGTCCCGTTGTCCCTCCCGTGCCACGTAACATGCATACGGCGTCTGGATCCCACGGCAACACAATACGATCGACCGGCTGTGTCTCGAGCCAAGCGGCGAGATCGTACGCTGAAGCACTTTTACCATCGATGCAGATGAATTCCTTGACTGCCGGATTTGTCTCTCGGACGAGTTGGACGATCCGCTCGAACTCCTTTTGGTAGAAGAGCACCTCGACATCGAAGAGCTGGACCATCTCCAAGATGCGCTCGTCGCCGTCCGCAGTATGAAGCGGCGTCCACGCTCCGCGCGCTTTTAGAATGCCGAGAAGCACGACCATCGCCATGGGGTCGTTACGACTTAGCACCGCACATTTCGTCTCGCGCTCGACGCCCAATGACCTCAAGCCGTGAGCGGCGCGCGTTGCGAGCTCATTCAGCTCACGATAGGTCCACCTTCTTTCCTCAAAGATGAGAGCCGTTCGCTCGGGATAGGAATCAACACCCCGGTCGAAGAAGTCGATCAGATTCATTTTGTTGCTCCGCTCGCTTCGCCGGATATCCACGTTGGCAAGAACAGCGCCTCCACCCAGCGAGTGGTTACAGCTCCTGCACGAAACTGTTGCGCCCGTAGTATCGCCTCATCAAATGCTATGGTCGTCGAGATGCCGCCGACATCGAAGCTGCGCAGGGCTTCGGACGCTTGCCTTATGGCTGCCGAACGATCGCTGCCCCACACAACCAATTTGGCGATCATGGAATCGTAGCAGTGCGGTACCGCGTACCCCTCGGTGCAGTGCGTCTCAACGCGGATTTCTTCTCCTGACGGGGGACACCAACGGGTTATGCGACCTGGGGATGGCCGGAACCCCGATGCGACATCCTCTGCATTGATGCGGCACTCGATGGCGTGACCGCTGATCTGCACATCCGCTTGACGGAATGAAAGGGGCTCGCCCTGCGCGACGCGAATTTGCTCTTGCACGAGGTCGATGCCTGTGACCATCTCGGTAACCGGATGTTCGACCTGAATCCGTGAATTCATCTCGAGGAAGAAGAACTCCCTCTTGTCCATGTCATACACGAATTCGACCGTGCCGGCATTGGTGTAGTTGCACTGACGTGCGAGTTGAACGGCCGCGGCGGTCATCGCATCTCGCATTTCGCTGGAGAGCGCGATTGCGGGTGCCTCCTCGATCAGCTTTTGGTGTCGACGCTGGACGCTGCAATCGCGCTCGAACAGGTGGCACACATTGCCGTGGGTGTCAGCGATGATTTGCACCTCGATATGCTTTGCGTTCTCGATGAAGCGTTCAAGATATACGGTACCATCGCCGAAGGCACTCTTTGCTTCGACTTTCGCGCTGTCATATGCCGCAGGAAGATCGCTTTGGTTGCGTACCACTCTCATGCCGCGGCCTCCGCCGCCTGCGCTAGCCTTGATAAGGCACGGCCAGCCAATCGACTGGGCCGCCGCGTGAGCCGCATCCAGCGTTTCGAGCTGTCTCGAACCTGGGATGATCGGAACACCCGCCCTCTCCGCCAGCGCGATCGCGCTCAACTTGTCACCCATCGCCTCAATAGCCTCTGCTGACGGCCCGATGAACACGATGTCATTCTCCGCGCACAGGCGTTGCAGCGATGCACGTTCGGACAGGAATCCGTATCCAGGGTGCAGCGCCTGACACGCAGTCAATTTTGCGGCTGTCACGATCGTATCCGCACGGAGATAGCTGCTTCCAGCGCTGGCGGGGCCAATGCACACCGCTCGGTCGGCCAGACGAGTCCCAAGCGCGTCGCGGTCGGCCGACGATACTCCGATCACCGTTTCGATGCCGAGCGCGCGGCAAGCCCTGATGATCCGCACCGCGATTTCGCCTCGGTTGGCGATAAAGATTCGCTGAAATGTGCTCATTGACCGTCTCTACTTCGGTCTGACACGCACGAGAGGCTGGTCGTACTCGACCATTTCGCCGTGCACCGCCACGATCTCCTCGACGATGCCGTTGACGCCGGCACTGACAGACGTGAACAACTTCATCACCTCAATCAGCCCAATCGTGTCGTCGGCTGAGATCCTTTGACCAACGACGACATAAGGCGGCTCGCCTGGCGCCGAGGTACAGTAGAACGTCCCGAGGAGAGGCGCGCGAATTGTGACGAACTGCTCGTCCTCCGCCCGCACCTCTGACGTGGAATTCCTCGCCCGTGGGACACTCGCTTCGGCTGATGGAGATGCCGGCGCCACGGGATCTGGCCCACGCTTCTGTGCCGGCGCTCGCGCCGCCCGCTCGGAGCTACGCTCCACCGCCAGCTTCAGGTCTCCGCACTCGAAGCTCAATGAGGTTAGTTCAGTTGAGCTCTTGACCAGCTCTAAAATGCGAACAGCATCCCGATAGGTCATGGAGTACCGGATTTCGTGAAGATCATTGTTCATTCCCGGCCTCCGATTCGGATGCGAAAGTCATGTCGAGCTTGAAGGACTTTTTCTGAACGCGCACGGACCGAAGGCGCGGCTCCTTGAGCAATTCCTTTACCAGCGCCACCAGGGGTCGATCCACGAAAGGACGTGTGTACTGATCAGTCCCCCGAGCCGGCAGCGCTTCAACGTGTTCACGGCCGTAGAACATATGGAGCAGAAGTTCCTCGTCCGACCTGAACGGCCCCGCGTCGCGCCGAAACTCTTCAAGCATCGGCCGCTCGAAGGCGACCTCCGGCGCGCTGTGCTCTTCCAGGGTGCGCCCACCGAGAACGCGATCCAACACCTCCGCATCGATAGGCGCTGGAGCGGCACCGTAGCGCCCCATGACATATAGGCGCAGCTCCTGTGGAATCGTCCTGTACCGCTCCCGTTGGATAACGTTCATTGTAGCCTGCACCCCCACGAACTGAGAGAACGGCGTCACCATGATGGGATAGCCAAGTTCCCGGCGAATCCGTCCAGCTTCTTCCAGCACCTCATCAAGTCGAGAGAGCAGACCCAGTTCGAGCAGCTGGTTCCTGAAGTTCGACATCATGCCGCCGGGGATCTGATGTTCGATGAACTTCCTATAGCGCTCTGCGTCGAATGCGAACGGACCGGCGACGGCCCGGTTCTCGATGTGCGCAACCCAATAAAAATAGTCGTCAGTGCACCTGACCGCCTCGCGGTCAAGTCCGGTATCAAGACCGAGCTCCTCCGCGATTTTCATGACATCCAAGGTACTCGGAACAGATTCGCCGTTCGCCAGCGGCGTACTAGCCGTCGCAACGGTATCCACACCAGCAATCAACGCTTCGCGGTAGGACGCATGGGCAAGTCCCATCGTATGATGCGCGACGAATTCAATCGGCACTCCAGGGCCCACCGCGCTCCGAAGTGCGGCCAGCAGTGATTTCGCGCGCGGGCCGGTCAGAATGCCGCTGGCGTCTCCCAGCGTGATGGAATCGACGTCATAGCTCACCAACTCGCGCGCCTTCTTGACGAAATACTCGTCCGTATGCACAGGACTTTCGGTGAACGCGATGATGCCGGATGACTTCAGGCCCAGAGATCTGGCAATCCGAAAATGCGCCTCGATGTTGCGCATATCATTTAGGCCGTCGAATATCTTGACCCACTCGACGCCAACGTCGCGCAGGCAGCGAAATACCAGCTGCACGACATCATCTGAATAGTGGGACCACCCGAATAGATTGCGGCTTCGCACAAGAACGTCGAGGCTCATGTTCGGCATGTAGGTCTGCAGCAAACGCAGTCGATCCCACGGGTTCTCAGCCAGGAATTTCACCGCGGTCTCAAAGGCGGCACCCGACGTGACGCATACCTTTCTGAAACCGCTTCCTCCGATCGTATCGGTTGCACCCAGCATCGAGCCGGTGCTCATACGGGTTGCCCAAAGTGACTGCGGACCATCCCGCAGCGTCTCATCTACGATACCGACCATGGCTTCACACTTTCACAATCACTGCGTCTGCTTGCCCGAAGCCGCCGCAAATGGCGGCGGCGCCATACCCGCCTCCCCCACGGCGCAGTTCGCGAACCAGCGACATTATAACCCGTGCTCCGCTCGCCCCGGGCGGATGTCCAATCGCGACAGCCCCTCCATTAACGTTCGTAATCGAGCGGAGCTTACTCGTTAGCGCGACATCGCTCTCAGCCATTGTTTTGGTGGAAACCAGGGGCATCGCCGCAAATGCCTCATTGATTTCGATTCTCTTTAGATCGCTCAAGGCAAGGTTAGCGTCGCGTAGTCCCTTTCTGATCGCGTTACCTGGCATATACACTGATGACTCGAGATCTCCCGAGAGTTGGACGTAGCTAACAACTTCCGCCAAGCGATACATGCCAAGGCGACCCGCCTCGATATCGGAGGCTAGGAGTATCGCCGATGCCCCATCGTTCAGACCAGGCGCATTACCCGCGGTGACGGTCGCACTACCGTATACGGTCGGTAGACGGGCAATGACTTCCAGCGACACCGTCCGCCGTGGAGATTCGTCAATGCGCAAGACTTCGTCGTTGGATGAATCCCCATCCATCGGAACGAGTTCGTCCTCATAGAAGCCCGCGTCAAAAGCTTGGAAGTACTTTTCGTGGCTCGCGACCGCCCACTCATCCTGTTCTTCTCTAGAAACTTGATACTTCAAGGCCATCTCGCCTGTGACAGTGGCGAGCGGCCGATTGGTGATTGGATTCTTGAATTGCATGGGATCGTCCATCCGCAAGTTTCCGTTACGACGCTCCCACCGGATATCCTTCAGCAGATAGGGCGTCTGGCTCGAACTGTCGGCACCGCCCGCGATCACAACAGATGCATCCCCGGCCCGGATCTTCAGCACTCCGAGACCGACACAACTCATTGATGAGCAGCACGCGCGGTCCAGGGTCATTGACGGCGTTGTGTCCGGAATACCCGCATGAAAGTTGATTTGACGTGCGACGACTGGTGTCGCGCCAGCGAGTATTGCCGACCCGAAAAGCGTCTCGCTGACCGCCTCGGGGGCGACCCCCGATCTCTCCAGCACCGCCTTTACGACTCGCGCGCCGAGGTCCACCGAACTACAGCGACGCAAAGCTCCGCCAAACTTCCCAAATGGCGTTCGCCGCGCTTCTGCGACTACGATCTTAGTCATGGCATCTGTCTCTGTTGGTCACTTCGTCGCTGCGACCCGCGATCCTATTGCTGAACTCTTACCTCAGCGAAAGTTGAGAAACGCCTGTAGTATCTTGACGACGCTCCTTTCCATCCGCTGATCGTCAAGCGAGACGGGTCCCGGCTCGTTCAGGATTGCGTTCACCAATAATCCGTTGACCACCTGAAGGGCTTCACGGACTTCCTGGTCCCGAGCTGCCTTGTTGCGTCCCGCCAATTGCGGAGCAAGCGCGTTGGCCACCATCCCCGCAGACGTGTGGCCAGACTTTCTGAAGGGCGTCCATTGATCGGCACCCCGGGCGGTATACCGACATGCCGTCTTGTAGATGCCTCTGTGCTTACGAAAGACGCCGACCCAGAAGCGCGACAGCTCACTTAGAAACTCAGCTTTTCCGGCACCAGTGTTGGTGAGCCTATCCAAGAGAGAGGCTAGAATATCGAGCTCTTCGGCAAGTATGGTCTCCTGCACGTAGTCGAAGAAGACCTCTTTGCTTTCGAAGCGGCTGTAAAACGAGCCAACAGACGAGCCAGCTTCAGCGGCAATATCCTCGATCGTTACCTGATCATAATCTCTCACATTGAACGCTAACCGACCAGCCTCCATCAGCGCACGCATCGTCGCTTCCGATCGCGCCTGTTGCGCCGGCATCACGCCTGCTGGGTTTTGCGGCTTCCGCTGCAACCGTCCTTGCGCATCACCAAAGGTCATAATCTGAACATTCCTTTCCACACGCAAGCATCAGCGCCAGCGCAAGAGGTAGCGCTCAACTTGGTCCATGATCCATGTCAGGAGAATTCCCAGGAAAGACATGAAAATTAGGACGGCAAAGACGCCATTGGTATTGAAGGTACCGGCGAGATACGTGAGTTGTTGCCCAAGGCCATTTTGCGAGGCGATGATTTCCGAGCCGACGACACCGAGAAGCGCATAGATCAGGCCGAGGCGCAGCCCTGAGAAGATCGTCGGCACGGCACTTACCAGTGTCACCTTCCAGAAAATCTGTGCTCTCTTCGCCCCCAACATGCGGCTTAGCACCAGCCAATCCTGGTCCACGCTTCTAGCTCCGGCAACGGTATTGCTAAGTACGATGAAAAAGGTCAACGAGAATCCCAAGGCAACCTTCGAACCCGTTCCAAGACCGAACCAGAGAATGAAGAGTGGCGCGAGTGCAATGCGCGGCAACGCGTTGAGCGCTGTGAAGAGCGGATTGAAGAACCGCTCGCACCAAGACCAGACTGAGAAGATCAAACCGAAAGCGACGCCAGCGACGCTACCCATCGCGAATGCAATCAGCGTCGCCCACATTGTCCAAGCGGTATCCTTCAGAAGATCCCGCTCAACAAAGAGAGCGTTGAACAAATGCTCCATGATCTTTGTGGGTCGGCCAATGAAAATAGGATCCACGATACGGTTGACAGCGACCCACTCCCAGACCCCCAGGAAGACCACGACAAACACAAGTTGGGCGGCTAACACGCCCAAGTCGACTTTGAGGGACTTCATCGAGGCCGCTCCGCGGATACCAGCGCCTGTTCCAGACAAGCCCAGACTTCAGCGTAAATCTCGTGGTACCGCGGATCCTTCTGGAGCCCGCGCACGGAGCGGGGCCGAGGGAGCGCGATGGGAATGTCCGCGATAATTCGACCCGGTCGAGCCGACATGACGACAACGCGATCGGAAAGGGTTACGGCCTCATTGAGGTCATGTGTGATGAAGATAACGGTTCGCTTTTCAAGCGACCACAGATCCAGCAGCACCTCCTCGAGCTGGAGTTTGGTCTGCGCATCCAGGGCACCGAAAGGCTCGTCCATCAAAAGAATGGACGATTCCATCGAAAATGTACGTGCGAGAGCTACCCGCTGTCGCATTCCGTGCGATAGCGCTTTGGGATAGGCGCCCTCGAACCCCGACAGACCGACATTCTCGAGAAACTCTCGCGCACGCTTCTCACGCCGCCCTCTGGGCACCCCCCGAAATTCCCCTGCCAGCATGACGTTGTGCAGTGCGGTTCGCCAAGGGAAGAGACTGTCTCTTGCGAGCATATAGGCGACATCATGACGACCGGCCTTGGGCGACCGCTCCGCAACGCTAATCTCCCCTGTCTGATGTCCTATTAGGCCGGCTACCAAATTGAGCAGCGTCGTCTTTCCACAGCCGCTCGGCCCCACGACCGAGACGAACTCGCCTGGAGAAATGCTGAGCGTAGCGTCAGTGACCGCTTGTACGCCCCCGGCAAAAACATGACTTACGTGCTCAAGGCGTATCGTGGTCATTTGCTCGCTTCCCGTATTGGTACCCTGCGTCGCATCTTTCAGGGAGCGTTCTGATAGATGATGCTGTCCGGGTCGACTGGGGTCTTCAAGACGTCGTTCTTGATCAGGAATTTGTTGAAAGCCGGGATTGCCTTTCGGTCAAAGTGATTGCCGATTTGCGAGATACTCCCCTTCACCATCTCCGCCATCACGATATCTCTATTCGGAACGTCATCGGTTAGCTTGAAGTGCCGGGTGGCGATGGCTGAAGCCTCATTGAAATTCGTCGGTTCACGCATCCACTTGGTCGCTCGGGCTTGCGCTCGCAGAAATGCGTCGATCGCTTTTGGGTTTTTGGCCACATATTCGCGACGGGCCTGCCACGCCACAAAACCGCCGTTCATGGCAGCAAGATCGGCCGGCCCCTCGCCTTTTCGCAAATCAACAGCGATAGAGCACTTTCCCGTAGCGCCACACATGGCGGGGACCGGATCCCAAGTCACTGCAGCATCGATCTGCCCCGCAGCCAAGGCCGCATAGGTTGTTGCAGCGGCACCAACCGCCACGAACGTGACCTCGTTAGGTGCAATCCCCGCGCCTGAAAGGAGATCCTTGGCGTACATCTCCACACCACTGCCGCGCGCGCTAACGCCGATCTTCATTCCCTTTAGACCAGCGATGTTTTGGGGGTATCCCGCACCAGGCTTTTCGAGGCCACTGCGAACCGCAAAGCTGTAGACATTGTTGGTCGCAAATGTCCCGACAGCCATGAGATCGCTGCCATTGGCGACCGCTTGTAGCATCACATCGAGCGAGCTTAGAATGAGGTCGACGCTTCCCGCAGCGACCGCTTTCTGCGCAAGCGGCCCATTGGCGAGCAGAATGGGTTCACACCTCAGTCCCTCCTTCTCGCAGAAGCCCTTCTCCACCATGACCCAGTTCACCAGGTGCAAGTTGGAGCCAGGGTACTCCTGGTATCGCACCACGGTGAGGTCCTGTGACAGCGCCGGCGACATCGACTGAACCGCCAAAGAAAAAAGCGCGACGGCCGGCCATTTGCAACGACTGCTCCCCATCGAGACTTCCCTCCCATTTTAGCCGGCAGCTCGAAACCACAGAGGTTGCCGGCAGACCAGAATTAGTATTCTAATTCTATTTCCTGGAACTTCGGCGGGCACGCGGCAAACGTCAAGCTCTTTTTGAACGTTTTTTTTGCGCTTTAACGCCGCACAGGATCACGCCGCCTCGAAATTGCTAATATGAAGTTATCCTGCAGAAAAACTGAACTTAAGCCACCATCAAGCCGGTATCGTTGCTCGAAGGCACTTCCGCGCGAGTTGATCGCAGTCCTTCGAAACACACGCGTGTCACCGCGCCGACCAATGACGCGGACGCCCTCGGCGGCGTTGACCGCGATCAGGTCCAGCGAGATGCCATAGGCCAGCATGACTTGCAGCATGGCGATGATCTTGCGGGTGGTGGCGACCGACAATCCGGCTTCGCGGAGGTCGTCGCGGAATTTTGTGACCATGCCGACGGTGAGTTGCGAGAGCTTGCGAAGCCCGAGGCCTTTCTCGAAAGCCTGAAACTGGTGGTGTGGCTTGGTGTGCTTCTGGGCGTGCCAGTCGGCGTTTGGACAGATATAGTTGCGGACATAGCCTTCATAGACCTGAAAGTTACGGCGCGTCATGCGCTCGCCGCGCTCCATGCGGGCGCGGCAATGGTCGAGGAACACTTCGGCCAACTCGGCAACGAGGACCTTGTCCGCTTCGGGCCGGTAGGTCCCGGTGCGAAGCTGGCTTTCGGTTTCGATGCGAAAATCGTTGGCTTCGCCGCGCGTTTCGAACTGCTTACGCTGGCGCACGCCTTGCGTGTCGAAATAATCGACGGTGAAGCCGCTGCGGGCTTCGCCTTTCGATGTTTTCCAGGTGCGTTTGCGAATAGCCGAAACGCTGGTTGAGGGGGCATGCGCTCTGCCGAAGGTGAAACGTGGGAAGACCGAGCAAGAAAATCAGGCGCGACCAGCAGCTCAATCTGAGCCTAACGGAGGCCGAATACATTGACGCGTACTGGAAAGCGCGCCGTGCCGGCATGCGCCTCGTGGATTACGGGCGTTGGCGGCTCTTGGGCGGCAAGGATCAGCCCTCTACCCCGTCGAAGGTTGGACCAACCCTTGACCCATTGCTCTATACCGAGCTCAAGCGGTCGGGGAACAATCTCAACAAGCTCGTTCGCATTTGCCACGCGACGGACGGGGCGCGGGCCGCCGGCCAGCCTAGAGGCGCTCCTCGAGCGGCTCCGCTCGCTTATCCCCCCGCCTTGGGAAGGCCCGGGTTTGGACGCTTTGTCGCAGATGTCTGACGGTTGACAGATTCGTGACGGCGTTGCTGCGCCGCAGCTAGAAGGTGTCCAAATGCTCCTCCCCGATACACCGCTCGGAGGCCTGTACGCCCGGCTATCGGCGTGGATGGCGCTTGACGAATTTGAAAAAGCGCTGGCGTCGTATTTCGACGGCCCACGGTCGGCGGCGGAGATCGCCGATTACCGCGCCAAGCGCGGCGCCTTGAAGAAGCTTCGCGACGAAGTCGTGCCGGTTCTCCACCATATTACGTACATCAAGGCGAAGGGCGAGATCCGGTTCGAGCTCAACAGCGATGTGCCGGATTGCTGGCTGCGAGACAGCCCTGCCGCGGCGCCACAGGGGCTGGAGATCACCGTCGCACAATCCCGCGAGCAGCAACGGCTGGGCCGACTAATGAACGAGACGAAGGGGATGGTCCCGGGGTATTTGGGATTGCCCGATGACGCATCAGAAGCGCTTTATAAGAAACGGCTGGAGCGGGGCCGCGTCATGTATAGCTCGGATGGCGCGCTGGCGACGATCGGCAACGGCATCAAGGCATGCCTCGCCAAGAAAAATCATCCCAAATATGCCGGCCATGATCTCCTGATCGAAGCGCCGCTGCACAGCTTGCCTCGGGAGCGCTGGAGCCGCATCCATGATGAGTTGCGTGCCGCCGTCAGCGCATTGCCGTTCCGCGAAATCCACGTCATCGGCGATCAGGATCGCCAGCCTTTCGGCTTTCGCATCAAGTAACGCAAGCACGCACGAGCTTCGTCATCAGCTGCGCGGCTTTGCCAACTCGTCGAGCATCTTACGGGCAAGTTCGTCGACCGTATTGAAATCGGCCAGCATCTGCGCGTGAAACACGATGGGCTTGGCTTTCTCCTCGAATGAATGTTGCACCCACGGGCGGAAGCGCCCGAGTTTCATTTGCTCGCCGGCGAGGCGGTCGTATTCGGCAAAATCATGCTTCTTCGCGGCCTCGGTCATCTTGGCCTCGAATTCCCGATAGGCCGCATGGTCTTTTTCTTCGATGACGTAAGGCGGGATGTAGAGGGGAATCCGGTGGGCGAGCGCGTGGCGAAGGTCGGCGAGATGCTCGAACCACTTATCGAGCGTGGCGAGGTAATCCTGAAATTCCTGCGACAGCGTAGCGCGAACGCTGGTGTTCTTCGGGCCGAGCCCGATATGACCGTCCGGGATCGGCGTGCCGTCCTGACGTTTTTGCCCGGCCTGGTGCATCCAGACCCATGCTAAATTGTCGACCGCGCCAAACACGTTGAACACGAAACTCTGCACGTTGATCGTTGCGTCGGATAATTCGTCCCGCGACGGCAATTCGGCCCGTTCGGGTGGGATTTTGTCAAACACGTTGATAATGCAGCGGGCGAGGACTTTGAGGCGGCGCGGCACGCCTTGCCGTGCAAATTCCATCGCCCGGGGGTTCGACAAGGTAAGCGTGATGTACTTCTCCAGAAGATGGCCAAGCTTGCCGTTGAGCGCGGCGTAGTCGTCGGCCAGCATCTTCAGGGCGTTTTCGGAGTAATACATGGGGGTGCCTCGGCGGGGTCCATTTCTATGTCGGCGACAATACCTCGCGATGCAAGTCGGGGTTGTAAAAAAGAACCGAAGCCGCCCGGGTTGGGCGGCTTCGGCTTTTTCTGCTATTCGGCGGCGACCGCCAAAGGTGGCAGCCGCAGCACGGGAGGGAGCCAGCCCGAGCCCTTGAGGCGCATGGCAGCGGCTTCGGCCATGGCGGGTTTCTTTAGCTTGACGAGGTTGGCCGCGCTCGCCGCCGGTTGATGATCTCACCATGCGGTGAGCCCAAGAGCTCGACGTTGGTTAACCTACGGGGACCAATTAAGCTGTTGATCTCGCGAGTGTTTGAGGACCGGCTTCCAGCACAAACGTCAAGCACGCCATCGTGCAATATTGCTCAATGCAGCTACGGCGATAGTCCCTTGCGACTCTACGTGGGGGATACACCCCGACATATAGTTGCTCATCCGATCTTCGCCTAGCGATAATCGCAGTGATGGCGATCATCGGCATGCCGATGATCGGCCAGCAGGTGCTGGTGCTGCGGGTGTTGGTGATGCCGCCGGTGCCGATGATGATGATGATCTTGATGCCGATTGTGCTGCTGGTGCTGCTGCTGGTGATCATGATGATCATCGGCATGATCATCATGGTCATCCCGGCTAGGTCGCCTTGTCCCCGTCTTCAAGGCGAGGGCTTCTTTAGCTCGCGGCATCAGGAATTCCGCAAGCGTTTTCGCCACATCCGTCAGCAGGCCGGGGTCAACCGCAACCTGCTTGGTGAACGCCGCCCACTGATCCTTCTTGCCGGCGTCCTCGGTAAAGGCCGGGGTGAACGCATCCGGCAGCGCGGTCGGAATCTCGGTCTTGCGGCGCGCGAAGGTCGCCTTGATGGCGCGTGCTAGAGTATCGCCCTCGAACTTGTAGGAGCGGATCAGGACCCAGACGTCGTAGAAGTCCTTCAGGCGTGTGTTGGCGAGGCCGAGCGCAACCATCGCCTGGAATTTCTCGGCGATGACGGTCTCGCGCGGATAGGAGCGCAGCTTCGGCGCCGGGAAATCCAGCAGCACCGGAAGGTCCGTTTCCTGCACGCCGGGCTCGATGGCGTCGCCGAACGCGATATCGATCACGACGCGGACGCGGGCGTTATCGACGGTGGCATTGCCTTTGATCCGGACGCCGCCATATTCGTTTTCATCGCGGATGCGGTCGACGGTGAAGCTGGCCGGGTCGAAGATGACGCCGTCGGCGGCATCGACGGCGGCGATCTCCTTGAATATCACCAACAGCGCGTCGGGGTCGGGATCGCCCGAGCCGAGAAGGTCGAGGTCGCGCGTCGGCCGGAATTGGTTGTCGACTCAGGTCGCGAGCAGCATCGCGCCTTTGAGCACGAAGCGGTTGCGGTAATCCGTCGAGCCGAGGCGATAGAGCAGCCGTTCCAGCACGTAGCGGGTGAGGAGAAGCTCGAAGGGCTGGTTGCGCTCCTTGGAGAGCGTGAGCAATCGCGCGCGAACCGAGGCCGCAACATTCTTGGGTGGGTTAGCCATTGGCGGTCATCGCGTCCATATAAGGTTGCATGGCTTTCCAGACCCCGGCCTTGCGCGCAAAATCCGCGATCTCAGACGGCTTGGCCTTGCGGGTTCGCAGGGCCTCACGCAGACCTTCGAGCGCGAGGTTGAGGCCGGTGCTGTGACGATAGCGTGTCCCGGCGCTCCGCCGGTAGCGAAAAAGATCGACGACAGTCTTGGCGGGGCTGAAGATCTTCACCGGGCAACCTTCGATGGTGTGGGTCTCGACGCCCTCCTGAAGCCGCTCCGGGCTGAAGTGCACGAACTGCATGGGCGGGTTGGTTGAAAGCGGTTGCCGGTCTTTGGGGCCGATGGCGAGCCAGACCATGGAGGGTATGGTGTCGGTCAGGTCATGAAAAGCGAGCGCCGAGGTCAGCGCGACAACCCCCTTGGGCACGCGCTTGGCAGCTTCGGCAAGGGAGTGGTGGGTGTCGATGGGAGCGTCGGGCAGTTGGTAGAGGCCGCGCCCGAGTTGGACGACGAGGCCTTTTTTCTTCATGCGCGCGATGGTCGCGGGCGTGACGCCCGCCGTGGCGAGCTCAGAAGGGCGCGCGATGCCGCGCTCCTTGAGGAGTTCGATGGCACGGTCTTGTTGGGTCGAGGCTGGCTTCGCCATGGCTCATGATCCGATTTGTCGGATATAAATGACTTATATCCAGCATTTCATATCATATGGAACTGCCGCTAACAACACGTCAATTTCAAAACAACCCATTGATAAACATAGGTATCTTACGGAATAAAATCGGAACCCTTACGACCAAGCGGACGGGTGCCGATGGGCGGCGTTGGCCCGGCTATATCAGCCGCGATCGCGTCCATGGCCGCGGCATGGCTATCTGACCGGAACAGGTGCCCGTAGCGATCCGTAGTGACTTGCAGGCTGGAATGGCCCGCGAAGGTCTGCACCGCCTTGGGCGGAAGCCCGGCTTCGATCCAGCACGAAATCGCAAAATGCCGGAGCGCGTGCCAGTTGAAGGTCTCGAACGGCTCGTTGCGTCGCTGCTCCTGCCAGAGCTTGGCAAGCCGGACGAAGAGCGGCTGGAAGTAACGCTTCACGAGATTTTCGTGGTTCTTGTAGGTGCCTTCGCGGTTCGGAAAGATGAGATCGTCCTTGCCCGGAAAACGCGTCTTGCCGCGCCCCTCGCGCAGCAGGACCAACATCCCCTCCCCGAGCGGAATGGTTCGCAAGCCCGCAACCGTCTTGGGCACGTCCTCGACACCATAGGGATCGACGCGGCTTTCGATGTTGAGCTCGCACCGTTCGAAATCAACATGCCTCCAGCGAAGGGCGTGAAGTTCTCCCGCGCGAACGCCGGTTGCGGCGGCAAACATCAATTCGACCCGGAACGCGCCTTCGGCGAGCGCAATGAGCTGCCGCGTGATGTCCTTGCTCGGCGGCGTGATCCGCTTGTTACCGTCTGCGAGCAACTCCGATATTGGCGAGACTTAGATGACCGAATTCGATCAACTTGCTCGCGGTATGTTTAAGCGCGCTACATCCGACGACAGTCAGGAATATGGCAACTTCTTTCTTTCAAGACTGCTCGGATTCGAGTTCGAGTTTGGGAGTGGTTTATGCTCTGTTTGCTTTGAGGCCTCACGTCTGCTTCAGAACCCCCAAGGATCACTGCATGGCGGTATCCTGGCGCTAGCCATGGATATGTCTATGGGACACCGTATCCATCACGTCGCCGGTGTTGCAGCGACAGTTGAGCTGAAAGTCCAATATTTCGCGCCGATAACGAGCGGCATCGTCCGTTGTGAAGCTTCATTCCTTTCGCGGGGCCGAAAGATCTCACTTCTGGAGTCGCGCGCCTTGCGCGCCGATCGCGTGCTTGTTGCCCACGCTACTGCTACTTGGAAACAACGCACCCAGATCGACGTTTTCGCGCCCCATCCTAAGTTCTAGGTGGGCGCGTTGCGCTACGTCCTAACCTGCAGCTTTTTCTCGCAGCTCAGGTTGTTGAGGATAGCGAAGTGCGCGACAATCCTCTGGAAGATTTGGGTAAGCGTCGGAGCGAGGGCAGACGCATGTCAATTCGAGATCTGAAGACATTTCTCGCCGTCGTCGAGCACGGATCTTTCGCTGGTGCGGCGACGGCCGTTCGCCGATCGCAATCCGCGATCACTGCCCAGATGAGGGCACTTGAGGAGGAAGTTGGATTTCCACTTTTCGACCGCTCGAAGCGACCGCCTTTGCTTAATGATGCGGGTCGCGCGTTCGCCTCCAAAGCCGCTCAAGCGGTACAAGGTTACGACAGCCTGTTTGAGGATCCCGCCTGATGTGATCGTCGAAGGACAACTGCGACTGGGCGGGGTGCCAGGCGTGATCACTGGGATCATGCCCCGAGCATTGCGCGCCTTGAGAACGAAATTTCCAAGCCTTCACATAAAGCTCATCACGGGGCTTTCCTCTGATCTTGTCGAATGCGTCCGGCGTGGGCTCGTAGATGCTGCTATTGTAAGCGACCTTCGACGTACCGGCGCCGATTTGCGCTGGTCGCCGTTCATGCAAGAACCATTGTTGCTGATTGCTCCCGTAGACGCCGGCAACTGCCCAGCAGAAGAGCTGGTCACAAAGTATCCGTTTACCAGGTACAATCGGGATACCTGGGTGGGCCAACTCATCGAAAGATACCTGAAGCAGAAGCGGCTAAGAGTGAAGGAGGTAATGATTCTCGACACACTTGAGGCGATTACTCGGGGTCTCGATCGTACCTCTTCGAAGCTTTGGTGATCCATTTGCTCTGCCAGTGAAGTGCATGAGCTTCTCAGGCGCACCCGTGTATCGGGCCCTTGGCCTCACACAAAAAGCGAGCGGCAGCAAATCGACGCTCACGCAGGCTCTACTGACTGAACTCAAGATGCTGGCGAGCTCGACATCGCCCATGTCTTCAACATCCCACCACTCGCCAAAGCCAGGCTCCCGACTTAGAACGCGCTGAGTTGCCTGCGTTCACCGGGCGGCCTACCGGCCTTTCCAATTGGGCTTTCGCTTTTCTGTAAATGCCTGCGGACCTTCGACTGCATCCGCGGAAACGAGCATCGCCCTCATGGCGGGGTACTCCCATTCCTCTGAACTTCCTTCGGAAATGGATCGTGACAATCCCCGGAGGACCGCTTCCTTCGTAGCTCGGACCGACATCGGACTACAGGCGAGGATTTCATCGGCCCAACGCCTGGCGGCATCCAGCACGTCGCCGCACACCACTTCATTGACGAGACCAAGCGAGAGGGCTTCTTGGGCGCTGACTCGCCGCCCGGTCAGCATCATGCCCATTGCTCGTTTCAAGCCGATCTCGTGCGGCAAGCGCTGAATTCCGCCAGCGAGCGCCGCAAGGCCCACGCGCGGTTCCGGTAGAGCAAACACGGCGTTGTCGGCCGCCACGACGATGTCGCATGCAAGCGCGATCTCGAATCCACCGCCCATCGCCACCCCGTTGACCGCCGCGATGACCGGTTTCGCAAGATCGAAGCGCTTCGTTATGCCGCCGAAGCCCTTTGGCGGCGTTGCAAGTCCACCGCCAGCAGCCTGCTGCTTCAGATCGTGCCCTGCGCAGAATGCTTTCTGTCCGGCTCCCGTGATGATCGCGACCCACTGTTCGTCGTCTGCGGCAAAGTTGTCGAACACCACTTCAAGCTCGGAATGGCAAGCCGCATTCAAAGCGTTGTGTGCCTCAGGCCTGTTAATCGTGATGATCGTGCAGTGTCCTTCGCGGGAAATCTTGACATATTCGCAAGTCATGGCCGCTCGGCCTTTCGAGGTGGAGTACGCGGGTTGCAGACCGGCGAAGACTATCCGCAGATCCTTCCGGATCTCGGGATCCCGAGACCACGATGTGCGCGGAGTCCTCGCGCCCTTCGCATTAAAGTCCGATGAAGGTGGTAAACTCCGATAGATCGGCGCGGTCTGCACGCAGACTGTTGATCGGATGCTGGGGATCCGTGTAGCCCAGTGCCATGCCGCAAAACAGCATGAGATGGGACGGCAGCCCGATGAAGTCGGAAACGGTCTTGTGCCAGAGCGCCCAGGCCTCCTGCGGGCAGGTACTCAATCCCCTCTCCACGGCAAGCAGCATGATAGACTGCATGTACATGCCGAGATCGGCCCATTGCCCAGGTTCCATCTGCCGATCGATGGCGAAGAACAGGCCAACGGGCGCGCCGAAGAAGGTGAAGTTCTTTGCGAGCTGATTTAGGCGTGCAGCTTTGTCTTCGCGCGGAATTCCAATTGTGCGGTAGAGATCTTCGCCGTTCTTGACTCGTCGGGTTCTATACGGCTCTTTTAGTTCCGGCGGATAGATGTTGTATTCCGATTGCTCGCCCATCGGACTCGTCTTGACCCGCTCCGCCATCAATGCCTTGAAGCGTGCGAGCTCTTCACCGCCTATCACCCAAACGTGCCACGGCTGTAAATTGCCGCCAGAAGGTGCGCGACTGGCAGCAAGCAGGATCTCTCTAACGACGTCTCCGGGGACGGGCTTGTCCGAAAATGCCCGCACGGAGGTCCGCGAATGCAGTGCGTCCGATACTTTCATAAGATCTTCTCCGAGGATCTGTCGGGGAGTTCAGCCGACCCGAACGACCATCTTTCCCAAAGCCGAGCGCGTGGTCATCGCTTTGAACGCTTCATGGAACTCCTCGAATGCGAAGACCTTGCCGACAACAGGAACAAGCGTCTTCTCGCTCAACCAGGCGAACAGCTGGGTTATGACTTGATCTCGCACGTCCGGTTCACGGCGACCAATCTGCGCCAGATCGACGCCGAGCAGCGCGCCTCCCTTCAGAAGCGGCAGGTTGAACCGCAGCGCCGGAATCGTCCCCGACGCAAAGCCGATCACCAGGTGTCGCCCATTCCAGGCGATCGATCGGAATGCCTGAAGGCTAAGATCTCCTCCAACGGGGTCGTAGATCACATCCGCCCCGTGACCGCCGGTGAGCTCTTTCAGTTCGTCGCGCCATCCATCCCGCGTGTAATCTAGGCCGGCATCGGCGCCAAATTTCATCGCGAACTGCCGCTTCTCCTCGGTCGAAGCCGCTGCAATGACCCGGGCACCCAGCAGCTTCCCGATCTGAACGGCAGCTATTCCAACACCGCCGGCGGCACCCAGAACCAGCAATGTCTCGCCGCTCTGCAGCTTTCCGCGAGAGCTGAGCGCGTACAATGCGGTATGATAGTTGGCAAAAAACGAGGCGCCGACTTCGGGATCTATGCCCTTTGGTGTAACGACCAGGTCCGCGGCCGCCGCGCAGATATATTCCGCGAGGCCACCATTTCTGACCAGGCCGATGACCGGCGTGCCAGATGCGAAGCCCTTAACATCTGCGGCCGCGTCCTCGACGACGCCGGCAAACTCAGAACCGGGAATGAAGGGCAAGGGGTCCTTGGTCTGGTACAAACCCTGGACCTTCAGACCGTCAACAAATCCGACCGCCGCTGCTTGGACCCGAACGCGCACCATTCCCGGTGACAATTCCGGCTTGGCCACCTCCCTGATGGTGATATTCTCGATGCGATCGTAGCTCTCGACCAAAACTGCTTTCATGACACCCTCTTGAGTGAGCCGGCCTATCCCGGGCCGCCATCCAGGTCCTTCGATAGAGGTTCTGACATTCCTAAGGCTCAAAGCGCCCTGGAGATGACTTCCTTCATCATTTCGCTGGTTCCACCGTAAATGCGCTGCACGCGAGCGTCAGCATACATGCGGGCAATGAGATACTCGTTCATGAATCCGTATCCGCCATGCAGCTGAAGGCACTCGTCGATCACCTTACCCTGCTGTTCTGACGCCCAGAGTTTAGCCATCGACGCTGTCGCCGCATCGAGCGTCCCGGAAACCAGGGCTTCGACGCACTCGTCGACGAAGCTGCGCGTAACCTTTGTGATCGTCGCCAACTCGGCGAGCCGATATTTCGTGTTCTGAAACTCAGAGATCGACTTTCCGAACGCCTTTCGTTCGCGCACAAAGGCAAGCGTGGATTCGAGCGCTCCCTCCATTGCTGCCACCGCCATCACGCCGATAATGGTGCGCTCATAAGGCAGGTCGGACATCAGCTGATAGAAGCCACGACCTTCCACTCCACCGAGGAGATTAGACGCTGGGACCACGACGTCGTCGAAGAACAGTTCGGATGTGTCTTGCGCCTTCAGTCCCAGCTTATCGAGCACGCGGCCTACCCTAAAGCCGGGTGCTTTTGCCGTCTCGACCAAAATAACGGACATCCCACTTGCCCGCTCGGCCGGGTCGGTCTTCGCAACGACGAGCACCAATCCTGCTAGGAGCCCGTTGGATATGAACGTCTTGGAGCCATTGATGACATAGGTGTCGCCGCGCTTCTCAGCACGGGTTCGAATGGATTGTAGATCGGAGCCCGCTCCAGGTTCGGTCATCGCTATGGCGCCCACGAGCTCGCCACTTGCCAGACGCGGCAAAAACTCACGCTTCTGTTCCTCGGTGCCGTGGTTCAGCAAATAGTGCGCCACGATCGTGTGAACGGACGGATTCATTCCCGTCAAGCCGCGGCGAGCCATCGCATCATAGAGGATCGCTTCGTGCCGAAAATCGCCGCCGCCCCCGCCATATTCAGTCGGAATGTCCGAACACAGAATCCCAAGCGCTCCGGCCTTCCGCCAAAGCTCGTGCCCGACATTGCCCCGTTCGCGCGCCTCTTCGTCCCGAGGCAGCATCTCTTTGTCGATGAAGCGGGACACCGTGTCGCGATACATCTCGAGGTCAGAATCGAGCCAAGAGGGTCGATAGTTGATCATGCGCGCTACTCGTTGATTCTACGAAGGCAACAATTTGGCTCGCTGTGTTACACACACGGCGAACGCTACAACGTACAAGTTGGTGTCGGTCGGGCGGCCTTCTTCTTGCCCGACGCTATCGACTGTGGCCGGCTCCGCATGCCTTCAACACAGTCTGACGTACAGACGTCGTGTCGAAGACATGCGTAATTGCCTGCGAGCCGCTTAGTCGGCCATGTCCCCGTCGATCACGTCTCCAAACAGTTCCCACTTCTCGCCGCTAAAGCGCATCAGCTGAAGCTGGGTAATGGGTGCGAAGTCGGTCGGCGAGGTGTTAACGTAGATCCCAGGCAACAGCGCCTCGGTCCGCCACTGCTTAAGGTTAGCTGCCTGCTTCATGACGTTCTCCCGTGTGAGATCGTCGCCGCATTGCTTCAAGGTCTGCGCCAGTGTTTCCGCGAGGGCGTAGCCGGTAATCAGCAAGATGTCCCGCTTGTTGCCTTCAGGGTAGTACTTGCTCAGGAAGCTCTGAAACTCCTTCATCCCCGGATCACTGTCCCACTGCGGATCCGCGGGGTCCTTCAGATAAGTGGCCGAAATGATGCCTTGGGCGTTCTCAAAACCGGCAGGTTTGATCACGCTGCCAATAGAGGAAGAGACGTTGCTCAGAACATGCAGCGGCTTCCAATCGACTTCAGCAATCTTCTTGATCGCTTGAGCCGCAAATTTCGGGGAGCTGATGTTGACCAACGTATCCGCACCAGAGGCTTTGAGCTTCACGATGTGACTGTCGATTGTCGGTTCGGTCGTCTCGTAACTTTCCTCGGCGACAATCTTCATGCCGAGCCTGTCCTTGAGGCCCTTCAGATAATCCTTGCCCAGATCGTCATTCTGAAAAAATACGGCGACCTTGGCGTTTGGCTTCTCCTTGAGAATATACTTCGCATAGGCGTGTGCCTCGCTCTGGTAGGACGGCTGCCATCCCGTGGTCCAGGGGAAGTTCTTGGGATCGTTGAACTTGGTGGCGCCGGCCGCTACGAAGAGCTGCGGGACCTTCTTGCTATTCAGGTATTTCTGGATGGCAGTGTTGTTCGCGGTACCGAGAGGATCGAAGATCAGCAGCACTTCGTCGCTCTCGACCAGCTTGCGGGTCTGCTCGACAGCCTTGGGCGGGGAGTACGCATCATCATAGCTGATGAAGTTGACCTTGCGGCCGTTGATGCCACCCTTGTCGTTGATCATCTTGAAGTATGCAGCTTGCACCCGTCCGATGACACCATAGGCTGATCCAGGCCCGCTATACGGCATGAGGTTGCCGACTTTGATCTCGCTGTCAGAAGCCCCTGTGTCGTATTTTTTTTGCGCGAGTGCGGCTCCTGATGCAAGCGTCATCGCTGCTGTCGCCAAGGCGGCAGTGCGTATAATTCTCGAAAACATGTGACGTCTCCTTGTCGGTTTCACTTCTGATTTGCTTTGGCGATCCGGCTTTGGACCAGGATCGCGACCTGCCTGGCGCCATGTGGCACAAGATAGATGACGAAGAACAGCAGCACGCCGAACACGGCGCCGGAGAGGCCCTTGGAGATGCCCTCCGCGATGTTTGGCACGAAGATGATAAAGGCGGCGCCGACAATCGAGCCGGGCAGCCAGCCGACGCCGCCGACGACCATGCCGAGGAACAGCTGGATCGCGAGCGTGATGGTGAAGCTGTCGGGTGCGACGAACTGAACCGCGATGGCGCTGAGGCCGCCAGCGACGCCGGTGATCCCGGCGGAGACGCCGAAGGCGAGCGTCTTGTAGAGCGCGACGTTGATGCCCATGGCGGAGGCCGCGATCTCGTTGTCGCGGATCGCCATGAAGGCGCGGCCCGACCGGGAGCGCAGCAGGTTCACCGAGAAGACATAGATCCCCAGCGACACAGCGAGCGTGAAATAATAGAGCCACATGTCCTGCGACATCGGCAGGCCGAACGGCGCGTCGGGCTTGGTGACGACGAGGCCCTGCACGCCGCCGGTCCAGTGCTCGAGGAAATTCAGCTTGAGGAGCTGCGGCATGGCGGTGGCAAGCGCGAAGGTCGCAAGCGCCAGGTAGACACCGGAAAGCCGCAGCGCAGGTTGGCCAAACAGGAAGCCGGCGCCGAAGCAGAGCACGCCCGCGACCGGAAGGCAGACGAAGTACGGGACGTTGAGCCGCTCCATCATGACCGCGGTGACGTAGGCACCGATGGCGTAGAACGCGCTCTGGCCGAGCGAGAACTGGCCTGAGCCGCCGGTCAAGATGTTCAGCGCCAGCACGGCGAGACCAAGATACAAGAGCTGGGTCAGTTGGAAGATGATGAAGTTCTTGGCGAACAACGGCACTGCCAACAGGACTAGCAGTACCACAATGGACGTGATGGAGCTCATGGTCATCGCCCGCTTCGGAACCGGTTCGACCGCTTGGTGGCTCTCCGCAACAACTTCATCGGCAGTGGTCATGATCAAACCCGCTTAACAGTACTTCGGCCAAAGAGGCCCGCGGGCTTAACTCCCAGGACGGCAATGATCAGCGCGAGCGCGATCGGGAGTTTCAGCTCGTTGCCGACGCCGGGGATGTAGGTACCGACGAGGTTCTCGAAGATGCCGACCAGGAAGCCGCCGACCACGGCCCCCAGCGGCGAGCTGAGGCCGCCAAGGACAGCCGACGCAAAACCATAGATCAAGATACCGCCCATCATGTTGGGCTCGAGGAACACGACCGGTGCGACCAACATGCCGGCGATCGAGCCGATCGCCGCTGCCATGCCCCAGCCGAGCGCGATCATCCAGGACGTGTTGATGCCGACAAGGCGGGCCGATTCAGGCACCGAGGCCGCCGCCCGCATGGCGAGGCCGATCCGCGTGTACTGGAAGAAGAAGTAAAGACCAATCAGGAGCAGCAGGGTCACGCCGATCATGCCGGCCTGGTGGGTCGAGATCAGCTGGCTGCCGAGGAAAGGCGCGGAGCCGAACGGGGTCGGGTACTGCTTGATGGTGAAGTCCCAGATCAGCCCGGCCAAGGAATTGATGATCGCGAACAGCGCGATGAAGCCTGCGACGTTGGTCAGCACCGGCGCCTTCGCGAGCGGCTTGAACAGGATGCGCTCGATCGCAATGCCACCGATGAATGAAAATGCCACCGTAATCAGGAAGGCGGCCCAATAGGACACGCCCCACTGCATCAGCTGCCACGAGATGAACGTCGAGAACATCGCCATCTCGCCCTGCGCGAAGTTGAGATGGTCGATCGCCTGGTAGATCATGACCACCGCGAGCGCCATGCAGGCATAGATCGCGCCCGTTGCAATCCCGGCCAGGACTTGGTTGGCGAAAAGCTCCATCGGTCCGGCTCCTCAGTAACCCAAATAGGATCTGCGGATTTCATCGTTGTTCGCGATGTCCTTGGCGTCGCCCGACATCACGATGCGTCCGGTCTCGATCACATAGGCCTGGTCGGCGAGCTCGAGCGCGAGCTGCGCGTTCTGTTCGACCACCAGAATCGACACCTTGTCCTCGCGGTTGATCTTGCCGAGGATGCCGAACAGCTCGCGCACGACCAGTGGCGCAAGGCCAAAGGACGGCTCGTCCAGCAGCATCAGCCGCGGCCGCAGCATCAGCGCGCGGGCGACCGCGAGCATCTGCTGCTCACCGCCCGACAGCGTGCCGGCCTGCTGGGTGTGGCGCTGCTTCAGAACCGGGAAATGCGCATACATGCGCTCGATGTCGGAGACGATGCCGGCATTGTCCTTGCGGGTGACGGCCCCTAACTGGAGGTTTTCCTCAACCGTCATGGTGGTGAAGGTGCCGCGGCCCTGCGGCACATGGGCGATGCCGTAGCGCACGATGTTCTCGGTGGAACGGTTGTTCAGCGGCTTGCCGTCGAACTCGATCCCGCCGGTCGAGCGCACCATGTTGCAGATCGCGCGCAGCGTGGTGGTCTTGCCGGCACCGTTGGCCCCGAGCAGCGTCGTCAGCGAGCCCTCGTTGAGCGAGAAGGACAGGCCGTGGAGGGCCTGGACCTGGCCGTAATAGGCGCGCAGGTCCTTGACGTTGAGCAGCATCGTCATTGGTCCTTGCTCCCGAGATAGGCCTTGATGACGTCGGGATCCGCCTGCACCTGGGCGGGCGTGCCTTCCGCGAGCTTCTTGCCGAAATTCAGCGCGACCACGTGGTCGGCGATCGACATCACGAGGCCCATGTGGTGTTCGACGAGCAGCACGGTCATGTGCCTGCCGTCGCGGATGCGGCGAATGAGATCGCCGAGCACGTAGACTTCCTCGTGATTGAGGCCGCCCGCCGGCTCGTCGAGCAACAGGATTTTTGGATCAGCCGCGAGCGCACGCGCCAGCTCGACGCGCTTTTGCGTGCCGAACGGCAGGCCGGACACGATGGTGTGGGCGACATCCTCGAGATCGAGATAGGCGAGGATCTCGTGGACCTTCTTGTTGACGGCGGTCTCGCTGCGGCGAACCCAGGCCAGCCGGAGCGAGTCGCTGACGATGTCGCTGGAGGTCCTCGCATGGGCGCCGACGCGGACATTGTCCATCACCGACAGGTTGGGGAACAGCGCGACGTTCTGGAAGGTGCGGCCGATGCCGATCTCGGCGATGCGATGCGGCGCGCGCGACAGGATGCTCTTGCCTTCCATGAGGATGTCGCCGGACGACGGCTGGTAGAGGCGGGAGAGGCAATTGAACAGCGTGGTCTTGCCGGCGCCGTTGGGGCCGATCAATCCGAGGACCTGGCCCTTGGGCATGTCGAAAGACACGCCGTTAAGCGCGACAATACCTCCGAAAGCAACGGTTACGTCGCAAACCGAGAGCAAGGCTTCTTGAACACCCACTTGCCTCGCTTGAATCATACCCCTCCCCCAAAGTCGTTCATCAGAAATCCCGGCTCCTCAAGCCGTAAGGCCTGCAGTCTTCAGCAACCCAGCGAGCCGGCCGTAAATCGTCACTTGCGCATCAGCAACAATTCTCTCCACCAGCTCCTGACATGTGGGGACGTCGTGAATCAGGCCCTGCACCTGTCCGGCCCAGATAAGCCCAGCGTCTAGATTGCCAGTCTCGAGCGCTATTCGCCCCTTGGCTCCCGAGACCAACGGTCGGACATCCTCGAACTGCGTCCCTGCTGCACTTGATATCTCGACAACCTTATCGGAAACGCTGTTCCTGGCGACGCGACCAGTATTTCGAAACTTTCGGAAGATAAGATTTGTCGCTCGCTCATCGTTCTGAACGAGAAATTGCTTCACTGCGTCGTGTATGGGAGCTTCGAGCGTTGCACAGAAGCGCGTCCCCATATTGATCCCGTCCGCTCCAAGAGCGAGGGCGGCTGCCAGACCCCGTCCATCGCCGAAACCACCACTGGCCAGCATCGGAATGGAAATTCTGTCGGCCGCGGCGGGAATCAACACGAGACCAGGTACGTCATCCTCTCCGGGATGGCCCGCACACTCAAAGCCATCGATCGAAACCACGTCGACTCCCATCTTCTCGGCAGACAGGGCATGCCGAACTGACGTGCACTTGTGGATGACGATGATTCCGTGGGACTTGAACTCCTCCACATGCTCCTGCGGTCGCGCACCAGCGGTCTCGACTATCTTGATGCCGCTTTCGATGATGGCCTTTCGATACTCCGCGTAGGGCGGCGGCGTTACGGACGGAAGTATCGTCAGGTTGACGCCGAATGGCTTGTCGGTCATCGACCGGCAACGATCGATCTCCCGTCGAAGATCGTCCGGTGTCGATTGGGTCAAAGCCGTGATGACGCCCAACCCGCCAGCGTTGGAGACCGCGCTAGCGAGTTCAGCCCGCCCCACCCACATCATGCCGCCCTGCATGATGGGATGGAGGACACCGACAAGCTCCGTAAAGCGAGTTTGGAAAGTCATCCCAAAGCCTCAACGATCGTCACGTTGGCGATGCCACCGCCTTCACACATCGTCTGGAGGCCATACCGCTTGCCGCGGGCTCTTAGAGCGTGGACCAGGGTCGTAAGGAGTTTCGTGCCCGAAGCGCCGAGCGGGTGACCGAGAGCAATCGCGCCGCCGTTGACATTGAGCTTTGCAGGGTCGGCCTCGATCGCCTGAAGCCAGGCGAGCGGCACTGGAGCGAATGCCTCGTTGACCTCGTAGAGATCGATTTCGCCGATTTTCATTCCCGCCTTCGCGAGAGCTCGTCGGGTCGCGTTGATCGGCTCTTCAAGCATGATGACGGGGTCGCCGGCAGTCACCGTAAAACCGACGATGCGCGCGATCGGCTTCAGATTATGGTCCTTCAGGGCCTTTTCACTGACGACCAGTGCAGCAGAGGCGCCGTCGCAGATTTGACTCGCATTTGCGGCACTGACGACGCCATTCTCCTTCAGAAGCTTGACCGAGCCGATTGACTCCAGCGAAGCGTCGAATCGAATTCCTTCGTCGAGGGTGTGCTCACCTCCCTCGATCTTGAGGGGAACGATCTCATTCTTGAAGGCTCCAGATTTCGTCGCCTCCGCCGCACGCCGATGGCTTTCGAGAGCGAACCGGTCCAAGGTCAGCCGATCAAACCCATACTTCTTTGCGATCATCTCGGCGCCCTCAAACTGACTGAAGGATTCTACGCCAAACCGCTTTTGAATGCGGTCGCTGATTGGGCCGGTCCCAATGCCCTCCTTCTGGTGCAATGAAATGTTCGAGAACATCGGCACGCGCGTCATGCTTTCCGCGCCCGCCGCGATCACGACGTCCTGAGTGCCGGACATCACGGCTTGGGCGGCGAACTGAACGGCTTGCTGAGAGCTGCCGCATTGCCTATCGATCGTCACGGCCGGAACGGACCCCGGGAGCTTCGAGGCAAGAACCGCATTCCGTCCGAAGGCGAACGCCTGCTCGCCGGCCTGCGTCACGCAACCCAGGATCACGTCCTCAACGGCGCCCGGATCAATTCCCGCGCGATCGACGACCGCGTTGAGGGTTTCCGCTGCCATGTTGGCGGGATGCCAACCAGCCAGCTTGCCGTTACGCCTGCCACCCGCCGTCCGTACCGCTTCGACGATATAAGCTTCCGCCATGGCCTGTTCCTTTTCATCCGTTTGAATTTCGACGAGCGGCGAATGCCGCGACACGGCGACGTGATTCTTCGGAGCCACCCAGCTCGGCAATGCTCCACATCTCCAACTCGAGCTGCGTCTCCAACGTGCTTTCGTAGCTTTCGAGTAGGAGACGGCGCACGGCGCCGAGCGCCGCCGCCGGCTCTGCCGCAAGCTTCGCAGCAATTTCAGCGCCGGTAGCAAGCAGCCTCTCCCCGTCGACGATGCGCGTAACGAGACCAATTCGCTCGGCCTCGTCGCTCGGCACGCGTCGATTAGACAAGATGATCTCCTGCGCTCGCCTAAGGCCAACCACTCGCGGTAGCAGCCAGCTCATCCCTCCGTCCGGGCTGAGACCTAAGGCGGTATAGGCTGCGCAGAAGTGCGCTGACCGCGCTGCCAACGCAAAGTCACCGATCATTGCGAGGCTCATGCCAGCGCCGGCTGCAGGGCCGTTCACAAGCGTAATCAGCGGCTTTCGCATGTACATGAGGCGCACAATCGCCGCGTGAAGCGTTCCCGCCAAATTCTCCAGAAATGCCGATACGTCGGTGCCAGCCGCGGCGAAAGCACTGACGTCGCCGCCTCCGCAAAACAACTTTCCGCGGCCGGTCAGAATGACGCAGCGAATATCATCATCCTCATCGCAACGCTCGGCAGCCTTCAGAAGAGCGAGGGCCATGGCAGGGTCAATCGTGTTCCCGTGGTTCGGGCGCGACAAGGTCAGCGTCGCAACTTTATCGACACAGGAGAGTTCGACCGGACCGCTCATAATGGGTCCTCCAGTGCGCGAACCGCCAGCGTCGCCAGTTCCGGAAACGTCTTTCCGCGCTCGATGGCCTGGGTCGACGAAGCGGTCCCGCGCAGCGCGCGACCGGCTATGCCGTGCATGATCGCCGCAAGCCGAAAGAAGTTGAAAGCAACGTAGAACTGCCAGTCTGCAATCGCGTCGCGACCGGTCGCTCGACAATAGCTTTCGATGTACTCTGCTTCTCTCGGGATATTGAGAGCGGCCAGATCTGCTCCCGCCAGGCCGGCAACGATGTGCGGAGGCATGCGGTACATCATCGCGTGGTAGGCGAAGTCCGCAAGAGGATGTCCGAGAGTCGATAGTTCCCAGTCGAGCACTGCGACGACCCGCGGCTCGCTCGGATGAAAGATCAAATTGTCGCAACGAAAGTCGCCATGGACGATGGAGACCTCGTCGCCGCTGGGAACCAACCCAGGAAGCTCCTTGACGAGGCGCTCCATGTTTGCGTCACGGCCGGCGTCCGGATCTTCCTGATACTGTCGGGACCAGCGACTTATCTGCCGTGCGAAGTAGCTCCCGGGCTTGCCGTAGTCGCCCAAACCGATCGAAGCAGGGTCAACGGAGTGCAATTGCGCGATCACGTCGCACATGGCGTTGAAGTAGGAAGGACGCGCGTCTCGGCTTACTCCGGGGAAGGTTGCATTCCAGAAGATTCGGCCCTCCACCAGCTGCATCACATAGAACTCGCTTCCAATGACGGACCTGTCGGCGCAATAGCCGTCAATGCGCGCCACGGGAAATCCGACTTGCGACAGCGCGCGCTGTACGCGTGCTTCGCGGTCGACCGCGTGCGCGCCGGAAACCAACGCCCCCGGCGGTTTGCGTCGGAGCACATAAACGCCATCCGCGGACTGAAGACGATACGTCGGGTTCGATTGACCTCCCTTGAATTTGGAGACGTTGAGAGGCCCCCGAAACCCGTCGACGTTAGACGACATCCAGCGCGACAAGGCATCCTCGTCGAGACGATGGGTATTGGATGGCTCTGCCAATCCGGAGTTTGCAGCTTCGTCGAGGGCGCTCACGGGTTCGCCTTCCGCCAGTCGCGTTTGATCTTCTTCGCGAGCGACCATTTGTGCACCTCGGTGGGACCGTCATAGATGCGAAATGCACGAACCTCGCGAAACACCTGTTCGACGATGGTTTCGTTGGTGACACCCGTCCCGCCCATGACCTGGACGCAACGATCCGCGACCCGCATGAGCGCCTCGCTCACCGCGACTTTGGCCATGGAGCTCTCGTTTGTTCCAAGCGAACCAGTGTCGAGGACGCTGGCACACCAGGCGATCATCAACTCAGCCTGTTTGAGGTCGATCAGGTTGTCGGCAAGCATGAAGCCAACTCCCTCGTGATCGATGAGCGTCTTGCCGAACGCCTGCCTGCGATTGGCGTACCTGGTCGCGATCTCGTTGGCCCGAATGCAGGCGCCCAGCCAACGCATGCAGTGCGACAGCCTGGCCGGCGCAAGCCGGATCTGTGCGTACTTGAACCCCTCACCCGGGTGTCCGAGCATTTGATCGGCCGGGATGCGCAGATTACGGATGGTCACGACGGCGTGGCCGCCCGGCATGGAACTGTCGATCGTGTTGGGCACGTGATCGATGGTGATTGCAGGATCGGGCAAATCGACGAGGAACATGCAGGCGCCCTCCTCGGCCTTTGCCATAACGATGCCGACCTGGGCTCCGCGAGCACCTGTGATGAACGCCTTGCGTCCATTCACAACCCACTGGTTTCCGTCCAGACGACAGGTCGTGGTCATCATCGATGGGTCGGATCCTGCTCCGCCCTCTTCGGCCGGTTCAGTCATAAAGAAGGCGGACCGAGCGCACCCCTCGACGAGTGGCTTTAGAAAGCGCTCCTTGATCTCTGGTGAGCCGATTTTGCCCAGAAGGTACATATTGCCTTCATCGGGAGCCGCCGTGTTGCACGCGAGCGGCCCGAGCGGCGATAGCCCCGTCTTGGCTAGAACGATTGCGGTTTCGCTCTGCGTGAGGTGCGAACCATCGGGCAGGATGTGCGGCGTCAATACGCCCGCAGCCCGCGCCAATTCACGCAGCTCTGCGACCAACTCGTCCTTGGGGCAATCATGATGATCTCGCCGGGGATCGCGTTCGAACGGAACCACGACGTCCCGAACGAAGCGCTCGACGCGATCCGCGATCTCTTGAGTACGCTCCGCGCCGAACCCGCTCATTTCGGTGCCATCCGGATTGCGCCGTCGAGGCGGATTGTTTCGCCGTTGAGCATCGGATTGGCGACGATGGACTCGACCATCTGGGCGAATTCGGACGGGTGACCGAGGCGGCTCGGAAATGGAACCTGCTTGCCGAGCGACTTCTGTGCCTCTTCCGGAAGCGACATCAGCAGCGGTGTAAGGAAGATGCCCGGCGCGATCGTCATCACCCGGATGCCATAACGCGCGAACTCACGAGCAAGGGGCAGTGTCATGCCGACGATTCCACCCTTTGATGCTGAATAGGCGGCTTGGCCGATCTGGCCATCGTATGCAGCTACGCTGGCCGTATTGACGACAACGCCCCGCTCCTCACCGACGGTATCGGCCGCATGAAGGCGGGCGGCAAATTTCGAGAGCACGTTAAAGCTGCCGATCAGATTGACGTTGATGGTCCTGGCGAAGTCGCGCAGCGGCAGCGCCTTGCCGTCTCGACCAATCGCTTTACCGGGCGGTCCGAGGCCGGCGCAGTTGACCAGGATGCGCGCCTTGCCGTGCATGCGCTCAGCTGCCTCGAGCGCCTGTTCGACGCCGTCTTCGTCAGTCACGTCGGCTTTGATGAAGTGCCCGCCGATGGTCTTGGCGTGAGCCTCGCCCAACTCGGTGTTGAGGTCCAGGATGGCAACCTTGGCGCCCGCGGCGGCCAGTAGCTCAGCCGTGGCGCCCCCAAGACCAGACGCGCCGCCGGTCACAATGGCGGCTGTTCCTTTGATTTGCATGATTGTCCTTTGCCCTTTCCGGTGTTCAGATTTCGATCGCCATTGCCGTCGCTTCGCCGCCCCCAATGCAGAGGCTGGCCAGACCGCGCCTGAGACCCCGCGCCTTAAGCGCAGCTATCAACGTGACAATGATCCGGGCGCCACTTGCGCCGATGGGATGACCGAGGGCGGTCGCACCGCCGTTGACGTTGAGTTTCTCGGCCGGAATGTCGAGCTCGCGTGCAGCGATCATCGCCACAACGGCAAATGCCTCGTTGATCTCGTAGAGATCGACCTGCGAGGCGGACCACCCCGCTTTGGCGAGGGCCTTCTGAATCGCAGGTGCGGGAGCGGTCGTGAAGAGAGCCGGCGCATGAGCGTGCGCAGCGTGTGCGCGGATTGTGGCGGCGATTGGAAGCCCGAGCTTCTCGGCGATGCTTCGACGGGTCATCACGAGAGCAGCGGCCCCATCAGAGATGGACGACGCGTTGGCAGGGGTGATGGTGCCGTCAGCCGCGAACGCCGGCTTCAGCAGAGATATCTTCTCGGGCTTAGCCTTTCCTGGCTGCTCGTCCGTGTCGACGACCGGACCATTCTTGGCGGCCGCCGGCATAGCGACGATCTCGTCGGCAAATGCGCCGCTGGAGATCGCAGTCCGAGCTCGATCCAAGGACCGGAGCGCATATGCGTCTTGCGCGTCGCGACCGAACTGATATTCGCGCGCAGCGTCTTCCGCGAAGGCACCCATGGCCTTGCCTGGAATGTATGCATCCTCCAATCCATCCATCATCATCGTGTCCACGATGCGGTCGTGCCCGATGCGCGCGCCACCGCGATGCTTGGGCAGGGCATACGGAGCATTCGTCATGCTCTCCATGCCACCTGCAACGACGACGTCGGCTGAGCCCACGGCGAGCGCATCATGGGCCAGGATCGCGGCTTGCATGCCCGAACCGCACATCTTGTTGACAGTGGTCGCCTGCGCGCTCAATGGCAGTCCCGCTCCCAACGCGACTTGTCGTGCGGGAGCTTGACCGAGCGCGGCCGGTAGCACGCATCCCATCATGACCTGATTGACCCGCTCCGCCTCGATGCCAGCACGTTCAACCGCCGCTTTCGTTGCCGCCGCACCGAGTTCGGTGGCCTTGAAGCGAGCGAGCGCGCCCTGAAAGGACCCGATAGGCGTACGCGCGTAGCTCGCGATTACAACTGGATCGGACATGGACATGGAGACCTTCCGTTGGTTTCGAGGCTAGTCGCGAGCGGTCGCCTCTCGGGCGAGTTCGCGCGCAATGACCATTCGCTGGATGTCCGAGGTGCCTTCGTAGATCTGGCAGACGCGCACATCTCGATAGATCTTGGCGACGGAGAAATCCTCCAGATAGCCGTAGCCACCGAAGGTCTGCAGCGCACCGGAGACCACCGCCTCGGCCGTCTCGGATGCAACAAGCTTGGCCATTGACGCTTCTTTGAGACACGGCAGAGCCGCGTCCTTCATTGCGGCCGCATGCAACACCAGTTGATGAGCCGCTTCTAGTCGAGCGGCGAGGTCGGCGAGGCGGAACCCGACGGCTTGATGCGAAATGATCGGCGCGCCGAAGCTCTTTCGCTCGCCCGCATATTTGGTAGCCGCCTCGAGAGCCGCACGAGCCATCCCAACACATTGGGCAGCGATGCCGATGCGGCCGGCCTCGAGATTGGAGAGCGCGATTGAATAACCGGCGCCCTCCTGACCAAGTCGCATCTCTCCTTCGACGTAAACATCGTCGAACCGCAGCGCGCAAGTGTCTGACGCAGCTTGTCCTAACTTGCTCTCAACCCTCTCGACGCTGTAACCGGGACTATCGGTGCGGACGAGAAAGGCTGTAATACCCCGCTTGCCTGCAGAAGGGTCTGTGACGGCGAATACGATGGCGAGTCCAGCTGTTCGACCGGACGAGATGAACTGCTTCGCACCGTTAAGCTTGTAACCAGACCCCGCACGGGTCGCGCGCGTCCTCAACGCAGATGCGTCAGAACCTGCCTCCGCCTCCGTGAGAGCGAACGCACCGATCATTCGACCGGAAATGAGTGAAGGCAGAAAGCTTGCTCGCTGTGCCGGCGTGCCATCCTTGAGGAGGCCGGATACGATCAGGCTGTTCTGGATGCTGAGGATAGTCGATAGCGCGCCGTCCGCTGCCGCGATTTCGATGAGCGAGGCTGCATAGGAGACGTAGTCCGCGCCCGCTCCGCCCTGTTCTTCGGGTGCGATCATTCCCATGAGACCAAGGCCCGCAAGTTCCTCAAAGAGCTGCGCTGGATATCCCTTGGCCTGTTCGAAATCGCGCGCGTGGGGAGCAATTCGCTGTTGGGCGAATTTTCGCACCTCATCGCGTATTGCCGCCTGAGTTTCACTGAGGATCACGACGCACCCCCCGCCGAGCTTTCGCCGCAGGTCACGCCAGAGCAACCGAACGCGAGCGCGAAAACGAACCACGGACAGAGTGATGAAGCCGTTGTTTTCATTTAACTCTTGCCGATTCTCTCGGCCCCTCCCCGGGTGAAACGTTCCGCGCTTCTGTGGTGGCGCTAAAAAATGATATTGACGTCATATTACTGAACAGGTGGTCTCGTCAAGCCGGGGCGCGTATCGCTTGTGACCGAAGTCGAGAGGCTGGCGCTTGGACGCACGACCACCGCGTCTTATCCCGGAGCCGGAATTCGAGGCCGAAAGGCTTCACTGCCCCTGAGGCGCTACATGGACGTCGATGGCCGCCAAGTCGGTCGATACAGGGCCGGTGACGCCGAAGGCGTGAAAACCATCGACACGGACAACATGCGAATCCAAGCGAACCCAAACGAAGATAGCTCGGAACACTGTTCGATCTGAGCCCATCCGCCATCGACGCACAGCTCGTTCGCTGTCACGCAGGCTGAACATCAGCGGCGAAGAACAGAGCAGCTCTTGGCCATCGCACCGATGGTGCCGCTGCGGTGGGCTGGAATGAGGGCGCCCGTCTATTCGATCACCTCCTCGCTCATTCCCGTTCTACGCGCGAAAATCCGTGTCGATCAGCCGACGCCATAGCGTTCACCGCATCGCTTTGGTAGGCCTCTTTCTGGGCCGCGATTTGGCACCGTAGCGTATGCCGTCCATGAGCAAGCCCACCATCCGTTGCGGATCAGTGGGTTCGCCGCAATGAGGCGGCACGCACAGCATCGCAACCGCGTGGATCAGCTCATGGGGCTTGATTCCGCCTCGTATCGCACCGGCCGCTTCCGCTTTATCCAGCAACCTCTGAAGCGCAGGCCCTAGCCGCTGCTGGAAATAGGCGGGCAGTCCTTCCAAAGCCGGATCGCCCGAGTTCAAGGCTGCTGCCAATCCACGATGAGCAGCTATGAAGTCGACGTAGCTCTCCACCCATCGAGAAAGCGCCTCGCCCGGCGGGTCTTTCGCCGCAAGGGCCAGCACCGCATCGACGCTTTCATCGACCTCCTTGCGATAGACCGCCACGATGAGGTCAGACCGGGTCGGAAAGTGGCGATAGAGAGTGCCGACGCCGACTCCCGCCCTTTCCGCGATCTCGCGCATCGGGACATCCACGCCTGAAGTGGCGAAGTCCTTAGCGGCCGTCTGCAGAAGAACCTCTATGTTGCGCTGCGCGTCGGCCCGCACGCGCCGCCGCCTGCCCGAGCGGGCCGTGGCTGCGCCCTCCGGTCTCTCGCTGTGGTCCGTCAACGCTGCCCCTTGATAACCGGAATGCTATTCCACATATTGCTAAGTGGACACGCGTTCCACATATAGTGCGAACGCGCGCCTTTGCCCACCCTCAAGCGGAGTTCAAAGCATGCAAAATAACAAGCGCGTCGCCCTGGTAACCGGAGCGAACAAAGGTATCGGCCTGCAGATCGCCAAGGATCTCGCAAAGGAGGGCTTTGCCGTTCTCATAGGCTCTCGCAGGCTTGAGGCGTGCGATGCCGTCATCAGCAGCGTGGCGGCCGACGCCCAGGCGGTCCAACTCGACGTCACCGACGCTGCCTCTATCGCCGCCGCGGCGAAGCACATCCGCAAGACCTACGGCCGGCTCGACGTTCTCGTGAACAACGCCGGCGTCTCGCACGCCGGTCCCCAAAGCCGGACACCCGAGCAAATCATGGGCGAGACCTATCTGTCGGTTGTGACCATGGATGAATTGCGCGCGGTGTATGAGACCAACCTGTTTGGCGTTGTCGCCGTAACGCAGGCGATGCTGCCCCTGCTGCGCGAGGCGGCTGCGGCAAGAATTGTCAACGTATCGAGCATGACCGGGTCTCTGACGAAGAACGCCGACCCGTCACATCCGATGCGCCAATATGCCGGCAGCTATTCGTCGTCGAAGACGGCTCTCAACGCGGTCACGCAGGCATTCGCGATCGAGCTTGAAAAGACCAACATCAAGGTCAACGCCGTCTGCCCCGGATTTACGGCGACCGACAACAACAAGTTCATGGGCCCCGGCACGGTCGAGGAGGCCGCGCGTGAGCCCGTCCGTGTCGCCTTGCTCGGCCCAGACGGCCCATCGGGAAAATTCACCAATTTCGAAGGCATGATCCCGTGGTGAGCGACATCAAATTCGCAGTCAATCCCTACATTACCAGGAGTAGATAGTGAGCATTCAGTCTTGGCAGATCGGTGATGTAAAGGTCACCAAAATCCTCGAAAGCGAAGGACCAAGTCCTTACCCGATGATACCGGAGGCGACACCTGAGGCGGTGCTTCCCATGAAGTGGATGCCCCCGGGTCTTTTGACCGAAACCGGCGATCTTATCCTGAGTTTCCACGCTCTTCTGGTCGAAACCGGCAATCTGAAGATCGTCGTGGACACCTGCGTCGGCAATGACAAGCAGCGCGGCGAAATTCCCGGTATGCACATGCGCCATGGACACTTCCTGGAGACCTTCGAAAAGATCGGCTGCCGGCGAGAAGAGGTCGATATTGTTCTATGTACCCATCTGCACGTCGATCATGTGGGCTGGAATACGATGCTCGTGGATGGGAAATGGCAGCCTACATTTCCGCGCGCACGCTACCTTTTCGGACGAACGGAATACGAGCATTGGATCAAGGAAGCGGACAGTACCGGTGAAAGCTTCGAGAAGCTGATCGTAAGGAACCTGGTTGCCGATTCCGTACGGCCCATCGTCGAGGCAGGTCTAGCCGACTTCATTGGAACGGACCACGTCATTTCGCCCGAAATACGGCTGCTTTCCACCCCCGGTCATTCGCCAGGTCACACAAGTGTAGAGATCAGCTCGGGCGGCCAACGCGGCTTCATCACCGGCGACATCATGCACCATCCTTGCCAACTCGCGCATCCCGAATGGCGCACGGTTGTCGACTACGACATCGAGCAGGGTGTCGCCACGCGCAAGCTGTTCTGTGAAGAGGTCGCCGACAGCGAAGCGCTGGTGATCGGCACGCACTGGGCAGGCCCGACAGCCGGTCAGGTTGTCCGCAACGGCACTACCTATCGGCTGCGGACCGCAGAATAAGCTGTATCCAAGCAATCCAATGGCTGCAGCTTGATAAAGTCGAGCTGCAGTTTTTGGTTAAATCCCGCAATTCAGCAGTAATTCGTTTGGCTGGATCAGAGTTTCTCCAATGCGCACGTGATCGCCCAGACCAACACGACCAGCGCATTGTGGAATGGTGCCACCCATCTGGGAGCGGCAACTCACGATCTTGTCACGCTCTTATTTCGTCGCGGCTCGGAGCGATTGTGAGTTCTCGGTTCAGGTCGCCAAGTCTGTCAATTCGGCACCTCAGATCTTGCTTTGGCTACCCCAAACACGCCCCGATACCAGACCTTGGCGCAGTGTGTGCCTATGTGCTCGATCTCAGCATCGCTCGGATCTTTCGGCGCCAGATCAAATTTCATATAGGCAACCTGCTCCATCGTAGAACCAAGCACCTCAGCAGCCATCTCAGGATCAAGTTCGCGACTTAGTTCGCTCAATCCTTGGAGCCGTGTTAGCCAGGTGGTGGTTCGTCTCACGAAGCGGCTTCGTTCCGAGACGTAAAGAGACAGGAATGTGGCTTTCTCGCCGCGAGCTGCCGCTTCGCGCATGACGCGCAACAATTTGCGGTGTCTTGCATAGATCTTGAGATAAGCGATCGTGTTTTCGATGAATTCCGCTTCGGTCGCCTTCAATGAGCGACCGATCCTGCGCTTGCTCGCGACGTAGATCTCGTCGACCAAGGGTCGTAACACTGCCAGCAGAATCTCGTCCTTATTTCGAAAGTGCCGATAGAAGTTGCCGTAGGACGTACGAGCAGTCTTGACGATGTCCTCGACCCTGGTGGCCTCGTATCCCTTTCGCGCGAAGACGCGTGCCGAGGCATCCACGAGGCGCTGGCGCATCGCAGCCCCCTTCGCCGTGGCAGGCGCCAGCGGCTCCAGCGCAGAATCATCGGTATCCAGCATTTGCAACCCTTAGCATCGGGACCGCTTGACCACCAGCCAACAATCAGTAATGTGACATCAATATCAGTTCTTGTTCAAGCCTGAACTGTAAGCAATTCAAAGGGCGAAGAAGCAGTCGGGGGCGCAGCGTTTGCCTGCCCTTGGGCCGAGCCGGCGAAAGCCAGCCTTGCTGGCACCTCGACCTTGGCGGGCGCAAGAAAACCGATCCGGCCGAATTCCGCTCCAGATCGAAACTCCGCCACTTGATGGGCGGTATCCAGGGAGTGTTTATGTATCCGGGGACCCACGCACTTACAAATCCGAACCGCCCTGCCCTCATCATGACCGCCACTGGCGAGGTCGTGACCTACGTGGCCTTGGAGAATCGGTCGCGGCGGATCGCGAACTGGCTGTTCGACGCTGGTCTGCGGGTCGGCGACGTAGTTGGCCTACTCTCAGACAACAGTTCTTGGATATTTGAAATCTATTGGGCCACTCAACGATCCGGCTTGTACCTGATGCCGATAAACTATCGGCTGAGCGCGAGCGAAGTCGACTATATGCTCGAAAATTCTGGCGCTGCCGCGTTATTCGTTGGTCAAGGTGCCGTCGAGACGGCCTCCAGGCTTGGCGCTCATCCAAAGCTGAAGCGACGGGTTTGTCTCCACGGAGAATTGGCAGGTTACGAGTCGTACGATCAAATACTGAAATCGGCTCGGACTGATGCGCCGTCGTCTCAGCCTCGCGGCGCCGACATGCTCTACTCTTCCGGTACGACCGGTCGGCCAAAGGGTGTGAAACATGCGTTGCCGCAGCGAGATGTTTCCGAACCGGGCGATACGATGGTGCAGATGTTCTCATCGAATTTCAGCTTCGATGAAAACACCACCTATCTGTCTCCTGCGCCTCTCTATCACGCGGCACCGCTTCGCACCTGCGCCACCGTCCAGGCACTAGGTGGTACTGCACTCGTCATGGACAAGTTCGACGCCCAAGCAGCTTTGGCCGCCGTCCAGGACTACAAGGTGACCCACAGCCAGTGGGTACCGACCATGTTCGTGCGGATGCTCAAGCTGCCTGAGTCCGTCAGACGTCAATACGACATCAGCAGCTTGAAGGTGGCTATCCACTCGGCCGCCCCCTGCCCCGTTGAGATCAAGCAAGAGATGATCAAGTGGTGGGGCCCGATTCTTTGGGAGTACTATTCTTCTACCGAAATGAACGGCATGACCGTAATTGGATCGGAAGAGTGGCTGAAGAAGCCTGGTTCTGTCGGTCGCGCCGTGCTCGGGACGATTCATATCTGCGATGAGGAAGGAAAAGAGCTTCCGGCCGGTGAGTCCGGCGCCATCTATTTTGAGCGCGACAAAATGCCGTTCATCTATCATGATGAGCCGGAGAAGACACGATCGGCACAACATCCCGCAAATCCGCACTGGACCACCGTTGGCGACATCGGACGCGTCGATATGGATGGCAATCTCTTTCTGACCGACCGCAAGGCCTTCATGATCATCTCCGGCGGCGTCAACATCTACCCCCAGGAGATCGAGAATGTTCTGGTGGTTCACCCTTCGATCTCAGATGTGGCCGTTATCGGCATTCCCGATCCGGACATGGGCGAACAGGTAAAAGCCGTGGTTCAGCTAGTTCCCGGCATCGAAGGTAGTGACAGCCTGGCGCAAGAGATCATCGCCTTCGTGAAGGCCAGGGTTGCCAGTTACAAAGCGCCCCGCAGCGTCGACTTTGTACCTGAAGTTCCGCGGTCGCAGACGGGCAAGCTCATGAAGCAGGAGCTTCGTAAAAAATACTGGCCCGAGAAAGCCGCCTAACAACTTCATCGCCGCAAAGCAAGGGTGGCAAGACTCAAACATCGGAGCTGTAAGAAGCAGCTTTGGCGGTTGTGAAAATGTGCTCACCCTTTTCGGAGAGCGTTACGTCGACGCAGAACAAGTCCATGCCCCCGCGAACGCCCCGCCATGCACGGACAGCTTTGCGGACAGGCAACCCAATTATAAGCACACAACAAGCGGCCCGATATGATCGGCGAACAGATTCGGGACAACATCCTAGTTGCAACCATCGACATGCCCGGGCGTTCGATGAACGTTTTCTCGAATGCCTTGATGGATGCCTTCGAACTGATCATCGATCGCGTAGAGACAGATCCCGCCATCCACGGGCTCGTAGTGGCCTCCGGCAAAAGCGCCTTTCTGGCCGGCGCCGATCTTGAGATGGCTCGCGAGTACACGAAATTGGGGCTCGTTGCAGACCGTGACGAGCTTCGCACGGCATGTGGTCGGTTGGGCCGCCTGTTCTTGCGTCTCGACGCCTTGCCGAAACCTACGGTCGCCGCGCTCAACGGCCTCGCGCTCGGAGGCGGTCTAGAAGTGGCAATGGCCTGTCGTTGGCGGGTGGCCGTCGATAATCCGCGCGTGCAGCTTGGGTTACCAGAAGTCAAGCTCGGCCTGATGCCATGCGGAGGCGGAACGCAGCGCCTCCCCCGCTTGATCGGAATCGAGCGAGGTTTGGAATTGCTGTTGAATGGGCAATCCGTCGGCCCGAGCGCATCAAAATCATTGGGGCTAGTCGATCAACTCGTCGCCAAGAATGATTTGATCGACTGCGCTGTCGTATTCGCCAAGGAAGCAGCACAGACTCAAGTGCCGGGCAAGTTTCCTCCAAAGCTCGCCCCCGGGCCTTTCAACCTGCGAGATCCTGATATCGTTCGCCAAATCACGCGACACTACGGTTATAGCGACGAGGTCACCGCGGAATATCCGGCATATGACGCCATCGTGCGCAGCGTCGTCGAGGCGAGCGATGTCCCGATAGAAGACGGAATGCGCATTGAGTTGGATCGCGTCGTCGATCTCATGCAGAGTCCCGTGGCCGGCAATATGGTCTCGACGCTATTTCTGGCCCGTCAACGAGCAAACAAGCTGTTGGCCCAAGCGACTAGAGCGGCTCGCTTTGCGGTCTGCGGCACCGGCCCTGAGGCGCAAGCGCTAGTTTCGGCCCTTCGCGCCTCTCATGCGACCATCATCGATTCTTCTGACTCTCAGCCGTCGGATGTACGCATAACCTCGGAGCCATTTGATAGAAACCATGTGTTCGATCTCAAGATCCTGAATGCGCCTCACGATCGCCGGGGAAATCTAACCGGCATCTACATCGCCAGTTCATCCGAGCACGGGATCGCGGTCGAGATAGTCGCGACGCCCGGGGAAGATGGAGTCGGTAAAGCGCTGGCATTGGCCAAGCAATTGCGGGCGACGCCCTACCTCCACGGTGGTTCGCGCTCATTGTTAGCCAGCTTGGCGACGATCAAGGAACGGGCCACCGCGGAAAAGCTTCCAACCTACCTCATTCTTGCTGCACAGGCGCTTACACCCAAGCGGGCAGGGCCTGTCCTGCGACAGAACGCTGGACAAGAATGTCTGGCATTTTGAGGCCTTCGCCCAGACTTCCAACTGGTGCTGAGAATTGTCCCAGACTACACCGTATGAGGTACAGCTTGAGAAAGACCGATGTAACGTGCTCAGGGTGTGGCGCCGGTTTTCAGCGCCTCGAATTGTGGTCGCAGCCAGGAGAGAAAGGGGAGTATCGCTGCCCGGGCTGTAACAATGCTTTAGAGGTTTTCGACGGCACGAAGCGTATCGGTTACCGCCTCACTATTGAACCGTCTATTAGGCCAGTGCGCGATTGAGACCGCATCAGTTGGTGGCCTCTTTCTTCCACAAAGTATCACCTATTGAGCCTTTTGCAGATATAAGCATTTGGCCAAATGTCTGGCCCCGTCGATGTCGTGGTGAGGCGCCTCATGGGGCCGCTCTCGTCCATCTCAGCATTTTCGGCGACCGACTTTGCCCTTCGCAGGATGAGGTCTCGCTTTTGCCAATTCGTTGCGTCGAAGACACAATTCTTCGATCTTCGCCAGCATTGCTTTTACAGTAGCCTCCGCCGAGTCGACGTGTATCCCAGCGCGTTGAAGACGGGCGATCTCCCTGCGATGTCGCCCAACCTGAAGACGCATGCGGTCTATCTCGTGACGAATCACTTCAAGAGTTGGCATGATGCTGATTCTTCTGCTCTGAACCGCGATCGAAGCGGAACCTCAATGTGGCGACAGTTTCACAGACCGTCTCGGGAGCCAGGCCGCTACGCCGCTGCATCGTGACCTAGCCGCGCATTCAGCTTGCGGATCAGCTCCTCGGCCGCGTCCGAGATCACGGTGCCCGGTGGGAAGATCGCCTCTGCACCGGCCGCATACAGCGCATCGTAGTCCTGCGGCGGCACCACGCCGCCGACGATGATCATGATGTCGTCGCGGCCCTGCTTCTTCAGTGCTGCCTTGAGTTCAGGCACGGCGGTGAGGTGGGCGGCGGCGAGCGAGGAGACGCCGAGGATGTGGACGTCGTTCTCGACCGCCTGCCGCGCGGCCTCGTCGGCGGTGGCAAACAGTGGCCCGATGTCGACGTCGAAGCCGATATCGGCAAAGGCCGAGGCAATCACCTTCTGGCCGCGGTCGTGGCCGTCCTGGCCGATTTTTGCGACCAGGATGCGCGGACGGCGGCCCTCGGCTTCCTCGAACGCGTCGATCAGCGACTGAACCTTCTCGACCCGGTTGCCCATGCTGGACGCCTCCCGCTTGTAGACGCCGGTGATGGACTTGATCTCGGCGCGGTGGCGCCCGAACACCTTTTCCATCGCGTCCGAAATTTCGCCGACCGTGGCCTTCGCGCGCGCGGCGTCGATCGCGAGCGCCAGCAGATTGCCGTTGCCTTCGCCGGCCGAGCGGGTGATCGCGGCGAGCGCCGCATCGACGTCCGTCTGGTTGCGCTCGGATTTCAGCCGTGTCAGCTTGTCGATCTGCAAGCGCCGGACATTGGTATTGTCGACCTTGAGGATGTCGATCGGCGCATCGTCTGATGGCTTGTACTTGTTGACGCCGATCACGGCCTGGCGACCGGCATCGATCCGCGCCTGGGTCTTGGCGGAGGCTTCCTCGATCCGCAATTTTGGCACGCCGGCCTCGATCGCCGTGGCCATGCCGCCGAGTTCCTCGACCTCCTGGATGTGACCCCAGGCCTTCTGCGCGAGATCGCGGGTCAGCCGCTCGACATAATAGGAGCCGCCCCAGGGATCGATGATGCGGTTGGTGCCGCTCTCCTGCTGCAGGAACAGCTGGGTGTTGCGGGCAATGCGGGCCGAGAAATCGGTCGGCAGCGCCAAGGCCTCGTCGAGCGCATTGGTGTGCAGCGACTGGGTGTGGCCCTGCGTTGCCGCCATCGCCTCGATCGTGGTGCGCATCACGTTGTTGAACACGTCCTGCGCGGTCAGCGACCAGCCCGAGGTCTGGCAATGCGTGCGCAAGCTGAGCGAGCGCGGGTCCTTCGGATTGAACTGCTTCAGCAGCTTGGCCCACAGCAGCCGCGCGGCGCGCATCTTGGCGACTTCCATGAAGAAGTTCATGCCGATCGCCCAGAAGAACGACAGCCGCGGCGCAAAGCGGTCGACGTCGAGGCCCGCGGCAAGCCCAGCGCGCAGATATTCGACGCCGTCGGCCAGCGTATAGGCGAGCTCGAGGTCCTGCGTAGCTCCAGCCTCCTGCATGTGATAGCCGGAAATCGAAATGGAATTGTATTTCGGCATCCGCTGCGAGGTGTAGGCGAAGATGTCCGAGATGATCCGCATCGAGGGCGTCGGCGGATAGATGTAGGTGTTGCGCACCATGAACTCTTTCAGAATGTCGTTCTGAATGGTGCCCGACAGTTTCTCCGGCGGCACGCCCTGTTCCTCGGCAGCCGCAACGAACAGCGCGAGGATCGGCAGCACCGCGCCGTTCATGGTCATCGACACGCTCATCTGGTCGAGCGGGATGCCGGCGAACAGCGTGCGCATGTCGTAGATGGAATCGATCGCGACACCGGCCATGCCGACGTCGCCGGAGACGCGCGGATGATCCGAGTCATAGCCGCGGTGGGTGGCGAGGTCGAACGCGACCGACAGGCCCTTCTGTCCGGCGGCAAGGTTGCGGCGATAGAAGGCGTTGGAATCCTCCGCCGTGGAGAAGCCGGCATATTGCCGGATAGTCCAGGGCTGGTTGACATACATAGTCGGATAGGGGCCGCGCAGATAGGGCGCGATGCCGGGCCAGGTCTCGAGGAAATCGATGCCTTCGAGATCGGCCTCGCTGTAGGCGGATTTCACCGGAATGCCCTCGGGCGTCAGCCACGGTTCGGCGCTGCCGGCCGGTGCAATGGCGGTTGCTCGCTCGAAGGCGACGTTTGCGAAATCGGGAATGCGGCTCATGATTCCAACCAGCCAAAGTGAGCACGGGATTGTCAAACACGGTCAATTAGTTTGGCGCGAGCCATCGGTAGATGTCCTGCAATGTCGCAAGCGCATCGCCGCCGGCGAAGATGCAGCCCGTGACGCCGGCCGCTCGCAGCGCCGGCTCGGCGTCAGTCGGACGACCTGCCAGATAGATCCGCGCACCGGCCGTTTGCAGGGCCTTGGCCGCGGCTTCGGCGTGTTCCGCATAGACCTTGTCGCTGGAACAAAGACAGGCGAGGTCTGCGCCAGACGCCTTGTACGCGGCCGCGAGCCCGCCCGGATCGGCGAAACCCTCGCTGTCGAGGGCCTGGATTCCGCCGGCCTCGAAGAAGCTCTTCGCAAAGGTCGCGCGCGTGGTGAAATCGGCGGGCGTGCCGAGATTGGCCAAGAACACTTTTGGCCGCGCGCCGCTTCCCTTCAGCGCCGCATCGGATTTGTCGCGCAGCGCCTCGAACGGCTCCGCCAGCCGGATCGGCGGCAGTGGTTCGAAGTTGTATTTCTGCTTGCCGTAGGGCGCGAGCGCGACCGGCGTCGCCTTCAGCACCGCCGTTTCGCTCTCAAGCAGGTTGGGAAACTCGCTGACGCCTGTCAGCATATCGCGGCGTTTGGCGATATTGGCGTCGCGCGCTTTTCGCGCGGCCGCGACCTTGCTTTGGAACAGGCCTTCCTGAAGCGCAGCGAAGGCGCCGCCGGCTTTCTCGCTCTCCTGGAACAGCGCCCAGGCGGCGTCGCAGAGCTGAGCCGTCAGTGTCTCAATGCCGCCTGCGCCCGCTGCGGGATCGCTGACCTTGGCGAGGTTGCTTTCGTCCAGCAGCAGGGCTTGCGAGTTGCGCGCCACGCGCCGCGCGAACGGATCGGGCAACCCGAGCGCCAGGGTATGCGGCAGCACGGTGATCGCATTGGCGCCGGCGAGCCCGGCCGCGAACGTCGCGATGGTCGTGCGCAGCATGTTCACGTCGGGATCGCGCTGCGTCAGCATGCGCCAGGCCGTATCGGCGGCGATGAACAGCGGCTTCGGCGTCAGCCCGCACGCCGTCTCGATGCGCGCCCACAGCAACCGCAGCGCGCGGAATTTTGCCATGGTCAAAAACTGGTCGGCATCCGCGGCGAGCCGCGCATAGACCATCCCCTGCGCCTGCTCCAGCGGAACGCCGGCGCCGTCGATCGCGCGCAGATAAGCCACGCCGCAGGCGAGCACGAACGCGAGCTCCTGCACCTCGGAGCCGCCGGCATCGTGGATCACGCGCCCGTCAGCGGACGCGAACGGTCCCTTGAAGCCGAGCGCGGCGAGCCCCTTGATGGCGCCGGTGACGGCCGGAACGATCTCGTCCCATGTGTCGGGGCTGTGCCCCCACAGCGCGCCGGCCGCAAGCGGATCGAGCCCGAAGCGGATGTTGCAGGCGGCGGGATCGTGGCCATTGCTCTTCACATATTCCGCGACATGGATCGCCGCCATCCGCGATTGCGGACCGATCTGGAGCTCGATGCCGATGCCGGCATCGAGATGAATATCCTTGAAGACCTTTGCGACCGCATCGGCCGAAGGTTCCAGCCCGAACCCGTGAGCGCCACTGCCGCCGGCGAACACCAGCGCGAGCCCGGTCCCGCCATTTTCGAGATCGGTCAGTGCCTGCGCATTCGCGAGCGCCGCATCGGGATGGTCGATCCGCTGCATGATCTGCCACGGTGCGGCGGCAGGCCGTCCCACCACGGGCGCAACGCCCCTGGCGCGCGGATAGAGCGGGTCGATCTTCAGGCCGTCATAGGTCTTGCCGACCAGCTTCTCGAACGGCGCCCCCTTCAGCACGCCATCGACCAGCTTGCGCCAGTCTTCGACTGTCGCCTTGGGGAAATCGGCCGCCAATGGCAATTCAACCGTTGTCACACCTGGCTCCCTTCATATCTGCACAATTTTGCGGATCGAGCTGCACGACATCCATTGATACTTCGAGCGCTATAGACCTATCGGTGATCCTTCCAGCGCTGCACGACGCTGGCGAGCGGCAGTTCCTCAGGGTCCCTGACCATTGAAGGGGTCCTCGAGAAGCGCGGTGCCGGGGCGGGCTGCAGCACTCCGTGCCGAGTCAGAAACGCTTGGCGGGAAACCATGTGTTTGTGGTGCGAGGCCTCAGCCATTGTCAGCACCGGGGCGAAGCAAACGTCGGTGCCCTCCATGATCTTGCACCACTCCTCGCGTGTCTTGCTCTTGAAAACTGCCGCAAGTTTCTGCTTCAAGTTGGGCCAGGCTACGGGATCCATCTGAGCGTCGAATTCAGAATCGAGCAGGCCTGCATGCTGCCGCAAAAGCGCGTAGAATTGAGGCTCGATAGATCCGATCGAAACGAAATTGCCGCAAGCGCATTCGAAAGCACCGTAAAAATGCGCGCCTCCATCGAGCATATTTTGCTCGCGGCCTTCCACCCATTTCCCACTGGCGCTCAGGTCGAAGAACATGGTCATCAATGAGGCGGCTCCATCACACATTGCGGCGTCCACGACCTGTCCTCTGCCCGACTTCTTCGCCTCCATCAGCGCGGCGAGAACCCCTACGAGGAGATAGAGCGCACCTCCACCGAAATCACCGACCAGGTTGAGCGGCGGGACCGGCCTTTCCCGCGGACCGATTGCGGCGAGCGCGCCTGTGATGGAGATGTAGTTGATATCGTGACCGGCCGCGTTGGCGAGAGGGCCCGACTGGCCCCAACCGGTCATTCGACCGTACACGAGTCCAGGGTTTCGACTTAGAACGACATCTGGACCGAGCCCGAGGCGCTCCATCACCCCGGGACGAAACCCCTCAATGAGAGCGTCAGCCGCACAGAGGAGCTCAAGCACCTCCCCGATGCTGTTGACGTCTTTGAGGTCGACGTGGACCCACTTACGACCGCGCTCCGCAATTCCTTTTAGGTTTCTTGCGCTACCGATACGATCAAGAGTTACAACCTCGGCACCCATGTCCGCTAACATCATGCAAGCGAACGGGCCAGGGCCGATGCCGGCGAACTCTACAATGCGAACGCCTGCAAGAGGACCAGCGCCGCCAGCGGTCTGCGAGCTCGACTCAGCAACCATGTTTCATCTCCCTTCAGATAGTTTGTTTTGCGACCGATTGCTCGGGGAATGGAGGCGGTTATGCAAACTCCAGGATCAGCGCGTCCACCGCGAGCGTGGCGCCGGCGGCGGCGTGGATCTTCTTGACCGTGCCGTCGCGCTCAGCGCGCAGCACGTTCTGCATTTTCATGGCTTCCACCACCGCGAGCGTCTCGCCGGCCTTGACCTCCTGGCCCTCGGTCACCGCGATCGACACCACGAGCCCGGGCATCGGACACAGCAACTTCTTGCCGGTGTCGGCCGCCGAGGTCACCGGCATCAGCCGCGCCGAGGTCGCCTCGGTCTCGGTGAAGACGTAGACCGGCACCTCATAGCCCTGATGCGCGAGCCGGAAGCCGTTATTGATGGCACGCACCTGCACGGCGACAAAATTGCCGTCGATGGTGCCCTGCCAGACCGGCTCGCCCGGCGCCCAGCTCGACACCAGATTGTGCGGATTGCCCGGCAGGCCGTCGGCGCCGATGAAGCGCACCGCGATAGCGTCATCCTCGCGCGCGACGTCGAGCGCGATTTCGGCGCGATCGAGCCACACCGCGCGGCGGCGCTCACGCTGCACCACGCGGCCACCCATCTGGCCGGAAATCTGCCGCTTGCGTTCGCCAAGCACGTGATCGATCGCAGCGCCGACCGCGGCCAGCCGCCGCGCGATCTCGCCCTCGGGCGCGCGCGCCGAAAACCCCTTCGGGAATTCCTCCGCGATGAAGCCGGTCGAGAGCCGGCCCTCGCGCCAGCGCGGGTGGTTCATCAAGGCCGACAGGAACGGAATGTTGTGCCTGATGCCGTCGACATAGAACGCATCGAGTGCGGTCGCCTGCGCCTCGATCGCGGCCGCACGCGACGGAGCATGGGTGACGAGCTTGGCGATCATCGGATCGTAATGGATCGAGATCTCGCCGCCTTCCTGCACGCCGGTGTCGTTGCGGATGGTGATGCCGTCATGGCTGGCCTCGGCCGGCGGACGATATTTCACCAGCCGCCCGATCGAGGGCAGGAAGTTGCGGAACGGATCCTCGGCATAGACGCGGGATTCCACCGCCCAGCCGGTCAAGGTCACGTCCTTCTGCGCGAGGCTAAGCTTCTCGCCGGCCGCGACCCGGATCATCTGCTCGACGAGGTCGATGCCGGTGATCAGCTCGGTGACGGGATGCTCGACCTGCAGACGGGTGTTCATCTCCAGGAAGTAGAAGCTCTTGTCCTGGCCGGCGACGAATTCCACGGTGCCGGCCGAATCGTAGTTCACCGCCTTGGCCAGCGCGACCGCCTGCTCGCCCATCTTGCGGCGGGTCTGCTCGTCGAGCAGCGGCGACGGCGCTTCCTCGATGACCTTCTGGTTGCGGCGCTGGATCGAGCATTCGCGCTCGCCGAGATAGATCACGTTGCCATGCTTGTCGCCGAGGATCTGGATCTCGATGTGCCTGGGATCGACGATGAATTTCTCGATGAAGACGCGGTCGTCGCCGAACGACGACTTCGCCTCGGCCTTGGCGAGGTTGAAGCCTTCGGCGACCTCGCCCTTCGAATGCGCGATGCGCATGCCCTTGCCGCCGCCGCCGGCGGAGGCCTTGATCATCACGGGATAGCCGACCTCGTCGGCGATCTGGACGGCGTGCTTGTCGTCCTCGATGACGCCGAGATGGCCGGGCACGGTCGAGACCTTGGCCTTGGCCGCGGCCTTCTTGGATTCGATCTTGTCGCCCATCGCGGCGATGGCGCCGGGGTTCGGGCCGATGAAGACGATGCCGGCGGCTTCCAGCGCGCGCGGAAACGCCTCGCGCTCGGACAGGAAACCGTAGCCGGGATGCACCGCCTGTGCGCCGGTCTTGCGGCAGGCGTCGACGATCTTGTCGATCAGAAGATAGCTCTCGGCCGCGGCGGGCGGGCCGATCAACACGGCGTCGTCGGCCATCTCCACATGCAGCGCGTCGCGGTCGGCCTCGGAGTAGACGGCAACCGTCTCAATCCCCATACGGCGCGCAGTCTTGATGACCCGGCAGGCGATTTCGCCGCGATTGGCGATCAGGATTTTTTTGAACACAGCCATCTCACAAGGGCAAATTGTCGTGCTTCTTCGCCGGGATCTCGACCTTCTTGTCCTTCAGCATCGCCAGTGCCCGCGCGATCCGGCGGCGGGTCGAATGCGGCATGATGACGTCGTCGATGTAGCCGCGCTCGGCGGCGATGAAGGGCGACAGGAAGCGGTCTTCGTATTCCTTCGTTCGGGCGGCGATCTTGTCGGGGTCGCCGATGTCAGCGCGGAAGATGATTTCCACCGCACCCTTGGCGCCCATCACGGCGATCTGCGCGGTCGGCCAGGCGTAGTTCATGTCGGCGCCGATTTCCTTCGACGCCATCACGTCGAAGGCGCCGCCATAGGCCTTGCGGGTGATGATGGTGACGAGCGGCACCGTGCACTGCGAATAGGCGAACAAGAGTTTTGCGCCGTGCTTGATCAGGCCGCCATATTCCTGCGCGGTGCCGGGCAGGAAGCCCGGCACGTCGACGAAGGTGACGATCGGGATGTTGAAGGCATCGCAGAACCGCACGAAGCGCGCCGCCTTGCGCGAGGCATCACTGTCGAGCACGCCGGCCAGCACCATCGGCTGGTTGGCGACGAAGCCGACGGTGCGGCCGGCGATGCGGCCGAAGCCGGTGACGATGTTTTTGGCAAAGGTCTCCGAGATCTCGAAGAAGTCGCCCTCGTCGACGACCTTCAGGATCAGCTCCTTCATGTCGTAGGGCTTGTGCGGATTGTCGGGGATCAGCGTGTCGAGCGACATGTCGACCCGGCCGATGTCGTCGAAACTCGGCCATTCCGGCACACCGTCGGTGTTGTTCGACGGCAGAAAGTCGATCAGGCGGCGCATCTGCAACAGCGCATCGACGTCGTTCTCGAACGCGCCGTCGGCGATCGAGGAGCGCGTCGCGTGCACCGAGGCGCCGCCGAGCTCCTCCGCCGTCACGACTTCGTTGGTGACGGTCTTCACCACGTCGGGGCCGGTGACGAACATGTAGCTGGTGTTCTTCACCATGAAGATGAAGTCGGTCATGGCGGGCGAATAGACGTCACCGCCGGCGCAGGGGCCCATGATGACGGAGATCTGCGGGATCACGCCGGAGGCGATGACGTTGCGGCGGAACACGTAGGAATAACCCGCGAGCGCAGCGACGCCCTCCTGGATGCGCGCGCCGCCGGCGTCATAGAGGCCGATGATCGGCGCCCTCGCCTTCATCGCCATGTCCTGAAGTTTGGTGATCTTCAGCGCGTGGGTTTCGGAGAGCGAGCCGCCGAAAACGGTAAAGTCCTTGGCAAAGACAAAAGTCTTGCGGCCGTTGACCGTGCCCCAGCCGGTGACGACGCCGTCGCCGGGGATCTTGTTCTTCTCCATGCCGAACTCGATCGAGCGGTGCTCGACGAACATGTCGAATTCCTCGAACGAGCCCTTGTCCAGCAGCAGCTCGATCCGCTCGCGGGCGGTGAGCTTGCCGCGGGCGTGCTGCGCCTCGATGCGCTTTTCGCCGCCGCCGAGCCTGGCGCCGGCACGTCGATCTTCGAGTTCAGCCAATGTCGTCACGGCAGCGTATGTCCTTACAGTCAGGTCCGACTTGGTGCGAACCAAGAAAAGAGAATGGATGCAAGGCAACAGTCGATTTGCCGATAGTGCGAGGCCTTCGTCAGTGCGGCCGGAAGCTCATGCCGAGCCGCTGTAGAAGACCTTCATCCCGCTCGCGTTGCGGGTTTTTCGTCGTGAGCAGTACGTCACCGATGAAGAGCGAATTCGCGCCAGCCAGAAAGCAAAGCGCCTGCAGCTCATCGGTCATATACTGTCGTCCGGCCGACAGCCGGACCACCGCGTGTGGCATCAAAATGCGGGCGACCGCGACCAGCCGCGCCACCTCAATCGGATCGGGACGCGAGGCGGTATCCGCAACCGGTACACCCCTGACCTCATTCCAAAGGTTAATGGGTACGCTTTCTGGATGGGCCGGCAGATTGGCAAGCAATACGAGCATGCCGAGCCGATCTTCGATTCCCTCGCCCATTCCGATGATGCCCCCCGAACAGACGCTGATGCCGGCGTGGCGTACGTGCTCCAACGTGTCCAGGCGGTCCTGCAAGGTACGTGTGGTGATGATCTTGCCGTAGAACTCGGGCGAGGTGTCGACGTTATGGTTGTAAAAGCGGAGGCCGGCGGTGGCGAGCCGTTCGGCCTGCTCGGACGTCAGCATTCCGAGCGTGACACAAGTTTCGAGACCTAGTCGCTTCACCGCGGTTACCATGTCGCAAACGCGATCAAGTTCCCGGTCCTTTGGGCTACGCCAGGCAGCGGCCATGCAGAACCGGGTCGCGCCGGCGCTTTTGGCTCGCCGCGCGGCAGCAACTACGTCGGCCTGATCCAATAAACGAGTTGCACCGACGCCAGTATCGTAGCGCGCGCTTTGCGAACAATATCCGCAATCCTCAGGACAACCGCCGGTCTTGATGCTGAGCAAGCTCGCGAGCTCAATAGCATTGGGATCGAAGTTGCCGCGATGAGTGCTCTGGGCACGGAAAACGAGATCGGAAAACGGAAGATTGTAGATCGCTTCGGCCTCGGAGCGGGTCCACTGCCGACGAACTGCCCCCGTGGGGGCGGCGTCATCTTGATAGGCTTGGTCAATCACGCTCATAACGACTCGTCTCCTCAGCGCCGCCATTGATCCCGGAAACGAACCGCGCGCCCCTGCGATCGCTCCACCAAAGGCTCGCAAGCCGGCACGACCGACGGGGTGATTCCCCGCCGGTCACGCGCTCCCCGGAATGCAATCCCCGCCTGGGCTGGAGGCATCAGCAACCTTTGCACCTCGATCGAATGTATGCAAAGTTAGCAAATCGGTCGCCATAGGAGGACAAAAGAAGTGCTCATTATTGCTGATTCCGCCACAGATTTTGTTAAGTTTGCAAAGTGACGAAGCACCGGAAGATCTTTGCCGGCGACCGGCTGCGGCGGCTGCGCGAACAACGCGGGACGACACAAGCGGAACTCGCAGACGCTCTTGGCATTTCGGCAGGCTATCTGAGCCAAATGGAGGGGGATCAGAGGCCAATCACGCGCAAGCTGCTGATGCGGCTTAGCCGGCTGCTCGGCATTGAACCGAACTATTTCGCAGCCGATGATGACTTGCGGCTCGCGAGCGAACTTCGCGAAAGCGCCAGCGACCCGCTGTTCGGGTCAGCCATCTCGGCCGACGAGGCGAGCGCGGCCGTCCGGGTCGCACCCGACATCGCGCAGCGCTTTCTCCATCTCTACCGCGGCTATCTCGCGCTCGAAGAAGAGCATCGTTCCCTGCAAACGCGCGTCGCGCAGAACGATGTAGGAGCCGCCAGCCGCTTTCCCTACGATGAGGTCCGGGACTGGGTGCAATCGAAGCGAAACTATTTCGATGCGCTCGACCGCGCCGCCGAAAGACTCGCCGAAGCACGAGACTTCCATCCCGAGAACCGCAACGAAGACTTCATCAAGTACTTGCGCGATGCGTATGGGATCCGAACGGGCCAAGCTCGAGAGGATCTTGGTAAGGGGATGATCTGGCGGCTCGATAACAACGCCAAGACCCTCTTTCTATCCGAAGATGCCCCCGTAGAAAGTCGACTGTTCTGGATCGCTCACGTCATCGGCCTCCTTGAACAGCGAGACAGCATCGAGCGCCAAATCAAACAGGCACGACTGAGTAATGAGGAGGCAGCATCGCTGGCACGCGTCGCTCTCGCCAACTACTTTGCCGGTGCACTGGTCATGCCGTACGAAGCATTCCTCGCCACCGCGCGCGAAGTTCGGTACGACATCGAACGCCTTCAGCGACGCTTCGGCACGAGCTTCGAACAGGTCTGCCATCGCTTGAGCACGCTTCAACGTCGTGACTCGCCAGGAATTCCGTTCTACTTCTTGAAGATCGACATCGCCGGAAACGTGCTAAAGCGCAGCAGCGCCACCCGCTTCCAGTTCGCCCGCTTCGGAGGTCCCTGCCCCCTGTGGAACGTGCATCAATCGTTTTCGCAGCCTGGCCGCATCTTGATCCAGTTGGCTGCCACGCCGGATGGAACGAGATATCTTTCCGTGGCTCGAACCGTGAGTCTTTCGGCAGGCTCCTATCTTAGTCGCCCGCGCGCCGTCGCGGTCGGACTCGGATGCGAAATTGCCTATGCAAACGAGACGGTCTACTCGAAAGGCCTCGACCTGGATGACCTCGATGCAACCGATCCCATCGGTCCAGGATGCAGAGCCTGCGAACGTAAAGATTGTCGTCACCGGGCGTTACCGCCGATCGGACATCCACTTGACGTCGGTACAATAGAAAGAGGGGTGCTCCCGTATCAAATCGACACTAAAATTCCGCGAGCCGGCGGCATCAGATGACCGCGCAAGAGCCAACACTGCGATAGCTTCCGATGGACAATCCGGTTGCGCGGCTGCTCCGGTTGCCTTGGTTACCGAAACAGCCAGGCAACTTGAGACGGGGTTCAGATTTTCTAAGGACTCTCACTCCTATCCCTTTTCCGCTGACATTTGCGAAAAAAGAGCTGTTCGTACGCCCAGCGCGCCCGACGCATCGAGGTGCAAGTTCTCGGCGATCGTTCCGGCTGGCTCGCCCACCCCTTTGAGCGGGATTGCAGCGTTCAACGTCGATTTCAGAAGATAATCGAAATTGCACCGAGCCCCTGGCTCAGCGACGAAATGAGGAAGCGGTTGATCGACGCCGCAACCGGCATTGTCGATGGGTTAGGCTACGTCGGCCTGGGTACCGTTGAATTCCTCGTCTAGATTGATAAGCGAGGACACGAGACCGGACGCTTCGTCTTCATCTAAATGAATCCTCGACTCCAGATTGAGCATACTGTGACTGAGGAAGTAACCGGGGTCGATCTTGTACAGACGCAGATCAAACTCGCGGCAGGTACGACGCTTGATCAACTGGATTATTCGACCACGACACCCACGACTCATGGTTACGGGCTCCAGTTGCGTGTCAATATGGAGGATATGTCAGAGGATGGAATTGCGCGTGAGCTCCGGCGCACTTTCCACGTTCGACCCGCCTTCTGGCGCAGGGATCGGGATCGAGCCAGCCGGTCATCGGGGCTACGCCGCCAACCCGAGCTTCGACTCGCTGCTCGCCAAGGTCGTAATCAGGTCTGCGTCCAGTGAATTCGAGGACGCGACGCGGCGTGCCTATCGATCGCTGTGCGAATTCGATATCAGCGGAGCGCAGACTAATCTTGCGCTATTGCAAAATATCTTACTCCATCCCGAGTTCGTCGCCGGCCACATCGACACGCGGTTCGTCGAAGCACACGCCAAGGAGCTCGTCGCGGTTTCGAGTGACATGCACCCCGGCTTCAGACGCTCCGTTGGAAGCCAACCGACGGAAGCGGCGCTTGTCGACGACAACTCTTACGTCGCAGATGGCGTACTGGTCCGCTCTCCAATGCAGGGCCGGCTGCTGTCGATTGACGTCAATGTTGGCGACCGCATTCGCTCAGGCCACGCTCTTCTCGTGGTTGAAGCGATGAAGATGGAGCATTCTGTTGTCGCCGAGGTAGCTGGCGTCGTGACAGAGGTGCTTTGTTCGGCGGGGGATTCGCTACGCGCAGGCGCCCCCTTGGTGGTGATTGCGCCTTACGACCTCGCTTTGGACGACGATGCCAATCGAACGGATGCGACGACCAGCGCGACGGAACGTCTTGACGTTCTGCTCGAGCAGCGGGCGGCGCTTCTCGATGAGGCCCGCCCCGGCGCCGTCGCCAAACAGCGAGAACGTGGAGCCTTGACGGCTCGCAAGAGAATCGCCCTCCTGTGCGCAGACAGCTTTGTGGAATTCGGCTCCTCGATAGCCGCCCGACGGTCGTCTTCGCACAGGATTTCACAGTGTTCGGTGGCAGTGCTGGCCATCTGAGCAGCGCAAAGGTTGACCGTGCTATCTCTCTGGCGTTGTCGAACGGGCTTCGTCTTGTCTTGTTGCTTGATGGAGGCGGCCATCGCATTCAAGACGGCCAAAATTCCAGATCCTACGCGCACGGGGCGGCGACGTTTCACGATTTTGCTCGCCTGTCGGGCTGGGCTCCCGTGGTTGCAGCCGTGCTCGGCGCTGGATTTGCAACTATTGCGGTCTCGCAGACTTCGTCGTCATGCTCAAGGGTAAGGCGACGATGGGACTGGCGGGGCCCGCCCTGGTGCGAGCCGGCACGGGCGAGGTGATCGCGTCGCAGGCGCTCGGCGGCGCTGACGCGCAAGTCGATCGCCACGGACTTGCAGACCTCGGTGTCGACACGGAACCGCAAGCAATCGATGCCATTCGGTCGTTTCTCTCCTATTTGGCAGCGAATGCACAAGCGGCGGGCCCACGGGCGGCTGTACCGCCGGACGCCGACAGTCCCGAACGAGCTGAGCGGCTGCTGGACGCAGTACCCGCCAACACACGTCGAAATTATGATGTTTTGCCGTTGATTTCGCTCATCGCCGACCCAGAGAGCGTGTACGAAATCAAACCTACCTTTGCGCGTAACATCGTGACCGCGTTTGCGCGCCTGGAGGGCCGACCAGTCGGTTTCATCGCCAGTCAGGCGCTGCACGCAGGTGGCATGCTCGACTCGCCTGCGTGCGAAAAGGCAGCGCGCTTCATCGCGACTTGTGATGCATTCGGTTTGCCCCTGATCTGTTTGATCGACGTTCCCGGCTTTTCGATAGGATCTGAGGCGGAAAGAACGACGTCGGGCCGCAGGAGCGCTAAGCTCATCTACGAGCTGGGCCACGCAACTGTGCCGCGCATCTCGATCGTTCTGCGCAAGGGGTACGGGTTGGGTTACGTGGCGATGGGCGGCGGCCACAGTTTCGATGCCGACGCCTGCCTTGCATGGCCGACGGCGGAGATCTGTGCAATGTCGGTCGAGGGTTCTGTGGATGTCGCGTACCGTGCCGAGTATGAGCGTGCCGCCGATCCCGCATCGCGGCGCCAGGAGCTGATCGATGCCATTCGCAGCCGGATCGGCCCGATCCATGCCGCGGAAGGCTTCGGCGTCGACGAAGTGATCGCCCCCCGAACAACACGAGGTCGCTTGCTCGAGCTTCTTGAACGAGCGCCGGCGCGGCGCGACGTGCATCAACCTCGAAATTTTCGATCAATCAGTCCGATTTGATCACGAAGGACGCAGGAGAGTCGTCAATGGCTGCCGATCGCCACCGGATTTTGGAACACCCCTAAATATCTCCAGCTTAACGGTCTCTGAGAGGATACCGTCGCACCATTCAAACTTGCAGCCGGGATGAATGGCAGTCGGATTTACGTCCAGATTGCTCACTTCGGAGAACCGGCCATCTCTAGTTCTAGTTCGATTGATCTTCGCCTGCCGATCCATCGTGGATCCTTGAACTATCGACTGGTGAGGTCTCTCAGCCCAGGCTTCTGCCGTCAGAGTTTGAAGCTACCGCCATCCGCATAGCCCTTGGGCCTGATTTCCAGAGACGCGGCCTGATCCAGGCGCTGCTTTCGGCAACGAAAATGTGGAGCGCTGTCACTCACCCGCAGCCATGCTCAGTCGCGCCGCTCCAGCCAGCCGGAGACGAGAAGATCTCCGGCCCGAAAGTCAGCATTCACAGCTCCGATCCAGCGCTCGCAGTCGGCCGTTGGCCCATCGACCGAGATGCGGGGCGGTTAGCAAGACTGGATGGCGAGCCGCAATTGGCGGCCCCGTGTTCGAACACCTCCCGTGCGCGACGCGAGTTGTCAAGGGCCGTCAAAGTCCGGCGCACCATCTTGCCCGCCGATCGTGTCGTTGGTGGTATCGCCTTGCGGCCGGCTCGATGAGCTCCGCTGACCAACGTGGCGATGCCGAGACGACCAATGGTCTGACTTTATCGGCTTCGATCACCCCGTCCGTCGAGCTTACTCAAGACAAAGCCGCCTGAATGCGTAGGTGTATTCGAGGGCTAGCTGACGCGCATATTCGATCAGATTGGCCGCGGCGCTATGTCCCCCATCGATGTTCTCGTAGTAGAAGTAAGGCTGGCCCAGCGCAGCGAGCCTCGCGGCGGCCTTGCGGCCGTGCGCTGGATGCACGCGATCATCCTTGGTGGAGGTGAGAATTAAAGGGACGGGGTAAGGCTTGCCCGGCACCAGCTTCTGGTAGGGCGAGTAGGCTTCGATCCACGCGCGCTGCTCGGGAATGGCCGGATCACCATACTCGGCGATCCAGGAGGCGCCCGCCCCCAGTTTGGTGAATCGAAGCATGTCAAATAGCGGAACCTGGATGATCGCGGCGTTGAAGAGCTCGGGACGCTGGGTGATTGCGGCACCAACAAGCAGACCGCCCTGGCTACCGCCAACCACGCCCAGTCGGCGGGGACTTGTGACCTTGCGCCGAATCAGGTCCTCGGCAACGGCAATGAAATCATCCCATGTCCTCTGCTTGGTCGCCGCTTGGGCGGCTTCATGCCATCTTGGACCAAACTCGCCGCCCCCGCGCAGGTTCGCAATGACATAGGCATTGCCCTGTTCGAGCCAGAGCCGCCCCGCAGGTCCCAGATAGGACGGGAGCAGCGGAACCTGGAATCCGCCATAACCATTGAGCAGCGTCGGGATCGCGCCGTCAAACCTTGTGTTCTTCGGACGCACGAGAAAATACGGAATCGGAGTGCCATCACGCGAAGGCGCTTCGAGCTGCTCGACGACATGGTGGGACGCATCAAACTGCGCAGGTGTCGTCTTCAGCGCCTCGAGGCTGTTGCTTTGGGCATCGAAATACCAAAGTGACGTTGGCGTAAGATAGTTGGAGACGGTGAACATCACTTGATCCGCCTGCTCGGAAGCGGCTGACAGGCTGACGTTCGCATTGTCGGGGAGCGGGATTGCCGTCGCCGACCAAGTACCCTGGTCGTACTTGTAGACGAACGCTTTGCTCTGAACATTGTCGAGGACCGTCAGGATCAACAGGTTTTTTGTGCGATGCACCCCGCTCAGTGCCTGCCGGGGCCCAGGCTGAAAGACAAGCGACGGTCTGGCGCGCAGGGGATCGTGCTTCCAGTCGGCCAAATCGTACGAGATCATCGAGCCTGCCGAAAAGCTGGTGTTTCCGGGCAGCGCCCATTCTTCGTCAAGCTTCACAAGCAGGCGGCCACTCGCGACCCCAACGATCGCCGCCTTCTTGGGCAGATTGAGCTTGATAGGTCCGTTGCGGTCGAAGAGCACGTACTCATGCTCGAAGGAACTGATCGCGCGGATGGCGCCGACGGCATGCAGCTGGCTTTCAGTGTCGCGAAGCACGAAGGGAATCGTCTGGACATCGGTCGGTTGGCCTCGAAAGATCTCGCGTGCCTCGGTGAGCGGCTGAGCGCGTTTAAGCTCCTTCACCACGAACGGGTAGCCGGCTTGCGTCAGGGTCCCTTCGCCCCAGTCCCGTGCAACAAGGACAGTGTCGCCATCGACCCAGCTGATACTCTGCTTAGCCTCGGGAAAATCAAAGCCGCCCGCAACGAAGGCCTTGGCGTCCCGGTCGAACTCGCGGATGGACGCGGCATCCTTACCGCCGTCGGAAAGAGAAAGCAGGCAGAGCCGCTCTTCCGGCGGAAGACAGCGGCCACCCTTGAAAACCCAATTCCTGTTCTCGGCGACAGCGAGCTGGTCGATGTCGAGGATGGTCTCCCATCGCGGGTCTTGACTGCGATAGCTCTCAAGCGTGGTGCGCCGCCAGACGCCGCGCACGTGCGTGTCGTCCTGCCAAAAATTCTCCAGGCCGCGCCGCCCCAACGAAACGTACGGAATCCGGTCCTTGGCCTGCAGGATGGTGAGCGCCTCTTCGTAAGAGCGCCGATAGCGGTGATCTGACTGGAGCACGCCGAGCGTCTTGTCGTTCTCGGCGCGTGCCCAAGCCAATGCGCGCGGCGCTTCGATCTCCTCGAGCCAAAGGAATGGGTCGTCAGCCGGCCCCGCATCCGTCCGCTCTTGCGACAGCGCCGCGGAGGTGTGACAGGCAATCGAGAGCAACGCGGCGCAGAGCAGTGACGTGTTCATGGGCTTGTCCCGGATGATGTCGAACGGCCATGCTTGCAGTTCTCGCGTTAAGAGCAGCCAACAATGCGCATCCGATCTCGTCAGGGTGCATTGGCAGGCATGTGCCAGCTGGCAGCTCGAACACTGCAAGCCGCGTGCCGACCGAAAAGTCGCGAGTTTCAGCCGCTCCCGGCCGCATGGCGATGTCAGCTTGCCGACATTGGTTCAGAAGCTGACATTAACGAAGTGCCGGGCGGATATCCGAGCATGCTGACGAGAAACGCATCGTCCCAGCCGCAGCGCTTGAATTTGCGTCTGATCGAGGCGCTGTCCGGATGAGATCGCAGGATGTTGAGGGCAACCGTCGCTCAGGCGCGCAACGATCAACGAGCAGCAGCGCCGCAATTGGGGCAGCCGCCACTCGCATCGGGGTCGTTTGCTGGCACGGAACAAGAAGTTGGCTGTTTCGCTCCCATTCTCGGTCGTGGGCCACTCGCATGACGGCTTCATGCAGGTCATTAACGTTCTCGGTCATCATCTTGGCTTGCGCGGCCCGCAAGAACCGCGACCGCGCATCAGTTTCAGAATTGTTCCTCTGCAAATCCTGCTACAGGAGCGTGTAGTGCGCAGTGCTATGCGCCTCGCCCAGTCAGTCCTCCTCGGCCAGCTCTTGTCCGCGGCGGCCATTGAACGAAGCTGTCGCCGTCGGCAGGTCCCAGAGTCTATCCTGTGTATGCTCCAGTGGGGCCGCTAACGCCTCAAAGGCCGATTTCACGTCTGCATAGGCAGCCTCCCTCAACCCGGCATTCGCGGGTTCGATCTCATTGTAGGCGGTCACCGCCTCGGCATAGTTCTGGTACATGGGCATCTGAGCCTCGTTGGTCCAGCCGAGACCGAGATAGTGGAACTGATCAGCCGGAACGGTGATCCGGCTTTTGTCCAGCTCTCGAACGTAGTCCGCCGACCAATCGTGGATGGTATAGGATTCAAGTTTGTCCATCATCGACCGCCAGCGCTTGACACGCTCCTCAAGCGGCATGTTGGCCGCCTTCGAAATTGCGCCTGCGATCTCTTCAGGGCGGGTTGGATCCACCAGCAGCGCCCCGTTCTCGTTGAAGTCTTCAGCCGCCCCCGCAAACTTGGATAATACCAGAACGCCGGGATCCTCCGGATCTTGTGTAACAACATATTCTTTCGCCACCAGATTCATGCCGTCGCGCAGCGGTGTCACGATGCCGACATGCGCAGCACGGTAAAGACGCGCGAGTGCAGCCTGGCTGAACGCGTCATTCTCGTAGTGGATCGGACTCCAATCCTGCGTGCCATGCTCGGCATTGACGTGGTTGATCGCGTTCTTCACCTCATCTTTATATTTCTGATACTCTTCGACGTCGGCGCGTGAGGGCGGCGCGATCTGCAACAGCGAGATACTGCGCGGCTCGGCCGCTAAAAGCTGATTGAATGCTTCGACCCGTTTGTCGATACCCTTCGTGTAGTCGAGCCGGTCTACGCCGATCGCAAGCTTGGCGCCCTCGACGTTTTTCAATAACGACGAGATTTTTTCTTGCTCTGCGGGCGACAGGTCTGCTGCGAGATACTCTGCGAACTGCTTCGGATCGATACCGATTGGGAACTTCTGAAGTCGCGTCTGGCCCCGCTCCGAGGTCACGACGCCATCCTTGCTCTTCAACCCGAAATGGGAATGGAGACACGCCAGGAAATTGTTCAGATCCCGGGTCGTCTGAAAGCCGAGCAGATCGTATTCCAGCATCGACTTCATCAGTTCGCGATGATTGGGTACGCGCTCTATCATGTCAGGCGTCGGCCATGGCGTATGCAGGAAAAAGCCGGTCGGCCGCTCGATGCCGAGCCTATGCAGATCGGCCCCGAGCGGAAGCAAATGATAATCATGCACCCAGAATGCGTCCCGATCCCGTAGGCCGAATGCCGCACGCGCCATAAAGTCGTTGATCTTTCGATAGCTGCCATAATCCTCTTCCGAAGCCGACATTCGCTCGGGCAGGGAGTGCAATGCCGGCCACAACGTCGAATTCGAAAAACCTCGATAATAGCCAGGATAGTCCGCGGCCGGCAGATCGAGCCTGGCCACATGGCCTGCACCAGTCTTCACGAGCGGCAGGGGCTGCTCGGTTCCGCCGCCGCGCTTCTCCAAGGAGCCCATCCAGACCGCGCCGGAACGCTCCACGACAGGCTCGAGGGCCGCGGCGAGACCGCCGGTCTGGGGTATATTGGGGTCAAACTGCGCAACGCGGTTCGAAATGACAACAAGTTTCATGTCCGGTAGCTGGTCTGCCGTATCAATGCGATTCTCCACATCGCCCGAAACAACAGCACGGGAAGGACCTGCGCCGGCTTGTTGCTCCAGCTCCAGCGGCCTCTCGTCCAGGTACCGGTCAAAGGCCGCTTGGTTTGTCGTTTCATCTTGCTGAGCGTCGTGCGATGTACTGCCGAGGCCCGATGTTGCCGCGTCGAGAGTGTCATGAATTCGAACCATTGCGTAGCTCCGTTTGACGATGTCTTGCGTTTGATACAGTTCGCAGATCAGCCCCGAGTTATCTCCACTTCGCCCAGCATGGCAGGTCACACACCGCGAACGCCTCAGCTAACGCTCGGCGCCGGATGCGCTCCTGCGCCCAGAAAGATAATCACGAGAATCCGGGAGCTTGAGCCCCCTTCTCGTCGTTCTCCGGTTCGTCTTTGGGATCATTCTTGAGGTTCGACAGCATGCTGCGGCAGGTGCTGGCGATGTATCCTTCGATCTGCTGGTACGCCGGGGACTTCTTGGCCGCGTTCATTTCGACGGCCACGCCGGGCAACGCTTCTAGAACCGCTTGAGACAGCGCCGCGACTCTGCGCTTCACCTGGGTGGCTGAAAGGGCATTTTCCTTGGCGAAGCGATCCCAGTGTCTCGCGCCGATGTAGCGACCGCGATTCTTCCCGGCGATCTTCATTGCGAGATTCCTCGTCACGCCCTCGTAGATCTCCCCGTTCATCACATCGTAAAGCGGAGCCATCGTCACGGCACCGCCTTGCTCGATCAGCAAGGAGTAGTTCTTTGCGTGCGCGTCGACGTTTCCTGCAAGGACGTTGAACACCATGTAGTCCACGAAACGAACTTTGTTAGCAGCCGCGTTGCCGGTCGGGGTCAACACGTCCAGGCAAGCTTTCAATCCCGGGCCGGGCTGCTTGGTTTGCGGATTCCATTCGTATTTCAGATGCGGAATGTATCCGGTCGCTTGGCAGAAGTCCTCCTGATGGATCCGGCGAACCCGTCCGCTTCGGACCTGTCGGTCGTAGCGTTTCACCAACAGGTATTCGATATCCTCCGCCTTTCCTATCGAATAGCCCGCGACGGGCAGCTTCACCGCGGCGGCCAGGCGAAGGCAGAAAGCCTCATTCTCGACAGCGGAGTGGAATCTCTTGTTGGCCGGTTTGAGGATGTGGGTCGTCGGCATACCATCCAGCGCTAGCCCTATTGCGCCATCCGGATATTGGGCCACAGGCAACTTGTCCTGAGCGCCTGCCAAGGACATGTGGATCCCCTCGTCTCCGACGAGAAACGGCCTCTCCGGAAGCCTTCGAAGAGTCTCCGCCAGCTCGGCTTCGGTCAGCTTCCGGTATCTCGGATTGCGCTGCGGCCTCTCGTCTGCGGAACGGGATATCTCGAGCGCCCCCGGAAGGTCTTGGCCCATCTCTTCCAGAAGAGCGAAAACATCGGTTTCTGCGATCCGAAGGATCGCACCGATCGTCTGGAGCGTGCGGCCCTCCGGAAGCAGGTTGAGGAACCAAGTATAGACGACGTCCGGGTCGTGCACGTGACGAGCCAGCGGCATGCGTGTTGAAACCGGAAAGCTAACGGGGTCCGACATCCACACTTCGTCGTAGACGAATTCGATATCCTGGACGGCCTCAGTTCGCCGACGGATTCGACCAACCAGCTTGTCCTCGTACCGGACCTCGAGACTATCGCCGGCCACTGCCGGAGCGTTTTCCTGCATTCTCATTGGGATGGTGTCGGGTTATCGGGATCGAAAATGCCGCTATCGTCGTTCGCCGTTCGGGAAGGCAACGCGGGCGCTGGCGCCATGTTGGCTTGGAGCGATATGCCGAGCGACTTGAGCAGCCTGAGTACCAGTCCGATTTGGCTGGTTTCCTTTCCGCTCTCGATATCGACTATGAAACGCACGCCGACATTGGCGGCCAATGCAAGGTCCTGCTGACGCAATCCCAATGAGTTCCGCCGCTGGCGAACCAAGGTTCCAAGAGTGGTCGTGTCTGGAATATCGGTCACGATGATTTTCCCGATCGGGAATTTAGATCTGAACTCAGCCAGCGTCAAACAAAACTTTCCCGGTCGGGAAAATGGCAGGTCTAACCGAAACCAAATCACCTCGGATTTACCGATCGGGAAACTTTGCCAGGAAGTATCGATCTGACCGCATATTTTACCGAGCGGGAAACTGAACGAGCGTGGTCTCGATCGTGCGAGCAGCGCGCCAGCTGCAGTCGGCTAATCCGATGAAAGTTTATGCGGCCATTAATGAGCGCGGGAAGTCGTCCATTTGGAATGGTTGGCCACGACGGGGCAACGCCTGGCGAGTACTCCCCGGCTCGGAGTTCTGGTTGAGCATGAACATGCGAGCGATTGCGCTCGCCGATCCGTCACAGTGTCGGGCCTTGTCGCAGCAGACCCACTCTGTCGATCCTGTAAAGCTCACCCGGCTTCATCGAGAGCGCACAGATCCATATGTCCACCCACACCACTCTAAAGGCCAGAGTCGAGGTTTTGAGCTTCAACGAGCCCAGCTGCGCGACGCGAGCTCGGATCATGGCGGCGCTTATGTAGCTTACGCCAGAGCGAACCAATCCCTTTGTCTACCCGACCCACAGATGGCTAGTTTTTGTCGCACGAGCATCTGTCCTGCCCTTGAGGCTTCCCACGGGATCTCGTCGAGGTCAGTGGCGATCTCCTCCGCGCTACGCAGTTCGCGCCTTCGCAGCGACGCGAGCATGCGCTGCTCGAGCGTGACGAGATCGAACGTCGGTTCGACGTTTCCTTCTTCGAAACGGTCGCACCAGAGGAGGTAACCGCGCCAGACAATGAAATGGCTGCCGCATCCTCCGTCCCGCCAGACCGATGGATAAAGGGTCGGCCTGCCGGTCCTCATATCAAGGCTCCAGGCCTTTCCCGCGCGCGGATCGAGATTGACGACGAGCGTTTCACCGCATCCATCCGGGCAGCGTATGAGGAGCGACCGCAACGTGCCTCGCTGGATCACCACCGCGTCCCCTGGAGCCGCGAGCATCTTCCGTCCGTCCTCGCGGTATTCCGCCGCGCCGAGCAGGTTCACTTTTCTCGCAACCATGCTCATGTCTCCCTGTCCGTCAGTGCGCGCGCCAGGCCGGCCGCAACGGCGTATCCTTTCGCGCGTCTGAAGCGGTCCGCCGCAGGACCATCATCCCATTGACAACGCCTGAGGAGTTGAACGGCGACGGCGGCTTGGTATTCGGTGGAACAGCACTGTATCGCGATTCCCATACGCCTCAGCTGCCGGACCACGGTGGACATCCAGCAGAACTTGCTGGTCGGATCGCAAGGACCGGGCGGATGCAGGAAGGATGTCGGGGCGTATAGGCGATCGATTTCCGCCGCCCAAATGGCATCTTCGTATTTCTGAGCGTCGCACTCGGGTGGCAAATGAAAGGCAAGCCATGTCTCGAGAGCGGCCAGATCCGCCGTCAGAGGAGCAGAGCGGACGACGGACGCAAGATCTATCACGATCGCATGGTCGTTGCGCACGCGCACGTTTTCACCGTGGAGATCGCCATGCGCCGGCGCGGCACGATAGCGCTGGCTCAGTTTGCACAACTGACCGAGGATGATCTCCGGCTCTGCAGTGATCCCAAGGCGGGAAGCATCTTCGGTGTAGCGCGACTTCAGCTCACCAGGACGCAGGATCCCGGCGTCAATCATCGCTTGGGCTACCGAGCCTTCGACCGAGTCTTTCCCGTACGCCTGATCTCGCCAGCCTCCGAGTGTTTCTTCGATCAGCGACGTCACAGCCCGCGCCGCAAGATTGTGGCGCGCCAAGCTCCACAAGGATTCAGATCGGTCGACGAAGTTTCCGACCAAAAGACCACGCTCCGCGCCGAATACCGGGTCGTGAATGTTCGGTCTCAGGCCAAAAGGAATATATCGATCCGCGTAGTCCCGGTAGTTCCGGTATTCCTTCTCGATCTTATCGCGTCGATCAAGTTTCGCAAAATCCGGCTGCGGCCATGCTCCGGCATTGGACGTATGGACGGTCATGTGAATGGCGAACACCCGAGCTTCCGACAGCCCGCCCGTAAGTTCCTCCAGCACGATGCGGCTGCAGTGCGCGAATGCGCGTTTGAAGAGTATCTTGTCGACCTCCCGTACCGGCTCGCGCTCGCCGGCGACCTCGATCTGGAGGCCCGCGCGAGGTCTTTTTCCGGCGTCGTGTCGTGCGATCTTCTCGGCCAGGGCATGCGCCGCTAGATCGGTGCGCGCCGCCACTCCGGGCATGTTAAGAACGGATTTCGAGAAGGCCTGCACGCGCCCCATCGTTTCGTCGTCATCCGCGACGATATCTATCCTCAGCCCGCTGTCGATCAGCGTTCTCGCGTGGGTATTGGCAGCGCGCAGCACATCCTGGGGCAGATCGGACCCGAACTGAAACACGGCGGCACAGGCGTTCGCTGCGTCGACGCTCGCCCCGCAGGCGCAGTATCGCAGGCTGAGGTCCCGCTGCAGGAATTCGCACTCGGTCTCTGCCGTGGGCGGCGGCCCGAACCACAATACTTCGGGTCGCGCCTCAGCCATTCTTCGTCCTCGTCCGGACCGGTAGCCCCCATGAGGGGCCCTTCGCGAGCGCGCCTCGTCGCGAACAAACGATGCAATCCTCGACTCTTCTCGCCTGCGTCGGCCGTACCCTGCCTCTGAATCCGTCGTAAAGCTGGAAGCGCGCCTGGCCCGGCATCGAGGTCACGGCGGCCATGAACATGGTGGCCGCCAGCGGCGCCGCGGTCGAATTGATCGACATAACGGCTGGTTGCGGCTGGTAGGCGCCCACGAGGTAGGGATCCGACGCTCGCTGCTCCGGGCTCATCATCTCGCGTCGGATCTCATTTGCATCGAGCGCGGCCGTGCACGTCAGACAGGGCAACTCGGGAGCCAGCATTTGCACGCGCCCGGTGATGTGGGTGACCGAGCCGTCCCGGACGGTAATGCTGGTCCCCATGTCGATCGTGGGCACCAGGTATTGGTAGGCGATGTGGCAGACCACTGCCCTGCTCGCATGGGAGTCCGTGCAGAGGAAGACGAAGTCGAGGCCGACAAGCTCCGCCGCGACGTTCGCATCGACCACGTCGGCTCTCAGTCCCCGCACTCGCGTGGTCGGCGAGCACAGGAGTATCTCCCTTTCCGCGACGGCGATCTTGGTCATGCCCACGTCAGCCGGGCCGGCTGCGGCCAAGCGATTGAGGTTCGTGGTTTCGACCACGTCCGGATCGATCAGCACGAAATCGCGAACGCCGAGGCGAGTAAGCTGTTGGACCAGCACCGACCCTGTGCCACCCAACCCGACCACACCCACCTTCAGCGACGAGATTGCGCGCTGACCATCGGCACCGAAGGCGCGCACCTGTCGATCGTACTGGACTTCGCTGCCCTCGGTGGATCCGTTGGACGACAGCAGGACCAGTCGCTCGCCGACCTCCCAGACTGGCACCTCTTGGCTCGTACCGATCCGCCGCGACCGGCAGCCGGCCCGCCCCAACACGAGCGCCAAGTGTTCGCCTGCAGGAGCGCGGCGACGCAGGTAGCCGGCCAACGCGACCTCCCCCCATCGTCGACTGCGGAAAATCGCGGATGGCCCTGTTCGAACGGATGCGTATGCACCAGCACGACGCTTCGTCCTTGGGCGCGCGCGCGGTTGGCGACCTCTACGATGAATGCGGGTCGGAGCGTGGCTGACACCTCGTCGCGATGCTCGTAGGCCGAGGCAGCCACCGCCTCTACCTCGTCCACCAACCAAGTACCGGTCTGCGGATCGTGCACCGAATAGGCCAATTCTCCGGGCCGCCGAACTCATTCGAAAGCACACTGGCGTATCGGGAGAGGCGGCTTCGGCTCCAGCCCAAGCTGGTGAGGCGGTAGCCGCGTCCAAAGAAGAGTTGGAAAAGACCGCCGAGCGATTCCGAGAGGAATTGGGATTGTCGGCGGACGAGCCGCTCGATTCGCTGCGCGTCGAAGTCGAGGGAACGCGGCTCTTTAAGTTGACGGAGACGGAGTTTTTCGGTCGAGCACTCGTTGACCGCCTTTCGCTTGTCGCTTGCGACGAATGGTCCGCGATGAGCGTTCCGCTCAACTATACCGATGACCTGTGGGCAGTGCTCCTTAACGATTGCCACACCGTTGAGCGACAGCGGGTAACGGTGATGGAGGAATATTGGCTCATTCTGCTCGGGCACAAAATTGACCAAGATCGCGCGGGTGGCCGACGGTTACGGCCGCACTTACGACCAGGCCGAGGAGCACGATGCTTTCTACCTTGCTTCTGCCACGCTGCTTCCGCGGGCGGCCATCCTTGACGCAGTCTCCCGTCGGATGACTTCGGCAGACATCGGGCTGACGTTTGGCACCTCTAGCGAACTCGCCGACTACCGCATCAAGAGATTGGGACTTTGGCGCGAGCACATAGGCAAGAGGGTTGGACTGTGTTCTGACTAGACACCGCGGCAGCGCGGCGCCGGGTCGCGCTGGCCGCGCTGCCGCTGTTTGCCACTCAGCCATTGCTTGCGATAATCGGGCCGTCGCTTGGAATCGCATCCGACAACATCGGCATCGTCGCGTCGTTGCCGATGTTGGATGCGCCGCCGGATCGTTCTTCCTCGCTCCGCTGACCGATCTAGACTGGTCGACCTTCGCCGACTGGTGTTGGTTACACTGGGCGTGGGAGCTCAGCGCTCGTGGGGGTCGGCCGCTCTTCTTCTTGTCGGCGTTCGTTGTTGGCGTTGCGACAACCGCAACCCAAATGCTGATCCCGCTTGGCGAGCCTGGCCCGAGACAGTTCGCGGAAGATCGATCGGACGCCTAATGAGCGGCCTCTGTCTCCCCTACGGCAAGCCTTGCCGCCGATGCGCTCGGCTGGCGCGGCGCCTTTCTGATCGACGCCGCCGGCCCGGCGATCGTGCTTCTGGTCCTGATCCGGTTTCTGCCGAAGACGCCGTCCACCCGTCGAACGACGCTGCCCTGCTACGCTCTCTAGGGATATTGCTGTTGAAGGGAACCGGTTCTCCACCGACGCGCACTCGACCAAGGGGTGTGCATGGGCGCGTTCGGCGCGTTCTGGACTGCAGTCACTCTGAGGTTGGCAATGCCGCCATTCGGATTTTGGTTCTGTGGGCATCGCAGTATTCGCGTTGGCCGGCGTCGGCGGAGCAATCCGCAACCTCCCATAACTGGTAGTTTGCAACTGCTGCTGAATAGTTAAGACATTAGGAAGACCGTTCACTGATCAAGCGTTCACTGATCAAGCGATCGTGTCGCCGAGCTTTCCCGCCGCCGGAGCGCGCTACACGTTCGCGAAACACGTCTCTTATATCTTCGTGATCAACCAGCGCCAAACTGAAGGAGCGGTGATGATGCAAGTCACGGCTTTGTCCACTCCCGACGCATGCGCGACGAACCGGGTCGATGCGCCATGGTCCGATCAACCCTTGGCGATTCGCCATCTTGCCGTCATCCCCGACGGCAACCGGCGTTGGGCGGAACGATTCGGCCTGCAGTCGATCGACGGCTACCGGGCAGGGGGACGCAACGTTCATGCCCTGTTGTCGTGGTGCAGCGAGGCTGGCATTCCGATGGTCACGCTGTGGCCGTTGTCTGCAGAAAACCTGAGTCGCGATGCGGAAGAACTGCACGCATTGCTGAGCGTCATCGCCGATGTTTTTGAAGAACTTGCATGCAGCGGCCTCTGGCACCTGCGCGTAATCGGCGACCTGTCCCGTCTTCCGCCCGATGCCGAGCGCCGCATTCGCAACGCCGAGTGCCATACCGCAGGCATCGCCGGGCTCGACGTGAACATCGCCGTCGGATACAGCGGCCGCCTCGAATTGCTGCATGCCATCAGGACGCTGATCGCGGACCACCTCACGGCCGGCACCGTGGACACGCTGCAGACTGACCTGGGTCCTGAGTCGATCGCGAGTCGGCTCTATACGGCAGGGCAATCCGATCCGGATCTCGTTATCCGGACTTCCGGAGAGCAGCGGCTGTCGAACTTTATGCTTTGGCAGTGTGCGTTCTCCGAATTTCATTTCACGCCCGTTTGCTGGCCTGATTTCAGCCGCGCGGATTTTGAGGAGGCGCTCAGGGTGTATCGGTCGCGGCATCGCAGATTCGGGCAATGAAGTCTCCCTGAACCGTCGACCGGAAACGCTCGTCATGAATGCGCCATGCAACACCGACCCCGCACGCGCGCCGGCCACCTATCCTAAAGGGTGGTTCGCGATCCTGGCCAGCGACGAGATCCGGCCGGGCGAAGTCGCCGCCGCGCGTCTGCTGGACAAGGACGTCATACAGGCGCATGCGCGTGCACGGGGAGCGCCGACTGGCCGCCGCGCGTGTCGCTCAGGTACCGCTGGCCCGCGCACGAAGTTAACGGCCTGCAGCACAGGTGGCATCGCCATGCGCGCTCACCACCAACGCAGAAGCGACAGTATCGAAAGCAATGATACTTCCCGGAGATCGCACATGAATCAATCGGCACATTCGAGCAATCCCGAAAGCAGGCTCCAGCCCAACAGCGCACTGCTCGCGAGCAAGCTACGTCTTCCAGCGTTTTACTATCCGTTCCCCGAGGGGCGCGATCCGAACACCGACGCCGTGGAAACGGAAGTAGTGGAATGGGCGGTCCGCCATGCCCTTGTCGGGCGCGGCGACAAGGGTGAAACCATGCTGCGCAGCCTCGGCCCGGCCGACGTACTCGGTCGGATGTATCACCGGATGGACCGCGAAGCGTTCCTGGCTGCATCGATCTGGAGCGCGTGGATGTTCCTGGTGGACGAGCACTTTTGCGAGGTAGGCGCGTATCATGGATCGCCGGTGGGACTTGCACAATTCCATCTCTGGCTAAGGGCGATCTTGGCCGATCCGCGCGGATACGACTGGCGGTCGATGTGCCGGGAGATTGTCCGCTGCCTTCCGGCCGAATATGCCGAACTCTGCATCAGGACAGGGGAGGCGACCACCGACATGGCGCAACGCATCGAGAAGGTCAGCAGCCCGACGCAATACGTGCGATGGACGGAAGGCATGACCTGTTATTTTCTCGGCACCATCTGGCAGGTGGGACTCGACATGAGCGGTCCGCCGCCAAGTGTGAAGGAGTATTTGCTCGGCCGGGCCAGCTTTGCCGGCGCGCCACCTACCTGCGCGCTGGCCGATATCGTCGCCGGATACGAGGTGCCGGCGAACGAGTACCAGCGCGTCGAGGTCAGACGGCTACAGACCTTGGTGGGTACCGTCCTCAGTCTGTGCAACGACGTCGTGTCGTTCCCGCGCGAAATCGGTGTAATCTGGAATCTGCCGAACATCCTGACCGCACAGGGCATGTCGCAACAGGAAGCCATCACGAATACGGTGCGCATCCACAATGATGTGGTGCGCGAGTATCTCGACCTGGAGGCGCGAATCACATCTTGGGCGGGCACCGAGCTTCAGCGTTTCCTCCACGATATGGGCACGCTGATGCGCGGTCACTACGACTGGGCACGGCAGCAGAAACGCTATGCGGCGACTGACAACTATTTCTTCGATGCACCGGTTGAGCCAGAAGATTTTCGAGCCGCCTGAACAGCCAGCGCACCGACGGTCGGACGTCATGGATGATTGGCAGGGAAGGCATGGTCGAGTTATCGGGTGCGAAACGGCACCACGGCAGGTGTAACGACAACCAGAAAGCGGGCGAGATCGGTTCGTGGACATTTCCGTCTCCTTACACAGAGTTGGAAATCCCATGTCAGTTGGACGGACCTTTCTCGGGTAGTCCCACATAGCATCGTTTTTTTGCACGCCTTCCCGCGTGAGCGCTCGGACTCACCATCGGCGCAAGCGGCTGGGCGACAAGCCGCCAAGCATAGTGCCCGGCACACGGCCCCTCGACCACTTGCAGCCGACTCGAAGTGCGGCTTCGGCTCAGCTTGCCGCAATCATCCGTGCGACCGACCTCACATGGTGACGGCCCCTCCCGAGGCGCAGCAAAATGGATGGTTGGATAGTGACGGTCGCCATCTTCAAGGAAGACAGCGACGACGAGTTCAGGCATGTAACTTACGCGGTTGCGGTCACCGACCCGGCGCAAGCCGTGAAGCTGCCCCTGAAAGACTGCGGCGCAAAGGCCCGCAATGCTAAACTGCCCGATCGAAACGGAGCAGTTGCAAAGGCTCGGCGTGGAGCCCGGCGAGTTGATCGCTATACACGATGACGAGATCGATCCAATCATCTCGCGACCCCGACGTCACTAAAGCGCTGCACGTCTGATCTCGTTCAGCGGCGTCCGATTCGTGACATGTATGTCCGGAAGCCGCCACCACAGTACAGGTAGTCAGCCCGCACGAGGCGTGAAAGCGCACCGTTTTACTTCTGCAGTGTGACCGTCTGGCACGCGGGTTGCTGAGCCATGTATGGCTTGGTTGCTTGCCGATGACCCTCGTGAAACGGCCAACTCTCCACCAGCAACTGGTGCGGGCGGCTCCTCCCGCCGTCCGCACGCTTTCATTGAGCTGGCCTTAGCGGCGTGCTTCGTGTGGATCAGGACCGTGAAAAGGCTGCGCACCGTCTCGCCCCTCTAGCATCGTGACTTGTCTTGGCACGCGAGTTGCTGAGAGACGTTTGGACTTGACTTCTCATACTTCGCGAAACCTCCATGAGTTGGCCACTGGGCTCCTTGGTTGCTTGGCCCCGATGTCGCGGGACACCAAGTCGTCAAAGTCAGAACTAGCGCGGGCGGTCCGCTCCCCGCCCGCGTATCGTGTTGCCAGCGACCCATCATAGGATTCTCTCGGCAGAGATCGCTTGGTCTACGGTACAAATCCGGGGAGAAACTATGTGATCAAATACCGAATGCTTTTCAAACAAGCAAAGCCCCTTACTGACCGTCTATTGGAAGAGGCGGCGCGCTTAAGGAGCTGCGCTGGCCAAATGCCGGCATGCGCAAAGCGCGACGCGATATTGCGCAAAGCGCGCGAGCATCAAGTGACCGCCCACCTGGAAGATTGGATTAGATCGTCCGGGCTTAGGCCCCCGACTTAGCTGGTGACCCTCATCTTACCCGTGGAAGCTTCAATCCGAAACGCTTGAACACCTGAGCGCTGATCTTCTCTTGCGCCTCGCGTAGCTCAGCCTCGGTGCCGCTGAAATCCTCGAAGTGAACCGGCCGGACCGTTCGAGCTATTGTCAGCCCCACTTCCTAACTCCCAGAGCTTCGGAGCGGGTTGATGATCTGAACACCCTCGAAGTCCTTTTCATTGCCTGTCACGACGACGCAGTGGTTGGCCTCGGCGATCGCAGCGATGATAGTATCGAGCGCGCTTCTGGGGCGTTGCCTTCCCACCAGCCATAAGACTGGCCCAGACGAGGCCAGCTTTCTCGTCAAACGGCAGGATGCGGCCAGGGAACAGCGCCTGCGGACCATCAGGGCCCGCAAACCAAGTTTCAAGGCTGCTGCGCTTCTTGCCCTTCGGTTTTTCTAAGATGCCTCGACGGATTTCGGCAACGGTAAGCGAAGCAAGGAAGAGGTCGTCGTCCTTCTGAACGCCCATCCAGGCCAGCAGCGAGCCCGACGGCTCCGGCCTTATGACGTTGCTGATGATATTGGTATCAAGGAGGTAGCGCGTCACAGATCGACCTTACGTCCCTCTTCTCGCGGCCGGCTGAGGTCGAGATCGGCGCCAACCAGCGGTGACCCCGTGACGATGCATCAGTCGCTCGACGCGACCGCGGCTCGCCCCGTGGCCCTGGGCCCTCAGCTCGGCATGGATGCGCGGGCTGCCATAGCGCCCGCAGGCCTCGCGGTGGACCCGTTTGATGTCGTCGACGAGCGCACGATTGGCGGCGGATCGCCGGCTCTCCGGGCGCGCGCGCCAGGCACAATAACCGGCCGGCGAGACGCCGAGCACGTCGCACATCAGTGACACCGGGTAGTCGGCGCGGCGATCTTCGATGAAACGGAATCTCATGTCCGCGTCCCAGCAAAGATCGCGATCGACTTTTTTAAAAATGTCGCGCTCCATGCGCAGCGCGCAGCCGCTCGTTTTCTCGCTGCAGGCGAGCGATCTCCGCCGCGTGGTCCGCCGACGGCACCGTCGCTTGCGTTGTGGAGCGCCGCGCCGTTGCCGTCGGCTCCCGCCCAGACCCACGTTGCTCCACCCAGCGTCGCAACACCGAATTGCGCAGGCCAAGTTCCTTGGCCACCGATCCGATCGGGCGTCCGCTCGAAGCAACCAGATCGACTGCTTGCCGCTTGTAGTCGTCTGTAAACGACCGGCGTTGACGTGCTTCCATCCGACACCTCCTGGCTCCTCGAGCCTAATACAGGTGTCCATCAATTCGGAGGAGGTTCAGGCGAGGAGCCGTAGCCGGTGATGCACGGACACGAGAAGTCAGACCCCGCCATACTAGCAACGAAGCTGACGAACAAAGCAAACGTCGTCCAAGCAGACAAGTTCACCGGAAAATTCAGCCATCACGCCTTAGCGAATGACGTCCAAGCGACGAGATATCGCGACCGCCTCAGCACGGCTGCGGGCCCCCAACTTCCGATTGATGTTTCGAAGATGCGTGCGGACCGTAGTTTCTGACGAGCCAACCTTTATCGCGATATGCGTGTTGGAACACCCTTCGGCGACGCGCTCCAGAATCTCGATTTCCTTTGGCGTCAATGGCTCTGCGAATTCGTCCACGCAATCGAGGCCGTCGGATCCGACGTAACTCGTACCTGAGGCCTGCACCAAGTTCTTCAGGTATCCAAGCAGAACCGGATCTGGATTCTTCTTTGATCCCGTTTGTTGCAACGTTTGAAAGCGCCTGACGAGGCGCAAGATCGGCTCACCCTGATCTAGCACGAGACGCATGAACCCTTCTCGGCTGGCCTGCCGAAGGACGCCTGCGAGGACGTCCATTGCAGCTGCTGGCTTTCCACTTCGCTGCAACAACAAGCTCTTGAACATGCGCAAAACTAAGGTACGTCGATGTCGTCCTTGTTTCGAACACTGGGAAATCTCCTCGTCAATTGCACAAACGCTCGGTCCAGTTCGCCCGGTCCATATTTGCATCCGAAGATGTCCAATCAGAGTATCTTCAGTCTCATGCGCGAGCAGGCGCTCGCCCCGAACACGTGACCATATCTCGGAATCGCTTGCGCGATCCAGCTCCGTTCGCGCTGCCTCAAGATTGTCCTGAAGCAGGAATAGTCGCGCCCGCTCTAGCTTCGCGCTCGCTACGAGGCGGGGCAGATTGCGGGCATAGCCCACGTTTTCCAAGCTAACGAGGATTCCAAAAGCCTGGTCGATGTCACCGTTCAAGTAAGCTGATCTGCTACGGATCGCGTGCCCCAAGATAACATGATCGGGAAGTCCGACCTCCAGCGCCACAGGCATGTACACGTCGAGCAACCGCTTGGCGCCTTCCAAATCGTTGCGTTCATAGAGCGCTACGGCATAGAGGATACCTGCCCATGCGTTGCCGCTTAGATCGTTGGGCGAGTTGTCGATGGCCGCCAGCGCGGACTTGAACCAGCCGATTGCTTCGCTAAGCCGCCCAGCTTGAAAGGCCAAAAGCCCGCTCAGCGATTCGCTGTACATGTGTACGAATGCGCTCTCTGCACCTGAGCACCTCGCCGCCTCCAGCAGGCGTCGGGCCTCCGCCTCTTCTCCAGCAACCGAAAAGAGGTAGGCGGCCGCGTTACACAACACGCCATCGGCAAACGAATTCGCGGTAGGAAGCCGTGCCAAGGCCGCCTTGGCGGCTGGAACAGCCTCCTCGTAGCGATCCTCAATTCCCAACAACAGTGGCGTTAAGGTATTTATATATCCGGTAAGGCCAGGAGCATGATTGTCTTCCCCTTGCCGGATTAAAGCTAGTCGTTTTGCCGCCTTATGTGCGCCACGGGTGAAAAGCGTTGCCCAGACCGAGATGGCGGCTAGAACACGGTGATTGTGCAATTTCTCAAAAGAGAGAGTATCGAACCACCTGCCGAGAGTCCGAAATCTCCCCTGCTCAAGGAGGCGAGGCGCGTGACGGTCAAGCAACGACAGCGCCCGTGCATCGTCGCCTGCTTCAAGAGCGTGATCAATAGCCGGAACCGGTCGACCGTGGCTGTCATACCAGGTCGAAGCAGCGAGGTGGAGAAGCAGCACATCATGCGGATGATCTCGTTTCAACCTTTCACGCAGGAAGTCCACGAACAGATGGTGAAACCTATACGAACGTGGTTCTGTTCCGGCCGCAACTATGAACAAGTTACGCTTCTTGACGGTCTCAAGAAGCTCGTCCGCATTCATCCCGGGCAGAAGCGCTTGGCATACTGGCAGTTCTATGCGCCTGAGAATGCTGGTTCGAAGCAAGAACTGTCGAATGGCTTCCGGTTGACTTGCAACAACATCCTCCGCCAGAAATTCGGCAATAACCTCGGTGAACCCTGACAATCGTTCGAGATAAGGTCCTACATCCTGCTGCTGAGCCAGCGAGAGAGAGGCAAGCCAAATGGCAGCGATCCAGCCTTCGCACTTGTGGTGTAAGAAGCTGATTTGGTCCGTCGAAAGATCCAGCCGCCGAGCCTGAAGCAGATACTCCTCCGTTTCGCTCAAATGAAACCTTAGGCTCTCCGCCGATATCTCGAGGAGACGTCCTCTTGCGCGCTGCCTAGCCAACTCGAATCGAGGGAAGCTACGGGAGGCCATAAAGATCCGAGCAGATCCGCTCAGGCGATCAATAAGCTCCCGAACAATCGATAATGCAGCGGGATCATGTAGCGCTTCGCAATCATCCAAAAACAGAGCGACGGAAGCTCCGCGAGACGCGGCCTCGCCAAGCGGCAACGCAGAGTCAGCCCCGATGATCCCTTTGCCGATGCATTCTAGCGAAACGCGGAGCGATGCAAGAAGGCGCGGAACTTCATTATCGGCCGGATCAAGTGTCAACCAGGCAACTTTGGCGCCATCGCTTTCCAGGCGTTCACGAAGCTGCGCCATTGTCGTTGTTTTGCCGAAGCCTGCCGGCGCTTGCAGCAGAACCAACTCTGCGCAGCTGCTATCACAAACTGCGCTTAAGATGCCCCTTCGCAAAACCTGAGCACTTTTTCCGACTCTTGGGCAAGCCCTCCACGCGGAAGCTACTGATGCCTGCGGGAAGAAGCTTGACAGAGCACCGGATGATAAGATCGCCTTCGCTTCAACCTGGGTGTCCGGCTTCCTGTTTGCTCTAGTCATTGACGCACCGCGAAATGGACTAAATGTTAGCTGTGCGGTTGATCAAATCATGAGCGGTTCGGCTCAACAAGGCCGCTCTGTTTCTGCAAGGCCCCGCTTGGGGCCCCAAGCATTGCCTCGCGAGACCCAAAGACAACTGCGGCAAAGCGTACCATGACTGTTTCGTGACAACCATGTGACGTCCGAGCTGTGCGACCTCCCCCGAACGAGTATTCCGCACACGGCTCCGAGGTCGCCCGTCAACTATCTCCGAACAGAAAGCCCAGCAAGACGTATCTATGCCCTTCGGTTACATCCAAGGCTTCGTGTAGAAGGGAGGAGGAGAATATGATGGCCGTACCGGGGTCTGGCCGATACCGCTGATCTCCAAATTCTGGAAACCGCAGCTCCCCACCGGCGAACTCTGCTGTGTTCAGATTTATTGACAACGCGAATCGTCTATAGGTCGTCGGCGGATTGTTATCGCGATGTCCGTGAGTGGATCCTCCGCGCCGTCCTTGGTATCGCGCCAATCGAAGCGTTTCGCATTTGGTTATCCGATAGTGGAAGGCCTTAAATATCTCCGGCCATACTCGATCCAATCGACGATTCAAGAAGGCAACAGTGGTGCTTTCAAAGAAGAAATGATCAATTCGATCTTCTCTCCCATTTTCCGGAATACGAATCTTAAAATCGGAGCCGTTTAGGAAGTCTTGGACGGGCTGCGGTTCAAAATATGTCTGCCCTCGCTTTTCAAAGGCTTGAATAAGGCGAGCGCAATCATCGTGACTAAGGACTTCAGGAACGAGCAGGACCGGCGGATGCATCTGCATACTCACAGTTTCTCGTTCCCAGGCTGTAGTCTGAAGCACTGACAAAGCTGCAGGCAGCAGTGTCTCTTGCCTTCCGGTGAAGATCGCGGCCACATGGTAGTTGCGTCGTAGAATCACAATTGAAGGACGATCGCGCGGTGCCGAAAAGTCGAGGAAGACTTGCCCAGACAAATCCAGGAGGATCGGGAATTTGACGTCTAGCGAGCTGTCCCACTCCGGGCTGATCGCATATACGTGCGCCGCCTGGGCCGTCAGCTGGCCCAGATTGCGGGAAAACGACCTCAACACTTCTCTGCCGCTTGCCGACGGTTGAGGACAAAAAATGAGTACGAGCGGGCGCCCGGAAACTGAGTCGGCGCGCAGGTGGATAACTCTGCCTTCGGTGTCAGGAAGTTTGCAATCGGGAGCAATGTCGCCCGGCTCAAGACGTTGCAAGGATCGCTCAGGGAAACCCGGGCTCGGAGATCTTTTCACAATTTCAAACCTGATCTTGGGAGTCGCGTCCCAACGCGAGCCTTATGACACGTATTTGAGAGCGGAGTTCCGGAAGGCCCACTCCAACCACACTTCTTCCGTGCGACCAACTTGCGCGGCGCACATCGTGCTCAGCCGCATCACCGCTCTAGTAGCGTCGCCTCCGTTGGAACGAAACTCATAGGCCGGAATGTCGAGAGAACTAAGGAACCGGGGGCCTGATATCTGGAGGGCCCCGCTTCTGCTTGATGGCGTTAGGAATTTATGACCTCTCTTGTCTCATTGCCCTTTAGTGGTGGTGGCTGTCTGAATCCGGTCGACAGGCAAAATTGGCCGCATTGTTGGTGTCGCCGCCGGTATAGACTGCCGCTTGCGGATAGGGGCAGAGTGGTCGCGTAAACGGTACGCTCGGACTGAACGCATTGTTCATTCCTGAGGCCACAATTGCTTGGGGCGGGACCGCTTTCTCGACCCAACGTTCGAGCGCAGCAAAAATGTCGTTGCTTGGGTTGCCCTCCGGTAGTCCGCCATCGAAGGCGCCGAAATAGTTTGGTCCCTCTCCGCCAAAGCAGTGGCCCATGCCGGGAACGAGGTACAAGCGGTAGAATTCCTGCGTCTCGGCCAGCGGGTTGGAGCTCTGATCAGTTCTATCGTTGCGATCGTGATCACCATTTTCACCACGATCATCCTTACTCTTGCGGTTGAAGTCGACGACAGAGTTGTAATAGTCGATCGCGAGCTTCGGCGTCACTTGCGGGTCCGCAAGACCTGCGTACTGAATCATTTTACCGCCGCGCGCCTTGAATTTCCTGAGATCGGGGTCGACAGCATCCACGATCTTCCCGAGATCGTTCACGAATCTCTGCCAATCCGTGTCGAGGCTGAAGCTGGCCAAGGTAGCGGGCGGCCTCAACCAATAAGTGAAGACGGCGGTATCTAAAAAGGCTTGGGATGTAGTGGGCGTTGCCGGCGGTGTCTGGGCGTCGTTGATAATGGTGCCCACCCACCCAGCGAAATCGGGCTCGTAGCCAGGCGCGATTTGACGGCCAAAACTGGTGCGCGGTCCCGCAAGCACCGCCCTAAGACCGTTGATCTGCGGATAGGTGAGGCAACTGCTGTTGGGGGCGCCACTACAGACCAGCTTGCTGAAGTCGATATGGCATTTATCGGGATAGGTGAGGAAGCGGTCCGTAGCTACCGCCTTGGCATGCTTGCATTGTTGGTTCATGGCCGGAATTAGCGTACCCGCAACGTTAGCCGCCGGCACGAAGCCCGGATTATTGAGCTGCACCGCTTGAATGTTCAAAGCCCAACCGGTGATCAGGCCGGTCGAATTGTTGGTGGCTGCGCCGCCCAAGATTCCATCGAAATCGTCGGGATGGCGCTGTGCGGAAAAGTGCGACTCGCCTCCCCCCTTCGAGCAGCCTGCGAAGTACGAGTATTTGGGTCCCTTACCATAAAAGGCTTGGATGAGCGCTTTTGCATTGACGTTGGTCATGTGCACCGCGCGCGATTCATAATCCTCAAGCCTGTCACGAGATTGACCGAACAAGCCCGCCGGCTGCCCTGGCGGTTGACTGCTTCCGTCGTCGGTCCCAGCGACGACATTGTTCTTGCCTGCGCCAAAGGACATAATGGACATAGGGACCGCCCCGGCCAAGCCGCCGTTGCCGATCTGCTCGTATCGACCACTCCAGTTCGAGTTCGGTAGCCAGACCTCAAAATTGATGTTTGATGCGGGCGTCGGCGTAGCTTTGCCAACCACACGGCACAGATCAACTGGCGCAGTGACTCCTTCCGCAAGGGTTTGGCCGGCGACATAGGGCTGTGCCGAGGACAGAGTTGTATTGGGCAGCGTCAGAAGCACCAAGTTTGAGCAGTTTGGCGCAGCTTCCGCGGCAGCAATGCCCATTGTGAGCACAACCAACGAAACGCTCGAATACATCCGCCTAGCCAGGACTGAGCTTGAATTTTTCGTCGAACGCATTGATCCCTCCCAATGTTGTAATTTTTAGCGTCATATACGGATCTGAAAAAACTTCCTATCGTCGGATTGGACGATGGCGACCCAGCAATCAGGGGAGACCGACGTCGACAGGGATCCAACGATCGTTGCTGGCCAAAGTGGCGCAGTAGGCTTCGCTGGATTGGTAACAGGTGATCCGGCGCCTCGTGCGGAGATCGGCGGCGGCTCAGATGAGAGGGTCTTGCTGGTCAATACCGACGGCGCATCTGATCCGCCGTTCGACAACAGGCCGGTCGTCGTTCGCCCCGAAATGTGACGGCACGAGTGCTGAGCAAGCGGACAGAATATTTCGTCCTTCGAAGTCGAGGCAGAGGTTTGTGCCTTTCCGGCCGTCCGTGAGGCCGCAGCCGTCGCGTTGCAGAGCGATATATCTCAGGACGAGGTTCTAATTGCCGTCTGCCCGGCACCAGGGCGGTCAATCGATCCGGTGCAACTGATTTCGTTCGCTCGTCTGCGCATGGCGCATTTACGGTCCCGCGCTTCGCTCGTATCGTCGACCAGGTACCCAAAACTCCAACACCGCATGCAAAGCATGTTCTTCGTAACGAAGACATCACGCCGGAGACCTGGGATCGGGAAAGGGCCGGGATTCACATCAAGAGCGAGAGAATCTTTGAGAGCTGACCTATTCACTTTCACGCCGGACAAGGTTCAGTTCACGCCCTTCACGATGGTCTAGATCCTGCCGGTGAGCTAAGTTCTCCTCAGATATGCGGACCGCCCCCTGCTCAACACCAACCCGCGATTTCTGATCCATATCAATTCCCTACCCTCGGTAACGCGCCGGATATTGCGAACACAACAAGATGTCTCAACACCGCGGCCATGCAACGGGCAGTCCGGCCATCCGACGGCGCGATCCATCTACGACGAAGAGCAACCTGGGCGTGCAGCACATCAATCTACCGACCGCGCAAATGACGGGCTCAACGCGAGAACCTTCCGCCGGAGGATACGCAAGGATGTGTGGGAACTGACGCCTGTCCCTCCGATGCGTTCGCACCGGGCCAGGCTTGCAAGATTCGGAACTGGACCTCGAGATGATGCCTTGCAGCGCGTCGTAGTACTCGCGGCGACGCTCTTCTTCGCGGCACCGGCCCGCCACGATCTGTACAGGCGCCCACCGCGTGGCCCATTCAACGCCGCCGCGGGAAATGATGTCGTGGGATTGACACGGTTTCTGCCAGTTGCCGACCGACGGCCACAGGCTGGGGCCGGTGCGGGTGGCTGTCACGGACCACTCCGCTGGCCCCCGCGGGGTTCTTGGCGCCGCAGCTCCAAGCGCAAAGATGTGCAACGGCACCGAATTCTCCCGAAACATAGAGGATGCCGGGCTCGAGCTTGACCGGCATATAGTGGACACGTTCAAGCTTGAAACGTTCAGTCTTCATCGAGGTTGTCGCTCCGCACGAGCTTGAGGTCAGCGACTTCGAAAACTATGCCGTCGAGGGTGACTGTGCTCGAAATAAGAAGCCCCGCACCTGCTTGAACCGGATGACGGCGAAGCTGGTTGGACGCGGTGGTGCCGATCGAGATCGCGCAACCAAGGCTTGCGCCGACTTCACCTGCAGCCGTGATGGTTCTCCTGTTGGATGACCAAGGAAAACCCCAGCTGGCCGGATGGAACGTCGCGCGTGCCCGGGGCGCTCGGCTCGGCCACCCCTGCCGTGTTAACTCTTGTCAATGTTCTGACAGCGACACGACGTCGTGTCGGGTCCGGCACACCGCGCGCAAGCACGATTTCGGCCGCTCGAAATCCCAGTCAGCTGTTATTGCGTACCAGCGACTGCGCAGGTTCTCGCATGAAATTCGCCACTGCATTCAGTTGGAATGGCGCACGTTTCGAGAGGAATTCGAGCGCCCTTTCTCTGCCCTTTCCGGCTCTGGACATGTCGAGAGATGAAATCGAAGGCGTACATAACAATGATAGCGCCATCTTTCACGACACCTACGAACCCTCGAACAACGCCGTCTTATCGAAAAGGGCCCACGAAATGTCTTGCTAGCCGCTCGTCGGCGGCTCATCCAAACTGTAACCACGTTGTTGAACCGATTCGCACACAAGTGCGAAGACTTGGAATCAAGACTCTTGCTGAGATTTTGGCTTTTGAGAGCCGCGCGACTTAGTACGGGAGCATCAGTCACGGGCACCGATCAGGCCCGAATAAGCGGGAGCTCAGTCGGTGGCCGGCTCGCGCCATGTATCCCGGTCTTTAGTGCTCATATTGTGCATCGCCGCTTGGGACGCCGTCTTTCGCGCCTGGCACGATGCTTGCTGGAGATCACTGGAGATCATTCGCAGCGAAAGTTCGGGAAGCAACCGCAAAGCTTGGAACATACCACCATGAGTGTAACAGCTTTGATCGATGATATCATTCCGCTTACCGATGTCGTGAAACGCGCAGCCCGCATAGGTGCCGAAGTCAAGGGTATCAAGCTCTCGGGCGATTTGCAGAGCCATACTATTGCCGCGATCAACAGGTTGCTGCTCGAGCACAAGGTGATCTTCTTCCGTAACCAGGGCCATCTCGATGACGCCGAGCAGGAACGTTTTGCGGCTCGCTTCGGAAAGCTAGTGCCGCATCCGATGCTCGGTGGTACCAAGGGAACGCTCCTCGAGCTGGACTCCACTCGCGGCGGTGGCCGCGCCGATGTGTGGCATGCGGACGGGACCTTCGCCGAAGCTTATCCGAAGATTTTGGTCCTGCGGGCAGTTGTAATGCCACCGTTCGGCGGCGATACGGTGTGGGCGAACACAGCGGCCGCCTATCTCGATCTGCCGCCACCGCTACAACGGCTTGCCGACGAGCTTTGGACCGTTCACAGCAACGTCTTCGACTACGCGGGAGTGGCCCGTGTTCGCGAGGTGGACAAGAAACACTTTGACGAGGTCTTCACCCGAACGATTTTCGAGGCCGAGCATCCCGTCGTGCGTGTCCACCCCGAGACGGGTGAGCGGACGCTCGTGCTCGGCGCGTTGGTACAGCGTTTTGTTGGCGTTCCCCAATACGACGGCCAGAAGCTGTTCGATCTCTTCCAGTCTCACATCACCGCGCCCGAAAACACCGTGCGCTGGAATTGGATGGAGGGCGATATCGCGATATGGGACAACCGCGCAACACACAACATTATGCGGTCAACGACTACGGCGACCAGCACCGCGTCGTGCGTCGGGCTACAATCGATGGCGACGTGCCCGTAAGCGTCGACGGCCGGAGCAGTGTTACGCGCCTCAGGGCTGCCAAACAGCCGCCCATCGAGGTTGGCTAGCGCGCTCGAACCTGAAACATACAGAGCCGCGTAGCCCGCGGTGTCTGCACAAGGCTGCCGTTCGAGGACGATGGAACGTCCGTCCGGCATGATCAGCCGGGTCCAAACGAGCAGCACTCGGGACTGGCCGAATGCGCGCTGATGTCGTAGGTGCCGATCAAGCGGGCCCGCTGGGGAAACAACGATGCCAGCCATCTCACTTCCCCTTCGCGACCACCACGGCCTCAATGAATCAACAGGCCGATAGCGGCTTTCGGGTGAAACAAGCCGGTATTACTCGGTCCGAACAATCCCAGGCCAGCATGGCCTCACGAACTTGATAGCTCTATCTCCATCCGTGACATCAGCAGCTAAGCTGCGTTTGCCTCTAAGGACGCCATCAAAGTCGCACACGCCAATCATCGCCCCGTGGGCATTATTGGCGCCAGTCGGCTGGGTTTCAGTTGCCACTAGCTGGGATCCTGCGTCACCAAATCGAAGACTTGGTCCATCCGCATTGCTCGCAACTTGCGATAGTCATCCTCCAGCTGTCTCAATTCGTTGCCCACGAGATACACGATTCCAGGTGTCGATGCTAAGTCGATCGTCGGAACCAGCTTTTGACCTATCGGAACGAATGCAATGGCATCCGCAAAGCTCGGGAGCTTACGGATTGCTTCGAGTCCCGGATAACCGGCAACAACACCGCCCGTGTCGGAAATCAGCGAGACGCACAGCGCAAGAGCCTGCCGCTTGTAAGCTCCGCGTCTCCTCATATACCCAGCGAAGCTTTTTGGATCTGCGTAGCGCCACGCCGTCAGCGTCATATGGTTGTGACCCAACGCCATTGTTCGGGCCTTTGCCGACATGGTACCTTGAAGCCTCGCTCCGAAGTCCACCAGAACCGGCCCCCGATGATCGACAATGATCTCGGCATGAGCCGGTCCGTCGACGATCTGAAGCGCCTGCAACGCGCGCACCAAGTAGTCGGATAACTCGTGAACGATCGGCTCCATGCCCCCCAACAATCGCTCAAGTGAGCAGACCGGCGACGCCCCCTCAATGGGAATGGTGTCACAGGTCCAGACCTCCGTAACGAAGGCTTCCCGGTCGATCGAGACGGCATTTACAGTGTATTTCTGTCCGCTTATTTTTTCCTGCCCAAGTGCAAAACGATTCGACGCTCCGACGCGGTTCGTCTTTCCGACAATGGCGCCTACAGCTCTCTGAACGTCGACGTCAGTCGAGCAAAGGAACACATCCTCGGTATCTGTGCTGTTCAGAGGCTTGATCACGATTTCGTCGAAGCCCGCCTGATGCTTCCACTTTGCGATCTCTCCAGCGTTATCGGACACGACTTGTGCAATTGATCGCACGCCTGCAGAGGCCAGCGCGTCGGACAAACGCGCTTTGTCGCGCCGAGCGCCTGACAGAGCGGTCCGATTTGAAGCTAACCCGAGCCGCTCCGACAGGGAGTCGGCGAGCTGAACACCGGTCTCGCACCCTGCTATAACAAACTCCAGCTTCCTGCCACGGAGAGCCTCAAGGTGAAATTCAACGACCTCCTCATCAGTCATGCGCTCGCGCGGGCGAATGGTTTCGCCATACAGATCCGCACTGAAATGCGATTGAAAGATGGCTGGAATCTGCGCGGCAGACATCACGTGCACCGTTCCAATTCCATAACGCTTAAACTCGTCCGGCAAGTATCGGCCGGTGGAGTATGCATCCACGATTACACAATTCCGTCCGTTCATGCGGATCTCCGATACTGCAGGTAGATATTGCCCACGGCGAGTGCCGTAATGAGAACATTTCCAACGAACGTATGTGACGAAGGCGCGATACGAGAATCGAAGAACTGGAACAGGAACGCGATGATCGGAGCCATGGACAGGACCATATTGACCGTGACGGGCTCTATGCAGCGAATGCCCTCCTGTATCAGGCGCAGCGGGACGATGATCGTCGATAGCCCGGTCGTTGCGATCGCAAACCAATGCTGTGAGATCTCACGCAAGACAGAGAAATGCTCGACGAGCCCGAGCAGCAAAAGGACTATTCCGTACAAGCGATGCGCAAGCACCTGTCGGCCGGAAAATCCACGCTCGAACGGCAATTTGATGAGTATATTTGTAAGGGCGAACGATAGGCCGGTCACGATTGCCAAGAAAAGACCAAAGGACGATCGAGCGATCGAGCCCCCCACTCCACGCCCGCGTTGCCGCGTGCCGAGATCCAAACCATGTAACTGCCCGTCGCTGCGATCAGAACGCTCACGACAACGACTGATCCTGGGGGATACCCCGCCTTCTGATCAGTGCGTTCAACCACTGTTGCGGCGGGTCCTAGCGCCACCATGAATGCGACAACGATCGCAGGTTCGACGTATTGCAGTCCGATGAACAGTCCGATCCAGCTTATCGCGATCACGAGATTGAGCGACACAATAATCAGGAGCGATGACTTCGTTACTCTTGCGTTACCTCCCTCCTGACCAGCCAGGAGATTGAATGTCAGACACACCGCAGCAAAGCACAGCAGGAGAGCAACGAATACATCTGCCTGCTGAAAATACGATGCCGCATAGACCTCACCTGCGGCACTCACAACGACATAAAGCGCCACAAAGAGAACTCCTAGAGCGAAGCGATTTGTCAATCGCCCGCCCTTGCTCTGCCCTTGGCGCGATGCCGGGCGCTCGCAAAACCGTGCATCAGTTCCGAGGGACTCTGTTTTCGACCTGGGCGGGCCGCGTTTGGATTGAAATGTCAAAATCCGCCTCTAGTTTGTCTTTGATTGGCAGTAGGCGACACACGCCCCTCCGAATGCCGTGAACAGTTGCTTGCTGAGAAGATCGGTTGAGACGTGCCATTCGGGATGCCATTGCACACCGATTTGCAGCGTCGGCGCGCCAATGACCGAAACTGCTTCGATCAGACCGTCAGGCGACCATGCCTCCCGCCTCAGCCCGGTGGCAAGCGCGTCTATGCCTTGATTGTGCAGGGAGTTCACTTGCGCTTCGATTGTCCGCGCGATCGGAAAGAGTGCACCATCGGGACATATTCTCACGCTGTGCGCGACATCGTACTGGCGATCTCTTGGACGATCTGGTTTCTCGGCATGCATCTGGCCACTTCCCAGGCTCCACTCCGTGAGCGATCGGCGAAGTGTGCCCCCGAAATACACGTTGAGCTCCTGAAGCCCACGGCAGATGGCCAAAATCGGCATTCCGAGCGCGATGGCCCTACCAATGACGACCGCAGAGAGCCTGTCCCGTGGGCGGTCACGGATCCCACCCACAACGTCTTGCTGGTCTGTCCCTGTCCAGGACGCAGGCGCTCTCAAGGCCGCAGGATCGATATTCGGTTCGTCTCCAGTCAACACCAGGCCGTCCAGCCCCCGCATGATCGCCAGGCCAGCCTCAATCCTCGCATCTTCAGCGTCGATCGTCGGTAATATGACGCACGCAACCCCCGCGTGATGGCGAAGGGCCTCTACGTGCTTGCGCCGCACCCCGTCGCAGTGCACACCATCGACCAAAAGACGGTTCGACGTGACGCCGACCACGGCTTGAGCCTTGACTGGCCGTTGCAATGTCACGCCACTTGCCCTCTCGTATGGGCATCGGCCAAAGACTGCTCATACAGGCGTCGATTTCGCTCCTTCAACTGAGCGATAACGCTAGGTTGACCTTGAGGTCCCTTGACGAAGAGCCCTCCCCAGCTTGCGGCGACCTTTGCGTAATTCGGATCCTGCATCCGGATTTTCTGAGCTTTGCACAACAGCCAGAATGGAATACCTGGTTGCGACAGGTGATGCTCAAGGTGGTACTCATCCAGATTTTGCCCAAGGATGGCCCGCTCGAGCAAATTCCCTTTCCGATTCCTGGTTAGATAGACGTTCTTCGTCTCGGTCTCGCACATTGGTGAGTGCTCGGCGCGCTCGACAAACCAACAAAGAAGCTGAAGCGTTGTGAGATAGGGCACGATCCAAAACAGGATGACGATGTGGAGCAGCCCAAGAGCATATGATCCGGCCAGTATGCCGAACCAGAAGAGATAGAAGCCATGCTTGTCGACAAGTATGTTTGACCGGCTCTGGTTCTCGGCATCCGTTATCGAGAACCGATTGGTCCAAGGATACTTCAGGTACGCCATTGTCGCGCCGCCAAATATCGGCTTCCAGACTGGAGGTGACATCTCTACGCGAGGCCCGCATGTCGTCTGGGTTGACATCGGTCCCGCTGACGAAGCCTGACCGGACCGGAAATATGACCGAAAGGCGGACCCCAACTGCTCGATCCAACTGGATGGGATTTCGCCAATGCAACCGACCCGAAAACTCCGCGTCGCAAGGTGCAGCTTCGAGTAGAGGTAAAGGTTGTGGGCCGCCAAGTGACGATATAGCCCATCGAACCCTGCCTGATTCGCGATTCCGGATGGCGCACCGAACGCGACACAGACTGGCGAATGCAAGTCCGCGGGCAGCAGAGGAGACACCACTCCTTCGAGCTCTTTGATGAGATCGTCCCTGACTTTCTCATACCTGTGGCGCCTGGCATCAATGCCTTCACCGTTCAAAATCTCCAACGCCTTTGTAGCTGCCTGGACGATGTGGGTGGGCGGGGTCGACCGCCACTCGCCTGTACGCTCGAGCGAGAGCCATTGATCTCTCACGTCGAGCACAAATGACCTTGGTTCTTGAACCGCATTCTCGAGCAGCTTGCGAGACGCACCGACAAAAGCGACGCCCGGCGGCCCTTCCACGCACTTGTTGCTCGACGTGACCAGGACGTCCGCTCCACCCCGGCTCAAGTCAATATCAATGGTGCCAAAAGAACTCATCGTATCGACGATAGTCTTGATGCCACGTCGCCTCGCATCCTGTACGATCGGGTCGAGCGGATTGACGATTCCGGTTGTGGTCTCGCAATGCACAAAGCATAGATGCGTAACGTCGGGATTTCGGCTCGGATGCTCGGCAACTTCCTGAGGGTCCAAGGGCTCGGTGGCTCGCTTGACAAGGTTCAGTGCCTCGACGCCCCACAGCCGCAGAATTGTAAGAATGCGTTCGCCATAGATGCCGTTGATGCAAACGAGTGGCTTGTCGGCCTGGGACACAAATGAAGACAGAGCGGCTTCCATTGCAAAGGAGCCGCCTCCCTGAATAGGGACCACCGAGTAGTCCTCAGCATTTCCCGGCAGATTGAGCATCAACCGCCTCATGCGGGCGGTCACCTCCTTGAGCTCGCAATCGCGCGACGCAAGGTCACGCTGCATCTGGCTCTTAACCGCTGCCGACAGCGACAATGGAACAAGCGTCAGCAGAGAGCGCTGTGTTGTCACACAATTCCCCTTAAGTTGTGTTCTTCAACGGATCTGGAGCATGGTGGCGCGGCCGAGGAGCCCCTATGACGAGCGCCGACGTCCTCGGTTCAACGGGCTTGAGAGAAACGCCACAGTCCCGGACGCGCTCGCGTGTCGGCGCACTGAAAAACCGACGACGACATCCGTATCTGGCCACAGATGGAGCGTGATGTTCGCAAGGCCGCTCACCGATATCATTTGTCTCTCCTGGGAATTCGCGTTGCGACCGCGTCCTCGTACGCAGTCGGTGCGACGCGCCACTCTCAGCCAGCCATCACGCATGCGCCGATTTGAGCGCAGTCGCCATCTTGCGTCGCAAACCGGGCAGGTCGGCCGATCGGCTTACGTGCGAGTTGTGCCACTCAGGCGAACGTTGAAGTTCTGACAAAGCTACACGTCGCGCCATCGCGCGCGGACACAGCTGTGCGCATGGCGCACTTCATAGGTGTCGCAGGTAACGGGACTCATCCTGCGTGAGCTTGAGACTTCAGACATTCGGACACTGTCGCTTTTTGGAGAATTTGACGCCGCCTATTTCGAGATCGTACAACTTGACGTTAGGTGCGTTTCAACCCTCTCCGAGATTTTTCGCGTGAGTTTTTCCTGACGCGCGCCTCCGCCAGGAGCGACAAGCCGAAGTCCGGCGGCTAAAGCGTGGTGATCGGCAGCAAGCTCGCTGAGAATTTTCGTATCTCAACGTTAGGATCTGGGACATTCTTGCTGCGGGATGCACGCAGGCCGGTGAGGTTGGCCTGCCCCTCTCGCTTCACGCGCGATCCTTGCCAAACCTTCCAACCGGGATACCGAGTTTCTTCACCTCGTCGGCGCGATTTTCCTGGATACCGAAGCCTAGGAAGAGCATGCCCCCGATCGGCAGGCCGGCAGCATGGCTACAGCGCAGCAAGATGGTTTGCGCAATGCGCCGCAGCGATTGGCATCTTCGGAGCTGCGGATCGGAACGAGAGCGCGGTCTCGATACCCTCGCCCGCCGTATTGCCGGCTCGAAGCCGGCGGGATCCAGCCATGTGCGATACGCGCCAGTGATGCGCCCCTCTATATCCACTACACGGGCGATCAATACCGGCCAGATCTGGCTGGGCGCGTTATCGCGTGGACGGTAGTAGCAGCGGGGACGGACGCGGTGCGCCTTCTCGCAAGACAGCGATGCCGCGATTGCACAAATAGTGTGCAGCGAGTGTCCCGCAAATCGGCAGCGACATCGCAAAGCGCCTCTGAGTCCGGCTTCGTTGAGCCCGGCCCGATCTGTCGCTGGTCGGCATTGCGCACCACTACCGGCATGCGACCAGGCCGGAGGAATGAGGGACACCCCTCATTGTGCGCGAGAGATCGAAGCCGGATGGCGGAGACGCCGAGCGGCTCGGTTTCACGAGAGATCGGAGTGGCGCTAGCCGCGCATGCAGTAAACGCGCTAGCGAGAACTTAAACTACCGGAAGTTGGACTTCCTCTCTGGCCTTTGTCATAGCGTCGTAGACTCTGACCTGGAGCATGGGGCGCCGCTTCTTGAGTTCCTCCGCTCCTGCCCAAGCTCCATCTCTGGTCGCAAATTCGGTTTTGAATTGACCGTCGACTTCGAGCACGTAGCCAGAGGCGGGCAATCGACGAGTGGGGGCGACCATCTTGTTCCCTTGGAGCGATGATTCCGATTGATGCCCCTGCTTAACCCGAGTCGCCTTGGTCGGGCCAGCAGGCTGGAGGGTCTCTCCTGCAAATCGATGCCGCGACGCGAAGTGACAGGTTCGATGCTCCTAACCGTCAAGGATTGCGCGCCCCATCAAGACATCGATCACGGCTTCCGCCAATCGCTCAGGCGTCTGCTCCATGGTCCTGAGATGAATTTCGGGTCTTATCGGTGCTTCGTAGGACGCATCGATGCCGGTGAAGTTCTTGATCTGACCGGACTTCACCTTTGAATAGAGACCCTTTGGATCGCGCCGCGCGCATTCTTCGATCGGCGTGTCGACAAAGACTTCAATGAACTCCTCCTTGCCAACGATGCCGCGCACCATGTCTCGTTCGGCCTCATACGGCGAGATGAATGAGCAGATCACGATCAAGCCGCCGTCCGCCATCAACTTGGCAACTTCCCCGACGCGCCGAATGTTTTCCGCGCGGTCGGCCTCGGAGAAGCCGAGGTCCGCGTTTAACCCGTGCCGGAGGTTGTCTCCATCCAGCAGCATGGCATGCCGTGACATTGCAAACAGCTTTTGATCGACGATGTTGGCAATCGTCGACTTTCCCGCGCCGGACAGGCCGGTGAACCAGATGATGCAAGGCTTCTGGCTCTTGAGGGCGGCCCGCTCCTTCCTTCCCACCGCAACGGGTTGCCAAGCGATGTTGGCAGCCCGCCGTAGTGGACATGCGATCATGCCGGCCGCAACCGTACCGTTGGTATAACGGTCGATGACGATAAAAGATCCGGTCTTGCGATTGACCTCGTAAGGATCGAACGCCGCGGGCAGCGCGGTTGAGACATTGCAGAAGCCGATCTCGTTGAGGCTAAGCGTCCTGGCCGTCAGATGCTTACGTGTGTTGACGTCGATCCGATGTTTGATTGCAGTAATGCTGCCGGCTGTGGTCTGCGACCCAATGCGCAGAATGTAATTGCGTCCGACAACGAGCGGATCGTCATCCATCCAGATCAGATGAGCGGCGAACTGGTTGGCGAGCTCCGGCCGCTCGGTCGGACGTGCCAGGAGATCGCCACGGCCGATATCGATCTCGTCTTCAAGAGTAATCGTGATGGCATCACCGGCCTCAGCACAGGGTAGATCGCCGCCCTGAGTCACGATCCGCCTGATGCGCGCGGTCCGTCCAGACGCTGCGACAACGATGTCGTCTCCCGCCGAGATGCTCCCCGAAACCACGGACCCGGCATAACCGCGGAAATCCAGGTTCGGCCGGTTCACCCACTGGACCGGAAAGCGGAACGCCTGGCTCGCACTGTCGGACCGGATATCAATACTCTCCAGGTGGCCGAGCAGGCAGGGACCATCATACCACTGAGTGTTGCCGGAACAATTGACGACATTGTCGCCATGTCGGGCAGAGATCGGGATCGGAACGATCGAGGCGAAGCCGAGACCGGCAGCAAAGGCCACATAGTCAGCGAAGATTCGATCAAAGATCTCTTTGTTATACTTGACGAGGTCGATCTTGTTCACTGCCAGGACGAGGTGGCGAATACCAAGTAGCGAACAGATGAACGAGTGGCGCTTGGTTTGGACCAGCACGCCCTTGCGGGCGTCGATCAGGATGATGGCAAGCTGGGCGTTCGAAGCGCCGGTTGCCATGTTGCGGGTGTACTGCTCGTGGCCGGGCGTATCGGCCACCATGAACGAGCGCCGTTCCGTCGCAAAGAAGCGGTAGGCCACATCGATCGTGATGCCTTGCTCCCGTTCGGCTTCAAGCCCGTCGACGAGCAGCGCGAAATCGATCTCACGACCGGTGGTACCGTGCTTGGCACTGTCGCGTTCCAGCGCCGTAAGCTGATCCTTGTAAATCATCTTGCTGTCGTGCAGCAGCCGGCCGATCAGCGTCGATTTCCCGTCGTCCACCGAACCGCATGTGATGAATCGCAGCTGATCTTTTGGCTTGGCCTGGACAGATTCCGTTGTCGGCTTGGAAGGCATCAAAAGTAGCCTTCCCGCTTCTTCTTCTCCATGGAAGCGGCTTCATCGCTATCAATCAAACGCCCCTGGCGCTCAGACACCGTCGCGGTCTGCATTTCTGCGACGATGTCTTCGATCGTCGTCGCAGCGGACTCAATAGCCCCGCTCAAAGGATAACATCCCAACGTGCGGAAACGGATCATCCGCATGTCCGGCGTCTCGCCGGAGTTGAGCCGCAATCGCATGTCGTCGATCATGATCGTCGCGCCATTTCGACGCACTATCGGTCTTTGCTTTGCGAAGTAGAGCGGGACGACCGGGATCTTCTCGAGCATGATGTATTCCCACACGTCGAGCTCAGTCCAGTTCGACATTGCAAACACGCGCATGGTTTCACCCTGGCGGATCCGCGTGTTGAACAGGTTCCAGAGCTCCGGCCGCTGGTTACGGGGGTCCCATGCGTGCCCGGCCGAACGGAAGGAGAGTATCCGTTCTTTTGCGCGGCTCTTTTCCTCATCACGTCGGGCTCCGCCAAAGGCGGCATCAAATTCGTAGAGGTCGAGCGCCTGCTTCAGGGCGTCGGTCTTCATCACCTGGGTATGAAGCGCAGAGCCTGAGTCGATCGGGTTGATCCCGCGCTCGATGCCCTCCTTGTTTACATGGACGATCAGGTCGAGGCCGAGCCGCTTGGCCGTCGCGTCCCGGAAGCTGATCATCTCGCGAAACTTCCAGGTCGTGTCGACGTGAAGCAGGGGAAACGGCAACTTTGCGGGATAGAAGGCCTTGATCGCAATGTGCAGCATCACGCTCGAGTCTTTTCCGATCGAGTAGAGCATGACCGGCCTTTTGAACTCGGCGATCACATCACGCATGATTTCAATCGATTCAGCTTCGAGACGGCGCAGATGTTTTGGCAACATATGTTCTTTTCGATGCAAGATCTCTGTTCGTCGCCGTTCTACGGCTCAGGCCCAGATGAGAAATTCTCGCGGCGGAAGCGGCTCGCCAGCCGCACGGCTGGTCCATCAGGTCAAGTGCCCGTTGGGCGGCAGACATGCACACTCGACAGCCGATCGCATTCCACCGCCGGTGCAGGCCGAAGCCTGCGCCACGTTATCGGCGCGCAGATCAGCTCGTCGCGCTCTCAAGGATGTTGGCTAAATCAGCCAGCGTGTTTTGCTCGCAAGCATCCAGATCATCCTAAGACAAATTGAGGATCTGCTCAAGCCGCCAGACCTCGCCTCACAATATCGCGACCACCGCGTCGCGATTCCGAATGGCATCAAGCCCGCAGCCCGATCAGCTTCTGACGCCAACGGCGACTGTTGCAACGGAGCTGCCATTGAATTCGTCGGCCGCAAATTCTCCTCAAGCTTGGTGCCCGATAGATTTTGCGCCTGCCGCAGCACCATGGAGATGTCAGACGCCGAGCGGAAGTTCTCTGAAACCTGCCGGTCAGTGTGGACTGGCTCACCGGCAGGAGATGAGCCGGACAATGCTCTTGCCTTGCTACTGCGCAAATCCGACCGGGCTCGGAATATCTGACGATAGAGTTCGGTTACCTCCGATCCCCTAATTGCGCACGGCGCATGGGACGTTGTTATGTCGAGCCGGCACGACGCCGTTTGCTGCGCACTGAAAACGACAAATGCGACATGCACCCGCCTGATGCTCGGCATACACGAGAGAAATTCGGCAAAAGAGCGGACCGGTCGACGAGCGGACCAAGGAAGCAGACCAATGTCGCGGACATCTCACCTTGGTCAGGGCGCATCGATCTGACCTGCGCGCAGGTTCGATCCCGACGCATGCTGCTGCCCGTGAACGGCGCCGCTGGTCCGTCAAGACAATGAGCGCCGTACGTCCAGAGCAGCTCCGGCGCCGGTGTTATTCGCAAGCTCCACTTCCGTCCGAATCGTACCAAGTATTTGATTTGCTTGCTCTTGCAGCGTTGTCCCTACCTCCAATTCGCGCTAAGGGAAGCCGATAAAGGATGGAACCCGACCTAGATGCCGCCGGATTTACCTGGTGCAGCAAGCGCGCTTGGCAGTATCTCTACTGACGGACAGGAGATGGTCCGGCCGTTCATGTGGGAGATCAGATCGATCAGCGCCTGTCTCGAAGAGCTTGCCAAATTCCGAGCCGATATGCTTGGCATCACTGGGCCACAGTGGATGATCCTGATGGCAGTGGCCTATTTGGACAGGAAAAGCGGTGTCCCTGTCAACGAAGTGTCAAAGTTGATGCACGTTGATTCTTCCTTCGTCACGACCCAGTCAAAGCTGCTAGAGAAAAATGGGTTCCTACGCCGCAAGTCTTCCGCAAGCGATGCGCGGGTCGTGCAGATGTCGCTGACGGCAAAAACCCGCAAACGTCTCTCAACTTTGGCGCCACGACAGGAAGCACTCGATGAGCCGGTTTTTGATGAATTCGGGGTTAACGGATCAAGCGAGTTCACTACCAAGCTAGCAGCAGTGAGGCATCGTCTGGAGAAGGCCCGCCATGAGAGCCGTTCTGGCGTTCCGAGCAGCAAACGCAAGACCGTCAGAAATGACGCTGGCTAGCCATGTCGAGACTTCCAGCCTTCGACTTTATCTTGAAGCAGCGCGGGCGAAGATGGTTGTGGTCCATTCACACCGCCGAAGGCACGCAGCTGATGACGGGTTCAGGGCGTAGCCGCTCCGCCGCCAGGTATCAAGCCAACAGAGCGCTTTTTCTATTGTTGCTGAGCGCGCCGTATCATTGCGGAGCTCGAGCTAACCAACAGGCCCGGCGGCGCCCGCTTAACCCCTAAACTTTAGCCTACCCTGATCTTGGGGATGTGACTCACTGAGTTCACAAGATTCGACGCCCGACATTTTATCGCGCCGACCATGCTGAGTTCGCGGTATTTGCATGAGCAGAATGACGGCGATGAAATCGATCGGAAATCAGCTTGGGCGGTCGTAGTTGATTGCCTCAACAGTGGACCGAGTGATCGCGATCGGAAATCATTGCGCTCCAACAGCAGCCTAGGCAGGGCCAGGCATCGGATCCGCAGGCCATCTACCGCAATTCCCAAGACGAATTTACGATACAATACCAAGGCGCATAAAGGGCGGCCCGCGAGCCGCCCTACTGTACCAGTTACCAGTACTGCTTAGTAGGCTACCGCTGATGTCCGAGTCCGATTCCGAGATGCAGGGCCTTCTGGCGTAGCGCACCGACAGTACGCTTGGTCATTTTTGCTATTTTTATGACCGGGGTCCGAGCCTTCGAATGGACCTTGAGATCTTTGATATCTGCCTTGGTCCACTCGCGCCGCTTAACGCGTTTCTTGGTTGCTTTTTTCACAATGAATGCTCCTTTTGAGAGGAGCGGCTTGTAACATAGTTTTTTCGCAGCGACGACCGCAAAAAAGGAGGCAATCATAGGAACTCGCGCAACCTGCAAGCTCAGCCATGCGTTCGGAAGACGAGAGCTTGGGTACTAATGGCGGCTGCGGGATCGCAAATTTCGTGCGGGTGCCGTGTCGAGTGGCTTCGCCATGAATTGGCGAATGGAGCCCCTAATCGAGACCTGCTTATTCGAAGCTAATCACTAGGTTATAACATATCTCTGAAAAGAGATGAGCAATCGAACTGTGATTGGCTGAACAACTCCAAGTCGGGCAGGCTCGTGATGTGGGTAAAGCTTGGAGGGATCAGCCATCGAATCCCTGTGAGACGTCGTGGCGATCTCTCGCCCGGTCTCAATGTATCGGGGCGGGAGCGTGTGGTCGTACGACAGTTTTCACGTCTTTCGACGGAGGGCTGAGAACGGCAAAACATTGTGGTTTTCAGAGAGAGAGGCTTCGGCCGACGTCAACGCTTCAGACTTGATGGCGCGCTCTTGGTCCAAATCGCCTCCTATGTGATCTATGCATGTTCGCCCAGACGGCAGACGCTGAAGCTTGGTAGTCCGGAGCTGTCGCGCCGCGATGGATTTCTCACTGAGCCATATCATTCCCATCATACGATTCTCAGCCGTACCGATCCGAAGCGACCTGCGGTATGCATCGAGCCCCCTCACCGCTCGCCCGGCTCAACCTTGATTTTGCGTTTCGCGTGTCCCGCAATTGCGGCGCTGCCGGACGCCCAAGCTAGCGCTCGCCTGCACAGCGTTGACCACCGCTTCTACAATCGCGCCGGTCCATTTGCACTAGTTGGACCAGGCGTCGACGGCCCGTTGGGCTCATCATCGGCGACGGCCCGCCAGGCCGCGCCATCGAGATCGTCATACTGGCCACTCTTGAGCGACCACAGAAAGCCGAGCAGGCCGACGAAGCCTAGCGCAAGGGCGAGCGGAACCAGATAGACCAGGACTTCCATCAGACTGCCTCCCTCGTTCGCGCCCGCAGCGCATTGAGCATGACCAGCACCGACGAAGCCGACATCGCCGCGGCGGCAATCAGCGGCGTCACCAGGCCGGCGATCGCGACGGGCACGGCCAGGACGTTATAGACGACAGCGAGCCAGAGATTCTGCCGCATCAGAAGCAGCGCCCTGCGCGAGCCGCTGACGGCCGTCATCACGGGCCCGAGACGCTCACCGAGGAAGACCGCATCGGCGACCGCCTGGCTCATATGGGTCGCAGTGACAGGCGACATCGAGGCATGGGCCGCTGCGAGCGCGGGCGCGTCGTTCAAGCCGTCGCCGACCATCAACACCTTGTAGCTCCGGCTCGTCAGACTTTCGATCCGGGCGACCTTGTCCACCGGCGAGACGTTGGCGCGCCACTTATGAATGCCGAGCGTCTCGGCCGCCCGCCGAACTGCTGGCTCGCGATCCCCCGAAACGATCTCCACCATGATGCCAAGGCGTGCGAGGCCTGCGACGACCTCGGCTGCGTCTGGCCGCATCCGTTGCCGGACAGCAAAGACATGCTTGGCGCCACCGTGGCTGAACGCGACCACGGAGGCCTCAGGATCGCGGCACAGGACCTCGTCGGCGAGGATGTCAGCACCGCAGAACGAGGGGCGGCCAAGCCGGATCGGCGCCCCCTCATAGTAACCTTGGACGCCTCGCCCCGGCTCCTCTTCGATATCGGCCAGCGGCTCGCTTGCGCCGGCAGCTCGCGCCACGGCGGCGGCGACCGGATGGCGGCTCGACAGCGCCAGCCGGCCCGCCAATTTGACGACATCGTCGGGAATGCTGGCGAGATTGGCGACATCGAGCTCAGGCAGCGTCAGCGTGCCGGTTTTGTCGAAGATCACCCGGTTCACCCCGGCAATACGCTCGATCGCATCCCCGGCATTGAGCAGCACGCCGGAACGGAACAGTGCGCCGGAGGCCACGGTCTGCACCGCCGGGATAGCCAGACCCAGCGCGCAAGGGCAGGTGATGATCAGGACCGCAATCGCCGTGACGACCGAATCGTGGAACGTGGCGCCAGAGGCAAGCCAGCCCAGCATCGTCAGGAAGGCAGTTGCGTGAACGATCGGTGCATAGAGCCGCGACGCGCGCTCGGCGAGGCGCAGATAGCGCGAGCGCGCTTGTAGGGCATGATCAAGCAGCCTGGAAACCTCGGCAAGCAGTGTGTCGCCCGAAGCCGCCGTCGCGCGGACCCGCAGGGTGCCGGATCGTACCAATGTGCCGGCGAACACCGCGCTGCCAGGCGTCGCGATCGCCGGCAAGGTCTCGCCGGTAATGAGGCTTTGATCGACCTCGGAACGTCCCTCGATCACGTTGCCGTCGACGGTACAGCATTCGCCGGGCCGCAGCAGCACGATGTCCCCCGGTTTGATCGCTGCGGCCGGAACGGTTCTGATCTCGGTCGGGCTTATGAACTTCGCGGCCGTCTCCGCCTTGAGTGCGGCAAGGTTGCTGGCGAAGGCGCGGGTGCGTCGCCTCATGTTCTGGTCGAGATAGCGGCCTGCGAGCAGGAAGGCGATCAACATGATCGCCGCATCGAAATAGGTGTGCTCGGCGTGACCGATTGTCTCGATCAGCGAAGTCGCCAACGCCAGCAAGATGCCGATGCTGATCGGCACGTCCATATTGGCTCTGCGCGCCCGCAGCGCGGCAAAAGCGGAAGAGAGGAACGGTTGCGCGGAGTAAGCCGCGGCCGGCAATACGATCAGCGCGGAGAGCCAGTGAAAGAAGTCGCGCTGCTCCGGCAGCATGTCCGAGACATTGCCGGACCATACCGGGATCGACAGCATCATCACATTCATCGCGGCAAACGCGGCAACGCTCAGCCGCCGCAGCAAGCTCCGCGCCCGCTCCGTCTCCAGCGTCTCCGCATTATTCCGCTGGAAGGGATATGCCCTATAGCCCAATTCGGCGAGCCGCTTGACAAATAGGGCTGGATCGAGCGCTCCTGCCTTCCATTCGAGCGCCAGCCGGTGATCGGTGAGGTTCACGCGTGCCGAGGTCACGTCCGGAATGCTCGACAGATTGCGCTCGATCTTGCCCATGCAGCTCGCGCAATTGATGCCCTCCACCGCGAGGTCGAGTTGGAGGAGGCCCGCGCCTGTCCTCTTCAGATAGTGAGAAAAATCGATGTCCGCCTGCATGTGCACGTACCCTCAGTTCAGGACGATGCGGTTTTTCGAAAGAAACATGCGGTGGCCATCGGCGTCGCCCTCGATCACGAGATCCCACTGCCCGACAGCGACGCCCTCGGCGCTGCCGCGGTAGGTTCCAGCATGAGCCTCCGAGACATCAATCGTCCGATCGGCTCGACGGTCTACCGGTCGCTCGAGCCGGGCCATGAAACCCGTTCCGGCGAGAGGCGCGCCGGCGCGGTCGTGCGCCTCGATCGCAAGCACAGCCCGGCCATCGGAGTGCCGGTCGATATGTACCTGCACCTGCCAGTTTCGCTCATTCTGCTGCCGTGCCGCGATGATCTCACGCTGATAGGCGAGGCTCGCGCTATAGGCGCTGTCGACCTCTGTCCCGGGCAACGTGGTGATGGCAAAGCGCATCATTGCAAGATTGGCGCCAATCACGACCGAAAAGAAGACGACAATGACGATCAGGACGTAGCGTCCGGTGATGGGCCGCGCGACTGGCACTGATCCGGTCATGATGAGGTCCCGTCTGTGGGCGTTATTAGGGGAGAACGAAATGATCTGTAGCGGAAGCGACCTCGCCGAGGCCAATGTCGGTGACCCGAAACCTCACCGGCATCGACCGTTCCGACTTGTTGTCGACCGGCGCCGTCACCAGCACACGCAGTTCTGTCGTGGTATCGCGAGCCAAGACGATCATCGGTCGATCCACCGTCACCGAATCGACGCCGACGACGTGGACGGACGCCTCAGGCGGCCCATCGATGTCGATCGCAACCACGCGATCGAAGCCGCGCTTGTTGAGCAAGCGCACGGTGTAACCGTTGCGAATCGAGCCATCGCTGAGCTTGACCGCCACGGGATTGCGATCGTGCAGGACGCTGAGATCGAGCAGCGTTCTCGACAACAGCGCATAAAGCATCACCGCGCAGACGACCGCGATCAAGGAAGCATAGACGATCGTGCGCGGGCGTACCGGTTTGAAGAGCTCCGACTTGCCGTCCATCCGCCGCCGGATATTGATGTCGTTGTCGTAACCGATCAGGCGGGTTTTGCGCCCTACCTTCTTCATGACGGCATCGCAGGCGTCGATGCACAGCCCGCACTGGATGCAACCGAGCTGGGCGCCATTGCGGATATCGATCCCGGCCGGGCAGACAGCCGCGCATTGATTGCAATCGATGCAGTCTCCGACCCTCTCGCCGCGCGCGCGCAGATCGACTGATTTCTTCAATGAGCAGCGCTGCTCGCCGCGATCGTATTTATAGGTGACATTGAGCGCCCACTCGTCGGTGAGCGCGGCCTGGATGCGCGGCCACGGGCACATATAAACGCAAACCTGCTCGCGCATGTAGCCGGCCAGCAGATAGGTCGAAGCCGTCAGGATCCCAATCCAGATATAGGCGATTGCGGGCGCCTGGAAGGTCGCCAGATCGCGCACCAATGTCTGCGCGTCGGCGAAATAGAGCACCCAGGCGCCACCGGTCCACCAAGCGACCGTCAACCAGATCGCGTGCTTCAGCACGCGCTTTGCCGCCCGTCCCATTGTGATTGGGCGTGCAGCCGCCCTCAGCCGCTCGCGACGGTCGCCCTCAACCCAACGCTCTACCGCATAGAACAGGTCGGTCCAGGCCGTCTGCGGACACAGATATCCGCACCAAATTCGCCCGCCCAGCGCGTTCATCAGGAACAGTGCCATGGCAGCAAGCACGAGCAACCCGGTGAAATAATAAAGCTCTTGCGGCCACAGCTCGATGAAGAAGAAGTAGAACCGCCGGTTCGGCAAATCGAGCAACACCGCCTGGTCCGGCGCGCCCAGGCCACGATGCCAACGCACGAACGGCAGCAGATAGTAGATGCCCAGACACACCGCCATCAGCCGCCATTTGATCGTCCGGAAAGTGCCGCGGACACTCTGCGGATAGACCGTCCTATGGGCTACATAGAGGGGTCTATCCTCCTCGATCAGCAGGTCATCCTGCGAAACGGTCTTGTTCATGGCGGACTTCATGGCCGACCTTGCATCTGGCGCAGATGACTGACGTTGACCCACGTCGACGGCGCCGTGGGCTTGGCGACACTTCTCGCCTATTGTCCGCCACCGAGCGAGTGCACGTAGACGGCCAGTGCCTTGACTGTGATGGGATCGAGGCGCCCGCTCCAAGCCGGCATGACGCCGGTGCGGCCATAGCTGATGGTCTCGACCAGCGTCGCCTCGTCCGAGCCGTACAGCCAAATTCCGTCAGTCAGGTTCGGCGCGCCGAGTGCCTGATTGCCTTTGGCATTCTCGCCGTGGCAGACCGCGCAATTCTCGGCAAAGATCCTGGTGGCGGCCGCAGCATCGAAATTGGCTGCCGTTGTCAAGCCTGACAGCGACCGCACGTAATTCGCCACCGTGACGATCTCACCGATCTTGAGGATGCCGTCGCGGCCGAAGGCCAGCATTTGTCCTTCATGCGCCTCGGCATGCCCGGAACGCGCGCCGAACTGGATGGTCTGCAGGATCTGGTCAAGCGATCCGCCCCACAACCAGTCATCGTCGTTGAGATTCGGATAGCCCTTAGCACCCGCGGCGCCACTCCCATGGCATGGCGCGCAATTGTCCGCGAACACCGTCTTGCCACGAGCGCGGGCCAGTGCCAGCAGGGCAGGATCGTTCTCGATTTCGGTCAAAGACGCCTTGCCAAGCACAGCCATCTTCTCGCCGCGCAGCTTCTCGAGACCGGCAAGGTCGCTAACGACGCTGGCGCGGGTCGAATAATGCAACGCGCCGGTTGTGTAGTTTGAGAGGAGCGGCCAGGCCGGATAAACGACCCAGTAGCCTATCGCCCAAAGGATCGTGGCGTAGAAGGCCAGAATCCACCAGCGCGGCAGCGGCGTGTTGAGCTCCCTTATACCATCCCATTCGTGCCCCGTCGTGGAACGGCCGGGGATGCGATCGATGTCGTTGTGCTCGATCATGATCTGTCAATCCCGCCGCAACGGCACGCGCGCCGCAGCGTCAAAACGCCTCTTGTTGCGGGGCCACAGCGCATAAACGACGATGGCTATGAAGATGCCGACGAACAACGGTGTCCAGAGGGTCACGACGAAGCTTGACGCCAGGTTCTCGATCGAAATGACGGCTTTCATCACAGACTCCTTCAGCGCAGATTGGCTTTTTCGTCGTAGAGCTTGAAATCGATCAGCGTGCCCAGCATCTGCAGATAGGCGATGAGCGCATCGAGTTCGGTCGGATTGCCAGCCTGCCCGTCGAAATTGCGGACAGCCGCCTTCGGATAGCGATTCTGGAACGACGCGACGTTCGCACTGTCAGGATCGACCTGCGCCTTCAAGTCGGCGACGGCGTTCTTGATCTGGTCCTCGGTATAGGGGACGCCGACCTCCCGATTGGTGCGCAGATGTGCGGCCATGTCAGTCGGGTCAATCTCCGTGTGCGCCAGCGACGGATAGCCGGGCATCACCGATTGCGGAACGATGGCGCGCGGATTGATCAGATGCGTGACGTGCCATTGATCGGAATATTTCGCACCAACACGAGCAAGGTCCGGGCCGGTACGCTTCGACCCCCATTGAAAAGGGTGATCGTACATGCTTTCAGCGGCTAGCGAGTAATGTCCGTAGCGCTCAACCTCATCGCGCAACGGCCGGATCATCTGCGAGTGACAGAGATAGCACCCCTCGCGTACGTAGATGTTGCGGCCCGCAAGCTCGAGCGGCGTATACGGCCGCACGCCGTCCACCGCCTCGATCGTGCTCTTGAGGTAGAACAACGGCGTGATCTCGACCAGGCCACCGACCGCTATCACGACAAGGATGCCAGCGATCAAGATGATCGAGTTCTTCTCAAAGATCTTGTGTCGGTTCCAGAGAGACATGCGATAACCTATTCCGCGACTTGGAGCGTTCCAGCGTCCTGGATTTGATCGGTTTGCTTTGCATTCACCGTCATCCAGAGATTGGCGGCCATGATCAGCGCGCCGATCAGGAACATTGCGCCCCCCGCGGCACGGATGATGTAGAAGGGATGCATGGCCTCGACCGACTCGATGAACGAGTACTCGAGGAAACCGAGGGACGTGTAGGCGCGCCACATCAGCCCCTGCAGGATGCCAGACACCCACATCGCGGAGATGTAGAGCACGATCCCGATCGTGGCGATCCAGAAGTGCCAGTTGACGAGCTTGAGGCTGTACAGCTGGCAATTCCAAAGCCAGGGAATCAGACAATAGAGCGCGCCGAATGATACGAAGCCGACCCAGCCCAGCGCGCCGGAATGCACGTGGCCGACCGTCCAATCGGTGTAATGACTGAGTGAATTGACGACCCTGATTGCCATCGTGGGGCCCTCAAATGTCGCCATGCCGTAAAAGGCAACCGAGACCACCAGCATACGGAGCACCGGGTCTGTGCGCAGCTTGTCCCACGCACCCGAGAGCGTCATCAGGCCGTTGATCATGCCGCCCCATGAGGGCATCCACAGCATGATCGAGAACGTCATGCCCAGCGTTTGTGTCCAGTCCGGGAGCGCCGTGTAGTGTAAATGGTGCGGTCCAGCCCAGATGTAGAGGAAGATCAGCGCCCAGAAGTGGATAATCGAGAGGCGGTAAGAATAGACGGGGCGTTCGGCTCTCTTCGGAATGAAGTAGTACATGATCGCCAGGAAGCCGGCGGTCAGGAAGAAGCCGACCGCATTGTGGCCGTACCACCACTGAAACATGGCATCCTGCACACCGCCCCAGGCGATGTAGGATTTCGAGCCGAATACCGAGACCGGCAATGCGGGATTGTTGCCAACGTGGAGCACCGCAATGGTGACGATAAAGGCGAGATAGAACCAGTTGGCGACGAAGATATGCGGCTCCTTCCTTTTCATCAGCGTCGTCAGAAACACAATGAGATAAGTGATCCAGACGATGGTGAGCCAGAGATCGGCGTACCACTCCGGCTCGGCGTATTCCTTGGACTGGGTGGCGCCGAAAAGGTAACCGGTGCCCGCGATCAGAATAAAAAAGTTGTAGCCAACCACCACAAACCACGGCGCAAGGTCGCCAGCGAGGCGAGTCCGGCAGGTCCTCTGCACCACGTAGAACGAGGTCGCGATAAGCACGTTTCCGCCGAACGCAAAGATCACAGCCGACGTGTGCAGCGGGCGGAGCCGGCCGAAGCTTGTCCAGGGCAGATCGAAATTCAGTGCAGGCCAAGCAAGCTGTGACGCGATGAGAAGACCGATGGAAAAGCCCGCGATGCCCCAGAACATCGCCAGCACCGAGGCGAATTTGATCGGACCGAGATTGTAGTTCGGCCGGCCATTGATCTCCGCCGGCGGCAATAGCGCCGGCCGTTCATAGTAGCGATTGAGGATGACGGATGCGGCGGCTAGACTGGCGGCGGAAGCCAGCAATGCGTGGAAGGTAAACGCAGAATCGTGCCCCATCGCCCCGGCGAAAAAGCAAACATAGGCAGAAACAGCGAATACCGACATCAGGCCTGCTTCACCCATCGTCGTGGATTTCGAGGCAGTGGATGGGCTTGTCATGTCTTGGCCTTCTTTGAAAGCGGGATGGATCGGGACCCACATTTCCGGTGCGGGAACAATTGAGCGCAATCAGTCGCGAAAGCGCTGCGGGAGCCCGTCGATCTCGCGGCCGAGCGCGAGCAAGGTTTGTTCATTGGGGCAGTCTTTCAGGGGACTTGCAAACTTTTCTCTTTTGACGGCGGCGGCGCAGCGGGCCTTGGCCTGACACAGGCCGCACACCCGCTGCAGATCGCGCAATACGTCACCATGGCGGGCGGCAAGCGCATTCTCGGAAAAACCCGCAAGTGCGAGGCGCTTGCTCAAGAGGTCAGGAGAGCCTGGACTTTGCACCATCGTTCGAAAAGCGGATGTGGACAGATTAAGCTCACGCGCGATCGCATCGACGTCTTGCGGGCTCAAGTAAGCCAGTTCGGATGTCCGAGACAGGCTCGCTCGCAACCGGCCAAGCAGATTCCTAAACCGCCAAGGAAACCACCAAGGACCCCCGATATGTGCAGATTGGCTAACCATGTGTCATATCCCTCGAGGCAGCCTTAGCTGCCGGAGCCAGATTTGTTTTTGACATGCATCAAACAAGACCGGTTTGTGAGATCAAATCGTTTGATCCGGATCCGTCTTCCGGACCGCCGCTCGGCGGAGCGCCGCAGCGAGCCAGCTGAGCGACCGGCCGGCAAAAGTCCGGCAAGGCCTGCTTGGTGCCGCGGACAACAGGGCGCCTGCTGAATTGGCGACGGCATCGCAATGCTCCTCTCTCGAATCAACGCTCGCAACAATGTCTTTTGCGATCGCATTTGAACTTGCAGATTGACTGCGTCATGAAATCCGCGGACCTCTGGCTAGCCGAACTCAGGCTAGCCACCCCATGCCGGCGGGGTTCGAAGCTCCATCGCATCGGCGAAGATGGTCCAATCGCGGACACCTCCTTGCTCGCAGAAGTCGGTCTCCGCCTGCTGTGCAGCAGCACTCAGCGAGGCGGCATCGACCTTGAACGCTGCCTGGCAGGCACGATGCTCGTGGCCGGTATCGTCGCAAACGGTCTTAATGAACCGAACGTTAAATGAAGGCATGACACCCTCTTCCTGTGGGTTGGCTTAGCCATGCCTATTCTGCCATTTGCGTCAGGAGAGTATTTGATTTGCCTCAAGCCGCATCGCAAAGAGGTTGTCTGTTCCGGTTCGTCGAGATCACGTCGAAGCTTGGGCAGCGCGACGAAGCGCTCTTATTCTCCTACAGGATCCGCAATCGCTAGCTGTCGTCTCGACGGAGTGCGACCAGGCTGGCGGATCACGCTCTATTTTGACGTAACTCCGCGGCAGCGACTTCTGGTCTGCTCATCCGTTCGACCGATTGAGTTGACACGATGATCCAGGAATTTCTCGTCGATGCGGTTGAGAGCGGCATGGACCGTCAAGTGCGAGAAACCGATTGTTGATCTCCATCGACCCCGTATTCAATCGCCGGCAATATAGCACCTCATGGCGACGCGACTCTTGCAAGGCAATGCTTGGCATTCTCGGGAGGCATTCCCGCAAACTCCGACTAACTGGCCAAATCACCGGGCAGAGCCTCTTCTGGCGAGAGCCGGGCGGCCGGGGGCACTATCGGCGGCGAGACCTGCGCGCCCGTGATCGTGAGCAAATGAGGCGAGCCGACCCCATCCCACTTCTGACGGTCCACCCTGCCGCCGCGACCGCAAAGCCGATGATCAGGCTGGTCGCGGCCAGGGTTTCGATGAGCCCAAGGTTCAGCGCTTCAGCGCCGAGGCCTATGGCCACGATCAACGCCGACAAGGCCACCGACAATCCGAGGCGAGTGATCAATTTACCATCTCCTTCGTGGCTCTCGCAGCATGATTGTCACATGTTGTTATGGCCCGATGCGCGTACGGCGCCCTTCAACATTGACACAAGGGTGCGTCCAGCATTTTGATTTCCATCAATTCGGCTGCTCGCCGGCTTGTTGCGGACCAAGGCGCGGCCCCAGCGAATCACCCGCGCTCGAACACGTTGCCCGCAAGCCCCCCCCCTGTCCCGCTCGCAGCGGCCGCTCGCTACCCGGCGCTCTCGACGCGCATCTGCTCCTTGACCTGCATCAATACGTCAGCGGCTCACTACCGATAGAAACGGCCTTCCAATCAAGGTCAGACACATGGCAGACCGAAAGACTTGGCATCCCATCATCTTTTCGTGTCCAAATACCGGCGACCGGGTTCAAGGACTGCTGCCGGACGACGCACCCAAGCTGAGCGCCGACGACCTGCACCCGATAACTTGCGCCGCTTGTGATGGCGTCCACTTTATCGACCTGCGGACCGGCGCGATGCTCGGGGCCGAGCGTAGTTAGGCCGATCCGAATGACATCAAGCGAATGCGGGATCGTCCCGTTCTCGCTTGAAGACGCTTCTGGGCTCGCAAGGGCGTGGTCGCCCCCATCAACACTCGACGCCTCACGATGACGCCGTGGGACAAGGAGACTTTCCCAACGACGAAGGATGTTCGACATGACAAGCCATGGCGACACTTACCCCGCGGCGGGCACCGTTGCGGGAGCCGCAGTCCAGTCTAAATGCTTTAGGAAGCCGATTAAGATAAACCGGCCCTCGCTTGAGCAGGTCCGGATCGATCCGACCGAAGCCCGGGAGTTGCTTTGCAGTGTCAGTCCTCATATTTCGGTTGGCGATCGGATCATATCGCAGGCGATGGCTGCGACGGCGCCACGGCCGAGGGAACCGCGGCGGCGACTGACGCGATCGAGACCACGCGCCCCTTGGGCAATATTGCGCTGCCCCTGTTTGCGCAACGGACAAGTGATGTGGTCGGTATTGTTCGGAAGGTTGCTTGAATATGTCAGTCCGCGGCGATGAACACCGTCCAGGATCTGTTGGCAACGTGACCTGGGAACGGGTCGAAACGGCGCCCTTTGATTGGGACCTGGAGATTGCCGTAATCGAAGGTAATACCATTCACCGGCTCGTCTTCCCTTGCCGCCGAATCTTCGGCGGCTGGATCAAGGCCAAGACCGGAGAACACGTTGCTGTCCAGCCCACGCACTGGCGCATCTGGCCCAAATAGCGGCGACCATACATTGACGTAAATTGATACGCGTCTGCCTCCCGTAGCCCCCTGCGGCCCAACGATGTAAAGTCGATCGAATGAGAGGGCCTGCCCGGAAATATGTTCGATCGCAACTGGTACCGCTATGGCACTGCCGCGGCAGCCGCCGCGCTGGCCCTCGTGCTGCGCGCAGCGCTAGATTCGTATCTTGAGGGCCGCACGTTCACGATCATCTACCTTCCAGCCGTCGTTTTTGCCGCTTTCGCCGGCGGCCGCGGACCGGCGAGTTTCACTACCCTGCTCTGCCTGGTCATCAGCGCAGCCTTTCTTGGGAAAGGCCTCATCATCGATTGCGCAAACATGATCGATATCACCGGATTCGCGGTCCTTGGTCCCATGCTTGGCTTCATGGGCGATCGGCTGCGGCGGGAATCGGAGCAGGCGCGGTATCGGCAAGCCCATTTGCAGTCGATCCTGGACACCGTTCCGGAAGCGATGATCGTGATTGACGAGAAGGGCATCATTCGCTCGTTCAGCGCCGCGGCAGTGCGTTTGTTTGGCTGGTCACCGGACCAAGTGGTCGGAAAGAATGTCTCCAAGTTGATGCCGCAGCCCTACCGCACCGAGCACGACCGCTACATGGATCGATATCTGACCACTGACGAGCGGCGCATCATCGGCATCGGCCGCATCGTGGTCGGCGAGCGGAGCGACGGCTCGACCTTTCCGATGGAGCTTGCCGTAGGTGAGGCCAAAGTGCGCCACGAACGCTTCTTCACCGGCTTTATCCGAGACCTCACCGAACGGCGGGCGCAGGAACGGCGGCTGCAAGAGCTGCAATCTGAACTCGTGCACGTGTCGCGGCTGACCGCCATGGGTGAGATGGCATCGTCTATCGCCCATGAAATCAACCAGCCGCTCTCCGCCATTACAAACTACATGCGGGGCGCAAAGGCTGTGTTGGCGTCAGACAAGCCGGACGCCAATCGCATTGGTGATGCACTGGAACACGCCGCCCAACAGGCTCTGCGCGCGGGCGATATCGTCAAACGCCTGCGGGAATTCGTTGCCAAAGGCGAGACGCAGCATTCTGTGGAGAATCCGATCACGCTTCTTGAAGAGGCTGTTGCGCTGGCACTTCTCGGCGCCAAGGAACAAGGCGTGCGCGTGGCGATCCGCAGCGACCCCGATCTGCCATCAATGATCGTCGACAAGATCCAGATCCAGCAAGTCGCGCTGAACCTGATACGCAACGCGATCGAGGCGATGGCGTCCTGCCCGCGCCGCGAATTGACCGTCGGAGTTACCAAGGCCGATGGCCTCGCCAGGTTTACCGTTGCCGATACGGGCCCCGGCATCAGCCCTGATATCGCCGACCGCCTGTTCCAGCCCTTTGTCACGACGAAAGAGCATGGCATGGGTGTGGGACTGTCAATCTGCCGGACAATCATCGAATCCCACGGCGGCCACATCGTCGCGGAAGCGAAGCCGGGCGGCGGCACGATTTTTCAGTTCACCGTGCCGTTTGCAGAGATTGGTGAAGAAGCATGACTGGGCGGCGCATTCTTGTGATCGACGATGACGCCGCAATGCGGGACTCGCTCGCGTTTTTGCTTGATGTCAACGGTTTCTGCGTAGCGACGTATGAGACGGCGATTGAGTTCCTGGGTGAGGTCGCGAGCGGTCCGGCCGACTGCATTGTATCAGACATCCGCATGCCGGGCATGAGCGGCCTCGAACTGCTCCGCAGGCTGAAGGCCGACCGCGTCGGCTGTCCCGTCGTCCTGATAACTGGCCATGGCGACGTATCGCTCGCAGTTGAAGCGATGAAAGCGGGTGCGGTCGATTTCATCGAGAAGCCGTTCCAGGACGAGGGTCTATTGCGTGCCATCAATAGTGCCTTGGAAGCGCAGCCAGCGAAACCAGCCGATGACGTAGCGAAACGGCAGGCGGAAGCCCGCCTCGCGGACCTCTCGTCGCGCGAGCGTGACGTTCTGCAGGGACTATTAGCCGGCAAGATCAACAAGGTGATCGCCCATGATCTTGGCATCAGCCCCCGGACGGTCGATGTTTACCGCGCGAACCTCATGGCCAAGACCAATGTCCGCAGCATGTCCGAGTTGATGCGGATCGCCATCACTGCGGGGCTCTAGCAGCATTGCAAGCGGCACGATATGGCCTATTCAAGGTATGTGGATGAGGCGATGAACGATGGTTTCGGGAGCAACGCTCCGCACCGGGGTGATGTTGTTGGTGGCGGCCGCTTGGACGAATTCGTCCATGGATGATCCCCAATCGCGGGGACGTGAGACATCATGGGCACATCGTGGCGGAGCCTTCCGCACGAGGTGGAACCAGCAAACCGGCATTGATCAAGATCAAGACGGGCGCCCGGTGCGGCAGATCCGCGCGCACGGCCGTCGCGCTGACGCCTATCTGCCCGATCTGCGCGACGACGTCGTCGAGCGCATCGATACCGATGGCAGCAAGAGCGGCCCTCAGGAGCACCTACTCGAAGCGATGGGCGCGTTCGAGCGCAGGACTGCTCTCATCAATTCCGGGAAGCGCCGATCTCGGACGCCAGGGCTGATATACCTAATGGTGAGGACATCATGATCCGAAACGATGCCGACCCGACTGCTTTTTGTCGTCTATCGCCGCCGGCGAGCCGCGCTGATTGAATTTCCAGCAGCAGTTCGAGAAGTTCGAGCACTGGCGCATCCCGCTTGACCGCGGCGAACGAGCCGTTCGTCACCTCGGTTGCTGGCTTGTCGTTCCTCGCGTTCAGCAAACACCTGTTTGCCACCAGATGAATGTCGACCGGCGATGGCGAGGAATGGACGGCATCCAGGATTTCTTCGCGGCCCCGATCGCCGCACTGATATCTGCGACGGAATGGTTATACCGAATCCTGCAGTACTACGGCTGGCATTACCGATGCAACACATGTCATGCTGGTTCCTCGCCGCTTGACTTGGCATCGCACCGTCACGCAAACTCCTCCGTGGCCGGTTTGATCGTACTCAAACAAGATCAACGACGGCATTTGAAGCAGATCAATTGCCCAGCCCAGATTTGTGCTCCGGTGGGCACCAGGCCTTGATGCCCGGAGAACGGCAATGTTTGGGACCATATTGGTCCATCTTCCCACGGAGCTTCCGGTCCGGGCTACGGTGAACGGTGCGATTTCCTTCGCACTGAGCACGGGCGCGCATCTTGACGTGGTGGCGATCGGCTATGAGAGGACCATTCTTCCGCTCGTTGGGCTCAGCGGGACGGCAGTCACCTCGGTCTTCGAAGTCGAGCAGGCGCGCGCGTTCGAGCGAGCCGAAGCGGTACTTCATGTCTTTGATCTGCAAGCAAGGAACGCAGGTATTTCCTACACGAGCCGCGCGCTGAGTGCGGTTCCAGCCGAGGCGCGCCGGATCATCTGCGCGAGCGCGCGGGTCCACGACATGACCATCGTCACACAGCCTCAGAGCGGCTATGATAGCTATGATAACCTTATTCCCAGGAAGATCCTTTTCCAGGCCGGCGGGCCCGTCCTGTATCTGCCACACACCTTCCACGGGGCTTTTTCGACCAGGCGAATCGGGATTTGTTGGGACGGCAGCCGCGGTGCGGCCCGTGCATTGCACGACGCGATGCCGCTGCTGCGCAAAGCCGACGCGCTCACCATCATCGCGATCACCGCTCCCGACAGGATGCGGGCGGAAAGTTCCACCGACCCTTTGGGACAGTACCTTGCAAGGTCAGCGCTTCCTGCAAAGGTCGCGGCGCTCCCAGCATCCCGGTCCACGCAGCGCGCCCTCCTGTCGCTTGCGGCGGAGGAAAGCCTCAACCTGCTGGTGATGGGTGGATACGGCCACTGTCGGCTGCAGGAAAGGTTGCTCGGCCGCGTCTCGGGGGACATGCTTCGTGCAATCACCATCCCGGTCCTGATGTCGCATTGAGAGCAAGAATTGTACGGACGACATGCCGCCAGATACTAGATGCAGTCTGAACGCGGTCGCGATCGGCGCATTGGCGACGCCAGCGGCCCCGATCAGCAACAGGACCACCGCCTCGCGGAACAGTCTCTTTACCGGCCATCCGACGATGCCCGAGCTCAGCTTCAGGCCAGGTCAGGTCACGATTTCCTTCGGTTTCCGAAATCCTGGAGCGCAAGGCCGGCTGTTGAGCCAGGTCAACATGTCACGCAAGCCGAGCTCTATGATCCACTCTCCCAATCAGGATCCCACAAGCGCCGATCAGATCATGACAAAGCATGTCGTCCGAATCGCCCCGCGCAAATCGATCCGGGATGCCGCAATGTCTGCTGCCACCAGCATGCAGCCTCCGATCCGAAGCGGCCTAGCTGGTTTTAAGCGTGTTTGAGCAAACAAGGGGCCGTGCCCGCACTCATTCAAGACGCCTCCTCACAGAACTTACGTGTAAATACTTAGTGGTTTTTACTTAGGGGAAACATCCAAATATCCCAGTTCGTTACGAGTGGCCAATCTGCGTACCATCGACGTTCGCAGGATTGAGTTCGCCATGTGCGCCCAGGCCGCCAGTTTTCACGAGATCAGCCGTCATCCGACTAACGTCATGCGTGGGAAAGCGGGTAGCCACGGACCGTTTGGTATGGTTGCCACACCGATGCGCTTCACTCGCAATAGCGAGATCTACGGCGAGAACGAGGCAGCGGAATACCTATATCAGGTGGTGTCGGGTGCGGTACGGACCTACAAGATTCTGCACGATGGACGTCGTCAGATCGGTGCGTTCTACCTGCCCGGTGACATCTTCGGCTTCGAGGCCGGAGAAGGCCATATCTCTTCGGCCGAGGCGATCGGTGAGACGCACCTGCTGATGGTGAAGCGCACCGCCCTCATTGTTCGCGCCAGTCACGAGAGGGAACTCACACGACAGCTGTGGGAGGCGATGGCGCTCGAGCTCCACCGCTTTCAGGAACATCTGATGCTCTTAATCAGCAGCGCTGAAGAGCGGGTCGTGACTTTCCTGCTCGATATGTCTCGTCGCGCTACGAACAACGCTGCCATCGAACTCCCGATGTCACGGCGGGATGTTGCCGATTACCTTGGTTTGACGATCGAAACGGTGTCGCGCACCTTTAAACAGCTTGAGCAGAATGGCGTGATCGCCCTGCCGGCCTCGCGCCGAGTCGAGTTGCGTCACGACAGGTTGCCCAGCCGTTTTTTGCAGAACCTGGGTTAAATTGGGTTTGCGCCAGTGCAAGCACCGCGGTGAAATACGCTACTTCTGTACGCCGAACAGCGCGGACAGATTGCTGCGAGTGAAAGACACCAAAACTCGGCGATCTAGCACGAATGGAAGAATCGCATCTAGAATTCGATTGTTCCTCCATGGAGCACCGCAATGATCATCGATTCTTTGCTTCGAGAGCATCGCAACATTGATCTGCTTCTGGTCGCCCTCCAACATGAGATGGAGATCTTTGAGCACGGGACCCGCCCTGACTACGAGGTCATTCGCGCGATCATCAGCTACTTCGAGGTTTACCCGGAGGTGTACCATCATCCCCAGGAAGACTTGATTTTTTCCAAGCTGAAGACTCGCGACCCGGACGCGGCCGCAATCGTCGGCGATCTCGCGCATGAACACCAGGAAGTCGTTGACCGTTTGCACCGCTTTGCTCACGCTATTGATGGCGTCCTCGCGGATCGTGAAATCTTTCGGCAAGACGTCGGCAACATTGTACGCGACTTTATAGTACGCGAGCGGCACCACATGATGTGGGAAGAACGAGATTTCTTCCCCGCCGCCCTTAAGGCTCTATCGGCTCAGGATTGGACCGAAATCGCTTCCGCCGTCACCGATCATGGGGATCCGCTCTTCAGTGAGACAGCGGAAGCGACTTCCGATGCGCTAAGAGCGCACATTCTAGAATTGGAGCAAGAAGTTGAAGCCGAACGGAGCGCGGTCGCATTATTGTCCACAATGGCCGGCAACCCGCTAAATGGCGCCGAGACGGATGGTCCGTATTGATCGCCGGCGTTCCATGAGAAGAAACCGCTTATGCTCATCTTGTTGAAATGAAGGTGGCGATGCTCGCCGGCGCACGCTGCCTGCACGGCTTCTGCGCTCGATGATCGCCTCCTTCAGCCACCGGTCGCACACGACATAGAACCTCTCCACAGCTCCGGGGCCGGCAGGTTCTATAATGTGACCGTCCGCACGGCAGTTGGCAGTATGGCTTGGCCTACGCCGCATTGATATCGCGCGAAACCGGCGCCTCGCAAGTCCGCCGACCGATAGGGACGGACAATTGCGGCCGCGCGGAGCCCGGCGCGTGACCGCTTCACCGCGATCCAAAGTGCGATGTATACGCCGCGGGCATGCTCTACCAGTTTCGGTTTCAGGGCCGCCATGACCATCAGCAACCAGGGTATTTTGAGCCAGCGCAAAGCTTATGTGCCGCGTGTCCGGTAATCGGCCTAGCGAGGAAGAAAGGCATCCGAATGCGACCGGACTTGGCACAATCCTACGGGCGGCACCGGCTGCCGCGCTACACCAGCTATCCGACGGCCCCGCATTTCTCAGCGTCAGTTTGCGAATCCGACTACCAAATGTGGCTCAGGTCGTTGGGCGCCCGGCAATCCGCCTCAATCTACGTGCACGTGCCATTTTGTCGAAACATGTGCTGGTGTTGTGGCTGCCACACATCTATCACGAAACGCCACGAGCCGATCGCGATCTATGTAGCGGGACTGCGTACTGAAGCCTACCTTGTCGCAGAAATTATCGGTCAACGACAGCCGATCTCTCATATCCACTTCGGGGGCGGCACCCCGACGATCATGGCACCCGAAACGTTCGCGGATCTGGTCGGTTCGTTGCGCCATTGGTTTGCTGTCCTGCCTGATGCCGAGATCGCCGTAGAGATCGATCCACGCATGTTGAGCGAGCCGATGGCCGAGGCGCTAGGCTATTGCGGGGTTAATCGGGCGAGCCTTGGTGTCCAGAGCTTCGATCCAGTTGTTCAGCGGGCCATCAATCGTGTGCAGAGCTTCGCACAGACCGCGACTTCGGTCGATCGGTTGCGCCGCTCCGGCGTCGGCCGGATCAATTTCGACCTGCTCTATGGCCTGCCCCAGCAGACGGTCTCTTCGTGCCTGGACACCGTCGCCAAATGCCTCGAGCTGCATCCGGACCGGTTTTCGGCCTATGGCTACGCGCACATTCCTTCCTTCAAGAAGCATCAACGCAAGATCGATGAATCCACTCTGCCCGACAGTGTCGAGCGGCACCTCCAATCCGAAACGATCGCGGAAGCTTTGGTTGATGCTGGCTACCTACGCGTCGGCATCGATCACTTCGCCCTGCCGGACGACAATCTCGCCCAGGCAAGGCAGGAAGGGAGGCTGAGGCGCAATTTCCAGGGCTATACCGACGATTGCGCGGAAGCCCTCATTGGTCTGGGCGCCAGCGCCATCGGCCGCATGCAACAGGGGTTTGTCGCGAACGCTGTCTCGACAAAGGACTACCTCGCACGCATCACCGAGGATCGGCTCGCCACCGCGAAGGGCTATTTGCTGACGGATGACGATCGCTTCCGCGCCGAGATCATCGAGCGAATCATGTGCGACAGGGCAGTCGATCTCTTCGAGACCTCCCGTCGTCACGGCAGGGATCCGAGGTTGGCCGTCGTCGATCATTCTCGGTTCGACAGCCTTATCGCAGATGGCGTCGTGGTCATTGACGATGGCCGACTTTCCGTAGCCGATGGCGCAGAGTTCCTGGTCCGAAGCGTCGCATCGGCGTTCGACGCTCACCTTCCTCGGTCCCGGGCCACACACAGTCGGACGGTCTAAACCGACCAAGCCGAACCGAACCGTTTCGGAATCCGAAATTGACATCACCGAACCGGCTTATGCTTCGGGTTGGCACCAATCGCACGACTGAAGAGCATGTTGATCGGCATCCCGCTGCGAGTTTGCCTTCAGGCGTCGTCGTTACGCCCTCTCCATCTAGCCGCACAAGGATTTCGAACGGAGGTTGGAACCGAGACTTGACTATCGGATGGAACCGGTGAACAAATGACGGCCTGAAGCAGGCCTCAATCAATAGCAAGGCGCTCATTGCATTGATCACGACTATAAGATCCTTGCAGTCGGCAATGTTCGTATAGTCTCGCTGATCGAGCATATCGGAACGCGCACCGAGGTGCGCTTAGCGCCCGTCCATGCCGCAACCTCCCGGCATTGCCGCCCCAAATTTGCTCGACCCGGAAAACGCGTTGCGCTTCTCAGCGACAAACCTTGGTGTAGATTTCTAATCCCGGGCGATATCGGCCGCATACCACGGCATCATTGAGCTACGTTGAGCTTGTGCTTTAACTGGGTTCCGATTTTCGGCGAATGTCCTCGCCGTGATCGAGCCGTCGGCTGTCCTCCCTCCGCCGATGGACGTTCGGCGCGATGCGTAGCAGCGTCGCTCCTCCCAGACTAGACTTCCGCCCGGCCGCTAAAAGCGGCCGGGCTTTTTTGTGCTCATCAAGACTCCCTCGAGATGATCGAGAGCTCAAATGGCCCAGAGGCGGATCAACGTTCTCGACGAGAGACCGGCTGGATCAACGGCCTGCTGGATCGGATGCAGCGCGCAGTTCACGGGCGGCAGCGACCATGTTGACCAGCGCCGGGCGAACCTCCTCCCATTTGCGCGTCTTCAGGCCACAATCAGGATTGATCCAGAGCTGCGAATCCTTCAGCCGCTTCCGAGCCAACGCCATGAGCTCCTTCATCTCGTCCGTCTCGGGAACGCGTGGAGAATGGATGTCGTACACGCCCGGCCCGATTTGATTTGGATATTTGTAGCTCCTGAACGCGTCAAGCAGTTCCATTTTCGAGCGCGACGTCTCAATCGAGATGACATCCGCGTCCATTGCTGCGATCGCATCGATGATGTCGTTGAATTCCGAGTAGCACATATGGGTATGGATCTGGGTTTGATCGGCGACGCCCGATGAGCAGATGCGAAAGCAATCGCCGGCCCACTCGAGATAAGCCGTCCACTCCGATCGACGCGATGGCAATCCTTCGCGCAGGGCAGCTTCGTCGATCTGGATCATGGTCGCACCAGCATTCTCGAGATCGCCGACTTCGTCTCGGATCGCGAGCGCAATTTGACGACAGACCTCGCTTCGGGGAATATCATCGCGAACAAACGACCAGTTCAAGATCGTTACCGGTCCGGTCAACATCGCCTTCATCGGTTTCTTGGTTAGCGATTGCGCGTAGCGCCACCAGTCTACGGTAATCGGCTGCGGCCGTGAGACATCGCCAAACAGGATCGGCGGCCGGACACAGCGCGAGCCGTACGATTGCACCCAACCGTTCTTGGTAAATGCGAAGCCGGCGAGTTGCTCGCCGAAGTACTGCACCATGTCATTGCGCTCGAACTCGCCATGCACGAGCACGTCCAGACCGATGTCCTCCTGCCAGCGTACGGCGCGCGCCGTCTCTTCCTTGAGAAACTTGTCGTATTGCTCGTCGCTCATCAAGCCTCGCGCATGCGCCGCTCGGGCATTGCGGACGGCAGTGGTCTGGGGAAACGATCCGATCGTCGTGGTAGGAAAAGCCGGTAGTCCAAAGCGCTTGCGCTGGATCTCGGCACGACTGGCAAATGGGCTGGCGCGCCTGCGCATGGTCTGGTTGATCGCTCTGAGCCGGACAGCGACATTGGCATCGCGGATCTTCGGCGAAGTCCGGCGGATGGACGCGGCACGCTCGGATTCCGCAAGAGCTTTCGCAACATTCTGGTCGCCTGCGAGTGCTCGCGCCAAGGTCGCGAGCTCGCGCATCTTCTGAACCGAGAAAGCAAGCCAGCTCTTAACGTCGGAAGCGAGCTCCGTCTCGAGTTCAACATCGACCGGCACATGAAGCAGCGAGCAGGATGGAGCGATCTGGACGCGATCCTTGCCAAGCTTCGCAATTGCAGGATCCAGCCGCTGGCGGAGCGCCGACAAGTTCGACCGCCACACATTGCGGCCGTCTATGACGCCAAGCGACATGACGAGATCTCTCCGGCCGCCAGCAATGATCTCGTCCAACAACTGTGGCGCGCGAACCAGATCGACGTGCAGCCCGGCAACAGGCAGGCGCAAGGCGGTGTCCAGATTGTCGCAGAGGTTGCCGAAATAGCTGGCTACCATGATCTTGATGGCCGGCCCCTCCTTTGCGAGCCGGTCATAGGCATGGAGCAAGGATTGTCGCGAGCTCTCATCCAGATCGAGGACGAGGCAGGGTTCGTCGAACTGAACCCAGTTTGCCCCGCGTTTAGCCAATTCCTGCAGAACCTCGATATAGACCGGTATCAGGTCATCCAGCAGTGACAGTGGCTGGAAGGCAGGATCCGCGCTCTTGCCGAGCTTTAAGAATGTGACCGGCCCGATCAGGACTGGGCGGGTCTGAAAGCCAAGTGCCTTGGCTTCCTCATACTCCTCGATAGGCTTGCGACAGGACAGCCTGAAAGTCTGTCCACGGTTAAATTCCGGGACCATGTAGTGGTAGTTGGTGTCGAACCACTTGGTCATCTCCTGCGCGGGCGCGCCATAGGCGCGCGGTCCGTGACCGCAACTCGCATCCTGCCCGTCGCGTTGTGAACCGCGTGCCATGGCGAAGTACGTCATGAGCGAAACGGATTCGGTTTTCGGCGCGTAGATTTCCGGGATGGCTCCAACCATGACACTGGTGTCGAGCACCTGGTCGTACAGCGAGAAATCGTTCGACGGAATGACAGTGACACCGAGGGATGTCTGGCGAGCCCAGTTCGCAGCACGCAGGCCGGCTGCGTCCTCGAGCAACTGCTGTTCGCTGATTCTTCCGGCCCAGTAGCTTTCGAGCGCGAGTTTGAGCTCGCGCCTTGGACCGATGCGTGGCGTTCCGAGCGTGGCAACCGGAAGCGAGAAAAGAGACATAGCGTTAACCCCATATTGGGGACAAAGGCCATGGCGGACGCAGGCAGCGAAGTCGCGCGAGCGACGGCTGCTTGGCGCACCACCGGGACACCCCGCCCGTGGACGAACATATTGCCGGGGCAGGTCTCCTGGCTCGCGGGTCATCGCCGCTGTCCGGCCTTCCCGAAGCCGCGCAGGCTTCAGTGACTCTGTTGGACAGCGGCTCTCCGCTCACAGTTGCGGGGGCAGCGCCGGCATTGGCACCGGCTTCCCTCTTAGCTCCGGATCAAGTGGGACCCGGAGAACCTCGACGACTGGGATTATCGGCAAGAGAACTCGTCCGTCAACCTCTTAAATTAATGCCATGGCCTCTCTTATGCGAATGATGGTCCACCTCCATTATTGATCTCGATGTAGAAGCCGCTCTGCAATCATGGAAGTCACAATGACCATGTCACGGATGGTGCGTTGCCGTGAAGCCGCGCGTCATATCTGTGCAAGAGACAAAGGCGGCCTGCGCGATGAGGGCCATTGCGTCGAGCAGACGGTCTTCATGTGAGTTAGCTACGGTTGATCAAGAGCGCTACCCTGCGTCCGCCTTCTCCACCAACGATCAAGGATCGGTGTTGGCAAGTGCAAGACATATGCGGAACTCCAACAGCATACTCAGCGAGCGTATTGTCTTACGATGCCAGCCAATTCTGGTAGGCGTCACGCAGGTCTTTTTCGGCGATACTGCCTAAGCAAGCATATCGAACCGCCTCAACGAGAGCAGAGAGGCCCGCAATGAAAATGGCTGTTTGGAGTGCCCTCGGCGTCTTTTCTGTTGGCGTCTTTGCGGTTGGCCTGTTCGGGTGGATGGTAAGGCCGTTTATGAGTCAACCCGTTAGACAGATACTCTCGAAACTATTGAGCAACTCAAGCCGAAGCTAACACGGCTCGACGCCCCTACCCGCCTTACGAATATCGACACGGCGTGGAAGCGCACTCCTCCAATCATGAATAGCGACGACCCGTCGATGAACGACGGGCCGATAACGTGCCATCGCGCCTGCGCCGCGCGAACGCCACCGTCTCATTCGCCTGCTCGAGGGGTGCGCTTCCTCGGCGTCTATTCCAAATGCTCGGCACTGGAAATCGACTTCGCGTCGTTGAGCGACCTCGCGTCGTTTTGGACAGTAGAGCACCAAGCACAACTGGCCCCTCCTCGAAACTCCAGAAGCGTCGCATGGTCGCGAAGGAGCGCCAAGCCGCCGCAGTGGGCGCCTTGGCTGCAGGTGCTCAAAGGCATGGCAGCGATCGAACGCCGACGTTGCGGCGACGACACCGATCCAAACGGTTCAATGGCCGCAAACCGTCTCCCAGCTGCCGCCAGGAACCTGGCGGGAAAGCGTTCGCCTGCGCGGTCGAAGATCCAGTGCGTGACAGAGATAAATCGGGGAAGTCGCGGCGGATAGGCTGAATGGAAACATCAATACGCGCGCAAGTCGGAAGGCCAACAAAGACGACACAAATATCGTGCGAACTGCCACCTATTACCTGGCACGAAGAATGCAGGCCCTCGGCCTGCCCAGGCTTCTCCTCCTGGGCAGGTCCAGCATCGCAAATTGAGGCTTTGGCTGGCCATCGAAGTTAGCGGCGCGTGGCATGGAGGGGACAGCGCCTGTTCGCGCGGGACACCGGCGGGCGTCCGCGTCACGTCGCCGCTAACTTCTTGCGATCGCGCATAGCACGTTGAAGGTTGGTCCGCTTTGGAATTGACGTGTGGATGAAAACCAGATGGCCGGCGGTTATGAAGAAAATGGCTGGAAGACGTGTGCTTTGGTTCTGTCTCGGTCGATCACTGATCTTCCTGGCCGGGCTGGCTGCGACGAGCAACAATGTTATCGCCAACGACAACGGCCCTGTTGAACGAGTCAAGTCAATGTGGCGAGCACAGGACGGTGACACTATAGAACACATTATCTCCAAGGTCTCGAAAGTGGCGCAGTTCGTCCCTCAAACGTGGGGAGTCGCTGAAGGAATTGACCGAACTGATTACGTTTATCTTTCATGGACCAGGCACCGGAACCATAAATCAGACGAACAGTACGTTATTGCTTGGAAGATCGCCGCCGATGGGGCGATTAAACTTGCGTCGACGTATGCAAAGCCGATTGAATTGGGCTGGCGCGCCTTGGCGCTCTCGTTGATCGCCAGTGAAATCACAGATGGCGAAGAGGACGCAAATCTTCCATTTCTGCATGATCCGGCCAACTTCAACTTCGTGACGACCGCGCAAGGCAAGCTCGGCAATCTTCTGCGGCACGGGCGCTGCAATATCATTGAACCCGTCGAAGTGGATTACGTGCCAAAGCGGAATGACAAGCCGACCGAGAAAAGTGATCTGTGGCGCGTTTTGCTTTTGGTGAACTGTAATACCCCAGGGCCCCATTATTTTACCCATAATGGGGTCATCACCTTCGAGAAGAGCGAGGGACAAGATTGGGCACCGCAATCCTTCTTTGCCAAGCGTATCGCGGCCTTTCCTCCTGGCGCTTGGTTCGATCGCATAGAACCAGATGAACGGGAAGCATTGAAGAAAGCGCGAAAGGCCTCAGCAAATGGTCGCACGGAGCAAGATCGCGCTGCAGCTCCTTGACGCTGAGCGCCTCGGAGCAACGGCAAAGAACATGCGCTCCGAAAGTTGACACGTGTCCTGTTACGTCTCCGCAATCGACCGCGAGGAAGTCGCCCCCGTGACCAAGCGGCCGCGTGCCAGCCTACGAGAGCCGGTTTGGCCCTCGCCGCTCGCACGCAGCGAGTGGACGCCAATCATCCGCGGCGCGGCCAGCTCTCCGCGCCATCGTTCACGGAATTTGACCTAGAGATGCTTGGGACCGAAGCCCCGATCAGGCGTGCATCGCGCGGCTGATTGGTACCCGCGCGAGCGTGAGCATGAGCGACGCCGAAGGCGGCACGCGGGACCCAGTGCAGCGACGAGACCGCTTAAGAGGGTACCCGGGAACGGGGCAATGATAACGACGCCGGCATACTCCATGGCGGCGGGCCCCTTTCCCAAAGGTTTGGCTTCCTCACGGTGCGAGGAGGAAATCCCCCCATGCTCAGCTTCGCCGAACTCGCGGGCCAAGCGCGATACAGTGCGCGCCAACTAGGAGAGACCATCGAGGCCGGAAGCATGCCGCAACACACACCGGAAGAAATCGCTTGAACCTCACCTTGCGTCAGGACGTAGGGTGGAATCCACGACTAGGCTTTCACAAAGCAAACGCCGGATGATGCAACACAGGCCAAATGACAGACATGGTGCGATCAAGCAGTCGAATGTGGCGGCGCCGGACCGTACGGGTGTCTAAGCGGATGGACCAAGGGCGAAACGTTTTCGGGATGAAACACCGCGTGATGATGGCCGCATTGCTCGCTATCATCGCATCTCCGGTTTGCGCGGCAAAACTCAGCGGTCCTCCGCGCATCGTCGACGGTAATATGATCGAGATCGAGCAAACTAAAATTCGGCTCTCGGGCATCGACGCGCCAGAGACCGATCAGATTTGTCTCGACGCCCATGGCCAGAAATGGGCTTGTGGCGTAGCTGCTCGCGATGAGCTTATCAAGCATTCGAACGGACGAACGTGGGATTGTCACACCACAGGGGTAGACGAGTACGGCAGGTCACTCGGGAGCTGCTTCATCGCAGGCGAGGACGTGAGCGCGTGGATGGTGAGCTCGGGCTGGGCACTATCATCGGGTCGATATACCCATACCTACGTTATCTATGAGGTTGTGGCGAGCAATGCCTATGCGGGCCTTTGGTCGGGGGCGTTCATCGCGCCTTGGGACTGGCGTCACCGCAACAAGGGGACGATCATTATTGGCGCGAGCTCGGTACCGACCGAAGCTCAGGAACTCCTGCTCGGATCCGCTTTGCTATCGGACCCGCCCTCACCCGAGTGTCTGATAAAGGGCACCGTGGGCCGCAAGGGCGAGCGCATTTATCATTTGCCCGAGCAACTCGGTTACGGACAAATCGATATGACGAAGAAGCTGGATGATCGCTGGCTCTGCAGCGAAGCAGAGGCCGAAGCCACGGGGTGGCGTAAATCCGCGCGATGAGTGACAAATGCATCCAGACCGTTTTCCGAACATGTCTTATCCGATCATGATCGTGCCCTCGCGCCGCTCGCTGTTGCTGTTCGCTGTTTCGGCGGTTGGCATGCGGCTTGGCAATATTGTTGACGCGAAGGAAGCAAAAGGGCCGCCCAAGCCGGACAACTTGCTCTCGCCTGATGCTGCGCTGAAGCGGCTATTGGAGGGTAATGACCGCTATGTTCAGGGCGCATCACGAGGCGGCGATTTCAAAGGCGAGCGCCAGGCTTTAGTCGATGGGCAAAATCCATATGCGGCGGTGCTGAGCTGCGCCGATTCTCGCATAGCGCCCGAACTTGCCTTCGACAGTGGACTTGGTGATCTGTTTGTCTGCCGCCTCGCCGGCAATTTTGCCAACGATGACACGGTCGCCAGTATGGAATATGCGGTCGCCGTGCTGAACACGCCGTTGATCATGGTACTCGGTCACGATCATTGCGGCGCGATAGACGCCACGATCAAGTCGCTCCACGACGACAAGCCGCCGCCGGGGCGTATTCCATCCCTCGTCGCGGCGCTTGCGCCTGCGGTAGAGAGATCTCGCCAGCAAGCCGGTGATACGTTCGCCAATGCGACCCGGCAAAATGTCATCGATAACGTCAATAAGCTCAAATCGGCGGGTCCGATTCTGAGCGCGGCAGTTGGACAGAACAGACTGAAGGTAGTCGGGGGTCTGTATCGGCTCGACACCGGCAGGGTCGATCTGCTGAGCTGACGCTGGCACCTTCGCGCGGGCGCCCAGTCGCTTGCAGGCCCACCAGGGCTTCTTGAGTCCCGCGAAATTCGCTCATCCGTCGGCTGCAGATCCGCTCCACAATTGTGGTACAGCTTCGGGATAAGCCTTGATATGCGCGGGCTCTTAATCCTCCTCCTATTTTTCGTACTGATGTTGGCAACGCGCGGCCATCACCAAGATAAATTCGTGCCGCGACCGACAGCGTCCATGCCTCCGCGTTAATGCCCGAGCCAACAGAGTTGACTGAAGCTGCAGAACGCGCTGCGAGGCATGTCGGGGTCTGCGCTCGGTCTGTAGGATCCGCGAGAAATTCCAGCAGAATATTCTCGCCGGCTCATCCGCTATGGCATCGATACAGATCGTCCCGTTTAGGGTCACCCGCTCAGTTAGGGCTGAAGATCAGATAGAGCAGGATTACGACCACAACAGCTGTCCAGCCGGCGGATGTGAGGAAAACGGTTACTCGCGTCGGCATCGGAGGGCAATTCCGCTCTAGGTGTTTGGTCGTCAGGCCGCCGCGCGAATGCCCGACGGCCTGATTTTGAGCCCCCCTCTTGCGCCGCTGGCGTACCGGCGCGGACGAAGGTGGAATCGACGATCAGGTACTCAAAGTCCGGATCGTTCGTCAACGCTTCGGCCATGCGCAACCGGATACCCTAAACCCGGTTGCGCCGGTTCAGCCATCGCCCCAGAGTCTCATCCTTGCCGCGTAAGCCTGACGAACCCTCCTCCGGTTAGTTCGGCTTTGTACAGCTTGCCGTCGAGTGCGATGGTTGTTGGGTGGTAAGGGACAGGCATGTACCCCGTCTCACGCAGCTTCTCGATCAGGGCCGTCGGCGCCCACTGCTCCGGCTGCGGGACACCGCGACGACCTTGACGTTGGGCCTCCCGGAAGAATGCTCCGAAATCTGGCACCCCGTGCGGCCCCTCGCCAATTCTCTGGTCGTCCGAAGGATTGTGGATAAGACGAGTGCCGCTGATCGGGTCTTGCGTGGCCGTGTAGCGATGACCCCGGATCTCGTAGTTCATGGTCGGCTGGTCTGCGTCCGGCAGGAGACCGTGGTGGAACAGTCTCTCGGTCATTTGTTGCGGGGCGGGTCCAGAGCCATGGGAAAATCTCTGGGGAACCGCCCATGAGACATCATATGTTTCCTCAGGTGCAGCCGATGATGGCCCCGCTTGGTTTGCCCTTGTTTCATCCATGACCTGACGAAGCAAATCGTCATCCGCTTGATTCCAGTTGTCTTCCCCCGGGGACCTTGACGACCCGGCACCGTTGATTCGGTTGAAATCCATGCAGCTCTCCTTTCTTGCAGTGGGAACATGGTCTCTTGCAGATCCGCCCGATGGGGTAGCCCAAGTCCGTGACCGAGAGACCGGATTGCACGCTAGTAGGGCTAACTGTCCAGAAGCTGACAAGTTGTAGGAAAACAGCCGTGCCAGCTCAGCTGACTGTCCAGAAGCTGACAAGTTTCAGGAAAGCAGCTGTGCCAGCTCGCATGCCGTGGCCTGCCGCGCCTACGCGCTGATGGAGATTTCCGTCATATTCGGATGCAGGAGCGGCGGCGGCTCTTCCGCGTTCGCGACCTTCTCCCCCAACCTCGCTTTTCTGGTCTCGAGCCGTTTGATGTCCTCGGCGACGGCTTCGCTCGTCCCGCCGGCTTTGATGGCAGCCGACAGCTTTCCAAGTCCACGCTCGATGCGCGCAAGCTCATCCTTTATCGACGCAAAGCGACCATCTTTGTTGAATGGTCAGAGATGCGTCAGTCGTGAATAGCGGATGGCAGCGCACGGAATGTTTCCGTATACGGGGCCTAGTTGCGGAAACCGTACAGCGCAGCAGGGGTCGCGCTAAGGATCCGTCCTCTTGCGTCATCGTCTGGGACGAGTTCCTCAAGCCAATCCAACGTCTGTGCATAGGTTGGCGCATAGGCGTGCGCGGCGGTCACGTGCGGCCACTGCGACCCCCAGAGCAGCTGTTCCGGCCCGAGCCTCTCCAGCAGCCGACCCGCCGCTGCCTTGGCCCAACCATCCGCGACACGTCCGATGCCCGACAGCTTTACCCACACCTCGGCGCCTTCAGCGAGGGCCAGAAGCCGCTCCAATCGAGGGTCCCAGGTCGGATCGCGAGTGCCGTCCGCAAGTCCGAAGTCTCGGAACACCAGGCGATGGCCGTCGGCCAGCAGCGACTCTGCGAGGCCCTCTCGTCCTTCGACCCCGCCGGACACCTCCAGGTGGAAGCCAAGTTGAAGGGCTGCCTCGAGGGACTCAGCCAGCGGGTCATGATCATCAAGGGTTATCGCCAAACCCACGGTGCCCGATCGGGCCCACTCCTCCATGACCACAGGCGCCAACGATTGCACGAGAGGTGGAACCAGTCGCACCGGCATTTGGGCCCGGCTCGCCTGCGTAAAGAGCTCCATCGGGTCGCCGTGCAGGAAAGTGGGTTGGACCAGCACCAGCCCGGTGATCGCGCAGCCGCGCGCCGCGCTTTCCAGCCGTTCCAAGGTGCCGTCGATGACGGGCGTCGCCCGCCGGACCTCCTGGCGGAAGGCGTGAACCTCGCAGTCGATCCTCATGGCTCACTCTCCCAAAGCGCAGCCGGCAGAGCGCCGGCTGGGCCGTAGTGCACTCGAAATCACAACTCATTGACGGCTGTGCGGCGGCCGCGGACACTCGCGAGCTTCTGCTTGGCACGCGGCGGACGACGTCCCGCTGCGCGTCCAGCTCGAAGCGCTCACTCTCCATGAACGCGCCGATAGAGCCGCGCTCGAGGTGGATTACTCGCGCGCCGTTGTAGTACTAGCTCGCTGTAGGTGTTCATTTGGTTATTAGCTCAGGATTTCAAGCCTTCGCTCGTTTCCCTTAGCGCGAACGAGAAACAGGGACAATGGTGCCGAATGAAGCAGATCAAACCTTCGTACGTTTCGGACGAAGGCACGCGCGATACGGCGGCCTGGAAACCGTGTTGACGGACCTTTTTCTTGGTCCGGACGAATGGGCTCGGCTTTGTCGTTGTACGGGTCGAGCGCCGACTTCGCTCCGGACTCGATCTTCACTACGCGACGGACGTAGTCATCGCCGTCCTCGACAAACGCGCTCGGATGGTTGAAAAGTAACGATTGGCCGTCGGGATCTTCCGCATCCGGCTCGATCTTATGTTGAAGGCCTTCGAGCTCCTCGGCGGCCACCTTCGCGAGGGCCTTCTGAAAATCCCCCTTGATAAAGCCGCTGCAGCGCTCCTTGATCTCGTCGAGCCGTCGGCCCGAGCCTTCGACCCCATCGCACGGAGTTCGTCGTCGGACGGGAATTCGTCGCCGAGAAGGTCGGTTCTGAACACGGTGATGTCAATGTCTTCCGTCGTTGGATCAGATCGAACGCTTTCGACAGCGACGTGCCTCCTTTGAAGAGCAGGCGCGGTTTGATGCCGGCTTTGTTGTAGAGCGCGTCGAGCGTCCACGTGACCCAGAAATCCTTTTCGACATTCTCGGGAGCGCAAGCGAGGCGTTGGCCGGTCTGCTGAAATAGGCCCCGGCGGTCTTGGACGCTGGCGCGGATGACTTCCGACAGATCGTTCATGGGCGACTTCCTACGGGCTGGGAGACGACTTGAAAGTGGGATCGTCTTCGGGCGACGGTCCGGCGCGTGCGAGCAGGTCTTTCACGATGGGGACCAGCCAATCCGGCAAATCTCCAAGAAGGTCCTGCAGATCATAACGGATGAGGCCTCCGTCCTTCTGCAGGATGGATTTCAGGCGCTTCATGACGTTGTCCTTGTCCGACGGAAGGACGTCTCTGAGCCAGATGAGAGCTTGGACGACTTGAGCGGCTGGTCGATCCGCCCATGCGAGCCGGCTCGGCGCGACCTTCTTGAAGTCGATGACCATCCGATCGAGCTTGATCTGCTTCACTCGCGCATCCGTCCACACCACCACCTTGGCCGGCACGGCATTTGTGAGACCGAGATTGTTCGCGGCCGTTATCCCGTCGACGAGAAACTTGGCGCGGTCGCGCCGCGCGACCGCCTGGATCACCGACTTGTAGTCGGGAGGTGAGATCTTTTTGGTAAGGCGGTACGCGTCGTTCTCTGGTCCGAAGATCGCGAGCGGCAATGTCCGGCGTGCGATCGTCAGGATGCCGTTGCCTGCGCAGCACAGCAGGGCCAAGGACGCCGCGTCCCTTCCGCTGAACAGACCGATGACGCAAGCGCCGATCGGGTGCGTGACAACGAAGCTACCACCTGCAGGACGATTGCAGTTCGTGGCGTTTCCGACGCAAAAGCGCGCGCTCGGTAACAAGCTCGGTGTGCCGCGGCCGCTCAAATGGCAAGGGAATGTCGTTGACAACCCCTGCCGGGCCTCACGCTCATGACGATGATCCGATCGGCCAGCAGCAGCGCTTCATGAGTGACGAACACGGTCGTCTTCGTCCAGATGTCGCGCAGCACCTCTTGCATCGAGGCAAGCCTCTGAGCATTCTTCAGTCGAAGCTGGCTGCGGCAAACCCTCGTCAGCTGACCTCGGTGAGGATATCGCCTTCTTTGTCGCATCGCGCTTCAGGCGCTCGCGTATTTGCTTGCCGGCCTTGAAGAACGGAAGACGCTTTTGGTCCATCTGCATATTTTTCCCGGTTCGCGGATTGCGGCCCATGCGGGCCCGCCGAAGCCTGACCGAAAATACTCCGAAGCCACGCAACTCAACCCGGTCGCCGCGAGCGAGTGCGTCGACAATTTCGTCCAGGATTGCGCCTACGATTTTTTCGACGTCGCGCGGATAGAGATGCGCGTTGCGGTCGGCGATGCGCTGAGCGAGCTCGGACCTGATCATCGGCGGCGATGTCCACCATATTTCTTGCGAGAGGCCATATCCTCGAAAGCATCGACAACTGTCAAGCATGGCAGGTTTATGGCAGCACGGATCAATAACGGTATCGCGCGATAAAAAGACAGGGCTTTTGCCGGCGGAACCTGAGTTCGTTTCAGCTCGCCCGGCATACCAGCATTGACGCGCTCGTATTCGCTGCATTCGGCAAAACAAAGTGCGTAAGAGAGCCTACGTGCGGAGCGCGGCCAAGGCGGGAGCTCGCGACGTCCGACGCCAACGTTGCGACTTTCCGCACCACGACACCAAAGGAAGAGGCCCCGGCGGCATATCCAAATCGAAAGGATTGTGGATCTGACAACTCATAGCAGCCCATACGGTTCAGCGCCTTGTTTTGGTTTCTCCGTGGCTCCTGCTGCCGCCCAATGACGATGCCGCTTCGCTTCTCGCGGGCGAAACACATCATCAAACGTCGAAGAGGCGCGAAACTTCGGCTGGCGCAGCCCGTACGCGGTCGGGATCGTGACCATGACATCTGCCAGCCGGCGGACTTCGGGTTCGACAAAGTCCTCATCTATCGCTGCTTGTTGGTATGATCGGCGGAATTGACGAAGTTGATGCCGAATGGGCCGGTGCCGATGACTTGCACTACCTTAGAGCCTTTTCCGTTCCGATTGAATCGGAACGGGGCTCTAGATTCTTGTTTTGACGCGTTTTCTTCACGCGAACCGGTATCCACTTCGCTCGAAAACGCTCTAGGCTCCTCTCCGATCCGCGTTGACTGATCTATTTGGGCGGGAAACAACAAACCCACTGGCTTTGATCCGATCGCCGGCGCTCCTGTCGTGCTTTTCGCCTGCAAGCATCTCGGCGGTGTTGGGCCTGTGGAGCGCCACGACGCTGTGCGGCGGAGCCAGATGCGCATAGCGAAACGTTCCGGCTTACCAGGATCTGCGAAGGCACGGATGCTCTTTCTCGCGCGATCACCTCAAGATTGGCCTAGCGCTTCGACCAGGAGCATGCCCTCTTATCCAAAGGGCCAAAGTCCGACGGTGCAGGACGGCTCATGCGGTGACGAAGGGATTCACGGGTGCCGGTACTCTTTCGCCCACCGCCGGCTGCGTTGCCGAGATGGATTGCACCATTCAGTGTGTATTCCAGCGGTCCGACATGCCATTGGCACTGCGAACGGCTCGATATGCCCGTGCCTCTCCGCGAACATTTCCGCCTCTTGATTTTGGCGCCACCTGAAGCGCGCGACGCGGCGTTGTAAGCAAGTCACCGCCGACGATCTGGGGCTGATGGCAAATGAGCCGCGCAAGCGTGGGTCCTGCATGAGGCGCCAATGCGTGCACCTGCAAGCCTCTCCTGCACGTTGCAGACGGGCCGAAGCTCTTCGGATGGTCCAACATCGCCTCCCATGTCACTCGCACTCATGGTCTTGGATTGGTTGCAGCGCCGCAGATGCCAACCGATCGATCGATGGCAGCCGCGTCGGAATTGATGGCTTGTCCTGTTGGGCCAATTGTTGTTGGCATTCCCTATCCAGGCGGGCAGTTTCAGAAGCGGCGAGCTCTGTACATTACGGACTGAGCTACTTCTTTCATAGACGTCCGATTCAGCTAGTCTCCATCCAAGATAACCCTGTGCGTTGACCTGGCGGGCTGGGGTGAGATTGGTCATGCGCCACGAACACGAGACGGGACGAACGCGTTGTACGTTACCGTTACTCGTTCATGCAGCTCTCGCTTTGCGCATGGCGCCTTGGTTCGTTGCCCTGCTGGAACGACATCGGCAAATATCCATGTACTGTTTTCGGGCGATGAGCTGTCTGCCAATAGCTCACCGAACCGGAGTGTGTTTCAGCGGCGCGGACCGTTTCGCACCAAGTGCAGGTGGGCTCCTGCCCGCTCATGGCAGTGCATTCGAAGGGGTTTGATGCGCGACCATGACTTTATCTCCGGCTGCTTTCTGGCACTGACCGCCGCCGGGCTCGCTTTGCTCTGCTCGAGCTTACTCGCCGCCGCGTTCACCCTGTGAGGATCACCCCATGAAGTCGCTCAAACTGATTGGCTTTGCACTTGGAGCATCGATGCTGTCCAGCGCGGCATTGGCGGAGGATATCACTATCGCCGTCGCCGGACCGATAACTGGGGGTGAGTCCGCCTTCGGGCGGCAGATGAAGAACGGCGCCGAGATGGCGGTGGAGCAGATCAACGCTTCCGGTGGCGTGCTCGGCAAGAAGCTCGCCCTCGACGTTGAGGACGATGCCTGTGATCCCAAGCAGGCGCGATCGGTAGCGGAAAAGGTGGCCGCCGCCAAGATCCCGTTCGTTGCTGGGCACTTTTGCTCTTCGTCATCGATCCCGGCATCGGAAGCCTATGCCGACGGCGGCGTGCTACAGATCACGCCGGCTTCCACAAACCCACTATTCACCGAGCGCAAACTATGGAACGTGGCACGCGTCTGCGGCCGCGACGACCAGCAGGGCCAGGTGGCTGCCCAGTACATCACGAAGTACTTCAACGGCAAGAAGATCGCCATTCTCAATGACAAGACCACTTATGGTAAGGGGCTTGCCGACGAGACGAAGAAGGCCCTCAATAGGGCTGGCGTCATCGAGAAGATGTACGAGTCCTACAACAAGGGCGACAAGGATTTCAATGCGATTGTCTCGCGCTTGAAGCGTGACAATATCGATCTCGTCTATGTCGGTGGCTATCACCAGGAAGCGGGGCTTATCCTGCGTCAGATGCGCGAACAGGGCCTGAAGACCGTACTGATGTCGGGTGACGCGTTGGCCGACAAGGAATATGCCTCGATCACCGGCGCGGCTGGAGCAGGCACGCTCTTCACCTTCGGGCCCGACCCACGCAAGAAGCCGACGGCGGCTGCGATCGTCGATAAATTCAGGGCCAGAAATATCGATCCCGAAGGCTACACGCTATACACCTACGCTGCGGTGCAGGTCTGGACGCAAGCCGCAACCAAAGTCGGCACCACCGATCCGAAGAAGGTGATGGACACGATCAAAGCGGGCTCTTGGGACACGGTGATCGGCAAACTGGAATACGATGCCAAGGGTGACATCAGGCAGATCGACTATGTCGTTTATAAGTGGGACGCCACGGGCGGCTATAGCGAGACCAACCCGAGCGCCTTCTGACGCATCTTAGTCCGACCCGTCAAAAAGGGCGCGGTTCCCGGGGAGGTAGGCAGCGATCAATGCCCATCGATCGGTTGCTCCAGGGCCGCAAGCTACGGCCTGAAGAAATTGAATGTCTGAGGTCGGCCTGTACACGGACCCTGCGCTCGCTTTGCCTGGTCGATCGTGACGACCCTATCGCCGAAATCGTCGCAAGGAAGGTTCTCGAGATCGGCGCAAGCGGGGTTGGCGATCCAACGGAGATATCAAGGCTTGCCATTGAGGAGCTTGGCATCCGCTGACCGCCATCGGTCTAAAGCGAGCATCGCGTACACGTGCGGATGGTCGGATCTCTCCTCCCGATCTATGCATAGCCGGTCACCTCGGACTCAATCGAAGATTGTTAGACTGGCCTGACGCAGATGTTTGAACAGTTGGCCGGATGAGTCGACCTGTTCGAGGGACCGCAGTCCCACATGCTAGCGCTAGTCGCTGAGTTTCGGCCTTCGCGCCGCGCGACACGCATCGCTTTTGCCTATCGACTCAGGAAAAGTTCACCCGGAAATGTCGCGGCCCCGCCCCATAGATGGGCGGGGCCGCTCCCCCTCCCCCCCGGGGGACGCCGCGCTGCGGATCGCAACGGCAATGGTCTAACGTCCGTCTTCTGTCGATTCATCATTCGGTACGCGGCTGAGCCGCCTCACCTGCTTTGCGGCTTTCGGCTCTCAGCATTTTCCGCAACATTGCGCAAGACGAGCGCCGAAAGCTGCGCAACCAGCCGTTTGAGACGCACTATTTCTTGCCTGCACTGCGCCAATTCGCGCTGTTCATCTGTCATTACCGATCCGTCATAGCGGTTCACAGCTGCATGATTCATGCTAACCTCTATCCGACCAGGTGAGCGCGAACGACGGCTCGAGCTCCTCCCTGTTCAAAATAGTAATGGCAAACCGGCATTTTTTCGCCAGCAAACACTGTACGCAGCGAACAGATTATGTCTCCGCCTCCGCCTGGTGTGTCGTTCTGGTCTACTAATCAGAGCGTCTCGCACAAAACCTTGCTTGTGTCACGGACGCGAGTTCGCGCTTTGGCTCTTCAAGCCCCCCACGGATAGTCACACGGAATCTCCTTGATGGCCGTCCTGATCGGCACGTGGCATGCCAACTTCGCCTCGCGAACAAACACCTGTCCCGCTCCCGCGCGGCGATGGCCATCAACGGTGCGGGCGCGGCGGCGAAGACGAATGCACGGCACCAATTGACCAAGAAATCGTGCAACACGCGCGTGGTCGTGAGAGCGCGCCGGCAGCGCCCCGCGCCTTCCCGCAGGTGCGCACCACCAAGAGGTTTTCGCGCCCTTCAAATGATGCGGCGTGCCCGCGTCCCTGTTCGCCGCAAACGCTTCTGTGGCATGAGCCTCTGAGCTGAAGGTTCATTCGCCACTTTGAAATATGACGTGCAATGTTCCGGAAGCCCTCACGCGGCACGAGCCCATCCATGAACGGAACGCGACATGCGCCGCCACCCCGCCGATGACTTAGCTGCATGTCGGGGCGGGAGCTTGAATTTCATGCGGGGGCAGCTCAAAGGCCTTGAATCGCACGTGGCGTCACGTTGTACCATCTCATAGTAGGTCGCGAGGATCCCCGGCAGGTGGATGGGGGCCACAGCTTGCTGCCAGCGGTGAGAGGATGATGCCAATGCGGGCGATGTGTGTACGGCAGAGGACGACGGCGGTGCCCCGATCATCGCGCACGCGATCGCGCGAACGGTCTCCGAGTGCTCGCCTCAGAACAAGGTTGTCCTTCCCCGCCCCTCACTGGCGGACGTCGACAGGGGATGCAGCCTTGCTGCGCTCTGCGGTCGACACGTTGACGCCGGTGTTGAGCCGCATTCCGTGAAAAATCGTCTTTGTAACAAAGGAGGCGACGCCAGATTTGTCCGACATCGATCGTTTCGTAATTAGAGTTTGCGGTGAATGTTTCGCCGCAAATAACCGTCGGCAGTCCTCCCTCTGTCGACGGCAGTTGGCGGGATGCCCACTTCGCTCCCCCAGACTGACTTCCGCCCGGCCCTCGAAATGAGGCCGGGCGCTTTTTTATCGACTATGAAGGGCAGCTTGGTGTTCTAGCCCGCGTCTGATGATTGTGAAGAGTTAGCAAGACAAACCCTGTTACTGAAGGCTCATCATCACGGGATTGCCTTGCCTTCTCGCGACCAACGATTGTACAGGCATGACTGTTGTTTGCACCGACCAACCCGTTGCCAGCGAGATCGGGACCGCAAAAACGCTCCCCCGCATGGCCTCTCGACGCATCCGGATTCGAGGAGTATCGGCGAGCGCCCGTTCGATCGTTCAAAAACACAGGCGGGTGGATTGGACAACCGATTGAAACCTCATAAATCTCTTCAAGATTCCTACTGCTTCCGGAAAAGCCGCTTGGTCGTATTCATGCGATTGCCGCCTTGAAGGGCTTGAATCGCACGTAACGTCACATTGTACGATCTCGGGGTAGTTCGCGATGATCCTAGGCAAACAGCGAGGCGATACCGGGTTATCTGGGGCTCTCGCATAGACCTGCCACGCGCTCAACGCTGGATATGGCAATTGTCTCACGGCAGCTGGTCATTAATGAATAGGACGCGATTGCGCACCATCGATGTTCGTTGCCAGAGGGTGGGATATGACGCCCGATATCGTTGATGTATGCGTAATCGGGAGTGGTGCCAGCGGCTCGACAGTGGCCTACGAGATCGCCCAACACGGATTGCGAGTGCTCCTTCTCGAGCAAGGTCGGGCGCTTCCTCCCAACGCCTCGCTGGCGAGCGTCCAAAATGGCATGGATACCGCCCTGGTGCGGTCTGCGGCAGGTACGATGACGCCGTTCGGATGCCCGTGGACCGTCTGCGCGCTCGGCGGAGGAATGACTTTGTATGCCGGAATAGCCTTCCGATATCGCACGATTGATTTTGACGCGCGAGCACATGTGGCCGGGGACGCGCTCGACCCGACCTGGCCGATCAACTACGCCGAACTACGCCCGTTCTATGAGGAACTGGAACGGCGCATGGGAGTGGCCCGTCTAGCCGGGGCGGACCCGCTCGAGCCGCCGAGCGATCCGCCCGTTCTGCCCCCGCATCAGTACAGCGCGCAGGGCCGGTTGATTGCCGATGCGGGCGGACGCCTAGGCCAGCTACCGTTCCCCACCCCATTGGCAATCAACTCGGTGCCATATCGCGGCCGGCCAGCCTGTCACTGCGACGGACCGTGCAACGAACATCTGTGTCCGACCGGCGCGAGGGCCGACGCACGCTCGCCGTTTACGGATACCTCCCTGCCGTCCGGCGCGCTCACGGTTGCCCTCGGCAGCAAGGCCGTGCGCATCGATCTGGGCAACGTCAGCCGCGCGGACTCGGTGGAATGGCTGGACACTCTCAGCCAACAACGCGCTCGGGTCCGCGCCCGCTGCGTGGTACTCGCCGGCAACGCAGTGCAATCTGCCGCCCTATTGCTACGGTCGGCGCAGCGGGCAGCGCCTAACGGCATCGGCAACGCCTCCGGCATGGTCGGCAGTGGCATCTCGTTTAAAATCAGCGGCTACGTGTCCGGTCGCACGCCGATCGATCCGCTGGCCGCGCACCCGGCCGGCGGCCCATTCTCCACCGTCGCGATCTCCGATCATTACCTGGACGACGAGGCTCCTTCCGGGCTCGGCGGAATGATCTACGAAGCAAGCCGGGTTCAGCGCACGGACCACGACGGAAAGATAACGCTACGGCTGCATTTCCTGGCGGCCGACCAGCCCATGCGCAGCAATGTGGTCCGACTGGCCGCCAGTCGGGACGGGCTGGGTTTGCCGAAGATCATTCTCGACTACCGGACCCACCCGCTGGATAAGCGCCGATTGGGCTATTTGTCCCGATGCGCGTCGAAGCTGCTGGCCGAGGCCGGTGTGGAACAAGTCGATTATCAGGATTCCAATTATCAGTTTGGCAGTGGGCACCTGCATGGTGGCTGTCGGGCCGGGATCGATCCGACACAATCCGTGGTCGACCGCTGCGGCCGGGTGCATGACGTTGACAATGTCTATGTCGCGGACGGCGGCTTCTTCCCCTATTCCGGAGGCGTCAACCCGACCTTCACCATCCAGGCGAACGCGCTGCGGATCGCTCGAAGAATAGTCGCGCAGCTGACCTAAGGCATGATCATCAAACGGAGACGGCTCATGTCCATCACCACGCCTACTGCCACCGCGGCCGCCACCGACGGGCACAGATCCGCACTACGCCGCGCCCTGCGCGTCACCGCCTCGGAGAAATGGGATCTCAACAGGCGTTTTCCGGTCGTGATGACGCGCGCTTCGGGCGCGCATGCATGGGACATCAACGGAAAGCAATACGTCGATTTCACCTCCTGTAGCGGGGCCGCGCCGCTCGGAGCCGGATATGAGCCGGTCGTGGCGCATGCAGCCGCCGAGATGTGCCGTACCGGCGGCATCTTGCCCGGGCCGCTGTCCGTGCACCGGGTCGAACTGGCCGAACGGCTGGCGGAGATCTTCCCCGTCGCGGAACGCTCAATGTTCTTCCGCACCGGATCGTGCGCGACCACCGCCGCCGTCCGCCTCGCCCGCGCGTTCACGGGTCTGAACCACGTGCTTACCAGCGGATATCATGGCTGGCACGACTGGCAGTTGCAGGACCGGCCGGAGATGGGGCTGCCCAACCGCGACCGGGACAGCGTGGATTTCCGCTACAACCTGGACTTGCTCGACGAACTGGCAAGTGTCCAGCGCGTCGCCGCGGTGATCGTCACCCCCGAGGTCAACTTCTTCCCGCCCGAGTACCATCAGGAACTGCAGAGGCTGGTGCATCGGCACGGCGCCCTGCTCATTCTTGACGAGGTGATGACCGGATTCCGCTACGCGTTTGGCGGCTACCACATGGCGGTTGGCCTCACTCCCGATCTGATCACACTGAGCAAAGGACTGGCGAACGGAATGGCGCTATCCGCAGTGGCGGGGCGGGCAGACGTACTCGCCGCCGGCGAGAAGACATACATGGGCAACACCTACCAGCGCGAGGTCACCCCGTTCGCAGCCGCACTGAGCACCCTGCACGCGCTGCGCGACGGGACGATGCTGGCCCGGATGCGCGAGATTGGCGAGCAACTGATCAAGGGGCTGAACGAGGTATTCGCCAGACAGCAGGTCGCGGCATGGGCGTTCGCCTGGCCCACCATGTTCGACGTCGTGTTTGCCGACGCCGAACTTGGTCACGACTTCTTCCAGGAGATGTGGGCGCGGGGCTTCCTCATGCAGTACGGAGGGCGCTTCATGCCATCGGCGGCGGTGTCCGACGCCGACGTGCAGGCGGCTGTCGAAGCTGCAGGAGAGGCCCTGCCGGCGGCGTTATCCCGCATGGAGAGCACCGGTGGTGACCCGGATCCAGTGGCAGCCGCCGTACGGTTCGCCAGAGATCATTTTGTGGCGACCCCGGGGGCGGTTCGGCGCTGGTTCACCGCACCCGTCCACTGATGAGCAGCACCTCGAACAGAGCACATGGCCATGCCGCAGCCCGATCCATTTTCCACATCGCCAGTGCTGCTCGGCGGCGACAACCGCTCGGGCACCACCTTGCTGAGCATCGTATTGGATTCGCATCCGGATCTGGTGGCCGGGCCGGAGATCGACTTCCTCGAACCGCCCAATCTCGGGCCGCACATTCTGCGCACCATCGACCTGCTTGTGGCCGGCGATTCCCGGGTCACAGGCACGACCAAAAACACGATCGATCCGTTCTGGTATGACGGGATGCATTTCGCGGTGCAGTGCCGCCGGTTCGGTCTCGACTTCGATGACATGCGCGAGCTGGTCAGCAAGGTCATGGTCGAGGTGGGCAGCGACATCGTTTCGTTCGCCGACCGATGCCGGCTTATCAACGAGATCGGTGGGTTGCGCGGGGCACGCAGCGGGGCCCCGCGCTGGGGATTGAAACTGCAGCGTAAGATCGCCCAGATCGACGACTTTGTCCGGATGTGGCCGCGCGCACATTTCGTGCATATCGTGCGGGACGGTCGCGACGTTGCCGCCTCTCATCTGAAGACCGTTCCTGATTGGGGGTACCGAACTGTCGCCGACGCCGCGCGCGGCTGGCTTGAGGTGGTGTCCCAGGCGCATCGGATCGCGTCGCCTGGGCGTTATCTCGAGGTGCGTTACGAGGATCTTGTAAGCAGCCCCCGCCCCACTCTGACCCGAATTCTCGCCCACCTCGGCTTGCCCTGGGACGAGGCCGTGCTGCATCACGCCGAATACGAGCACGCATTGTTCGAACAACCGCACGGTCATCCGGCGGCGGAGGCTGCAGGAAAGCCGCTGCACCAAGGTCGGATCGGTCGTCACGTCCAAGATCTGACGCGAACCCAGATTGCCGAGTTCGAGCGGATCGCCGAAAGTGAGCTCGCCCGACTAGGGTATCTTTCGGTCCCAAGCCTGTCTGGCGACGCGTGAGGCACCGGCCCTGTTCCGCCGCGCCTCGCGGACTGCCACGCAGCTATCTTGCACTGCTCGTCGGCCAGACCATTTCGCTGCTGGGCTCCAACGTAACCATGCTGGCGCTGCCGCTGACCGCAATTGCCCTGCTGGACGCGGGACCGGCGCAGACGGGCCTGCTGCTGGCCAGCGGTCGGGCGCCGTGCCTGGTTGTGAGCCTGTTCGCCGGAGTCATCGTGGACCGCCTCCCGCACCGGCAAATCCTTTGGACCGCCAACGTGGCGATGGCGGCAACGCTGGCCACGATTCCGTTGTTCGCGAGCCTTGGACATCTTGGAATGATCCAGCTTTATACGACAAGCATGCTGGTTGGGGTTGCCGCGGTGATCGCGGACGTGGCTTATCTGGCGTGCATACCCACGCTCGTAGACCGCTCTCAGCTGGTTCGGGCGCAGAGTTCACTGGAGCTTAGCCAAGCGAGCGCGATGGCAGCAGGTCCGTTCCTCGCCGGTTGGCTCGTCAACGCGTTCTCCGCCCCGACTGCGATCCTGGCAGACTCGGTCTCATTCCTGTTTGCCGCCGCGTTGCTCTCGCTGGTGCCAATGCGTGCCGCCGGCTGCTCAGCAGCCGCGTCGAGCGCGGTGCTCGGCCAAGTGGCCGAGGGGCTGGCGAGCCTGTTTGGCAATCCGGTATTGAGGGCAGTCACGTTGGCCAGCGGCACATTCATCTTTTGGCAGAACGCGTATTCTGCGGCTTTTCTGCTGCATCTGACCAAAGATCTCGGGTTCGACAGCCGGATCGTCGGCATGGTGCTAGGCATCGGCGCACTTGGCGGTGTGGTCGGCGCGGCTAGCTCACCGTGGGCGGGCCGGGCAATCGGACTCGGCCCTGTTTTGATGATCGGTTTGGCGGTGAGCGCCGCAGGCATGAGCTTGGCGGCCCTGCTCACCCAACCCTTCTGGGCCGCGGTGGCATGCGTGGCGCTCTCCCAATTCATTCTGTGGATCGGCCAAGGGATCTACAACGTGCAGCAGGTTCCCATTCGATATGCGTTGGTCCCGCAGCGCTTGCAGGGCCGGGTCAATGCGAGCATCCGCAGCGTGGTGTGGGGACTGGCCTCATTGGGTGCGCTGGCCGGCGGCGCGGCCGCTGCTGCAACAGGCCTGCGCGCCACGTTGCTCGCGAGCAGCGTGCTTGGCACCGCCTCGATCGTTTGGATTTGGCGGTCGCCCCTGCGCCACACGCGCAGCTTGCATCCGTGATCATCGCGACGGACTTGCGCATGGACATGAAGGAATTTGGCGATATTGATCGGCAGCCGGTTCGGCTGGTGGTGTGGCGCGTCAACGTTCACGACCCCGTCTGCTGGCGTCCCGACCCGCGCCGTCCGTCCCATGTTCAGGAGGACCACCTTCGCTCTGCGGACGATGGCCGCCCCGGCTGGCTCGGTGCCGCGTTCGAGTTGCCAGGCGAGTTCAACGCCGCTGCGCTGACCAGAGCGATCCTTGGCTGGGTCGACCGGCACGAGGCGTTACGCAGCCGCTTGGCCAAGAATGGATCGGCAATCCATCGCACCACGGTCGATCCCGGCGCGGTAGCGCTAGAGAAAACCGTGGTGGGTGACTGCGCCAGTCCCGACGAAATTGCCCGGCTGCTGGAAGACCTGTTTGACGCGGAGACCAATCCGCTGCGCTGGCCGGCTTATGTCTTCGTGACGATCAGCCGGCCGACATCCACGAGCCTCCTGGTCGCCTGCGACCACTCCATCAGCGATGGCTACTCGACGGCCTTGGTGCCGTATGAGATCCACGAGCTGTACACGGCCGCGATCCATGGAGTGGCGCACCAGTTGCCACCGGTGCACAGCTATCTGGACCACGCCGAGTCCGAACGGGAGCGACTGACCGATCTGAGCGAGGGCCATCCTGCAATTGGTCATTGGCGCGAGCTGATTGCGGCGAACGGCGATCAATTGCCGGATTTTCCGCTACCACTCGGTGCGCCGGAAGGAACCCTACAGCGCACCGGACGAATGTGGCTGCTCGATGCGGCTGGGGCATCCGAATTCGATCGCGGGTGCAGGTCCCATGGCGGAAACGCGGCGACGGGGATTTTCGCCTGTCTGGCGCTGGCAGGAAAGACACTGGCGAACCAACGACAATTCCACACCGTTGCGCCTTTTCACACCCGATACGATCTGCGGTCGATGCGTTCGGTTGGATGGTATGTCGGGATGAGCCCGGTGAGCTTCCGGGTGGCCGATACGTTGCCGGAAATCCTGCGCGCCGCCCGGCTCGAACTCAGACGCGCCAAGAAGACAGCTCAGGTGCCATTTTCAAAGGCGATGGAGCTGCTCGGCGCCGCATTGCGCGACCGCTTCATGGTATCCTATATGGACTACCGGACAGTGCCCGGGTCGGACTGCTGGCCGCAATGGCGGACGAGATTCCTGATTAGCCGTAGTTCTGATGCTTGCGAGACATACCTTTGGGTCAGTCGCCGGCAGGACGGAATTTGCGTGAACTTCCGTCACCCCGGCACCGCCATTGCGCGAACCGCGATGGACGACTATCTCGCTGAAGTGGTCGCGCAGGCCTGCCTGATCAGCGGCGTTCGTCCGCGCCGCGGCTCTCAATTGACCGACTTGGGGCGGCTGTGAGCTAGCCGTTCTTGGTGCCGGAGACCGGCTCGCGTTACGACCGCGATCCTCCGTTCGTTGGTGATCAGAAGCAGGAGCAAACTCAGGAGATCCGATCGTCAACATGCCGTGAGCGCCACTTGTGGGAGGCGCGCGCCATGGAAGCATACGTCTTGCCAGCCCCACCAATATCCTGGTGCGAGCGAAATTGCTCGCGGCCGGCCTGTGAGAGATGAGGGCGATCATCGGAAAGCTGAGCCAAATGAGTGTTGTTCCGGACAGTGACAGGCACAGTGCCGACTGACATGTCGGATCTACAACAACTCAGCTATTGCGATCTATTGCGAGCTAGCATCCTCACATGCATGTTTTTTTTCATTGAACTACCGGGTGGCACAGCCATTGCAAGTCTTCGCTCAATAGATGGATTCGTCCCTGCCCGACGGGCCGAAATGGTTCTGCGGGATTATGAGCTGCTATAGTCCATATTCGCACACGATGACGCAGATGACCTTCGAATGAGGCTTGCCACCAGCGACGTAGCGAAGAAGATACAAACCAATCAATCAGGGTCTGAAGACGCCGAAGAAACAAGCCAAGGCGCGAGCTGCGCATCAACTCCAAGGCGTCTATGTTGTGGCGGGCGAATGAGCACCCCGAACGAGAGGACCATGCGACAAACTTATCCGATGAGGGACCACGCTCTCAATGCGCCCCGTCTCACGGGCGATCTTGATCCGGCCGAACGCCAATGCGCCAGTTCGTTTTGACTGAGACAACAATAGCGACGTTAAGCGCGTGACGAAACTGGCGCATCTGAAGGAATTACGAGAACTGATGCAGTTGCTTTGGCATTTGTTCGAAGCAGTGCACCAGCTTCCCAGAGGGCCAGAGCATTCAGCAGCCGTTCAGAACATCAAACGCTTTGAGCGCCGGCTGGTCGTGTTGATTCGAGCATCTGAAAGGGCCCGGGCAGCTGACCGCGAAGTCGCCGGCCCTGCCGGCTCACAGAATGAATGATTGTCAGACGCTCACCTACTCTGAAGCGATCCTACGCAGTGCGCCGTCCGCCCGGTCTCAGCCGCACACGTGAAAGGAAGTCGCGAGCACGCCTGTCCGGCCAGCGATATCCATTCGCCTGATTGATCGCCCGTTGTGCAGCGATGCGCCGCATAGACCCCGCGAGCGAGTCTTACGGCGATCAACGAGACGCCGGATATAAGCAGCCGTTAGAAGCGCGTATTTTTGAGCAGTACATCACCTTCCACGGCGCGGGGATAATGGGCTGCCACTTCGAATGACGGTAATAGGTCGAGAATGGCCTGCAGGGACAGCTGCCCCTCGTAGAGCTCGCGGTCGCTATATTCCGTGTAGATGAAACGCGTGTTGCCCACGGTCTGCATGCCGCCGGCGATGACATCGGCCTCGGCTCCTTGGACATCCATCCAGATGAAATCGACGGTGTTCAGCTTGGCTTCGCTGCACCAATCGTCCAGCCGTCGGGTTTCAACCGAGAACGGGCGATCGAACCGAACCCAATCATACTCGGTAAGATGGTTTTTCGGGTGGCGTATCGAGCCGGAGAGGTCCCATTCCTTTGCGTCTCCATCTGCATTGCTTGGATGGAAGTCGATCATCCCGTTTCGATCACTGATCGCGATTTCGAGCAGCTTCACCCTATCGAGGGATGGGCCTAGCTTCTTCTTGAAGCGGGCGATCGCTCGAGGGTCCGGCTCAAAGCAGTAGAGCTGAGCTTGTGGGCACAGGGTGAGAAAATGTTGCGTATCGGTTCCGTCATTGCAGCCGATATCCAAGATGACGGGATTCGGTTTCTGAAGAAGTGAGACGATGTGCTGATGTACTTCTACAGATGACACAGGTTCTTCTTCCATTGGCGCGGAGATCGGTTGAACTTCTTCGTCGAAGCCGAAATCACACGCCAGACGCTCCGGCACAACGTATATCAACGTATATAATCCATATGCCGGCGCAGTCCCCTTGATCGATCGGGGCGATTGGGATGCCGTCGACACCAAAGGAAGCTCTCGCGCCGGGAGTTGCAGCGATTGCCCTGCAACGTCAATTCTGCTGCAGGAGAGGCGGTCGAAGGCCGATGCTTACGCCAAATCGGACAATGTGCACGAAGAGCGGATGGTCACGCTAGATCGTCGCTTCCGGTGCATTGTTCGGGCGATTGAAAGGCGGCTTCGCTCGAACGCCACCCCGTCAGTCGCTCGCGCTGGAGCGGCTCGAGCAGAGTGGTCTCTCCTGCGCAAGGATAGCCAATACTCTCGATCAAAGTTCCGAACACCAAAACTTTTCTCGTGCCGATTGGCGGTCGAGGGTGCGCAGCTGCGGCCAGATCGATCGCCATCTTCTTCGCAAACATCTATTGCGAGAGGCTCGCCGGGGTTTAACATTCCTAGATCGAGTCGAATCCAATATTCGAGGAAGCCGGCGAAATGGCGTAAGTATCGCTCCGGCTCGAGATATGACATCTCGCTAGTGGCAAGTTGGAAGGGCTGGAGTGGTGATGTCCTGCAAACAGTTCTCAGGGCCGACGAGCTCGATAGGCCCGTTCTCTTTTGACGCCGGCTGCACAAGTTACTCCCTCTAGCCAAATTCGTACGAGCGGCTTCGATGGCAGGGCCGACAGTGGACAGCCAATGAGATGCTACGGACCCGGAGACTCTCGGCGCTCGCTCGATAGCCTGGCCATTCATTGGCCCGTCTGCGCGTGGCGGTAAACGCGGGTGTCTTGACGAGACGCGATGTCAGTTTCGCGACAGCCTGGCGGGCTGTGTACATGAGGGCGTTTACTTCCGGACGAACACATGCGGAGCCAGGCGTGTGATTCAGCAGAACTGCAGGTACCGATCGCCCCGCTCATTTTGGCCTGTCTCTTGCTATAACTGGGCTGTTCACAATGTGTCCATCGTCAACTCGTTCAAATGCTCAGGAGGCCTGCATGAATTTCCGTCCGCTTCACGACCGCGTCGTGGTCAAGCGCATCGACGCTGAAGAGAAGAGCGCTGGCGGCATCATCATTCCCGACACCGCCAAGGAAAAGCCCTCGCAAGGCGAAGTCATCGCAGTTGGCCCGGGCGGCCGTGACGAGACCGGCAAGCTGATTCCGATCGACCTCCAGGTCGACGATCGGGTGCTGTTCGGCAAGTGGTCGGGCACCGAGGTCAAGATCGACGGCGAGGAGCTGTTGATCATGAAGGAGAGCGACATCATGGGCGTTCTCACCGACGTGTTTTCCAAGAAGAAAGCCGCCTAATCCAGCGCTTGCACCGCTCACCCTGACGAGCGCCTGCCGGGCGCGCCGAAGGATGAGAAAATAAAAGGACTGAGGGAATTCATTATGTCAGCCAAAGAAGTCAAGTTCGGCGTAGACGCGCGCGACCGCATGCTGCGCGGTGTCGACATCCTCGCCAACGCCGTGCAGGTCACGTTGGGCCCGAAGGGCCGCAACGTGGTGCTCGAGAAGTCGTTCGGCGCTCCGCGCATCACCAAGGACGGCGTCGCCGTTGCCAAGGAGATCGAGCTGGAGGAGAAGTTCGAGAACATGGGCGCGCAGATGGTGCGCGAGGTCGCTGCCAAGGCGGCGGACGCCGCCGGCGACGGCACCACCACCGCAACCGTGCTCGCGGCAGCCATCGTGCGGGAAGGCGCTAAGTCGGTTGCCGCCGGCATGAACCCGATGGACCTGAAGCGCGGTATCGACCTCGCGGTCGAAGCCGTCGTTGCGGACCTCCAGAAGAACTCGAAGAACGTCACCTCGAACGAGGAGATCGCTCAGGTCGGCACCATTTCGGCCAATGGCGATGCCGAGATCGGCAAGTTCCTCGCCGACGCCATGAAGAAGGTCGGCAACGAGGGCGTGATCACGGTCGAGGAAGCCAAGTCGCTCGAGACCGAACTCGACGTCGTCGAGGGCATGCAGTTCGACCGCGGCTACATCTCGCCCTACTTCGTCACCAACGCCGACAAGATGCGCGTTGAGATGGACGACGCCTACATCCTGATCAACGAGAAGAAGCTCTCCTCGCTGAACGAGCTGCTGCCGCTGCTCGAGGCCGTGGTGCAGACCGGCAAGCCGCTGATCATCGTCGCTGAAGACGTCGAAGGCGAAGCGCTCGCCACGCTCGTCGTCAACCGCCTGCGCGGCGGCCTGAAGGTCGCGGCCGTCAAGGCTCCGGGCTTCGGCGATCGCCGCAAGGCCATGCTGCAGGACATCGCGATCCTGACCGGCGGCCAGGCCATCTCGGAAGACCTCGGCATCAAGCTCGAGAACGTCACGCTCGCCATGCTCGGTCGCGCCAAGAAGGTGATGATCGACAAGGAGAACACCACGATCGTCAACGGCGCCGGCAAGAAGGCCGACATCGACGCCCGCGTTGCCCAGATCAAGGCGCAGATCGAGGAGACCACCTCGGACTACGACCGTGAGAAGCTGCAGGAGCGTCTCGCCAAGCTCGCAGGCGGCGTCGCGGTGATCCGCGTCGGCGGCGCGACCGAGGTCGAGGTGAAGGAGCGCAAGGATCGCGTTGATGACGCGATGCACGCGACCCGTGCGGCGGTCGAGGAAGGTATCCTGCCGGGCGGCGGCGTCGCCCTGCTCCGTGCTTCCGAGCAGCTCAAGGGCCTGCGCACCAAGAACGACGACCAGAAGACCGGCGTCGAGATCGTGCGCAAGGCGCTGTCCTGGCCGGCCCGCCAGATCGCGATCAACGCGGGTGAAGACGGCTCGGTCGTGGTCGGCAAAGTCCTCGAGCAGGATCAGTACTCTTACGGCTTCGATGCGCAGACTGGCGAGTACAGCAACCTTGTCTCCAAGGGCATCATCGACCCGACCAAGGTCGTGCGCATCGCGGTCCAGAACGCTGCCTCGGTGGCCGCGCTCCTGATCACCACGGAAGCGATGGTTGCCGAGCTGCCGAAGAAGAACGCCGGCGGCCCCGCGATGCCCCCGGGCGGCGGCATGGGCGGCATGGACTTCTAAGTCCAGCCTCTCAATGCATCGATGACAAGCAGGACCCTGGCAGCAATGCCAGGGTTTTCCAACTTCGGGCGGGCTTGCAACGATTGGCAGCCCTTGCAAGCTTGGAGGCCGATCCGCAGGTCGCGCCGAGAACTCCAAGGCCAATGCGGGCTGTAGTCAGCATGCCGTTTGTGACGCGGTCCTCGGGCAAGCCTTCGCCTCGTGCTACAGGCAGGCGTTGGTGGCCGAGAGACCGAGGGCGCCTGCCGCTGCATAACAGGGAGCGCGGCCGTGCCTGATCAGCGCATCTATCGACCCTGGAGCAGACCCGCCGACACGTTCCCAGGCCGCAGGACGCACGAGCCTTTCCTGAAGAGGAACGCAGGTACGGAGAGCCTTCCGAAATTCTCCGTGATGTGGATCACAACTGCGACGCACCCGCTTACCCCATGACAAGGCGACGTCGAGGCAAAGGTGCCATGCTGTCGCATCTGGATAATTCGGCAATGAGCGCCGCTCGCCTGAGAGACCATAGACCCCACTGGACGGAACATTAAAGGAGCTTCGGGATCTCCATCGCGAGAGAGAACAGAAAGGAAAGCGCTGGCAGGGTGGATAGCTGGAACACCGATCTGCCACGGCCAAAACCGGTAGATGGGGCCGCAGTGGAGCAGATGTCCGGCTACCCAGCGCGACAATTAATCCATTTGTTGAGATGATACGCTTCTGCGTCGCAGTTTGGTATCCGGTGACGAGAACGCAACGTCACGCTCCCGCCTTCTCAAAAGCGCATGTTGAGGCGCGCTCGCTTCGAGAAAATCTGTTCTCTCGAAGAACGACTCGCCGGACGGGCCCACCCGCTGCAAGGAAGCAAAGTGCTACTGCGCGTTGACGTTGGAAAGAGGCGCTGCTGAAGAAGGCCCGGCAGGCTCGGACCGCACCTCATATGAGCGAATGGGAGGCGAAATCACCTAGAGACCGACCGCGTAGCTCCCAATTAGCAGTGTGTCAGCTAGCAGCGTCAACTTGGTCAGCCTATCCATATCAGCGGCGGTCCGCCCCAGATCTAAGTTGCTTGGTCTGGCTTTTCTTCCGCCGCCGCAAGGACGGTGTCTGGCGTCGTCGTAGCTTCCCCCGACCAACGCAATAAGACTGCCTCGTTCGTAAGCGGGAAGCCGGTACCCTGGCTTCACGGTTAGATTAATGTGCGAAGAAGGCCTCCGGCTTGGACGGAGGTTTTGGATGGGATTGGACGGCAAAAAGGACGTCCATTTGGACGGCTCGTCGGCTGGGGCGGTCAGCCGGCTTGAAGTGCTTGAAGGACCGTCCGGGCGTCGTGTGCGTTCGGAGGCTGAAAGGGCGCGGATCGCCGCCGAGAGTTTGCTGCCCGGCGCTCATGTGTCGGAGGTGGCGCGCAAGCACGGGGCAACGCGCTGGCAGGTTTACGATTGGCGACGACGCTTTCGACAGCGAGGCGAATTGCCGTCTCCAGAGGCTTCGCGGCCGCCGTTCGCGCCGCTGGCTGTGGAAGGGCCGTCAGAGGAGCGCCACGTTCCGGCGGTCAAGCTCGAGATCGCGATGGGCGACGTCGTGGTGCGGAGGGACGCGTCGATAGATGGGGAGCAGCTGTCTCGGGTGATCCGCGCAGTGCGGGCGTCACGATGATTGCCCCCGGCGCCGAGCTGAAGATTTACATCGCGACACGGCGTGTCGACTTCCGCTGTGGCCGCGATGGGATGGGCTTGCTTCGAGGGTGCAGGAGATGCTCGGTCCCGACCCGCCCGAAATACGTCTGCCGTCGCTGCTCGGGCGCTGTCGTGCAGGCACACGCGCCGGAGCATGTCGTGCCCGGCGGGCTGCCGACCGAGGCGGCCATTGCGCACGTGATCGTCTCCAAGTTCGGCGACCATACGCCGTTTTACCGTCAGGCCGGGATCTATGCGCGACAAGGGATCCGGCTCGATCGGCGACGCTGGGCAATTGGTCAGGCCGCGCCTGCTTCCATCTCCGGCCCGTCGGGGATCATATGCGCCGCCATCTGGCCACGGCGGATCGTCTTTTCATGGACGAGACCACGGCGCTGGTACTCGATCCCGGGCGCGGCGAGACGAAAGACGCCACCGAAGTAAGGCTACTTCTGGGCGATCGCCTCCGACGATCACGGCCATAGCGGCCCAAGTCCGCCGATCGTGCTGTTCCGCTATGCATCCGGACGCAGGGCGCTTTATGCGCTCTTCGCCGGTCATGAGGTCGGGGCTGAAAATTGGGCCTTGCTTGCGTCGATCGTCGCCACCTGCAAGCTCAACGACGTGAACCCCGTCGCCTACATCGCCCAAACGCTCGAGGCGATCATCGCCGGCCATCCCCAAAGCAAGATCGAAGACCTCATGCCATGGCGATTCCGCAAAACGTCAAGCCAGCATCAATAGGGTTGCGGCTAACTTTGAATTGCCCACATCTGCCGCCTCAAGGCCGACGCCGCTTTTGTCATCGAGGTTGTCAGCATCTCGTAAGCTAAGCCCCGCAATCTACCGTAATCAGAAGGCCGGCTGTGGCGGTTCTCAACGGGTGACGAGGCATGGATTCTATCGAGCGAGCTTTAGCTGCACGCACTTTGTCAACAATCATCGAAGAGGAAGAAATCCGAGGATCGAGTACGGAAGCTTCCCCACCAGCCGGTCCAACGGACTCTCGCCAGCAGCCAAGCGCGCTGAGAATGGTCGAATCATCCAACGGCGGGGATAATTCGCTGGGCAGTATGTCCCGGGAGTTCGGCGCAGTGCTGGCCGAGGTACAGGAAGGTCGCCCGTATTCTCGCATGAATCGCCCCTATCGTGAGTCCGCGTTGTATGACGGTCCTCGCCTTGTGCGCAACCCGTCGCCGGGCCGCGCTAGCGACAGCCCTGAGGGGATTCTCGACCGCAACGCCATTTTAGATTACTCGGACGGTGTTGCCTCAGAGGCTGATATTAACGATTATCGCCAGTGGTGCCTTGAGCGGTTGGCCAGCAGCAGGCTGGGAGCCAATCCACTGGCCTTGTCCGTTGCTTCGGCGGAGCGGTCGCCGGTTGCGTTGCCTAACGATACTCGCCTTGTGCCGCCTGATGGGGCCCGTGAACCGACCACCCCGGGTCAGCAAGCCGCTTCATCGCCTTCCATCGGACCTGTACGTGATCACCAGGACCAGGCCTCTGGGCATCGAAGCGACAGCGTCGACAGTTTCGAGAACTACATCGAGAGCCGAGACGACACTAGCGACAGCTTGAGTTTCACTGCTTCAGAGCAGGACCTGCATCGCCAGCTCATACTCCTCAGGTGGGCTCGACTGGAGCCCCCCCGTGACAGAATACGCAGCGACGACCCAGCGATACGCGAATTGGCCCACGCATTCGCGCTTCAGCGCGGCCAACGAGCTGGGCCGTCTGTCGTGGGTCCAGCCCGCGAACCCGGCTTTCAGAATCAGGAAGCCGCCGGGCCCTCGTCTTCCGCCGGGCCCTCGTCTTCCGCCGAGCCTTTACGCCATCGCCAGCAGCTGGATCGCGCAGCAACAGGAAGAATGAATAACTCCGGGCATCTGGATTTCGGGCCTGTTGTCGGCCCGGACTGGGTCCATTGTGATCAACCGGCGCCCGCTCCCCTGATTCTTCAGTTAGGTCGGCACGGCTTACTGCCGAGTTCGAGTCGAAACAGGAGCATCGACATCTATAGCGTGCCCTATACAGTTGTGCGGGGTTCGGGAGGACCACAGGACATTCGCCTCTTCCGTAACCGGTATGTTCCACCGCCGCAATCTCCTATCGCCACGCCGTGAGTAGCCCGCGCGGGCAACGCCTTGCACGCTGTGAGATACCGTGATCTGGCGGGGACTATCGCTACCGACCGACATCGAACATGGCGCCGCGACCGAGGCAACAATTATGGGTAATTGAAAGTGCGGCTAAGCGCTTACCCTCGTTCGAGTATGAGCGGTCGGTGCAGCCGCCGTCAAAGCTGGAGCGATCGGCGCTGGAACTCCACGAGCTGCTCACGACGAACGCGACCAAATCGCCTCGCGAACAACGCACATTGATCCCAGACATAGCCATCGGAACAATCTGATCATTGTACCTGACCTGTTCCTTTGCAGAGTTTGGCGTTCACAAGGATAGCCGGTCTCCATCAGTCAGGCCGCAGGTTCCCGTGCCCTGGAGATAAGTGCGTCCAACCGATCAGCCAGGTGGCCGCGATCCGAGCGACGACATCCGTAAGCCACGCCTGCGGGTCGATGCCATTCAGTTTCGCCGTGGCGGTGAGGTGTAACTACAAGATAATGTGTGGGGGCGAGCTCGTGTGTGCGCCGTCAGGGGCGCTCGGCTGGCAGTCTATGGTCTGAACTCAGCTCATTTTTTGGGTGACGACTGCCACGATATCATCGCCGTTGTAGCCTCTGTAATCATCGAGGAGACTTCTGAGCAAGTCGCTCATCCGGTCTGATCTGACGGCGAACTCTCCATAGTTCGGATCGAAGAGAGTGGTCATTCCATTTGAGGTCGAAGTCATGACCGAGTGTGCGCCGTCTCCGGCGAAGCGCAAGCTGAACAAATAGATTGATGGGTCTTTGCTGACTTCGTTCGCGATTTCGGCGATCTGCGAAGACGTGCCTAGCACGTATGCCCTCCGCTCTTGGGACGGTCGCAAGCCTGCTTCCTGAAACATGATGTCTTTTGGTTGGAAACTCAGGTTGCCCTGGAATTGGCCTTTCAGGTCTTCATACCGCCGCTGCCGCATGGCAGCTGAGGCGTGGGTTTGCGAGCCGGGCCGCAGCGCGCGCATTCGCGATGATGGACTGCTCGGAAGATTGAGGAGCCACTCCGCCGCCAAGCCAGTGCAAATGCCGTCTACATTCGCGCCACGCAATTTGGCAGTGCGGTATTCGGACAGGGGAATGATCGGCGCTTCCGAGGAGCTGGAGCTGGAGCTGGACGGCAGAGCGGGCATGCTTGGGTTGAAAGAGCTCGGAGGTTGAATACCCGCATCGGAGACATCTGGCTTGCTGCAGCACAGCCCCATTTTGTCGCACGAACCGCCAAGTGACAGAGTTCCCTGCAGCGCTAGATCCGCAACTCTTCTGGCAAATTCGCCATCGTCCATCGACTGACTCGATTTGTATTCCTGATAAGCGCCTCCGGATGAGTCACCGATTCGGTTATACATGGCGATGCCTATCCCTTCGGCGCGTGTTTCCGCACGGTGAATGCTTCGAAGCTCGTCGCGAATCTTATTCAGTCCAGCTGACGACCAGCTGACCACGAGCCCAGTGAAATCAGGCGCTGGGGCGTTCCCGAGGCGGACTGATCACCAAGATCCACGTGCTGGCCGATACGCTCGGTCGCCGGCTCCGCTTCACCGTCACGGCTGGCAGGTTAATAACATCACCCAGGCGCCCGCACTGCTCGACTACCAGACGAACCTCGCGCCATCCGGTAGCTCGCATACGAATTTGCCCTGGTCCTCGACCTCGGCCGCACCTTGGGCCAGCGTAGCGGCCTGCACCGTGAGCTTGCCGTCGCGGCTCAGGCTGTGGTGAATGTACTCCGTCACCGGATGCCCCAAACTGTCCAGAGTCTGATGCACATCGGCGAAGATGATGCCGTGCTGAGCGGTCACCCCAAAGGAACGGATCATCAGTCCGCCCTGCAGGGGCGGCCCAGGCTTGCCGCCCTCGACCGTGGTACAGCGGCTCAGGTCCAATAGGAGCTTCACATTCGAGCTGGACCGCAGGGCACTGAGCACCGCGTCGTATTTTGGCGAAGGCTCATCGGCCTTGGCGATGGTGCTCACGTTTGTGGCTGCAAGCAAGGACACCACGAACAATAGGTGTCTGCCACTGAACGGCATATACTTCTCCTTCGCAAATGTGGTAGGTCGCGCGGATGTTGTGTCCACAACCGCCTCGTGCTGGTGCGTTCGGAAACATCATTTGGGACACAACTGCACGCAAGTGGTTGTGAGGGCGAACCTAACCTCACAATCCCGTATGTAAGTTTTTGCGAAATCTGACCTTGCGCTTGAGGACCCGAAGACGCCGCGCTTCTGGTCGTAGACGAGGACGCGGCAAGGATTTTGAGCGTTGTGACCGCGGTAGCCTTGTCGAAATAGACCTGCTCGATCACACAGGCGACGAGTGTCTCAGTGCGGACGCGCTGACGTCGAACAGTCTCCGACTTCGAGACGCTTCGGTGAAACGGTTGGCCATCGGCATTTTCGGCGACGGCGGTCTGGATTAGGACGCTTCCGGCGGAACGTCTCCTTTCAATGATATTGGGCGAGGTCGGCCCTGGATAGTAAGCGCTAAGACGATACTTGGCTTCAGGGTTCAATTTAAATGTGCGAAGAAGCCGTCGGCTTGAACAGAGGTTTGGATGGTGTTGGAGGGCAAAAAGGACGCCCACCTGGACAGCTCGTCAGTTGGGGCAGTCAACTAAGTGCCATCTAGTGGAAAAGACGTGCAGCTCCTATGCGCTCGACGAAAGCTCTTGCACCATCCCGTCAGTATCGCGGCAGTTAGGAGGATGCTTGGCATCCTTCCGAACGCTCGCAACTCGCCTTTTGCAGATCGCCATGCTCGGCGAGCTATCTCGCCCGCACACGGAATCATCCTCAGTAAACATCGTCGTTTGGCGAGGTCTGACCAAGTAGCAAGATGTCTCCTTCGGCATCGCTTGGCTCAACCGGAAGACGTGGGGAATTGAAAGCTTCGCCGGAGCGATACCGAAGTCTGGGCTCGCGCTTGGCGAAGACGCCGCATCGATGCCGGAGTCCAAGTCTACTTTTGCGATCTGCGAAGTGTGTGGCAGGCGTGGCACCAATGAAAACACCGATGGCTTGCTGCATCAATAGTTCCCGAAAGCCACTGACCTGAGCATCCACAACGCGACGAAATCGCGGCGATAGCAGCCCAAAATGCTCGACCGAGAAAGGCCTTACGCTGGAATACGACGGCAGAGGTGCTTGAGGAATCGCTCCCAGGAGAGAAAATGCCTGATGCAGCGATCATAGATTGAACCCGACCGGTTGATGCGTATCGTCTTGTCGTCCGGGAAGTCGAAGCCTCGGGCAATCTGCTCCGGACTCCAAGCCTTGGCCATCGCCGATCCTTTCGCGGCCCATGCCGGCGCCCGTCCATGGAACGGCGGGACCAGGAACAGCGGGCACCGCTCGCAGCCATAACGACGCCGGCCGGTCGCTGCTCCACATAGGTGCGCAAGATTGTGTTGAGCATGAGCGCAAGCTTTGTCGGCTTGGCCCGACGAACCGATCGCTCTGCATACCATTGCTGTCGATGCACGATACTCTAAGCCACCGCCGCGCGTCGCAGCATTGCGTCGTAGCTCGCGGGAGATGGTCGAGGCGGATCGGCTAAGTCGGGTACGATCTCGCGTCTCGAAAGGCCCTGAACGCGAAGTGGCGCGATCTCCTCACGTTCCGCAAACGAGAGGTACCGGCCGGATGGCTGCTCGGTCGAAGATTTAACGATCGCTGGTGCCACGCCGCCCGCCTGCCGGAACAATCTGGTTCCGACAGGCTGCGACATACCAGCCGATGATGCAGTATCCTTCGCGGGTCATTCCTTGAGCGATCTCTAACCAAAACCGCTGGAGTTCAGATCGCCCCGCTACTGCTGGCCGTCCCGGTGGCGGCAGCGGCGCTCGTCCAGAACGATGCGATCGCCGCTTTCGAATGTCTATCGCGACCTGCTTCGTTCAGGAGTTGCGACGACCGCATGAAATCCGCCCAATCTGCCTCACACGACTAGCGCGCAGCCGTCTGGGCCGCCGACATTACCACATCGATGAGTCGCAAAGCTGATTTCTTCGATAATGCCCCGATTGAGAGCTTCTTCCACAGATTAAAGACCGAACTGGTTCATCATCGCAAATACTTGACGCAGGCCGAGGCCGCACGGGATGTCTTCGCCTTCATTGAAGATTTCTTTAACCGAACTTTGCTTCGTTCCGATCGGAATATCTCCGATCGAGATGGAGGTAAAATCCGCTTAAATCCGTCCACTTTTTCGGGGGAAGATCATCGGTAAACGACCTGCTGACGCTCTTGCATCGGACAGCTCCTGGCTCTCGAGCCTACTACGGATGTCCGCCAATTCGGAGGAGGTTCAGGCTGCGACAGCGGCAGGCTGATCACATTGACGAGCAGAAGCACTTCGGGCGGCACAAATGCTGTCAAGTGAACCGTCCCGGGTTTGCAGGAGGCCATTTGGTTTAAGTTATGCCGCCATGGCCGATTGTTCCAGCATGGCGTAGTAGCGTTGCTCGGCTTCGGCCGGCGGGATGTTTCCGATGGGCTCCAGGAGCCGCCGGTTGTTGAACCAGTCGACCCATTCGAGAGTGGCGAACTCGACGGCCTCGAAGTTGCGCCATAGTCCGCGCCGATGGATCACCTCGGCTTTGTAAAGACCGTTGATGGTTTCGGCGAGAGCGTTGTCATAGGAATCTCCGACACTACCGACAGAAGGTTCGATGCCAGCCTCAGCCAGGCGCTCGGTATACTTGATCGAGAAGTATTGGCTGCCCCTGTCGCTATGGTGCACGAGTCCGCAGCGATGGACCGGCCGTCGATCATGCAGAGCCTGCTCCAGCGCATCGCGCACGAAGCCTGCATGCGCTGTACGTGAGGCCCGCCAGCCAACGATCCTGCGGGCGTAGGCGTCGATGACGAAGGCGACGTAGACAAAGCCGGTCCAGGTCGCGACATAGGTGAAGTCGGAGAGCCAGAGGACGTTTGGCTTTGGCGCCTTGAACTGGCGGTTGACGTGATCGAGCGGGCATGGCGCGGCCTTGTCGCTAATCGTGGTCTTGACAGGCTTGCCGCGGATCACCCCTTGCAGACCCATGTCCCGCATCAATCGAGACACCGTGCAACGGGCAACATCGAAGCCTTCGCGCTTGAGCTGCCGCCAGACCTTGCGCACGCCGTAGACAGAGAAGTTCTGATCGAACACCCGCCGAACCTCGATCTTCAGGGCAGCATCCTGCCTGGCGCGCGCCGACAGATTTGCCGGATCGCGCCGCTTGGCGACATGGGCGTGGTAGGTCGAGGGGGCGATCGGCAAGACCTTGCAGATCGGCTCGACCCCATGCGCCCCACGATGTTCGTCGATGAAGGCGATCATGGCTTGGACCGGCGGTCGAGCTCCGCCGTCGCAAAATAGGCGCTGGCCTTGCGCAGGATCTCGTTGGCCTGCCGAAGCTCCCGGTTCTCCCGCTCGAGCGCCTTCAGCTTCTCCGCCATGTCGGTCGGAACGCCGGCCCGCTGCCCGCTGTCAATCTCAGCCTTCTTGACCCAGTCATGCAGCGTCTGCGGCGTGCAGCCGATCTTGGCCGCAATAGAGGTCACCGCCGCCCAGCGCGAGGGATGCTCGCTGGCGTGATCCAGAACCATCCGAACCGCACGGGCTCGGACTTCGGGTGAAAACTTGTTCGTCGTCTTGCTCATAAGGGCTCCACCTTCTCAAGAGTTGGAGCCTCCGGCAATCCCGGAGCGGTTCACAAGCTTCGGTTCAGAGCTCCCACTCCGCGGGCTGCTTGTCAGCTCCTGGACAGCTAGTGCAGCCAGAGTAGCGTCTAGGACGTATGGGATACGAGCAGCACAGGAGACTTTGGTGGATCCCTTCTTTAATTTCGATCCAGCCGCATACTTTGCCATGGTGGCGCAGCAGCAAGCGGGGCAGGCGGAGCAAGCAGAGGAGGCTGCGCAAGACGACTTTGAGCAGCACCTCGAAGATGCGGGCCAGCCGGACGCTCCGGACCATGGGAGGCGGTATAGGGCAGCGCCTGGAGACGAGGACCTTATCAAAAGCGTGGTCAATGATCAGAGAGCGGGCCTATCGAGTAGCACCGTACAGAGCGACAGCACGAGTCTCCGTAGGCTATCTGAAGCGATTTACGACCGTCACGGGCAGACTCTCTCTGGGCTCAGCAATGAGACGGCGAAGGCTTATGCTGAGCAACTATTCCCGGGCGACGACTGGATTAAACGCGCGGTGTCCGCGCTTGAGCGATACCGTATGGGGCAATCAAGATATGGAAGCGCCCCCGGAGACGATGACCTCATCAAGAGGGCGAGTGATGCGGCTCGCGGTGCGCAGCGCGGGGGGATATTTAGGAGGCTTTCGGGTAACAGCATAAAAAACAACATTTCAGGTCTCCGTAAGCTATCGAAAGCGCTTCACGAGCATCGAGGGTTGTCTCTCTCTGCGCTGAGCGATGAGACGCTGCAGGACTATTTTAAGGAGTGGTACCAACGTGACACCAACATTTCGGGGGGGCTGGCCATGCTTAGGCGGTACCGTGCCACTCTGGGAGAGGGGACCTCGGGCGCTGCGGAGGGGAGCTCTAGTCAGCCAGCGCATGAGCCAGCCTCGCCAGAGCGTGAGCCGCCTCCGTCGCGGGTGTCGAGCTACAACCAGGACGAGCTTTGGGACGCCGCTGGTATGGCGCAGCCAGCGCCATTCATAGCGGATCCAGCGCCGCCCAATTACGATTATCCGGGCTTTGGGGCAGTCGATCAAAGAGAGCCGGCCGGGAGTTGGAGGGCCTATTCGCCGAACCTTTGGCGGGGAATGGAAACGCCTTCGCCAACGCCAAGCGTCAATCAGCCAGAGCCATCGTGGCAGCAAAGCGCGGAAGCAGCGATTTTGGGAGGAGGCTATATGCCTTACGCGCCGCCTCCCGTGCCAGACTTAAACATCTACGTCCCGGGCTGGCGACACGGCAACCAACGGGCGCCTGAGGAACTCATGCGCGGAATGCACTACATGGGCGTGCTGCCGAGCGAGTCTCGGCCGCAGACCAGTTTCACCATTGACGGCGTGCCCTACACCGCGACCTTGGGGCGGTCGGGTCGGCGAAACGATATTCGGGTCGCACGAAACGAGTGATTGCCGCGCTATAAAGAGGAAAGAAGTAGAAGTTGCGTCTGCTCTCGATGAGAGCCGACGTCGCCTTGGCCAACGAGCGACGCGTTGCGCGCCACCTTGGAGAGCTCTCCGCGACAATGCGCTTCCTCCTCGTCCACAACCGCGGGCGCTCGCCTGCAATCTCCTCGACGCAAATGATCGCAACCATCTTGCTGCCAGGCAGCAAGATGGCATTCGCGATCATTCCACTCCACCGATCCCGCTGCACGTTTGGCGTCGAGCACTTCGGCGGCGAAGCCCGCGAGACGGATCTACTTGAGACCGCGTGACCGACAGCGCCCGAGCAGCGACGGCAGACGTATTTCGGGCTGTTCGACGGTACAACTTGGTTGACCTCGTTAGCCACCTACACGCCGCCTAAACCCGTCCATTTTTTTGGGAGAAGATCAAAACCTCTCCAGCCCATGCCGCTGGCGGTGCAAAGACCCGTCAGCTTCTCGACAGCCGGCTCTTTTACATTGGAGCAATTCGACAGATACCGCGGGCGCTGAACCTTGTTTCAATGGGAGACTGGGTATGGATTTCAATTCAATCAGCCGGGCAAGCCAGCAATTTGACAGCACGAGCCCGCAAGGTAGCTCACCAGCGGATCCTGCGGTTGAGCGCGTTGGGGATAGCAGGGTCGTCCGACAGGGCGGGCAATCCGCAGGACAGCGCGTCGCCGGATGACACTGATTCAGTCGTCCATAAAAAAGTGGACCGCGACTCGCTGGTACGCGATGTGGCCCTTGAACTGGCGGTCCAGGCCCAGGGAGCCGGGCCATCGTCGCCCGTCGGGCCTTTGCGCCATAGCCAGGTTTTCGGATGATTTTCGACGTGACACTGTCAATAGCTTAGATCTAGCTTCCTGGGGCGCGGTTGGCATTATCCTGACTACCGTATCCAGGATTACTCTTTTTGAAATGGAGGAAGTGACAGACATCATAGCACTCAGCATTGCTTAAGCGGAAGCCACGGGCCGATATGCGACTCTCCAGAAAGAACGGATCGAAAGCGAACGCCTGGAAACCGTTGGAGCAGTCTAAGCGGACATAGTCATCGGTACGCACTACACCCTGAACGGAGATGCCACAAAGATCATAGTATTCGAGGCGCGCAACCGTTGCCGTCTCGCTCGTTGAAAAGAGCGACAAAGCAAGATCAAAGGGCACTTGGCAGACCCGTGTGAGAAACTCCATTGGCGCATCCATCGTACCGAGAAAATTGAATGGCAATATGCAGAGTACACGCCCGTCATATCGGATCATTATCTCATTGATCAGCCGTGTTCTTTTGAAGAATCTGTTAGCCTCACATCGGATAACCGCTCCGCGCCCATTTTTTAACCGCCGTGCACGAGGTGGGTTTATATCGATGCCAAGATAATCATTGTAATCGCTTTTGACGCCGATCAGGCGATAGCCACTACAACCCACCTCAATGATCAAATCGTATCGGCTCGCGCGCAGGAGATCGCGATAGAAGCGTCTCTCATATTCATGGAACCGACGCACCTTGGCGGTGAAGTGGTTCGGACACATGAGACGCATGCCTGCGTCGCCGAGATAGATCGCTCGATTGACTTGCTCCGACTGGTCGACGGAGGAGTTCACCGTTGCCTCACATCATTTCGCTGAAACATAAAGTTTGCAGCACCGCCGCCCAATTGCTGTGGTCAATTCATCGCTCAGCATTTTCGCGGCTGACGCCATATCTCCCACGGTTTGCTCGGGGCAGATCAGGTCGACCAAGCTGCCCGGCGCCGTCCAACTCTCGGGCAGATCAGTTACGTCAACAGTCATAAGATCCATCGAAACGAAGCCGACGATTGGCACACGCGTACCACATATAAATGCATACCCTCGATTGCCCAGAATGCGCGGGAACCCATCTCCGTAACCGATGGAGGCGGTCGCGACACGCATCCGCCTCCTCGCGCGGTAGGATCCGTAATATCCGATCGCTTCCCCATGCTTTACCTTGCGGCATTGAATGATTTGCGTTCGCAGACGAACAACTTGCGACGGCTTGAAGCAGGGATCATCGGACGTTGAAAGGCCGAAAATCCCTCCACCGGACCTTATGAGGTCAAAATGAAATTCACATCCGGCGAATAGACCGGCCGAGTTCGACAATGAAAGAATAGCTTTCGGGAACAAATAGGTAAGTTTGCGGAACCGCTTCAACTGCCGAAGACTGATCTCGTTTCGCCACTCGGCACAGGCGAGCTGACTCATGAACAACCTTATAGGCAATTCCGACAGCCCGTCTTCATTCTCGGCGATTGCCTGCAACTCATCAATCGCAAAACCCAGTCGAGACAGGCCGGTGTCGACATGGATACCTGCTGGCAACGCGCGATTGCGAAGTCGGCAATGCCGAAGCCAGGCTTCCAGTTGTTCTCTGCTGTTGAGAATCGGCAACAAGTCATGCTGCTCGGCCAACAGCTCCATACCTGACATAACGCCGTGGAGCATGTAGATCTTTGCAGATGACGGCAGCACATCGCGCAGCGCAATGCCTTCCTCCAGATCAGCTACAAAAAAATGCGTACAGCCAAGGTGTGCAAGGAAGGGCGCTATGCGCGCCGCGCCAAGACCGTACGCGTCAGCCTTGACAACTGCGCCGCAGGCGCTGTTTGGCGCAAGCGCCTGACACTTCCGATAATTGGATTGAATGGCGCTGAGATCAACAATCATGGTCGATCTTGAGCTGTCGCGACAACCGGTATCTGCAAATTTGTGAGAGAAGTTGACTTCGATATCCCCTGTATCTGGCATGGTCCCCCTCTTGTCACGGTGATTGACACGGCGACTACGGCGCATACAGGGAACGTATCGCCTGTTCCGCACAAGCGGGCCCAAAGCGAAACCCATTACCTGCTCCACCCCCAATGACGTACAGACCGGCGACATTGCTAGCTGGCCGGGAGAACGGGACGCCATCGTCAGAATAGCAGTCGCAGAACACACGCGCTGAGGCCACCGCGGGCACGTCCGAGGAGAACCATTTTGCCAGGATTGCGGTGGCGCGCACGAGATCATCCGGACTGACATGCAGCCCATCGGCGTCGGGCTTCACATCCCATTCCTGCGAGGTAAAGCTGAACAACCAATATCCCTCCTCGATCATGGGAATGAGGAAAGCGTAGTCATCGAGCAAGCCGATCATTGGACACGTTGGGGTGGGGCGCGCCGCCAAGTGAAGCGCGACCACCTTTTTAACTCGCAATCGCGGCTCCTCTGCGAGAAGCTCACGCAAGGGCGAATCGGGTAGCCAGGGACCAATTGCCAGGATGGCCCGCCTCGCCGTGATTTCGCCACGATCAGAGGTTTGGAGACGAAGATTGCTTCGCCCCTGCCGTATCCTTTCAATAGGTGTCCTTTCGCATATCGAAATACCGACGGCCTTGAGCCTTTGGGCCAGATCCTGAACAATGAAATTCACTGGACTGTAAGAACCCCGATCCAGTGCCACAGCCATACCGTCGGGGATCACAAAACGGGACAGCGAGGAAAGCCTCTCGGTCAGCGCAAAAGAAGTTGATGGGGTAGTACCGCCCACGCTACTCAGTCGGGCGAGTTGGTTGGGAGTGCGCGTCAACCAATACACGTCACAGTCTCGGCCGTTGCGCCAAAGCCCATGGGGATAGATCCCTCGCCAGAATTTCGAACCACGATTGACGAGGCTTCTTTCCTTTTCATTGCGACAGATGTTGACCTGGATTCCGGGAGCAAACCCACTGGCACCTGCCCCAACGGTATCTCGTTCGAAGATGACGATTCTTTCCCGCGGACTATTGCGCGCTGCCATGAAGGCGGCACTTAGGCCCATGACGCCGGCGCCGATGACGGCAAGATCACAAATCCCGTCGGTCATCGAGCTTCTTTCCAGGAGATGGACAAAGCGCTCAACACTTCACTGCCGCGATTTTCTAAATGATGGGTTCGACCAGGCTGCAGAAACACCAGGTCTCCTGCCGTGACCACCAACGAACCATCGTCAGTTATCACCCGACCGTGGCCGCTCGTGATGCGCCAGATCTCGCTTGACGGATGGGAATGAGGCGTCGACACCGCAAGCGGATCCAGCTGGAATTCGATGAGATCGACCGGACAAGCGGTCTCAAGATCAGCTATTTCTTCGACGTGCTGCATCAATACACCAGGGCTATAGACCGTCATGTCGCCCAGGGTCATCAACCGCGCATTCTTCATAGTGTACTCCGAATGAACATAGGGTGGCGGCGGCATGCTGCCGAGTTTTTCAACACGAACCCTCGAAGCCAACGCTACTCCACTTGACGACGCCCGTTGCAGGTCGACAATCGTAAACGACGCGGCCGACGATAGAATTGAGGATCGTTGAAGCGCGCCAAGGAACCAAGCTCAGATTTGTATCAGCGATGCCATGTTGAAAGCGCGCGCCATTCTGCACGTACAAGCGACATTCTTCGGGGCCATCAAAACGAGCCGAAAAGTCCGGCTCGACCACGATCTCCTGAGAGCCACCGGGAGCACTCACGACCGTGAGCCGGCTTGCGATCGGCTCCAGAAGCGAAGGGATTTCGGTGCGGTAGCCTGTGGCTAAGACGACAATATCCGCGACATGTTCTGAACAAACGCCTGTCGTTCGCTGACGCAAGCCCAAGCGAAAGGGAGATAAGCCGCGCAAGTCCTCGGCCGTGGTGTCGACGCGTATTTCCACGTGATTCGGGTAAGCCCGCCCATGAACCTCCCGATCGTACAGCGCGTTGTAGATAGCGCGAAGCGTCGAGCTGTTGACGCCATCGCTGGCCAATGACTGTCGCTCCAGAATTTGAGTTCGCGTGGAGTCACTTTGCTCAAAAAACCAACCACCATATTGCGGAAAGAACCATTCATTGACGAAAGGACTATCTTCGAGCGCGAATATGTTTGCGCGGCGCGTCACCCATGCCAGGGTCCCCAGCGCGCCGCATGCACCACTCAGCAGATGAAGAAATGCTTCGGCCCCGCTTTGGCCGCCGCCGACGACCACAACGCGCTTGCTCGACAATTCGCGGCGCTGGAGAAGAAGGGCGCTCGCGTGAAACACCTCGTTTGACGGTGCATTCCGGCCCCAATCAGGAATAGACGGCACTCTACCCACGCCAAGCACCGTCGTTGATGTTTGGTATCTGCGGCGACTGGTTATGACCTCAAAGGAGTTGCCACGGAGTTCGAGAGCAATAACATGTTCGCCAAATCGAATGTTCGTCAGCTTTTTCGCTGCCCATCGCAAATAATCTTCAAATTCACTCCGGCTAACCCGCTCGAGTCCACGGACAATGGCTTGATAAAGTCGTCTTTGATCATGCAAATAGGCGAGAAAGCTGTATGCGCTCGTCGGATCCGCCGGTGTGACCAGGTCCTTTAACGGGCTGGTTTGCATCACGGCCCCCCCTATGAGCAGGCCTGGATGCCACTGAAGCGTCTCTGACCTTTCCAGGATGTGCAAGGACATTTTCGGGATCGGCGCCGCGAGCGCTGCCAAGCTTAGATTCGACGGCCCGGCACCGATCGCGATTACGTCACAGCTACCGCCGTCCTTCAGCATCCCATGATCCCTAAACGGAGCCACTCAATGCTCCCCGCTGGTTGAGAAGACTTGAGTTGTAAGAAGTACGCCATTGGCGACGATAAGCATGATCATGCTCATCAGCAGATAATCGAAGCTGCCGGCTTTCACGATCTCCGCGGCGATGTATGGAAATCCGAATAGGCCGATGAAGTAGGAAAGTGTGAAGACCTGAGAAGCAATGGCCAACGATGTCCCATCATTACCTGCAATGTGAACAACCATACTGTTCAATGTCGAGTAGCTGAGACCATATCCCAGCGCGAACATCGTTGTCCCGAGGATATAGGTTGCCGTATTACCTGCATTCACGAAGAGGATGACCAGTCCCGCGATAGTGCACACAATGAGAAGCGCGGCCACGCGCTCGAGGCGAAACTTTCCGATTACCGGCGCCACTGCAAACCGCAAGAAGACGGCTGTCAGCGTGAAGACCAGAAAGAATGTATCGGGAGATTGCGCTCGCGACGCAGCGTAAAGCGCTTGGAACGTTGAAAGACCCGCGAAAACGCAGGCCCCGACGCCGATCATGATTATCGGATAGCGCGTGTTCGATTTAAGGATTCCCAGCACGCCTTCGAATGTAAGTCGTACGGTCGGCATTTTGATCCGGGGAGCTTGCGCCAGTGCCCCACCGGCGAACGCCAAAAGCGTCGTCCCAACGAGACATGCGACGGCAAAGAAAGCGTAAACTGCAATGTAGGATCCAGCCACTTCCGCAATGGCGCGTGCGAGGGGGGCAGCAAGCCCGATGCCCAGCATTTGAGATCCGGAAAGCAACGTAAGATACTTGAGACGGGCGTCAGCTCGCACGTGGCACAAGACTTGAAGAGGCGCCAGTATGTAGAACACTGACCATCCAACGCCGAGAAAAAGCCCGCCGATGTAAGCGAAGAGCGTCAGAATTGATGCTGATGCGAAACAACTCATCGCTATCGCCATCATCGCCGCTGCAAGGGTGATCGTTCGCATCATGCCCAGTACATCGGCAATGCGGCCAGCTACAAGCGAACAGAGTATTGTCGCGACGGTACCGGTCGAAATGACGGCGCCGGCGGTCGTGGCACTTTGTCCAATGGACCGCAGGGCGTCCACGAGAAAGAAACTCGAGCCATAGGATGCCGCCAGGCTGATGCTACCAAGCATGAAGGGGATTGAGACTTCCGACGAGACAGCGTTGGGCAATTCTTCGACCGGAACGATGTTCGTGGCCGGTGTCATGCCGCGATCTTCCCGGGAAGGCATCGATCAACATCTGCGGCCGCTAACCTGCTCCCGTTGAGTTTCGGCACTGTTCCGCTTCGCTGGGTTGAAGGCCTCGAAGCGCATGCGGCAAGGGGATGTCCGCTATGACCGAGCCAGTGCCATACAGCTTGCGTTATCGTTGGCATCAGAGGCCAGGCCAGTATGCTAAACCCCATCAACCATGTGTAAGCCGTCTGAAGGTCCGGCGCGGCACCGACATAATCGACCCATTCGACAACCGATATCGATGCTTGGGATACTCGCAGATGGTCCAGCGAAAGGGCGGTACATTGTTTCTCATAGAGCCGATCCAGCGTGATCATCATCGCAGCATCTACGTAACAGCTGGTGAGAGCCGGCACGCCGTTTATGGACTTGGTGCAACGGTCGATGGCTGCAGATATCTTATCGACAATTGCGTTGTAACGATCGGCCAACTGCTCCGACACCAAATCGGTCTCGGTCTCTTCCGGGCAAATTTCCGACAGGTACACCCGAAGAACATCGACAGATATGTGCGGAATTCGAGCGATTTCACCTACCCAGATCACGTGACCGCGACTGGTGGAGAACTTCGATCCGTTCAGCCGAAGGAAGTGATTAAAGAAAACTCGATCAAACGGGCGAAACGAGTTCTGCCCCAACGCACATCCTGTAACTCCGACAAGCATCGGAATCGTGTTATCTATACCTGTAGCGCTAATGAGGAACGCATCGGACTCGCGGGAAAACGGACTCGGCTTGCCGGAGCCTTCCGTGTCTTTATGCCCGCAATAGAGCGAATGAGCGTAGAGTAACGAGGAATAGCTAAACAATATCTGCTGCGTATTGCAATGCGACGAATTCCAAGCCAATCCATGCAGTCCCGGTACGGTCACCCGCATTTGCTGTCCTGTGCGTGCGACATACCGCTTCCCTATGTCCAGGAAGCAAGCTTCGATGGCCGTGTCCTCCCATTCCCGTCGGAGACGGTCGTTTCCCGAAATTGAGAGAAAGGCGGAGATGTTGTCCGTCCATTCTACGATCCGCCCTCGCCTCGATACTGGGCTCAACGCGTCCTCGGGCTCGAAATGATGGCCACAGTGTTCGCAGAAGAAGCTACCCGCAGACGCTTCACAAACCGGACAGGTTGCACCAAACCAGCCTCCAATACAGAAGCGCTCCTCTCGTGGCATGGCCGTGGAAACCGCATCGTCCATTGGTAAGCGTACTGGGCGGAAATGTAGCGCGCCGGCTGCAAGCAAAGCGCCCATGAGCGCGTTGCTTACATTCGAGAATCGTTGCAGATTCCCGCCATACGCCGGATCATCGAAATGATCGAAAACGAGACCTAGTGAGGCAAGATCTTCCACAATTTTGATATGGAAGCCATGTGCCAGGTCCGATGGGTCAACTTTCTCACGAGCCGCTCGGACCAGGACATGGTTCTCGAAACCGTCCGTCGTCAGCCCAGAGCGGACATGATGCCCTGCCCTCTTCAGGTGCTTCTGTACGACATCCATTCTAAGGAATGGCCCGGCAGCGTGCCCGAGATGTGCTCTGCCATTGGCTGTCAAGTTGACGGGCGAGATGTACACATCGATCGGATGCGTGTTCGCTACATTTATCCGCGAGATGGTTGGACTTCTTCTCATATCTGTACAAAAAAGGTCCTTGAACACAGAGATACCCAAACAGATGCCCCGGACACCACCAAAACGCAGGCGGCTTGACGGAGTTGTGGACGCAATCGGGTTGCGTATTCCAAACCGGGCTCCACAGTTCGTCGAAAGCCTTTAGCACTCTGTTTGAGGTTTTCGAGCAGCCGCCCCTCTTCGGCTAAATTCTTGACGAATAGCTCTACCGCAGCTCGCGACATGGCCAATCTCCCCGCCTCTGCCCAATGAGGCCAATTATCCACCTCCCTTGAAAGCCATCGACGATGACGCCGCGAACAAAGCAAGCAGCGCGCCAAGATGAAACTCCCGATTTTGCGCTTGGTCTGGACCTGCGTATCGTCGGCTTTCCGACGTTGGTCGCGAACCTGACAAGCGGCTCGGTAAAGGCGGATGAGAGCTCGTTGCTCCCAGAACGGCCGATCGGCAGCAATGCCGGAAACTGACGGTTCAGTATGCCGGACCAACCGGCCTCATCGTGCACCGTGAAGTCGAGGTCTTTCGAGTACCGCCAGGTCTCGAAGAACCACTTCTCGTGACTCGTTTCGCCATCGAATGTCTAGCTTTCGGCGAGATCCCCGTTGGCATAGCTGCCGACGAACATCCAGCCAAGGAAATAATCCTTCGATGACGTGCGGCATGAGCAATGTCTGCATGGTGAAGTCAGCCGCGCGCGGCTGACTCGACGAGCGCGGCGCCGTCTGACGAGCGAACCCGACCTAGCCGGGACCGTCTCCCGCCAAAGGTTACCGGTCCGGTGAGTTGTTCATTCATATTATCGCAGTTGAAAGCCACGGACGGGCGTCGTCGCTCGTACGCATCGTGACGAGCGTGAGCTACGCAGGCTGACGTAGCCGACATCTGGCAGCGTGAGCAACGTGTATGAAGAGCGCCCGGAAGAGAAGAGCAGGCGATCTTGCAAACTCTCGGCGCCTCGCCACACAACTTTCCGAGGGCCCTCGTCAAGCCCACGCTCTAACATCTTCAGGGCTGCGGTGAGCTCCAGGATCGGTATATCTAGCGCACTTTAGCGGCGGCACAATCGGCCTTCGCGGCCGACGGTGTTGCACCCTAGAGCCGATGCGAACGTTCTCAGTCTCGATCGCCGCCGCTCCGCCAGAGGATCCGCGCGTGGACATCGGCAAGGTACGTCAGACGTGCCGAAACACTCAGATTATCTTCTGTGTGGCGACCGTCGATATATCATATCCGTTCAGGTTACTGTAGCGGTCGGCGAGACTTTTTAACAGCTCACCCAACTGATCTGACCGAACAGTGAATTCTCCATAGTTGGGATCAAAGAGGGTCGTCGTTCCATTCGACGTCGACGTTGCCAATGTGTGTGCGCCACGTCCGGCGAACCGCAAGCCGAGCAGATAGATCGATGGGTCTTCGGTGACTTCGTCCACTATCTGGGCAATGCGCGAAGATGTACCAAACCTATACCGCGTCTGGTCGACGGATGGATCCAAGCCCGCCTCGCGTAGCATTGTAATTGTTGCCCGAAGGTTGTGAGAACCTCCCGCCCTATCGCTTCGCAGCTGCGTATTGAGATCTTCATACCGCTGCTGCCGCGTTGCCGCTGAGGCGTGGCTTTGAGCACCCGGGCGCAGCGCACGCATTCGGGAGGAGGGACTGCGATCGAGATTGAGGAGCCACTCCGCAGACAGACCAACGCAGATACCGTTGACATTGGCCCCGGGCAATTCAGCAGTCCTGTATTGGAACAGGGGACGGATCGGCCTGGCCGGAGAGGAGGGATTTGAGTTGGAGGACAGAGAGGATGTGCTGGGGTTTGAGGAGCCTGGACTGTAAACGTTTGCATCTGAGGTATGTGGCTTGCTGCAGCAGATCCCCATTTTGTCGTACAGCTCCTCAGGTGCCAGGATCTCGCGTTGCGCGAGATCCGTAAGTGCTTGCGAAAAGTTGCTACTGTCTGGCGACTGACCCAGTTCGTCAGCATGATCGATACGTATCGATTGGCTACTAACACGATTATCCATGGCGGCTGCCTCTTGGGCGTACGTTTCCTCAGAGCGGGTGCGGACTGCTTGCGCCCTGCCCGCAAATGATATTGCGGCTAGCTGACGACGAGCTGACGAGCAAACAAGTTTGGACATGCTGTCGCACCCATGCAGGCGATCTGGCGAGTCGGCCGTTTTTACTCACCGAGCCCCGCTCCAGACGCGAGGGCGGTGGGCGACGTGCTTGTAGCTCTTGGAAGGTGGCCGGCCATCGGCCTTGGTGAGACGCTGCCGTTGTCCCCGGACCGATGTTCAGCACGATTTCGCAAACACTGGCGTCAATTCCTCCAAGACCAACTCAATCTATCGTTCCGTCCACTGGAATTGGCCGCACCTGGCATATGAGACATCTCTTGAACCGGTTCAGGTACACAGTCAGCGCCTCCTGCTCGGCAGCAGTGATTTTACGCTTCAGAACCCCTGTACGTTGTTGACAGGCGGTAGAACCCGACATGTCCGCTGGTGGCGCGACCTTCCGGCGGTCGCCGAACCGATGTTTCTGCACGTGCTCGGCCTCATCTTTGGCGCGGATATCGTTGGCCCAACTCATCATGCGGTCGCGCTCATCCGCGCAAACAACGTTGCCGCTTCGGATGGTCCTAGCCCGACGATGCCTACAAAACTCGGCGGGGGCATTGGAATGTCCTGATGAGTGGGTCTCCACAGGTGCAGGCAATACCGGCTGTTATTCACATATTGCGAATGTCGCGGATGCAGTTGCATTACACACTCCTCCTCATCCCAGAACAGGTTTTTGACGAAGCACATCTCTTCCCAGTTCGGACAACGCCGCGGCGTCGAGACAGCGACATGCTCCCAGCCAGGACGGAGTAATCCACTGATCTTCAATTCGCACCCGCAAGGCCCCTGCACAAAGAACAGGCCGCAAGGGCCTGATCCCGGAACGCTGGCGAACTGGCCGCATTGTACGCGGCCGGCCTCCAGCTTCTCTATGATCTGCGCTCGCACGCCCCCTCCTTTGCCTCGCGGATCGCTTTGAAGTCGACGTAGATGACGTTGTCTCGCAGCTGGTTAACCGGCGCCAGCACGGTCGTCAGCGCAGCGTTCCCATACCACTCTTCAGCGAACCATCTGCTGAGAAAACCGCAGATGTCCATCATCACTTGTTCTCCTACCATTAGTTTTCGGACGTTCACTTCGCGTTTCAGGGACCCGACGAACGCTCTCACGAACCCCTGATTGCCCGAATGCGGGCCCTGCACGATCTACTCGATCCGAATCAGCGCGCAAATTGGACTTTCACGCTGATGATGGGCCCGGCGGGTGGGCCCGCCAGATAACCCCGTCACCAAGCGAATTTCACGCGGGCATCTTGCTCATCGATGCCAGCAAGCGCTAGCCGCACATCGGCGAGCAGCGCGCACTTCGGCAACAGGAATTCTGCTCTTGAGCTTTCGGACTTGCAAAACAAGCTCTCCTTGCCCCTGCCCATTCCGGTCCCCCGGAGATGTGCTTGAGCATATGAAATTGGCCGATCGCGGCCCGTCAGTTCACCGCCAATGGATCTATCGTCATCCCGGCATGCTCCATATAATGGCCTCCAACATCTACACTCCCATTATGGCTCGCAAGCCGCGTGGCACCCGCACCGGGTCAAAGGCGATATCGCCTCGGCGGCGATGCTGCTTCGTGATGCGGTACTTGATCATTCGTGGCCTTCTGGTTTGCCGAGTCTGAAACATTGCCAATGCGTCATCTATGTGACCACGGTTGAGTTGTATAAGGACTAAATCGACTGGGCTCGCATCAGAGGCGCGGATGCTCGGCATACTGCCTCCTTGATTGAGCGCTGAGACAACATCTAGCAGGATCGCCTGCCATCTCAGTGCCTCCTTACAGGGTAACGATCCGAGAAGGTGATTAGCCCGCTGTATTGACTGCAACTGCGACCATCGGCGGGTCTTGCGCCGCGTCATTACGATGCAGTTCCTAACGCATTGTTGCCGGTATGGCGCTAGCAGACCACTCACCCTTTACCTGCTACTTCCGGTGCTGTCTTTCAGACATCGATGTCACGAATCCGACTACGGGCAGCTAGTCCATGTCGTCGAACCCGACAGACACGTATTTTTTGTGCCAAAGCGGTGCCGGGACTTCTCCGCCGGTGGCATGCTGATTGCTGTGGTAAAGAAACACGAACCAACAGGAGGCAATATATCCAAGCAACAATTCACAATGGACTATTGATTGGTCCTGATCGATGCAGTGAAAGCCGCGCGACAAAATCATCCGCTGGATGCTCCCGCGCAACAAACAAGATGATGACACCCGAGCTTTTGAAAGACGACCTTATGACTGATACGAGGCATCCAGACGCCAGCCTTTTTCCGTGGACCAGCGTGGCGTGTGATGAATGACGCACTGGCGCACACCAAGGCAACCCAGGATCAGGCATTACGGCGCTGTTTGCCGATCTTGGCAGGCGCAAAGGGGGCGGAACCTGTGGCCGCTGGCCGCGCTTCTCCTAAATGCGCTGCTCTGGACTGGTGTTTGCTGGATCATCGCAGCGTTCTTATGAGTGCATAACCTCGACGAACTCGCGAAGCTCACGACAAAATGGTGGGCGGGTATACAAGGGTTTTTCGACGCATCCTGCGGAGCCGACTCGGCCGGATCATCCGCGACATCCGCCGCAAGGTCGGCCAGTCCTCGAGGCGTTCGCTGCTGCTGGGGGGGCAGCTGAGATCCGTTCGCAACAGCAGCGCGAGCGCGGCTGGAAGCTTTATTTCTTCCGCGCCTTCGAGGTCGAATGCATCGGCAAGGACAACGCCGCCGCGCCCTACGAATTCGACGTCAAGCCTCCATCGTCTCCGTTAATCGGCCCGCCCTCGGCGGCTAGTTCGTGCTGCACGCCAGGGCGTTCCGGGCTTTCACGATTCGATTGGGAGCCATCTAGCGCGACCCAGAACCCGCCGGTGCGGCTCGCATATGGCGTCACCTCGACGTCGCATGCAAGCGCCACTGACTTGCCCGCACCGAGCGACGGTTGACATTTTCTTCACCGATAATGCTCCGTAGCGGTCTATGCGGGCGTTTGTTCGAGACGCGGCGACGGCCTACAGATCCTGATCAGGCCATGTATCGTCCGAGTTTCTGCGCGTCTGCCACTCTTGGGCACGCCGTGCCAGCTTGTCGTACTCCATGGCAATCTTAAGAAGCCGATCTCTGGGTTTGCCGTAAGCGAGCGCGTCCGCTTTCTTTCGCGTTGCTTCCGCACGGCCTCGCCAGTGGTCGGGCTCGCAGAGTTTACTTTTCGGATTCATGCCATGAGCATGCAAGTCGCAGATCAAAGAAATGCGACACCGGCGCTACGTACAATTACGTAACAGCGACGCTGGAGGCCTCCCTTTCCCAACGCGATCGTCACATCGGAAGCAGGCGCTGATTGTTGCTTGCGCTGCCCCGCGCCATGCACAGCCGTCGCCGTTCAGAAAACACGATGTGCGACCTTGCAGCCGAAACTCATACAAAATATCCGCACACCCCAGCCAGGCATCTTCAGGCGATTGGGACGCACGAAAATGCTTGAATCGCACGTGGCGTTAGATTGTACGATCCTACACAAGTGGGGACCACCTCCGACAATCTTGACGCTTCCCGACAGGTACTGAGAATTGCAAATGTCTCAAGCATCCAAGCTCGTTCCGCAAGACTCAATCACGATGCTAGGATCCTCCGAATGCATTGTTGTCTACATCTCATCGGAGGCTGGTCCAGCCGCGGCTGGACCAAATCACGCGTTTCGAGATCTGCGCGGGACGCTCTCCCGTCGCACGAGCCGCATGGGAACGGGCGCTCGGCAAAGGCTCCATCTCAGAATTCTCGCCCGTCGTCTTCACATCAAATGGAATAAAGATTGCAAGACTACACCACGCATGACCCAGGCGCGCGCGACCATGGTTCACTCCCCACCATCGAGTGCATCATTCGCAACGGCTTAAGCGCACCTGGCTTCTGCCTCGTCGCTCTGCCACGCGACACCTTGGCCCGGGCCGCAAGTCTTGTTCGATCCTGCGGCGCACCGGCTATGGCGTCATCAGTCGGCTGGCAGGTTAGTCGGCCGAATCCGGCACCTTAAAGCATGCCACGCCCACGCAATGCCTCGCATGGCGGACCCGACCACACGATCACCGGAAGCCTAAGAATGATCACTTGCTCAGCGAGCTCGGCTGCGAATGCCTCCCGTCCGCCTGGGACTCGGTCCCGACCACGATAGGTGCTGATTGCGTCGTTGCCGACAGAGGACGAGCGCCGAGCGTGGCTAGGTCCGCAGAAGCGATAGAGCCGGCTCGCAGGCACTGGCACTTGACCAATTCCAGCCTGTTTCCCGTTTCATGTTGCGCGTGCACGGGACGAACAATACAGCAGACCTACCGACTTGAAGGAACAATCATGATTCAAAACCAATGCTTCCAATTGGCTTCGCGCCTCAACGCCTACCACTGCGCCATCGCTCTTGCTGTCGCAGTGTCTGCTGCAATCCCCGAGCCTGTTAGCGCGCGCGATCAAGCGCCGACTGCAGAGGAGAAAGAGGCATGCATGGACGACGTGTTCCGCCTCTGTAGCAGCCACATACCCGATCGAGCCGCTATCACTGCTTGTCTCAGATCCAAGCAAGCGAGCCTCAGTCAGCAATGTCGCCACGTCATCTCCGTTCGAGATACAGGAAAGCGAAGCGACGACGCGAAGTGAAGGATCGCGGACCAGGCGGCCTGTTCGCGTCCCTCACGCTCAGAAGCCGCCCCAGCCCGACCTGCAGGACGGTCACGCGAGGACAGATGAACGAGCACGGTCGCTCGCAACTGACAAACGCTGCTGGTTCCAGCGCGCTTGTCCGGATAAGCAAATGCACAAATTGCCCTTCGATACAGTTCTGATCGCCAATAGGGGCGAGATAGCCACACGAATCATCAAAACGTTACGCACCCTTGGACTTCGCTCCGCAATTGCCTACCACGAGGTCGACGCGCAGACCCCCGCCGTCTCCATGGCCGACTTAGCGATTCCGATCACCGGCCGCACGCCGATCGCGAGCTATCTGGACATCGCGCAGATCATCGCGGCCGCCCACAGAGCGAACGCCGGCGCGCTGCATCCCGGTTACGGATTGCTTGCCGAGAATGCGGAATTCGCCAGGACGGTTAAAAAGGCCGGTATTGCGTTCATCGGACCCGCTCCAGAAACTATCGAACTCATGGGCGACAAGATCCGCGCCCGCAATTTCGTTCAGAGCAATGGCTTTCCAGTCGTGCCATGCGCCATCGAGGAAGATGACCCGGCGACATTCGTTTCGAGAGCCTGGGCTATTGGAGCTCCTTTGCTCGTGAAGCCATCAGGGGGCGGTGGCGGCAAGGGCATGCGGATCGTACGCGATCTTGATGCATTGGAGGTCGCCATTGAGCAGGCACGCGGTGAAGCGCGCCGCTACTTTGGAGACGGCCGACTTTACGTCGAACGATATATCGAAGGCCCGCGACACATTGAAGTACAGGTGCTCGGTGACTCCTTCGGAAACTTGGTCCATCTCTTCGAGCGCGAGTGTTCGGTGCAGCGTCGTTTCCAGAAGATCATCGAGGAAACACCCTCGCCGGCACTATCACCAGAATTGCGGACACGAATTTGCGAGACCGCAGTCGGCATCGCCCGTGCAGCGAACTATCAAAATGCAGGAACGGTCGAGTTCATCTTCAGCGGGAGAGAGTTCCACTTTCTCGAAATGAATACACGCCTTCAGGTCGAGCATCCCGTGACCGAGATGATCACCGGCGTCGATCTGATCGCCGAACAGGTCTATGCGGCAGCGGGTCGCGAACTTGCGCTTTCGCAGTCCGATATTGTTTCGAATGGGCATGCAATCGAGCTCAGATTGTACGCGGAAGCTCCGGAACGCGGCTACGTCCCGACCACTGGGAAAGTACTTCTTCTCGAGTATCCGGATAACGTACGGATCGACAGCGGCATCATGCAAGGTCAGAACATCACGCCGGCGTTCGATCCCATGCTCGCCAAGATCATCGTGCATTCACCAAGCCGCATAGAGGCTGCTCTGAACGCCCATCGCGCGGTTCGGGAGCTGGTTCTCCTTGGGTGCGAGACAAACGCAGGCTTACTCGCCCGGATCCTTTCCGACGAGGCATTTCTCGACGGTCAGTTCCATACGGGATACCTCGAAGAGAACCCGCATCTCGCAGCGGGTAACTTTGCTGCCGGAATGTCTGCGTTCCTGGCATCGGCTGCTCTCCTGACGGGGCCGGTCCGCGAGTCGGCCGATGCCGTGCCCGAGCTTCACGCGGCGCTCGGCAGCTGGAGGAATTGACGTGTATCACTCATTCGAGGTCGACGGCGTGGATCACAAATTGTGGCTTTCAGCCAGCCAGCAGGGCTACCGTCTCCATCTGTGTGATCAAGTGATCGCCCCCGTCGCTTTCACCCGGCACAGCGACAGCAGCGGGATCCTGACCATCGCAGGCGAGAGCGAACCGGTTCGGTTCGCCATCGAGGGCGAGCTCATTCACCTACACATACGCGGCAGAACGCGCGTATTGCGCTACAATGACCCATTGCGAGCGCTCGTTTCCGGGAATGACGAGGCACGTCCGCGGGTTGCCCGGGCGCCGATGCCTGGCGTGGTTGTTGCGACCACCGTTTCGCCTGGTCAGGCAGTCTCAGCGGGAATGGCGCTGATGATGATTGAAAGCATGAAGCTGGAAACGATCATACGCTCACCACAGGATGGCATCGTCGATCGAATTCACGTCAAGGAAGGCGAGAGCTTCGAGCGCGACGCTGTGCTGGTCACGCTCTCCAAAGAAGGGCGCTGAAATGCAGCGGATCGGTTCCGTGGCGGACGTGAACTCACGGGAGTTTCGTCGCAACGACCTCCACAACAGACAACTTGCGGCCGACTTGAAGGAACGCCAACGCGTTGCCCGCTTCGACCGGCCCGAGCGGGACTTCGAGCGGCTGCGTCGGCAAAATAAACTGTTTGTTCGCGAGCGCCTCACGGCCTTGCTCGATCCGGAAACCCCATTCCTGGAGCTTTCCACCCTGGCCGCTAACAAGGCATACGACGGCGAGGTGCCAGGCGCTGCGCAGGTCGTCGGCATCGGCATTGTGGCGGGTCGGGAGGTGATTGTTCACGCTGACGATGCCAGCGTGAAGAGCGGCGCATGGTATCCGCTCTCGGTCAAGAAGATCGTGCGGGCCTTAGATATCGCTCTCGAAAACCGTCTGCCGGTGGTTCATCTGTGCGACTGCGCCGGGGGATTCCTGCCTTTGCAGGCGGAGTTCTTTGCTGATCGCTACCATGCCGGTCGAATTCTCCGCAATCAATCCATTCTCTCGAAGATGGGAGTGCCGCAGGTCGCCATCGTCATGGGCCAATGCACCGCGGCAGGGGCCTACGTCCCAGCGCTTAGTGAATACAACATTATGGTCGAGGGTGCAGGAGCGATCTTCCTCGGTGGCCCCCCGGTCGTGAAGGCTGCCACCGGGGAACAAGTATCCGCCGAAGAGCTTGGGGGCGCCCTCATGCATACCAGCGTGTCGGGCACCAGTGATTACTTCGCAAACTCCGAGATTCATGCGATTGCGATTGCCCGCGACGTCGTCGCTCGCTTCCACCAGCCGGCGAAGACCTGGATCGATCGAGTCGCCCCTGAGCCGCCCGCCTATTGCGCGACGGAACTCTACGGTATCATTCCAAAGGACACGCGAGCGCAGTTCGACATGCGAGAGGTCATCGCTCGTCTGGTCGACGGCAGCCGATTTCATGATTACCAGCCGCGCTATGGGACATCACTCGTGTGCGGCTTTGCGCGGCTTCATGGATTTCAAATCGGGATCCTTGCCAATAATGGCGTGCTGTTCGGCGACAGTGCGCAAAAGGGTACTCATTTCATCCAATTGTGCGACAAGAACCGAACGCCCCTGCTCTTCCTGCAGAACGTCACGGGCTTCATGGTTGGCCGCGAATATGAGCAGCGTGGGATCACCAAGGACGGCGCCAAGCTGATCATGGCCGTGTCCGGAGCGTCCGTGCCGAAGTTTACGATCGTTTGTAACAGCTCGCACGGCGCAGGCACATACGCTATGTCGGGACGCGCGTTTGATCCCCGGTTTGTGTTCAGCTGGCCGAATTCCCAGATGTCTGCGATGGGTGCCGAGCAGGCTGCCGGTGTTCTCACTCACGTCAAGGCGAGACAATTGGCTCGCGCGGGAGGACGCCTCTCGGAGCAGGAATTGGCAGCCATTCGAGAGCCCATCCTTGAAGAATATCGCGAGCGGTCGAGCGCCTATTTTGCGACCTCCGAAATCTGGGACGACGGCATTCTTGATCCGGTCGACACCAGAACCGCCCTCGCAATCGCATTGAGCGCCTCGCTCAATGCGCCGATCGATGCACCACAGTACGGCGTGTTCCGGCCGTGAAGCGGCGCAGAACACGATGCATGGCTCGAGACATACCTCGTTCCGCTAGCTGAGAGGTAGGGGTTATGATGATAATGGATCCCGCCAGCCTCGAAGGTAGTCGCCCCATAGTCGATGACGATGCCGCGATCGTCGTCTGCATCTGTCAAAACTTCGAATTTGGCCGTGGCTTTCCCCTGATTCGTTTGAACAAGCGCTCGCCTGCCGCTGTAACGAGAAGGAGTTTTCAGTGGCATCAATGAGAGGACATGCAGCACGTCGTTCGGGGAGGTCTGCGCATCTTTCATTCACGATCTTGCAGGTCATGAGGTCGCGCTTCGATCTAACTGGCATCGATACTCCCGAAGCCGGTAGAGGAGGCCTGCTTCATCGCCCCACGACGGCGGCACCTGCAAGCCGAAAGACTTCGAAGAATACGGTGAATCGGCAGGGACGCTGCGATCGAGGCGGACGCGGCAAGCGGCGGCATGAGACAGTCCCATCGGTGCTGGCGTCCACGCGCCTACACTGTTCTCGCCGGCCGATGATCTCCTCTTGAGCGCACCACGAAATGGAGAGCTTGACCCTCACGTAGCGTCAGGTTGTAGCCTCACCAAGGGGCCCACGCTCAAACCGAACGATACGCAAGCGTCAATGAGGCATCTGGCGCGCGCGGACGGGGCGGGCACTGCATCAATGCAGCCGATGCCACGTCTCTTTAACGAAAGCCCCCGTTGAACGGAAGAGCGTCAGGTTTGGACAAGGGACCGTGTAAAGTTCGATGGAAGCGCTTAAATCGATCATTGGAAAAGTTGCGACGGGCGCCACTCTGACGCGTGAGGAAACTGCGTTAGCCTTCGACAGCATGATGTCGGGCCACGCGACCCCCTCGCAGATCGGTGGCTTGTTGTTGGGAATGCGGGTTCGCGGCGAAACGGTCGAAGAAGTCACCGGCGCAGCCTCCGCGATGCGGAATAAAATGCCGCGGGTCGAGGCGGCATGCGACGCCATCGATATCGCTAGCACCGGCGACGCCCCGTTGTGTTCGATCAGCGTGTCGACGTTCGCCTCCTTTATCGTCGCCGGGGTCGGCGTTCCTGTCGCCAAACATGCCAACCGCGCTGCATCGTCGGCCTCGGGCGCCGCAGACGTGTTGGTGCGCCTCGGCGTAAAGATCGATCTCAAGCCTGACGCCGTTGCTCGTTGTGTGCACGAAGCCGGCATCGGCTTCATGTTTGGGTCGGCCCATTATCCGGCGATGCAGCGCGTTCGTCAGATCCGGACCGCACTAGGGACCAACACGATCTTCGATCTAATCGGACCTCTGTCCAATCCGGCCAGGGTCAAGCGGCAGATCGTCGGGGTATTCTCTCGCGAATGGGTCCAGCCTCTGGCGCAGGTGTTGAGGAACCTTGGTGCCGAGTCGGTATGGGTGGTTCATGGTTCGGACGGGCTCGACGAGATAACCCTCACCGGCCCGACCTTTGTTGCCGCGCTTGAGGCGGGCACCGTCCGCACCTTCGAAGTGACGCCGGAAGAGGCCGGGCTCCCGCGCTGCCGCAACGACGTGCCGGAGAGCGGCAATGCCGATATCCATGCCGTCGCGCTGCAAAGCGTGCTCGATGGCGCACCAAGTCGACATCGTGACGCTGCACTTTTGAACGCGGCGGCGGCATTGATCGTGGCCGGCCGGGCCTCGACGCTGCAGGAAGGCGTCGCACTTGGGCAAGAATCGCTTGATCGGGGCGCCGCAGCCGCTCGACTGCAGCGCCTGATCACGGTTTCCAACGCATGACAGCCGAGTTGACCGATGTCTCAAGATTCCGACCAAGACCAACACTTACAAACGCGGCGAGATCGCTTGTGCGAATGCGCATTGCTTCTGCGAGATTTCAGGGAGGCTGCGCCGCCTGCCCGCGCGCGGATCAAAGCAATTCGCGTTGAGCACGCGGCGCGAGAGCCAACGCTCTTCGTCGGCGAGAGCCTGTAGCGGCACGTCGTTGAGGTCAGGGCCCGCGACGAAGTGCGCGCTGCGCTCCAAAGGAGATAATCGATGATGTCCTCGCAGCCTATGGAAACACTCGGATCTATTGCCATGATAGAGCACATCATTCGAAAGTTTCGAGAATTGATCGACACAGATAGCTCGATCCCGCCGGAGCTGCGGGGTGCGCTGCACGCGACGCTCGATGAGCATCTTCTCGATGCGAAAAAGCGTCTTCTTGTGAGAGTACGTGAGGGTGCCGATGCTGTTACATGCGGATAAAATCTGGCCGGCGCCCGCCGGTAGCGGAATCGGCATCATCTTGTACGCACGGGCACGTAGGAAGGCTCCAGCCCAGCTGCTCCGAGCGCACCACGAATCCATGAGCACTGGCCGCACTTTCACCGTGGCAGTACAGCGCCAGGAGGTCTCTTGAGGAGCGCCCGTTTGAAAAGGGGCGGCGGCAACTCGCACTCCTGCTGAGGCGACCCCAGATCCGGCGCGACGCGGCGAGATATTGCACGTCCGTCAGGTCATCATTGTAGCTGATGATCGATGCGGTCCCCGGTACCAATCTGGGCTCGCCGGTCGGAAATCGAGGTCATCACTGCGTACAGGAGACGCTAGAAATGTACAACTCCAGAGACGGGTCATGAGTCACCACCAGTTCCCTCCTACACTTCGGGAAATTCCGTCTATCCAATCGGCGGAGTTCCGTCAGGCCATGCGACATCTGGCGAGCGGTGTCGCTATTGTGGCGACCGGAGCCGCCGACGAACGACGCGGATTGACGGTTAGTTCTATGACGTCGATCTCCATGGAGCCGCCGTGCCTGCTCGTTGGCATCAATACCGGCTCCGAGACCCATGATGGGATACTGGCCAGCCGCAGTTTTGGAGTCAGCCTTCTCCGCAGCGACCAGGAGGACCTTGCACTGCGTTTTGGCGGCCAGAAGGGTGCGAAAGGTGTTCACCGCTTCGATACCGCGCCCTGGATTCGAGGCGTCCTCGATGTACCGCTATTGCCGAACGCGTGTTGTTCGCTCGAATGCGTTTTGTACGACCACAAGGTGGTTGGCACACATACCATCTTTATCGGACGAATTGTCGCGACCCGGGCAGGCCAGGGCAATCCATTGATCAACTTCAGGGGCGCGCTTCGAACCTTGCTGCTAGATTGAGTGCCACTTACGAAAGTCGCCGTTAGCAGAGAAGAACAGGACGATCGCTGATCTCTGTTAAGTGGCACCTCCGCTTGGTTGCCCGAAGGACCGAGGCCCGAGTAGCAGCCGACGAGACAATCGCAGCAAGCGCCCGCGAGGCGGCTGGATTAATGCCATGGGAATGCAATTTGTGCTGATATCGAAAGCAGTCCTGATCGGAACGGCTACAACTCACCAGAACGGCTCCAACCAGGACAGACCCTTGAGCTTGAGCAATTGCGTCGATACCTACCAGCCTTGGTAGCTCCTTTACGATCGACAGTCGCGTAGCATCATTGCCGCGGCAAGGCCAAGCTTCCAAGGCCAACCTTCCGAGGCACACCTGCCCCATGACAGTAGGCGAATCCGAAGATCTTCGCGCTAGATCACGATACGATTAAGTGAATCTTATCATGATCTTGTGTGAGCGATGCCCTCAGATTCACAGAGACACCCATGTCCAGCAATCCGTTTGGAACAGCTACGATTCTCGACGGCATCCGCCGCTGGGTCGAGATCGAGTCTCCAACGGATCGGCCGGATCAGGTCAACAAACTGGCCGATCTTGTCGCGGCGGGCTATCGCGACCTGTCGGTCACCATCGAACGCGTTGCGGGCCGTGACGGCTGTGGCGATCATTTGGTCACGCGCTCGTCCTGGGGGCAGGACGCACCGGGCATTCTGGTGTTGAGCCATCTCGACACAGTTCATCCGATGGGATTCATCGATCGCCTGCCGTTCAAGGTCGAGGGCGACAGGGCATTCGGCCCTGGTATTTACGACATGAAGGGCGGCGCCTATCTCGCCTATCATGCGTTCCGGCAGATCTGCGCAGATGACACACGCCCGCCGCTCGGCATCACCCAGCTCTACGTCTCGGACGAAGAGATCGGCAGCCCGACCTCGCGGGCGCTGATCGAGGCCGAGGGCCGCAAGGCCAAATACGTGCTCGTGACCGAGCCCGCCCGCGACGGCGGCAAGATCGTCACCGGACGCAAGGGCGTCGCGCGCTTCGACGTGCACATCAAGGGCGCGCCGGCGCATGCAGGCACGCGCCCCGAGGACGGCCGCAGCGCGATCCGGGAGCTCGGCCATGTGATCCTGGCGCTGGAGGCGATGAACGATCTCAAGCGCGGCATCACCGTCAATGTCGGCGTCGTCCGCGGCGGCACCAAGCCGAACGTGATCGCCGAGGAGGCCCATGCGGAAGTCGATCTGCGCGTGCCGACCATCGCCGACGCCGACGAGCTGGTGCCGAAGATCCTCGGGATCACCGCGCGCACCGAGGGCGTCAGCGTGAAGGTGACAGGCGAATTGAACCGTCCGCCCTACGAGAAGAGCAATGCCGGCGCTGCGCTTTACGAACACGCCAGGGAGCTTGCCGCCGAACTCGGTTTCGAGCTGCTCGATGTCTTCACCGGCGGCGGCTCCGACGGCAATTTCACCGCACCGCATACCGCAACGCTCGACGGCCTCGGCGTCGACGGCAAGGGCGCGCATACCTATTATGAGCAACTCTACGTCTCATCGATTGAACCGCGCGCGCGGCTGCTCTACCGCCTCTATCAGACGCTGCGATGAGCTCAGAACCAGGGGAAGCCGCCGACCGCGACGTGCGTCCGATGACGGCCGCTTGCACATTCGCACGGCTCGTTGCTCGAACGGCGCAAGGGCCAAAAACTCCCTTCCGATCAGGCCGGCCTGATCGACAATTATCGTCGGATCCGGCACTTGGCGTTGTCACGTCAGCTGCGACTAAACTATCAATGACGGCGCTGCAGACGTCAGGCGCGAAATCGCCTCCGAGGGCGGTGAGCACCTCAATCGCGGAAGCGCAGGCGTTTGCGGCAACGGACTCACCTGCTGTGAGTCTAGTCTCAATGGGATGACGAATTTTCTGACACAGATCGAAGCGTCGAATGCTGTCAACCCTGCACTGCTCGGCGGCGCTTTTCCCGCAAACCAGAGAGTTTTGGCATGTTCATACCGGCTGCCAAAAGGGCTTGAATCGGACGTAACGTTAAGTTGTACGATTTTGCGATTGGCACGAATCTTCGTCTGCCGTTGGGATTGTGAAGGATTGCGAATGTCTCACCTGATCAGAACCACGCCGCAATGGTTGGTCGCGATCCTCATCCCCGGCAGCGGGTCGGTCGAAACGGCTATGCAGCGCGTCATGATCGCGGCGCTACGGCTCGCAGGTCGTTGTGAATGGCTCGGCATTCCAGGACCGGTGCTATGGGGCGCTCCTAAGCCGGGTCACCAGAGGGCCGGTGATGTCAGAAGAGATCAACCTCGATTTCGATCCCAAGCCTTTGCAGGGCGCCGCGGCTTCCCGAATTTGAAACCGAACCCTTCCTCTGCTGGGGCACCGTACCGGAATCAGGCCGGCGAAGCAGCATTTCGCTCTGTTCACACCGCTTTCCCGGTGCTGGCAGGGCCTTCTCATCGCGCAAGTGTGCGACAGACCGTGCGACCGCGGAGGTTTTCAAGAGGCTTGAGCTGCAAGTGTCGCCCGGCGTGACCGGCGCGATGTCGCAAGAGATGGCTTGGCACTGCGGAGCAGCAAGTTGAAAGAGCCCGACGACGTCAAGAAGGTCCTGTTAATCGACCACATTGAAGGCCAATGCCGGGCCATTGTCGGCTTCAAAGATGGAGATCCCAGAGCGGCGTATATGTGCGGCGAGCCTGTATATCAAAAGCCGGGCAAGAAACAGTCGTCGTGGTGCGCCTATCACCACGCGCAGATGCACGCGACCGAGCAGAACAGAGTAAGTGCTCACGTGCCTGAAACTCCTCCAGCGATATCCATCGTTCGCAACCCATGACATCCATCAAGGACCGCGTTGTTCTGCTTAGGCCGTGTGATCATAGCCTGTGCAAAGGACGACCGAAGCATGTGATCGAGGATTCCCGAAGCAATTGCGAGCTCAGCTTAACTGCATCAGTACAAACCTATTGTGCTGAGCCGAGCCACACGGAGAATACATTGAATCTCTGCACACTGATTGAGCGCAACGCGGCGTATGCTCCCGACAAAGCCGCGATCCATTTCGAGGGACAGACTCTAACCTACGCCGGCTTCAATCGACGGATCGAGCGGCTTTCTCGTGCGCTCGAGAGCCAGCTCGGCGTCGAGAGAGGAGACCGGATCGCGATCCTCAGCCTCAACCGGCCTGACTATCTGGCGCTGCTCTATGCCTGCGCGCGGCTCGGCGCAATCCTCGTACCATTGAATTGGCGCCTTGCGGCGGCCGAGCAGCTTTTCATCTTGTCCGACTCTGGGGCAAAGGTGCTCGTGCTTGAGCAGTCCTTCGACGCAGTCTTGCCCCTTTTGACGGGGCAACTGCCCGATGCCTCCCTCGTGGGGTTGGACTTTGCGCCTCTGGGCGGAAGCAAGTTGGACGATCTGCTAGACGAAGACGGTGGTGACGGGAGCAATCCACGTGCGGACCTGACCTGCCCGCTTCTGATCGTCTATACGTCGGGCACCACAGGGCGACCGAAAGGCGCTGTGTTGCGCCAGGAAGCGTTGCTGTGGAACGGTGTCATGAGCCAGCACATGCATGACCTCACCTCGGCCGATCATGCCCTGACGGTTTTGCCGCTTTTCCACGTCGGCGGTCTGAACATCCAGACGACCCCAAGTTTGCATCACGGCGCCACGGTAACTATCCAAAGCCGCTTTACGCCGGAGGCAACGTTTGATTCGTTTGAGCGTGACCGGCCCACGCTGGCAGCCTTGGTCCCTGCCATGATGCAAGCCCTGACGCACCATCCGCGATGGGAAACCACGGACCTATCCGCGCTCAAAGCAATCTGTACCGGATCAACGATGGTGCCGCAGCGCCTTGTCGAGCGCTTTGTCATGCGCGGAGTACCAGTCTTACAGGTTTACGGTTCGACGGAGACCTGCCCCATCGCTGTGTATACGAAGCTCGGCGGAGATCTCGTGCCTGAGGGGTCAAGCGGCCTGCCCGGTCTTTGCTGCGAAGCGGCGATCATCGATGGTTCCGGCAGCAAGTTGCCGCCCGGTACATCAGGCGAGATCGCGGTACGTGGGCCCAACGTCTTCTACGAATATTGGCGCAATCAACGGGCTACGCGTGAGGCTTTGAGTAATGGTTGGTATCGTACTGGTGACATCGGCCGCCGCGACGCCGATGGATATTTTTGGGTCCACGACCGCAAGAAGAACCTGATTATTTCCGGCGGAGAGAACATCTATCCGGCCGAAGTGGAGCGCGTGCTTATGGGCCATCCGGATGTGGCGGAATGCGCGGTCGTCGGTCGCCCCGATCCGCGCTGGGAGGAAGTACCGATCGCTTATGTGATCAGGCGACCGGGGGCCCAGATCGAAGCGGAAGCGCTGATGGCGCATGTGCAATCACAGCTCGCCCGTTTTAAGGCACCGCGCGAAATCATTTTCACGCAAGAACTACCGAAAACGGCATTGGGCAAGGTCCAGCATTTTATGCTGAAGGAAATCGGCACCCGATCAGGCCCACAAGGAGACAGCAATTGAGGATAGCCAATTGGCTGACCGTCCTTTCCCGCTACACCGCGGGTGTTATCGAGACGGTGCACAATCTGCAGCTTTCGGTCGTGGACTGTACACGATGCGCCGCAGCGAGGTCATCATAGCTGGCACGGCGATCTCTGTCTGATCGCGCCAAACGCCCGGGAGGTTGTTGTTGCCTCGGATCCTAATCATGAATGCCGGTACGCCCCAAATGTCGGGCGGCGATCTAACAGCCGCTCAACTTTCCCTTGCCGCCAACTCGGCTTGCCGCTCAGCCTGGTTTGCACAGGAGGGTGACCTCATTGTCTCTCCGGTAGCCATCCCGACAGATCTGCTATCTTTCATTGGCACGACGCTCAATTTCGATGCTTCGAGCCTCTTGCTGCTTGTGCCTGAAGGTACCCGCCAAGCGCGGGTCCTTAATGATTGCACCCTGCTGTCCAATACTGTTGTTGAACGAATCGACAGCCATATTCACCCGAAATCATCTTGGAGAATACATCCCTGCTACTCTAGTGAAGGGGTCGCGCGCTTGGCGGCCCTGCTGGGCATCCCGCAAAGCGGCGACGACTTCGCTCTGCAGCGAGGGCCTGATCTATTGAACCGCAAGAGCCACTTCCGTCAATTGGCGACAAGTGTCGGACTTCCTTTGCCCAATGGATGCGTAACCACGGATTCAAACGAACTATTTAGGGCGGTCACCTCGCTCAGGTCTGAGAACGGAAGCGTGATTGTCAAGTTGGACAATGGAGCGGGCGGGATCGGGAATGTCGTCCTGACCAGCAACGAGAGCGATCCACTACCTGGGGCAAGAGATACCAGGCAGATTCCTTGGCCGTCGTTTGATCCGGAAGCACTTTGGTCTGAGATGACAACAGCATCGTGCAAGACGTTGGTCGTCGAATCGTACCACGTGGCTCGGTCTCCGTTCTATCTCGAGTATGAGATCGAGCAGGATGGTTCAATCGTTTTCATCAACAGTGGAAACATACGTCTGCGTCGAAGCAACGATCGATTTGAAAGGGCTCTCATCTGGACAGGACTTGAGCTTCCAAGCGACCTGAGGAATGAGCAATGGTTGACCGCCCAGACGCACGCCTACCGATTTGTGCAGCTTGCGCGAACCCTAGGGTATCGCGGAATGATCAACATTGACGCCATTTTCGCGAGCGACGGGCGGCTGCTGTTTAATGAAGCAAACGGCCGGTGGGGCGGAGGCTCGGTGTTACACAGCATTGCCGTCCGCCTGCTGGGCTACGACTATTCCGGTTGCTACGTTGTTTTATCCGTGAGAAACGTCCGATCAAGTTCTGTCCAAACCGCGCATGATCGTTTCGTCGAGGACGGATTTCTGTTCGACGGCACACGCAAGGAAGGCGTGATCCCGCTTGCCGCTGATCAAGAGGCTGGCACGGTAGAGTGCCTTGTGATTGCGCGCGATCGGCCCGCAGCCCGCAATCTGCAGCACCGGCTATTGACAATGGTTTGATTGAGATCACAGCGACCATATCTTAACTCCCTCCAATCATTCGAACTCGCCCCTGCTTTTGAACTCGCCGTTGAGACCGGTACTTGGGGACGTGACGTGAACGTGTGCTTCGTCTCACTCGAGGCCGATACCCACCGTGAACCAGGATGCGCTACGAGGAGATACAAAGGCCTCTGTCCGAGGTGAGCGGCGTCTGTCACCCGCTCACTTTCCAAAGCTGAATCGGCGGATCGGCAGATCCTCAAGGCGGAGTTGGCTGTCGCTCTTGTCCACTGGTCAGCCAACCGCACAGTCTGATGTGGGCAAGGGTCGTTCCGGTGAGCTCCGCCACCCCACACCGCGATCAGCCTTGAGTCGGTGCTGACGTACCGGCCGATCGGCGATGAAGTCGTCGAGGTGCCGCGACTCCTCGTCTGGCCGCTCGCTTTGCGCCAATCGTCCAATCAGCGCTCGCGTGGCGGCCACCCAGGACTCCGCAATCGAACCCAGGTTCCCGCTCGACCAATATCCCAGCGCCACTCCGATTCGGTGGAAATTGGGGAGCCCGATGGCAGTGTTCAGTGCGCGGACTATCGGCATTGATGGTGAAAGGTGCCAGCCTCATCTCTTCCGAGCGGCTTTCGCTGACGACGTGTCACCGAGCCTGAGCGAGCAGCCCATATCGCACAGCGACGAAGATCCCACAGGATATCTCCTGCAAGAACCAAGCTATCGAGATCACCTCCTGAGAGTTCACCCGTTCCTCAACTCATTCGGAGGCCGTTCCAGCTAACCCGCCTCATAGGCTACCGGAAGAACCTTCGATCATCCGACGGTTCACACCGCTGCGTCTTGAACAGAAGTACACCAGCGATCGTCGCTCCCCAGCGCGTACAGGCTTCACCTCATGCCGGACCTTACATGTGGTGACGAGCACGGCCCCAAATGGCGGTCGGAATACCTGCTGTTCGTAAGCGCTTGGATATACCACAAACTCACCTCCCTCGAACTCTCTGGCGAGCTGCACAATCACGGAGTACTCGAAATCAGGGTCGCTCTCAGCATCCAAATGGATGCCAACAAAGGAGCCAGGAGGCATACGATGCATTTGGCATCGGCGAATCACATAATCTGACGATGCTCCCAAGATCTTTTTCAGCGCGAAGCTGCGGTCCTTCTTTTCGAGCAGTTCAATGATCTGCCTTGGAGCTGTACCATTCGCATTGCTAGGAGGGCGGCCGGGCGGATCTACCCGTACGCGTTTAACGAAGACATTGTGTGAGTCGCCGGCATCTCCCACCCGTACTTCTTCTTCGGGAATCTCAGTCTGCAGCTGATCGATCCTCGCCAAGTCATCTTTGGTGAACAACGTCTGCGGGCCGACCACGACCGTCCCCTTCACCAACAACTCTATGCGGTACTTCGTGAGAGTGTCCTCTGAAAGCAGACCAGATCTATCATTCACCGCGCGCGCCATTCGGGTTCACTCCAGGGCTTGATCTTCAAGGGAAGCTTTCATATCTTCGTGCATCGAGCGGAACGCCTGCTCCCAATGCTCGCCTTCAAAATCATCTATTCTTATGCTGTCGGTCGTTCTTCTATCCAAGCATCCAACATTTACGCTGAAGCCGGAGGGGTTCGATCCCGGCCTATAGAATGGCTCTACGCCACAAACCCGGAAAAGCGGGCACTTGCTCGTGCCTGGTGACAAGCTCAGCATTGCGTCCGGCGAACAGTGCCTCACCTCGTACCAGTTCGACAAGAACATCGCTCGACACAGAACTCCAGATATTTGACATATCGAGCAACTGCATCGAACTGCTGACAGCTCTCGCGGCGCTCGGACGCTGAACTTGACAGCACGACAATGACGACGGCCTTGGTGTTCGATCTCCGCTCGACCATCTCCCTCGAGTGCGACAATTCGGAGCAGATCGCGGCACCACTGCAAACTTAGCCGATAGGCTCGATCGAATTCATCGAAAAAACGACCATTGCTGCCAGCCGGTACAAGTTCACGAATGAGACGGGTTGTCATTTCTCCGCGATATTTCTCCGCGGGATCTTCTCCGCCGACATGACTGCGGAAGTACACAAGATCGTCGAAACGCACATCAAAGGCCTTGACCAGAGCAGTCCACAGTGACCGGATCATTTCCGCAGCATGCAGCTCGAAAGCGACCATGTAGGCGCAACGCACGACGGGGTCTTTCGATGACAGTCCGGCAAAGAGGGAATGCAGGTACCGCTTCGTTGTGGCGCTGTAGTTAGGCTGTGTTGCCCTGCCGAGCAGTCGCGATGCATCTTGTCTAAGCAGGTTTGAGTGGACGTTTTCAGTGGCCAGAATATCGGGCAGCGCCGCCTTGCCGCCTTGGAGAACTCGGCCATAACCACCCGTCTCATCCCAACAGATGAAATTTCCGACCACGCTGGTCAGTTCAATATCTCTCGGAAGGTCTCGGTTGTGATGGATTGCATCGAATATGAGATCCTTTTGCGACCCCGCTTGCAGGTACGGGAACGCCTGTGACATCGCCAAGTATTCAGGCAGCAGGCTGGCAAGTTGGTCTTCAGACAACTCCGCAGCGAGCGGATGCGGGCCGAACAGAGCTCGCGCCTGCGCAGTCAAATATTCGCAGAATATCCGCGATGGCTGATCCAGTGCAAAGTGAGACGCTTGAGAAGACCTCATTTGATTCCTAGCCATGCGGAGAGAACGATCCTTGACGGGGCCACTTCGTGTCCGGGCCCACTATTCGCAGTAGCGAGATCGATCGTTCGCTGGGTCTACGGTCGCGTTCGCCATTTTGTCGTCGCGACGGCTCTTCATGATCACGTATCACGGGCTAGTGCTGCGAGATCGGTTTCGAGCTTCGGTTGATGCTTGAAGATGGCGTCAATCAACGCCTGCGCTGGTTGCTCGGTGGCCTCAACCAGCGCAGCTTTCTCAGCCCGCGCCGAGGGAGCGAACACGCGCTTGACGACCGTCGGCGAGCCCCTAAGACCGCATTTGGAGACGTCCTCGACACCGGCATCGTGCGCGTTCCACTTCACGATTGGCACGCGCGCGGCACGCAAGGCATCCGCCATTGCGCCGCGTCGAATCTGGTTTGTTGCCTCCAGCATGGTGATGAGACAGGGCAGCCTCGTGTGCAGCACCTGGACGCCACCTTCGGAGCGTCGCTCCGCTTCGATTGTACGGGCGGTGAGATCCAGGGATCTGACCTTGGCGACGTAGGTAAGCTGCAGCACGCCGAGCCGCTTTGCGATGCCGGGTCCGACCTGCGCGGTATCGCCGTCGATGGTCTGCTTGCCGGTAAAGATGAGGTTTGGGGGGCCATACTCCTTACCAATTTTTCGAATGGCTGTTGCCAGTGCATACGTTGTGGCCAGGGTGTCGGAGCCCGCAAAGCAGCGATCGGTGAGCAGTACCGCGCGATCAGCACCGAAGGTCAGCGCTTTTCGCAATGAGTCTTCGGCCGATGGCGGCCCCATCGTAAGCACGGTTATCTCGCCGCCGAACCGATCGCGCAGCTCCAGCGCGGCCTCAAGCGCGAAGAGGTCATATGGGTTGATGATGGTCGGCACGCCCTGACGCATGATCGTATTGGTCACGGGGTGCACGCGGATCTGCGCAGAGTCGGGAACCTGTTTGATGCAGACGACATTGTGCACGGAGTTGCTCCAAAAGTTGCGATGGCTGCGGACAGAACAGCAAGTGTTGTACCATCGCACACGATTCGAAATCACCTAGCTATGACAACGGCTTAGACGAGGCGGATGTGCCCCTCTGGTTTGGTATTCCTGACGAACGAATACCGACACACGTAGGAGCTGCGACAACGCTGTTCCGCTGGGCACGCGCGCTGAGTGACGCCAGGATCGCTTGCGACAGATGACCGTCGTTAGTCACAAGCGGGCAACGTACCGGTTGATGGTGAACAAAGCGCAGTCGGGCTCACCACGGAAACGTCTGGCCTCGTAAGCGAAATAGCCGCCGTGTTCGGCGGCATGGTGAAGCGGGCCAGGCGGGCACAATTGAGACAGGATCAAGGCTGCGTTAACGAGCTCGCGCTCGAGATCCCTGAGCAGACGTGTTCGAGGATCTCGTGAAAACGCCAAGGGCGAAGTTGACGCTCGGTCGTTCAACGGTAACGGTGTCTGGTTTCGACGCTGCCAGCGCTTGGTTCGCTTCGAGAATTGCCGCTGGCCACTTCGAGCTTGATCGGCGGATGCGCTTGACACCTCGCTTGACGTCGACCAACTGAACCATTCCTCAGGGCTCTTGAACGAATAGGCGCCTGGGTGATGCTCTGCATTTCGTGACGAGCAACTCCATCTCTCGACGAACCAAGCGAACTCGCGTTGCGACAGCGGCTCTCACAAGCGGACAGATCCTTTTGCTCGTGGCCAAGCTGCCGCCGAGGCGGACCATTCCCTTCAGATTGCGACGGGATTGGAGGCCCCGAACGACGGAGATTGCCCTCTTGGTCATTTTCCTCAACTGTGATGGTCGCAGCTCCAGTGGCTATGGTCCTTGGGTTCAGAACCGCTTGATCTCGATTCCGTATTTCCTCAGCGCGTAGCCAATCTGGCGCGGCGTTAGTCCGAGCACACGTGCTGCCTTTGCCTGCACCCAGCCAGATTTTTCCATGGCCGCAATGACCCGCTCGCGATCGGCCACCTTCGCGCCACTTACGAGGACTGTGCCGGGCGGCGCCAGCGAGGCCACCTCGCCGCCGACGGACGAGACCGGCGCGGCCGCTCCAGATAGTGGGATAATGGACTTCGCAGGCACCGGCACAGGCGCTGCCGGTTGGACTGTCATCTCGTCCGATGTACTTCTCCACAGCATCGCGGAAAGGCACTGGCCATGGCAGCATGCAAAGTCATTTCTCACGATCGACGGTCCGGCGGACAAGGTCGCTGTGCGCTCGATGCAGTTTTCGAGTTCGCGGACATTGCCTGGAAAGCCGCAGTTCATCAGCACATCGATCGCGCTCGCCTCTAAGGTTAGCGTACGGCCGTTCTCGCTGTTGAAATTCCTGAGGAACTCGCCGGCCAGCAGCGGAATATCACTGCGCCTTTCGCGCAGCGGTGGCAGCAGCAAGGGAACGACGCTGATGCGATAGTAAAGGTCTGCGCGAAACTCATTCCTTGCCACAGCCTCTTCAAGGTTCTTGTTGGTCGCAGCTATGACACGAACATCGACCTTAATCGTCTGGTTGCTGCCGACGCGCTCGAACTCCTGCTCTTGCAGGACTCGCAGTAACTTCGCCTGGAACGCGGCCGAAATCTCGCCGATCTCGTCAAGAAATAGCGTCCCTTTGTCAGCAAGCTCGAAGCGCCCTTTGCGCGAGCTAAACGCGCCGGTAAAGGCTCCTTTCTCATGACCAAATAATTCGGACTCCAGGACTGTCTCGGGCAGCGCCGCGCAATTCAGCTTAACGAAAGGCCGCTTGGCGCGGGACGACGATTCGTGAATAGCCTTGGCTACGAGTTCCTTTCCGGTGCCCGATTCGCCGCGCAACAGAACCGTGCTGTTCGATTTGGCTACAACCGCGATCTTCTCGAGCAGCCCGCGCAGCGCCGAGCTGTCGCCAATGATCCCATGGACGTGTACTTTCTTACGCTCCCGTGCAGGCTGCTTAAGCTCGAACAATTGCTTTTGTAGCCGGTCCTTCTCCACCATCAGTCGCTCGCGGTCGCAGGCGAACAGCCGATGCAGCCTCACTGTCTGTCCCACCAGGTTGGCGACCATGGCAAGCAGCCGCGCGTCATGATCGAGCCGGAGACTCGACCTGTCGTCACGGATGCGGTCGACCGTCAGCGTACCCACGACATTCGGATCAATGCGAATTGGAACTCCGATGAACGATACCGGCACTTTATCGGAGGCGCCGAGCACTTCCAGGTCCGCCGCGCCGAATGCCGGCTCGGCTGCCACGTTCTCGGCGACAAGGGGTCTCTCCGTCGCGACGATCTGGTCGATGGCCTTCCGCGGCAGGTGCATCCGGTAGCGCTCGTCGCTGCCTTCGCTCCAGCCGGCGCCCACGGTAATGTCCGGCATCCCGTCATCGTCGAACAGTGAGACGATGCCGTGTCGCATCTCCACAAACGACTGCAGAAGATCGATGACGTTGGCCAACGTGACTTCGAGCCGGCAAGGAGTTGTGAGTATCTTCGATATTTCGAAGATCCCGGTCAGAGCGCTCTCGCGCAACGGCTCGACCAAAAGCTCGCGCTCCGTCTCCGGGTGTAAGGTCGGTCTTTCGCGTGCGGAAGCGATATGCAGCATGGGGCGGTCTCCGTTGTTTTGATCATCCTCCCTGGCAGCTTGTTCGGATTTGCGAGCTTCGTTTTGCATGTCATTCTCGATCTAGCGCCTGGTGTTGACGAGATGACATAGACGGGTAGCACCTTTTCATGGCACGACGGTAAACTTACAGTGCGTTGATTTTCTTTTTCGGAATAGATGCGCGACGTTAGCGTAGAACGCAAGTTCCACTGCTGCAGCTCAAGTCAGCTGCGTTGTTAGGCCCGCTCGTTTCACAGATGTTGCCCACCATTGATCGGCACCTCGGCCCCTGTGACGTAGCTTGCGGCGTCCGAACATAGGAAAAAGATGACCTTAGCCACCTCATCGGGCGTTCCCACTCTGCGCAGCGGGATACTTGGCACGAGCCGCGCTTCTGTATCCGGCGACAACATCTCCGTCTTGATTTCGCCGGGCGCGATCGCATTCACGCGAATGCCATGCGGCGCATAGTCGTGGGCCATTTCCCGTGTGAGACTTGCAAGGGCAGCTTTGGACGTCGCATAGGCGCTGCCGGCAAACGGGTGCACCCGCGAACCCGCAATCGAAGTCACGTTGACAATCGATCCTGACGCGGCCCTTAGCTCGTCAAATAGACCCTGCGCCAGCAGGATCGGGGCCACCAAATTCAGATGGAACACCCTCATCCAGGTTTCGGTCGACGTCGTCAGCGACGTCAGCCGGTCACCATCGGGCGTTTTCGGCGAGATGCCGGCATTGTTCACTAGCGCGTGCAAAGGTGCGCCCGCCAAGCGTCTCTTGACCTCAGTGATTACGCGCGGCAGCATTCGATGATTGCTGAGGTCGGCCTGGACATGATCCTCGCTCCCGGACTCCCACGGGCATCGCTCACCCTCGAACGGTTGGCGCGCGCAAGAAATGATGCGCCAGCCCGCCTCCGAAAACAGTTTAGCAGTGGCGTGACCAATTCCGCGCGATGCTCCGGTCAGCAACATCGCCTTTTGTTCCCCCCGATGGACGCGGACTTTATCGGCTTGAGAGGGACAACCCAAGTGTGTCGCCGACAGCGGACCTCCAATCGGATCGTCATTTGGCAGATCGAGACCCACGCCCGCCTCCTCTCCTCCAGCGCCGCTGGCGAAGCCCTAGCAGGATTTGGGCCACCACGATGCACGCAAACGGGCTCCGGTTTTGCGTCCTAATGTCGCGCACGCGGAACGCTTGGCGGGTTCGCGACACGGCGTGTTTGCTTTGCGACAGCGACGGTGCATCACCTACAAAATACCGAGAGCAAGCTCGCCCCACTGCTAAGACCACGCTACAAGGCTGCGCTCTCTTTCGTGATCGCGCAACCGGAGGAGCGAGCGGATGGACAGCGCCTCTCATCGGAGCACCGATAGGTCGGGATAGCGCCGCCCCAGCAGTCGCTGCCAACTTGCGATCGAAACCTGACGTTACCAGCTTCGCACGTAAGGTTTGCCTGACGCTCACTTCATGGCGCTCTGCCCTGTTGTGTCCAGCAGTGACTCATCGCCGCGCGGATCGATTTCGCGACCACGAGCTGGCGCACTGAATCTCCAGCCCCACATAGTCGATTCCGAATACGCCAGTCCGCGTGAGCGAGTGTGCCCGACGGGCGCGACGGAACTCGCCGGCTCAACGGAGACCTTTCGATGACTTGGTCCGCGATCGGCCACCGGGACGGTTCCGCTTGCGGGTCCGCACGAGGCGAAGACGAAGATGTGTTACACCGTTTAGCGCCCGGCAGTGCGTTAAGGCCACTCTTGTCGAGGTCGAGCTTCAGCGGAAGGCACTCCGGCCGCAACATCTTTCTCTTCTGCAGTGAAAGGTGGCCTCGGAGCGTCAGTTCGGGCAAAAAACTGCCGCGCGGAAACATAGTGACAGTACTGCCGGATGCAAAGAGCGGCCACCAGATCGATGAAACCGGTTACGACTTTCATAAGGCCACGAGCTCTTGCGAGGTGTCTTCAATCAAGATCAATCGGCTCGGATCGTTCAAATCGAATTCTATAACGCGTGGCGCAAAGAGGCGTGCATAACGCGTGAAGGCGCTCGTGGGGGGGAAACGAATCACGGTGTCGCACCGCGCAAGGAGATACATCTCGATGAGGGCAGAAAAGCCCCCGTCGGTTCCAAGCGCGGCACTGTGCAACGGCCCGGCCTCAGGCGCCTGGAAACGTTTTGGGATCGTGAAAACCTCGGGACATATTGACGAAACCTTCGCAAGGACGAGCGCGCTGTCCGTGCATAGGAAGGCCCTCACAGGTTTTGCGTGGGGCAAGGCCCTGGCCTTGTCGATGGCATTACAGACCTGCCTCAAGGCGCGCTCCGGATCGGCCCAGTAAGGAGCATGCCCCATAATATCCTCGCCGTTGCCGTGCCGAACATGAATGCCGATCATGCTGTACGGCTCAAAGTGCTCCCGGTAGATGGCATCAACCCGAGCCTGAATTTCTGATCGCGGTTTGATGCTCCGAAATATTTCTCGTTCAGCATCCTGATCGCAGCGCCACATCAAGCACGCGTCGCACACAACGGTGCTAGCGTCACTATCTTCCTGGCTTTCGAACAGCTGGTCGAGTTCATCGCGCTCCCGGAAAATCTGTTCGTCCGGCCGATAGACGCAGTCTATCGAGGGCTTGTTCCACCATGCCGGGAAGAATGGTCCCGGAAATGAGCGCTGGTTGATCTGATCGTCGCAGATCACCCGTACGCCAGCAATGTCTTGAATTGGTTCGAAGAAGACTGGAAAGGCATTGGTGAATGGTTGATCGAGATAACAAGACCCCCGCCAATCGATGGCAAGCGTCCGTCCGGTCCGCTTTGCAAAACGCCAGGCTGCAGCGAGCGACCATAGGCAGTCGCCGAACCCCGTACGTCGCCGGGAAACAACAAACCGATCATTCCTCGAACCGCTAGGTATCAGCATTGCCTCGTTCCCGGCTCCCTGTTGGACATGAGACGTCATTGGAGACGCCTCACGTATGATTTCGTCCGATGTCATCGTCGGCATTCGCGGTGCCGGCGAACTGCGTCGGTAGAACTTCATAGCAGCGATATCCCTGTTGTGGCGGGTTCTCTCAACGCTTTCGACCTCTTCTATTCAACGGTGTCGCGTCGACATCGCCGATCTCAGCCGGATGCCGATTGCAACCGAACCCGCTGGCCTGCCTCTTCCCCAGGTGGACGCGTAGACATAGCCGAACTCATGAGCTCCGGTTGTGCTTCGCCTTGCGTTGCATTGCAGTCGCAAACAGCGCGTGGCGGATGCAGCCGGACGCGGCGCTGCTCCCACACGAGCCGCAGCTCCTTCACGAGGTCTTCACGCTTGGCCTCGTCCAATTCGGTTGTGTCGAGAAGCCAGCCGAGCGACGCCTCACCCTCAATCCGCATTAGCAGCTCGAAAAGCTCATGTGAGACACGCATGCTGTCGTGGCCCGAACCTCCCGTGCGGATCTCGCAGACCGTTTCGTGACGATTTCGCGCTGTGTGGGAGCGAACGCGATGAAGGGATGCATAGGGCGGCAATGAAACGCTCAGTGCAGACCAATCCTGCCGTGTTGGTGCCCGCTTCTTGACGAGGAAGGGCCCAACAACAAGTCCATCCAGGTCAGTCGTCAAGAACGTGGCGATCGCGTCTGAAACGGACTCCACGATCGGCTCGGCATTGTTGTTAAAGGACGTATTTAGAAGTACTGGGATGCCGGTTCGCTTCTTGAACGCATTAATCACATCCCAATAGGCGGGGTTTGTCTTGCGCGATACTGTTTGCAGCCGGGCGGTACCATCAACGTGCGTGATCGCACCGAGCACGCTACGCTGTGCTTCACGCACACGAACCACGAAGTTCATGAACGGAAACTCCCGCTTGCCGTCTGGGAGCTCAAAGAACTCGCTCGCATTCTCCTCCAGCACCGATGGTGCAAACGGACGATAGCCCTCGCGCTTTTTGACCATCGCGTTGATCCGGCCCTTATTTTCGGCCGGCCGAGGGTCCGCAAGAATGCTGCGGTTGCCAAGCGCACGCGGCCCGAACTCAGAGCGGCCCTGAACCCAGCCGATCACGGCGCCATTTGCCATCCAGTCGGCCGCACTGCCCGCTATGTCATCACTTCGTTGAACATCGAGATGGCCGGACCATGCATTGAGCTCCTGTTCGATGGCTCGCTCGTTCCCGAGACCGGGCCCCCAATAGACGTCCTGCAGTCGCTCGCGCGGCACTGGCTTGCCCAACTCGTTAGACATCATTAGTGCGGCGCCTAGTGCGCAACCGGCGTCGTGCGCCGCGGGTTGGACGAAGATGTCGTCGAAAAGTCCGGAATAGAGCAGCCTACCGTTCACGGTGCAGTTGTGCGCTACCCCTCCAGCCAGGCACAAGCGCGTCATGCCGGTCGCTTCGCGATGGTGCCGCAGCACGTGAAACACGATCCGCTCCAACGCCTCCTGTAGCGAAGCGCTGACATCCCGATGCTGCTGCGTGAATGGCATTCCCTTTCGCCGGACCAGGATGCTGCGGAGCAGGGCCGGACCGATTCGATCCAGGTGGACGCGATAGCCACCATTGTTCAACAACTCGTAGAACTGCGCGAAGAGCTCGCGATAGGGAGTGGGGTCACCGTAGGGGGCAAGTCCCATCACTTTGTACTCGTCGAACAACCCGTAGCCGAGATATCGGATCGTCTCGAGATAGAACAGCCCCAGAGAGTTATGTTCTGGGAAGCTAGCGAGTCGCGTAATGTCGGTGCCCGACCCAACAGCCAAGAGGCCCGAGAGAAAATCGCCACCGCCGTCGACCGCAAAAATGAGACTTTGCTCGAACCCAGACATGGCAAACGCGCTCACGGCATGGGCTTCGTGGTGATTTACGAAGGAAACCCGCGACGCGTCGACCTCGGCACCGAACTCCCTTGCCAGCAGCTGCCGCAGCACTAGTTTGGCGTCCAACGGAATGGGCTGGGAAACACACAGGCGCTCGAGCATCGTATTGCAGTAGGCTTCAGTCGCGTAGAACGCGATACGGTCGATCTCGCCAAGCTCGACTCCTGCAGTAGAAAGGCAGTATCGGATCGCGTTGCTGGGGAACTTGTTGGAGTGCTTGACCCGATTGAGACGCTCCTCTTCGACGGCAGCGATAACGCGGCCATCCCGCACAAGAACTGCAGCGCCGTCGTGCAGAAATGTATTCGGTAGCTCGGGCGAGCTTTCATAGACTCTATCCAGACCGCCACTCACTCCCAGACACAACATCACCTTCTCCATTTAATCATGACAGGAATGTCAACTGCCGTTCCACCTACGTAGTCCGGACTGTCGCGTTGCGTCGGCTGCGCAGGGCCAGACAGCACAACCCGGACTCTCGCAAAATCAGTCCCGACGCGTAGCGATCGGCGAGCGCAATTGAGGGGCTGGCGCTCGCACCGATCAACCGAACAAGCGGCCGTAACCTGGCTTGATCGCGTCCTTTTAAATCCATACAGCTACTGCTGTGGCAGGTCGGGTCGTCTCGCGCCACCGCAGAGGGCGTCGTGCGACCCCATCGATTGAGCTTTCTCCGTTTTCGCAGAGTTTCATGTCAACGCAGCAGGCGGCGCCGAAACAGTGCCGTCGATACGAAGAAGGGCAATATCGCGTACATGCAAAGCGCACCGACATGCAGGGCAGCGCCGTCGGCTGTGCGCTCAAGCATCGCCGGACGAATGAGGTCGACCGAATGTGCGAGCGGCAGCAAACCGGCGAAGTGCTGAAATGAGCCGGGCAGTTGGCTCATCGGAAACACCGCACCACACAGAAACACCATAGGGGTAAGGACAAGCGTCTGGTAAAACACGAAGTAATCGTAACTTGGCGCCAGAGATATGACGACCATCGCCAGGCTGGCGAAGACAAGGCCGGTAAGGGCGACTGTTGGCACCGCATAGAAAATGGACGGCCAGGATGCATAACCCAGCGTGGCAGCAACAATCCCGATCGCAGTTCCAGCCAGAACGGACTTACTGGCCGCCCACACCAATTCCCCTAGAACGATATCGCCAAGCGTGAGCTGTGTGGACAGAATAGCTTCCCAGGTGCGCGCGGAATCCATGCGAGCAAAGGCTGCATACAAGGTTTCAAAGGTCGCAGCTGTCATGGCACTGGTCGCGACCATGCCCGCCGCCAGAAACGCGATGTAAGAGGTTCCCTCGACGCGCCCCACGATCAGCCCGAGGCCAAAGCCAAGGCCAAATAGATTGGTTATGGGATCCGCGAGGTTGCCAAGAACCGATGCAAGTGCGACTTTCCTCCATGCTAGGAAGTTTCGACGCCACACCGCGATCCAGTTGTACGCGTTAGCGGGCATCACCGCCGTATAACCTTCACCCATCGCTCACTTCTCCATCTCGCGCCCGGTCAGCCGCAAAAACACGTCTTCGAGATTTGCCGGACGCTGCAGAATACGAAGGCCCGCTCGCCCGCGCAGTAGCACGCGTATCTGCTCCGGATATGGAGCGTAACAGAAGAGTGTCTCTCCACTCGTTTCGATGTGTCGCGCATGAGGCCTGATCAGCTCACAGAGCTCATGAGGATCACCGCCAAAGATCTCGATCACGTTGCAGCCGATATGCTCGTCGATCAAGGCGTCGGGCTTGCCTTCAGCGATCTTGCGTCCACCCTCGAGGATACACAGCCGATCGCATAGGCGTTCTGCCTCTTCCATGAAGTGTGTGGTCAAGAGGATCGTCTTGCCACGCGAAAGCAGAACTCGCAGGCGTTCCCAGATCAGATGGCGTGCGTGTGGATCTAGACCAGTCGTCGGCTCGTCCATCACCAGCAGATGTGGGTCATTGATCAATGCACGCGCCAGCGTCAACCGCCGTTTCATGCCACCGGACAGCTCGGCGACGCGCATGTCCGCCTTGCCTTCGAGACGCGCGAACTCAAGCAACGACGGCACGACTGCCTCGATCTTGCGAGCGCTCAAGCCGAAGTAACGACCAAACACCAGCAGGTTCTCTCGTACCGTGAACTCGAGTTCAAGGTTATCGAACTGCGGCACCACGCCGATGCGCACACGTGCTACACGAGCGCGTGCCGGCACAGGCTCATTAAGGACTGCAATCTTGCCTGCGTCCGGCGAGATCATGCCGAGGAGCATACGAGCAATCGTGCTCTTGCCAGCTCCGTTGGGGCCGAGCAGGCCGAAGCATTCTCCGCGCGCGACCGAGAACGATAGCTCATTGACGATGGTCTTGTCGCCAAAGGCCTTTCTTACGCCGGCAAGGTCGATTGCTACGGTGGACATGCTCATCTTAGGCAGGCAGAAGTCGTTCAGCCGACGTTGGCTTGCGTACGACCGTTTTGGTCCAGAGCAGGCCGTCGCACCAGACATGTTCGACGCGTCCCCATTGGCAGGCTGCGGCAGCATCCGGGAAGAACCCACGTCCGTGGAGGTTGGCACTCGTGTTACAGAGTAGCGGAATGCCCGTGAGTTGCTCAAACTCGACGAGGAGCTCGGCGATCTTGTGCGGAGAGTTGCGTGAAATTGTCTGCAATCGCGCAGAGCCGTCCAGATGGACGACAGCGGGGACCTTGTCGCGCCATTCCGCTCGAGTCTGGTGATCGAACAGCATGTAAGGATCTGGCGTACCCGGGCTGAATATCTCTGGCGCCCGGTCCTCCAGGCAGATCGGCGCAACCGGCCGAAAGTGCTCGCGACGCTTGATGTCGTTGAGATGATCCTTCATCGCAGGCGAGGTCGCGGCTGCAAGAATGCTTCTGCCGCCCAACGCCCGCGGCCCAAGCTCGGCGCGCCCGGAAAGAAAGATTACTGGCTTGTTGCCGGCGAGAATGGCCGCCAGCTCACGCAGACTACACGGCGCGGCCTCCCATTCTGACGGAATTTCGCTGGTCTGCAGGGCCGGACCGCTGTAGACCGACCATTCCAGCGGCGCGAACCCACTTTGCGCCGCTATCGCACTGCAAGCAGCACCGATTGCCGAGCCGCTGTCATTCGGAAATGGCGGCACCCAGACATCATCGAACAGTCCCGTTGCGCGAAGCGCGGTATTCCACTTGATATTGAGACCACACCCCCCGGCTACACATAGATTTCGCGCTCCCGGAAGCGACGAATACCGCAGCAAAACCATCGCGATTTCCTGAACAAGAAGACGTTCCAGGAACACATGAAACGACGCAAGGACGTCCTCCGCTGGTTTGGCCTTCAGGTGCAGTGCGCTCGCCTCGAAAAACTCGTGCATCGCTGCAAGCGACGCTTCCGCATTGGAGATGTCCGCGCGGTAGCGGCGAGCCTGTTCCGTGTCCGCCGCGAAGCGCCTTTCGTAGAGCTCCTGAAACACCGCCACAATGCTTTCGTCGACAGAGCCAAGCGCGACGTAAGCCATCAGCTTACCGGCGATGCCTAAGTCCCAATTGGCGCGATCCGGCTGCCTGTACGGCCCGAAGTGAAGGCCGGCGGCAGCGTAGGCGTGACCGATCATCGGAAACAGGCACCCTATGAGCCGCGCGCCCCGAGGTTCAACATAGTAAAGCCGTGGAAAGATGCTGCCGTCCCATACCAGACAGAACGCGGGCTTTCCCGAGATGGCGAAGGGGCTGGTGCTATACGCTGACGCGACGTGGCCCGTGACGTGCGGGTAACTCTTATAGGGAAACACCTTGCCGCCAAGGATCAAGCCAAAGCCGTCAACGGAATCAAAAAGGCCCTCGGCATGGCGCTCGACATATGGCGCCCCTTTCAGCGCGATCGGCACCGCCCCACTGAGGACCTGGAATTGCGATTCGATCTCCCCATCCCAGCCGTCGATGACGAACTGATCAATATCTCGCGGATCCAGGCCATGCTCTGCCAATGCGAGCACAACTGCATCGAGATTGTCGATGGACTGATAGCGCGGATTGTTGCCGCGTTTCTCTTGCTCGGTACAAAACACAAGCTGCCCGTCCTCGACGACAGCAACTGCCCCGTCATGTGTCAACTTGATGCCGCAGATGCGCATACGACCCCCTGGCCTAATGACCGCTATTTTGATTGTTCTAACGAGTGGCTCAGCTTCCGGAACAGGACGAGCAAGTATTCTTCGTTGACCGACTCCGTGTGGCAATGCAGACGCTCGATCTCCGATAGACTCTCATTGAAGAGGGACATCAGCGTCTCAGCACCAGCAGCATGACCCCAGCGCCGACACGTGGCATCGCGCGCGGATCCGAACAGCAGAACGCCGTTTGGTGCAAGCATACTCGCCACGTTGCGGACCGCCGCGTGCATCTCGGCAACGTCCTTGAGATAGTAGAGACTCTCAGCTACGACGATCAGATCGAACTGCTCAGCCGTCGAGAACTGTTGAATGTCGCAAGTTATCCACGTGATATGCGACCACCTCTTGGTCCGTTGGCGCGCGCGCTTAATCGCCTGCGGCATGACATCGAGCACGGTGATTCGTTGGCAGTGCGGTGCCAGCATCTCTGTGAATGCGCCGACTGCACATCCGACCTCCAGGGCATGCCCAACATCCCCGTTGCAACGCAAGATCCGGAGCATTTGCGCGTACCGCTCCTGCTCGAACGAATTGCCGTCGAGACGCCATGGCTCGTCGACAGCCAACTCGCGCTCTAGTAGCTGATGGTTGTTGTCCGCTATCACGAGTTCAATCGACCTATTTGTAGGCAGTCGATCGATCGCGACCGCAGGCGCTCTCGGCCGCCGCCAAGCTCGATGGACGGTGCGAAAACCCAGGCCTACGAACTGCGCCTGAACTTCCCGCGGTACTTGCATGGCTTGGTCCAGCATTCGCGTGCGGGATGACGGCCTGATTTTCGCCTTCGGTTGGCAAGTTGACGACCTTACGCGACAGCCAATCGCTATTGCTCAATGTGCAAAGCGCATAAGCTTTCAAGGGCAGTAAGAGAAAGATGTTGATCGGTGTGTGAAGTGAAAAGCCGAGAAACCGTACTTCGCGTGCACGGAAGGCTGCCACACTGCACCGAACCATTGTCATTGCCGCAATCGTCAGTGCCGTCCACCAGGGCACCGACCCGCCGATTACCAACTGTGCGAGCGCAGCCAGTGATGACAGCGCGAGGAGCAAGGGGCCGAGATTTTGTCCGATAACGTCTAGGGTGAGATAGCCATCGAGTTCGGGCAGCAGGCGTAATGCAAGAAACGTGTCCCGAAAGGTACTGCGGGCCCAGCGGAGTTGCTGACGCAGATATGGCGCAAGGCTGTCGGGGACGACTGTTGCTGCGATTGCGGCCGGGACATATTCGGTTCGAAACCCCGCCTTGAGCATGAGGATCGTCAGATGGCGATCCTCGCCGAAATCACTCGGCTTTCCACGAAAAAATTGCGCTTCGTATTGATCAAGCAGCAAAGCGAGAGCAGAGCGACGATACATTGCGCATGGGCCGCAGCAGCACATGACTGCACCAAAACGAGCCTGTGCGGCGCGCTCTTCGTTGCACGCTAGCCAGTATTCCATGTCGATCAGCTTGGTCAGCCAGGTTTCGCCGCGATTGCTCGCTATCAACTGACCCATGGCCGCACCGATTTCTGGCTCTCGCATTTTCAGTGCAAGCTTCGTGACCACGTCAGCGGCAAGGATCGTATCCGAGTCGACGTTGAGCACCAGGTCCCCAGAGGAGCTGCGTATTGCAGCAATCTGCGCCTTGCGCTTTCCAACATTCTTGGCCAGCAAGGTGATGCTGAACCTCGGATCGTTCGCATAGATGTCGTGTACAGGCCCCACAACGTCGCGATTTGCAGATCCGTCGTCGACCACATAGACTTGCAGCTTTCCAGCGTAGTCTTGACGTGCAATCGACTCGAGGCATTTGGAGAGCGTGTTTGGGTCCTCGTTGAAGCAAGGCACGATGACGTCGACGCTCGGAAGAGCTCCATCGGATTGTCCCAGATCGTCCTGCAGCGAGGAGGCAATCGCCGGCTGAGCATAAAGCGCTTGCGCGCTCTTGTAGACAGTCGAGAGCAGCGCATAAGACGACACGGCGACAGCGCTGGTTGTAGCGAACAGGTCCATAGGGTGCCAGTATCATTCAGTGAAGTTGAGGAAGCGGACGGATTGCAAACCCGCGCTGTTGTAACGTCGGAATCAGATATGACAGCGCCATCACCGTCTGATCACGCAAAGTGGCATTGGCGCCCAGTCTCTCCTCACCCGGAGGATATCCGTCGTGCAGGAGCACAATTGCACCCGGGCGAACGGCCGCCAGCACTGAATTCACAATCCTATCAACCCCAGGGCGCGACCAATCTCTCGGATCGACAGACCAGTGCACAGCTGCGAGACCAGCCCTCGCTGAGATAGCGAGCACCTCTTGGGTCCATATGCCGTAGGGTGCTCGCATGTGCCTAAGCGAGGCCTGCGGGCACGCCAAGCGAATCGCCTTGCTCGCCGTTAGCACTTCATCGTGGACCACTGCTGGTTCACATCGGGACAGATCCGGATGCGTCATCGTGTGGTTTGCGACCTCGTGCCCCTCCGCGATCATTCGTCGAATGAGTTCAGGCTGATCGGTCGCGTACGTGCCGATCACGAAGAAGGTCGCCGGCACCCGATGTTGCGTCAGCAAATCAAGGACGTCTGGCGTGCAAAATGGATTTGGCCCATCATCGAAGGTCAAATAGACGCTGCGACTTCCATTGATGTCAGCGTAATCGCGACGCACCGCGGACGGGGGGACGAGTTCTTTCACAGCTCAGGCCCGTTGCGATCAATAGTCGTCCCGGCCGGCCACTCGCTTATCGAGCGTCCAAGGGGGAAAACCACCACGAGAACATCTTCGATCCGGATCGGTGACAAATTGGGATACACATCTGGATGCGTAGACCGGACGCGAATACCCGACATGAGGGTTGCCAGCCCCTGCCTCCCGACCAGTCTGTTAAGATGCTTCCCAAGCGCAGGCCGAACCGTACCAAAGCCGAACGGAACCCCGAACTCCTGCAGTGCAGGATACATCACGCGCATTGAGTGGCTGATTCCGAGCCCCTCAAGATCCGGACGCACCGCATATAGTCCCAGTTCGGCAACGAGCAGATCGACCCCGCCAACGTTGATGAATCGGCGTAGCAGGCCGATGTGCGCAGCGACACCGCGCGCGTCGTAACCAATAGCGCGGACCTCCGGCCTAGCACCGGCCCAACTTCGATTGCCTTGGAATGACTGCGCATTGAACGCACCGGTCGGCCCGTAGCTCTTACGGAAGAAGTCGGCGAGCTCGGCATGGTCGGCGAGCCGCAGCTCGTTTTCCCAGCGAAGGCTCCACTGGACTTGAGAGCGCGCTGAAGGACCGTCCGCGGACCGGGATCCGGCAATATTCATGACGGACTTCCCTGCACCAGTTAGGTTAAGAGCGGAGATGGCCACGTGAGCAACTAGCAATTTGCCGAACCGCCGATCAATACTGATATGCGCTGACATGCGGCATCAGAGCTCGGCTCTCCTCGCCAGCACCGCGCCCGAGCAGATCGATTTGAATGACGCCGTCACTGGGAGCGAGATGATCGTACAGGTTGCGCGCGTCGTTCCGACCGATGCCACGCCCGAGATATGCCGGGACATGCCGACGGGGCGATCGGATTGCCCACAACCTATCGGCGCCACCGAGCGGTTCCGCCTCGTCCAGGATCGCTATCGACGCTGTGCAGTCTGAGGGTTGGCCATCGATGCGTGAGACCTCATCGCGGGCGCGCCCGATTGGCACCAGATCAACTTGGGTCTTATGCATTTTCGACGCGCCCTGAATGCGATGGACAGGCGAGCCGTTTGGCCATTCGCCCGAGATCTTTGGCATTCGCAATCTGCGCCTGCCGCTCGATCGCGACACTAAGGCGAGGCTGAGCGCAGCCTCTAGTGTACGTGGGTAAACCGCCGATATGGAAAGGGATGGAATACACATACGAAGGTTTGTCGGGGCCCGCCTAGCGTCGTATCGAGCCCTCGTCGCATCGAGAAGAAGCGACGCAGGTCGCATGGCGCGCCGATAGGCGCCCCCGCTGAACGGGTTCGGCAGGCGCCCACACGTCCAGGAGTTCTTCTCGGAGCCCGCGCAACCAACAGCAGCCATCGTGATATGCCTGATAGATTTTTCCAAACTGATGTTTGCTATCCAACATTCCGCAATTTGGTAAAATCGATTGTTTCGATCGAACACATCCACACGATGGATAGACTCACAACATGCGGTTCAACGGCCTTGATCTAAACCTTCTCGTTGCGCTCGACGCTCTGATGACGGAGCGCAACCTCACAGCGGCGGCGCGCAAAATTAACCTGAGCCAGCCCGCTATGAGCGCTGCGATCGCGCGGCTGCGCACTTATTTCCGCGATGAACTGTTTACGATGAGAGGTCGCGAGCTCGTCCCGACACCTGGCGCGGAGACGCTCGCGGGGCCGGTTCGCGAGGCCCTGCTGCACATCCAACTCTCGATCATTTCACGGGACAGGTTCGACCCGACTCAGTCGGCCCGACGCTTCAGGGTCATTCTCTCCGATTTCATGACAATCGTCTTTTTTCGGAGAATTGTCGATCGTATCGCACAGGAAGCTCCTGCAGTGCGCTTCGAATTGCTACCATTTTCAGATGAGCGCGATGAGCTGCTCCGCCGCGGCGAAGTCGATTTTCTCATACTGCCGGAACCGTTCATGTCGAGCGCGCATCCGAAGGCGACCCTGTTCGATGAGACCCTCGTATGCGTGGGATGCCGCACGAACAAGCAGCTATCACGACAGCTTACATTCGAGAAATATATTTCGATGGGGCACGTTACGGCCAAGTTCGGACGAGCGCCGAGACCCAACCTCGAAGAATGGTTTTTGCTTGAGCACGGCCTCAAGAGACGCATTGAGGTCGTTGTGCAGGGCTTTAGCCTGATTCCGCCTATATTGGTAGACACGTGCCGTATAGGGACAATGCCCTTACGACTCGCCAGACACTTCGAACAGCAGATGCCCCTGCGGATCGTAGAGCCCCCGCTCCCCCTGCCCACGTTCACCGAGGCTGTGCAGTGGCCAGCGCTCCACAATACCGATCCGGCGAGCATGTGGATGCGTCGGATATTGTTGGAGGAGGCATCCAATATAGCATCTGCTCGTCAAGAGACCCCAACTCGCAGCCACCGCTAAGTTCGCCACAAGCCGCTCGCGGCAGGTTGCAAGCATACTACTAACCCCTCCGACGTGCTCGGCCGCTTTGGCATTTCAACGTCTCGGACGGCGATGCTGTAACAAGGCTGTGCGAACCGGCGATGGGTTGCGACGATTCGCCATTGGCGAGCGTCGTGATCTCGCAAGGTGTGGTTTGGCGCGCTTGTACTGCAAGCGGCGGCGTCCGGCACGATCGTGGGGACGTCTTCGGCTGCAATAATGTCTGGCTAGCAGAATTAAATTGCTTGAATCCCACACTGCGTCAGGTTGTAGATTGGCCGCCGTGACTAACGCTGCGCTACGCGGACGTCGACGGGGCGCATTGGCGAACTCGACGGCTCTTGCCGGATAAGCTCCGGGGCCGCCTGCCAACAATGTTATTGTCCAGTTCGCGCTGCGAGCGTCGCCGGAGCGGCGAGATCGATCATCGCGGCTACCGACGGCTTCCGGCCGCTGGTGGTCCGCCGATCGCCTTGCTCGCCAATCTAGCGATGATTCCGCGAGCTTCTTTTCGCGATCGCACGGTAGGAACGGAGTTGATTCGGGCGAGCCAATGAGACTTCTTCAAGCGCAGCCGTTGTCGCTCATTGTATGCACCGCAAAACGTTTGCGCCGGATAAGACGATATGCGTTTCAAAGGCCTGGATCTAAATCTCCTCGTCGTGCTTGACGCTCTAATGAGAGAGCGCAATCTCACCGCAGCAGCACGCAAGATTAACCTTAGTCAGCCGGCCATGAGCGCAGCCGTTAGCCGACTGCGGTCCTATTTCCGTGATGAGCTGTTTGCAATGAGAGGCCGGGAACTTGTCCCGACCTCACGCGCCGAGGGATTGGCGGCTCCTGTTCGCGAGGCCCTGATGCAGATCCAGCTCTCCATTATCGCGCGGGAGGCGTTCGACCCGGCTCAATCGAACCGGCGATTCAGGATCGGCCTTTCTGATTCTATGACAGTCGTGTTCTTCCGAAATGTCGTGGAGCGTGTCGCGCGAGAAGCACCCGCTGTCAGCTTCGAATTGGTGGCACTCACCGATGAGCACGATGAGCTTCTCCGGCGCGGCGACGTCGATTTTGTTATCCTGCCGGAGCTATTCATGTCCAGCGCGCACCCGCGGGTGGCCCTGTTCGAGGAGAGGCTCGTCTGCGTTGGCTGCTGCACGAACAGCGAGCTACTACGGCAGCTTACATTTGATCGATATATGTCGATGGGCCACGTTGCGGTTAAGCTCGGAGGCACGCGTAAGGCCGCCATCGAGGAAACCTTTTTACTCGGTCTCGGCCTCAATCGGCGCATTGACATTCTAGTGCAGAGCTTCAGCATGATCCCGCCCTTGCTGGTAGGCACAAGCCGCATAGGGAACATGCCATTGAGGCTCGTTAAGAACTTCCAAAGAACGATGCCGCTTCGCATTGCCGATCTTCCACAACCTTTCCCCACCTTTACCGAGGCGGTTCAATGGCCTGTCCTTCACAACAGCGATCCGGAAAGCACCTGGATGCGAGAGATATTGTTGCAGGAGGCGGCCCGCATGGCGTCGGCGCGCGAAGAGTGCTCGATCATCTGCGCTTCGGAACAAGCGGATACTGACGGAGACTTCGCTAGATCCGTCTAGCCGTTCTCGCGGGGACGTTCGCATGGTGCGTGAGTCTTGTATCCGGACGGACGCTCGACGCACGCAATTTAGGCTTGCCCTGCTCGCACTTTATCGTTGCTAGACCGAACGTCCCGCAGTTTTCGCTGCATGGACGGCGATCATGACGCCATTGTGTGGCTTGCGCGCACATTGGCATAGGCCCGATGCGAAAGCGGCAGCTCAAGCCGAGCGTTGCCTTGTTTTGGCGGGTTTAGCAACAGAGACGGAGGGCGCGACACTCGCGGCCTCGCTCAAGTCAGCCCTTTACGTTGCAGTGCTGCCTCCGGGCGTAGCAGCAGCCTCGATCGACATACCAGGACCGGCTCACGGCTGCTCGCCGTCAACCCTCAGAATGAGTAGGCTCCGAGCGAGCGGAGACGATCCGGCCTCGCCGGAGCCGCACCATGACGCGCAGCCAGCGCGGTGCTGATCGATTGTGCAGATGACGAGAACCTCCCGTACGCTTTCGACGCTGAGTGTCGCGCACCTGTGTTGCCCTATCGCATCACCTTCAAGCGCATCGGATCTTCATCGCCCTGCGCCGTCTGTCTGACTTCTTCTGGCCCTATCGCGGCCACACGTCTTGACGACGTGCGCTACTCTGGCGCAATGACAAACAAGGAGCTGAACGTTGGCGCAGCACAGCGGTGTATTTGATCCGGAAGACCTTTCCGTCTTGGGAAGCCTTTTTGATGGCACAGTCACAGCGTTACCGCCATCGATGCGAACTCTGGAAAATCGAACGGCGATTGCCAAACTCATTTTGGAGCGTACAGCAGTTAGCGAGGCTCAACTGGCGTGCCTGATGAACTTATTGGTCACCATTTCCCGTCAGGGTTGATCGCCCGCCGTTATGAGGATAGTCACCTCTCTTACGCTGGAATCAGAGACGATCCAGCTAGAGCTTTGAAATAGCTTGAATCATACGTGACGTCAGGTTGTAGGCTTTGAAATTGAACAACATGAGCAAAGCTACACCACGAAGGCGTCGATGGCGCATTGGCGAACTGGCGGAGGCGACCGGAGTAACGGTACGCACGCTGCATCACTACGAGCACACGGGCCTCTTAGCCGCCTCAGATCGTACGGACGGCGGCCACCGGATGTACGACCGCGAAAGCGCTCAACGGGTTCATCAGATTCGGGCGCTACGTGAGCTTGGCTTCTCTCTTCACGAGATCCGTAAAGCCATGGAGCGCACGACTTCACTCACAGACCTACTGCGCAAACATTTGGAGCGAATTGAACTTCAAGTCACTCGTGCGACCCTGTTGCGAGATCGTCTGCGCAACATGACGACGGACGGCGAAGTCGAGGTAAGTGTAGATGAGCTGCCTGCCACTTTGGATGCCATGTCGCGGGTCGAGACGCGCAGGCCAACGTCTCGATGCACATGCAAGTTAGCTGCAGAACGTGAGGAGCGGTGGCGGCGGATCCGCGATGAGCTGCGTGATTGTATGGACAGGGGTGAGCATCCTTGCGGCGAGCGGGCAAAGGCTGTCGCGATTGCAGCGCGATTGCTGATCGGCGAGATAGCCGGAGCCGATTCACGCGTGTCGACGATGCTGAAGGTACTTGCACGGTTAAGCGCCCCCCGCAGCCTGGCTGGTTGGGATCCCTGCCTCATGCAATATCTCGATCTCGCCCTTGCCGGGTTGGAGGATCAGCCGTACTGACGGCCTCACGGCGGATGCGCACAGGATTGCCGGTCGGCCTTGCTCGAGCTGGGAGCGCGATGAAGTGTCGGTTGATCTGGCCGCTCTGATGCGCGCCAGCAGCTTTATGGACTCAACCGGACAGCTCTTCACGCCCTGGCCTCGCCGATCGGCCTCCCCTGACACATTGATCGAACGCGCCCTTCAAAGGGGCTTGAACCGCACGTAACGTCAAATTGTAGGCTCTACCATGGTCGCGGTTTGGCCGAGCTGACGCGCATGACTTGGCTTGGCAGAAGCAACCGCATCGATCTCTGCAGGCCCGTCTGCCCGCAGAGGCTGGCGGTTCACTTCAGGTGAGCATTGGGAGCTCTACAATGTTAAATGAACGTTACGCTTCAGCCGCAAGTACAGTGCTCCTCTTCTGCGCACTCACCTCGACTGCGCGCGCCTCCGACATCCATATTGCCGTGGTTAGCCCGATCAGCGGAAGCAGCGATGCGTCCGGCGCGCTGATGCGCGGTGGCGCGGCTGCGGCGGTCGAGACGTTGAACCGTTCGGGCCTACTTCCCGACACAAAGGTGACGTTGAGCATCGCCGACGACGCCTGCGCCCCGAAGCAAGCCGTGGCAGTTCCCAATGAGCTCACCACAGACCAGGTCCGGCTGGGTCGCTGGTCATTCTTGTTCCGCTTCTTCGATCCCCGACTCCGACGTCTACGACGAAGCGGACATGATTCAAGGATCACCAGGCTCGACAAATCCTCAGCTGCCAGAACGTGGCTTTAAGACCGTCTTTCGGATCTGCGGCAACGACGACCAACACGGCGTCGTTGCAGCTGCCGAGCAGAACTGATCGGCACGAACACAACGGCTCACCAAATTCAACCAGTGACACAGATGATAAGACGACGCTCTCACGACCTTGGTGCTGCGATACTCGCGTGCTCCCTTGTACTCGCGGCTTTCGGCGCATTTGTAGCGCTCACTGCAGCACTCGCGGAGCGTCCCGATGTCGATCCGCTGGAGGAGGAACTACGTCTGATGATAGACAAATAGTACCTGCACCAACTCTCAGCGTTGCAACTCTTCCTTGCCAAGCCTGATTTGATCAGCTCGATGGTTGGCCGCGTTGGGTCGTCGGCTTTCTTCTTCAAATGAGTCCTCCATGCCGGATGGCAACGGCTTTGTTTGGCGGTGTCGCGAAGTGTTGGCCGTTAGCTTTTTCGCAACAGTAGCCATGAAACTCAATTTGCCGCGCAATTCTGTTCTATCGAGCTCGCATGCTGACAACCGCGCCTGCACTCCGCAACTTCCAGGGAGCACCATGTCGTGCGGAGCGGGGCGAACGGTATGCGCTGCTCGCTGTGCCATCCGGCCGGATTGCCTCCCACGCGACTTGCCTCGACCTCAACATCAATGAAAGCCGATTTTCGGTGCCCGCACGCCTCATGCAATGGTCACTTGCTGCCGCCCTCGAACGGCAGTGCCAGTATCGAGAGGACCGTCTCATCTTGGGGCACGCAGCCGCCAAGCCGAACATGGCGAGGCGCCAGTCGGCTCACTTCGCAAGATCTTCCCGCTGGAGTGCAGGTCCGGCCCCAAGAAGGGCGGACAGATGAAGCGACCAAGATTCACAGAACAGCAGATTATCGCGATACTGAAGGAGCACGAGGCTGGGGCGAAAGCGGCTGATCTAGCTCGCAGGCACAAGACGTCTGAAGCGGCGGTCTACAATTGGAAGGCCAGGTTTGGCGGCATGGACGTTGCTGCGGCCAAGCGGTTGAAAGCCCTGGAAGATGAGAACGCGAAGCTAAAGATGCTTCTGGTCGAGCACATGCTCAGTGTGGCGGCGCTTCGCGAGCTCCTATCAAAGTAGTGGTCGGGACCCGCCAACTGCAGGTCGTCATGAGCCACTCACATCGTGCACGCTCAGAGCCACGCATCCCAAAGAGACGACGCTAAGCGCCAATGATCAACGAGACGTATTTGAGCGCGACGGCATGAAGCAACCCGGACCCTGTTCCACCATCGGAGATGATCGAGTGAAAAGCGACCTTCCTTCAAGACTAACTTGCGGCATTTTCGACCACTTGGACGACGACGGCCGCGATGTCGCCCGACAATACGAAGATCGCCTCAAGTTGGCGGCGGCATGCGATTCTCTGGGCTTTTACGCTTATCACCTGGCCGAGCACCACTGCTCACCACATGGCAGAGGGCCGTCACCGAATCTGTTTCTATCAAGCGTAGCGCAGCGTACCCAGAAACTGCGCGTTGGTCCGCTGGTATTGTTGCTCAACCTCTATCATCCATTGCGCGCATTCGAAGAGATCTGCATGCTCGACCAGTTGAGCGGCGGCAGGCTCGAGCTCGGTATCGGACGGGGCTCGCAGCCGATCGAATGGGGCTATTTCGGCATCAGTGCGGACGCGGCGCCAGGCCGTTATGAGGAAGCCAGCGAAATCTTAGATATTGCGCTGAGGGGGCATACGTTATCCTATCGGGGACACCATTTTGAGCTGAGCGAGATACCCTTAACTTTGAGGCCTTATCAGCGTCCATATCCGCCGACCTGGATCGCGAGCAATCGGGCCGAGTCGGCGGAGTGGGCCGCCGCACATGGTGCTAATCTGGCGTGCGTGGGCCCCTCCTCTGCTGTCCGAAACATTACGGATGCGTTCCGCTCCCATCGCGCGCGCAATGCAACCGCAGACGGTCGAGAACCATTTCTCGGGTTGGTCCGCATGGTCGTGATCGCGCAGTCTGACCAAGACGCCCATGCCGCCGCCGAAACTGCTTATCGACGATGGCTGGAGAGCTTCAAATTCCTTTACGAGCGGAATGCCATTCCGACACCACCTAACCTGCCGCTGACCTTCGATGCAGCGCTTGAGAGCGAGTTGTGCGTCGTCGGAACACCAGCTTCCGTCCGACAGCTCCTCCTTAATCAGATGGAGCAGGCAGGTGCCAACTACCTACTTTGCCAGCTTGCATTCGGAAACCTGCCGTTGGAGATTTCCCTATACACCGCAACCACAATTCAATCCGAAATCATCCCTCGGTCTGGGTGACAAGATCTATCCGAGCTTTTCACCTCGGCAGGCCAACGCATCACCACTTCCGTCTACGATCGAGCGTCCTGCCGACCGCAAAGGACTTATTGGCCGCAGATTTGGACCTCCTGCCTGCACTGCAGGAGGTCCTCCGACAACAAGGACACCAGAGCGCGCCTCGAGTACCATCATGTCAGCTGCTTGACCGATATCATCGGCGATGACGTGATTGGCTTCGGGAGCGCTGGCATGACATGCCGAACCCATTCATATGGCTTGGCATAGTGCGTCATCCAAAGCAGGTTGATCGTGCTCGCGCGCGCTATCCGGGAGCTGGATGCGTTCCATCAAAACTTTCGATTTTACCGGTTTTAGCTAAATATCCCATAGTCGATCGCCGGTTTCCGGAAAGCACCTTTCACGAGCGTCGTGTGACAATGGACCCTTTTTGCTTTCAGCGTAGTCGCAGGCCAACTCAAATCCCTCGTGCCTGCATCTGCAACGAGACGTCTCGCTCTTTCAAATCGACGCACGTGCGGGCCCGCTGCAGTCAGATGGCTCATCGCAACGTCCGGCGCGCAGTCTGTCGCGTTGTCGCCGACCCAATTGCCGTCACCCCAAACGCGCCCCAGAGGATTGGTTCTCACGCACTCTCATTGGCCGGGGTCGACGCGCGACGCCGCTTAGAATTCGAACCGGCACACTGCGCTCTCAGCAAGCGTGGCCTGGATTTGTCGCCTTGAACAGCTCGGGCAGCGCCATCAAACCGGCGTTGTGGCGGCCTGCTGGCGACGCAATGCTGGCTTCTAACCGGCTATCCTAGTTGCAAGACACATGTCCTCCGGTCAGGACGAGGCACTGATGTCGACCTGTGTGACCAGACCAGCTTCGCGGTCTCATTCCCCGGCTCCTACGTCGGGTGATCGGAGATTCTCGTTCCGCTCGCGTGCTCAGTCTTGCTCGGCCGCGGTCGCCCACACCGTGCTTCCAACAAACCGGCACCGTCGCCCTCTCGTCCTGTGCGCCGCTCTCAACCGACCCCACGCGCACGGCTTTCTTGTGCGGCCGCAATTCGTTCCAGCCTCGCGTCCGCCCCCTCGCGAATCGGAAAAACGAAACACACTTCCTTACTCGGCCTACCCCGCTTTTAATTGCTATGGAGCAACACCGTGGAACTTGACCCTTCCAATTCACGCAAACAGGACCTTGAAGATCGCATCGACCTGCAACTGGACATCGTTGCCGCCCTGATCGGCGAACAAGGCAACGAGCTCGACACCGTCCGACTGCTTAACGTACTCACAAACGAAATGATAACAGCAGAACTGGAGCTTAGCCAGCTCGGCGATACCAGAACCGATGGCCACACCGGCGATGGGCGAACGGCGCGAATGTCCCGGGACCGCGGCGTTTACTATCCGGAAGACCTTCAGGTCTTGGGACGCGTTTTCGATCAAGCAGCGGCGGCCTTACCGGCAGCTCTGCGAACTCCTGCCAACCGGATGAAGATCGCCACGCTAATTCTGTCGCGTGCGGCGGAGTGAGATGCGACCTGGTGTTTTTCTGCGGTTGACGGTGGGCTTACAGAGCGTTCATTGCTGGGCCGGCAGCCCTGTTGCGATCTTGCACTGAGTACCGCAGCAAGGCTGGGCTTACCATCGCGCGAGCGTGTCGCTTCCACTGGCTTGTCCATTTCGCAGCCGTCCCCAATCGCCGCCCGATTCGGAAGGGCGGCGCCGCATTAAACGATTTTGCGCCGGAGATGATACAGCTCCTTTTCGATCTCAGCTGCACTTTCTGTTACTCGAGTACTTCATAGCTATAGTGTCCTAAATGCCCACAGCCAACCTCGCGGCCGATGCCGCGGACGTGCGACGCAACGCATGGGTGCGAGACACCGGTACGGGCTGATCGCCGGCCTAATGTCTGACTTTTCCCGGATGGTTGGCTCCCTTGTTGCGGCCGCATTGCCCCTTACACGCCCACAACGAACTACACACCACACTTCTTGGCAGGACGACAACGAACCCTCGGATTGTCGCGATTGCTCAGCATCTCCTCATCTTCTCCCTTGGTGCGCTTTACTCGAGGCAGAAGGCGCACCAAGTGCACGGGGCCATACCCACGGGTCGAACAACGGATACCGAGGGGCATGCCGCAGACACATGTTACAAAGCAAACGAGCAGTGTCCGGAATACGCCACACGATTGGCGAACAACTTCATGGAAGACGGACAGTACTGCGGCTAGAATGCTCCTCAGCTTGACGCTGCGAAAGCTTGGCGAACGGCCACTTCGTGATGCACGGCTGTAGCAGCGATTGGTACGGAATCGATCTTCGATTGCCTGGAAGAAGAGCCACCAGTGTTGGACGACGCCAAGCAATACGGGCAATGGGGCAGAGACGCACGCGACAACGCACGTTCGATTCAAGCGATTCAGAATCATTCGAATCGCGCTTGGCACTACGGCATTCGGTCATCCGAACTTCAACAAGCCTCTATATAAACTTCATTGTACGCCGAGAGCAGCTCGATGCGCGACCCGGCCGCGGACCCGATCTCTTGCTTGCTGGGGCAGGTCATAGGCTCTCGGTTTCGCCGTGGACAAGTTACTTCCTTATCAGGACGTCGAGTGGAGCTTTGAGATGGATCAGGTCTTATCCGAACAAGTGCAAGCGCCAGAGGCCCTCGTGAGCGTCGCATTTGACAAAGCGTGGCGCTTTATCGAGAAGGACCCGATCCTGGCGCACAATCTCAAGACAGTCCTTCATAGCCGATTGCGAGGTTTCCTGGAGTGTTCGATAAGGAACGGCGAACGAAATACCTTGCATCTGGCAAACGAGGCGATACGCAATTTACGCGCCGAACTGGCGCCATCGACCAAGCAGTAGGTCGCTCGCACCTCCACTGGCGGCAAACGCTCGGCTTTCGTTACGGCTCTTCGTGATCTTACGCAGCAGGAAGCCGGCGCCCGCATCGATCGTGGTCGAGCCAATCTTCCTCCGCTGGTATTGTGCCCCGCTGAACGCGAACCACGTCCTCGACTACTGTTGCCTGTCACCCCTCGTGGCGCTGCGCGACCAGTCAGCTAGAAGCTGAGAGCAACGCGATGAAGAGCGAGACAGGCGCGCTATTCTTTACGCACTAAACGATGCATGCGATAGATTCTGCTCCTGCCGTTGGCTCAGCGTGCGCTTGCGCACATTCAGGGTGGCACTTCGCCAAGCGTGGCGAACACTGCGCCGCACAACACAGCCAAGCACGAGCCCGGCCGAGTTGTACTTTTTGTCGCTCCCGCGAGCGCGTAGAGATCGAGCAACATCGCGCAAGACCTGCGATCGGTCCGGCTGAGCCGCAAAGTTCGAGGCCTTGGTGGATTTTATCGATGATCGCCGCACGCGCCATGATCGCAAACGGCAGCCTGGTCGTCCTGCTGGACGGACGAGCTTGATCGCCCCTGGAAGCGTGCTTCGTCAAGCGCTCATCATTTGGCGAAACTCACCGGACAGCGCGCGCGACCCTGCTAGTGTTGCCGTAGCTTGGCTTTGAAGCTGGTTAGTGGCGTGAGGGAAAACACGCCGCGCCACTCCGTCGCTTCGTAGGCCATGATGAACGGATCGCCTGCTAAGAACGAACACACTAATCGATCAAAGACTGTCCGTTCATTCAGCGTTGTCTAATCCGGACTTGCCTTTCGCTAAGCGTGCCCCACTCTCGGTTCGGAACATCGCGGTCGAGCTGTGCACGATGGTGGTTGCGCGCGCTTCACAAGCTGACGCAGCGTGCGTTTCGGCCGATTTCTTCCGGAACAATGTTGTGCTGCAGTTACAGCAATTCGCGATGATGTTGCTAAGACGCACGGCGCCGGGGGGCATCGAAAGGAACGAACACTCGAATGAAGAATTTGCTGATTCTGACTGCAAGCATCGGCGCACTCAGTGCGGCCGCGCCCGCATTTGGTGCGGACTTCGCCGTGCAGCCCGTCAACATCAAGGTGCCTCCGTTGCCGGTCGCAGCCCCAATCAACGACTGGACCGGCTACTATGTCGGTATCAATGGTGGCTGGGGATCGAGCGACAATTGCTGGGACTTCAATGGCGTCACTCCCGAGGGCTGCCATAATTCAACCGGCGGCACCATTGGCGGCCAGATTGGCTATCGTTGGCAGATCTTCAGGACGGTCTACGGCATCGAAGGTCAGGGCAACTGGGCCGACTTCAGCGGCTCCAATGTCAGCACCGCCTTCCCAGGAAGCACGGTTGGCACCAAGACAGATGCGTTCGGTTTGCTGACCGGCCACGTCGGCTACGCGTTCAATGCCGTGCTGCTTTACGCGAAGGGCGGTGCCGCGGTGACCAGCAACACCTATCACATCAACTCAGTGGGGACTGGGACCGAGTTTGCCAGAAACAATGATGTGCGTTGGGGCGGCGCGCTCGGCGCCGGTGTCGAAGTCAGCCTCACGCCGAGCTGGTCAGCTGGCGTCGAGTATGACCACTTGTTCATGCAGGGCAGCAACGTAACCTTCCCAACAGCCGTTGGCGCCGACCGCGTCCACCAGGACATCGATCTCATCACGGCACGGCTCAATTACAAGTTCAGCCCGGCGTTTGCAAAATAGTGATCTCCACGCGCTTGCGGCGGTGAATCGAGAGCCCCGACCATCGGTCGGGGTTCTTTCTTCGAGCGCTCCTCTCCAGCGGCATCCCTGCTGCACTTTCCGAAGCACCAGGCTCGAGCTCGCCTAAGCGAGATCACTGGCTGGATGGCACGACGCCTCCGGGGCCCCAACGCTGACGGTCCACGTCAGTTGATCAGACATCTCATCTGAAGGTTACGGAGCCCCACAACCTGACGCGGCGTGAGGTTTCAAATCGCTCGTCTCGATGGAGCGGTGTGTCTGCTGTTTCGGTAATTAGTGCCATGCTGAGATTTACCCGAAGCCGGGAGCATCACTTTAGCCAATTGGCGCTTGCGCCATTCGAGTGAGGAATTCAAAGAACATTAAGGCGAATCGCTATCACGATCGCCTGGATTCGGCTGGTCGCCCCCAGCTTTCGCATCGCATTCTTGATATGAAAATTGACGGTATTCTCGCTGATTTGCAGGATCTTCCCAATTTCCCAGGACGATTTTCCCTCTGCCACCCAGCGCATGCAACTGATCTCCCGCTGCGATAGCGCCACTTTCTTTTCACGGCCATTATCACAGGGGCTTGCGATCTCGCCATAGGCGGTGTGAAAGTGCCACGCCAGTGCGTTGAGATGACCAATGCGGTCTTGAGGATCAGCATCGTCGGACGGAGATGCAAACGACACCACAGATACGCGGCCCAACGGTCCAAACAACGGCACGCTCATGCCATGCTTCAGGCCTGCCTCTCTGGCCTCATCCAGTACGCGTCTCTCGTCGGGTTGAAGTTGATAGTGGTCGGCGAGTTGATCCCACAAAAACGGCCGCGACAGCATGGGCGTCCGCCGGACCACCGGATCGATGGTATGGTACTTGCGTTTGAAGTATCGGTCGCACCAGTCTGGCGGCCACTTCACAGCCACAGTCGGGGGTGGATACTCCGCCAGCCGAAGTGGCTCGACGAAGTTGAGGGCGCCGTAAGCAACTTCACTGAACCCCTCCTCGGTGGCACAGCTTACAAGAAGCTCGAACAGCGCTCTGAGCGAATGCGTCTGGTTTGCGCATTCAGTAAAGCTGAAAAGATCCATGATGGGCGCCTGAGGACGCCGATCAAGGTCGGTGTCACGGCGTTCGATTGCGCCTGTTTCAGGCGGAGCCAAGTTCCATTCCATGACCTGAACTCTTGGGTTTGTTCTTCGTGAAGTCTGGAGCGCTCGTATGCTGCGTCAGGCGCCATTCCCGAATTCGTTGCCCTGCCGCCAGCCGCAGCGGCGTGATCGTCGCCGTCAAACGGCCGAGGTGCCGCGGCCATCCTTCGACCCAGGCTGAACGGCGCGCCGCAACCACAGCGCCGATGCACCCTCAATTTGATCTGTCCGGCTCGCGGATAAGGCACTGGCGAAATCGATGATCGCCGCAATGTTGTCCGTGTTGATGGTCTGCGCCTTCGATGCCGTTCCGGCGCCCAATTGCCCTGGCAATGCAGGCGGTGACAGAAGGTCTGATTGCTGGTCTGACCGACGTGCGCGAGCGATCGATCTGAGGTGATCCGACGGTCGTAAAGACTTCACTGGCGATACGAACCAAACCGCACCAGCGGCTAGGACGTCGGCACAGGTCAGATTAGGTTGTGCGAGACCGGGGTCCGGCCTGACTGACACTTCGTTCGGTCTCAAGGGCGAGCACGAGGGGGCCCCAGGCGCTGCACTTCGCGATCTCGGTGAGCTAGAGCACGCCGACTTGCTTGGAGGTGCCAGGCTCCACCTGCTCGATATCGGCATCGATGCTCTGCTTGCTGGCGAAGATGATGGGGGCGTCACTTTTCTTCCCAATCTTGCAGATTGCCATCGCGCACCCTTGGCTGGTCCTCCGCCGTTCGTCGGCGTCGAGGGCGCGATCGATGAGCAACACGCAACAGTCGACGCAAAAGGTAACCGCCTAGCATCAGTGCCCGGCCTCTGAGGCGTTCCGTCAGGCAGGTCCGGCGCGAATGAATCGACGGAGCAAATAATGGTCGCGTCAGAGGCGCAACGGGAGATACGCGGCGTCGCGAGACCTGCTTGATGCAGAGGACACTTGGCATGCGCAACTCCAGAGGGAGAGGACCTGTGGATCGGATCAGCAAGTGTCGTACCAATTGTCGGGCGCGTTAGAATCAACCGTCCAGACAAGCGCTTGACAGGATAGCGATCGGTTCCCGCGTACTAAGCGCATTGAAGCAATCGTGACACCGGGAGGAGGAAACGCGACAGCGCCGTTTGCGCCAGCTGCTGGGAGCGGGCTGGATGCTCAATCCGTCTCTTCGCTGCGACGACCTTCCAGCACGCGCGCATGGCTGCCAGCCCCGCGTGGTGAGCTGTTTAGATTTGGCGACGGGACGGGATGCCGCCAAGGCGCCCCGACGCACTTTGCCGGGGTTGGAAGTGCGCCGGGCCCGCCCCAACATCATCAGTACATCCGTGATGATGCTTGCGGCAATGAGACAAGCAGCGTGGCGGAATTGAGGCTCAACCATTTTTCCAACTTGGGGTCCAAAATGTTTTCATGCGGGCTCCCAGGGACTTGAACCGCACGTAGCGTCAAGTTGTAGGATCTCGCATTTGGCGTTTTCATCTAACAAGCAACTGCTTGTCGGTGACATCACCAGGCTCGGAACGGGATTTCGATGCACGCTCCGCTGGGATTCTTGCTGGTGACGCGAGATCCACCGAGACCAAGCGCCATTCCGCCCCAAGGGGCCAGATCTAATCCGCGGGTTGTCCCTGATGATCGAGTTGCCTTTGAATGAATCTTGAATGAACTCCGCAACAGCCGAAGGCAAACCTGCTGCATGATCGAAAGCGCCTCGATTCGTGAACAGCGCAGCGCCCCCTGCGCTATCACTGCGTGTTGAAGCTTTCAGTGTACACAGAGGCTATTTGTTCGACCTGCTTGCACTTTTGATCTGTGCTGGCAGCACAGACGTAGAGAATGCAGCAACGAGGAGCGTGCGACCATCGCATATGCAATTCCTTCCTAGTAAACGAGAACGGGAGCTGATTTCAAAGCGGGCGCGTTGACATAACGCAAAGACACAGGAGAGAGCATAGGTCAGCTTCATGTTGTATGAGCATGGGAATGTTAAGCCCTGCAGACCTCACTTCTGAACAAGTATTGCGATGCTCGTCTGCCTTGGTACACTATCTACCCAACCGTACCTGATTTCCCTGCGACCGTCGGCGCCGACGCTTGTGAGACATGGTTGAGGCGGCTGCCGCCCGACGACCCCGTATCTCTCTATCTCCACGTTCCGTTCTGCCGGTCGATCTGCTGGTATTGCGGCTTCCCCACGAGCCTCACTCGCAGCGAGCGGCCGATTCGTGATTTTGTGGCGGTGCTGCGGGAGGAGATTCGATTGGTCGCAGAGCAAGTGCCGCGCGCTTTGCCCGTGAGCGACGTGCATTTTAGCGGCGGAACGCCGACCACCATTGCGCCGGCCGATTTCCTCGCCCTGATGGAACTCCTACGCCGCTGCTTCGCGTTCAGCGAATCGGCTACCGTCGCCATCGAGATCGACCCGCGCGCGTTCACCGCGGAGATGGCCGAAACCTTAGGCGCAGCCGGCGCCAGCCGCGCGAGCATCGGCGTGCAAAGCTTTGACCCCCTGGTTCAAAGGGCGGTCAACCGCCTCCAGAGCGAGGCGCACACGGCGTCTGCCGTCGAAAATCTTCGCCAACATGGAATAAGCCGCATCAACTTCGACCTTCTCTTCGGGCTGCCACATCAGACAGTGCAGTCCTGCGTGCACTCCAGCGAGGACGGCCCTGGCGATGCAGCCCGACCGGCTCGCGGTTTTCGGCTACGCCCCAGGTTCCCTCCTATATGAAACGTCAGCGCCAGATCGACGGGGCGGCGCTGCCGGACAATGTTGCCCGCGCCGAGCAAGCCGCGGCCGTGGCCGATACGCTGGTCTCCGCTGGCTACCGCCAAATCGGGCTCGACCACTTCGCCTTGCCGGACGACGAGCTCGCGCTGGCACAGAAAGCCGGTCAGCTGCGCCGCAACTCCTTGGGTTATTCAGCCGATACCTGTAGAACCGTGATCGGCTTCGGTCTGTCAGCCATCGGCCGTCTCCGCAGAGCTGGCCGTCGGGCAATCTCAAAAGGTTACTGTCTCACCGCCGAAGATCGCCTCCGCGCCGCAATCATCGAGCGTCTGATGTGCGACTTGCAGGCCGACGTACCGGCAATCTGTGCTGCCCACGGATTTGATCCGATTGCTGTTCTCGATTCAGCTGATCGCTTGGCAATGCTCGCGGAAGACGGGATGTTGGACATCGAAGAGGGTCTCATCCGTGTCAGGCAGGAGCACCGTTTTGTCATTCGCGCTATTGCTGCCGCGTTCGACGCTCATATCGACCGCGCCCCTTATTGAGGAAGCCACGCATGTGAGCGCTCCAAAAGCATCAACGCTGCTCGTAAACGAGTGATCGGACGAAGCGCCCCGGGCCGCTACCCGTTCGCGCAGATGGTACGCCTCAAGGGAGCAGTGGAACTGCCCGTCTGGCCGAATGCTGTTCTTTCATTAAGTCGCGGAAGTCATCGAGGAGCATTTCATAAGGATCGATATTGGTTGGGATATCAAACTTGAAGTGTCACTTGGACCGCGTACCGAGTTCTTTAGCGCGTTCTTTCCAAACACCAAGGAGAGAAGCGAATGGATGACAAGCCGGGCCGTATGCTCATGGAACACCAGTTCCAAGCGCGTGGGCAACCTCGTTGAGGTTGAGGGCGCGAGCGTCCGCAGAAAACGCCTGAAGGTGGAGGTTCAAATTCGGTCCAAGTACCGAGGGAAAGCGGATCGGAATAAGGATGCCTCTTGTGCCGACGGCCAGGCTAACGCCTGGCATTTTAAGGGTCCGTCTTCGTAACCGGCAGCCAATCGGATCGACAATCGCGCGGAGTGCCCGTTCTATCTGCGGAAGGAGAATATCTACGGCTTTGACGAAGGTCGCCTTGCACGAGAGCGCAGGTATCCTCGAGCAGCCAATTCGGCCCCAGGCGGCGAAATGTTGGTCTGCCGAAGCGATAGCAATCCAGCTGTTTGCAGAAATTCCGCTCCTCCATCCCCCGATGGCTGACTGCATGGTCTTGCGCCGCAAGTCGTATGGCAATTGAAATGAGTGCTGATGGCACGCAGGAGAAGTTCTAGCCTCGATCGCGAGGATCAGCGCGCCGCAGCCGGGGGATGTCAGCCGTTTCGGGTTCCGGCGCATTGTTGCCGGACAGGTGGATCAAAATCTCTTCGGTGAACGTCGCAGAATTCGCTTCGCCACACATGTCTTGGTCCGCCGAAACGCCAGTCAAATAAGTCCCAACCGTCGAACGCCGCTTAACAAGGTTGAGTTCGATCCATCGGGAGCGCGAGCTTCAAAGCCAAGTGATTTCAATACATTGTCGGAATTTCCTTGATCGATCAGAAAAGATACGTATCTTATGGAAACAACGGATTATCAGGATAATTCCATGTCAGTGGTCAGTTCTGCGGAATTCTCACGAAACCTCGGCCTCTATCAGGACAAGGCGTTGGCCGAGCCCGTGACCATTACGAAGAACGGCCGCGAACGGTTGGTGCTGCTTTCGGTCGATGAATATCAGCGTCTAAAAAGCCAGGCCGAGCGTGACGCTAGGGCGCCGCATCCGGAGCGCTCAAGGAGCCGCTGCTTGAATGTTGAAGCTTTAACCAAGGCCTTCAGGGAAGCGTTCAAGCGTTACGCGGGCGCTGTAGATGCGGCGTTTGTGTATGGCTCCTTCGCCATGGGAACTGAGGTCGCGCAAAGCGACATTGATCTCATGGTGATTGGCGACGATCTCAGGCTGTCTGACCTCTATACAACCGCGCAGGATGTCGGGTTAAGACTGGGCCGGAAGGTCAGCCCCACATTTCTCGCACCCGATGAGTGGCGCCGGAAGTCATCGCAGAAAGGGTCATTTGTTCAGAAACTCAATGATCGACCCAAGATTTTCATTGTCGGTTCGGAGAAGGATTTAAAGGCATGGGCAAGCAAGAACTCGACAACCTCGTGAAGATCAAGAAGCTTAAAGCGGAGCCTCCATCTCGCTCAGAGTATGACGGTATGCTGGCCGCAGCGCGGATAGGCTTGACCGACGCCCAAAAGGATCTCGATCCCGACAGCAAGTTTACGCTTGCCTATGGTGCTGCGCATCGGTTGGCTTTGGCGGCGTTACGGCGTGACGGTTATCGCTCCGAAGATCGGATTTCAGTGCTCCAAACGCTTGTTCATACCATCGGCGCCAGTGCCGCTGACGTTCAAATCTTCCTCAAAGCGCATAACGAGCGCAATCTTGCAGAGTATCAGGGACGGGTTGATATCGACGAGAAGGTGCTCGCTGATCTCATTCGTTGTACGAAGACTTTGGAGGCAGCCATCGCGAAGCTCGCGCCTCCCGAAGAATAGCGCGGCTCAACCGTTCCGCCGTAACTTCGCGTTTCGCAAGCCTGAAGCGCCGCGATGCTTTCGGACTTTACGTGGATGCTCAGACGAGACCGCTTGTTCTTCTTCCCGCAGCCTGTGAACACGTGCCCTGATCTCGTCGGATGTGCCAATCTCACAAACGGCGGCAAATCGCGCTGCAAACTCGCGCCGAATGTCGAAGCGGCTCGTTCGACCGCAACAGGACGAGCGGACCGGAAGTAGTCTCAGCCGGCACGATGCATCTACCCTTCTTTACTCGGTTCATCGCGACGTGCCGGACCGCGCCCCCAAACCACTGGGCGCCAATCTGGAGAGGCGAGATTCCGAGATACAGCGTACGCATCTGGTGCAGGCCGCAGCCTCGGCTGGATTGTTCTGACGGTCAGCGCTCAAGCAACTCTGGATTTTGTCCAGTCAATTCATAAATTTGGATGAGCTCGATGAGGCGTTCGATGCTGACGTCGGTGAACGCCGGGACACCGCCTTCGCCAAGGCCATAGACCCATATGGCTCCGTCCTCGAACTCCACTTCATGGGCGACGTCGCGCAGCCAATCTTCGTCTTCGCCGAGGTCCCCCGCAACCTCGGTGGCTGTCGTGATGAGACCGAGACGTTTTTCGGCGGCCAATGAGAACCCTTTCAAGCATCACTCAGCTCGAATGCTCAAGCGCTTCGGCGGTGTGAAGTATCGATATTTGCCGGTAAGTGTTCCATTTACGAACTGCAGGCCATGATCGCCATAGATCATATCCTCACGTACGTAGCCGTCAGCTATGGCCTCTTGATTGTTGCCGCCGACTGTCTTGCGGGAAGTCGTCACTTCATGGCTGGCTGGCGGCGAGCCGAGCATTTCAATTATCACATCGCGTGGCGTGCCCAGCTTCAAGGTATCAAACTGTTTGGCAGGAATCGTCCCGGCTGTCTTGATGGATTCGACAATCATTCGGGGGAGATCTTCAGATCCAACGGGGTTACGAACCACAACTTTCTCGATGCAGTGTGAATGGATTGGAATGCCAGGGTGAGAGTCCCACTTAATGTAATGATCGGAGCGCAAGATCTCCCAACCGGCTTCGGTGTAGATGGCCTCCAGCTCTCCGCGCGAGAACGATTTCTTGTGACCAGATGTCACCCCCTCCTTGGGGATAGGATGGTCTGGTCGATCGAGCGTGTTGGTGAAGCAGTGAAATCCTCCAGGCCGCGTCCGATCGATTAAGGTCGTGACGAGCGGCTTCCAGACGGTCCGTTCCGTGAAATGCAACACGGAATGCGCTATAAAGACGTCAAGGTAGGCAGGCGGCTGGACGTCTTCAACACGAGCCACATCGCTCGTTATGTTCACGCCAAGATCGCCTGCGAGCCGATTCAGCTTGGAGATGGCGGCTTCGGAGATGTCGGTCGCGATCACTTGATGATCAAAATGCGCCAAATAGAGCGCATTGCGCCCCTCGCCGCAACCCACCTCGACAACCACGCTCTTCGCACGGAGAGCCGGTGCTATCTCGAAGATTTCGGGGCTGGGACCACCCATACACGAGACGTAGGGGTTGTCGTAGCCTGAATCCCACCAAAAAGGGGAATGCTTCGCCATTTCTTGCCATACAGCACCTCACGTTGCCTGATATTGCTCTTCGAGGGCCGCCATCGTGTCCGAGTAAAATATTCGCGCCATAGTGCTCGAATATTTGAATCCCGCATGAGTCAGTTGATAAGTATCACCGTCTGCCAAGTCGACGAGTTGCAGACATTCAAGCGCCTTGAACTCTTCGCCGAAATCGACCGCCAGTTCGCGTCTGAATACTGAAGCGTAGTTCCTTTTGCTGAGAGCCGACAACGTGAGGCCGAGCAAGACGTAGCGACGCGCAAGATCTTCCGGCGTCAGTTTGATTCCATGCGATGCTATCGCGTCGGGATCGAAGGGGCGCGCCGAGAAAGCGTCGATGTTGGGCGAAGCCGCACGCCAGTCGACGGCATCGCCCGCGCTATAGTGATATGGCCCAAAATAGCTTCTGGCGCCAACTCCCAATCCTAGCAGGGGTGTTCCCTCAAAATCCGAGGCCTCTTGCCGGTAGGCTCGCTCGCCTGCGATCTTGGTGAAACGCGTGAAGGATTCCTGACGGTAATGTTTAGACGCCATCAGAGCAACGTTCTGGTCGTAGACCTCATACTTTTCCGCTTCAGAGAAGAATAGTTCGGGATTGTGCGCCTTCGAGGTCATGATGTTTGTCATCGGACGAACAACAACAGGGTAAAGAGAGAGTGTCTGCGGCTCATAGTCGAGCGCGCGGCCAAGCGAAAAGATCCAGGAATCACGGGTTTGACCACGCAGGCCGTAGATCAGATCAAGGTTGACGTTGGAAAAGCGGTCCATGAGCGCTTTGATCCCCGCTTGTGCTGTCTCGACCGCATATGGTCGACCGGTTTGGACAAGCTCGCCGGGCACCATGCTCTGGATACCTATACTCATTCGGTTGACGCCAAGGGCCCTCAAGCAATCTAGAAGGTTGTTGTCGAAGGTGTCTGGCGCGCTCTCGACGGTAATCTCACATTTCCGGCTTCGTTTTGGAAATGCGGCATCGAGGGCGGCGAAAAGCCTGCCGAATTGATGCTGAGTCAGCAAGGTCGGCGTGCCGCCGCCGAAATAGACACTTACAATCTCTCGATCTCCGAAGTATTGTCCATATCGCGCGATGTGCTCCAGCAGTCGAACAACATAAGATTCCCTCGTCTCCGGTTTTTGCCCCGTTGCAAGAAAGAGCGTGCAGTAAGTGCAGCGATAGCGGCAGAACGGGATATGGATATAGATGTTGATTTGCTTAGAGCGGCCAGCATGCTCAACGACATCAGTTATGCGCAGTGGCTGCGGAAAAGCCCGATACGCTCGCTTGGAAGGATAACCATAGACGTAGGTTGGCAGCTCCTTTCTCGTGATAGCTGTCCGAAGAAATTTCAGACAATCCAAGTCCTACCTCGTTGATTGCCAAAGCTGACGAATGCACCGCAGTCCGCGCGGCGTTTTCATCACCAATGTTGTTCAAGTCCAGTCCTGCGGCTCATGTGTAAGAAACCGGACGCCCGCAGAATAACTACAGCAGACTGCCACCTCGAGAATTCCGCCAATTGCTCCTATCAGCATCCAGGACCAGCTTCCCGAAGTTGCAGATGCTTCTCCAGCAGTGAGAAGGTCACGCCATAAGCTGATATATCGCTCTTCGTTGCTGCCTCCTTCTCAATGAGAGAATCGATCAGTGGTGCCGGTCGGCAGCTCCCGCCGTCGGGCAGCAAGAGACACTCAAGAGTCGTGCCAACTGCGCGGAAGGAGCGCCCGTAAAAGCAGTCCTGCATTTTATTCAACGACTTAACCGCGAGCGGGGCAGCCCGTCGGTCGAATATCATGGGTCGGGCACGGCTAACTGAAAGTGACCTGCCACTGAACTTTTCATTCACTAGCAGTTAGGGTCTCGGGGTGTTGCAGCGAGACCGAAGCTTGGACGACCCCAGGGCGCCGGGAGGCGAGACACAAGAAAGCTCCGATGCAGCCACGCCCGAGCTTTGCGCACTTCATTACCGAAGCAACAACCTGACGCCTGCAAACAGCATGATAGCCGCAAGGACATATCGGGTGGCCCGATCCGACATCCAGCGCAGCCCGATGAAGGTCCCCAGCATGGCTCCAAGAATTGCACTGCTTGCATAGAAGGCAACATCCGGATTCACTGACTGACCGGACAACAGCATGCCGGCCAGCGCGAGCACCGAATTGCTGAGGATGAACGGTGGGGAGAGTCCGGCGGCCTGCCTCGGAGACGCCCAACCAAGCGCCACGATCAACGGGGCAAGAAATACACCACCACCTATCCCCGTCAATCCGGAGAGCAAGCCCGTGACAGCGCCTACTGGCGCAGCGCGAGCAAGCCGCACCTGACGCCGCTTGGCGTTGTCAAGATCACGTTTGACCAGCATCAAGACGGAGGCCGCAATCAGCAGGGTGCCGGTCATGATGTAGTAGAGCGAGCCGCCGGGCACGAACAGGCCGCCGATAAAGGCGGCCAACATTGACGGGATCGCGATCCGCCAAAGCAGGCTCCACGCTATCCTTCCATGTCGATGCAGTCGCCAAGTCGCATAGCTGGCGGCAAAAACATTTAAAACAAGTGCGGTCGGCCGCATCTGCTCGGCGGGAAGTCCTGCAAAGGCCATCACTGCGAGAAAAGCAGCACCTCCGACTTGACCGGCGATTGAGTAGAATAGTGAGATAAAGCCGATCAATAAGGTGACGAGCAACGTGAACTGCATGGTTTGTAAGTGCTGACGAGGAATTCAAGAGAAAGAAGGACCATTCCGGCAGCTTGCTGTCGGGCATGTAACGCTGCTGACGAGGGGTGCCTGATCGGGGCGCCGCGTCCGGGAGGCAATGAGCCGACGTCCGCCGCTGATCGATCCAGACGCCTAGTCATTCGATCCCAGGGAGGGGACAACGCCTTACAAACCTCTGTCAATATCACGAGGCCGACCTCGTCCACCCGCCTCTTGCAAGATGTTGGCCTTGCAAGATGTTGGCCAATGAGATCCTTGGCATTTGAACGTGAGACACGGACGCCACTTCGGTTTCGGATTCAGGTAATGAGATTCAACTTCTATGCCGTCCGGAAGCTTCCTCGAGGAAGATCGGGGCGTATGACCTTGCATGATGTTCGATCGCCGACCAGCGTTTGTCGACAACCGGACACTCAGGACGTTGTCTTTATGCTGGACTATTGCGCCGCTCTGCCCGACCGACCGGACCGATCTCACCACGGTCTTGGCGCACGACGTCATTTGCCCGGACTGTCCGCATCGACCCAGCGAGTTGCTCATCACGATCCTGATGGCGGGTCCTGCCAAAAGCTCGATGTGTCCCAACCTTCGGCTATCGAATGGTTTATTCGATCTGCCCCTGCCAAGACTCCTTGAATCAAATTTAGCGGCGAAAAAGATTGACCATCCAACAATTGCCGAATCTCGCCTGGAAGGACAGGTTGATCAATTACCCGTTGCGTGGGCTCTTCCAGCGCAGAACGCTGGCGAGACGGCAGCGGCGCGCGCAAGCGGCCCCTGCCGTGCGCCGGGGACGGAGCCTCTTCCACGGTTTTCAAGAGATGAGACGCGCGAAGTTCCGCTCGGCAGGCGTGTCCGCGGCTGCGGATGACATGGACCGTCCTGCCCATCGGTCACGCTTCGCCCACCCGAATGGCTACCCGGTATGGCAATCGTCGGCGTTGAAGCACCTCGAGGACCCGCGCCAGCGCTTCCGGATCGACGTGTGCATCCACTCGGATGCGTCACCGGTTGCCAAGATCAATCTCGATCAACCCAATATGCGCAGCCACCACGGAGTGCACTCGGCCGTCACTCGCAAGCAGATGCTTCTGAGTTTCCTCTCATTCGGTAGCTGCGATCTGCACCGGCGCAAGATGGTACAGCCTGCTCTGATGTCCGCGCCTGCCAACGCCAGGCAAACACGAGGCCGGCCGCTACTGCGTTGCGACGCGCAACCTCCGTCACCTTCGCGCCCGGCGCCAACATCTCTCGACAATCCACGCCTTGTCATCTTGCGACCAGCGCCGCCGCCGCTCCAGCCCACCCAAAACCTCGACCCGCATCGCCTGATGACCTTAAAGCTAGTGACTTAAGGTCTCGCGCTTCGCGCATGTCCACGTGTCGCGCAAGACGGCAGCCGTCAGATACATACGATACAGCAGTGCTGTGATAACATGATCTTTCAGACATGAGCTCAAAACTGCCGGGGGTTAATTGAGAAGAATGGTGCAGCGGATTCCGCCGTTCAGTGCCTCGACCATGCGGAATGGGTCCTGCGCGACCTGTTCCAGAGTGCTCTCGAATGATGGTGAACACCTGGGCGAACGTGCCCTTGGAGACACGGGCGCCCGTAGAAGTTTTACCGCCACAAGCCGCTTTGCGAAACTACGGTCCACTCCCTCGAGCGCGACTGAAGATTCGGCCACGCCTGTAGCCGTCTGAGACCTCAAGGCTCGCCTGTCTTTGGTTCTGCGATCACTGGCGCGCCTCCGACGGAGACGGGTCCCTGTGGTTTGGACTGCCCGACGCGTTTCTTGGCTGGGCTCGAAACAGCTTGGGCTGGGGACGAAGGAGGGACGGAAGGCGCAGAGGGGATGGGTATTAGATTCTGCAGGGAATCGATCCGCGAACTCAGCGCGGTGACCTGATCCAAGATCACCTTGAGGTCCTGCCGCTGGGCATCGAACCGGCGGTTGAGCTCTGCCATCTCATCGCCAGCCTTCTGCTGCGCCCACTTTATTTCGGAGAGGGATGCCCTGTCCTCCGGTGACAGGCCCATCGTTGGAGGGACTTCCCGGGCTACCGGCGTCGCGACAAACTCTCCGAGGTTGGCCCAAAAATAGGCGCCAGCGGCACACGAGCCGAGGAGGGCGGATGGGAGCACCAAAACCCAGAGAATGCGTCTTGGCGGTCTGTGCAAGAGCGGCCGCAAGTCCGGAGCGGCCGCTTGATCAATCATCTCCATCGTCCCTCACCCAACTTCCCCTGTTCCGATCGGCTTGTTTCGTTGACGCTGGAGCTTGTGACGCTCACGCATTCCTGGGGCATCGACCGTCGACAATATCATTCTTCACAACCTCGCCCGATCGTGTGCCCCATCGGCTTGATGAAGCGGTTCCCATGAGGCGCCCTTTTTGAGCAACACAAAGAGACATTTTGCTCGGGCTCCAGCACCATGGCGCCACCAGCGAGCAATCGTTCTCATCTTCGTTGGCGATGGCGGCATTTTTGTATCATCGGATCCTTGCAGAATCTTACCTTGCCGGCGCTCGAATGCGAACTGGCCGCGGCTTCCCGGAGTGTCTTCGCGATGAAGCCCGCCTTGCGGCTTTGCCGAGACCTGCGACGTCGTCGAACCGTTGCACGTGGTCAACTACCAATCTCGGCAGATTGATCGAGATGGCGGGTACGTGGCAAGCGCGATTAACGAAAGCCGCGCATGTCAAGGGACTCCGAATGCAGGACAGATTTGGCCGGACCAGCCGAGCCGATGGATTTACCAACTGCTCGTCCGCCCCCACCAAAGCCCGCTGGGAGGCAACTTTCTCTGTTCTCCCGGGCAACCATGATTGACGTTGTGGTGCGATCGCCGGGCGCACAGGCTCCAAGGCTTTCTGGCCTTCGAGCCTATCGACTGTCTCGTCTTTCGGCGACACCAAGGAGGCTTCATGAAGCCACGTCTCGTGGCCGGCGACGCTTGCTTTCTGGTAGCTGCCATTTCGCCGAGAAAGACGCCTTCGATCAAGGTACGCGGCACCGCGAGACTGCTGCGACCCACAGTGAAGCAAGGTCGTCGTTTGCAACGTCGTGGCGGCGAGGAAAGCCGAGGCTCCGCATGGTCGCCGCCAACATCTCGCCGAGCCAGCGCGCCGCTCGCATGATGCACAGAGCAAGATGCAACGAGATCATGCTCGCGCCTGCCAGTGACGAGGTTTGGCAAGGCAAAGCGGACCTCGCTGGATCGAGGGATCTTCCGCTGTAGGGCGGCCCCTTCGCCCCCTGACGCAAAAAGTTGGGAGTCCGCTCTGGGCCAATCAGAGCGGAGTGCAGTCCATTCATGGCTAGCAGACACGGACCGAAGTACACTATGCATGACCGCTTTCTTGCGACGACATCGCCTCGGATAGGCTCGGCTGCGCCGGCACCTTCATTCAACTTTCGACCAACCGGGAAGCGACGTGAGCTTGCGATCGCGCTTTCGCTAGCAGTTTGTCTGGTCGGCAATTCCGTGCTGGCACAAACAGCTAACGAACCTGATCCCAAGAGCGGTACTGCGGATCGGGCCAACAAACGAAGAATTCAAAGGGCTTCCGATCCGGCCACAAAGGTCCGAATCGCCATGATCAGTCAGGCAATCCGCTCTGGTGCCTGGGCGCCAGCAGTAAGTCCCGGCATGTCTCTCGACAAGCGCGACAGCGCGGATCGGGCTGCTCAGGCGGGAACGCAAAAGACGATCGAGCCCTTCGCAAGGTATGAAAATCTGCGTGAAAAAGGGTTGTGGCTCAACATACCTGGCCCTGCCGACACGATTGATCAGGACAAGCACGGCATCAGATCTGCGCTGGCAGACGTCGGCATCGGCTATATCGGCTGGACACACAACACATTTGCAGACAACCAGCTGCCGAATGCAGCCAGAAGCAGCATCGCCAACCAGCTCTATTTGGGCCAGAATCCGACGTTTGCTACGGCGAACTTCATGATCGTCACCTACGATCTCAGCCGATTTGGCGTCCCCGATGGCCAGATCGTCGTGGGAGCCGAGCAGCAATACTGGACATGGAAGCGCCCTGGGCCAGATCGAGTTGGACTGAATACGCTCGCCTACTATCAAACTTTCTTCGACAGGAAGCTCGAACTCAAACTTGGCTATCTCAGAAATCAAAACGAGTTCACCGGCACATTGTTCGGAGGGATCTCAGGATCAAACATGTTTGCCTTGTTGCAAGCAGGCATGAGCAGCAACCCCGCGCCCACGCCCGCGGTCAACTTGAAGTACAATCTTGATGATCGCTTGTACAACAAAGTTTCCGTGCAGCGCTCGATCAGCCCAGATGGTCCCTATGCGCAGATAACCGAGAATCCATCCGGCTTGAACTGGAGCACGGCCAACGCGGGCATTCTTTTCGTTGATGAACTCGGCTACAAGAGCAAGGCTGCTGCCGGCGTACCCGACACGTGGCTGCGGGCGGGCATCGGCTTCAACAGCAGTCACTACAAGAATTTGGCGGATCCGGATCAGCAAAGGGAGAGTGGGAATAATTTTTATTACATCGCAGCTGACAGGCAGCTCTGGCAGAGTGACGTTGAGGGGGCGCCATCTCGCGGCATCTACGGCGGATTCTCCGTCATGGGAGCTCCGCCTGATCTGAACAGGATCAGCCGGTATTACGAGCTTCGTCTTTATGCGAAGGGACCTTTTGATAGTCGGCCCAGTGATCTGATCGCTCTCGTTGCCACCAACACGGCGTGGAGCAAGTTTGCAGTGGATGCGGCCTTGGCCAAAGGGCAGCTTGCGCATCGCGATACCATGGCAATCACGGGAACATATACCGCGCATCTCGCTCCGGGGATATATGCAAGCGTCGGCTTGTCATACATTCATAACCCGACGAGCGTCACACACACGCCCCAAACGGAACATGCCCTCAATCTGCTGGTCTCTACGTTGATATTCTTCTGACTCATCGAGAATGCTTACCAATTTCGGCCCGGGACTGCCGCTGCTGTGAATTGCCTGCCGATCGCGGCGACGATTGGCGAGACCGGCCGCGCAGCGATGTCCGCGGCGCATGCTGGTACCGCCGCGACGGACGTCACAATGCTCGCAGTCACAAGAGACAGGTTCTTCATTCGAGCTTCGGTCGTTTGGACGCCCCCCCCTTGAGGCGTGCCTGTCGTCCTCGCCTGGACCGATCCATCGGGCATCTCGACCGGAGCCTTAAGCCACCGTTCAATGTAGAGCCGGATCCAGTCAGCTTTCGTGTGTCGATAGACCGCGCGCATCAAGAGTTCATGAGTAAGCGGCAAAGAGACCCCGTCTAGCGGAGTGGGTGAGCGATCGGCTATCGGCTGTTGAGTTTGTGAGCCGATGTGAGCTTCTATGTCTGAGCCTAGTTCTGGAACTAGAACCTTCCATATGATCGAGGCGGTCGCCGACCGTCTCGAAGGAGCACCGCGGCAGCTTCGCCGACGCTGGTCGGACGAGTTCAAGGCGCAAGTCGTGACAGAGGCGTTGGAGCCCGGCGCGAGCGTATCCAACTCCGGCTCCAGACACCGTTTGACCACCATCTGGGCAATACGGTCTGCGACCGTCGGTATGCCAAGAGGGACGAACCCCACCGTCGGCCTTAGGAATCTCGACCCGCCGCACTGACCATCGACGCCCGCCGCCTTTCCCTTCTTCTTCACAAGCTTATAGGCCTCCCACACCATCCGCTTGGTGATGGGCAACGGTTTGCCGGAATTCACCGTACTCCTCCCGGTATTCCCGGTTGGCGCAGTGACGCCAGCAGGATAACGCAACCCCTTTGCTCCGCGGCCATTACAGCCGCTTCGTCACTATTACGGGTTGCTCCGCCCCTGACGCATTGCGTCAGGTTCCCACGTTCCGTGTTGAAGCCTGTGACGAGATCATGCCGCCTATGCACCGGCTGCCGCGTGGGCCGTAACCAGGCTCCGCCCACACTCCTCCGGGCACCATTACCCCGCGCCCGTTTTGACAGCGTCTTGAACCCATTTCGATACGTCATCAGCGGTTCGCTTGCGCTCATCTTCTTGTCACTTACCTGACGGTTTCATTCACCGCCTTTTCCTCGTCGCTCACCACCGCGCCTTTTTGAACGCGGCAGCATGAGGTGGCTTGAAGCCTGCCCCCAGGCCGGCTCCGGGAGGCCAAACTCCCATCTTCAACGCAGCATCACCGGCGTCGCCGCCGGTGTTCGTGGCACACGGAAATATGGATCATGGACCCAGCGCTCGCACACCCCCTCATCGGACAGGCCGTAAATGTGCTTGAGCAGCAGCAGCCCGATCATGAAGCGGGTCGCGATGCCCGGCCGACCATTCTCGCTATGGAGCGGCGATCTCGCCGTCGATCCAGTCCCAATCGAGCTTGCCGGCGAGCTGAACCAGCTCGTGCTTCATATTGATGATCTGGTCCAGCCTGGCCCGGAACAGATCGCCCGATCCCGTCGTACTGTGCTTCTTCGGTCGCATCGCCACCTCCGGTGCGACGACGGAAGCATAACTGGCGATTCGACGGAATCCTGAAACTGAATTTGCAAGGTTCCGACGCCCGACGCATCAAAACCCTGCAATCGCAAAACAGTCTTCAGCGACAAATGCGATTCCAGCTCAGTCGCTTAGACGCTCTTCACGGACGACTACGCGGGCACGCGAGAACACAGCGCGTGCGGCAGCATCCGACGAATGCAATAGACCTGCAATCTGCCCGGGTGGATCAGTTTTCAGCCGGCCTTGATAATTGCGCGGCGGGCCGTCGACCAAACTGCAATCCGAGGACGAATGATGTCAACGGAAGCACGACACGCCAGCGGCAAAACCAGAATACGACGAGGCACGAGAGCAGAGAGACAAGCGCCGCCCACCATACACCGCCACCCTTCGGAAAGCGCTTAACGGCTGCGGCCATAGTCAGCGAGTAAGCGAAAACAAACACCGTACTTGGCCATTTGATCAACTCACCAATTTCGACTCCGCTGATTCCGATGAATAAATAGGTAGCACCGAATAGCACCTGGACTAATAACAGCGCATTGAGTGGCGTCTTGCCTCTAGCGCTCAGCTTCCCTACAGATTTTGGCAGCGAACCATTTCGCGCCTGTGCGTAGAGCATGCGCGAGTACCCGGCGATATTGATGTGGAGAGCGGCAAAGGCGACAAGACACGCTAGTGTGGTTATCGCTGCTATGCCCGGCTTTCCCATCGTCCTTTCAATAAGCAGTGGAAATGCCATCACGCCGTCACTTTGCTGATATGCGCCTGTACCGATAGTCACGTACGCAAACGCGCCATATATGATTGACACAACGACTGCGGCGACGACCATGCTCACGCGCACGTCGCGGCGTGGATCCCTAAATTCTTCAACCAGAGGCGCGACCATTTCCCAGCCCACGAAGGAAAAGAAAATAGGCACCATCGCCTCTCCCACCGCTTCCCAACCGCGCGGCGCAAACGGTGTTAGCGAATCGTGGTGTAGTAATGGCCAAGCGGCAATCACTGTCAAAATCATCAGCGCAACGACAACCCCAACGATGGCCATTTGCAAACGACTCGCCGCGGCAAGTCCGCGACCGTTCAAAAGCGTCGAAAACGTGGTTGCGCCGACAGCTAGCCACAGCGCAGCCTGACCGCTCCAACCGCCGAGGTGCGCAGCGTACTGCGTGCCTATCACCGCAACTATCGGAATGCCGATTGGGATAGCCCCCAGAAAGGTCCAACCTAGAGCCGTACCGCAGCGAATCCCAAACGCACTTGAGACATAGTCGATAACGCCCCCGGCCGTTGGATTTCGTATCGCGAATTCGCTTAGCGTCCACACGATCGGAAACGAAAGCATGGCGACAAGCGCCCAGGAGACTAGGGCTGCTGGGCCCGCCTCTTGAGCGGTTACGGCCGGGAGGGCCAGTACACTGATGCCGACCACCGCGCTGATTGTTAAGATAGTCCCCTGGACGCGGCCGATTGTACGCTTTAACTGGGGTACTCTTTCCATCCCGGTCGCCTTATCACCACGTTTCTCCAGATCAACACAAGCGAGGGAGCTCGGCGCCCTCTAGTTCATCTAGAACCTTGATGGCGCCGATCGCATCTGCCAACCTTACTTGAGCTCCTCGAGAACTACTGAATATTTCTCCCACGATTGCCGCGTGTCGGCCGTATTTGTTTCTCCTCAGATGCTGACACACTTCGCCGGCTCTAGCTGGCTCGACGAAAATTGCAAGGCAACCTTCGTTTGCGAGATGTAGAGGGTTAACGCCTAGCATGTCACTAGCCATTACGGTCTCATGTTGAAGGGGTAGGTCAGCTTCGTTTAGGCGAACCTCGAAACCACCGTGAAACGCATACTCGTGCATCACGGCTGCGAGCCCTCCCCGGGTTGCATCTCGGATTGAGCGCACCGTTCCAGTTGGGAACGCTTCCAACAACTCTGATACCATCCCACTTAGCGGCGCACAGTCGCTCAGAACGCGGTTCTCGAAGCCCAACCCCTCCCTCAAGGATAACAGGTGCACAGCGTGATTCCCGAGTCGGCCAGTCACGATAATTCGGTCACCTACGCGCACCGAGGCCATACGCAGCGGCGTGCGTCGGAACACACCCAAGCCCGTTGTATTAAGGAACACGCCATCGGCATCTCCGCGCCGGACCACCTTCGTATCACCGGCGACGATGCGCACGCCTGCCTCCCTCGCCGCATCGCGTACCGATGCGAATATCTTCTTCAGCTTGGCACGCGGGAATCCTTCTTCAACAATTGTCGCCAACGTAAGAGCTAGTGGGATGGCTCCGACGACGGCAAGGTCGTTGACCGTTCCGCAGACAGCAATTCTGCCAATATCACCATTTCCAAAGATGACTGGATCGACCACAAACGAATCTGTCGTCATTGCGAGTTCTTGACCATCGACCGTCAAGAGTGCGCTATCCTCCAGTTCCCCGACATATGTTTCCTCGAGCGTGCCGATGATATCCCCGATCAATAATCGGCTGAGCTTCGCGCCCGTACCGTGATCAAGAACCACGACCTCATCTGGATTCGGATTCAAGGTGCATCCTTTCGTGGCGGAGCAAGTGTCAGCAGACAGAGTAGCTCAAAAAGCAAGTGTGCCGCGACCAAGCTAGTCTGTTGGCCGACATCAAACGGCGGGCTCACTTCGACTACGTCAGCTCCCACGATCGTCAGCCCACGTAATTCGCGCAGCAGACGAAGGCAAAATTTCACGTCCAGTCCTCCGATTTCTGGAGTGCCTGTGCCAGGACAGTATGTGGCATCGATGCCATCGATATCGAATGACACATATACTGGCAAATCGCCGACAACCTTCCGGATGTGCCTTGCCACAGCTTCCGCGCCGAGCGCTTCCGCTTCCTCGGAGAAGAAAAGAGTGAGCCCCTGCCCACGTGCAAAATCGTATTCCTGAATGCCATAGGTTGTCCCTCGAAGGCCTATCTGGAAAAACGCTGGGGGTGAGACCAGTCGCTCCTCAATGGCGCGCCTGAATACGGTGCCATGGTTGTAGCGCGAACCCAAGAATTCGTCTTCCGTGTCCGAATGAGCATCTAAATGCACTACGGCATAGGGGACCGCGTCAGATTTTCCACGTAGCACCGCGAGAGAAATTAGGTGATCTCCGCCGATGGCGAGCACGCGCGACCCGCGGCGCCTCCAGCGGCTCACCTCATCTTCAATGGCGCTCATCGAGGCGGCGAAATCAAGAGGATTCACGGCAACGTCGCCGCCATCCGCCACAATGATCTGCGAAAATGGGGATATGCCGTACGCTGGGTGAAATGGCCGCAGCATCGTCGAGGCGTCGCGTATGGCGCGCGGGCCAAAGCGGCTGCCCGGCCGAACCGTTGAGCCGTTGTCGAACGGCACGCCAATAATCACAACATCAGGCGGAGCAGTTGCGCTGGCCTGTTCAAGCTTCATGAACGTGGGCAACCCTGCATATTTTGGTAGTACATTGCCAGAAGGTGGAAGCGCGTGGGACATGATCTGATTCTTCATGCAACCTTGATGACCTTACGTGTGAACGACTCCCCCCTATTCAATTGATCAATGATATCATTCATTGGCTGAATGGTTGCGCAGTAGGAGCCGAGCCAAGCAATCGCTCGGTCAACATCTTCCTGACGCGTCGAAACAACTCCATCGGGAGGGACGATTACGTTGTAACCGCGAAAAAACGCGTCAGCAGCTGTCGTTTGCACGCAAATTTGCGCCTGCATACCAGTGAGGATCAATGTGCCGACGCCATGCAGCCGCAGCTGATCGTCAAGATCTGTTTCGAAAAACCCGCTGTCGCGGGGCTTTGGGACCACAATATCTCGAGCATCGAGTACGTCTGCCAAAATATCAGCGCCAGGAGTGCCTTTCTGAGCGGGAAGAAATTCCCCAAACCATTCGACGCTTGGATCGGCAGGATCGCAGACGAGCTGAAGGTGGAAGACGTGAACGCCATGCGACCTGACGTTGCACAAGAACTGTACCATGCGTGGCAAGAACTCATACACGGCACGCTCCCGCGCTCCATGTTTTCGAACGAGATCATACTGGAGGTCGTTTGTGAGCACAGCGACGTTATGCATTTGACTGCTCCGTTACACGTGTCGGATATCCATTGTCTGGCCGAGATAGTTGGTCACTCGATAGCCGTTGTCGGTGGAACTCGCGTACTCTTCGGTCAACGGAATCTTTCCGAGACGCGTCGTCAGAACGTACTTAGGTGAAGAAAATCCTGTAGAGTACCCGAGTAGGGCACGCATGATTTCGCGGCCTTTTGCAATCGTCGTCATGAAATGCGAGACCCCCGCTACATTGTCACAGTGGAATAAGTAGTACGGCCGCACACGAATTGTTTGAAGCCCAGTCATCAACGCGCGGATCGCGTCGATGTTGTCGTTGATGCCCTTTAGCAAGACGGTTTGATTCTGAACTGGAATACCGTGCGATAAAAGTCGATCACATGCAGCTGCAGCATCCTGGGTGATTTCCTTCGGGTGGTTGAAATGGGTCTGGAACCATATGGGGTGATAACGTGAGAGCATTTGACAAAACTCTTTAGTGATCCGCATCGGCAGAAACACCGGGTACCGACTTCCGACGCGGATAATTTCGACGTGACGTATGGACCTTAGCCGTTTGAGGATCTCCTCAAGCCGGCGATCTCCATAAGTTAATGGATCGCCGCCAGAAAGAATGATGTCACGGATTTCAGTATGCGATTCGATATAGGCGTAGTCCTGCTCGAATGACGCACCCTCCGCTTCCCCAAAATACGATCCTTTGAGATCGCTAGTGTGGTACTTTCGGGTACAGTGCCGACAATATACCGGACAAACCGAGGTGATGAGAAATAGTGCTCTATCTGGATACTTGTGAATGATCCGATTCGTTTTTCGGTAATAGGTGTCGCCGACTGGATCAACTTCAGCATCTGGGAATGGGGCCATCTCAGCGCCAGCCGGAACGGCCTGTAAGCGAATGGGGCACCGCGGATCCACTGGATCCATCAGAGATGCGTAGTACGGTGTAATGCGCCATTGGTATTTTCCCTTTATGTTGTCGATGGCCTTTCTCTCATCGGGCGTTATCTTGATCCAGGACTCAAGCTGGTTCGCGGTCCTAATGCAGCGCTGCATTTGCCAAGTCCAATCGTTCCATTCCGGGCGATTCCGGTACGCGTCGGCATCTACGCTCTCATCATTGAGCATTGCTCGTCCTTTCCGAACACCGCGATGGCTGTGCAAACCGATATTGCACCGGTGATAAGTCCCTCGACCACTCCGTGGTGATCATTATCGAGCGCAATGAATAGGAGAGAGAGACGCAATTGCTTGCGCGAGCTTCTCACGGATCCTTTGCGCTTGTTCTAAGGTATAGCCGTGGAATTCGATCGTCATATGGAGAACTCCTGGAGATGGCTCACTTCACATTGACGGTAGCATCAGCCGACGCCTGGAGCGTCAAGTGACGTCGCAACGCGACAGCCACCTGCCCTACCGCAATCCCCCCATCGTTCGGTGGAAACACACTGTGCCGATAGACAGCAAATCCGGCGTCACGCAAGGCGTGGAGTACATTCACTGCAAGGAATTCATTGCAGAAAACGCCACCACTAAGGACGATTGCGTTGAACGCATGCAGTTGCCTTAGCAATTTGCACATCTGGATCACCATTTCTACAAGCGTGGAATGGAAGCGCCTTGAGATATCGGCAGCCGGCCGGTGCCCCAGCACCTCATGTGCGATGGCGCGTATCATCGCGCGGTAGTCAAATCGGAGGACCCCTGCGGTGTCCTCGAACACTACAGGATATGGCTCTGTCATCTCGAAATCGCGGCGCAGGAGTCCCTCGAGCTCAATCGGCCCCTGCGCTTCATACTCCGCGCGATATGCAATACCGCCGAGTGCGGCGACACCGTCGAACAGACGCCCCATGCTCGTACACAATGGAGAGTGGACATCTTTGCAGTACATCGCTGTTAACACTCGGAGTTCATCAGGCGTGAACTCAGCGATAACTGGTAGCGCGGCGCAGGCAGACAGATCGCCTTCGTACGCGTCTAACAATAGTGCAAGCGCCGTGCGCCGCGGCTCTCGTACCGCTCGGTCGCCTCCCAGTAAGCGGAGGGACCGGATCGATCCGACCTGTCTAACTGCGCACAGATCTCCCACCAAAAATTCTGCGCCCCAGATGCTACCGTCTTCGCCGAGACCTGCGCCGTCGAAGATCACGCCGAGTGCAGGCCCCTCGATCCGGTTTTCAGTCATGCAGCACGCCATATGCGCGTGATGATGTTGAACTTGAACCAGGGCGCGCCCGGATTCTTGCAAAGCCATTTGCGTCGAACGAAAATTTGGATGTAGATCGCACGCGACTATTTGTGGCGCCGACTTCAGCAATCGAGTTAGATGTTTTTGAAGCGTATAGTGGCTTCCGAGAGTTTCGTCGTTTTTTAGATCGCCGATGTGTTGGCTGACGATGATTTGGCCGCGCGCATATATCGCAAGGGCTGTCTTGAGCTCCGCCCCCAGGGCTAATACTGTCGGCGCGGTGTCGGTCACGCCGTGAAGATCGAATGCATATGGGGCGTAGCCACGCCCGCGCCGGAGGAATAATAGCTCGTTCTGATTGTCCTTATCGGCTGGAAGCCTGCGCAAAACTGAGTCGTCCACGCGAACTTCGATATCACGATTGTGCGTGAGTATTAGATCGGCGACCACCGGCAACTCTGCCAGAGCGGTCGCGTTGTCAATAACAATTGGGCGACCAGAGATATTCCCGCTCGTAGCCACGACTATTGGCGGCGCACCACGATCAAACATAAGATGATGCAACGGCGTGGAAGGCAGCATAATGCCAAGCGTTGAATTATTCGGGGCAATGTTGTCAGGAAGTGGGGAATTTGGATGCCTGGGCATCAGTACAATCGGACTGGCCCAGTGGTCTAACAGTCTGGCTTCGTCAGGCGCGATGATAGCGTGGCGCCTTGCAGTTTCGAGATCGGCCGCCATTAGTGCAAACGGCTTTAAATCGCGGCGCTTGCGGCGTCGAAGTTCGGCCACAGCCGTCGCGTTCCCTGCGTCCACGACCAGATGGAATCCTCCTGCCCCTTTGACTGCTACGATCCTTCCGGCGTTGAGGGCATCGACAACCGCCACCAATGGATCACCAGCAACGACCTGACCTCCTCGGTCGTACAAGGTGAGCCTTGGACCGCATTTCGCACATGCGTTCGGCTGCGCGTGGTAGCGACGATCTGCTACGAGTTCATATTCCGCGCGGCACTGCGGACACTGTTCAAACCCGGACATGGTGGTGACGCGCCGGTCGTACGGCAGGTCACGAATAATTGAAAAGCGCGGCCCACAGTTCACGCAATTGATGAAAGGATATCCGTAACGCCGATCGCTAGGAGTGCGCATCTCTGCGAGACACTCTTTGCATGGCGCGACATCGGGCGAGATCGTGAGACGGCGCTCGTCCATCTGTTCGCTATGGGCCACCTCGAAACTGTCGCAACTCGGGTCCGGGCTAGACGCCATTACCGAAATGCGATCAATTCTGGCCAGATTGGGGGCTTTGTCCTGCAAAGTAGCAACGAATTGCGCAACAAGCGCATGGGAACAGCCATGCAGCAGAATGTCGACTGAAGCGCTGCAGTTTCGGACAAAGCCCCGCAGACCCAGACTCCGCGCTTGGCGAACGACGAAAGGGCGAAACCCCACGCCCTGTACCAAGCCAAAGACCTGTAGTTGCCAGCTAAGCGGCGGGTCTACGTTATCTTCGGACCTGATGTGAACGCTTTCCCGGTCGAGCGGGGTGGTCTCTTCGATAGAACGCGGTGTTACCATCCGCCGGCCCTCGCACCACGAGTAAGAAAGTCATCGGCTACGGAAATCGAGGCTCGGATCTGCGTCGATATTGCACGCATGAAAATAGCAGACCGGTAGTGTGTGCAGCTGTGTCGCCCTCTTTCGTTTGATTGTTGTTCATCGGCATTCCTGGTTTTCCCTGGTCCGCGAACTGGAGTTGAAGCGGTGAAGAGTCGCGCAACATACCTGCCCGTGTACAGCGTGGACACTGACGGTACACCTCACCTTTATCCGACTGAATTGCTATCAGGTAAGTCAACCGGGCCGCACCTACCGAGATCGGTAGGCTCGGCCATTCACATGCTGTTGCCCCGGGTATCCGATTGGCGGAAGAACCACTTGCATAACCAGCCGGCCGCGATCACCCGCCCTCTCATCCTGGTCGAACCGGCATGGGCTGGCGGTCGCCGGCAGGGTCACGCATGCCAATGGCACCGCCGAACGCCGGGCTTCGGAGACCATGCTGAAGGCGAGACGCAAAGCCGCAGGCCGCCGTATCACGGCTGGTGAGGGCAAGGCATACGATACGGCCGACCATGTCGCCAATCTTCGTGCCATCGGCGTGACGCCGCATGTGACACAGAACCAAGCCGTCACCAAAACCGGCAAGAACCGCAGCAGCGCCATCGACGAACGAACCACGCGGCATCCGGGGTACGGCATGTCGCAATCACGCCGGGCAATGGTCGAGTGCATCTTCGGATGGGGCAAGCAGCATGGGACCATGCGCAAGACCAAACATCGTGGCATCGCCCGCGTTGCCGCCGACTTCCTGCTCAATCTGATCGCCTACAACCTGATCCGCATTCCCAAACTGCTTGCCGCTTAGTCTAGCAACCCGCGTCACGGCGCACCCAGCACAAGGTTAGAAAATTACATCCAACTCCACTGCGCCGCCCCAACAACCACCGGCGAGAATGCGAAAACTCGCCATTTAAGGTTTTTCAGCAAACTGTTAGATCAAATAGGTATAGTTCTGAGTTGCTGCGAAGAGGCAATACTACTCGCGCTAGCTTTCGAGAAGCTGACGGACCTCGCTACAGTTCCCATCCAAAAAACGGAAAGCGGTCCGTACGGCCGCTTGCCTCTACACCGAGAAGTCGACCGTTCTTAGTCTCGAGCTCGGTGTCGATCCCGATAGGCAACAGTCCGTTTCCACGTGAGGGTCGTAGGCAGAACCGCCCAGGTAAAGGTTGTCCGTTTCGATCTTTTGCCCAAACGCTCATCTTTGCAGAACGGGAAGAAACAGGCTTCTCAAGGCCTCGTCGTCGAATCTGTCGCTCGCCGCGTCGGCTGATGAGAATTCTCGGCCCGATTGTTGAGAGCTTTGTGCTGGCGATGTTCGACGTGAAAGCCCATCTTCGCCCTCGCAGCGCCGTACGAACGGAGCTTGTCCGTGATCATCACGCGCGGCGGCGTGCCGGCGGATTTCAAGAGCTTCTTCATGAGCCGCTGCGCAGCGCGCGAGTCTCTTCGGCGCCGGATCAAGACGTCGAGAACGAAGCCATTCTGGTCGACAGCGCGCCAGAGCCAATGTTGTTCGCCCGCGATCGAGATAACGACTTCGTCCAGATGCCATTTGTCACCGCGGGCGGGAGCGCGCTGGCGGATCCGATCGGAGAACGCCTTGCCGAATTTCCGTCCCCACTGGCGCACGGTTTCATAGGTCACGCCAATGCCACGCGATGAAGCCGATCATATCGCTTCCTTCACGAAGGAGGCTGCGGCCTTTTTTAGGATGTCCCGATCTGGCCATGGCCCGGAAGAGCCTGCACCGGGTCGGAGCCGAACTCCTTCACCCACTTGCGCAGAACATTCTCGTGAACGTCCAGGTCGCGGCCGGCTTGCGCCACCGACACCCGACGTTCCCTGACCAACTTGACTGCTTCGACCTTGAACTCTCGGCTGAACTTCCGTCGTCCCATTGCCCACCTCCGGCTCCATGAAACACCCAATTTTGGTGTCCATCAAACCGGCAGCAGCTCAACCAGCTCAATTATCGACTAGAGCGGCGACTGCTCTTATTCCATCTGCGAGGTGCTCCAAACCCTGAGAGCCGGCGTGTGAGGTTGGCACCGGCCAGATTTCTCCAGGACTTCTGCACTTCCATCCAACGGCTTTTTGGAGCGGGCAAAATATCAAGCATTTTTTCGGCGTGGGCGCTCTCCGTTTGGGTTGAGCTGGTTCGATATGCCTACGTTAGTCCAGTATCGGCAAAAGCGGACCGCGAGGCTCCTACCAGAATTGCTGGGTATCCCATATCAACGTGCTCGCTCAGCATACTGCTGGACCACCAATGTCTTGCGCCTTAGTCAACTACTGAGCTTGGTTATTGATGGAGAGGACAGACGCATGGCAGTCGTACCCGATGAACCTTCGGGGAGTCGACTCGCATGAAGAACGTCCTGCTGGGCGCAGTAGCCCTGATCGCGCTGACCGCTCCTGCCTCTTCCGCAGATCTGCCCGCGCGGCCTTACGCCAAAGCGCCGCCAATCGTCAGTCCGATCTTTGATTGGACTGGCGTCTACATCGGCATCAACGGCGGCGGTGGCTCCGCGCATCAGTGCTGGGACGTAGTCAACGCCGCCGGCTTGGTCTCCGCTCCACCCCGTGGGATGGGTTGCCACGATGCAACCGGCGGCACGTTCGACGGCCAAATCGGCTACCGCTGGCAAATCGCCAACTCGGTGTTTGGCCTGGAGGCGCAGGGTAACTGGGCCGATTTCAAGGGCTCCAACGCCAACCTCGCTTTCGTCGGTGTCCAGGATGAAACCATGATCGACGCCCTCGGCCTGTTCACGGGCCAGGTTGGCTACGCTTGGAACAACATGCTGCTCTATGTGAAAGGTGACGCTGCAGTCGTCCGCGACAAATACCATGTCTACGATTTCGCGTCTGGCCTGAACGTCGACAACGGCAGCGAAGCCCGATGGGGCGGCGCCGGTTCTAGGAGGTGACTAAGCCCCGATATAGGTTTCTGATTTCTGGGATAGGCATCTTGCACCGCGGTTTTGAACCTCCTCCGAACTGATGGACACCTGTAGTAGGCTCGAAGAGCCAGGAGGTGTCAGATGGAAGGGCGTCAACATCGGTCGTTTACAGCCAACTGCAAGCGGCTGATCTGGGGTTGCATCGGGTAGCCGCTCGATCGGATCGGCGGCCAAGGAACTTGGTCCCGGGACGCCAACTGTAGACGGCTGGAAGAAAATGAAGGTTACCGTCGAATTCGATTCTGCAACGATTCGGGACTGATAATGTACCAAGTGCCAGTTGATGAACTACGCGCAACGTCCGGGGCGGCTGTCGGAGTAACTCTCAAGGACGCCGCTTACATCCTAGACCAAACGAAACATCGTCCTCTGTCCCCTAGGGAAGTTGGCGAGTTCATTGGGATGATCAACACGCCTGATTTTGAGAGGATTAAGGCGATGGTTCTTGACTGTTCTTCCAAAATTAGAGTGCGGAAATATGGTTGCTCGGTTGTCACGTTGTCCCCCGTGGAGGTTACCAACCGATGTGCATCTAACTGTGATTTTTGCGGATGGCGTGCCGACAACACGCAAATGGGTCGCGTAACTATCGATGAAGAACTCGTCGATATTCAAACTCAATATTTGCTTGAGAAAGGCGTTCAGGATATCGAACTGGTCGGCGGCGATGACATTCGATTTGTCCGCGTTCTTCCAGCTCTTCTGCGGAGGCTGAGATCTCGTCTGCCAACTGGTGTTAGCCACCTGTTGTTTAGCACGATGGCACTTACGGAGCTGCAATATCAGACGCTAGCTGCCTGCGGCGCTGATGGAGTGATAATGTGGCAAGAGACATATGATGAGAGTGTGTATAATCATCATATCTCGCGTGGGCCCAAAGCTTGCGGAATCGACGAAGAGTTCCGCATTGTGAAGAATGGTAATGGCTTCTTGTTCAGACTACAGAGTCAGGATCGAGCAGCCCAAGCAGGCCTAGCTCTTTCGGTGGGATCAATGCTTGGGCTAAACAAAGACGTTGCCTTTGACGTGTTGGCAACCATCCACCACGCGAGGTACCTTTGCACAACATATGCCCCCGTGAGACCCTTGATTATAGGCATGCCCACATGGAACGAAATAACGACCCCGGAGACAGACAAACGCCCCGAGCAAATCTTAGATATAGAGAAATGTTTCTCGTTCTTCGCTTCACTGTATCTCCTGGCCTTGTCGGATCTGAATATATGGGTATTCCCTACCTGTCGTGTTTCGATGACGGCTCATATTGAGGCGGTAAGAGTTGCAGGCGCTTATACGTCCACGGAAGTAAAAACAGGGCCAGGGGGCTATTTGGTTGACGCGTTGCGGAATGCAGACTCCAGAGTACGCCAAACTATAACAGAAAAGCTTCACGGAAAGTTCGGCGAAGAAAGCATTAGTGCAAATGCGCTTCTGAAGCGCCTTGATGAAATTGAGCAGTTCAAACATTATCACTATCCCCACGAAACGTTTGCGCGTGCGCTTGCCGTTGCGGGGATCAAGATTGCAAATCGCGATGGTGCGGGCACGCTGTCTGCGGTTTGACCCGTTTGCGGCGCGATCCATAGATCAATACGTCGGCTGGCCCGATAAGCTGGCGCATGGCGTTGCAGGCCATTGGGTGCCTGTTCTGATCCGGGCTTACTATCCGGTGCAGTGGTGCAGTTCGCCTGCGTTGATCTCGACATACGGGCGTCCTTGTCTGACCAACAATTGTGCTGAGCGCGCATTGAGAGGCATCGCCTTGGGAAGGCGCAACTGGACCTTCGCCGGCAGCCAGCGTGGTGCCGACCGTGCCGCCATCATGCTGACGATGTTCACGACCTGTCGTCTCAACGACGTCGATCCGAAAGCCTGGCTCGCCGACGTCCTCGCCCGCATCGCCGATCTTCCCGCATCTCGTCTGCACGAACTGCTGCCCTGCCCTGCCCTGCCCTGCTGCCCTGCCCTGTTGAGGTGGACGGCTCCCAACGGCATCGCAATGTGCCAGAGTGAGTTCGTTGAAAGCTCAATCGAGGGAGACCGCCCGTGGAACAGATTATCCGAATTGGTATGGACACGTCAAAAAGTGTTTTCCAATTGCATGGCGTGAACGCAGCCGAGCAACCAGCCTTACGCAAGAAGCTTTCGCGTAGGGAGATGGTGAAATTCTTCGAGAAAGCGCCGCCGACTATCATCGCACTGGAGGCCTGTGGTGGCTCTCATCATTGGGCTAGGCTGTTAAGTTCGTTTGGTCATGAGGTGAAATTGATCGCGCCTCATCTGGCGAAGCCTTATGTGAAACGCGGCAAGAACGACACGGCGGATGCGGAAGCGTTGTGTGAGGCGCGGCGAAACATATCGGCGAATAGAGGGGCAACCGAAGGCAGCATAGAAAGATTGGCCGTCACGGGGAGCGCGACAGAATGGCTTCCGTGTTGAGCTAATGCAGTGAACTTGCAAGAGAAGAGCAGATGGTGCGATCGATCGATCCAAGACGCGTGACACTCCGTCATTCCCATTGGCCCTCCGAGGCCGTTGCCCTGTTAGGAACATGCGTTGCGGAAACCATCTTGGCCAGTGGTCATGTGCGACCACACACAAAGGCCGCACAAGAATGGAAGCTCCTGCGCAAAGCCGACAAACCCGCCGATCAGCGGGCCGCCTGACCTTCACGCAACGCCCAGCCATCATAGAGCTCGCCGCTCTCGCGCGCATGTGCCAATCTGGCGGCCTTCGTCGTATGCGTACTGTTAAGCGCCAGAACCTTTCGCTGCGCATGTCGTCGCGCCGCTTCACTCGCTTGACGAACGGTTTTTCAAAGAAGCTGGACAACCACATTGCCTCCGTGGTGCTGTATGTCTGTCACTACAATCTTTGCCGCACTCACGAAGCCCTGCGCACGACGCCTCCTGCTCGAACGCGAAGCGTCGCTGCGACGCGACAAGCGGCTTGATCGCAGCCTGCTGACGATGGCTGGTCGAGGGCCAATGGATCGACGACCACGCCAACCTTTTGATCTGCGGACCCTCCGGCGTTGGCAAGAGGTGGCTCGCCTAGGCGTTCGGCAACAAGGCCTGCCGTGACGATCGCTCCGTGCTCTATCAGTGCGTCCCCTGGCTGTTCACCGATCTCGCTTTGGCGCGCGGCGACGGCCGCCATCCCCGCATCCTGCGTGCGCTCGGCCGTGTCGATCTCCTCATCCTTGACGACTGGGGCCTTGAGCCGCGCGACGCAGCAGCCCGCCACGACCTCCTGGAGATCCTCGAGGATCGCTACGGCCGCCGCTCCACCATCGTCACCAGCCAGCTCCCCGTGGAAACTTGGCACGAACTTATCGGAGACCCCACCTACGCCGACGCCGTCCTCGACCGCCTGGTCCATAACGCCCACCGGATCGATCTGAGCGGCGAGAGCATGCGGCGAAGCCGTAAACCCAGCCAAAAGGCCTGAGCAAGTGGCGCTGTGGACATGCCGCTGCGCTTGGACAACGCAAGCGCGTTGCCTACATGCCCACAGTAAGAGCAGCAGAAAAATCAGCCCTTCGGTGAGCTGCCCCGCTGAACCGTCAGGTTGCCACCCGCGCGAATTCTTTAGCCAAGTTCAGGATAGATGCGAACGCGCCGGCGCCCCTCGCTTTCCACCAACTCGCCCCTGTAAGGCACGCCGCGGATGTCGAAATAGACTGGGCGCCCAGCCTCCGGCATGATGCGCTCGCCCTCCAGGACGCGGACAAGGAAGGGCGGAAGGAACCGTTCGCGGTGCTCCCATCCCCCGCGGATCAGATACCCAAGATCCACTGCATCCCCACGGGGTTGTTGGCCGGCTCCGACTGTCTGCGGCGGATGAGGGAGCTGCCGGGACGGCCCAGCTTCATCTATCTGCCTGCGGCGAGGATGATGGATCAGGCGAACATCCCGGCGCCCTCCTGGTCCGAACGTGGCCGAATAGTGCTCACCGTTGATCGTAAACTGACTTGGCCCGAACTGGTTTGGCAGCAGATTGATGTTGCCCAGTACGACAACCAAGACCTCCGAGGCCGCTTGGGAGCCGTGGCGCCAGTCAGGGTCAACGATGGCCCCAATATCCCGCAGTTCCTGAGGGGCCCCTGACGGTCCAGCGAACGAGGGCGCTCTGCCAAATTCAGGTGCCGGCCCAAATTCAGGTGCCGGCGCAGAGCGCGCATCGTCGCGCAAGTCGTATGGCGTGGGCGAATCCAAATCAACCAGGGAATCGAGACTGCCGTAGATGTTTGACGACCGAGGCCTCACGGACGAAGGTGAGGCGGGTTCTTGCATCTGCTGCCCGAGCCAATCCCAAGCTCCTTGGCTTGCGGTGGCTGGAGTCGCAGGAGGCCCGAGGGGTAGATTGGGCTGCGGGGCCCAGTGGGGCGCTGGCACTTGTGAGGCGGGTCCGTGGATCTGCTCGCCGAGCCAATCCCACGCTCCCGCGCTCAGCGTGGCCGGCGTTGCGGGAATCTCCTGCGGCGAGTGCGCCTGTCGAGCGCCTTCCCCAGCAGGCTGCCCCGCATCCTCAACAGGATGCAATCCGAGCGCCCTATTCACCTCAAGGATTTGCTGGTAGCCTCCAAGTCTGACCAAATCAGCATTGATCTTGCTGTCCTCGGTTTCTTGCCTGTACTCCTCAACGTCTTGGGTCAGCCCGGCGGTGAAAAGCCGGCCAGCCATCGCCGGTTTGTGGTGCGTTTGCAGCCAGTCACTCAGCCTGGACAGGCGGCGAGCCTGCCGATCGATCGTCTCCGGCTCAATCCTGTGTGTCGCCTTTTCGGCCGCGGCCCACATACCGATGAGGGTTGCGTCCGCGCGATGGGGAACCAGGCGGCGGATATCGGCTGACAAGGTGTTTCCGGCGCCGACCTCACGGAGCTTTTTCAAGGCCGCCTTGATGCGCCTGCCGCGGTCCTTTGCATAGGTGTCGACATCCTCATCGAGCTCAGCTTCCAGCTGGTGGTTGTCCACCTCCGGATTTTCCAATTGCGCGTTTTCGAGCTCGCGGCGAATTCGATCCGCAATTGAGGGCCTGCCGTTCTCGCTCAGATGTGCGCTCAAATGGCGCAGATCGGCTGCCGCATTTCTGATGGTGCCTTCGCTGAGGTTGCCCGCCGCCTTGTTTCTAAAATCCTTGATGAGCGCCTCGTCCGCCGCAGGGACCCCGCGCGTTCGGCCGGGCTGCCTGGCGTAATCCACTCGAAAACTCAATGAAGAGACGTCAGGCTGCGCCGTATCGCGCGAGGACTTATCGCTGCTGCTTCCGCCAAAGGCTTTGCCAACTCCCGACTTGATGCGCGACCACAGTCCGCGGCTTTTGCCGCTCTTGGCCTGAACCGCGGGTTCCAAGTCCGGCATCGTGTAGCGCGCGCTGCTGAACAGGTCATCCTGCAAACCGGGCTGCGGCACTTGCGCCGAAGCTATCGGCTGAAAGCGGGGAATGTCTACGCTCCGGCGCGTGCCGCTGAACGTGCTGTCCCTTAGAGCGAAGTGTGACGGCATCCGCATCGAACCGCCGAAATCGCCTCGCCGGTTCCCTCCACCGCCCCCCGCGGCAGCGCAATCCGGGGAGTTTGAGTTTGCAGCGCTCTCATCAGACGAATCGAGCTGCAAATCCTCCATTCGCCGCTCAAAGTTGCCGCGCTGGCCTGTGTTGCCCGCCCGTTGCCCCGTCCGCTCCTGTTCGTGCTGGGCGGCGTACTGCTCCGTCCAAGCTCCTGAATCGAAGAATGGGTCGATTGGATCCATCCTGATCTCCTTGTGATGCTACAGGCCCTGCGCAATCCGCATGGTCTGCTTTAAGACCAAGCGGCAACTGTCAGATTCCCGATTTTGCGGGCGCAAGCTTTCGAAAAGCTGACAAGAACAGGAATTCGCGGTGAGCAACGGCAATCGCATTCACTTCTTCTGAAAGATGCAGCAAAGCCGGCTCACACCCTGCGTGAAGCCGGCTGCCGATGTCCGCTTGAGCGCAACCAGGCGCTCGTCGCTCTCATCCATCTTAGAGCGGCCTAATGGCGTCAAAACCCCTTCTTCTTGAACGTTTCTCCAATCCCTATCTTGATGGTTCGCTGGACAACCAATCTGTGGCACTATCGAAGAATGCTCTTAAGGACCATTTCGCGGCTTCGCGGTCCGACAGTTGATGAGAGTGAGGCTCGCGACCCGCCGAATTGGCGCCGATGCCGGAAGATTTGTATTCGGCAAAGTAGGCCGTTCTCAGCGTATTGGTCTTACCGGGAGTCCATTCGCGCCAGCCTTGCGCGATGATCGGCGCATCCATCTTCGTTGCCAGAAAGATCACTGCGGCATAGGGGCGCCAAGCGCGGCCAAGCGCAAGATAGCGCGCGGCAGGGTCGGCAGTCAGCCTGCAATGATCGAATACATAGGCGCTGTCCTCGTCCGGCGTGCCTTTGCTCTGCGCGGTATAGACGACCGCCTGGTTCGCGATGCCGTGCAACTCACAGTGCCGGAAATAGGCCTTGGCATTGCCAAATATGAAATCGACATGCCCCTCGATGTAGCAGTCCGAGAAGTACTGTCGCGACATTCGGCCGTTCGGCCCCTTACCGGCGAACAGCGTGTCCTGGGCGCCGAGCAGGCGGACACGGGTGATAACGTCCCTGTCTCCGGTAACGGACAGCGCCACGGCCTGCGAAGCTGGATTGGCGGGGTTGCGCGCGTAGTCGTTTTGGATCGTCAGATTGTCGAGCCGGAAGTCATCGCCCGAGGCGTCCAGCGTCGCAGAACGAGCGGTTCCTCCCACATTGATCGCGCCGTCGCCGTACACAATGACCGTTTCATCCGGATTCTTGCCAGTAGCTTTGAGATGAACACCGGATTTGACGCCTTTGACCTTCTCGCGATAGATGCCGGGGGCAATCTCGATATCCCCGCCTTGCGCCGGCAATGCGTCGACGGCTGCCTGCACGGAGTGATAGGCCGTCTCATCAGCATGCGAGACAAAAAGCAGCTGGGCATCAGCTACCGAGATGCAGCAACATCCGGCCAGAACCGCAGCGGACAGTGCGATAATTCGCATTTGATCTCACTCTTCATCCGGCCCGCTGCACGCTCGATGCGATCGATATGACCTGCCGCACCGAAACAGCAAACGAAACTTGTCAACGCAATGACCCTGTCCTGCCGGGGCTGGCGCGCGATTCCCAGAGCGGCCGCGCGTGACGAGGCTGTCGGAACGCTTGGCAAGGAGGTGCAGCGCCATGAAACTACGCAGGCGTAACGTCAGTAAATCAAAACCGCATCAAGGCGGAGCTGACCCGCCTGACGCTTGCACGGAATTGTTGTGGTCACTCATCACCAATCGTGGAAGGCCTTTGCACATCCTTTCCATCCGCCTGACACCTGTTCTCTAGCCCGCCCGGGCAGCGGCGGCGACACGTCAGAATGATTCGCGGTCACGTTTGCATTTTCCAGCTGCCAAGTCGCGGCATCGGCAAATCGAACATTCTCCAGCGTCACGTCAAGGGCATGCATCTCGTCTACACCGCGCATCAGCAGCGCGCCGTTGTCGCCACGCACGTGGCGCAGAGCGATCTGGCGATAGACTGGAATTCTCGTACCTTGTGCGTGTGGATCGTATTTTGCATCGAAGGCGATCGGCCATCGGTTGCCCCGCAGACACACGTTCTCATACGTCACTCGCTCCACGAGGCCACCTCGACTGACATCGCTCTTGATGCGCAGGCCAGACGTCGTGCCGTCCAGGGTCAGGTCGCGAACCAGTATGTCGCTGGCACCGGAGTTCACTTCGCTGCCGATCGACATCCCGTGTCCCCAGCCGAAATAATTATCGATGATGGAGATATGCCGGGTTGAGCCATTGTCGCCGGCTTTGATGGCCACGTTGTCGTCTCCGGTGCGGATAAAGCTGTGGGTGATGGTCACATCCTGGCTGGCGCCGGGGTCGATGCCGTCGGTGTTGCGGGCGTCGGCCGGTGCATCGATCGTGAGGCCCCAGAACGTGGCGCCTTCGACCCGGTTCATCGCCACGTGGAAATTGGGCGCATTGCGCAACGTGATCCCATGGAACGTGATGTCCTGCGCATGGTCGATCTGGATCAAACGCGGGGCGTTCTGGCTGCCGCCCTCACCTTGCGCGCGGCGGGCCAGCTGCCACCAAGTCTCGGTGCTGCCGGCGATGGGCGCGCCACCCCGGCCATCAATGATGCCGTCGCCATAGATGCCGCCGCCGCGTGTTTTGGAAAAGCTGATGAACGGCCGGCAACCGTCGCCTCTGCCAGCGATGCGACCGCACTGTCCGCGGCCCCTGTCATAAAGAAATGGTTCAGGCACGGCGAGCAGCGTGGCACCACGTCCGATCCATAAGGTTACGCCTGATCTCACCTGGAGTGGACCCGACAGGTACTCGCCACGGCCCAGATAGACCGCAGCGCCGGCGGGGCAACGGTCGATGGCGTGTTGCAGCCTGGCTGTATCGTTCTTGCCAGACGGCGCGGGGCGGTCGCAGACCGTATGGGGTGCAACAGGTTCGGCGACAATGCGGCGGTCTTGCGCTTTGGCGGCGGGACAAACAGCCATGGAGGCAATGATGGACAACAAAACCCATTCGCGAAAACGCTTTGTCATCGACCTCCTCGTGCTTTGCCGCGCGCATCCTTGCGGCATGCTTTGTCTGCAACTGAGCGGTCGCCGCTGGGCTCATTGGCCCGCGCAAGATGACATTTATAAGACGCACAGGCGTGGACCTTGTGAGCTCACAGCAGCAGCGTGCCTGTGCGCGAATAAAGCCCCGACGCGGTGCAGGTGCAGGTGGCGGACCGCTGACACCTGCTCAACAGTCTAGGCGAGGCCCTGCGCCACGCGGTCGGCCGCCATCGTCGCAACCTCGCCGTCGCCGTGCAAATCAGGCGTCCGCGCAACGAGCGAAGACCGGCGGTTCCACGCCACCGCGTGGCCTTGCACAGTTGCGGGCGGATCGAAAGGCTGCGCGACGCAAGCGCTGAGATGAAAATTGTCGCCTACGCCGGCAGGGTTGCCCGACATCCAGGATCGCCCAATTGCTCGGCGTCGACAGGCGCACTGTTCAGCGCTGGCTGGCTGCTGGCGGCGAACCGGAGCATTCGCGTCCCGCGGCGCTCGCCACGGACGTGCGCTGGCGTGTGTCACAAAAGACCGCTGAACCAAACTCATGCTGCAGCCGCTGCTCGAGCTCCGCCAGCTCTGCTTTAAATTTGGCCACAACCGATCGAGCAGCAAGGAGCTGGACGTTGAGCTCGTCTCGTCGCCTCAATCCTTCTTCGAGCTCCCAACTGTCCCGCATCAGCTCGTTGGCCTTCTATGAGCTCGGGCCGGTGGCTGGCTGCCAGCTTCAAGAACATCGCTCGGCATCCTCCCGGCGTCAGATCGCTGCGCTAGGGCCCCAGCGTGACGTTTGCCAGATCGATCATGCGGAACCGCCCGCGGCAGGAATGTGGTGCGCCGCTAACGCAGCAACAAGCTTATGGACTCTACCAATTCTAGGAGGAGATTGCCGGGCCCTAGTCGATTAGAAATCCTCAAGTCTGACCTCCATCGGAACTGGGCCAGGTCTACGAGGCTGCGACGGCAGCCCGACCCGCACTTTCTGCTACGTCTCCGACGCGATCACAGGTTATCTCCTCTGCCTTCTACATGGGAGGTACGATTACTTCAACATCAGCATCGATGGGCCCGAGATCTCCGTCCACAACCTTGCCGAGATCTATCAGCACGCTTCGCTGGAGCTTTTCGGACGCCGCGGCGCGGTCGTCTTCGAGAGGAGCTCCGACTCAGAGTATCTTGTCGATAATCCAAGCTGGCGCTGCCCCGTGATCAAGAAGGCGCGGAACATTCTCGGGTACGCTCCCAAAGTCCTCGTAAATGATGGCGTGCGCCACTACCTGTCCCTTCTGCGCGACGAGTTGGGGGCGTGATGCGCGTCACAGTTGTCGGCTCAGGTTATGTGGGCCTCGTCTCCGGAGTGTGCCTGGCGGCGAAGGGACACGACGTGACGTGCGTCGATCTGCGGAAGGATGTCGTTGGTCAGCTCAATGCCGGCGTGCCGCATATCCATGAACGCGGCCTCCCTGAACTGCTCAAGTCAGTACTTGCATCGGCCCGTTTTCGGGCGACCACCGACCTTCACGCCCCGATCGAGACAGCCGAAATCGCCTTGATCGCAGTCGGTACGCCGTCCAAGAACGGCGCGATCGACCTTAGCGCCGTCCGACAGTGCGCTCGCCAGATTGGCGCGTATCTCGCGACGAGCCTTCATCATCTGTCAGTCGTCGTGAAGAACACCGTCATCCCGGGGACAACGGACACGATGGTGCGGGGAGAGCTCGAGCACTCGTCCGGAAGGAAGCTTGGGGCATTCGGCTTGGGTATGAATCCGAAGTTTCTTCGCGAAGGAGAGGCGATCGAGGATTTCATGGAACCCGATCGCATCGTGATCGGTCAGGAGGACCAAAGGACGCTGGAGCGGCTCGAGGAACTCTACGCTCCGTGGAATTGCGACAAAGTGCGGGTGAACACCCGCACGGCCGAAATGATCAAGTACGCCAACAACGCAATTCTGGCTACCCAGATATCCATCGTGAACGAGGTGGCAAATCTTTGCACTGCGATAGGAAGCGTCGACGCCCTCGACGTCATGCGCGGCGTCTATCTCGACAAACGCTAGTGGCCGATCACTCCCTTAGGCCGCCTCGCTCCACAGATCCTGACTTATCTCGTTCCGGGCTGCGGGTTCGGCGGGTCGTGCTTTCCAAAGGACATACAGGCGCTGCGCAGCCAAGGCGAGAGCCTTGGCCTCCCGATGAACATGTTGAATGCAGTTCTCGACGTGAACACCGCTCAGCCGGGCCAGATAGTCTCCACCCTCGAGCAGAAGCTCGGAGCGTTGTCCGGCCGACGAACCCTCGTTCTAGGCCTCTCCTTCAAACCGAATACCGACGACGTCCGCGAAGCCGCCTCGATCAAGATCGTTGGCGATCTTCTGCGGGTCCAAGCGGATGTCAGGTGCTACGATCCACTCGCGACGGAGAACTTCAAGCTCGCCATCGGAGACGCGGCGAACGGTATTCAGTTCTCATCTGACTGGCGCGAGAGGTCGACTGGGCCGAGATCGTCATCATCGCGACTCGGACACAGGAATACAGCGAACTTACCTCGTTGCGAGTCAGCGGCAAGACGGTGTTCGACGCGCGTCGACTAATCAACCCAGCCGACGTGGCCACGGCGGATTACCTTACCTTTGGTCGGCGCCTGAACTAAGGCACGTCGTGAGCCACGAACTTGCCCCCATCGGCGCTTCCTCGGCAGCCTCAAGCGTCGCGGCGGCGATCGCGGCGATCTTGCTCGCGTCTTCTGCACTTAACGTTCGGTGCGCGCCCGCGGCCTACGGGATTCAAACGGATCAACACCTCGGAGTCTGCGGCCGTAACGGTCTCTCGCTCGAGCTCGACGATGCTTCGTTAAACGCACCGATCCACGCGACTCTGTGCGAGGATAAAAGTGGGTTGCATCCTGCTCTGGGCCATTCAATGGCGTGGCTGTAAGGTTTCCGCCACGCTATCGCCGCTATCCCGGAAATCGTCGAAGCCTTTCGTCTAGCGGGCGAAACCGACTCGTCTTCGCCTCGTAGTGCCTAGCGTGGAAGTCTATGACGCCGTTTATAAAACGTTGATTGCGCGGCTCGACTTCACTGACGTCAGCTTCCTTCATGAGCATGGAGGAACTGAAGTTCACCAGCGGTCGTACGACGGGGAAACTGTCGGACGCTTCGATTGTCGAACTTGAGACCACTGTCAGCAAGTGGACGCTACACACTCTTACGAAATGCCTGCAGAAGATGCGAATTCAATTCGGCACGCGGCTTGCTTCGCTCAAGCTTCATCACCGATCGCAGTGCGGTGATCTTCGAGGCGGACCCAGCGCGCGTTGCCGTTAGCGTCTGGTTTGCCGCAACGAATTGCTGTGCGGCGATACTTAAGGAGCCGGTTTGTGGACCGGGAAAGTGCAAGGCAATCTTTGATGCGATCTAGAGTTCTTTTTTGGGGCGCCACAACAATTGCGCTCGTCGCAAGCGATGCAGCCAAGGCAGCGGACCTTGAGCCAGAAGTAAGACTGCCACCGGCGGTGTGGAACTGGTCCGGAGGCTATATTGGCGGGCACGTCGGCGGCGGGTACGGCCGAACCTCCTTCAGCAATCCCTACGGTCCATCAATCTATGGCGACGGCGTCGATACCCCAGTAGCCTTTGCAGGTGGCCAGATCGGCTACAATTGGCAGAACAACAGCTGGGTGTTTGGCGTCGAACTGGATGCCAGCCGTGTTGTCTCCGACGGCACAAACACCTGCCTCGCCGCCTCCGGCTTCATTGTGAGCGCAAACTGCAAGGCTGGCCCCAATTTCTTTGCCGCCGGGACCGGTCGCGTTGGTTATGCGTTTGGCGCGCTCGGCCGCACGCTGGCCTATCTCAAGGCAGGCGTAGCTTGGCAAAACAATCGGGGCGACGTCGTCAGCAACTTTGAAGGCGGTTGGCCACAGGAGAAAACCCATTTCGACTATGGTCAGGTCGGCGGCATCATCGGGCTGGGCGTCGAGCAAGCGCTCACGCCTGCATGGTCGGTCAAAGTCGAGTATGACTATCTGCATTTTGGCGGACCGAGTGTCGCGACCGCCTCGACAACGCAGTTTCCACCGCCTGCAATTCTGCCGGCGAACACAACCAGCCTGTCCAACAACTATCATATCGCAAAGCTCGGTCTGAACTATCATTTTGGCGCCGAGGCGCAGGCCGCGCAATGGTCCGATGCGCCGCTGTACGCAAAGCCACCCGTCAGCGTGCCGCCCATTCCCTACGCGGCCGGTTGGTCATTCGAAGGCGGCTCGCGGCTATGGCTCAGCCGGGGACGGTTCCAATGGGACCACAGCGCGGCGAAGTATGGCCGGCCTCAAAACCCCAGCATGCTCATATCGAGACTCACTTATCACGGACTGGACGGACTTTCCGGGGAGTTATTCGGCCGTCTTGATAGCCCTTGGGGATTGTTCCTGAAGAGCAATATTGGCATCGGCCGCTTCGACAAAGGAAACGAGAACGATGAAGATTGGGGCCTCGAGTATGTCCTCCGGTACGTCAACACGATATCAGGGCAAGCAAACGGAAGGTTCACGTATTACACGGCCGACGTCGGTTACGATTTCTTGCGCGGTACCGACTACAAGATCGGCGGATTTCTAGGCTGGACCTATTACGGCCAGAGCTCGGATTCGATCGGATGCGTGCAGATCGCCAACCCCTTCCATTCATGTCTTGCGCCAGGTGACACCAGGGTCATCGGGAGCGAGGATACTCAATGGAATGCGCCTCGGATCGGCCTGAGTGCAGAAACCATGCTGACCGAGCGTTGGCGCTTGAGCGCTGACGTCGCATACCTGCCTTGGACCGATTTCAAGGGCCGTGACTATCATCTCTTGCGCGACATGAGCACCTTTACTGAACAACGCGGCGATGGTGGCGGCGGAGTCCAGGTTGAAGGCGTGTTGTCCTACTTCATCACCGAAAACATCAGCGTCGGCGTCGGTGGCCGCTATTGGGCCATGTGGACCAAAAGGCAGGGCGACTCCCTGTGCAGCAGCAGCGGCTGCATCGGTCAGCCGCGCATGTTTGCGAAGTACAGCATGGAGCGCTGGGGTACATTCTTTCAGGCCTCCTATAAGTTCAATTGAAAGGGCCCCGCCACAGCCAAGCTCCAGACTCTTCGACGGCATCCTGAAGCCAGCTGGTGACAATCAACGTCGGCGCCAACATTGGCGCCGACACCGCTGTTATGGCGCGGGTCGGCCCGCATGAGTGAAAGCCGGCTCTTGATCAACAGCATGGACAAGGCGAGCGGAACTCCAGTGCTCGGACCAAAGCTCATCCCGATGGCACAGAATGCTGGTCGATCTGTTGACCCAGGACGAAATTCACATCAGCAAGCATTGACCCGCTGCGATTGCGCAGTTGCCGCTGGTTGGACACATCCGCGATAAGCGCGATCAGCGGATCACCCGTCTCGATATCTGGGCGCACCTTGGCCACGAGCGCATGAGCGTTGCTTTGGAAATCAGCCGCAGCCGCAAAACCATTCTGCGCCGTGAGCTGCTGGTGGAGCGGCCATCAACTTTCTCATCAAGCGTGCGAACATCATTGGTTTGCACCGAAGCTGTCCGCGAGAACGCCGAAACGGCATCCGTCGCCCGCAGAAACATCCGCTCCTGCGATCAAGAACGAGAACTCCGCCGCATGTGGCGAACCTCATCGCGTGTTGACGGCAGCGTCAGATCGTAAAGGAACTAGGCATCGGTTGGGCCGGTGGGCCGAGACGCTTCCCAGGGAGCAGATGCTGCTGGGCCTCAAGGACATCCGCCAGGTCGCAGCCTGTATGGAACCCGGCCAGGACGAGACAGCTCCGGAAGGCCAGGCGCGGCGCGCGCGCAAGCGTCGGCAACCGTGGAGCAGCCGGCACGTCTGCCGGGGACCGAGGTTATGGTCGACATCGATGACAAGAGCTGTCCGTGCTGCAGCGCGACCTGCACGGAATCGGCGAGGATCGGAGCGAGCGGTCGGAGCTGGCGCTCAATCCAGCGCTCAAGGTCGTCCGCGACATGGCGACATGGCGCGGCTGGTGCAAGCTCTAACCAGAACGAGCCGACGCCGATTGGGAAGTCCGAGCACGACGACAAGAACGGGCGCGACAATGCGCAGGCCCTGTTGATAATCCGCTTGCGGTTCCCCTTAACAGGGCTTACGGCCCTCAGCTCAGCGACGGGAGCATTCAGTCGCCTGCACCACCGGCATTGCGAGATCGCCGCATTGGAGATTGTATGCAGCGCCACGTCGGTGAGAGTGCCGTATCTCCACAGGCGCAGCGAATTTTTTTAGCCGCTACTGCGAAGAATTTTCGCTCCGGATCATGGCGGCAATTCTCTATCTTCAGCCCTGCATGACTGACCGCGCGTTCGCCGGTTACTCGTGCCTAATGGAAGGAGACCGCGATGAGAAAGAAGATTGCTGAGATCAGGACGACCATCCGCACGACCACTCCGTACAAAGGTACGGTCTAGGCTCGTCGGCGGCACGCCTTGAACAAACCTGCTTTGAGACAGGCACAGCGATGAGCATCGGAGGGGGGTCCTTCGACCACCCTCCTTTGTGATGTCTTCAGGAGATACAATGGTTGATTTGATCCAGCTGCGCATTGCGCCGGCCATCTCGACATCCGTCGATGTCAGCCCAATCACGATCTTGAAGACGGAACCCGGTATGGCGCCGGTGCCGACGATCAAATCAGCACTTAAGAGGTCCGCTCCACTCGTATCAATCGCAGATGGTGACTGGCGCACCGGCGGGTATCTCGCGGGGCTGCAAGATGTCATCGACGCCGAATTGAGATGGGCTACTGACCACAGGCCACAATTGGTCGAAGCGGCACAGCAATCCTTAAAGCGGCTGTTTCCTCTCCTGGTCAGCGACGCCTTTACCGTCCCGAAGGATCTGACCAACACCTCGAGCAAAGAGGAGCGCACACGGTTTTATCATCACGAATATCAAAACAAGCTGCTGGTTGGATTAGCGGAATTTCTGATCGAATGTGCCCGAGAACGCAACGAAAGCCGGGTCGTCGTGATCGATCGGGCTTCCGCCCTGTCCAATTCGACCAAGAATCTGATCAAGCTTCTCGTCAGGCTGCAAGACGGCACGAGCCTGTTTCGATTTGTCCTCATCGATTATGAGCAGCACCTTTATTTTCCCGATGCCAACGAACTGCATTTCGGCAGATATAGTCACGAGGAGATAGCGCCGATCCTCAGTCAGGATCTCGCTCCGGAGAGGCAGCGACAGATCTATGAGGCGAGTGGCGGCAATCCGCTGATCGCGGAGGCATTGAGCAAATGCGAGGCGGCGGGATTGCCGGTCATTTTCTATCTCGACCCAATAGCGATTGTGGACCTCTATTTAGCGAGCCTCACCGGCGGTGAACGGCGCGGCCTCCTTGAATCATATATCGATTCCAATTGCACGACCCCGGATCTGATCGCGCAGCGCAACTACGCGGTTTTCGAGCAGGCGACTGCAGATCATCTGCACGAGCAGTTACATCGCAGCTGCATGGATCGCTATCTCGCCGGCGAGGCACCGCTCGTCATGCTTCATGCGCTCTCTGTCCGGGACAAATGCAAGCGTCTGGAACTGCTCGCAGAGCCGAGTGAGATCCTGCAGAGCATCGGCCTGTATGATCTATGGTTTAGCTATTTCGGCGAGATTTTTGCTGATCCGGCGCTCCGCGCTTATGGATCGGGAGATGCTCCGGTGAACGCGGCATTCATCAGCGCGGCATTTGTGCTGTATTCGCTTGGATGTGGCCGGGTTTCGGTTCCCTATCTCGATGAATTCTACAAGACATTCCCCAAGAGCCAATACACCCCGACCGTTCTCTATGCCCAATCGATGACTTACGGACGCTATCAGCAGCCGGTCAACCTGGCCGTGGCCGAAGAGTACGCTGTACGTAACCTCCAGACCATTGAACGCGATTTCAACGATCACGAGAAGTATCATTACATCAAGGTCTTTGCAGAGAACGCTTATGCTTACATCAAGGCCAAACAGGAAAAGTACGATGAAGCCCTCACCCTTTGCGCAGAAGGGTATGGGAAGATGCTGGAGATCTATGGCGAGAAGCGTTTCAAGCTTCACCAATCGATCCTCATCTACAATACGAGCCAAGTCTATGAACTCGTCCACGATCTGGATCGCGCCGAAAGGCAATTGCGTGAGGCCATCGCTTACGATCCCTATTATGGCGAATATCAGAACGACCTGGGGAATTTGCTTTCAAAAGTACCCGGCCGTGAAGCTGACGCTCTGGAGGCATATGCCCGCGCAGTTGAGCTATGCCCGCCCTATTACGAAGCCCATCTCAACAGGGCAGCGCTGCGCGCCAGGATGGGGGACGCGGCTGGCGCTCTGAGTGATCTCGACAGGGCCCTTACCATCAAGCCGAACGAATGGCGAGCCTATTTCGAGAGGGGCAACATCCTGATGAGACAAAACAAGGCGCACGCCGCTCTGCAATCCTATCTCTCGGCCTCCGAGATCAATTTCAGGAACGCCGATTTGCAAAGCAATCTCGCCCTCGCTTATTCCGAACTTGGCAAGGGTAGCGAGAGCATTACGCACTATCTTCGAGCCCTTGAAATCAATCCGCGGCACGCGCTCACGCACAACAATCTGGCGATCGAGTATTTCAATGAGGGTTGGCTAGATCTGTCGCTTAACCACGCCACGGTTGCCGCAGAGATCGGCGGGGACCCGGACTATGTCTCTACCCGCGAACATATCCAGACGAGGATGCAAGCTGATCTTGATTCTCGGCGCGGGAGAACGGCTACGTCTTCACCGCACCCCTGAGGCAAGTTGCGGGCCGAACGGTGGTGGCTTGTTACTCCCGGTCAGCGATCATGCAATACGGTATGCCAGAGAATGAGACCCGCAACGTCGAATTTCATTGAAGATGTCTGGCTGATTCCGTCTGCGGCGCTGAAGTCCTGCAGTTCCGTTTGCGATCAGACTGACGACATTGGGGTTCGTGCCAGCCTATGCCACGGCTTCTCCGGATCGGTCGCCCGCCAAGCAGATGTTGATATCGGGTGCCTCGAGAAGTCGTTTGCTAGCGAGGACGTCGATTGCCCCCCGAGCAGCGCCGCAATTCCCCCACTGCCGATCGATGTGCGTATCCCGGATGAGCGTTGCTACGATGACGTGATCGACAGCACAATCTGGCGCCAGCTGAGCGGGTCAACAGTCGTAAGCGGCGCATCGGTTGGCAGGCTGGCCGGAGCTGGTGCTGTTCTGCCAGGTAGCACCACAACGATTTCCGCGATCGAACAGGCGAGCTACTTCCGCCCTGATCCCCCTCTTTCCGAACCCCGGCCAGCCGAAGCATCTCAATCTCGTCAGCGGCCTGGAGGGGCCGTGACGCCCGGGGCCTCATCGGACCGATATCGCAGGACATGGCACGACTGCATTGTCTCGCCCGCGCCCCCGACCGCAATCATACTCTTTCAGCTCAATGGCGCTTCCGTTGGGATAGGCTGGCAATGAGCATCCCGACCATACGGCGGCTCGTATACCTGTCGCATCTCATCGTTCAGATCGGTGGTTGGGCGTTCAGAATTGGCATCCTCATTGGCCTGCTTCAATCCAGTATGAGCGCTGCCGGCGTTGGCGTTGCGGTCATTTTTGTCCCTATCATGCTCGGCAGCCTCTTCCTGTCCCCCCTGGTCGACAGAAGCGACCCGCTAAACGCCATGATGATCGTCAATGGCATTCGAATTTGCGCGCTCCTTGCCATGTCTTCGACTACGGAGATTGACTCCGTTTCGTCCTACGCCTCCATCGCCGTGCTGAGTTTGGTTCAGCCCGTCTACTTGTCGGCCGAAGTCTCCTTCTTCCGGCGCATTTTATCAGAAGACAGTATGATCGCGGCGTTACGCAACATTGCCAATATCGACTGGCTCACATACCTATTGGGCGTGTTCGCAGGGACTATGCTGGTCGGTCAACTGCGCCTGTCTGGGGTTCTGGCGCTCAATATATCGGCGGTATTGCTTTCACTGATGGTGCTCTTTGCCATCAAGCAATATTCAATGAAGCTCCGATCTACGCCCGGACCGCCTTCCTCCGGAACGATCTTCGACTTGAAGCCGCTCTATCCCGCCTTCTTTGCGGTCTTTCTTCTTAATCTGGGTGCGGGCATCATCAACGTCTATCCTGCAATCCGTGCCACGACGGGTGGGGAGCTTGATAGAGGCAGTCTTTTGATCATCGTCTTGAGCAATGGCGCTTTCGCGCTCCTGGGAGCGCTGTCGGTTAAGCCTATCTTCGATCGGCTGGGCGCCCTGCCAACAATAGCCGGCGCGGCAGCGCTGCTTGCGGCATGCCTGGTAGCCATGTCACTCGATGCTGGCCTGCCTCTGGTGGTCGCCTCCAGCAGTGCGATGCTGGGGTTGGGTCAGATATTTGCGGCTGCCGCTCACACGCACATGGTTTCGTCAGTTGCGCCGGATCGGGCCGGCCGCCTTTCGGGCCTGTTTCAATGCTGCACTTACAGCGGCGTCGGAGGCAACGGCCTGCTTTTCTCTGTTCTGGGTGATGAGCTCTCTTTCGGGCTGATTGTGCTGATGTGTGCGGGTAGTGCATTTCTCGCTTCTGGCGTCGCCACCTTCGCCGTCGTGCGATCCACACATGTCAAAGTGTTACCTCCGATCGAGCGATAAATCCCAGAACCAATCTCATGCCGCGGGATCAGCTATTTCTGCTACGACAGCCCTTCGAAGATCCGGCATTCCCCGGTAAGGAGTTCTATTGCTGGCACTGTGCCCTGATCGAGGGGGTGCTATCTGCGTCCCCAAGCCGGGGCGCCAACCTCGAAGTTCGCCGGCTGGCTTGGGCGCGGCCAAGAACCGAGCTTATCGAGAGGCTCGACGTCGATCATCAGTCGCTGCCCGTTCTCATTCTCGGAATAGTAAGCTCTGCGCCGCAAGCCGCAAGGTTGCTGAAGGGGCGCGCCTATGTCGACGATGCGTTCACGATCCTTCAGCTTCTGGTTTCGCTCCACGGATTTCCAGCCCCCCATCCGTAAGGATCTAATCGGTGAAAGCTGCTCGGAGTCAACATGTGGAGGCAACATGCCGTGACCAGCCACCGAAGAGCTAATTACGAAAAAACGGCTATGCCCTGAAACGCCAGCTCAGTCACTCGGGGAATTCGATTGTGCCCGCGCCATGACTCAAGCTCGATATCTCCTGACATTCATTCGCATCACATTCACAAGCAACGGTCGCATTGGTCCTTGCCGCGCCAGAAACGTGACCCGCCGGTCGGCATTGGTGGGCGAGTTGCACACCGTCATACGGAAGCATGCGCGGACGGCATCATACCGAATGCAGCGGCGGCCACACTCTCAATAGAATGCGCTTTTCAACCTCTCGAGTTGCACCTCGTCAGAGGCAGTCCCGGCTATGCTCGGCCGAGTATTTCTGCCATTGCCCAGCGCCGAAACTCCTTAACCGCGACGATAGTTTGTGCATGCTCGCTGACCAACATGTAGATTGAGCGATTGACGGGCGTGAAGCCGAACGGAGCCACAAGTTCTCCCTTCTCAAGGTTGCTTCTGACCAGCACCTCCGGCGATATTGCCGCTCCAAGTCCGCCTTTCGCCGCCTCGATAGCTAACGAAAACGAATCAAATACAATATCACGCGATCCACGCAAGCATATCGCAGTGGCCTTTGCCCACTCGTTCCAGGCGTCCAACTTGAGCGATTCATGCAGTAGAGGAATTGACAAAATGTCTACTGAGCCTTTCATTGCGTCGAGTGCAGCCGGCGCGCATACGGGTCCAATCATCTCGTTCGATACGTGTACCTCATCGACGGGCAGCGGCTGCTTCAAGACACCGCAAACAAACAATACGTCCAGCGCACCAACAGCCACCGAGTTTAGATCCGCATCTGTTTTGAAAACGAACTCGATATCGGAATGCGCCTGCCGGAACCCGCCAATCCGAGGCAACAGACTGTGCGACAAGAATGTAGCTGAGCACCCCACCACAACAGATCTTCCTGCATCACACCTCCGCAGTTCGTAACACCCTTTCTCAAGCATCGTGAATGCGCTCTCACACCTGCGCTTCAGCTGGTCGCCATCGGACGTAAGCCGCACTCCTGCACTGTGACGGACGAACAATCTCTTCCCGAACCAATCCTCGAGTGTGCGCATCTGGTAGCTTACCGCACCCGTGGTCATGTTCAGGCCATCGGCGGCCTTTGAGAAGCTTGGGAACTCGCTCACCGCCTCGAAGAGGTGAAGGCTTTTTAGAATCGGCAACTTGCGCATCTAGCCTATTTGTTCCTCTGCTCCCCAGACCCATTGAATGGGTATCGGGCATGCTGTGCGCTCGGCTCTCTCTGCCCTTCTTCACTCACGATCTTCCCTCCCAATTCTTGAGCGAATGGAGGTGGAGATGTACAGCCGCCGCGAATATCTGTGCTCTGCAAGTGGGGTCTCTCAGGATGACATTGGGGATGTGACCGCGCGAGAGCTTTGAACGGAGTTTGAGGTGAGAATAGCCAGTGTTGGGCCAACCTTAGCGTCTGCGACGACTTGGCCATCGGCTGACGTTGCAGGACTTCGCTGCACTTGATAGGGGCAGCCATTGGGTCATCTCGAATTCGAGCACGTGACCGGGTCGTTAGGGAATTCTCAACGCCCCGCCGCTTTGAAGTGAGCAGCTCCGAACGCCGCGTCCACAAGCTGAGTGCGAAACGGAATGAACAGCCGACCAAAGACCATCAGCTTGTTCGTTTCGGTCTGCTGAAGCGACCGCAACTGGATCGCTGCGCCGCCAGACCACGCAAAGGGACGCTCCCAAGATCAAGCGGTGCACCCCGCCCCCTTTGTCAGCCGGATAGCCCAAAGGCCCTTCGGGTCCGGAGGCGGCTTTCCCGAATTCCTGAACGACACCTGCTGGCGGCGGTCGCTGTGCCACTTCCTCTGCGACTTTCAACACCTCTTCAGCCGGGATGTGCACCTCCTCGTCCTAATTCGAACGGATCGACTTCGGCATTCATTAGATTCACTCGCCATGACGGTCTCTGCTTTCAGTAGCGAGAAACAGCAAGGGCCGTGCCAGCACTCCCATCTTGCACTTAGCGCTTGATTGCGTTTTGAAGGAGTTGGCGGTGCAAATGGACGCGCGGCGGCACGAATCTCACAGGTGTTGTGAGCCGTGTTGGCAACCAGACAACGATCAAGAGCCGGGCAGCCGTGTAATTCTCACGGATCTAGGCCCCGGTTGAGCCAAGCTCTGGCTCAAGGACTACGGGACTGGAGCTATCACCGATTTTCCATGACCGCCTAAGCGTTCAGACGATGGCAATGCTGAGCTACTTGCCAAAGAAGCCACGTTTGGAACTCCGATTGCGATCGGAGCGAACCGCGAGACTTGCCCCACAGCGACGCTTTGAGCTTCGCTGCCGCCCAGCACGAGGACCAGGGCATGAGCGCAGGCCGCTTTGCGGAAATCGGGATCGCGGTCCGGTGATCATAGCGGATATGCGCCATCTCTGAAATCACGACGACCGGGTCGGCGCCCCCGGGGCCGGCAGATCAGCGCGATCTTGACCGGGTTTTTCTGGCGCTCCGACGCGTCGCTCGTAGTGAGCGGCCAGCTGTAACAGGCGCTTCTTGATGAACGGGTCAGCTTGCTCTGCAAGTGCCCGCACCGTCCGCGCCCTCTCTCTACAAAACTCGTCGTCCATGGCATCCCGGCGAAATCTCAGCGGGATAGTGCAGTTATGCGGTCGGACTGCGTGTGACGTAGGTTACATTGCGTAGTATTTTCCCGGCAATTCCCCGGCGCTTTGGAAGCAAGCGCCCGTGTCGCTCAGTGTCAAACGGGCCCCCGGCCATGCGCCTTTTCGCCGGACAACATTGCACGAGTAGGCCTTTTCGGCCGAACGATAAGGATGAAGCGGTCAGGAAGGGATGATGGCGGGCCTGCCTTCAATGCTGCGCCACCCTCTGCCTTGTCCCGCACGACAGGTGACCAGACCTGATCACGGCATTATCCAGCGATGGATTGCGCGCAAGCTTTTGCCTGTCGGAAAGGACAGTCATGTCCGGCCCATCAATAATTCATGCAAATTTGATCGATGCTGCGCGAGAACAATTGCATGTCAACTCGCGATTGGAGTGCCGCGCGCACCTCGAGCTGAGACCGAATGAGAATTGGCGACGCTGCTTCATGCTGTACGCTGATTAGATCGGCCTTTCCCGCGGCGACGCCGCGGCCTCTGACGGCGACTTCGCGGAGGATCAAGTGATTTTGTCGCATCCGTTACCGGTTGCGCCGTGGGCTCGTTGGATGGCGGATCGATGTTTGATCGAGGTGGCTCTCTTCGAACGGCCGCGGCCTTTTCGAGCGCAGAGAGGAATTGCCGCCCCTCTTCCGTGATTTCCCAGCCAAGAGCATCCCGAAACACGAACTTGGCCGAGAAGATATTCAGGTCGGGCACGTGTTCGGCCAGCCGCTTCATGCGATCGGTCCAGTCACGGCCGCTATTCATCAGGATTTCAACGGCGTGCCTTATGTCGGTAACGGAGGCCCGCCCGGCAGGTTGGCCGGCCAGCACTTTCAGGACGGTCAGCTGGAAGGACACTTCCACCTCTCCGGTGGGCCGGGTGTACAGTTTCCGGTGCAATGGTTCAAGAATAGGGGCGCAACGTCAATAACATGGCGCGGTTAACCTCAACTATATTGGCTAACCGTGAGCGTTGACGTTCCAGATCTACCTCGCCGCGCGGTATCAAGGTCAACGCGCGAGCTCGCTTGCCTCGAGACGTGAAAGGCCTCGGGCATCAGCGTAGCGGATATTGCCCTCCGGCCGCAGCGCCGCCGGCCAGTATGGTCCCAACCTGGCGGTACCCGAGTGCGCGCCCCCTCATCAGCGACAGCATCACTATTCGATCAGAAGCACCAGCCGACGGCATCGTTGCCTGCGCCGATCTTTGCGCGGCATGCACCTTAGCCTACGGGGTACGATACGATGAGCGTCCGGTTCGGACCGTTCTTAATCCACTGACAAAGGGGTAGCTCGCCATGCCCACAACACACCTCGCCGGAAAGGCCTTGGTTTCCTGCGGCGCAGGTCGAGCGGCGGTTCTAAGAGACTGCATTAAGCTGTTACCAGAGCCTGCTACACATCGTAGCGCTCAAAAGCAGAGAGTGGCAGGCAAAAGCGCCGCGCGCCCGCGACAGGCAAACCGAATGCGCGTGCAACCGCGAACCGGAATATGCAGATGGCCGATTTCCGAGAGCCGGATCGGATTAGCCAACCCGAAGATCTTCGGCTGACAACTTGCCCGAGCGACCAGCCTTCGGCTCGTAGCTTACCCGGGCTCCCTCTTCGAGAGTGGTGTAGCCAGCCTTTTCGACGGCGCTGATGTGCACGAAGACGTCGGGACCTCCATCCTCCGGCCTAATGAAGCCATACCCTTTGTTCGAATTGAACCATTTCACAATACCCATTGCCACGGCACCGTCTCCATAAACGAACGACTGTGATCTAACGAAAAAGTCTCGCAGCCATCAAGGTCGGCGGCAAGAGACCCACGGCCTGGCTGCAGACATCTGACGTCCACGACGTCTTTTTGCCGCGAGGCTTACGCGAGCGCCGCTGGGTGCGGGCCGCAAGGCCTTAGCGTGGAGGATACTTCGCTTTGAGCGGTTTGGACGGTGTCCGGTCAACGCGGGTATCTGCTTCACCATCGATGTCGCTCGTCAGTCGCGGCGGTGTGTATCAGTCTTGGCGGTCGATGGGAGCAAGGGGCAGTCTGACAACAGACCAAAACGCTCAATTCCAGAACGAGAGCAAACGAGAAGAAGCGCCGCGATCGCATCGCACGCCATATGCGGCGACCTGCAATCTCCTTTGGTCGGTTAAGCGCGCTCTCGATGCGCCTGCGCAGCTTATCGAGAAGCCCTTGAGGCTGAACCTCTGCCTTTTGGCAGGGTGGCGTGGAATGGACGGCTAAGCCCGCGCTCGATTACTTCTCATGCAAGGCGCGCTCCTCTGATCGATGAGCGACATATTCGGTGAACTGTGCATTGCCTCTCTAGCAACGTTCATCAATAGTGGGCCGTAGCCAAGCGATTTGCTCCCCGCGCAAAACGGGAGCCGGCACGACGAATGGGCGATCGCGCCTGCCAGTTCATCGGGACGTTGTGGGAAGCCGGCCGGCCACGCTCGAAACCGAAAAGGTCGCTACGCGAAACAGCCGAAGCCCCGCGTTTGACCGCGATTGCATGGACCACTTCAAGGAGCTCGTCGTCGTTCCCGATCGCGCAGCCTTCCTCGATCGTCCGGATCTCCACGTCGGAATGGCCGTACTAGCGTGCGTGTCCTTCATAGGGTCGTATTTCGCGAACGACATCGAAGGGGACGAGATTTCCATCGATAAGGAAGGCCATGCGGGCTGGCTTGGGCAGCGCCAAGCCTTGCCGCGAGCTGTTCCGCAACGGTTCTGGCACCCCGCGGCAATACGGTAACTCGCCGCTTCCGGTGCCCAAGATCAACGAACAGCCGCGACCAATATAGCTCGCCACTTTCAGTTGCCGGGGCTTACTGGCACCAACAAGCGGTTGGCCTGCGCAAGTCCGAAACCAGACAAAGTCTACACAGACATGGTGCGAACCATCGGCTATTTCCTGGCACGAAGCATGCAGACGCTCGACATGCCTGGGGCGCCCTCCCTTGGGCATCGCTTCGAGGCCGTGGCTGGCCACCGAGGTTAGCGGCGCGTGACATAGACGAGGGACGGCGCCTGCTCCTGCGGACACCGGCAGGTACCTGCGTCACGTCGCCGCTAACTTTCATCTCTGGCGAATGGCAAATTCGGCGGTTGGCGTTTTAGAATCGACGCGTCGATAAGTACGGACGGGGCGCGGGCTTGTGAAGAAAACGATTGCAAGACGACTGCTTCGGTTCTGCCTCGGCCTGTTGATGATCTGCGTTGCTGAGGCCGTCACGAGCAAAGGCGTTTGTGCCGACCACATCCCCATAGTCGACAAGGTCAAATCAACATGGCGAGCGCAAGACGGCGAGAGCGTAGAACAAATTATCTCGAAGGTCGCGAAGGTCGCACACTTCGTCCGTCGAACGTGGGGAGTGGCGAGAGGAATAGATCGAATTGAATATGTCTTCCTTTCTTGGACCAGGCACCGCGACCACAGATCACTCGAAGAGTGCGTCATCACCTGGAACGTTTCGGCCGAGGGAACGATTAAGATTGCGTCGACACATGCGAAGCCGATGGAATTGGGCTGGCGGGCCTTCGCGTTCTCATTGATTGCTGGTGAAGTCACTGACGGCGAAAAGAACGTGAACCTTCGCTTTCTGCATGATCCGACCAATTTCAACTTCGTGACGACCGCGCAAGGCAAGCTGGGCAACCTTCTCACGCGCGGCCGTTGCATGATCGTTGAGCCTGTTAGCGTGGATTACTTGCCGAAGCTGGATGAAAATCAGACCACGAAAGGTGATCTGTGGCGCGTTCTACTTTTGGTGAACTGCAATATTCCAGGGCCCCGTTATTTTACCCGCAAAGGGGGCATCACTCTCGAGATTCGCGAAGGACAAGAGTGGGAACCGCAATCCTTCTTTGCCCGGCGTATTGCGACATTTCCCCCAGGGCTCTTGATCACGTGGAACCAGAGGAACGGGACGCGCTAGAGAGGGCGCGTAGGCCTCGGCAGATGAATGCAGAGAACAATTTCGCGGCGCGGCTCATTGACGCCGGTCGCCTCGCAGCAATAGCACGTACAAGCGGTGTGAAAGCTGACGTCTCCTATTACGTCAATGAGGCGCTCAAGGAGCTTTGGCGAACCGGGTCGCCCGAAGAGGCAAGGAGGATCGCTCAGCGCTGGGTCTTGTGGGACGCAGAGGGGAGGCCGTGGCCGCGCATACCCCCGCTTGAAAACGTGGTTTTATTCCACCGCGCCGGCACGGCAGAGATGTCGACTGTGAAGCAGCCGGTGACGCCATTGCATGCAATCCGGGCTTGGTTCGAAAGACAGGACGAAGAGGTCCGATGCGAGATCGCTGGCATGGCGGCGCTTCTGGTCTTCGAAGGCGGTGGTCTTCTCGAACTCAGCAGCAGAGAGTGGTGTGACTATCTCCTGAGGTGGCTGAGCGAGGCGAAATTGCCAACCCATACGGTCATCGGCCGCGCTATGATGTTCCGAACTTGCTTTGAGTACTTCACGGAGGGCAGGTTCACTGAGTCCGGGTGGACGCGGTCCGAAGCGGCCGCTCTTAAGATTCTCGAAGATGCCAAGCGCGCCCCAAACTCGGAAGCCGCGCGCTTTGCACCGGTTGCCAAAAAAATGCTTGATACCTTGCCCGATCGAAAAAGCCGATGGATGGAACTGCGGAAGTCCTGGAAAGAACTGGCCGATGGCAACCTCACAGCCCGCGCTCTCAGGATTTGGAGCGTCTCGCAGATAGAATAGGAAGGCTCGCAGGTTTTGACGTGTTCTTCGTGTTTCTCGCCAATCCGCGATGTGGCTCGCGAGAATAAGTCGCGAAGAGCTCGCAGCCTTTGCCAGCAACCGGTCATCCCTGCCGCAGCGGCTGAAAGGACGATGGCCGATTTCTCCCACTAGTGAATGAGGACAGCCCCCAAATCTGCTGCGGATGTGCTGAATAGACTCCGCGGCCCTATAGCCGCTATCATTGGAGGACGGCCGGCAGCCGAGCGAGCGCTGCCTCTAGCTTGCCTTTGGCGGCTTCGGTCTCGGCGAACCGCTCGCGCGTATCCTCAACGACCTGTTCCGGGGCACGAGCGACAAAGTCCGGATTGCCGAGCTTCTTGGAAAGCTTGTCGGCCTCCACGCCCAGGCTCGCCAGCTCCTTAGCGAGGCGCGCACGCTCTGCCGTCAGCTCTATGAATTCCGCGACCGGGAGCGCCAGCGTGGCGCCGGCGATCACATAGGAAATCGCTCCCGCGGGCACCGCTCTGACGAACCGCACTTCGGAGACGCGGAGCAGCTGCGCGATGAGCGGCGCGCTGGCCTTCATCGCCTTGCGTTGCGTCTCGGAGGCCTCGACGACCAGAAGCGGCGGACGCGCTGAGGTAGGGACATTCAGCTCCTGGCGCACTGATCGGCCTTCTGAAATGGCGTCGATGATCAGCCCGATTTCGGCATCGGCAGCCCGATCGATCAGGCTCTCCGCAAGCTGGGGCCAGGCTGCGGTCATGAGAAAGCCCTGGTGCTCGCGCGGCGCGCCAAGATCGCTCGTCTGGGCCCAAAGCTCCTCAGTCAGGAAAGGCATGACCGGATGCAACAGTTTGAAGGTGACGTCCAACACCCAAGCGGTGACCGCGCGGGTCTCGTCGCGCGCTGCAATGTCTGCACCGCTCAGCGTCGGCTTGATCAGCTCGATGTACCAGTCGCAGAACACATTCCAGATGAAGCGGTAAAGCACGTCCGCAGCCTCACCGAAGCTGCACTCCGCTAGCGCGTCGGTCACGGCTTTCGCCGTATGGACCGTCTCGCCAACAATCCAGCGGTTCAGCGGCATCGTCGCCCGATCCGGCGAAAATCCCGCTTCGCGCGCGCAGCCGTTCAACTGGGCGAAACTGGCAGCTAAGTTCTCGGTCGCGGAGATCACCGCGTTCATCAAGGAATCTATGGCTTTACGCCAAGGTTGACCTTACGCATGTCCATCTTGGCCGTGAGGCTCGGATTAACGGTCGCGTAGTCGCCAAACATCGGCGACCGCATCCCCATCGGCAGCTTGGCAAGGAGCTGCACGTAGAACGTCCAGTCGTGCCGCTCGATATAGCCGACCGGCGCCGAGACAGTAGCCTGCGAGTTCGGGAAGGCGCAACCGGCCAGGATGAAATTCCGGTAGGCCGAGAGGTTGGGGATCTTACCGAGCGCAAAGGCCAGCGACGCCGCGAACGCGGTGTACGGCACGTAACTGGGCGTGCCGAGATCGATGATCAGGTCGGTCTCTGCCGCCGTCACGTTGAGGCTCACCTTCCGCGGCAGCGACGTGGTGGCGATACTGGAAAGGGCGAAGTGGGATTCCCGGCAACGATCCGCGTCGATCAAGGCAGCGAGTTCGTGTCGCGCGATCTCGACCTGTGGGCCTACTAGCGCGGTGTCACGCTGGACTTCTCCAGGCCCGGCGAGCCGACCGGCAACGCGTTTATCGAGGCCTTCAACGGCCGCTTCCGGGCCGAATGCCTCAACGCCCACTGGTTCCTATCCCTTGCGGATGCCCAGGAAAAGTGGAGACTTGGCGCAGATATTATAACGAAGAACGGCCCCATGGGGCGATCGGCAATCGACCGCCGATTTTGCTGCAAAACCACGTCGGCGTACCCAGCCCGCCAACGTGACAGAGGCGCAGAGCTCTACATTCGCACTCACAACGCCCTTTATGTGGACCGCTACTGCTCGCTCCATCCCCCAGAAACTCGCACGACTTTGTCAGCAGTTTCCGGGACAGAACACTAGGCTATCTATTCACTCGCTCGTCCTGTACGGATTCGTTTCGCTTGCGGTCCGATAGTCATCCAGATTGCAGCCCAGAAACAATACCTCGGTCTCCTGGGTTGGTGTTCTGCTCGCCCACGTTCGAGGGCTTGGCTCTGCGAAGTTAGATGTGGGCTCATACCGGCTGACAATCTCTGATGCACGCTCATGGTGATTGGCGATTTTTTCGGGCGTCCAGACGAAAATCCTCGGAACCGTGTAGGTGTGCAGTTCATTCGCGTTTTCTGCGATCATCCGCGCGCCGTGATCGGGGGACACACGCACACGTGAGGCATCCTCAGCCAATGACACAAAAGGAGAATACGTGTCCCCCATCATGTGCTCTACAGCTGTGCTCGCCTGACGGAGCTCATAACGCGCCGAAAGACGCTCGAGGGAGGGGTCGGAGCGCAAACGCGCCCTGGAACGCACATGGTCCATGGCGGTCAGGGTGAACAACACGCGCGGCTTGCAATGGCTGGCCTCGCTCTGAAAGCGGTGCAGCGTTAGATACGACGATGCCTGCGCCTCGTTGAAAATGCGGTCGCTATCGACGGTGTTGACGAAAGATCCAGTCGGTCTTGACCACTGTGTTGTTCGCTGCTGAGCTTGGCTGATCTCGTTCCTAAGCGCTCCAAGATTCGCACCGGCCAGCGTCGCGGAAAGCAGGGCGCGTCCGCTGACAAAGGATGAGGCCGGGCATCGTTCCCTCGCCTGGATCGTGGTGCCACTCGTCACCGTTGAGGGTGATTCCGTTTCAAGCAAATCTGATGTGCTGCGGGTTGGCTCGGTCTCTGTAAGCCGCTGCTCGAACTCTGCTTGCCCCGTCTGCTCTTGTTGCGGCTCGACGTAGCATGTTTGGGCTGCCGAGGAGGTAACATTATTAAGCGGCTCCATTGTTCAGTGGCTCCATTCCTTCTTGGCTTTGCAGATCATCTCAACGGCGCGGGTCTGTCGGTCTAGACTAGATATCCACACCTCTTGCTATCAGGGTAAGCTTTCGAGAAGCTGACCACCTCAGAAAGGTCGAGGTGCCCGCTGGCCGTCGATGGCGACCGCCTGATAGTACCGGAGGTATGTTGTCGAAGGCCTCCACCTCATCAGCCCTCGGCGGGGCGGGACTTCGCTCCGGCGCGGTGACTTTCAGGGGGCGTGCTTTCGATGAGGAACCGTTCGTCCCTACTCATTGAGTCCTTACCGATTAGGGGTGGCGTGTGATGGAAAACGAGAGTCCCTCAGGTCGGAGCTTTTCTGGCGGACGGTAGAGGCGACCATTGAAGCCGGCGCACTATCCGAACTGGGTAGATAAATTTCGTGGCCTGCCTGCGAACCCATTTCGGGCTGGAGAGCAAGGATGGCATTGTGACCACGGAGCGCGGCCAGACGCGACTTCAAAAGTTCCCAATCGGTATCGATCCCAAGCAGATCGCGGAGTATCTTGCGGCAGACCTCTCTCCCGCAGAGCAAGAAAAAATCTCCTCATTATTGCAAAACTTCGAGGGCGCCAAGTTTGCGATCGGCGTAGACCGGCTCGACTACACGAAGGGTATCGACAAACGGGTCGAAGCATTCAATCAGCTCTTAACGACCGAGCCGCACAGCATCTCGCTGTTGCAGATCGCACCGTCCTCACGCGCCGAGGTCGAAGAATACCAGAAATATAAAGACGACGTGGAGAACGCGATCAACCACGTCAATAACGAGCATGGCACAGACGAGTGGAGGCCGATCCACTACAAGAATGACTCGTTCAGCCAGGCTGCACTCGCGCGTCTTTACCGCGCCGCCCATGTTGGCGGCGTAACACCGTTGCGCGACGGCATGAACCTGGTGGCGAAAGAATATGTTGCTGCACAGAATCCAAAGGATCTCAGTGTGCTCGTACTGTCCAAGTTTGCCGGTGCGGCTGAAGATTTCAACGAGGACGAGGCGCTGCTGGTGGATCCAAACCACCCCGAAGAGATCGCGGCCGCTATTTCGAAGGCGGCCAACATGCCACTTGAGGAGCGTGTCCGGCGCTGGCGGTCGATGATGGGCAAGCTTGAATCCTATACCATTCACGACTGGTCGGCGGACTACGTCCGGGAGCTGGACAAAAGCCGTGTCACGGTTCCGGCTGATCAGTTCCACCATCTCGGTCTCGGCTGGACCAACGAGGCTCAAATGCCGCTGTACCAGAACTATGCCGAGGCTCTCACCGCCTACAACGAGATCGACCCCGCGGATGCCACTTTGAAGGAGGCTGCCTATTTAGACGTGAAGTCGGCCTTTGAGGCGTTGGCGGCCCCTCTGAAACATACACAGGACAGACTCTGGGATCTGACGGCGCCGAGTCTCGCTCGATAGTCGTCGCGGACAAGAGCTCGGTGCCGGCGAGGAGTGAGCGGGCGAAAAATATAGCACGGCGGATTATACACTTATGTAGCAGGACAGAGGAACAATCCACATCCGGGCGCTGACGCGGCTCTTGCGGGCCTCGCAGGCCCGGATGATGACCGGGAACGTTAATGAGCTGCGTCAAGCCATCATGCGAATGCTCCATGACCAGAATAAGAGCAATACAGCTAACTTCTTGTTGCTACCTGTAAACGACGCTGAGCCGTACTGCGTGAATATCTCGCTGGTCGGCGGGATGTCGCGCGAAGGCGGAAAGACGATCCTGGAATTCGTCGGCAGCAACGCCCAGACCATCGAGGTGAATGAAACGCCGGAAGAAATTCTGGCGATTCACCTCGGTGCGTCGGAAGGCCTGCCATCGCAAAGGTGGTAGGCGAACACGAGGCGTTCGAACTCGGTGCCGCTGAAATCCTCGAAGTGAATCGGCCGGACCGTCCGAGCTATCGTCACCTGCCTACCTCCTGGCTCCCAGAGCTCCGGAGCGGGTTGATGATCTGAATGTCCTCGAAGTCCTTTCCATTATCGGTCACGACGACACACTGGTTGGCTTCGGCTACGGCGGCAATGATTGTGTCTAGCGCGCTTCGCGAACGGCCTTTGGCTTTGCCGTTGGCCATCAGCCGCGCCCACACGAGGCCAGCTTTCTCGTCGAACGATAGGACGCGGCCAGCGAACAGCGCTTGCGGACCTTCGGGACCGGCGAACCAAGTTTCAAGGCTGCTGCGCTTCTTGCCCTTCGGTTTCTCTAAGATACCTCGGCGGATTTCGGCAACGGTAAGCGAAGCAATGAAGAGATCGTCGTCTTTCTGAGCGCCCATCCAAGCCAGCAGCGAGTCCGACGGCTCCGGCTTTATGATGTTGCTGATGATATTGGTATCAAGGAGGTAGCGCGTCACAGATCGACCTTACGCCCCTCGTCTCGCGGGCGGTTGAGGTCGAGATCCGCGCCAACCAGAGGTGAGCGTCGCAACGCGGCGAGAATACCGCCCGCTTTCGGAGACTCACCCGTCACTGCCTGCTGTATGGTCCGGCGAAGTTGCCCGGCTTCCGGACCTTCCTCCGTCAATTTTCGGGCGAGAGATCGAAGCAGATCGCGGTCAGCGTCGAGCGCCTGGATCTCGAACCGCGCGATGCCACGCTTAGTCAGGCGGGACCGATAATTTGCGAGGGCTCTCTTCTGCGCACTGTTGCTCATCGCGTGCCTCCGTGCTATATCCAGATATATAGCCGTGTTTTTTTTGGAGCACAAGGCTGATGGAGTTGTTATCGATCCCGGCAGATAGAGACGAACCTCTCCAGAGCATTTAGGGTGCCGGGGGGTTGCCATGAGACTCCCTGTTCAAAGGGGGGCGATCACAAAAATATTATTGCTACGAGAACGATCGACCCGTGCCCCGCCACTACGCTACCATCCGTCAGCATTCGCTCAGATACGAAACAAGTCATTGATATAAAATATGTTTTCACCTTTCCAACGCACCTCCCCTTGGCATCATTGTCGCGCAGCGGGATATTCCGCGCGAGGACGGGGACGCGATCGTGGCGCGACCGAGACGCACAACAGCCGAACAGCTTTTTGTGGTCGCCGACGCGACCCGCGAACCGGTTGCGCTTGCGTCATCAAAAACCGATCCACGCCTCGTCAATCTGGTCCGACTGCTGGCGCGACAGGCCGCACGGGACTTCGTTCGAGCCGAAACTGATAGCCGGACGCGAGACCGCCTTCCGGAGTAAGGAGGTCGCCTCGTGAAAGTCGCGCTCTACGCCCGCTACTCATTAGACAATCAGCGAGACGCTTCAATCGAGGATCAGTTGCGGCTGTGCCGCCTGCACGCCGAGAAGCAAGGCTGGACGGTCGTCGACAGCTATACCGATCGCGCAATCTCTGGCGCGTCGCTGTTGCGTCCCGGCATTCAGGAACTGATCGGCGACGCGATGCGCAGCAAATTCGTCGTCGTGCTCGCAGAGGCGATGGATCGCCTGAGCCGCGATCAGGAGGATATCGCTGGACCGTTCAAGCGTATGGCTTTCGGCGGTGTGCGTATCGTTACACTGTCGGAGGGTGACGTGACGCATCTGCACGTCGGTCTCAAGGGCACGATGAACGCCCTCTTCCTGAAGGATTTCGCCGACAAGACGCGCCGTGGGCTGCGCGGCCGCGTCGCGGATGGCAAGTCCGGTGGTGGGCTCTGCTTTGGGTATGACGTGGTGAGGCAGTTCGCGGCGAATGGCGAGCCGATCCGCGGCGATCGGACGATCAACGGGGAGGAAGCTGCCGTCGTACGCCGTATCTTTGCAGACTACATTGCCGGCAAGTCGTCCTGCGCGATTGCCTTTGAGCTGAATAAGGAAGGCGTGCCTGGACCACAGGACGCCGAATGGGGGCCGTCAACGATCCATGGCAACCCGAAGCGCGGCGTCGGCATCCTCAACAACGAACTTTATGTCGGGCGCCTCGTCTGGAACCGGCTCCGCTATCTGAAAGACCCGGATACGGGGAAGCGGGTGTCGCGTCTCAATCCTGAATCCGAGTGGGTGATTCAGGAGGTTCTGGAGATGCGCATCATCGACCAGGAAGTTTGGAATGCGGTGAAGGCGCGCCAAAAATCACTCGCCTATGAGACGTCTGAGCCCGGCGAGAACCCGTTGAATGAGCGGCGGCGCCCGAAGCACCTGTTTGCCGGCCTCGTGAAGTGTGGCTGCTGTGGTCGCGGTTATCCTTCTCGTCCACAATCGCCGTGCCGGTCCTGGAATCCAATGCGCTTCCCATCCCACAGAAAGCCGCCTTGGCGCCAGCATGTCCCCAATGATGCTGCCGGATGGGTCAGATGTCCGACATCGTCATTTGCAGCGGGCGTGGCTCTTATCTCACAACAGCGAAAGCACTTCGCGGCTGATTTGGCTCGAGGCGGGCGGATGGTGTGCTTCAACGCGACGCGACGACCACACTCCTATTGCGATGTTCGCGCGGGATGATCGCGGAGCGCGGCGAGCAGCGAACCGTCGTCGGCGAGCAGGTCCCAGATCATGATACCGGCTAGTGCATGGGCGCGCGCGTACCTCGCCTTGCGAGCAATGGAGAGCGGATCGTCGTAGCTGATCCAAACGCGCCGTTCGGCATCATAGAGCCAAGGCACCTGGGCCGCCTCGCTCCAATACCGGCGAAAGCCCTGCTCTTCCGGTCGCCGGGCCACGAGATCCCGATAATCGATGCCGTCACTCCCGCCCCACTTTTCGCTTGCGGTCGCGCCCTTTTGGAAGAGTCCGTCGTTCTCCGGCGGAACGTCCGCAACGGCTCGGCCATAGAAGGCGACCCCGAGCGTCACCTTGGCCGGCGGCACACCGTTCCGGATCAGGCCCTTCACACTCGCATCGACATTGAGATCGGGATTTGGATCGCCGGCGCTGGCAAATAGCGGGGCATTGAAGGCGGCAAGGGCCGAGCCCGCGTGATAGTCGTAGGCCATCAGATTGATCCGGTCGACCAACCGGGCCAGAGCGGCTGCCTGCAGATTGACGATTTTGTCGGGCGCAGCCGACACGGCAATGGTGAGCTCCAGCTGCCTGGGCTCCGATGCGGAAAACCTGTCGAGCTTTCGACGGAGTTCCGCGATCAGGAGCGTGAAATTATGCCGGTCCTCAGGGCGCTCAAGATTACCTTCACGTCCTCCCGAGACGGGATATTCCCAATCGACATCCACACCATCGAACAGACCGGGATACGGCCGAAGGAACGCCTCGATAACGGATTGGGCGAACCGCGCGCGCGAGATCGGCGTGGCAGCGGCCGCCGAGAAGTATTTCGATCCGCTCCAGCCGCCCAACGAAATCAGGATGCGAAGCTTCGGATTGTTCCGCTTCAATTCGGCGAGTTGGGCGAAATTGCCGCCGAACGGGCTCGACGGCGAGGTTCCGTCGCAGGCTCCTGCGTCGAGGCAACGATCCGCAAGTTCAGCCAGCCCTTCCGACGAAACGGTGCCGAATGCGTACATCAAGTGGGTCAGCTCGCGCGCCGGAATCGTCTTGATGGTTGGTCCGCCCGCCCGGGCCTTCCACGGAGCGACATAAGCTGCGACCACCGGGCTCCTGGCCGGCGCGGTCCGTCCCTGCTGTGGCGCGTATCCCCATGCGAGCGCAGAACACCCACCTACAGCGAAGGTTCGACGATCAACTACCATGGCTTACGACCTTCTCTCTGTGAGATTGCACCCTACGCCAACCGATGACGCGGGTCATCTCCACGACATGAGCTTTCTCACTGACGCGAGCTTGTCGAGTCAAAATGATTGGCTCAGTTGTCACACGCGCCACGCGACTCGATTACCCTATCGATTTCGAGCGCTCGCTTCAGCGTTGATTGCGCCAGCGGAACTTGCAACCGACGTGATGCCGAGAGCGCCTCGCCCATAGTGGAGACAACGCTCGCGCGCTGCCGGATTCGAGGGAGCGCGGCACGCAGCTAGCAAATCAGCAAGAGCTCAGGAGGTGTCATCCTTGCCTTTGCCCTTATGACGGAGCAAGTCGCGATAGCCACCGCGCATGAGGCGCAACCCCATCTGGACCAGGCGAATGGTCCGGCTGCGCAGATCGTGTGTTTTCCAACCGCGATCGGGAATGCGTGGCTTGCCAAACAGGCCTTGCGCGATGTTGCGATAGCTGTTGCCTTCCAGCCACCCGTCCACTGCACGCAAAGCGAGGACGTGACGATGCCAGCGCCCGATCCATTGAGCAAGAGGTGGCGGCCCAACGGGGCGCTGTTCGAGCGCCAACCAAAATCGACGTGCAGCCTGCAAACGGAGCCCGAAGTTGCGGTCGAGCGGCAAATCGAGGGCAACCAATGATCCGCGCGGTGGAAGCTCGGTTAGCCAAAGCCGATGCTTCGCTCCTCCCAGCGGCACGATGGCATGCCATCCATCCGGCGCTTCCCGAAGCTCGCTGCCTGCCAGGTCGGCGAGATCGAGCTCGTACGGTTTGGACCCGCTCGAGCTGACCGCCGTGCGGACGGTTAGCACGGTCGACAGCGCCTCAGGCGCCCAGAAAACAGGTTGTGCTTCGAACGTCTTCTGCGGATCAGCCGCGAAACGTTAGCCCCCACTTCCTTCGGAAGTGATCCGGCGCCTCGGATTGTTTGCTGCTGAGGAGACCCCTGAAGTCTTTTTGGTACTCGCGATCACGGCGCAGCCACTCCCAGGCAATGTCGACCGTTTCTGCTTTCTTGACCTCGTGGTATGCGCTCTCTGATTTCCAGTCGGCACGTGACATCACACTATTTTCCCAGCGTGTTCTGAATGGACAAGCAAGGAAAACGCAGGGTTGTGACGGTTTCTGGTTGCACTTATTGCATTGTTCAATGCTTGATCCGCTTACGCGATGGAACAATGTACTTTTGCGATTAAGGAACTCATGTCCGCTTCAGCTGCGGTCATTCTTCACTTTCAGGCGCGGCGGACGCACGAGATCGCGATAGTCTTCGGATCCCCCGTTTCGACCGTTAAATCCCTGGATGACGCCCGCGAAAGGCCGAGTCCCGGCACGCCGAATGCAATGAAGTGAGGCCGATACAAATCCGATGACGCGAATTTCTTGGATCCATCAGCCACTCGATCAAGCGTCGGGGCCCAGCTGGGCCGAAAGACTCGCACGCAACCCGGTTAAGTTTTGGAAAGAATACGCAAAGCTTTGGCTATCGGTAATTCAAGCGTCAGCCGTCGGCTCAACGTGTCCCATTTGCGCGAACGCGTTGGCGGCATGCCGGTGAGCGTCGAACCAGAAGGGTTCCGCCCAGGGCGATTTCTTCGGCCAAGGTTACGGCATCACGTGCCGGCCGGCCGCCACGTTTGCTTCTAACATTAGCGATGTGACCGGTGGATGGTGAGATCGTCGAGCGGCCAGTAGAGGCCGCCCGTCAAAGCGCATCCACTAGGTGGCGCGATCGAGCAGATAACATTTGGAGTTGCTGGGTGCGACGCCCATGGCGGCGCAGCATATTGGGCAATGGTGTATAAAAGTAGCCTGATCGCCATCGGCGCAAGGCATAGCGCCACATTCGGAGCAGCCGGTTAAGCCGCCTCACCGGACGATATCTGTTCCGCCAATCCGGTTCCCGCCTGCTCGGCAGCTTGGATCGTTTCAGCCGCATGCTCGGTCGCAGTGGCCAGCTCGCAGGTGGCTTGTTCGTAATACGATTGCAGCGCCCGGAGCAACCCCTCTAAAGCGCGCCGCTGGTGGACCAGTTTCCCACTGAGTTGGCAAGCGAGATCATCAAGCGCATCATAGGCGGCGACCACCGCCGAAGAGTCGGCCTCAGTCGGCACAATCGCGGCCACTCCCGGGCCAAGGCGACCAACGAGCCAATCGAGCGCTCCGACCCGTGCACCTTCCTGCCTCAATGGCGGAAATAGCCCCTCCCAATGCGTCGCGACCATGCCGCGCAAGATGCTGAGGCAAATGGCAAGACCCTCATATCCCCCAACCCGAAACAAACCAAGGTCGCCCAACAGGCAACCAGAATGTCTTTTGACTGCTTCGTCAGAATATCGAGCGACAGCGTGCTGACCTTCCTCCAGTCAACTGCAGTTGGTCCATCGGAATCCATCCGCCGGACCTCGGCCTCGATCCATCGGAATTCGACGGCCTCGCGAATATCGATGCCGGCCGGTACAGGACCTGGAAAAGGCGCAGCGCCGCAACGCGAGCGTGCAGCGATGTTGTCGCGAACCATGATCCAATATTCGATCATGCAGACAATACCACCCGCGCGTTGTCAGACATTGCATCATTGGAACGGTCGACCTCGTACTCGTCCCGGACAATCCACTCAGATCCAATGCTCTTGTAAGCCACCACGGCCGTTCCCTTGCACACGCGCTGCTGCTCACAAGCCTCAATCAAGTCTTGTGCCAATCGCATAGCTTGATCTTTAAACGCTGTTTGCCCAATCGGACGTGTCGTGAAAGCGACAGCATGTTGTATAGCCGACATCAGAGCACTCGGATCGTCTCGATCACTAGCCCGCTGGCGTCTCAGGTCCAGACACGCCGTCGCCCCTTCGTTCGCACCCGAACGCTTGAACAATCGAGGATCGCAGAATGCTGGAGAACTGAACCAGTGCGCGCACCGGGCGGTCTCCGAACCGCAGGAACATTACAAGATGAGCAGTCCCGCCAAAAACGATTGATCATCTGGTGATGATCTGGCTCTAGCCGGAGTTCCTGCGCATCCGTTGCGACTTCCCACGGTTTGACGTCTCGTCAACTACCAACCCGCGCAATTGAACGAGATGACAGACACATGTCACGTTCCACAATGATCGTCGGCCGGCCAAGCGCACAAGGAATCGGCATGCAAGACCAATCACCATCCGTCCTCGCCAACGGCTTCATTCAATCCGGTGATTCCTCACTTGTCGAAATGCTGCGTGCTCAAGTCTGCTGCAGCCGCGAACTCTCGTTCCTCATGGAAGCACATGACGGTCTCTCCGCCGCGATCGCCAAGCGCGCAGGTTTCAACGGCCTCTGGGCATCGGGCCTATCGATAGCGTCCTCTCTGGGCTACCGCGACGCCAATGAAGGATCCTGGAATCAACTTGTCGACGTCGTCGAGCGGATCGTGGATTCGAGCCAGCTGCCGGTTCTGGTCGATGGGGACGGTGGTTTCGGCAACTTCAACAACGCTCGCCTGCTGGCGCGCAAACTACGTCAGCGTGGCGCTGCCGGGATCGCGCTGGAGGACAGCTGCTTTCCGAAGACGAACTCGTTCGTCGGTGATCTGCATCCCCTCGCCGACATCGATGAATTCTCTGGCCGCTTGCGTGCCGTGAAGGACGCAGTCGCGGGAGACTTCGTCCTTGTGGCCCGGACAGAAGCGCTGATCGGCGGCCACGGAATGGACGAAGCAATTTTGCGCGCTCACGCTTACGCCGACGCTGGAGCCGATGCGATCCTCATTCACTCGCGAAGGAGCGCTGCGGACGAGATCCTTGCGTTTGTGCGCGCCTGGCAGAACAGGCTGCCGGTGGTGATTGTTCCAACGAAGTACTATCGAACGCCGGTCTCTGCCTATCGCAAAGCCCGCATTTCCACAGTGATCTGGGCCAACCACTCCATGAGGGCCGCAATAGCCGCTATGCGGCAGGCCTGCGGTCGCATCTTCGCCGAGGAGACCACTGCCAGCATTGAGCCCAATATTGCGACGCTCGACGAGCTCTTCGAACTGTTTAGATACAACGAACTCGCCAATGCGGAAGCGCGATATCTGCATTCTGACGACATCCGGCAATAGCCCATTTTCCGCATTCGCCCACACACGTCCGAAGGAGTGCCGCCATGCAACCATCTGCTCCGCCACAGCATTCCGCTTCACCTTCGATCGAGCCGCTTGTTAACAGTCCTGATGCTGGAAATTGCATCAAATGGCACGGAAGTTCTTTCCAGGCTGACCTATGCACCGCTGCGGTGCCCTGCCCCGATCCCCTTGCCCGGCGCAACAACCTACTGAGGTCCACGAGCGCACTGAGCTGGCCGACGCGGACGACATTTCGTCCTGGTTGAATGCGGCGTCTCTTCCGCAGGTCGTCCTGGACATCGCGTCGCAGCGGCAATTGCCTGCAGCATCCTGGATCGACCAAGCGTGCTCATGTTGGCGCAATCGATATTCCTTTCGACTGTCCGTGCATCGAAGAAATAGCGCCTCAGCGACAAACGATGAACTCGTGAACACGCCGTACGCCGGATTTTGGCGACGCGGGCCCACGCCCATTGTTGTCTCCTCGAATGGCCCCAACACGGTTCCTCGACGGTTTGGAACGAAGACATATCCCTCGACCATAAAGGGACTCAAATGGCCATCAATGCTCCCAAGAACGCCGTCATCCTCGCTGCCGGCGTAGGCTCCCGCCTTCAACCGTTGACGGATCTACGGCCGAAGCCCCTGGTCGAGGTCAACGGCACGCCGATCCTCCTCAATGCCCTACGAAACCTGGAAGCGGTCGGCGTCGAAGAGGTGACGCTCGTGGTCGGCTACCGCAAGGACGCCATTCAATACGCGTGCGGTCGCCGCTTCGGTACGCTTGCGATCAACTATGTGGAATCGCCGACCTTTGACCGTACCGGCAGCGCCTATTCGCTGTGGCTCGCGCGCGACGCGCTGCTGTCCGGCGACTGTTTTCTTCTCGAGGGCGACGTGTTCTTCGAGGAGGATGCGCTGCGTTATCTGCTGCTCAGCCGGACGACCGACGTGGCAGCAATCGCTCCTTTCGATGAATCGATGCAAGGGTCGGCAGTTCTGTTGTCGGATAGCGGCCTCATCTTCGAGTTCCGAATGAAGCAGACCGGAGCGAACCTGGTCGCGAATGGACCAGCGCTTTTCAAGACGATGAACCTGTTCCGATTTTCGGCACCGACTCTCAAGGCGACGATCGTTCCAGCGCTGGACGAGATCATTGGGTCCGGAGTGACCCAGGCCTACACGGAGGAGCTTCTTTCCTATCTCGTTGAACTGCGTGGCCTGCAGCTTGCAACTGCGCGATGCGATGACCTCAAGTGGTACGAAATCGACACTCCTGAAGATCTGCAGGTCGCAGAGCGCATTTTCAGAGAAGCGCGAGGCCGAGGCATGCCCCGCAAAAGGTAAAAATCAAATGCTCAAATATCTCTGGGATCCAGCGAACGCCATAACAACTGGTGGCCTTCTCTTTTCGTCGGCCAGCTTATTTCTTGCTCTCTCCGATCGCCTTGAGCTGTCGATAGCGGCAGCACTTTGGGCCGTCCTATCCGATCACCTCGACGGGATCGTGGCAGCTCGCACGAAGGATCGCCACCCGGATGTTGCAAAGATGGGAAAGAGCCTCGACGGGTTTGCTGACATTATCTACGGAGCCGTCTTGCCCGCCGCAATTGTCATCCAACTCAGCCACGCCTCGGTTCTTGCCCTGGTGACCGCAACCGCCCTGCTCGCAGCAGGGGCAATCAGGCTCAGCTACTTTGCGAACTTCGGCAAATCAGCCGATGGGCGCTTCCTGGGGTTGCCGCTATCATATGACGTTCCGGTAATGGCTGCCGCTTTTGTTGTTCGACCGCTCGTTCCGAGTGAACTGTTCGTAACTCTCACACCCGGCATTTTTCTCGTGCTTGCAGGATTGCACGTCTCATCTATCCGGGTGCCATCGCCGAATACGGCCATGTACGCTGCGATCACCATCTTCGCCATAGTCGCTTCGACCATCCTCGCATTGAGGCCTCTCGATTAGACCAGTCCGAGCACGAAGCATAGGCATCCGTCTTCCGCCAGCAACGGCGCGCCCGAACCGACAAATAGCGCAATTAAACGACGCCAGTTTTGCATGACCAAGCGGAGCAACACTATGTGCATTCCCGCACGCCCGACATCCGGAGCGTAAAATGACGAAGCCGCTGATCGCCCGCGACGCACGATCGACGGTGACCAGGTGCTAGCCGACCAGGTCATCGGGCGAGCGAAGTCGCGACAGTAGCTACCGCGTTATAGGTGAAGACGGATGTCGACCGCCCAATTTGCATATCTCAACGGGCAAATCGTTCCCTGGAATGACGCTAAGGTGCATGTCTTCGCACCCGTGGCAAAGTATGGCATAGGTGTTTTCGAAGGAATACGCGGCTATTGGAATGAAGAGGCACAACAAATGTACCTCTTCCGGCTCGCAGAGCACCTTGATCGGTTTGCGTTCTCGCGAAAGGCGATGCGGTTCGATCGGGGGCCATCCCGAGAAGAGTTGACCGAAGCACTCGTTCGCTTGTGTCGGGCAAATGCGTTTCGTACGACCGTGCATATCCGGATGATGGCTTTCATTGACGAGTCTGGCGACATCGGGGCAACAGGACCCGTAGGAATCGCGATCACGGCGCTGCCGCGGCAGTCCGCGCAGCAATCGATCCAAGGCGCCTCTGCTCAGATTAGTTCCTGGATGCGCATGCCAGACAACGTTATGCCAGCGCGCATCAAATGCAACGCAAACTATCATAACGCTCGATTGGCGGTCATGCAGGCCCAGCGGGATGGCTACGATGTCGCTTTCCTCCTCAATTCAAGAGGAAAGCTGGCCGAGGCCCCCGCGATGTGCGTGTTCATCGTTCGCGATGGTCACCTGATCACGCCGAGCGGGACCAACGATGTATTAGAATCGATTACACGCCAGACCGTTATCGAATTAGCCCGCAGATATTTTGGGATACAGACGGTTGAGCGCGATGTGGATCGAACCGAATTGATTCTCGCCGAGGAAGTATTCCATTGCGGGACTGGCGCCGAAATCACGCCGGTAACATCTGTAGACCGCATACCTGTTGGAAGCGGTCAACCCGGAATCATAACGCAACAGTTGATGGAAATCTACCGGGCGGTCGTCACCGGCGAGCATGTCGCGTATGCGTCGTGGCGGACTCCTGTCTTTTGATAGCAAGTATTCAGACGACCCTGCTAACGACCCACAAAAATCCTCACGGGTGTCTTGAACAGTGGCCGTTGTTCAGGGCACGAGGGTATTTGTGCAAGCCTCCTGAGAGTTCGGATACGACCTTCTAGAAATCTCGAACCTGGCGCTCGGTGGCGCCATGCTAAACTTCCACGGGCGTCAACCAATTCAGCCAGAGATTTGTGCGCCCGTGGACGAGGTCGAAGTAGGCCGCTTGTAATGCTCTTACCACCGGCCCAGCCTTCCCATCGCCCACTGGAAGTCGATCGATGCCGAGGATTGGCGTCACCTCCGCTCCCGTCCCAACCAGGAAGGCCTCGTCGGCCGCATAAAGCTCGGAGCGGTTCACAACCCGCTCCTCCGCCGGCAAGCCGATCCTTTCGCGGGCGAGCCTGAGAATGGTATCGCGGGTGATACTTTCCAGCACGTCCTCGCCGAGCGGCGGCGTCACCACCACGCCGTTGCGGACGATGAAAGGCGTCGAGGTAGGGGCCTCGGCCAAATTGCCCCGCTCGTTTAGCAGCAGGGCCTGTTGGTAGCCGTCTGCAATGGCCTGCATGTGAGCCAGTCGCGAGTTGTGGTAGTTGGCGCTGGCCTTGATGCGGGCCGGCATGGCGCGGTCAGGAATCCGCACCCAAGAGCTCACCTGGGCCTGGACACCATCGATCACGGCCCTGGGCACGGGCCGGGCCAGCGCTGTGATAGCGGTGCCGATCGGCCCCCTCACCGTCATGTCTCCCTGGCCGTTCAGGTAACTCATGATCCGGATGTGGGTGCTCTCCCGGTACCCGCAGGCCTTGAGCAGGTCTGCGGTCTGCCCCGTCAGTTCCTCAGCCGTGAAGGGAGTGTCGAAGCGTACCGCCTTGTGGCTATAGGCCAAGCGCCGCAGGTGGTCCTCCATCCGAAACAGAAGGAGGCGTCCCTGCTGCTCGCTCCAGTAGGCCCGCACCCCCTCAAAGACCCCGAGGCCGTATTTCGCCGCCGGGCTGAAGACATGCATTGTGGCTTCCGGCCAGGAAACGACCCTTCCGTTCAGCGATGCGTAAGGCGCAGGCAGGCTCATGTTCTCTCCTTAAGGAACGTTCATCGATCAGCGGAGGAAGTCGGCCAGGATCCGCTCTACTGGTTTACTTGCCGCGGGCAGAAGATCCTCGACTTGACGATCTCGCTATGGGGCGAGGCTTGCCGCGCGCTCGAGCGCCACCACGTCGACGCTACGCGCATGGCGTGGGGTGTCGAAAATCGAACTCGAACTGGCTGAGTGCGATCACGTCCGGGGCACCCGGCGGCAGTTCACGGGCCTCCTGGATCATGGCCCCCGACCCCCGACGCCATTCCCCGTATTTGAGCTGCCCGCCATGCCTGCCCTTCCTCTGTCTACTCCCAAATTATAGGGGCTTCGGGTAAAAGGTCTAGTGATATAGATCATTGTCCGCTAGGCTGAATGTCAGAATTTTTCTTCAAACCGTTGGAGCCCGCATGACCATCGTCGCCGATCTCGGCCGTAACCTTCCGCCACCCGTTCCAGAGACCAACCAGGCGTTCCGGGCGGCGCTGACCGACCTTCTCGCTGAGACGGACTTCACGGCCCTCACGCGCACCCATCGTTTCATGGGGACGGAAAGAGATCGCATCCAAGGCGGGGAATGGCTCGCACGCCGCTTAGGCAAGCCGCCGGCTCCGGAGCGTGTTGTGCTCACCAATGGTACGCTCAGCGCGATGAACATGATCTATCCCGCGATCATGCGGCCCGGCGAAACCCTGCTCACCGAACCACTCACCTATCCAGCCGTCCCCGCCATCGCCCGGCAGTACGGATTTCGCACCGAATCCGTGGCCTGCGATGCGGACGGTATGATCCCAACCGCACTTGACGAGGCCTGCCGCCGGCTGAAACCCAAAGCCTTGTATTGCCTCGCCACCCTGCAGAATCCGACGACCGTCGTCATGCCGTTGGCTCGCCGGCAACAGATCATCGAGATTGCCCGGCGCTATGGCCTTGCGATCGTGGAGGACGACATCTACAGCGCCTTGCCGGCGGACGCACCGCCGCCGATGTCCGCGCTCGCGCCGGACATTAGTTGGTATATCTTGGGACTCGGCAAGAGCTTCAGCGTGGGCCTGCGGTTCGCCTACGTGGCAGCCCCTTCGGGCGCCGAAGCCAAGCGGGCCTTTTGGCCGGGGGTGCGCTCCACCTTCTGGATGGCGGCACCGATCACGGCTGCGGTCGTTTCACATTGGATGGACAGTGGCATGGCTGGTCGGCTGTTCGAGGCAGTCCGCGCGGAGGCCGCCGGCCGCCACGCCATGGCCATCTCCGCACTTGCCGGCCTGGACTTCGCCTCTCCGCCTGGAGCGATCCACGGGTGGCTGAAACTGCCAACGGGGCGGCGCGAAGCATTCCACGCTCGCCTCAAGGCCCGTGGCGTGCTCGCCGGCGACGCGGCCCCCTTTGTGGCCGATGGTGGGCCGGTGCCCGACGCGGCGCGGGTCTGCTTCGGATCTCCAGAAACACGTGATGAGCTTGCCACCGGTCTCAGGGCGATCGCCGAGACCATTGTGGAGGTTGGTGCGCACCCAAGCCTGATGGGTTGACGCAAATGTCTGGCAAATCACGCCAACGACGGTTGGCGTCGAGGTACGATGCCCAGCAAATTCGGCGCAATTCGGGAGGACCACATCTGCCCATGGCGAAACGGACGATGGAAGGGATCAGCATGTGGCGGCGGATCGTGGACTCCATCGTCGACGACATCAATCGCGGCGCCCTGGCGCCCGGAGGGCGGTTGCCTTCAGCGCCGGCGATCGCAGCGAGATTTGGCGTCAATCGCCTGACGGTGCTGCGCGCTCTGTCGCACCTCGAACACGAGGGCGTCGTCAGCATGGAGCAGGGCCGCGGGACATTCGTTTCCCACGATCCGATCAACTACCATTTCGAGAACCGGAAGTACTTCGAGGAAAACATTCTTGAGAACCGGCAGAAGCCTTCCCGCAGGCTGATTTCGATCGAGCAAGCCGACGCCTCTCCCCCGGTGTGCGCTGCACTCGGGCTCCGTGATGGTGAGCGCGTGGTCGTGGTGACCACATTGAGTGAGGCTGATGGCGTGCCGATCAGCTATGGACCAAGTTACTTCCCCGAAAGATTACTCCCCAACATCGGTAAAGCTTTCGAAAAAGCGGCGCGTGGCGCCGATGCCATCTTATCCACCTCTGCGGTGCTGAAGAAGCTCGGCGTGGCCGACTACCACCGCAAATCCATCCGCATGCGATCGCGGCCGCCGACGACCATTGAAGTCGAGCGGCTGAAGATCCCAACGACAGAGCATGTGCTGCAGACCGACGTCGTAAATGTCGACGCCGAGGAGCGTCTGATCTCTTTCGGTCAGATCGCCTATGCCGCTAGCCGGGTGGAATTCGTCTTCGGCGGCTGACCGCTGCGCCGGCAGGAGCCGTCTCGGCTGGATTCGTCTTGCACAGAGAGGAGAATTCAAGCCGACCGATACGGCGCGGCGACGATAGAGCGGAAATTGTCAGAGGCGCAAAACTCAAATCCTGATTGTCAAAAGTTCGGTCACAGGCCGACTCTCGTACGTTCTGAGAAAATACGCCGTGGCTAAGGGGACACCTCTTTGCTGATCAAGCCGTACCTATCTAACAGGTTTGCAACCCTTTGGCGGCAACTCGGATTTGCCAAAGGGTGAAGATAGACTTTTTCGACCAGTGCATTCAAATCGACGGGTACCGCAATGCCATTTTCACCAATTGCGGGAAAGTTGCCTGCAGCTGCCCTCCCCCAGACGACCGCTCTAATTTCCCTCTCCCCAGCGTACTTCCTTTCTTTATGGACAATGGCGTTTAGACTGTTGGTGAGGTCAATAAGCTCCGTGTCGAAGTCTATGTAATTTATGCCCCCGAGATAGCATTGGTCTGGAAGAAGCTGTTGTAACTTGGCAAAGCTGGTCTGCACGCTGATCGAATCAGGGGTCGGAGCGTAGCGATTCCACATAGCGTCTGACTCGTTCTCGTTCATGTGCCAGCAACTGACAAATGTATTTGTCCTGTCCTGCTGCGCTACGGAAAGCATCATCCGGTAACCTTGGCGCAAAGATTCCGCCGAGGTGCGTTCGGGTGCACCAAAGCCGCCATTGCGCATTTGATACGAAACAAAGTGATCTTCAGCAAGAGCATTGGCTCTTGTGAAGAATCCTTCAGAAGGATCTTCAAATTTGTCAGACCGGCAAAAAAATAGCGCCCTGTTGTCGAGAGCCCAGACGAGCTTATCGAGGCCCATGTAGCGCCAAAGTATCGCGCTCCGATTTAGCGGCCACCGAAACGACGGGTGTTCTTGAGCAGGCAACCGATCCTCCACACTCCAAAGGGAACATCCCCACATCATCGCCTTGTCAGACTGCGGACCGGTATAATCCCCGAAGCTACTATCTATCAATGATTGCCACAGGAAAGACTTGGGCGATTGCGTGTCGTCGACCTCAGGTCGACCGCACGCCCAAATGCCCGCCGCTCCGTCCGATTCGTACGAAAGTCTCAGCAACGCCGTCATGACGCCAGTTTAGCGATCGAATGCTCGTCGACTGTGGAGACGCTGCAGCGGACGAGCGCGAAAGCCTATCTTTCCGACGTTGGGCGAGATCCGCTCGAGTCTTAAAAGAACCGCAAGGACCCCGTTCGCTACGACTTAAGTTGAGCTTCGGCTTGAGGAGCATCGAGGTTGCGTCTCAGTACAACCTGGGGAAGTATGCCGCGCAGCAGGGGATAGAAAAATGGCGCACGAGGTTGGACTTCATCCGGGCACGACGTGGCATAAGTGCGACTTTCAATGTCATACGCCGCGCGACCTCAACTGGGCTGGCTCACCCGGCCTGTCTGGCGGGAGTGAGGCTGGTGAGTTGGCGCGCCAGCAATGGGCTGATAGCTTCATCGACGCAGCCGAGGCCTCAAAGCTACAGGCTATCGCTGTCTCGGATCACCACGACATTTGCCTGTCCGCTTATGTTCTGCAGGCGGCACAACGTCGCGGTTCGGCCGTACGCGTGTTTCCGGCGGTCGAGATCACCTGCTCGGACAACGCGCAATGCATTGTGGTCTTCGATCCCGCGATGGACGTCGACACGCAAAAGCTAGCATTGGCTGCGGCCGGAAATATCCTTGCCGCGGCGGCAGCGCAGGCCAAAACCTGCGCGATCGTGCCGGCTCGCGAAACCGTGGCGGGGTTCATTCAAGCTGTCCAGGGCGAGCAACATCTGCGCGACGCAAGTGTGATCCTGCCGCACTTCAGCAAGGAGGAAGACCACAAGAGCCTCAATGAAGCCGGCCATCACCCCAGATTCGCGAATTTGCCGATCGACGGCGTCTATATTGAGCGGCCGTATAGTTCGCTGGATGCGACGACATTGGAAAAGATCCGCGGGAAAATCGCCGACTGGGGCAAGCGACGCCGAGCGATCCTAGCGACTGGCGACAACCGCAGTGCAGATTGGAGCCGATTGGGCGTCCACGATTGCTGGATCAAGCTTGGCGAGCACTCAATCGAAGCCTTTCGCCAGGCGCTCCTGGCCGACGAGGCGAGAATCGTGTTCGACGCGCCGACATCTCCGACGGAATATCTGGTGGAGTTGCGCGTGAAGAGCAGCCTCACCGGACCTGCGCCCGTGACAATATCCTTCAATGACGGCTTCAACGCGATCATAGGCGGCCGAGGCTCGGGAAAGAGCGCTTTTCTGGAGTATCTTCGCTTTGGCCTCGGGCGGACCGACAAGGACTTCGACAACAAGATCGACCCTGAGTTTGACCGTGAAGCCAAGCTTATCAGCGAGACATTGGCAGAAGATGGTCATGTCGAGGTGGTGCTTGAGCGCGAAGGCGTGAGGGAGACTTGGCGGCGCGTCCTGACGAACAGCGAGATTATTACGGTCAGCGCAGCCGGACGGACTATTGAGGTGACGACCAGGACTGCCCGGGAACGCTTTCGAGGAAGAGCTTTCCGGCAGAAGGGCCTGTCGAGCACCATGAATAACCCGGCCACCGCATCTGAACAGATCACAGGCATTGCCGCAGCGGAGGAGGTGGACCGGGAGCGAGACGTCAAGAGAGCCATCGAGAACGGCCAACGCAGCGTCGGTACCGCGCTGATCAACCTGGCCGCGCTGTGGCAGTCTCGCGTCGACCTGCGGCAAACGACCGAGAAGGTGGAGGATCTCAGACAGCGCATCGCGGCGTTGACCAAACGGCTTGAACAAGAAGGACTCTCCCCTGAGGCCCTTAAGACAATCGAGGATGGCCCAAAGTACGGTCGAGCGAATGATTACATTCGCACTGTCGGCGACCAGGCGAGAGACGCTAAGGTCGAACTCGACCGGCTGGAAAGCGCCACGCTTACGGTCGAGTTGTCGGCTTACGAGGGCGCGAGCGACTTTGATGAGGCGGCAAGCTTGCAGCAGGCTCTGTCGGACGCCAAGGCCGCGATCAAGGCGTCGTTCGAAGCGGCGAAGACTGCTCTCGACGTTCTGTCGACGAGGCAAGTTGAAGCCGGGAACCGCTTTGAGGTTAAGCGAGCTGCCTTCGGGTCAACCTACGCAGCCGCCGTTGAGGAACAGGGCAAGCACAGCAACCTGATCGACGAGGTCGCCCGGTTGAACGGCGAACTGCAGACGGCGGAAGCCGCGCAGGCGCGTGCTCGGAGCGCGGAGCTTGCCAAAGCGAATGCCGAGAAGGACTACGTGGATGCGCTCGCGCAGTTGGACCGTCTGGTGAGTCAGCGGCGCGACATCCTAAAATCCGCCGCCGACGCCGTCGCCGGCAAGTCAAGCAATATGCTAAGGGCACGCGCTCGCCGGGATCGACTGCCGGCGCAGTACTTGGCCGCGCTGCACAAGCTGTTTGAGGCGTCTCATACTCAATCGGTCGAAGATAGCTGCACGGAGTGGGTCAGCGCGACACTTGCGGCCGACGAGGTCGAAGGCTGGGCCAAGCTGCGGCAGCAGTTTGTCGGGCTTTACGAAGCAAAGATCATGGCCGGGTCGCCGCCCGATGCGAGTGATGGTATTCTTGGCTCGCTCCAAGCGATCCTGTTCAATGGCGCCAGGCAACTGACAGAGCGGCAGCGCAAGAGGATTTATCTGAATCTCACGGACACAACGATCGCTGGCATCGTGGCGGCGGTTCCGGCGGATTCGATCATCATGTCATACGTTGACGACGGCAGGGCAATCGACTTCAAAATGGCGTCGCCTGGTCAACAGGCGTCCGCCCTACTCGAACTTCTGCTCAAACAATCTGCTGGAACGCTGATCATCGATCAACCGGAAGACGACCTGGATAACCGAGTGATCATGCGGATCGTGGAGCTTTTGCGAACCTCGAAGTCTACCCGGCAGCTCATTTTTACGACTCACAATGCCAACATCGTCGTCAATGGTGATGCTGATAAGATCATTGCACTGAAGTCTCCGGAGCCATCGTCAAATCCGAACAATAACTCACCTCGCGTTCAGCTTGACTGCGACGGAGCGATCGAGACGCCGGCTGTGAGCGCCACCATCACTTCGATCATGGAGGGAGGACGTGAAGCCTTTGATCTGCGCAGCCGCAAGTACCGGTTTGATTCGCAGGCGTGACGTTGCAACCCCCAAGTATCTCCTTCCTCATGCTGAATCCCATTTATATGATGTCCGAGAGCTGCAGGTTAGGCGCCTTGTCGCCTTGTAAGCTTATTGTCTCGTCACAAAGATAAGCTGAGCTCCGACCGACCAAGTCTCTGCACCAACCACGAGCGCCACGGCTTCCGCGCGGCTACGGCCACTCGCTTGAAATCGGGCTAGTCGGCTGCGACGAAGGGCAGCTCCCCGGCCGTCGTCTGACGGAATCCCATAAGCGCCGCGGTCCGGATCTTGGTGGCGCCGTTCGCCGGCCCGGCGGATTTCCGTACGTCTTTCAAAGCCGGTCAGAACCTCTTCCAGAGCCTCGCCAAGGGACACCTTACGGTGTTCAAGGTCAAAGCGGACCTTTTCGGCGATGTCCGCTTCGCGCACGGCTGGAAGTTGCAGCGGGGTAGAACAGAGGTATGCACGTTGATCGTCATAGACGACCATGTGTTCTCCATCAGGAACGCCGTTGTTGTCCAATACCGACCGAATTGCCTTTGGCGTCACAATGAGCGACCGCCGAAGAATCTTCTTCTGCTCATAGTGGCCGAGATAGACCTCCCAGTCGTGAAACCTTGGAGCAACATAGAATACGCGCGCACCGTCGAGCTCAGCCTTTAGCAGCAACTCGAACTGACCGTCAGGCTCTGCTGTATCGACACGATATCTCCAGAATTGCTGAGAAAGCCGAGGTCGCGGCGACGGCTTAAAGCGCCGCATGGCTTGCCCGAGCTTGAACTGGATCATCAGCGGCATACCCTGGACGTTGAACGCAACATCAAAGCCGACAGAGGCTTCTTGAATCAGGTTGGGAAGGAAAGGTACTGCTGACAGACCCGACGCTTTCAGCCGGCGTTCGACTTCGCGCGTTACACCATACCCGTAGGAAAATTCAGATAGACGCTCGTGAAGTTCGATCGGCATACCTAAAACCGGCGTGCTTGGCGCCCGACATCGCCGGTACGCTAGCCCGCCCTCCCCCTCCAGATCCACTTATATAGACTTCGCATCGTACCCACGGATCGACCGAGATCAAACCAGGCAGTTCAGTTGCCGCGCGAGCGGGCTTTCCTTGTCGCGCTTGGCGCAGTTCGCCGCGACCACTCTGGTTAGCTCGCGCGTGGCTGGTAGAGTCGCGGAAACCAGCGATCAACGGCATCCGGCGGAAAGCCTAATCGAACTGGACTTCGCGTTGTCGGCGACACAAGGTACCCCTTGTCAATCAGCTGATTGAGCACAGTACGCGCCTGACGCTCGGCGTAACCGGTGATATCCGACGCATCGCCTCGCTTGAACTCGCCCTGCATGACAGCCAGTCGCAAAATTGGCCAGGAGCCCTTTGAGAGGCGTTTTGCGGCTATTTCCTCCTCGGTCCAGATCTCCATCCGATTTATGAGCTCCGAGGGCTCCAGCAGCCGTTCCATGAAGTCGACCTGGTCGACGCAAGTGGCGAGAAAGAACCGACAGAAGTCGGCGAGGCCTGCTTGAGTGAGATTGCCTCGACCATCGGGATCCCCTCGCCTCGGCTCGTCGGCGGCCTGAAGGCTTGCCGTGTACTCCGCGGAGACGCGCGCCAATCCGCGCGAAATCGACCACAGCTCTGAGCCGATGCCGAGCTCGCGCAGCAGCGCATGCGAAAACAGGCGCGCGACGCGACCGTTGCCATCGAAGAATGGGTGGATCCAGGTCAGGCGATGGTGCGAAGCTGCAACGCTGATGATGCGTTCGATTTTCGAGAGCATCTTCGTAGAGTAAGCCTCACAGAACCGCAGAAGGAAATCCGGCAGCTCATCCGGATCGGGCGGGACGTGCAGGCCGGCCTGAACATGACGCGTTCGTAGTTCGCCCGGCGTCATCTTCACACGTTCCCTGGTTTGCGGGTTTTCAACCCACCACATCTCTTCAGGAATGCGGCTGTAAAACTCGCGATGCAGCCAGAGAATAAATTCGGTTGTGAAAACGCTGCCTGGCCCCTCTCCCCGGTCGATCATTTCCTGCACTTCGATGTGAGCCTTCGCCTCAAGCTGGAGATTCCGCTTTTCAGGGTCTGTCGCAAAGTCGTTCTTCAACGCGCGATCGATATCGATCAACGTCGTGTTGTGGTTTTCGATGAGATTGGAGTAATAGCAGTTCATGGATCGAACGAGGTTGCCGATCGAGCCGCGAAGGGCCGGGCTCGGGCGAGCGGCCAGGCCGCTGGCCTTCGCTACGAGGTCCGTCGCAAGATCGGTCAGATCCTTACTTTCAGCTGGGATCATCGGCTCCATTCGGGTGACCGCCATTTTGCCGATTTCTTTGCCGGTTAATTTGCTAATTAAATTATGACATTAGGTCGAAAATTTACAATCCATTTTGCCGCTTTTATTGCCGTTTCCAAGACACGGAAACGGCCCGCCGATCACTTTTTGTTCCTCTCTTGATTACGGTACGGTGGTCAGCATCAGAACGGCCTTCGTGGTTTCCGGGGAAAACGGCCGTGTGACGACACCTACGTGTGGATAGCAGCCGCGGGCGCCTCGCAACCGCAGCCAGATGATGTTCAATCGGCCCCGCATTAATGACAGGCGGCAAATCATGAATTTCAAAGCGACTGCGGCTGGCGCTGCGTACGAGCCGACCTTGCGTTGTCCCAACTGCAATCATGCGATCCACCTGACTGAATCTCTCGCAGCACCGCTTCTCGCTGAGACCCGCCAGCGCTTTCAGGCGCAATTGGCAGCCAAGGATGCAGAGATCATTCGGAAGACCGACGCTTTGCGCGCCGAGCGCGAGCAACTGGCCAAGGACCGCGAGCAGGTCGAGGACCAGGTCGCCAAGCTCCTGACGGCGGAGCGGGGCCAACTGGTTGCAACGGAGTCCAAGAAAGCACGCGAGGCCGCGGCGGCCGAACTGCAGGCCAAGGATGCCGAAGCCAGGGAACTTCGTGCGATGTTGGAGGCCAACACTGCCAAACTTGCCGAGGCCCAGCAGGTGCAGGCCGAATTCTTGCGGAAGGAGCGTGCGCTGGGGACCGAGAAGCGTGAGCTCGACCTGACGATCGAGAAACGCGTGCAGGCCTCCGTCGGCGAGATCCAGATCAAGGCCAGGCAAGAGGCCGACGAGGCCGCGCGTTTGCGCGTGGCAGAGAGGGATCAGACGATAGAGTCGATGACTCGTACAATCGAGGAACTGAAGCGCAAGGCTGAGCAAGGCTCCCAGCAGACTCAGGGGGAAGTCCTTGAGCTTGAGCTCGAAGAATTGCTTCGCGGGCGTTTTCCGACCGACGTGATTGAGCCGATCGGCAAAGGTGAACTTGGTGCCGACGTCATGCAGCAGGTGAACGGCACAATTGGTCAGCCCGCCGGCATCATCCTCTGGGAATCCAAGCGGACCAAGGCCTGGACCGACGGCTGGCTCGCGAAGCTACGCGACGACCAGCGCCGTTGTGGCGCAGACGTAGCGCTGATCATCTCACAGGCGCTGCCGAAACACCTGGAGCAGTTTGATCTGCTTGACGGGGTGTGGGTTGCTCACCCCCGCTGCGCTGTTCCTGTAGCAGTTGCGCTCCGCCAGGGACTTATCGACGTCGCCAACTCCCGCCTGGTTCAGCAGGGCCAACAAACCAAGATGGAGCAGGTCTACCAATATTTGACCGGGACGAGATTCCGGCAGCGCGTCGATGCCGTCGTCGAAAAGTTCACCGACATGCGCGAGGACCTCGATAGGGAACGCAAGTTCATCAGCCGGCAGTGGGCAAAGCGCGAAACGCAGATCCTGTCCGTCATTGAATCGACGGTCGGCATGGTTGGCGACCTCCAGGCGATCGCAGGCCAGGCTATGCCGGAAATACCAAGCCTTGAGATGCCGTTGCTGGAGGTTCAGGCTGACCGCAAAATCGGATGATTAGCGCGGGTCGACAAAGCCAGGATGGTCGCATTGGTCTCCTCGCGCCGCAGATAGCCCTCATACTGGATCCGCCCGGCGGCTGTTAACGGCTTGCGATCAATCGTGGTCGCGCCGATGAAAAATGGCCAAATAAATCTGGTTGATTAGCATACATGGCGCTCGACTCAAAAAGGCCACTCCGTAGGAGTGGCCCAAGTCAGCGAGGAAACGTACCACAAGAGGCCTCTGGGTTCGGCCGCTGTCTGGTCGATCGGTGCACCGGCTCTACGACAGAACTCCCGTTCTCCGGTTGTTTGACGGGACCTCACCAATTGCGCTGAACGCGTAGAAGCCCGACCAGCGCGCTCTGGTTCTTCAGCTCATATATAGCAGCCGGCTTGCCGACACCTGCGACCGCTGGCGCCTTAATCGTGCCAGAGTACTTCTGATCGAGAAAAGTGGCATCGAGCTCAGCCGAGAACGTCAGGTTCGTGACAGGTGTCCAGCGCGTGATCGTACCGACGCCGGCGATGTTGAAATCGGGATTGCAGACACCGGTCAGGCCAAGTGCAGCCATGCCAGAGCTGCCGCAGATCTGAGCCTTAGCTGCGTCTGTGTAGCGGACAGCAGCCCACCCGCCGTAAAAGCCAGTATTCCAGTACGGATTCCAGTTGTGGGTATAACCTCCGTTGAAGCCATACGTCGTGGTCAGCTGCAGAGCCGTACCTGTTGCTGCTGTTGTGCCGGAGTAGATGGCATCCGCGATGCCTGCGAGGCCCACGCTTTGATACGCGTCAGTTCTGGCAGAATTGCCGTACATCGCCCATGAGGCAGGAATGTTCTCGTTGATGCCAAAGTTGATTGCGCCGTTGGCGTAGGCAGCTTGCAAGTTGACGGTATCACCGGCGCCAGTAGGAATGTTCTTGATGGACAACGCCAACTGACCAGCCCAACCCCACTTGTCGGAGGCGTGTCCGGACGTTTCGTCTGCACCGTAGTACGCGGCGTGATTATTGTGTGCCGCGACCGAAGCCTGGAAGAGACCCCAGGCTTGGTCAAGGCGCGTCATGCCCACGACATCTGGAGCCCGGGTAGCACCGAAACTCGGCGAACCATAAGCCCCCGTCCCAATGCCCGCGGCTGTTGCATAAGTCGTGTTCCAGATATTCCTCTGATAATAGGCGGTCGGGTCCTGCATTGAAAATGTCGCCGTAAAGCCCTGACCAAAGTCGGCGGTATAGGTAAGCTGGTTGACACCTGTGTTGTTTCCGCCGCTGCCCGGAAGGCCGTCGAAGTTGCCAGCCGGATATTGCACCCAAGGAGAGCTGTACTGGGAGACCGCCTTTCCTATGGTGAATCCAGCAAATTGAATGAACGCGAAATAGACGCCAACCGAACCATAGCCAACATTGCCCACAGCTGCATTGGCAGGCGCCGCAGTACCGCCGAGGGATTGGTAGACAGTAGAGCCATTTCCAGCACCACTGTAGCTACCTGACGCCCAATTAAGAGTCGTTTCGAAGAAGGTGCGGACCAAGCCGTACTCAGTCGCTGTGCGCGTATCAATGGTGAAGTCGATGCGAGCGCGACCGGTATAGGCACCGCTCAGACGATTGTTGGCACCAGCGGGACCGGAAACAGGCGTCATGACAAAGCTGGAGCTGTCCAGCACCGTGTCAGCGCGCACAAAGCCGCCCAGTTTGATGCAGGTATCAGAGCCAGGCACGTAGTAGAATCCGGTACCATATAGCGAGCAAGCCTTCACATACTGGATCTCTTTGGCCTTTACGGGAATATCAGCGGCCTGTGCCCCACTCAACGCAATCAAGCCAGCCATTGAAGTCAGTACGGTCCGTTTGATCGTTCGATGTGAGGCCGAGCTCGCATTTGAGAATGTCATTGTCCCCTGTCCTTCGTAGACCCCGTCGGACCCACGGGTAGCACTGCAGAGTAACCGTTTGACGGCCACGCATCGAATAGTGCGATCGTTACGTTCGTGTTTGACGATGGATAATGTATGAAAGCCGACGTCGCCCGGTTGAGCCTCTCTGCTTTAGAGATTGGCCGCGGTCACAACGGTCGCGGGTGGACGCGGCAATCCAACGTAAGAAATCTGTTACAAATCAGATTCAGACCGGAGCCCGCCTAGCCGACGGATGGACGTATGAGGTGAAGCCGCATTGCTGCGCTCGAAATCCAGGGCGTAAATGCGAGCGCGGGTTCAGCCGAGCAAGAGGCACACGCCTTCCAGCAGCGCACCGGTGCCGAGGCCGCGTCGTAAAGAAGCGGCTGATGTCCCTGGATGATGAACGCCGACCTTTCGTACTCGATGCCGGTGCGAATGCCGGCCTTCGACCACGCGATCAGTTCGTTGCGCGATCGCAATGACGCCGTGACAATTTGGTCCATCGCCACGCTCATCGCAGAGGCGGTCGACTGTCCTCCTTACGGTCCGACGCAAGTATTGCGCATCTGACGATGTCGCTGAGTGAAGGACGACCGTTTACCAGCATAGCCGTGTGGGTCAGCTGGCAGTTGCGGGGCAGCGGACAAGACATCTATCAGTGCGAGCCCGCCGCCCCGGCTATCCGGTTGGAGAACGGCGGGCCATCCAATCGCCTGGAGTGACCGGTGGCCCATGGCGCACCCCCACAGTCCACCATGCGCCCCCGGAGTGCTGGCTACCGGCGGAATCGGATTCCAGCATGCGGAACGCACGGATCGATCAAACGCGTATATTCCTAAAGTTGCGACAACCAAGTGCACTCCGCTATTTCGGGCTTGGTCGCGCTCCAGCAAAATCATCATAGCGACATGCAACAATTCGCGCGCCGGTCAACTACCAACGCTGGTATTTGATCCAGATGACAAGACCGTGTCACCCAGGGATTGACCAACGTAGCACCTCTTCCTTTTGTCGAACAGAATGGCAGCTGGCAGACCTGGTTCTTGATAACTCCTCGGCTTCTCATCCTCGCGGCACCTATGCTGCAGGCCCCGGCTTATTGGCAATGCGGGCGGTTAGACGGCGACTTGGATGATTGCACCTCTCACCGCAGACGCGGCCAATGGGCTCGCGACGCCTGGCAGTTGAAATTCAAGGAGATCGAAGTGCCGTCGTTTGGGCTGGCGACCGCTTCGCCGTCGCCTCCTCTCTTCACAGGATTTTGGATAAGAACTCGGGGGAGTTAAGCAACGACCCAACAATGCACTAACGCTCTTCAGCGAATCCATGAAAGCAGCCACTGGGATCCTTTTGCGAACATTGCGATGGCAACAACCTTTCCCAATTTTGAGACCCCATGGTCCGAATTCGCTGGCGAGGGACAGAACTATGATCTTTATCGGCCAAGCTATCCCAGTGAGGTCGCAAAGGTCATCATGGATCACGCTATTCACCACCGCCTGGGCGGCGATATTGTGGATGTGGGAAGCGGCACAGGACTCTTTACAAGGGCGCTCGCCGCAGAAGCCCAAGGACGACGCTCGATTATCGGCGTCGAGCCGAACACCGACATGATTCGTGTTGCGGTGAAGTCAACGCCTCGCGAATTGAACATCAGATTCCGCATTTCACCAGCCGAGCGGCTACCATTTCCGGTCAGATGTTTGTCTGCCGTTGCGGCAGCTACGGCGGCCCATCGCTTTGACAGGTCCGCGTTCCATAATGAGGTTGCGCGCATACTGCTTCCAGGCGGGCTCTTGGCGCTCGTTCACAATCGGCACCGGTACTTGGACAGTCCTGCACTTTCCGAGTATCACGATTTCGTCGAACAGTGCATTCCGGAGTACCACAGGGGCACTTTCACCACGGCGGCCGGGACCTACTCAACGATTGATTTCTATGGCGAGCTCGACACTGATCTCAGATTCGAAGACGTGAAGGTGCGGCATTGGAACTGGGATTTTGATACTAGCCTTCTGCACTTCCTGGCACTGAGTTTCTCTTCCAGCCTCATTCAACGATCGGCCGTGGCGATCGGCGAACAAGCTGTCGTCAAACAGCTAACCGACATATTTGAGCGGCACTCGCAGAACGGTCTACTGCGTCAGCCGCACGTTACCGAGGTGACACTCGCGACAAGACAGTGACCCGAATGCTCAGCTGGTCAAATGGCTGCGGACCCGCAATAATCGATGCATTGGAGCTCTCGAGCTGAGATACGATTTTCCTCGTCTGCCGGCCTTTCTCCCTCCCCAAGCCTTTCGACGATACCAGGGCTCGGAACGTAGGCCATCCTTGGCCTAGACCGCAGCGCGCTCGAACGCCTTGGCTAGCAGATGCGCGAGGGCGCCGCGCAGGGTGGTGCGATCGCCCTCGCGTTGACGAGGCGAGCCGTGGACGTAAGGCTCAGAGCATGGTTGTTGATTTGAGCCGTTCTTGCTGGCTCTGGTGGTGAGCGGCAATTGCATCCTTGCGCCTGCGGCTTTCGGCAACCATCGCGTCATAGAATTCAACAGCATCTGGATCAAAGTCGCGGCGCGGACGTGGTTCGGCGACAAAATTCCGATACTTATCGGTTCCGCGAACCAGGGTCGCGCTATCTTTAAACCCGCTAATCTGGCCGACATGCGCTGCCACATATCTAATGGTAATCCCGAGACGGCGCGTGTCGGAGAAGTTGGGCTTTGACCCGTGAATGAGCATGGTGTGATGAAGAGATATTTGGCCGGGCCGAAGCTCCAAATCGACGGCCTCAGCTTCATCGACCTTGACCTCCACATCCTGACCGCGACTCAACAGATTGTTTTTGTCGTCGGTATCTCTATGCGGCAATTGGCCCCGGTGATGACTGCCGGGGATTACCCGCATACATCCATTCTCGCGGTTACTGGGCGTCAGTGCAACCCAAGCTGTCACAACGCTGGGTTCAGAAAGTCCCCAATACGTCCCATCTTGATGCCAGCTTACAAAGCTCGGATCGTGAGGCTTCTTATCAAAGTGGCCGGTCGCCCATGCCATGATGTCCGGCCCAAGAAGATCCTCGACCACATCCAGGACATTCGAATTCCTCATAAGATCATTGAGCCACATCATTAACAGATGCGGCTTGATCTTGGATCGTGCCCATAGATTTGGCTCCCGACTTTCGAGATCTTCCATTCGTGCTAAGAACTCAGCAGCTTCCTCCGCCGAAAGAGCGTCAACTGGGCAGACGAAGCCCTCGGAACGATATTGTTCAACCTGCGCTTCACTCAACATTTTAGGCATTTTTCTCTCCTGGATGGGCAGCTTCACATGGATTGACGTGAGAAGGAACGAGGCAAAAGCTGGTGCTCCGATGTAGGTTTGGTTCAAAATCCGCGAGAGCCGCCGAGCCACGCGGCGTATGGCCCTCGTCAAAGACGTTTGGGATTGCTGCGATAGATTGCCGCTCATGTTGGAGGAGGACGGGGCGGCGAGTGATCGAAGCCTGGAGGTTATGACATATTTTGCGGGCAATTGAGCGAGAGCTTAGGCGTTGAGCAGTTTGCGGGTCTGCTCGGCCATTGTGACGAGGGCGGCCTTTGGCTGCGTCCGGTGCACAAGCACCTGCCTCATTACCTCGGTCATCATGTCAGTGATCTTGACCGCGTTGTCGCTCGAGAACGAGATCTGGTCTGTCGTGATTACCAGCTGTTCAAGGATCGCTCGGTGATAGGGATTGATGGCGAGGTATTGGTTCAGGAACGTCGGATCCTTAAGCGCAATCAGGTTGACGGGCATATAGCCAGTCTGCCGGGCAAGGATCATCTGGCCTTCCGGCCCGGCGGCGAAGCGCAAGAATGCCCAGAGCCCCTTTTGCCGCTCCCAGTCCTTGGTAAACATCATGAAGCCATGGGCAGCGCCGACGAGCCGGCCGCCGGCGGCGGAAACTGGCAACTTGCCGACCTTCAGGTCGAAGCGGCCGTTGGCTGCCTTGGCGACCGATGTGATACCGCTTGCCGAGCGAACAAGGATGCCGCAGGTGCCGGCGTTGAACGCTTGGCGCGCCTGCTCGCGGGTCATGTTAACGGTGCTTGCCTCTCCGAAGCGCCACACGACGTCCAACGCCTTTACGCCTTCCTCCGTATCAAAGGCTATCTCGCTCAAATCGGACTTCATCATTCGTCCGCCAAACGTGGCGATGAGGTTCTGAAACATCCAGGCGTTGGAGGCATCGTACTCGACGAAGCCACCATTAATTGTTCGGTCGAGGGCTGCGACCTTCACGCCGAGTGCGATGATCTCCTCCCAGGTCGAAGGCGGGGTGAGCGAGGCGTACCCAACCCGGTTCAGGAGATCCATGTTGTAGTAAATGACCGGAACCGTCGTGCCAAATGGCATGGCGTGGACACCTCCGGCGGCCGATACGGCCTCCATGAGCGCGCTTGACAGGCCGAGCTCAGTGAAAGCAGCACTCCCGCCAGCGACGGGATCAAGGGGCTGGGCGTAGCCACGCCGTGCGAGCAACGGCGCGTAAGTCAATGACTGCCATGTGCCATCGGGAAGATCGTTGATTAAACCGTCGCGCAACGTGGTCTGGAGTAAGGGATCCCAGTTTTCGCCTTTGGCAATGAACTCTATAGCGATCTCGGGATTGGCCGCGGTGAACCGGGTAGCAAGTTCACCCAACATCTTCTGATAGGTGCCAATTGGGGTGCTGATCTTCAATGTCAGCTTGGAGGCGGCAGCGCGCGACGAGCGCAAAGCCCCCAGGCCCATTGCCGCCGTGCCGGCGAGAAGAATATCTCTGCGTGTCAGTGGCATACGTATCTCCCAGCGCTACTTCACCGCTCCCCCGGTCATCCCTTCAACAAACCATTTCTGTGCGGCAAGAAAGGCGATGACGAGGGGCAACACAACGAGGGTCGACGCGGCCATGAGGGGGCCATAGTCGTTGCCAGCCTCTTCGTTCTTGAATGCCATGATGCCGAGCGGGGGCGGCATGAGGGACTGGTCGCGCACCGCTATGAGCGGCCAGAACAGATCGTTCCAATGGCTGACCACAGAGAAGATTGAGAAGGCGATGACGGCCGGCAGTGCCATCGGCATCATGATCCCCCAGACGATGGCAAGTTCAGAAACACCGTCGAGCCGCGCCGCATGCATGACGTCATCTGGAATGGTCTTGAAGAACTGCCGAAACAGAAAGATACCAAAGGGCGAGACCACGTAGGGGAAGATGAGCGCCGCGTAGGTATTGAGGATGCCGAGCTGATGACCAAGAGCAAAGAGCGGTAGCGAGAGCACTTGGTGCGGCAGGAGCAGTCCTACCAACACCATGCCGAAGAGAAGGTCGCGCCCAGGAAAGCGAAGTTTGGCGAACGCATAGGCACAGGGGGCACAGACGAGGATCTGAGACACCAAAATCATTGCGCAGACGATGAGACCATTGCCCATATAGCGCAGCAGCGATGCTTCGGTCAGCGCTTTGGTATAGTTTTCGACGGCATACAATTGTGCGGGCCAGAACGAGAAGGACGCGCGAAAGATCTCCTCCGGCGGCTTGATCGACAGCGAAACCATCCACACGAAGGGGAGGAGAATGAGCGTTCCGGTTGTGAGCAGCACCGCGTGTCGAAGGACAGCTGCGGACGGCGACAAGCGGTTTGCCGAGTTAGTGGCGTTCATTGGTAGTGCACCTTGGTGTCCATGAAGCGGACCTGAACGAGGGTAAGCGTCACCACGATGGCGAGAAACACGACCGCGATGGCAGCGCCGTATCCAGTACGCAAGTACTCGAAGCTCTCGCGATAGAGCGTGTAGAGCAGGAGTTCGGAGGCGTGACCGGGCCCGCCTTGGGTTAGCACCTTGACGCTGTCAAAGGACTCGAATGCGCGCAGCGCCACGACGACGACAACGAACATGGTGACCGGCCCAAGCATCGGCAGGGTGACGGCGCGCAACCGATCAATCCAAAGGTCGGCACCGTCGACATCAGCGGCATTGTAGAGCTCCTGCGGGATGCTCTTGAGACCGGCAAGAAACAATACCATTGCGTAGCCGAGGTTCTGCCAGATCCCGATCACGGCAAGTATTGGGAGAGCCATATTCTCATCGCGCAGCCAATTGGCGGTCGGCAATCCGACCGCGGCAAGCGCCTGGTTGACGAGACCAATTGTCGGATGCAACAGCGCTTCCCAAGCGAGCGCCATGGCGGTGAGCGTCGCCATGAAGGGCAAGAAGTGGATAGCGCGATAGAAGCCGCGGCAGGATCGTCCACTTTCGATGACAAGTGCTATCAAAAGACCTGACATGACGGTTCCGGGCACGACGATCAAGGCGTAGACGACGGTGTTGACGAGCGAGGCCCTAAAACCCGTGTCCGCGAAGACCTCACGGAAGTTCGCCATGCCGACGAAAGAAAGAGAGGTCGCACCGAACCGCCAGTTGGTGAGCGCGATGACGAAGACCGCAGCAACCGGCAGGAAGAACAATACAAGCAGCAAGAATGCGGCGGGTCCGACCAGCGTCAAGCCCGCCAACGTTTCTGCATGGGCTCGCCTGCGAGCCAGCGGGACGGCTAAGATCGGAACTTCGCCCGCCATGGATCGCTTGTCTGAGACGCCGGAAAGAGCAAGAGGCTCACTCATCCCGCGACCTCCTGGAACGGGGAGCCGGATCTCCGGACAGCTTCCCCCTCCCGCCGTAAGCGTCGCCCGTCCCGCGTAAACAGAAGAATACGGTCCGCTCTCACGCCGACATGCAAGGTCTGGCCGGGCGCAATCTGCGGCGCCCGTTCGGCGCGCAGCCTTGCGATCAACGGCTGGTCGATGCCGGCCAGATCGAGATGAACGAAGAGATCTGATCCCATATGCTCGATCATTCGCACGGAACCTGTCAGCGCGCTCTGCCCGCCGCGGTCGGCGAGATAAAAAGTCTCCGGACGAATGCCGAGCGAGAGTGGCGTGCCTGTGAGTGCATCGGCTTCGATCGTGAGCGTCGACCCGGCCACGTCGATCAGACCGCGTTCGCGCACCACGCCATCAAGCAGGTTGATCTTGGGCGAGCCGATGAATTCGGCGACGCGCCGATTGTCGGGATCGGCATAGATGTCTTGCGGCGGAGCAACCTGCAACAACTCCCCGTCGAGCATCACCGCCACCCGGTCCGAAAGGGTCATCGCTTCGGCCTGGTCATGCGTGACATAGACGAAGGTGACCCCGAGCCGCCGGTGCAGTTCCTTGATCTCGGCACGCATCTGAGCCCGCAGCTTGGCGTCGAGGTTGGATAGCGGCTCGTCCATCAGGAAGACAGCCGGATGGCGCACCATCGCCCGACCAACTGCGACACGCTGGCGCTGGCCGCCCGAGAGCTGACCCGGTTTGCGCGACAACAGGTGGCCGATGCCGAGGGACTTGGCGGTGCGGCAGACTTCCGCGTCGATGTCCGCTGTGATCTGCGCCGTTCCTGACAGCAGATGGCCTAGAACGGGAAGCCTCTGTAAGGCAGAGAGCCGGCGCATCCGCAGCGGCAGTGCCATGTTCGAGGCGACGCTCATGTGGGGATAGAGTGCATAGGACTGGAACACCATCGCGATATCCCGCCGCTTTGGCCGCAGTCCATCCACCACGCGCTCGCCGATCGAGACCGAGCCGGCGTCCTGCACCTCAAGTCCAGCCAGGATGCGGAGCAGCGTCGATTTCCCACAGCCCGACGGCCCCAACAGCGTCAGGAACTCACCATCGGCTATCGACAGTGAGACGCTACGCAAGACAGGCGTCTGGCCGTAGTCCTTATTGATGCCTTCGATCGTAACCGATGCCACCGGGTTACTACCTCAACTGTCATGAAACTCTTGCGCAAGCGCGACGAGGAGATCGTCTATCCCCTTGAAAGCTAGGCTGAGCTTCAAGACCCATCGTGCTACAGCTGGATGACGCTGATCGAATAATTCGATGGAATACCCTGTAATATGCGATGGCCACGGGTGCTTCGGAGCCTTAAAATGCGTTCAAGGCCCTCAGCAACTTCGTCGAGATCGCCTGACAGGGCACTTGTCACACGCAGCAACGAGTCTCGGCGCCGCTCTCTTGTGGAGCGCAACGCAATTTTGTCGCTAGAATCCGAAAGCGCTTCGTTTCGCTTTCGGCTGATCGTTCGATCTGGCCCTCAGGGCATTCGCACGTGTCGGCGCCGCACAGCACACAGAACAGCGAACCCCTTGCTCGTCTTTCCGCCGGATGACGCCCAGCTCCGAGAAGCGCAATTCTCCGGCGACGCGACGCAACCATCGCAACTTGCGATCATTTCATTCAACAAACGCGATTGTCCGTTTGTTCGCGACTTTGCCAGCGACTAGAAGCCGCCAACAATTTTGCGTCACACTTCAGGTGCTCCCTTTGTCTCTCGTTGCAGAACGGCTCAAGCTTGTCCGCCCCTCTGAAACCAAGGCCATGACCGCGCGCGCGGCCGAGCTGCGCGACCGGGGTTTCGATGTGATCACGCTCAGTCAGGGCGAGCCGGATTTCGAAACACCGACCGCGGTCCGCGACGCCGGTATCCAGGCAATCCGCGACGGGAAGACGAAATACACACCGGTCGCCGGCATCAAGCCGCTGCGCGAGGCGATCCGAAAGAGCCTGGATCGCGACCACGAGCTCGCTTACGGGATCGACCAGATCACGGTTGGTTGTGGTGCCAAGCAGGTCATCTTCAACGCCCTTTTCGCCAGCCTCGACGCAGGCGACGAGGTGGTGATCCCGACGCCGTGCTGGGTTTCATATCCCGATATGGTGACGCTTGCCGGTGGCAAGCCGGTCCTCATCGCCTGCGATGAATTCCATGAATTCAAGCTGCGTCCCGAGGCATTGGAAGCAGCGATCACGCCTCGTACCAAATGGCTGATGCTGAACTCGCCCTGCAATCCGACCGAGCACTTTACAGCCGAAGCGAGCTGCTGGGGCTCGCGGCGGTGCTGCGCCGCCATGCCCATGTCCACGTGCTGTCCGACGACATCTATGAAAAACTCACCTACAACGTCGACTTCGCCACAATGGCTGCGGTGGCACCAGACCTCTACGACCGCACACTGACGGTCAACGGTGTATCCAAGGCCGACGCAATGACCGGCTGGCGCGTCGGCTATGGCGCAGGGCCTCTGCCGCTGATCAAGTCCATGAACCTGATCCAGGGCCAGACCTCTTCACACACCAGTTCGATCTCGCAATATGCCGCGATCGAGGCGCTGTCCGGCGGACGGAAGCATATCGATGAATTTGCGAGCGCCTTCCTGCACCGTCGCGATCTTGTCGTTGCCAAGCTCAACCAGGCCCAGGGGCTTTGCTGCCGGGTGCCGGACGGCGCCTTCTACGTTTTCCCTTCCTGCGCGGGCGTTATCGGCAAGCGCACACCGAATCGCAAGGTGATCGAAACCGACACCGATTTCGCGATGTATTTGCTCGATGCTTTTGCCGTGGCCGTCGTACCCGGCAGCGGCTTCATGGCCTCGCCGTACATCCGTATTTCCTACGCTTCGTCGCTCGCGGACCTCACGCGGGCTTGCGACCGCATCATCGCCGCCTGCGCCACGTTGTCCTGAAGGATCTCCCGGTGTCCCCTGCCAAACGCCTGCGCGCCCGCATGGCCGAGACTGGCCTCGTCCACGTCATGGCCGCCCATAGCCCACTTTCCGCGATCCTTGCTGAAAAAGCCGGATTCGATGGCCTGTGGGCTTCCGGCTTCGAGCTGTCGGCGCTTTACGGCGTTCCGGACATGAGCCTGATCTCGATGACACAGCATCTCGACATGCTGCGGGCGATCGCTGGATGTACGAGGCTGCCAATTGTCGCCGACATCGATACGGGCTATGGCAATGCGATCAACGTGATCCACGCCATCGGCGAATACGAACGTGCCGGCGCCAGCGCCGTCGTCATCGAGGACAAGACCTTTCCGAAGGTGACGAGCCTTGCTGCCGGCGGGCGCCAGGAGCTCCTTCACATTGAGGAGTTCCAGGGCAAGATCGAGCCCGCCGTTGCGACAAGACGGGATCCGGATTTCCTCGTCATTGCCCGCACCGAAGCCCTGATCGCAGGACTTGGCGAGGCGGAGGCTCTGCGTCGAGCGCAAGCCTATGTAGAGGCCGGCGCGGACATGATCCTGATCCATTCGAAAAAGAAGGATCCTTGCGAGATCGAAAGCTTTTCGCGCACCTGGAGCGCGCCGGTGCCCTTGGTCATTGTACCGAACGCCTACCCGGATCTCGACGCCGAGCGCGTCAAGGCGCTGCGCAACATCCGCATGATGATCTACGGCAATTACGGCATTCGCGCTTCTGCCACTGCCATGCAGGAGACCTTCCGCCGAATCATTGCCGACGGCGGTGTCCACCACGTCCACAAGGACATTCTACCGGTCGAGGAAATCTTCAGACTTCAAAGGATGGATGAGGTCAAAGCAGCCGAAGCTCGCTTCCTTCGCTGAAACACTACTTTTAGTGCCTTTCGTAACCAATAAAATGTTGAAATGACACGGGGCGCTCAAGATCACAGCTCAGGCGCTATCCTGAGGCTGTTGGGATAAACGGCTGTGTCCATTAGAAAGTCGCGTGCCGCCGACTGAGATAACAGTGATCGCGCCGACCAAACTCACAAGGCGCTCAAAGAGCTCCTCTGAAAACAGCCGGCGACGGCAATCGCCGTCGCGCGCCCAACCGTACGAAACGTACGAATCAAGCCGACTTTGCACGCGAAACAACATCGATAAGCAGCAATCCGGCTGTACGCATCGAATAATGTGATTAAGCATCCATTTGTGGAAATGGCGGCAATAGTGGATTTTCAAATGCGACCGGAGCAGAAGATGGCCACCGAACAGGATGATGTGCCGCTCAATGCGATCCGGGCATTTGTGACCATTGCGCGAGAAGGAAGCGTAACGCGTGCAGCCAGCGCATTGGGAATAACACAGAGTTCGGTCAGTCGTTACCTGGCTGTGCTCCAGGACTATTTCGGTACAGACCTCGTGGAACGGCGGGGTCGGCGGAGCGAATTGACACAATTCGGAAGACTTTTCGCCAACACCGTTGCCGAGCCGCTTGATACGGTGTGCTTCACCGCCAAGAGAATGCGACGCCGAAACCGATCGGACGCTAACCGGATTGTGGTCCGCACGTCGCTTTCCACGTTCGCCTACTCCTTTTTGATCCCGAATCTTCAGGCGTTCTCTGCCGAGATGGATGGCGTGGTCGTGGACGTGATCAGTTCATTGTCTCCGCCAACATCATTCGATAATTTTGATATTTTGATTACGCGCGATCTTTCCATCATTGAACCGGCTGACGATTGGGTAATCTACAATGAGGATCTCGTATGCGTGGGCTCTCCACATCACGTGGCGGGAAGAACGCTCTCAATCGTTCGTTCAATGCCAATTCTGAACATCACATCCCGGCCCGACATACTGCCCACATGGCTGAGGGCGATGAACCTGACCGCAAAAGACATAAAATCGGGGGCGCGATACGACCACAACTATCTTGCTTTACCGGCCGCCATAACGGGAAAATGCCTGCTGGTCGCGCCTCAAATCATTGTCGCCGATCTCGTGCGCGGGGGCGCGCTGCATGTGATACCGGGATCGCGCGCGCCCAGTGGCATGCAGTATCGAGCCTATGCGGTCGACCGCAGTGACAACCCCGAAATCGCTCGTGCCTTCTGCCGATGGATCGCTCGGCTCTGCAAAAAGGCCGCGATCCCGGAAGCCGCCTAACATCGCATCAGGCGATACCACAAATTAGATGAATAGACGCAGACACCGCAGCTCAACGTGGCCGAAACTGATCGTTCAAGCGGCGAGACGAATGGTCAAAACCAGCCTGCCCCGTTACATTCGTCTAGCCGTTCCGCGGTCGCGAAAACCGAACCGAAGTAATGCCCAAAGGTAGCCGCGCGCAATGATGACATCACTAGCTTACCTGCGAGGCGTCATTTTCCGGGACCGCGGTTGCAACTAACCGATCAGCCAAGAGCTTACGACACATCATACTTGTCTTTGCGCTTGTGACGGAGCAATGCGCGATAACCGCCCCGGATAAGACGTAACCCCAGCTTGACCAGACGAATGATCCGGCTGCGGAGATCGCTTGTTTTCCAGCCTCGATCGGGAATGCGAAGCGCGCCGAACAGGCCTTGCGCGATTTTGCGATAGCTGTTTCCTTCCAGCCATCCATCTGCGGCACGCAGAGCAAGGATGAGCCGATGCCGGGTCTGGATCGGCAGAGCACGTGGGGACGGCCCGAGGGGGCGCTGTTCGAGCGCTCGCCAAAAGCGCTGTGCCGCTCGCAAACGAACGTCGAAATCGCGGTCGAGCGGCAGATCGACGGCAATCACTGAGCGGCTCGATGGCAATTCTCTCAGCCAAAGGCGATGCTTCGCTCCTCCGAGCGGCACGACGGCATGCCATCCATCTGGCGCCCGACGAAGCTCGCTGCCCGTTAGCTTAGCGAGATCCAGGTCGTACCGTTTGGACGACCTCAAACCGATAGCAGGGTGGATGGGCAGCACGGTCGACAGCGCCTCGGGCGCCCAGAAAATGGCTTGTTTGTCGAACGGCGTTTGCGGATCCGCGGCGAAACGAAAGCCCCCACTTCCGTCGGAAGTCATCCGACATCGCGCCGGATCGTTCGCTGCTGGCCAGGACCTCATAGTCTCTTTCATACTCAACGTCGCGACGTAGACATTCCCAGGCTATGTCCTCCGTTTCTGCCGTCTTGGCAGCAGGATATGCTTGCTTTGATCTCCAGTCAGCAACCGCCATCGTATTTTCTTCCCCGCACGTTCACGCAAGGAAATTGCAGCCCCACGATTGTGACGATTTCTGGTTGCACCAATGCATTTGTTCGATGTTGATGCGCTCAATCGATGGAACAATCTACTTTTGCGATGAGAGCTGGATAGAAATTCACGTCCGCTTCAAGTGCATCCATCATCATTCTTCGGCCAACCGCGTCGCAGGAGGTGACGATAGCCGTGACGCGCCATCCATTTGGCGCGAGCCAGATGAGTGTCGAAAGCACGGCGCGCGCGATCCGGCTCGAGGGCCGGATCAACACCGAGCACAATGCGCGCGACTTCGCGCCAATCTGCATTGTCCGCCTGTGCATCGAGAAGACGCATGTAAGTAACGACGTGCTGTTCATCGTATGGCGTAAGCTCAGGCGCGCTGGGCGCCACATCTGCGATCTTCGGATCGGCCGACACTGCCTGGAACTCCTAGCAAACCGAAAAACCTCTATCCAAATCGAAACGAAGGTAACCGTATTCATGGCACCTTGGTACCGTCCAATTGTCGCGGTCCGCAGGAATCCCGCCGAAATCGATTGGAGCCCACCACCGGAAACTTTGGCATCCTTGGTTCCGTCGATCGTTTTCCATTCCACTCGCCCCGATTTTGGTCAATTGGATTTGATTGCAGTCCATGTCGCTCGCAGCACGATCAGCAGATTTGCCATCCAGCTCGTGTGTGCTCGCTTCTTGCCTACGAGACAGAATCGAGGTGTGCGATTTGTGCGACACGTTGCGTGCTCGCTACCGGATGGCTTTGTCGCTCGGTCCGGCCGGCTGGTAAGAACTTCGTTCTCAATTTCGAACCCCAAGTGTCTCAAGTTTGCTATTTGGCCGCGCGGCCAAGAAACACGGTAATCCTAGTTGGCTGTCCGTTTTGCGCCCGCCATTGGCTAACGAACGCCTCGCGAGCACGTTCTGCCAGCGATCTGGGTTGGCATGCAGTACGATCCGAGCAACTTCTTTCCAGTCGGCGTCAGCGGCTTCGGCATCAAGAAGTTGCCAGCAGATGACAAGGTCTGCTCGTCACGGGCAGTAAGCACTGAACTATCCGGAGCAGGATCGGTGAGGATTGAGTGACGGGATCCGGTTGATCTTAAGCATGCGCAGCAGATTGACGCAGTTTCCGTTCACAACGGACGCGAGACGACATTTTGTTAAGTATATCGAGGTGCAGTATATCGAGCAAGCGGCATTCTTTCCCGCATGGACTTGCGGGAGACATTCGCCACCAATTTGCGCCGTTTGCGCAATGCGAGGGGATGGTCGCAAGACGAGCTTGCCTTCGAGGCAAAGATAAGCCGGGGCTATTTGAGTCAGCTTGAAAAGGGCGAGTATTACGTCAGCATTAAAGTCATAGGTCGCCTTGCCGACAAGCTCGACGTTGAGCCTGCTGAGTTCCTGAAACGGCCTGCAAAGAGAAGTCGCTAGGTAGGCACAGCTCAATGCACGTCTTACTCTCAGTTCATTTTTTTCTGATCTCTTCAGAAGCCGTTAAAGCTTCATCTAGGTGATTTCCCAGATGATCCTCCGCATGCGCAGCAGATTGACGTTTCGGTTCATAAGGCGCATGACACGACGTTTTGTAAGGTATATCGAGGTGCAATATACTGACCAAACGGCCTCCTTTCCCGCATGGACTTGCGGGAGACATTCGCCACTAATTTGCGCCGTCTGCGCAATGCGAGGAGATGGTCCCAAGACGAACTTGCCTTCGAGGCCGAGATCAGCAGGAGCTATTTGAGCAAGCTTGAAAAGGGCGCGTACTTCGTCAGCATCAAAATCATAGGTCGCATTGCCGACAAGCTGGACGTTGAGTCTGCTGAGTGCCTGAAATGGCCCGCAAAGAGACCGCCAGGTAGGCACATCCCAATACGCGTCTTACTCTCAATCCATTTCTTCTCATCTCTTCGACAACCCTTGAATGCCGGTCTAGGTGGTTTCCGGCGGCCGGTTAGGGGCTTTCGCGCCGCTAACGTGGATTCGAGATGGGCGGACGAACGTGCGCGTCGATGTGATCGTTGGAATGATCCCGACGATCTGCGTGGCGACATCGGCAACAGAAGCTCGGGACGGCGCGACACTAGCAACTGCTGGGTCGTCATTTCATAGGGATCGAGTTGGTTTGAAGCAGGTGCAAAAGGAGCAAAGATCAAGGCGGCGAGCCAGCAAGGATCAGACATCTGAGAAACTGCGTACTATAGACAAGGCCACGGGGCATGCTTCTTCCGTGCCGTTTCTGTTATGTCTCGAGCGGCTCGGTCTCTGCGACATGTTCGCGAGGCCTGATAATCGCAAAATGAAGCCGCCCACCGGACAGGCGAGGCTCTTTGCTCACTCGCCGTTCTTGTGCGGCAGCAACCAGGCAGGATGTGACCTTCGCTCCTTGAACAGATGCGTAGGTCAGCGGGTTGAAGGAAGGATCGTCGAGCTCGAGCGTAAGCGTAGCTTTGCGGCCCTTTCGATTAGAGCCTGTCCTCAATTGAGCCAGATGATAGCAGCGGCGAGGTGGATTGCGGCGAGGAAATTTCTGGCGGTTTTGTCGTAACGGGTGGCGATGGCGCGGTATTCCTTGAGCTTGCAGAAGAAGTTCTCGATGAGATGACGTGCCTTGGAGGCGGTCTCTGTCGAAATCGCGTTGGACCTTGCGGTTGCTCTTGGGCGGGATCACGAACGACTTTCCGCGTGCCCGCAACGGCTCGATCACCCGCTCGTCCGCATCGAAGGCCTTGTCTGCCAGCAAGACCTCGGCCGCCATATCCGGCAGCAGCGCGTCGGCGCCTTCCAGATCATGGGCTTGGCCCGGCGTCAGGATGAAGTCCAGCGGATTGCCCAACGCATCGACAAGCGCATGAATCTTGGTGCTCAGCCCGCCTTTGCTGCGCCCAATCGCCTGGTCCGCGCCGTCTTTTTTTGTGCGCCGGCACTGTGCTGATGCGCCCGCACGATCGTGCTGTCGATCATGGCGTACTCATTGTCCGCATCGCTCGCCAGCATCTCAAACAGCATCTTCCACACCCCGCTCTTGGCCCAGCGCGAGAAACGCGTATGGATCTTGATCGGGTCGCCAAAGCGTTCGGGCAAGTCCCGCCAGGGGATGCCGGCCCGATAACGATAGATCACCGCTTCCACAAACAGCCGATTGTCCCTGGCCGTTACCCCCACATGCCCCTCACGTCCGGGCAAAATATCCTTGATCCTGTCCCATTGATCGTCCCGAAGGGCGTAGCGGCGCACCTGTCAGCTGCGAATCAGCTGACCGCCCATGAATCACGCGATATTCTGCTTGGGAATCCTCAATTGAGGACAGGCCCCTAGGCTCAGACATAGAAGCTCACATCGGTTCACAAACTCAACAGCCGATAGCCGATCGCTCACCCACTCCGCTAGACGGGGTCTCTTTGCCGCTTACGGCCCAAGGCACGGTCAACAAGTACCTCGACCGAACGCGCCGGGGCAGCCTGACCTGGCCGTTGCCGCCGGAGCTCGATGACGATGTCCGGCTCGAGAACCGCCTGTTTCCGCCACCGTCCGATTTGCCTAGCGACGAGCACCGCAGCCGGATTGGGCGCTCGTGGATCGCGAGCTGCGGGCGGAGGAACTTCACGCTGATGCTGTTGTGGGAGGAGTATTGCGACTCCCACTCCGACAGTTTCAGCTATTCGTGGTTCTGCGAACGCTGCAGGGAAAGGGCCAGCCGCCTGAAGCCGCCCCGTCAGGTCCATGTCGCCGGCGAGAAGCTCTTCGTCGACTATTCCGGGCCACACCATGGAGGTGGTTGACGGGCTCACCGGCGAGGTGCGGAGCGCGCAGAACTTCGTTGCTGTGCTCGGCGCCTCGAACCACACCGACGGATCGGCCAATCGGAACGGACATTCCAGTTAACGTGGAAATGTCCCGCCTGCCGCCCCGCGCCGCCATGCTCCCACAGGTCGCACGGTCTTTCTTGGCTCGCCGTCGCAGTGCTATATCCGGCTGTCCAGCGCGGTTGGCGAAGGCATCGAGGCAGCACTGCCGGAAATGACCGCGGGCATTACTTGTGCCGATATCTAGCGCACCTGGCAAACGGCGACTGCCCGACACGCTTTCATAAGAAAGCCAGGCTTGGTCACTCAATAAGAAGCGGTTTCCCGCCGACTTAAGGCGAGCGCACAGCTAGTTTTCGTTACGGCGGTCTAGTCATGGCGCACCCGTGTAGAACTTGTCCCCAGCGCATCCCTAATCGTGCGATAAGAATGCACCATCAAAGCTTGGGATTAAACACTTAGTTCTAGGTGGTACAGAGTTCGCTCGCGCCTGCAAAAACCGAGTGATGGACTCTACCAGTTCTTGGAGGAGATAACGGTGCTCAGGTCAGTTAGAAACTCCATGAGTGAGCAGATCCTCCGGTCAAGCCCGAGGGTTTGCATTTTAGAGAACCGCTGCACATTTTTTCGGATCGTGCACTAAAGACTTTGAGCTGGAGGCGTGCCATTGAATAAGAACGCTAAGATCGACGACGACCGGTCGGGGGCGCTGGTAACGAAGGACAGCTCGCCACCCGCATGCCCGATCAAAGGCTGCACCGACACAAGCTGGTACGCGGATGCCCACGACATCGAGTACTATACGTCCGACCGCACCTACTCTTTCCACAAATGCCAGAGGTGCGGTGTCCTGTTCATCGTTCCGATGCTGTGGGATCGTCTCGGAGAGATCTATCCGAAGAATTATTATTCCTACGCTCCGGCCAAAAAGAGCATCGTACCACGTCTCAAGCGATCGCTCGACCGGCCTCTATTGAAACTGCTCGCCTCCATCCCTGGCGATCGGCTTAGCGTCCTAGATATCGGCGGCGGCAGCGGTTGGATGCTCGACCAGATCAAGTCCTGTTCACCGCGGGTGAGCTTCACGCAATGTGTCGATCTGGACGAGGGCGCACAAGCACAGGCGGTCGTGCGCGGACATGCCTATCATCTCGGCCGTATCGAGCAGTTCGAGACCGATCGACGCTTTGATCTGGTCCTGGCGCTCGGTTTGATCGAGCATGTACGCGACCCCGCGCTCGTGTTGCGCCGTATCGAAGGGCTCCTCACCGCTCACGGCCGCGTGCTGATCAACACGCCAAACTTCGACGCGCTTGATGCGCGGCTGTTCCGGCATTGTTCGTGGGCTGGCTATCACACCCCGCGTCATTTCGTACTGTTCAACCGCCAGAGCTTTACGGACTTGGCGGAACAAGGTGGTCTTGGCGTCGTATCGTTCTCATATACGCACGGCGCACCGTACTGGAGCATTTCAGTGCTCGACGCCATGCGCCGATTGGGCCTCATAGAAATCTCGGCGCAACGTCCGGCGTTCTATCATCCGCTGTATCCGCTGTTGCGGGCGAGCTTCGCCGCCTTCGAGCTTGCGCGCGCCCCCTTCGCCCGGCTCTCATATATGGTGTTTACCCTCGGGCGGCGCTGAGCCGCCGGACGCTAACGGCGACCGTAGCACCGCGAAATCGATCCCTCGCAACGCAAGGTAAAGCGGCCCCAGCGACGCCACAAGCCGGATCGTAAAGGTCAGAAATCCGTGCGTGATAGGTCGGGTATTGCGGTAGGGACGACCATTGCTGGTCGCCTCGCACAGATCCGGACTCGCCCAACTAAGGCATCCGGCTCCTTACTTGGCTGCTTGACGAAAGCGTCTGTCGGGCCAGGAATGACGGATGTCGCGCGCCATGGAAAACTGGCCCCTCGGCGTTACGAGGAATTGCCCCTCCCTGGATAGCCGAGGAGAGAGCGAATGAAAGAGGAACGAAATCACGGAAGGCTCATCGTGGAGTGATCCACGGGGGCAGGTGATGAAGACGCCGGATGACGTGGTGGAGATGTTGCGCCTGAAGGCGTGCGGGTGGGGTCTGAAGCGGATTGCGCGCGAGCTGGGCTGCAGCCATCACACGGTGAAGGACTACGTGGCGGCGGGCGGGGTGAAGCCGTTCAAGTCGCCTGAGCGCCCGAAGCGGCTCGATGGCCTTGAAGGCTGGCTGCGCGAGAGGTTGCGGATGTGGTGCGCCAGGACCTGTTGGCCGAGAAAGGCGTGGCAGTCAGCCGGCGAACGCTGCAACGCGCCGCCAGGCGCTGAAGGCCGAGGCGCTGGCGACGACGCGGTTCGAGACGTCGCCTGGCCGACAGCTGCAGATCGACTTCGGGTAACCGGCATGAGCTCCCACGTCTGCGGAGATCAGCGAGCGCGTAGGTAGCGGATCGGCATCCAATATTGGCGCATGGCCTCGACGACCGCTGGAATATCGGCGTAGGCGTTACGCAGAAAGTCGGCGGTCTCGCGGCCACTTCGGGGGGATCCGAGCACCGGCTGCCCCTGATCGTCGCTACAGTGCAACAGAATGGGCAGAAGCAAGCCGTGATTGACATTGCTGGTATCCAGCATCGGCGCCCACGCCGACAGCTTGAGCCGCATCGCGGCATGGAAACCCTGGCACCAGGGACGCGGATCGACGTCGCCATTGGGGTTGCGCAGGTGTATCGGCTCGAACCGATCGGGGGCCGTCGAGAGGGTGTTGCTGATGTCGTTGTGGCGCAGCGCGACGGCGGAGATCGCGGCGAACTCCGGCGTGCCGCCATGGTTGAACGCGTCTGCATCGATCGCGAGCAGCGGGCAGATCCAATCGAGCGGGCTCATCGAGACCGGTCCGGCTACGATCGCGGCGGCATAGCCGTCGAGCATGGGAATGCTGGTGGCGGCAGGATGGCGATCGATGCGAGCCTGGAGCCATCGCTCGAGGTCCGCAAGCGGCATCGCGGCCGACTCCATCGACGATGCTGCTTTATGGCGTCGTGGGCTCATGCCGCTGCCTGCGGTGTGCGTCGGCGCGCCGCCTTCCAGTTCCAGGCGAGCAGCTCGTGCAGCTGATGGCTCTTGGTTCGCCCGGACACGATGCGCTCCAGCACATCGGCCAGGTAGGCCTGCGGGTCGAGCTCATGGAGTTTTGCCGTGTTCACGAGCGACGCCAGGATCGCCCAGCTCTCGGCGCCGCCTTTGCAGCCGCTGAACAATGAGTTGCGTCTTCCCATCGCAATCGGGCGCATGGAACGCTCGACTGTGTTGCTGTCAACCTCGACACGGCCGTCGCGGAGAAACAGCGTCAACCCGTCCCAGTGATTGAGTGCGTAGTTGATGGCCTCCGCCAGCTTCGATTGGGAGAAGAACTGGCCGACCATTGTGGTCAGGCGCGTCCTGAGCGCCTCCATCAAGGGAGCAGACCTGGTGCGGCGGGTGGCCAGCCGCTGCTCGGCACTGCTGCCGCGGATCTCTGCTTCGATGGCATAGACCGCCTGCAGGCGCTCGATCACTTCGCGAGCGAACGGCGACTGGGTCGTCTTATACACCTCGACGAATTTGCGTCGGGCGTGGGCGAGATAAAAGGCGAGCTGGATCGCGTCGCCATGATCGCGGGCGAGCGCTTTGTAGGCCGCATAACCGTCGACCTGTAGAATGCCGGAAAAGCCCGTCAACTGTCTGGCGATCTCCGCCGTGCCGCGGTCGTCGGCGAACACGTAGGCCACTGCCGGCGGCGAGGGGCCGCCCCATGGCCGGCCATCCATCGCATGCGCCCAGAACTGGCAGATGCGCGGGCGATGTCGTCCGGGATCGAGCACCGGCATCGGCGTCTCGTCGCAGAACAGGCCCGGAGCAGCCCGGATCGTGCGCAGCGGGAGCTCATAGAGGCTCCTGAGCCACCAGGCCGCTCGCTTCACCCAGCCTCGCCCGGTCGAGATGGACACCCTGGCCGGCCAGAATTTGCGCCTGTCGGTAAAGCGGCAGATACTAGGCGAACTTCGAGACTACCACGTGGCTCACGAGTGCCGTCGAGGCCATGCCGCTCTCGATTAGGCGAGGCAGCACCTTCGCCTGGATCACACCATCGGTGCAGCGGCGGCAGCCGTACTTGGGACGGACCGTCCGCAACACCCGCAGGATCGCCGGGATGATGCCCGGCACCTCGCTGACGTCCTCGCCGATCTTGTGAAGCTGGACCTGACAACACGGGCATGCGGTCGCTTCCGGCTCCAGAACCTGCTCGCAGCGCGGCAGGTGCTTGGGCAGCGCGCCGATGTTGCGGCGCGCCTTCTTCCGCAGTGGCTTGCCGGGCGGCTTTGCCGCGGCTGCATCGTCGTTGGCAGCTGCAGGCGGCGTGACGCCGGTCTCAAGGTCGCCAAGCTCAAGTGCGAGCTGCTCGGCCACGAGCGCGGCAAGCCGCTCCGAGCGCTTCCCGAAGATCATGTCCTTGAACGTCTGCATTGCTACGCGCAGCTTCTCATTCTCAGCGTCAAGCGCGAGCACCATCTCGGTCAGAGCTGCTGGATCGGCCGGAAGAGCGTCGCGGCGAATCGCCATGATCAGACGATACATCCGTGCGACCCATGCTCCAGCGAAATCCTCACTTCTCTGCCGACAATGGCCGGCTGCCTCACAGGCTTGGGCGACACACGCGTCCACTCAAGGCCATCGAGTAGCATCGCAAGCTGCGTCGCACTGAGATGCACAACGCCGCCGCGGATCGGTGGCCAGGTGAAACGCCCCCGGTGCAACCACTTCGTTAGCAACACCATGCCGCTGCCGTCCCACGCCAGAAGCTTCACTCTGTCCATGCGCTTGCTGCGGAACACGAAGACGTCGCCGCAATATGGGTTCGCGCGCAGTGCTTCGCTCACCAGCGCCGACAGCGTTTGCACCGACTTACGAAAGTCGACCGGCTGGGCCGCCAGCACCACCTTGAGGTCTGACCGTAGCGCAATCACCGGATCCCTCGAAGCGCCGATAGCACCACCGAAAGCGTCGCCAGCTCCACGCCCGGCTCGACGCGGATGCGCGCCCTGTTCACCTCGATCTCGACCACTCCACAGACCTTGGCCGGCGGTGCGGCAATCTCCAAGGGCTTCATCTGTACCGGCGAAATACACTCGGAACCGCCAGCCCTCCCGCCATCGCTCTCGGCGCCAATTTGGATAGGCACGAAGTTCTGGGCTTTGCCGGCCACCGCCGCCGCTACCTGGCGTCGCCACACCGTGAGCAGTCCGCGGGAGACACGGTTGCGCCGCGCCACCTCGGAGATGTTCGTCCCCTCCTCAAAGCTCTCCGCCGCGATCCGGGCCTTCTTCTCGCTCGTCCACCGTCGCCGACGCCGCTCCCCATTGATCACCTCAACGCGGCGATAAGAGTCACCTTCCTGCCTGGCATCAAGCATGGCATTTGCCATCGCTTTACCTCCACCCATCAGCTCATCCCAGGCTGTATCCCAAGCGAACCGCGCCATGACGAGGTGGAGGCCTCATGCCGGTTACGACTTCGGCGAGCGTTTGGTCGAGATCGGCCGGGGCAAGGTCAAAGCATTCGTGTTCATGGCGATGCTGGGGCATTCGCGAGGGCTGCATGTCCATGCGTCACGGGCCGAGAAGCAAGAGCACCGGTTCGCCGGGATCGAGAGCGCATTCACGACCTTCGGCGGCGCGCCGGAGGAAGTGCTGATGGACAATCCACGCGCCCTCGTGGCGCGCCATGACGCGGTGAGCCGGTCGGTGGAGCTTAACGGCAAGCTCATCGCGTTTGCCAAACATTGGGGCTTCCGTCCTCGCGCCTGCGCGCTGTATCGGGCGCGCACGAAGGGCAAGACAGAGAATGGCGTCGGCTACGTGAAGAAGAACGCAATCGCGGGGCATTCCTTCGAAAGCTGGGAGGCATTCGAGGCGGATTTCGCCAAGTGGGAGCGTGAGCTGGCGAACGTTCGTATCTAGGGTACGACCGGCGAGGCTCTGATCCTCCGCTTCGTGCGTGACGAGACGCACCGGTTGAGACCGCTTGGCGGGCAGCCGTCGTTCGGATTGTTGCGCGAACTGACCCGTGTCGTCGGCAACGATTGCGCCGTCGAGAGGCGGACGATGCGCTCATCGCCGATCCTGTGTTTCACGACGCGACCAGCCAATCTTGACCGACCGCGATGTCAGCGTCCAGAATCCAGTTCACTTTGCGCAGTTTAATCGCCGTCGAAAGAGCGTCCAACGCATCATTCGGTCCTCGTCTGGGCCGGAATCCGTAAGAGAATCCGGCGAAGTTTGCGTTGAGCACCAGGACGGTTGCGCCCTGGACGATCCTGTCTTCCAAGGCGGCGATCGCCAGCGGTCACGGCTTTCCATCTGCCCTCGCGATGTAGGTCTGGCAAGACGGTTGCGGCCGATAGGCTCCCCGATGGACTCGTCTATGCAGATCCTCAAGCCTGAGTTCGAGGTCCGACTCGTAATCCCGCCACGTCATACCATCCACGCCTGGGGCGGCTTTTCGCTTGAGCGCGTAGAACTCCGTCCGGAGCATATCGACGTTGGCGTGGTGGAAGAGCGCGGTGAACTGCTCCTTCTTCCTTTGCCTTGCGACTTTCCGCACGCGGTCCAACGCCTGGGTCACGCGAACCCGGCTCTGTGTCCGGCACTTGGTTTGCTGGTCCGTGTTCCCCTTGGTCCCCGGCCTTGGTTCCAACAACTCCGCAGACGATCGCGCGGCTTTGTTCGTCAGCTTCATACCATACCGGAGTAAGACCTCTCTGGATCGTGCATCAGCGGTTACGGCTGCTCACCTTCCCGCCACCGACTATCAGACCAAGTAGGATATGGTCGATCCAAAGACCTCCCGGTTCCCGCACAAGGAGCCTACGTAAATTGGCCGGGTTCATGAGGGCGGTGGCAAGACAAGTGCGGCCGGCTCACGAACTGCGCCGACAGCATCCCGACCTCGCCCCCAACATCCGACGCGCGCTGGAGCTGCGCATCAAGGCCTGGCGGGCACTCAACGGTCTCGAACAGGACGTGATCTTCCGTCAGGATTCGAATGCTGGCTTGCTGCAGGCGGTGAACGCACGTCACGGCCGCCCACGCCTATGCACATACATTGGAGTGGCCGAGGGGCTAACGGCAAGCTTGCGGCTAATGACGGGGCGGTCCAACACATCCCAAAGGTCACGGCCGCCGCTACGGCCCTCTCCCTTGTTCTCGTGCCATCATCTGGATTATTCAGGCTGCGGTTGCGGGAAACGCTTCGCCGTTATGTTTCGGAATGGATAGATTGACGACGTCCTGTATCCTATAATGAAGGACTGGAACCGACGATGCGGACGATGATCTCGCGCGCTGAGGTATTAAAAGTCTAACGGACGCAAGCCAGTTGCCCGTGCAGCAGCGATTACTGTGTTGACCATCAGCATAGCTATGGTCATTGGCCCAACTCCTCCCGGAACCGGAGTAATAGTCCCAGCGATGCGCGCCGCTTCAGAGAATGCGACATCGCCCACAAGCTTGCTCTTGCCGTCCCCCTTCTCTGGAGCAGGCAGACGATTGATACCAACGTCAATCACCGTCGCGCCGGGCCTAATCCATCCCGCATTGACCATTTCGGCCCGGCCTATTGCAGCCACCACTATGTCGGCCGTCCTCGTCAAGGCGGCGAGTTGCTTCGTACGAGAATGCGCCATGATGACGGTAGCGTTCGCGTTGAGAAGCAGTTGCCCCATTGGCTTCCCAACCAAGTTTGACCTTCCAATCACAATGGCGTTCAACCCAGATAAATCGTCCCCATGTACGCTGCGTACCAAGAGCATTGCTCCCGCAGGGGTGCACGAAATCAGTCCTGTATCCAGATCGCCGACCGCCAACTTGCCGGCATTGGTGACATGTAGCCCGTCGACGTCCTTGTCCGGCCGGATGGACTGAATGACCACGTCACTGTCCAAGTGCTTGGGCAGGGGCAGCTGCACCAGAATGCCATGGATCGATGGATCGGCATTGTGGGCGCCGACCAGTCCGTTGAGCATCTCCTGGCTCGTCTCCGCCGGCAACGTGTGCTGCACTGAATGGAAGCCGCATTCTTTAGCCATACGGCTTTTCGCGGCAACGTAAGCGTGGCTCGCCGGGTCGTCGCCGACAATAATGACTGCAAGGCCCGGCTTCGTGCCCGTCTCGGACGCGATCCTTGCGGCTTCGGCCTTGACCACCTCAATCACTGAGGCTGCCGCACTCTTTCCATCGATAACACGTGCCATGCATTAGCCCGTCCGTTTAGAGGCGTAGCTTCCTGGGCTCGCCGGAAAGACCACTGTGCGACTTCCATCAATAAAGGTGCGGTGATGAATGTGCGCGTGAATGGCGCGTGCCAGGACTTGGCTTTCGACATCCCGTCCGAGCGCAACATAGTCGTCTGGGCTATGTGCGTGCGTTATGCGCACGATATCCTGCTCAATGATCGGCCCCTCATCGAGATCGGCCGTTACATAATGGGCCGTAGCACCAATCAACTTCACTCCACGCTGATATGCCTGCTTGTAGGGGCTTGCCCCCTTAAAGGATGGCAAAAAGGAGTGGTGAATGTTGATGATTTTTCCAGCCATCCTTTTGCAAAGGTGATCGGAGAGCACTTGCATATAGCGAGCCAGCACGATGAGCTCTGCACCCGTCTGCTCAACTAGCTCAACGAGCTGGGCCTCTGCCGTCGGCTTGTTCTCTTTCATCACTCTGATGTAGTGGAACGGAATGTCATGATTGACAACGAGCTTCTGGTAATCTAGGTGGTTGGAGACGACACCCACGATCTCGATCGGTAGAGCGCCGATTCTCCAGCGATAGAGCAGATCGTTGAGGCAATGACCGAACCGCGAAACCATTAGCAGCACTTTCATGCGCTTGGTCACATCGTAGAAGTGGTACTCCATAGAAAACTCTGCACCTATCGGCGAGAAGCCCTCGACAACCTGAGAAAGTGCCGCGCCTTCTTCCGAGACGAAGGACACACGCATGAAGAATTGGCCCGCATCGCAGTCATCAAATTGCGACGAGTCGATAATGTTGCAGCCTTTGCCGGCAAGATAACCCGCAACAGCGGCAACGATTCCGCGCCTAGTCTTACAGGAGACGGTCAAGACAAACTGCATGACGTAGATCTTTCATGCGTCGGCAAGCCCTGAACGTCGGGATCAAGCTTGCGGATGCTCGCTGGAGATAGATCAGATATCCAGGGTGTTCTGGTGTTCCCAAGCCGTAAATTGGGCGCAGTAAGTGTTCCACTCGCAATGCTTGAGCTTCAGATACGCTGAAGAGAAGTCGGTGCCGAGCGCAACATGTAGCGCGGCATCCTTCTCGTACTCACGCAGTGCGTCCAGCAGATTTAGCGGCAGCTTCGGCGCATCGGTCACGGTATGACCGTCCTTGTACATGTCAATATCATAGTGACGGCCCGGATCCGCCTTGCAGCGGATACCCGACAATCCTGCGGCAATAATAATGGCCTGGAGCAAGTACGGATTCGCTGCTCCGTCGGGCAAACGGAGCTCGAAGCGACCGGGGCCAGGCACGCGCACCATGTGCGTCCGATTGTTACCTGTCCAGGTGACAGCGTTGGGAGCCCAAGTCGCCCCGGAAATTGTGCGCGGCGCGTTTATGCGCTTGTAGGAGTTCACGGTCGGATTAGTGATGGCCGTCAATGCCGAGGCATGCTTCATGATGCCGCCAAGGAAATTGCGCCCCTTCTCCGATAAGCCGAAGGGCATCAACTTGTCAGTGAATGCGTTGTTCCTTCCTTCAACGTCCCAGACCGAGATGTGAACGTGGCAGCCATTTCCGGTTAGTCCCTTGAATGGCTTTGGCATGAAAGTCGCGCGCAACGCGTTCTTCTCAGCTATCGATTTCACCATGAACTTGAAGAAGGAATGCTTGTCGGCTGTTTTCAGCGCGTCATCATATTCCCAGTTCATTTCGAATTGACCGTTCGCGTCCTCATGATCGTTCTGATAAGGTTTCCAGCCGAGCTCAAGCATGCAGTTACAAATCTCGGCAATCACGTCATAGCGCCGCATGACTGCTTGCTGATCGTAGCAGGGCTTTTCGGCTATATCATACTCGTCAGAGATTTTAGAGCCATCAGGCGAAATCAAAAAGAATTCAGGCTCCACACCCGTCTTGATTCGCAATCCTTCGGAAGCGGCATCCTCGATGAGATTTTTAAGTACAACGCGGGGGGCCTGCTGGACCGGCTTGTCATCCATGGTGCAGTCTGCCGCGACCCACGCCACATCCTTCCTCCACGGCAGTCGAATGACCGAGGATGCATCAGGCATAGCGAACAGATCTGGGTGCGCAGGCGTCAAATCAAGCCACGTTGCGAATCCAGCAAAGCCAGCTCCCTCGCTCTGCATTTGGGCAATTGCCTGAGCTGGGACCAGCTTCGCCCGTTGTCCGCCAAACAGGTCGGTGTAGCTGATCATAAAATACTTGACGCCATGCTCCTGGGCGTAGGCTGAAAGATCCATCTTTTCCCCGTGTGTCGTTTAATTGGTCGTTCCCCGGTCTTTCCGTCTCTCAGCAGAATCTCTCAGAAGTCTCCCTTGCCAGGAAACCAGCTGGTCCCAGCCAATGGTACACGGGCCATGGCCGCTGCCTCTAACGTCAGCGCACACAGATCCTCGGGCTCCAGATTGTGCAGATGGTTCTTTCCGCACGCCCGTGCGATCGTCTGCGCTTCGAGCGTCATGACCTTTAGATAGTTGGCAAGGCGGCGGCCCGCAGCGACTGGATCGAGCCGCTGCATCAATTCCGGATCTTGCGTGGTGATTCCGGCTGGATCCTTACCTTCATGCCAATCGTCATAGGCTCCCGCGGTCGTACCTAGCTTCCGGTATTCGTCCTCCCAGCGGGGATCATTGTCTCCAAGCGCAACGAGAGCGGCCGTACCAATAGCAACTGCGTCGACACCAAGCGCAAGCACCTTCGCAACATCTGCGCCCGAACGAATGCCGCCCGAGATGATCAGTTGCACCTTGCGATGCTGGCCAAGGTCCTGCAAAGCTTGGATGGCGGGGCGGATGCACGCGAGCGTTGGCATACCCACGTGCTCGATGAAGACGTCCTGCGTCGCAGCAGTCCCACCTTGCATACCGTCCAACACCACAACATCCGCACCTGCCTTAACCGCCAGCGCCGTGTCGTAGTAGGGACGGGCCCCGCCGACCTTCACATAAATGGGCTTTTCCCAATCGGTGATCTCGCGCAGCTCCAGGATCTTGATTTCGAGATCGTCCGGTCCAGTCCAATCAGGGTGACGACAGGCAGAGCGCTGGTCGATCCCTTTGGGCAGATTGCGCATGGCAGCGACGCGATCGGAAATCTTCTGACCGAGCAGCATGCCTCCGCCGCCAGGTTTCGCTCCCTGACCGACGACAATCTCGATGGCATCCGCGCGACGCAAGTGCTTCGGATTCATACCGTAACGCGACGGGAGATACTGGTAGACGAGCGTTTGGGAATGGCCCCGCTCTTCCTCAGTCATGCCTCCATCGCCAGTAGTAGTAGACGTCCCGGCGGCTGTGGCGCCGCGACCGAGCGCCTCCTTCGCGTGAGCGGATAGGGCACCAAAGCTCATGCCAGCGATTGTAATTGGAATCTTGAGCTCAATAGGTTTTTTCGCAAAACGAGAGCCAAGCACGACTGACGTGTCACACCTCTCGCGATAGCCCTCGAGCGGATAGCGCGAGATAGATGCGCCCAGAAACAAGAGGTCGTCAAAATGCGGCACCTTGCGCTTGGTACCGGCACCGCGAATGTCGTAGATACCGGTAGCAGCAGCGCGGCGGATCTCGGCCAGAGTATGGTCGTCAAAGGTCGCTGATTTGCGCGGGGGAGTGTGGGGATTGTGGTAGCTCATAGATGTTCACTCGCCTTAGTACGCGTCCGCGTTGTCGATATTGAAATTGTAGAGTTTGCGCGCTGAGCCGTAACGCTTAAACTCCTCCGGTTTCACGCCTTTGACGCCTGCCAATTCGAGCAATGCTGCCAGCTTCGTAAGATGTTCAGGACGCATGTCTTTCGCGACACAGTCGGCACCCAGGCTTTTCACTGCACCACGTACGAAGATTTTCGCTTCGTAAAGTGAATCCCCCAAGGCTTCGCCCGCATCGCCCAGCACAACCAGGTGCCCGGATTGCCCCATAAACGCCGACATGTGACCGATGTTACCGTGCACAACGATGTCGATGCCCTTCATCGAGATGCCGCAGCGGGAGGCAGCATTGCCCTTGATGACGAGCAAACCTCCACGGCCTGTAGCACCAGCATACTGACTGGCGTCCCCCTCGACGACGACAACCCCCGACATCATGTTCTCTGCGACACCGGGGCCGGCTGAACCTCGCACGGTAATAGCACCACCATCGTTCATGCCGGCGCAATAGTAACCCACCGGCCCCCGCACCGTGACCACCACCGGCTGGTCGACGCCAACCGCGATCGAGTGACTGCCCCGCGGATTGACTACCTCGAAAGCCGTGTCATTGGCCCCAGCAGAAAGCCTATGAAGCGCAGCGTTGAGTTCACGGAGGCTTTGAACAGAGAGATCGAACGTGGGCATGACTTCCCTTCTTGGAGCTTTCGCAGCAAACAGCAGATGGTCTGCGACAATATTCGTCAGGCGGCCTTATCGTGGTCCCAGAAATAGACGGTGGCCGGCTCCGGCTCCCAGATTCGAGCCGCCTCAATACCCGGAAGCACAGCGAGGGCGCGGTATTCGGTCCCAAAGGCGACGTATTGATCGGTCTCGGCCATGACAGCCGGCTTGCAGGCAATCGGGTCACGCAGGACGCCGAAGCCGGTCTTAGTGCCCACAACGAACGTAAAGAAGCCATCGAGATCATCGAGCGCACCGGCCAGAGCCTCCCCCAGATCCTTGCCCTTGGCCATTTCCGCGGTCAGATACGCGGCCGCGACTTCTGAGTCGTTGTCTGTCTCGAAGGTCATGCCCTCACGAACAAGTTGGCGACGAACGTTATTATGGTTCGACAAGGAGCCATTGTGCACAAGGCACTGGTCCGCCCCAGTTGAAAACGGGTGGGCGCCGAGCGTAGTGACCGCGCTCTCCGTCGCCATTCGCGTATGACCGATCCCGTGAGTTCCCTTCATCGACCGGACACCGAAGCGAGCTACTACATCTTTAGGCAGACCCACTTCCTTGAAGATCTCCACGCTCCCGCCGGTCCCCATAATGCGCACGTTAGGACGGTGCGTCAGCAGAAAGCGGCGAATCTTGGCGGCTTCCGCCGACGTTTCGACTACCGCATGACTGCTCTTGACGAAAATGACCGCATCGATTCCGGCCGCGCGCAGATCCGCTTCAAGGCTAGCGAAGTCCACGTCAGGAGCCGGTGACTGCAGCGTCAACTTCGTCTTACCACCTTCCCTGCCGTAGATAGCGATTCCGGCCGAGTCTGGCCCGCGATCCGTCATCGTCACGAGCATGTCTGAGAGCAGGTCGCCCAACCGAAGCTCCAGAGTTTTGTCTTTCAAGAAGAGCCCAACGATGCCGCACATGCCCGCCCCGTTCAGATGAGATGCATCCGAGACCTGTACCAGCGGAAGATCGCGAAAACAACCCACAGGAACCTTTTTTTCTTATAGAGAAACTCCCCCAAAGTGACCTGCTGCAAAGTTCAGCCAGCGGACGCCCCCCCCAAAGCGCTCAAGAAGCGCGAATCTCGTTCAAATTCTGATCGACGATAGTGCCCGGACAGGCGCTTTAGCGTTCACCCACCACGCAATGTACGCTTACGGGCGCTGCGAGGACTCCGGCCAAAGGCGGAGGCAAAAGCGCGCGAGAAATGGCCCGCACTCGAGAAGCCCGTCGCGAAGGCGATTTCAGACACCGACAAGGGGCTCTGCTCGAGTAGTCGTCGAGCATGGTCAAGGCGTATCCGACGATATGTATCGAGGAAGCCTGCATGCATCTCAGATGCGAACAGTCGGTCTAGATGGCGAACGCTGATATCGACGAAAGCGGCCATAGCCGAGCGCGATAGCGGCCGCTCAACTGAGGCCTCCATCTTTTCAAGGACGGCAAGCAGCGCAGGATGGTTTGTACCAAAGCGCTCAGCGGCAGCGCCCCGTTGCGGGGCACCCGGTTCGGCAATCGCCGTGTGCAAGTACCAATCACTAACACGGCGCGCGAAGTGGGGTCCCATCCGTTCACCAATGATTGCATGCATCATATCTAGCGGGGCTATACCCCCGCCGCAGGTGATACGGTCGCCGTCAAGCACGTAGCGCGCTTGGCGCGGGGTTAGATGCGGAAAGGCTTCACGCAAAATCGGCGCATGTTCCCAATGGATGGTGAAGTCGCGATTATCGAGCAGGCCGGCTGCAGCGAGAATGTAGGCTCCGCTGGAGATTGCGCCGATACGGATGCCCTGCCGAGATAGCCGCCTCAAAACCGATACGAGCTGCTCGTGCCCAAGCCAATCCTGCCTTGTACCGCCCGCACAAACGAAGATCGTGTGACAACGCGCTCCTTCGGATGCGATCGACTTGCATGAAATGAGCAAGCCCGAAGAACTAGCAACCGGTGCAGCATCAGACGAAAGGGGCACAACCTCATAGAGCGGTACGCCTGACAAGAGGTTGGCGGCGCGCAGCGGTTCGCTTGCCGACGCGTAGGACATCAGCGCGAAATTCTCGATGAGCGCAAAGCCTATCCTTTGGGTGCTCTTCGGATTGAGCGGCATGTCCCATTCTTACAGTTTATTGTCCCTTTTGTGCAATACTGTGAGCTGGTCGGCTGATAGCCTTTTCTTCCGTTTTCAGAGGCAAAGCACGGAATGCGCTACTCGGCCCTATCGATTTTCCTACGCGGCCTTCGTGGCAACAAGCATTGGCGTCCAGCGTGGCGCGCGGCACAACCGAAACCTCGGTATGACGTTGTTATTGTGGGCGGCGGCGGTCACGGCTTGGCCACGGCCTACTACCTCGCCAAGGAGTTCGGCATCACCAACGTGGCAGTGCTGGAAAGGAGCTACATCGGCGCGGGCAACGTAGGACGCAACACCACCATTATTCGTTCGAATTACCTGCTACCGGGAAACAACCCATTCTACGAACTATCAATGAAGCTCTGGGAGGGCCTCGAGCAGGATTTCAACTTCAACGCCATGGTCTCTCAGCGTGGCGTTCTGAATCTTTTCCATTCAGACGCGCAGCGCGATGCTTACATCAGGCGCGGCAACGCAATGCGCCTGCATGGAGTAGACGCCGAACTGCTCGATCGCGAAGCCGTTCGGAAGATGCTGCCCTTCCTTGATTTCGAAAATGCTCGTTTCCCAATCCAGGGCGGCCTGATCCAGCGCCGCGGCGGCACGGTTCGGCACGATGCCGTCGCTTGGGGATATGCGCGCGGCGCCGATATGCGGGGCGTCGACATTATCCAGGAATGCGAAGTGACTGGCATCAGACAGGCCGGTGGACGGGTACTCGGCGTGCAAACGACCAAGGGCTTCATCGGCTGCGGCAAGTTGGCTCTAGCCGTCGCCGGAAATTCTTCGCTTGTCGCCGAGATGGTTGACCTGAAACTGCCAATCGAAAGTCATGTGCTTCAGGCCTTTGTATCGGAAGGGCTTAAGCCCTTCATCGATTGCGTCGTTACATTTGGCGCCGGTCACTTTTACTGCTCGCAATCCGACAAAGGCGGTCTCGTCTTCGGCGGTGATATTGATGGCTACAATTCCTACGCCCAGCGCGGCAACCTCGCCGCCGTCGAGCATGTTGCGGAGGCCGGTAAGGCAATGATCCCGGCGCTGTCGCGCGTGCGCGTCCTTAGATCCTGGGGCGGGATTGTGGATATGTCTATGGATGGATCGCCGATCATCGACCGAACCCATATCGACAACGTCTATCTCAATGCCGGCTGGTGCTACGGCGGCTTCAAGGCCACTCCTGCATCCGGCTATTGCTTTGCGCATCTAATTGCTCACGACGCTCCGCAGGCGACGGCCACCGCTTTCCGTCTTGATCGGTTCGCACGCGGATTGATGATCGACGAAAAAGGTCAGGGCGCCCAACCTAACTTGCACTGATCCTACAAGGTCAAATGAGATGGCAAGCCTCGTTCCATGTCCCCATTGCGGCGTCCGGCCGAAGGAAGAGTTTACGATCAAAGGTGCGGCGCTTAGGCGGCCCCTCCCGGATGCGCCGGTCGAGTCCTGGCTCGACTACGTTTACTTGCGCAACAATTCGCGCGGAACTCATGAAGAATTTTGGCATCATACCTCCGGTTGTCGCCGCTGGCTGATCGTGACCCGCAGCACTGTCACTCACGAAATTGAAGCTTCTCGGGACGCCGCGGTGTCACTGCTGGATTCCAACACATGACCTCGTATCGTCTACGTAAAGGCGGGCTCGTCGATCGCCGGTCCACTTTGCGCTTCAGCTTCGACGGCAAACGATTTTCAGGTCACGACGGTGATAGTCTGGCGTCGGCGCTGCTCGCCAATGGCCAACGGCTCGTCGGGCGCAGCTTCAAATATCACCGCCCGCGGGGCATTCTGACGGCGGGCTCTTCTGAGCCAAGCGCACTCGTCACGATAAACTCGGGCGGACGGACGGAGCCAAATACGCGGGCGACTATGCAGGAGCTCTATGATGGGCTCGAAGCAAAGAGCCAAAATCGCTGGCCTTCGCTTGATTTTGACATCGGTGCAGTCAATGGGCTCCTTTCGCCCTTTCTCGGCGCTGGCTTCTACTACAAGACGTTCATGTGGCCGGCGGCCCTCTGGGAGAAGCTCTACGAACCGGTCATTCGGAAAGCGGCAGGACTAGGCAAGGCAACGTATGATCCCGATCCTGACGCCTACGAAAAACGCTGGGCTCACTGCGATTTGCTCATTGTCGGTGCAGGCCCAGCAGGCTTGGCTGCAGCCTTAACCGCCGGGCGCACCGGCGCTCGGGTGGTGCTTCTTGACGAAAATGCGTTGCCTGGGGGCGGCCTGCTCTACGACACGGCCCTCATTGGCGGCCAGGCGGCGGCTGACTTTGTCCGCAAAGCCGTGGCAGAGCTCGAGAGCATGCCTAACGTCGACTTGCTGACCCGCACCACCGCATTCGGTTGGTACGACGGCAACGTATTCGGCGCGGTCGAGCGAGTGCAGAAGCATGTTCAGCAGCCCCATGCAAACCGGCCGGTTGAACGGCTCTGGCGCATCGTCGCGAAACGAGCATTGCTGGCGTCGGGTGCAGAAGAGCGGCCGCTTGTGTTTGGCGGGAACGACACCCCCGGTGTCATGATGGCATCCGCCGCACGAAGCTATCTAAATCGTTACGGGGTGGCCTTCGGCAAAACGGCCGCAATATTCACCACCAACGACAGTGGCTACGCCCTCGCGCGCGATCTCGAGGCAGAGGGTGTTGACCTCGCGGTCATCGTGGATAGCCGGCTCGATGCATATCTAGCTTGGACAGGCAGGGCACGATTGATTCAGGGCGCCTTCATTAGCAATGCCCACGGCGGCAAGTCGCTATCCTCGATCGAGATTTGGAAGAGCGGTACGGTCGAGAAGATCTCAGTTGATGCACTCGCCATATCAGGTGGCTTCAGTCCCATCATACACCTTGCCTGTCATCGCGGCCGCAAGCCCGTGTGGTCTGAGCAACACGCCGCGTTTCTAGCCCCTCCTGATCTCAAAGACCTAAGCCTGGCGGGCGCCGTCAACGCAGAAGCAGGCATTGCTGCGTGCCTCACTGATGGCGCCGCACGCGCGTCTCAGATTCTTGGCGAGCTTGGTTTTTCAGCGACCGCCGCCACTTTCGGGACAGTAGAGAGGGACATCGCGCCGAAGGCCGCGAAGCCGGTCTGGACCGTTCCAGGTGTGAGCAGCAAGGCGTTCGTAGACTTCCAAAATGACGTGCACCGCAATGACATCGACCTTGCAGTGCGGGAAGGTTATGGTCATGTCGAGCATGCCAAGCGTTATACGACCACCGGTATGGCGACCGACCAAGGCAAGCTGTCCAACGTCAACGCAATCGGGCTTCTGGCCGAGGCGCGCGGCGTCTTGCCCTCACAGATAGGCACAACTACCTTCCGCCCCTTCTACACTCCGATATCCTTCGGCGCGCTCGCGGGCACTTCGCATGGCCATCACTTTCAACCGGTGCGCAAATCGCCCCTGCATGAATGGGCGGCGAAGAACAATGCAAAATTTGTCGAGACTGGCCTTTGGTATCGGTCTTCCTGGTTTCCCCGCGCCGGAGAAACGAGTTGGCGGGAGAGTGTCGATCGCGAAGCGAAGAACGTCCGAGCCAACGTCGGCCTATGCGATGTCTCTATGCTCGGCAAGATCGAGATCTGCGGTCAAGACGCCGCCGAATTCCTCAATCGGGTTTATTGCAACGCTTTCGCCAAGCTACCCGTTGGCAAGGCCCGCTATGGGTTGATGCTGCGCGAAGACGGCATGATATACGACGACGGCACTACAAGCCGGCTTGAAGAGAACCGCTTCTTTATGACCACCACAACTGCATACGCAGCAGGCGTGATGAACCATCTCGAGTTCTGCGCACAAGCACTCTGGCCGGAGCTCGACGTTCGTTTGGCGTCCGTGACCGATCAATGGGCACAGATGGCAGTTGCTGGACCGAAGTCTCGGCTAGTGCTGCAGAGCATTGTGGACGAGGATCTTTCCAACGACGCTTTCCCTTTCCTCGCCGCCCGCACTGTGTCACTGGCTGGAGGCCAGCTACTTGGTAGACTCTTCCGCATCTCGTTTTCCGGCGAACTGGCCTATGAGCTCGCCGTGCCAGCCGGCTATGGTGAGAGCGTAGCTGATGCGGTCATGCAGGCTGGACGAGACTACAACATCCAGCCTTATGGCGTCGAGACGCTTTCCGTCCTGCGGATCGAAAAGGGCCACGTCACCCATAACGAGATCAATGGCACCGTAGTGCCGGCGGATCTTGGTTTCGCCAAGATGGTCTCCCCCACCAAGACAGACTTCATCGGCAAACACATGCTTTCCCGCGAGGGCCTGATTGCGCCAGACCGTCCTCAGTTAGTCGGCGTGGTGCCGTTGGATCCCAAATCGAGCTTCAGCAGCGGATCGCACATCCTTGCCAAGGGCGCAGAAGCCACCTTGGAGAATGACCAGGGATATGTGACGTCGAGCTGCTATTCGCCTCACGTGGGCTCGACGATCGGGCTAGCACTCGTCAGGCGCGGAGCTGATCGACACGGAGAAGAGATCCTAGTTTGGAACGGCTTACGAGGAGAGTTTACACCCGGACGCCTCTGTAGCCCCACGTTTGTTGACCCGAAGAATGAGAAGCTCCATGCTTGATGTTGTCTTATTCTCTCGCGCAGCATTGGCCGACAGAGCACCATTGGTGATGGCTGACGTAAGCCTGAAGCCACTGTCAGATGGGCACATAGTTCTTGTAATAGCGAAGCCAGGGGGCGGGACCTCGAAGATGCCTGACCAATTGCGCGCTATCCCCTATTCGGTTCGTCCAGTTTCGCCCGGTCAATGGTTCATCGTTTCCGAGACAGCGATCCCGCAGGATGCGTTGAGGGGGATGCTCGAAAGCCTAGCCCCTGAGGCGGTCGGCATTGACCAAAGTCACGGCCGAGTTCGTATCGCCATCAGTGGCCCGACCGTCGAACGTACGCTTGCGAAGGGTACGGGAGTTGACCTCGCTCTCTCCACCTTTCCGATCGGACACGCGACTACGACCCTGTTCGGACACATCGCGGCCCATTTGACCCGCATCGATGAAACGTCGTTCGAGCTTATTGTCTTGCGCGGTTTCGCCGAAAGCTTGTGGGACGACCTCTTGCGCATGTCTTTGACCGCCTAGAGCCCGGAGCCAACGCACTCATCTCCTTTCGCACATGACCTGGAGCGACCATCGAGTGCCCATCGTGTGGTATTGATCAACTGATAGGCCAAAGTTACTTCGAAGAGTACCGCGGTTTTTATGGTTTATCCGCGGAGGCGACCGATGCTGCTCTTTCGTTCCGGCGTCCCTTTCGAACGTATTGGCTCTCGACACAGCGACGCCCGTCACCACGCTGTTCCAGCTGCTGGATTTTCGGAGCATACGAGGTCCCAAAAGAGTCTCTGGTCGAGGAGAGTTGTGCATAGGCCCGAGGCATCGTACAGCCGCTGCAGGGATGGCTGATCCTGTCGAAATTGACCGACTGCACGCTCACTAAGTTAAAAACCATCACGCTGCGGTGGCCCACGGGTATCCGCCCGTCTACGCGTCGGTCGCACAAAGCTACCGGAGCGCTAAGCAGAATTTCCGCAATGTAAGACCAGGACGCGTGGTCAGTATACTAGGCCGGGCGCCTTATTTTACGGCGGGGCAGGGCCTACCGAAGCTAGGCGAACCCGGGCGCGGCTCTCTCCACGGGCTAGGAGCGCTCGTTCGGCGGCCGCCGCTGTGAGCCCGCGGCTGGCCCCGTTGGTTCAAAGAGCTTGCGGGCTAACTTTACGTTCGTGACCAATCTTTGGGTGTAAGCCTTGATCTCGTGCTGCACCTCCCAGGCCTGGCGGTCGGTCGGGCCTGCTAACGGAGAGGTCCTGGATTTGCGCTTATTCGCCACATAGGTGACATAGAGGCGACGCCCTGGCGATTCAACGTGCATTTGTGAGCGAAACGTACGAAGCACGCGCTTTTGAGCGGGGACGTAACATCCGGTATGCTGTGTCCGCGGCTTCTGCCTCAGGCAGTCCACCTCTAGCCCCCAGCGCGTAGGCGCGGCACTGCCGAACAAGGCGGATGCGTACGTTGCGGCAGAAACACCCGCGAGGTTTAGCTACCAGCCGGGGCCGCTTCAATCGGTGTCTGACCAGAGCGACATGAAGGCACTGCTCGACGATCTGATCGAGAACGATGCGGAGTTGGCGCACTATACCCGTGCGGCGTGCATCGTCGTAACGGGTGAGCCGAACTGAAAAGCGGCGTTGCCGAAGCCGGCCATCCGGCTTTCCGGTTTCATGTATCACGCATAGAAGCGAAAGCGGCTCTTATGCGCCGCCGAACCTCCAGACCGGGATGCCGAGCTTCTTCGCCTTGTCGGCAAGATTGTCCTGAATTCCCGTGCCCGGGAAATGCATCACCCCGATCGGGAGCTCGTTGAGCATCGTGTCGTTGCGCTTGAACGGAGCGGCCTTGGCATGCTTGGTCCAGTCGGGCCTGAAGGCGATCTGCGGAACCTTGCGATTGTCGGCCCACCTGGCGGGGATCAACTCGGCGCCCTTGGGAGATCCGCCGTGCAGCAACACCATGTCCGCATGCTTAGCATGCACCTGGTCGAGCTTAGCCCAGATCAACCGGCGATCGTTGAAGTCGAGACCACCGGTCAGCGCGACTTTCGGTCCGGGCGGAATGAGCACATGATTGTCGGCGCGCTTCTTCGCGAACAGGAAGTCGCGGCTGTCGATCATCGCGGAGGTCAGATTGCGGTGGTTGACCTTCGACCCATTCCGCCTGGCGGCCGCCAGACGGAATGGGTGTGGCGTTTGGCTGACCTACTCTCTGGCTTTTGATAAGTCGGTCGAACTGATCTTACCATGCTGCACGGGCCGGCGCCCCAATTGCGGATGACGCCAATCAATCTCGGACAAGGTAGCGGATCAGCTCAAAAAACTGAGCAAATCTTGCACACATTGCGTTCACCCCACCATCTCATTTCGAGTACGATCCTCTACTCCACGGGTACCGGGAAGGGTGAACACAGTGAAAAAAGCGAGCACAGCGACATCCAAGACTACAAGACCAACAGAGCGAGATGTCGACCTGCTCACGGGTTCGTCTGCCCCAAAAGAAGTGCCCCCTACGCTAGAGGCTGAAATTGGTGCCGAAATCCGACGGCTTCGAAAGCGGTTTGATCTGACGGTATCCAAACTGAGCGGGGCATCAGGCATTTCTCCCGGAATGCTATCGAAGATCGAGAACGGCACCATTTCGCCATCCCTATCGACCCTATCATCTCTGGCGAAGGCTCTAAATGTCCCCATAGCTCATCTATTCCACGAGACAGGCGAGCAACGCGACTGTTCCTTCGTCAAGGCGGGAACGGGCGTTCGCATCGAGCGTCGCGGCACAAAGGCGGGACACCTGTATGATCTGCTTGGGCATTCGCTTGGTGGCGAGGTCGTCGTTGAGCCTTACTTGATAACGCTCAAGTCAGATGCCGCGCCCTACACCGATTTCCGACATGCGGGCGTTGAATTCATATACATGTTGACTGGCAAGGTCAGATATCGGCACGCTGACCAAAGCTATCTGCTTCAGCCCGGAGACGCTTTATTCTTTGATGCCGCCGCCCGTCACGGTCCGGAAGAGCTGATCAAAGCTCCAATGACGTATCTTTCTATCATTGTTTACCCACGGCAGAGTTGAGAGACTAGCGCCTTCGGTCGCGCTCGTCATACGCACGGCCGCGCACAACAGTCCTGGTTTGTTGTCACCAGCGACGACGCTCGTGTAGCGATCTTATTCCGTTCAAAGATACCCGTCAGGCGGTGCCGATTCTCTCGTGGCTCTCCGTGTAAGCCGGAGCCTTGCAATTGCGGCGAAGAATTCATCGTGCAATGTTGTGAATAGCCACCGCGAAGCGACTTTGCGTAGACGACTGCTACGGTGATCTAATGGGCGTCCGGCCAGTGCGCACAAACCAAGGCGTGGGCACTGTTGCTCGTGCAAAGTCCATAACCCTCGTTTACTCGGCATTGGGATCCGCCACCGTCACGAGAGGCGGTGGCGGATCCTCTTCAGTTTGCTGATAAAGTCACTTTCCGGAATTGACCAACGAGACATCGCCGATTGAGCTATCTTCTTGTAGCCCATACTTTTTCAGGAGCTGGGCATAAGTGCCGTCGGCTATCACTTCATCCAAGGCTTTTTTCAAAGTGTCGCCTAGTTCCTTATTCTTTGCCAGATACGGGAAACCAAACAAGAAATTGGCCAAAGGAGGGCCTCCGAGCGGTTTGAAGACATCTTCTCCCTCGGCCTTCCTCGCCTGCGCGAATGCGGTGGCTCCAATAAAGCCGGCGTCCACTCGGCCCTGCTTCATCATCAGCTGTTGTTCTGATCCGTTAGCGACCTCCAGCTGCTCCACACCAGGTCTCCCAGCTTTCGTACAATTTTCCTCGCTCCAGCGTTCAACGGTTCCGAGCATGGCTTTGCTACCCCGCGTATTCGCCACACGTTTTCCGCATAGGGCGGCCAGGTCCTTGAATTGGTCGGCCTTCGCGGTGAGAGTGTAGAGATAGGTCGGCTCGTTCAGGAAGTCGATGAAGCTCACCCCGTTTTCGCGCCTCTCGGGCGTGTCCCACATGTCCCCTGTTGCGACATCTACGCGGCCAGTTTTAAGGGGAGCAAAGCTGGCTTGCTCCACCCAACCAGCTTCAATCCAGTTGACCTTTAACCCGGCCTTTTTGGCCATCGCCTCAAACAGGTCATGGTTGAAGCCCGTTAGCTCGCCGGTTTTGGGGTCCTTGAATTCTAGCGGTGGATAGATGACCACGGTCCCAACGTTAATCGTCTTGCGCGACTCCTGCGCATAAGCAGCCGTGGTCAGTAGGCTCGCGCAGAGAGCGAAGCTAGAGACCAAATTACGCACGACAGATCTACTAGACATGTTATCCCCTTTTAGGCTCAACTGGATAATCGGGCATAATTCCTATCGCGCGTTTGCGCATTCCTGAAGCCTAACAATGCCAAAGCGGCTTTGCCCTCTAAAGATGCTGCCGCTACAGATTTTTTAGGTTCTCTTGAACTCTCCGAAAAGCTATGGGCCTTCGTCAGCCTTCGGGGTGTCGATGGGGAGACTTGGACCCAGGATAATGAAACCACAGCAAATCTTCCTGCAGTCGATCTGGCTTCTTTCTTTTTTAGAACCGATCGGCCTTCCCGATCGAACGCGCGGCTCAACCAAACTCCTACTGGACAGGCGCGCTCTCACGATGTCCATGCGACCGAAGTGTTCGCGGGGCTTCAACTACTGATCATCCCTGTGACGAGCCGCGCACATACTTCTTGGCTTTCATCCGCTTGTACATCGCTTCTTCGGCTTCCGGTGAACCATCATGCGCTGTTCCGAACAGCCAATCGAGCCCATGAAGCTCTCCGCCGTAGTTCACTTCAAAATACTTGTGGTGCAGGTAATGAAAGTAGATGTCATTGTCGATAAACTCGCCGTCACGCGTAGCAACGGCATGGAAGCCGAGGTGACCGATGGCTGGATGAAGCCCGAAAAACATGAGCATAAACATGGAGTGTATAGGGTTTGAAGGAACCACGGCAACGATCAGCACAAGCGAGAAGTAGATAAGGTGCTCGAACGTGTGCATCGACAGGCCGGACCACGGGCCGGGGTTGAAGCTGTTGTGATGCACTTTGTGAATCCAATGATAGAGCGGCCCCATATGGATCAGGCGATGAACCACATAGAAGTGTATCCCTTCCCAAAGGGGCACTAATAGCAGCAAAGCCACGCAATAGATCGGATGTTGCGCGAAATCGACACGCGCAATGTAGCCGTTGGCGTACATCCACCAGATCACCGCTTCGTACGCCGTCCAGACTGGCACTCCACTGCACATCGTCCAGAACACATTTTCCGCTGTTTGACTTCCAAATAGGAAGCTTGAATTATCAGCCTCAGGCCACCTCGCGTTGTACTTAAAAGCCGTTTGCTGTCGGCGCCGGATATAGAGCATGAAATGCAAGCCGCCGCAGATCAGCAGCTCCAGCACTGCATTGCGCAGCAGGATGAGCGAAATCCAGCCAACACTGAAGTTCCGCATAGTCTCTAGTGACGGCGTCAAATAACGAATTGTGAAAAAAGTCAACACCAGAAAGGCAGCATTCCGAGGCCAAATGTAGCCCGGAGAACCGAACATATAGCGTAGAAACTTGATCGGCTGGACCGGCCAGACGAAAACTGGCGCCCGCGTTATTAGCCTTTTGGGTGTCCAGTACCCTCGTTTGTCGCGGTTGCCATATAGGGTGTCATCCAGGCCCTTCTCCATCGATAAACTCGCCTCCAACCTATTCGGATCGGGGCAGCTCTTTGCCGCCGAATGAAGGGGGTCGCTTCCGACGCCAAGAAGTCGCTCTTTCAAACGCGTGCGCAGTCCGAAGCAGAAGAGGCTCGCAGTAGGGCTTGGCCACTAGCTGAATTGAGACCGGCAAGCCTAGATCACCAAAACCTGAGCAAACAGAGATTGCGGGATAACCGGTTACATTGAAAGGTATGTTGAAACTAACGTTTTCCCAGGTAGACCACTTCTGCACCGCTTCGAATGGTATCGCTTCGGTCGCTTGCGACGTCGTGACAAGTATGTCTACGTCCGACATAGCGGCTGCCATCTCAAGGCACAACTCGCGCTGACGTCGCAATGCGTCGACGTACTGATCGCCAGTTATCAGCGCACCCAACGCTACGCGGTCTCGAAAGAACTCGCTGTATTCATAATAGCGCGTCGTCAGCCATGGCTTATGAACAGCGTAGCCTTCAGCAAAGCAGATCAGGGTACAACACGCGTGATAATCACTTAGGGGCGACAGGCTTACATCAGTTATGTTGGCGCCTAGCTCGCGCAGCACGTCTAAGCCCTCTTCGATGCCCGTCCGGGTCGCCACGCTAACAGGGGCATCGACTTCATGAAAGTGACGAACCACGCCGATCCGCAGTCCCTTGATCCCGCCGTCGATGCCTGAAGTGAAGTCGGCTACCGCGGATTCCATTCTACCAGGCTCATTCGAGCCATGAGCCACCATCGCCTGCAGCAGGAACGCGCAATCCTCTGCCGTCCAGGCCATAGGCCCAGCATGATCCAAAGTGAAGGAGAGCGGGAGAATGCCGCGACCGTCGATCAGCCCATAAGTTGGCTTGATCCCAGAGATCCCGCAAACTGACGCGGGGCCACGGATCGAACCGCTGGTGTCTGATCCTGTACCGCCCAAAATGAAACCGGCGGCAATAGCAACGGCCGTCCCGCTACTGCTTCCTGCCGGACTGTAGTTCAGATTCCAGGGATTGCGAGGGGGAGGCCAAGGCAGGTCAAACGACGGCCCGCCCAAGCCAAACTCATACGTAGCGAGTTTGCCCATGAGCACCGTACCTGCCTCGGCCAGATTGCGAACGGCAACTGCATCTTCGGCCGGAACGTTTTCCTGCAGGATACGAGAGTTCCAGGTAGTGCGTATTCCGGCCGTGTCAAAGGCGTCCTTGTGAGCGATGGGGATGCCATCCAGCCTGCCCTTGGGCTGACCGCTGCTCCAGCGTCGCTCTGATGCGCGGGCATCAGCCATGGCTCGCTCCTCAGTTAGGAGCAGGAAGCTATTAAGCTGAGCGTCCGCGGCGCTAATCCGACTGAAGCAATCCTGCGTCAGTTCAACGGGCGAAAGCTTCCCTGCCTCGAACAGGCGGGACGCTTCCGAGATAGTGAATTGCGGCTTCATCGACGCTGCTCGGGGTTGAAGGCAAGAGAGGGCCGAGCATCCGGGGGTCTTCTGCGCGAAACCCGATCAGCCAGCAAGTCGACAATCGGGCTCGCACGTCGCAGTTCGGCAATCGTCTCCGGTTTAAGTCGTAAGCCGCTTCGACTCATCGCGCTATCGAATTCAACGTCGGTCATGCATCCTTCCTTTCTCGAACTCTGCTGTATGACGTGGTCAGGCGGCTGCTTCATGGCCGAAGAAACCGCTTTACAACCCTTGAGCGCGCAGCTTGCCCAGAGATCCTCGCGGGAATCCCAAGCCGACTATTATCCAGCCCTTGAGCAGTCCTCGACGTACCGCAACAGTACCTCGTAGTCGTAGTTCGCTATCGGGCCCGCAGCTCCACTCATTGGTACAGCGCGGTCTGAAACAGTTCGCTTAATTCCTGCAGCACCGCGCGTCGTCCCGTCCGAACTCACTTGTACTCCAGCTCCTGCCACCACGGAAAGTAATCCGGCATGTCGCTTGAGACCTTATCCTTGAACATGGCCGGACGCTTCTCTAGGAACGACGTTATGCCCTCCCTTACGTCGGTAGAGCGTCCGCGCGTGTAAAGACCCCGGCTATCTATCTTATGCGCCTCCATCGGATCTTCGGCGCCCGTCATGCGCCACATCATCTGTCGGATCAGCGCGATCGACACCGGCGCGGTTTTGGAAGCTATCTCCTTGGCCAACTCACGCGCAGTATTTAATAGTTCGTCCGGGGGGACCACCTTGCTGACCAGCCGTCCCGCTAATGCCTCGCGCGCTTGAAAGACACGGCCAGTATAGCACCATTCCAATGCTTGCGAGATGCCGACTATGCGTGGCAAAAACCAGCTAGAAGCTGCCTCTGGCACGATCCCACGTTGAGAGAAAACAAAACCAAAGCGTGCAGCTTCAGAGGCGATGCGGATATCCATCGCTAGCTGCATGGTGACGCCAACACCAACCGCGGGACCGTTCACCGCGGCTATCACTGGCTTCAGACTCTTGAAAATGCGCAAAGTCACCTGTCCACCACCGTCGCGGACCCGCGGATCGCTGTAATCGACTTGCTGATTAGGCAGGCGACGTACCGGGCCACGCTGCGCGTCGCGATCAAAAGTGTTTGTGCCGGTAGAGAGGTCCGCGCCGGCGCAGAACCCACGTCCGGCGCCGGTGACGATAATGGCGCGGATGTCATCGTCTTGATCGGCGGCGTCGAAGGCATTGATAAGTTCGGATTGCATTTTCGCGTTGAACGCGTTGAGCTTGTCGGGCCGATTCAGCGTAATGGTGAGGATTTGCTCGGAAACCTCATATTTGATCGTCTCGTATGCCATTCGGTTCCCTCAACTGTCTTCCTGAACGTAATTCTGGCCGTGGGCTGCGTTTGATCAGCCGGATCACGCGCTGCATTCAATTGCGACTCTCATCGCAGGTCAGATGAGCACAAAAGCAAACCAGTCTTCCGGCGCTCCCGCTTTCGATGAGAAAGTCAGAAGTTCGCTTCAGATAACTCAAAATCGGCGGCGGCACTCGAACAAATGCATATCCTTGCCTGCCCCGGCGATAAGAGAGCGGGTCCTCATGACGCGCTTCCGTTTCCGATCACGCCGGAAACCGTGGCAAGCCGGTCGAACACTATCGTGCCGGGAGTCTCCGCAAGAAGTAGGTGTTTGGCGACCTTTGATGAAACAGTCTTCGGTAGCGATGTTCTGCTCTCGAAGAACCGGGGCACCTTGAAGGGCGCGAGATTACGGCGGCAATGATCGACTAGAGCGGCGACCTGGGCCTCCGTTCCCCTTACACCCTCCCGCCACACCACGATCGCTTTGATCTCCTCACCGCGGACCTCGTCCTTGACGGGGACGACAGCGACTTCAGTGACGTCCGGGTGCGCCGCCAAGACAGTTTCAACTTCTCGCGCCGCAATGTTCTCGCCACTTCGACGTATCGAGTCCTTGATGCGTCCAACGATATAGAAATAACCACGCTCGTCCATCCGAAATAGATCGCCAGTACGAAACCAGTCGCCGTGGAAGGCTGCGTCTGTCGCATCTGGCCGCTTGTAGTAACCTTGCATAATGCCGGGGCCACGAACTAGCAGTTCTCCGACTGTACCTGGCGGCACCGTCGCACCGCTCTCGTCGGCTACGCGGCACTCCCGAAAGGGGCAAGGAATTCCGCACGATCCGGAACCGACCATGTCGGTCGCTTCCAAAGGCATATAGAGTGTCGATGCGATTTCTGTCATCCCGTAGGCTTCGCGCGCGCAGAGATCGAAACGCTCCTCGAGTTCGGCGTGCAGTCGCGGCGGAACCCCGAAAATGCTCGCCCGGATCACGGCATTCTCGCTGTCGCGGGAATCGACTGGCTGCTTCAGAGTCAAATGTGGCAAATGGCAAAATTCGATCCCGTATTCTCGCACCCACCTCATGAAGCGTGAGGCGCTCTGCCGCTCGGCAATGTAAAGCGTTGCCCGCTGGTACAGCGTCATCAGCAATATCCACTGCGGGTCAATGTAGAAAAATGGCGTGGATGTTAAGATCCGACGATAGACCCGACCGTCGCGGAACGCATTGACCTTGCCAGCACTAAGCCAAAAGCGCTGTGACAACATGCAGCCCTTCGGAAAGCCAGTCGTGCCTGACGTATACTGGATGTTGAGCAAGGTATCGTGATGCACATCGGGCGTCGGCAGCAAGGCGCCGGGATCGGCCTGCATCAAAGAGCCAAGGGCAACGTGGCCTGCTGGCGCACTTCCCGCGACAATCATCCTTTCTGCGGGCATGGAGACCGCTCCACGCGCGATGGCCCGCTGGATCGTCGGCAGCAGTAGCGAGGTTGTGACGACAAACGAGGCGCTGCTATCGTTAAGGACGTATTCTATCTCACGCTCGCTATACCCGGTATTCAGCGGCACCATTACCGCGCCAAGAATACCTAGTGCCAACCAGGTCAACGGCATCGCCGCGATATTGGGCAGCATCACCGCAACATGCGTACCCTTCCTTATACCGAGCTGCACAAATCCGGCAGCCAACGCGCGTGTTTGGGTCTCAAGCTCATCATAACGTAGCTTTTCTCCGCTATCGATGAAGTGCCAAACGAGCGAATCTCCGCCTTCTCGCGACGCTTCGCGGATTAGGGCTTCGAAGTTTATTGGGAGGGGTTCGGCCTCAATAAGCGCGCGGCGCTCATGTGCGGGAGGGACCGTCGCCAAAGCAATACGCGCGCGCTTCTTGATGCCCGCAACTTCCTTCAGTCGTTCATCTGCAATCTGCAGCGTGTGGACCGGCTTGGACATGGAACCCCCACTTTAACGCCACATCGTTCTGCAGCGTGGATGTGCGACAGTTGGGCTTTCTTAGATGAGTTGTTGCTGGGCCGGCCAATATTTTCAGCTCACTTAGGTGCTTCCAAAAGGTTATATTTCCATGCCTTCTCTCTAGTCATAAACTAACCAATAGGGAGCTGACATGGCTCGAGAGCCAGCACATCAAACCTGGACAACTTTTCTTATCCCGCCCGGAGCCGATGTCATTTCACAAGGCATTGGATTACCCCGTTTGGGCATGAGTATTCGTGCGAGGCGGGAGGATTTTATGCGGCCAACCTTAAACCAATCGCGCAATCTTGGGCAAAGCCGTCAAGACGGCTTGTTTCACGTGCTTACAAAACCGCGAGTCCGCCACGGTCCTGAAGCTCGCCGAAAAGACCGCCTCTTGGCTTCAATGCGACATTCGATAGCTGTGCAGCGACTTTCAATCACTGACTTCGCCCGCACTCCCAGCGCGCTCGGCGAGGCGCCCGCAGACAGTTCGCTGCTTAAAATCATTCATGAAGTCGAGCAATGGGGACGTATGCTGCCAAATGAAACCGCTCAAGCGGTTGGGCAGAACGTTCCGCAGATAACTTAGTGTAGTGCTGGTCGAGAGATAATTTTGCGGCTCAACAAGATGTAGTTTGAGATCCGCCACCGCCCCTAGAGGCGATGGCGGTCGTACTTCGCGTTTCTGACGAAGCTCACTTACCGGCGTCGATCGTTGACGAATTACCGATCGAGCTGTCTTCCCGGAGATACCACTTATTCAAGAGCTGGGCATAGGTACCGTCGGCTATCACCTGATCCAACGACTTCTTGAGTGTGTCTCTAAGAGCCGTGTTCGTTGCCAATACGGGGAAACCGAGCAGAAACTTGCCCAAGGGTTCGCCGAGCTGTTTGAGCAAGTCGCCATCGCTCATTTTTGATGCTGCAAAATTACTTGCGTTAGTGAAGCCGGCATCGACTCGCCCCTGCTTCAATGCCAACATCTGTTCTGCTGTGCTCGCCACTTCAAGCTGTTCCACGGCAGGCTTTCCTGCTTTCGTACAATTTTCCTGGCTCCAGCGCTCAACGGTCCCGAGCATCGCTTTGCTACCGCGCGAATTAGCCACACGCTTTCCGCACAAGGCAGCTAAGTCCTTGAACTGGTCGGCCTTCGCGGTGAGAGTGTAGAAATACATTGGTTCAGAGAGAAAATCGATAAAGCTCACCCCGCTTTCGCGCCTCTCCGGCGTGTCAAACATATCCCCCGTTGCAACATCTACGCGGCCCGTGCGGAGGGGAGCAAAGCTGGCCTGCTCCACCCAAGCAGCCTCGATCCAGTTGACCTTGAACCCAGCCTTTTTGGCCATCGCCTCAAACAGGTCATGGTTGAAGCCCGTTAGCTCGCCGGTTTTGGGATCCTTGAATTCTAGCGGCGGATAGTTAATGACGGTCCCGACATTAATGATCTTCTCGGAAGACTGCGCATATGCCGAGGTAGCTAGTAGGCTAACACAAAGAGCGAGGCTGGATACGAAGGTACATATGGCGGTAGATCTAATAGGCATATTGAGTCCCCTCTTGTTTAAGTCGACGGCAGTTCACTCAGCTCAGCACCATTGAAATAAGATTCAGCGCTCCCCACGCTCCGCTGTGATCCATGGTAAAGGGGCTTGCCACCTCACGCGAGACCCGAGCTTCGTCGGTCACTATAACCATTGTCATTCTGAGCCGGCGAGATCACGCATCACGGCGAGCGTCTCGCACTAATTCGGATTCACGCGCGGCAGTTAGCCCTTCTAAGAGCATGAACGCCGATTTCATTGCGGGCGCCCCGAATGATACTATCGCGCTTTTGCTGCCCCCGTTTTCGATGAAGCGCCATTCCAAACCCTGTTCGTCAGCGGAAAATAGGTCACCGATTAACTCAGCAGAGTTCTGGGACAGGCAGCCCCTCATCGTAAACCTGCTTGTCCTCCGAAAGCACCACATCATCCGACAAGATGCGTCCCGACTTCATACCGCACGCCCAATGTCACCCTCGAGACTGCCGTCATAGGACGGGCCTTTCTCGAAGCTTATCACTGTGGCTGAGGTTGACTAATATCTTTAGGTATTTTGGAAACGTCCAAAAAGTTATGATCTGGCAGACCGGTGCGGCAAACTGGACTTCGTCATTCGCAGCGAGGCGAGCTGTGGCAGGTTACGGCGCGACGCGCTGGTGATGATGACGAGGCTCACGACTAATCCGTCGCGCACGCGATCAACAGAGGTCGGATGCTAGCACAACGTAATTACGGGAAATATGCGTCGGCCGTTGGAGAGACTTCGAGAATGACTTTTTTGCCAAGCATAAGCATTATCCTAAGATTGCGCTCTCCACTTCACGCCCAACTCGAATGACGACTCACGGTGATCATCGTCATTCCAAGTCTGTGTAAGATCACATGTCGTAGCGAGCGCCTTCGCCTACTAGCGACTATCAGCAGGCCGTTAGAGACTTCGTGTTGACAGCGGGGTCAGCGAGAGCTTCTGCTTTGGGAGCAAGACGCTTACCAATCATGATCTCCGCGAACCGTATCTCCTTCGCGATCGTGCCGAGGCTACCGAAGCCGCATGCGCCGACCAGACGACCGTCCGGAGCAAGGTAGAAGAGAAGTTGCCCCTTTGCGCCCAGGTTCCTGACCACCGCGACATGTTCTTCACGACAGAGGCCCGCAATTTGGAGCGTTTCGTCGTATTGATCTGACCAAAACCATGGCACGTCAATGTATGGCTTGTTCGCGCCGAGCATGTTGACGGCAGCAGCTGCCCCCTGTCGCTGCGCGTTACGCCACGCCTCGAGCCTTAAGTTCATGCCGTAGAGGCGGTGCGGAAATGAACAACAATCACCGGCAGCGAAGATATCACTATCCGAGGTGACTAGCGTCTCATCTACGACGATACCGTCGTGGACATAGAGTCCCGCTGACTGCGCGAGCTCGACGTTCGGCACCGCACCTATCCCAACGAGTACCAGATCAGCGAGGTACGCGCGGCCATCCGCCAGCACGACCTCGGACCGTCCTTCTTTGGTATCAACGCGTACGACCATAGCATTGGTCTCAATGCGCACTCCCGATCGCTCATGCTTTTTCTTGACGAGCTCAGCCATAGCTTTCGGTACTGCTCGCATCAGTACTCGAGGACCGGCTTCGACCAGGGTGGCCGAGGCACCTCTCAGAACAGCGCTCGCAGCAGCTTCGAGCCCGATGAAGCCGGCACCGATGATTAGAACCTGACTCCCTCGTCGGATGGCTCGCCGTATTTCCAGCGCATCCGCGTACGTGCGTAGGGTTGCTACTTTGCTTCCGGCATCGACAGGAATATTCAACTGCCGAGGTCGGGCACCTGTGGTCAGCAACAGGCGCTGATAGTTCAACTGGGCGCCGTCCGAGAGAATGACCGCGCGTACCGAACGATCTATCGCTTGTACGGTGCGCCCTTCGCGGTAATCAATTCTTAGGTCTGCCAGACGCTCGGCGGTCACCAGCAACTTCGGTCCGGGGTTCGTCTCCTCGCTCAATATGGCCTTGGACAGCGGGGGCCGCTCATATGGCAGCATAGCTTCATTACCGATTAGGGAGATCCGTCCCTCCCAACCGTTCTCCCGCAGCGCGAGCGCAGCGGCCGTACCCGCCTCGCCCGCCCCGACAATCACTATTGCAGGTTTATTGCCCAAAGCTACCAGGTGAGTTTGAGTGGGGTTTGCGCTCGACCGTCGTCGCGCCGAATTGGTGGCGCTATCGGAACGGAGTCAACGATAGCTGCTCGCCTCGCTATCTCCTTGATGTTGCGAGTGAGGGCGACGTAACCTTCAAGTACCGGCATGTACATATGCGTCAAAGTGGCCATGATCACGGATGACAATCGTAGCGCACGGCTGAGTGACAAATCACAACAGCCTTGGTATCGCTGCTAAACTGCCGCCTCGCTTGTCTCATTTTAAACCTTGACGAAGACAGTGTTGGCGTCAATTTTTACTTCATAGCTGCGCAGATCGATGCATGCGGGTAGCGCACGCGCCTCGCCCGTTCGGTAATCGAACGTTCCTAGGTGTTTGGCGCATTCGATAATATGACCGTCAACAATGCCGTCGGCGAGGTGGACTTTCTCATGAGAGCAGAATCCATCAATCGCGAAATAATCTCCCTCTGGCGAGCGAACAATCAGAAACGTGCGCCCTTCATGGTCAAACCGCAGCGCCTCTTCGGGCTGCAATGCATCGGCGGCGCAGACCGCTGTCCAATCTACCGCAGTCAATTTGAATCCTCCTCTTTGTGGGCAGATCGCCCAGCCGGCTCAGCGCCCCCCTCCACCCACCCCGCGCGACTTGTGGCGTGGGGGAAGGGGCATCTAGAGTTTTTGCAGGTAGTTTTGAGCTAATGCTCAAGCCGCTGTTGCGCCACGCACATACTTTTTGGCTTTTATCCGCCTGTACATCGCCTCTTCGCCTTCAGGCGAACCGTCATGCTCTGTTCCGAACAGCCAGTCGAGTCCATGAAGCTCGCCACCATAGTTCACTTCGAAGTATTTGTGATGCAGATAGTGCATGTAAATGTCGTTATCGATGAACTTTCCATCACGCGTCCGAACCGCGTGGAAGCCTAGATGGCCAATCGCGGGGTGCAAGGCATACAGGGTGAGCAAAAACATCGGATGAATCGGGTTTGACGGCACGACAAGAACGAACAGCGCAAGGGAGAAATAGATAATGTGTTCGAAGGTGTGCATCGACAAGCCGGACCACGGTCCTGGGTTGAAGTTGTTATGATGCACCTTATGAATCAAATTATAGAGCGGCCCCATGTGGATCAGGCGATGGGTCAGATAAAAGTGTACGCCTCCATATGCCGGCAACAAGAGGAGCAAAGCCACGCAATAGATCGGATGTTGCGTGAAATCGACATGAGCAATGTAGCCGTTGGCGTACATCCACCAGATCACCGCTTCGTACGCCGTCCAGACTGGCACTCCACTGCACATCGTCCAGAACACGTTCTCGGCGGTTTGGCTTCGAAATAGAAAGCTTGAATTATTAGCCTCTGGCCACTTCTCGTTGTATTTAAAAGCAGTCCCTTGGCGGCGCCGAACGTAGAGCATGAAATGCAAGCCGCCATACATCAAGAACGCCAGCACTGCATTGCGCAGAAGAATGAGCGAAATCCAATCGACGCTGAAGTTTCGCATCGTTTCCAACGAGGGCGTCAAATACTCAATCGCAGCGAAGGTGAGCCCGACGAAGGCCAGGTTTTTGGGCCAGATGTACCCGGGAAATCCAAACACATACCGAAAAGCCTTGAGCGGCTGAATCGGCCAGACGAAGACGGGCGCCCGGTTAATCAGCTTCTTGGGTGCCCAGTAGCCCCTTCTGTTGCGGGTTCCATGTAGGGTTTCATCCATGTTCGTCTCCATCCTCGTTATCGCGGCGGGGTCCCATCTGGGGTCACCTTTCGCGCCCATTTGAACCAGATCATCAACCGGCTTAGAGCAGCCAAAGTTGTAGACACAGATAAGTATCTACAAGTTTGGGAATGTGTCAATACCAACCTGTAAACGCAAGCCGACGGTTCGGGACAGCGAACGGCGCCGACCGTTGGCGAACTGGCGCAACTCTCAGTACTTGCTGGACAAAATTGGTCGCGGTTACGTCGCGCGAAACAGTATTTGGCGGCCTATTGGTGAGCAGGCGCGTTTCGCGAAACGCCCACAGTTAGCAATGAGGCAATGCGAAAATCGGCTTGAGGTCGCCGAAGGCGGAAGCTATTCGTCCAACCTTATGCTCGTGGTGATGGCGAGATCCGTTCGTTTCTCGGTCTAAGCGGTTTACGAGATCGATTAGATTGAAGAAGTGCGTGATGCCACATCCGCCGTGCCGGTTGCGATGCCTCCGACGGTCGACGACGAAGGTACCCTCGCAGTGCGAGAGTGAGTTGCGCAACGGTGGAGCGTGTTTCTCAACGATTGGGCCCTGAGCGATACACTATGCCCCCCAAATCCGTCGTTCAGGCAGCTCTGCGCTGGTCACCAGCTCTCGGATATTCTGCATGCAGCCGCGCGAACTGGCTCGCGGACGATAGCGCAGCTCACAATCGAACATTCCTGTGGCCGATCGTCGGGCGAGAAAGGCGCGACCTATCGGAATGTTTCGAAAGCCCTCCTGAACTTTGAGAGAGCGGCCTAAGCTTGCGGGGAAAAGATGAGATCGACCTTACGGATTCGTTTTGACCGGCATATTATTCATTTGTGAGTCGCCGAATACAAACGAAAATCTAACCCGATCGATACGGTAATACATGGCAGTGACACAATACGGTTCGCCGTCCTGCAGATGGTCGGTGCCGGTGTTCACCACAAGCAACGTACCGGGCGTAACCCGCAGAATCCTGGCCTCATCTTGAGACGACGGCACGAACTCCATTTCGGTTTTGTACTCTGTAATTGGCAGCCTGGCGCAACGGCCAAACAAGATCCACGTCGGCGTGGTACCGATCTCGCTGAGGTCTAAATCGTCGACGATTGAGTCGGAGATATAGCGGCGATCGAAGGAAATGACCCTGTCATCGACACTCCGAAGCAGTGTGATGGCAGAGATTGCATCCGAGCGCGTACGCTGCAGCTTGTCCAAAACATGGTCTGGGACGCACGCGCGGCGCTCTACCGACAAGACCTCGGTCGTCATCTTCAATCCCTGCTGCATCAAATCGTCTTCGATCGGCACCATCGGTATCAGCGAGCGCAGCACCTTGGGAGGATTGACGATGGTACCCCGGCCACGCTGCCGGTCGACCAACCCGCTCCCCTCCAAAACCGCGAGCGCTCGCCGAATGGTCACTCGACTGACCTTGAAGCGCCGAGCGAGCTGGTCCTCGCTGGGCAACAACGAATTGGAAGCCAACTTTCCGATCTGAGCCTTCAACTGATCGGCGACGGCGGCGTATCGAGCTACTTGCTGGGGATCCTCCAAATAGTCCTCCCGGGACATTTCCCGACTTGTAAATACAAGTGGAGGAACTTCACGTGAAGATAATAAGAAGTCAACTCCAATATATGGACGTACAAATGTTGATTATTCAGATTGCATGTGAATTTCCTAGCTCCAGCACGCCCAACTGCTGGGGATGTGATCCCTCGATGCTGAGGGCTCATGAGCCGCCCGCAGGTTGGACCTGCTCGTAGTCTGCAGCTTTCGTTCATCGTTCTTGCGAGAAAACGATGAAGTCCGGCCATTGGCTCTGCGCCATTGACAGGCGGAAGCCTGACGTCAGAGCTTCGAACTGCGGCCAGTCTGACGCCGACTTTCTTTTGGCTGCGCCGTCGTCTCGGCGCAGCCAATCAGCGGCAGCAGCGCAGCAGCCATCAGTAGCCAAGTGTAGAGTCGCAGAGTCCGGACATATTTTGCTTATCGGGATAAGCCTTCAGATTGGACGCGAGGAGTGCCGCACTTGCATCGTATGCGTCCGTACGGTTCCCACCGAGGTGAGGTGTGATAAGCGTGTTCGGCGCGTCCCAGAACGGACTGTCTGATGGAAGTGGCTCCACGGGAAACACGTCGAGTGCGGCGCCACCGATTGTGCCATTACGCAAGGCCGCCAGGAGTGCTGCTTCGTCAATGACTCCCCCTCGTGCCACGTTGATCAAAACCGCGGTTCGCTTCATCGCTTTGAACTCTGCCGCTCCGAGCAGTGCACGGGTATCCCCCACGAGCGGGAGGGCAAGTGCCACGAAATCCGACTCGCTCAGCAGACGATGCAACTCCTCGGGGGGATACACTGCATCGACGGCCTCCACGGGCGTGGGATTTCGCTTGGTGCCAACAACCCGCATACCGAGATGTTTGGCGTGGCTAGCGATCATGGCTCCGATCTGGCCCAGCCCCACGACCCCCATGGTGCGCGATGAAATGAGCGGTTCCGGCGTGTAGTTTGCATGAGGCTCCCAATGATGCGTCCGCTGATGCTTCATTCTTTCCAGCAGGTTCCAATGAAAAGCGAGAGTGGCCATTAGAACCAAGCTGGCTGCTGACTCCGCCGCTAAGCCCTTCGCGGCGGTGACCAGAATCTGAGGGTTCAGTCGGCAATGGTTCTGGAAGGAGTCAATACCTACACCTGTACTCTGTATCCATTTGAGGGAAGTCATACGAGCAAGGATATCGTCAGGGCAGCTGAAAGCGAACAACACGTCAACCTCGGCGAGGTTTTCCTCGCTAAGCAAGTTTCCGGTCACGTCGTCGATATGCAATTCCTTATCGAGGGCTTGAACGAAGTCCCGGCACCTCTGGTGATGTATCAACACCCGAAGGCGCGACTTGCCGACTCGATGTACGTCGATGAGCCGGTAGCGATTGCCTTCACCCTTCTCAGCCATTGTTTTCTCCGATGAAATAGCCCACGTACGGAAGAGCGCATCTTCCCCACGGCATTCCCTGGGCTCAACCATACTTTGACCGGCATAACTGCCGATCGGCTAAATCTTCACATTCGTAGGAAAAGCGGTCGCTATCTGATGCTTGAAAACGCGAACGACGCAACTCCTCAAGCTAAAGAACCCGTTACCCTCTCCTGAAGGCGGCACTCATTTGCCAGCGTTGATGGACGCGACCTTACCGATCGAGCAATCATCGGGCAGCCCCCACTTGTTCATGAGCTGAGCATAAGTGCCGTCGGCTATCAGCTCGTCCAACGCCTTCTTTAGCGTCTCGGCGACTTCCCTGTTCTTTTCTAAGAAGGGAAACCCGTATGTGAACTTGGACAACGGCGTACCAAGCGCTTTGTATGCGTCGTCCCCGGCTTGGGCACCCTGCACCAATGCGCTGACGGCGGTAAAGGCAGCGTCCACCCGGCCCTGCTTTAACATCAATTTTTCCTCTCCCGTGCTAGCAACATCAACCTGAATTACAGCGGGCCTACCTGCCTTCGTGCAGTTTTCCTCGCTCCAATGGTCAACGGCTGTAGTCATCATTTTGCTGCCGCGCACATTCGCTACGCGCTTCCCACATAAGACGGCCGCGTCCACAAATTGATTCGCCTTGCCGCTGAGCGTGTAGAAGTACGCCGGGTCGTACATAAAATCGATGAAGTTCACACCGATTTCGCGCCTCTCGGGCGTGTCCCCCATGACTCCGGATTGGATGTCTACGCGACCAGTCTTGAGGGGAGCAAAGCTGGCTTGCTCTAGATAAGAGGCCTCAATCCAGTTGACCTTAAACCCGGCCTTCTTGGCCATCGCATTGAAAAGGTCATGATTGAAACCCGTTAGTTCGCCGGTTTGCGGATCCTTGAATTCCAACGGTGCATAGTTTCCCGTCCCGACATTAATCACCTTGCCAGACTCCTGCGCATCGGCTGCGGAGATCATAAGGCATGTACAAACTAATAGACCGGACGCGAGGTTACGTGCTGCTGTGAATACATCAGACATACTAATTCCCTGTCGTTTATGGAAATTGATCTATCGTCAATCCGATCAGCTCAGCACCGCCGAGATGAAATCTCGCGTACGCGCGTGCGTCGGGGTACCAAGAATTTGCTGGGGAGGTCCGCTTTCGACGACAAGCCCGTGATCCATAAACATAACTCGATTTGCCACTTCGCGCGCAAACCCAAGTTCGTGGGTCACAATAATCATTGTCATTCCGGACTTGGCGAGATCGCGCATGACAGCGAGCACCTCCCCTACCAGTTCGGGGTCAAGTGCAGAGGTCGGCTCATCGAAAAGCATGAGGGCCGGTTTCATCGCAAGCGCCCGCGCGATTGCGACGCGCTGCTGTTGTCCCCCGGACAGTTCAACCGGATAGGAGTTGAATTTGCTCGAAAGACCAACACGATGTAGCAGTTCGCGGGCGGCTTCTTCAGCCAGCTTACGCTTCATCTTTAGAACTTGGATCGGGCCTTCGACGACGTTTTGCAGGGCTGTCTTATGCGGGAAAAGATTAAACCGCTGAAACACCATTCCTGTTGCAAGTCTCTGACGTGCGATTTCCCGTTCTGTAAGCTCATGCAGCTTGTTGCCTTTGCGTCGATATCCGATCAACTCGCCGTCAATCCATATGGCGCCGCCATCTATAGTTTCAAGCTGGTTAAGACAGCGAAGAAAGGTACTTTTGCCAGACCCCGACGGTCCAATTAAGCACACGACCTCTCCGCGCGTAATCTCCAGATCGATTCCCTTGAGTGCGTCGAAGTTCCCAAATGACTTGCGCACATCTCTCGCTTTCAGGATCGAAGTCATTTCGCTGTCTCTCCCCTATTCATGCACAACATGCTTCACTCCTCGGGAGAAATGACGCTCTACCCTGCTTTGCAAAATTGACAGTATCGATATGACGACCACGTACCAAAAAGCCGCAACAAATAGCAGCTCAATAACTCTACTGTTTACGTAGTAGATGCTTTCTGAAGCATACATGACCTCAGAAAATTGAATTACGCTCGCGAGCGAGGTCCATTTGATCATCCCAATAAATTCATTGCCTAGCGGCGGTAGAATGACGCGCATCGCCTGGGGCAACACTATCCGACGCAATGCTTGAAGTCCGTGCATACCGATTGCACTGGCCGCTTCATACTGCCCGCTGTCGACAGATAGTAGTCCGGCACGCACGACTTCCGAAGTATAGGCCGCTTGTGCGATCCCGAGTCCGAGCAGCGCAGCGACAAAGGGCGTCATCACGTCAACCGTCCGCCATTCGAACAGCCCGGGGATGCCGATCGTTGGAAAGATCAGCGCCAAATTGAACAAGATGAGCAGTTGCAGCAACGAAGGGATGCCGCGAAAGAACCAAACGTAAGCAACGGCGGCCCAGTTCACGATCGGATTAGAGGAAAACCTCATGACCGCGACAGTCACCCCGATCGCGATCGCAAGTAGCATTGCTAGAACGGCCAAGAGAACTGTGTTGCCCAACCCGAGGAGGATAGTACGGGCCGTCAGATACTTGCCCGTGACCGACCAGTCGATCTGTCCATTCGCAAATGCCACGACGATCCAGGAAATCACTGCGATAACGATGGCCGCGCCGATGTACCGACCCACGTGCGATCGACGCACCCGCTTTAGCTGTAGCAGGTCTTCAATCTGACCATCCCTATCGATTGCCAATGGTCTGTCTCCCTTCGACGCACCTGCTCGAGTTTGCGGCAGGTTTCTTATGCTATGAAACCATGCGGGATAAACGCGGTGACCCCGTCCAGGAGTTGTAACATCCGCCTGGTGACCGGAAGCGGCCGAGATATCTCCATCATTCACCCGACTGCGGATAGGCTCATTCCACATATTCACGCTGAACTTCCTTGATGTGAGATCCTTGCAGACTTTGTTCGACGGTAGCCACCGCCCGCGCGATTCGAGCACGAACTGCTTGGCAAGCCGGCTATATTCGCAAAAGCCGCTCTGTGGCGCGTTTGGTCAGCAATTCGAAGCCCGTTTCCGTTACAACGACCATCTCTTCAGCAATAAGCGTGCTACCGCTCGGTGAGTTCAGGCTTGGCTCGATGCAGAAAACCATGCCCGGCTCGAGCACCCACTGCTCCTCCTCACAAAGTGACGGCGGTTCCACGATTTCGAGGCCAATCGAATGGCCAACGCGGCCCAATGTCGGAGTTGTACCAGTCAGCCTTTCAGTGGCTCGTCTAGCGACTGAGTATACCTCGTTGATGGTTGCACCGGGGCGCACCGCGTTGATTTCTTCACCCGTGATGTCCCACAGCCGCTTGTACGTATCCTCCAGCTCAGACGTTGGAGCGCCGACCGCAAAAATCCGCGCGAAGTCCGCCCAATAACCTGCCACACTGCAGGTTGAATCGATGTAGATCACACTGTTCTTTCGGATGGGGCGATCGGTATATCCGGCGCCAGGAGGTTGGGTGACATCGTTTACACTGCGGTAGCCGAAGGCTTCCGCCCCAAATGTTAGGACATCCAGTCCGACACGGGTAAACGCTGCACGCTCGCTCTCTGCAGCTCCCAGCCACTCTGGAACCTTGTCATACATACGGTCCGTAACACCGATCGCCGTCCTAATGTAATCGATTTCACCGACCGACTTGGTCGCCCGAGCTCGCCAAAGGAGACCGCTACCATCTACAAGCTTCAACTGAGGAAGAGCCTCCCGAATCGATTCAAACGCCATTGCAGAAAGCTGCGGTCGATGGTGGACGCCAAGCTCAGCAGCCACGCGGCCTCTATCCAGTCCCAAGGCCGTCAGCTCGTCGACAACGCCTTTGATGCCCGGCTTGATGTCGTGGCCGGTTCCACCGAAAACCTTGATTTCGCAACCGCCCGCCGTCGTCATAAGCGCGGTGTCAGCCTCACTCTTCGTCGAACAGAGAATAGTCGCAGCGCCTTCTTTCGTTATGATAAGAAAAATCGGACGCGTGCGGCTCAGCCACCGACCACTTGTATGCCCGGTGAAATAGCGATTATTTGCTTCTGAATTGAGCAAGAGTGCATCGATCCCCTGTGATAACATCAGGGCTGCAGCGCGCTGTCGGCGCTGCTTGTATTCTTCGGACGCGAATTCTGGCTTCAAGGCGGAAGCAATGTCTATTGCCGTGTGTTTCATTTGAAACTCCTCAACGTTATTGCGGCGCTGACGACGATTGACTGATGGTGTCTCCGGCTTCCGTGGCAAGCCACCTGGGCTGCTAGGACATCAAATTCAGCGTCGGTCAGGCATTCTCCTTCTCGAGTTTTGCCGGACAGCATGGCGTAATCATGCGGCCTGCCTTATAGCCGCAGAAACCGCTTAGCGTTTTGGTAGAGCCATAGGTCCTTGATCTCGTCCGGCATGCTCAATTCATCGACTTCTCGCACAGCCTGGCCAGGTGAGAGACGCGGGAATCCGGAGCCGAATATGATCCGATCCTTGAGTACTGTACGACCGTACTGCAACAGTGATTCATAGCCGGAATTCGCAACAGCCAGCAGTTTCGGTTTGACCATCACCAAGCCAATAAAAAGCGTTGGATGCTTCCACGCCACACCGAGCAGTTCCTCCACCCAGGGCCAACCGGGAGGTGCCGCACAGACCCGGAGATCAGGAAAATGCATTAGGACTTCATCCAGCAGAAACGGCTGTCCGTAAGCCATGGTCGCCTGCCTGGAAAAGTTGATGCCGCAGTGGATATTGACCGGTATGTCCAACTCTACGCACTTGGCGTAGAGAGGGTACATCAGTTTGTCGTTGATCGGGAGTTTATGCTCAAAGCACTGCAGATTGAGACCGCGCAGTCCTAATTCTTTGACCGCCCGTTCCAGCTCGCGAACAGCCTGCATACCTTTGTGCGGATCGACGCCAGCAAAACCGATATAGCGCGGACCATGGACCGCGCAGAATTCGGCAACGTCCTCATTTCGGATTTTGATGCCGAATGTCGTCTCTATGTCTCTAGCCTTGACCACCACGTGCTCAAAACCGAGCGTATCGTAGGTCGACAGGAATTGTTCGAGAGTTGACGCCTCTTCGGTCGGCGTACGGCCGTAGACCAGATCGTAATTCTGCAGATGGGTTGCGCTCGGGTTGCTCTGAGGCAGCGGCGGCTTGCTCGCATAATCGATTAGCCGACGGCGCGCGCCAAGGTGCTCTGTCATTTGTCCTCGACTCCAATGCTCATATCCGCGAGCGAGAATGCTTTGTTGCTATCACGCGGTTCGATCACAGCGCTTTTCATGCTTCACCACCTACTCGGGGAGCCGCGGACGCTACGGCGATCCGATCAAACACGATGGCGCCAGGAGCATCCGTCAGGAGTACGTGTTTGGCTATCTTTGACGATCCAGTTTTCGGCAGCGACAGTCTGCTCTCAAAGAACCTAGGCACCTTGAAGGGTGCTAGGTTGCGATGACAATGCTCAATCAGGCTGGCGACTTGGAATTCCGTCCCCGCACCAACCCGCCAAACCACGATTGCCTTGATTTCTTCGCCGCGGATCTCGTCCTTGACAGGGATGACTGCGACTTCTGCGATATCCGGGTGGGACGCTAGCACCGCCTCCACCTCACGCGCCGCGATATTCTCACCGCTTCGACGTATCGTGTCCTTGATACGACCCACAATATAAAAGTAGCCGCGCTCATCCATACGGAAGAGATCGCCGGTTCGAAACCAGTCGCCGTGAAAGGCCTCATTCGTCGCATCTGGCCGGTTGTAGTATCCGAGCATAATACCGGGGCCACGAACTAGCAGTTCTCCGACTGTCCCCAGCGGCGCCGTCGCACCACTTTCGTCCGCAACGCGGCACTCCCGAAACGGGCAGGGAATCCCGCACGATCCAGAACCGACCATATCGATCGCTTCGATAGGCATGTAAAGCGTTGGGCCTACTTCGGTCATACCGAACGCCTCACGCGCACAGATATCGAAACGTTCCTCGAGCCGGGCGTGCAACGCTGGCGGGACCCCATAGACGTTCGCCCGGACCACGGCATTCTCGCTGTCGCGCGCGTCGGCCGGCTGCTTCAGGGTCAGATACGGCAGAAGGCAGAATTCAATTTCGTAAGTTCGTACCCACTCCATAAACCGCGACGCACTCTGCCGTTCGGCTACGTACAGCGTAGCCTTCTGATAAAGCGCCATTAGAAGCAGCCATTGCGGGTCCATGTAATAGAACGGCGTAGAAGCCAAGATTCGTCGATAGCCGCGACCATCACGAAAGGCATTTACCTTTCCTGAGCTAAGCCAAAAGCGCTGTGACAACATGCAGCCCTTCGGAAAGCCAGTCGTGCCTGACGTATACTGGATGTTGAGCAAGGTATCGTGATGCACATCGGGCGTCGGCAGCAAGGCGCCGGGATCGGCCTGCATCAAAGAGCCAAGGGCAACGTGGCCTGCTGGCGCACTTCCCGCGACAATCATCCTTTCTGCGGGCATGGAGACCGCTCCACGCGCGATGGCCCGCTGGATCGTCGGCAGCAGTAGCGAGGTTGTGACGACAAACGAGGCGCTGCTATCGTTAAGGACGTATTCTATCTCACGCTCGCTATACCCGGTATTCAGCGGCACCATTACCGCGCCAAGAATACCTAGTGCCAACCAGGTCAACGGCATCGCCGCGATATTGGGCAGCATCACCGCAACATGCGTACCCTTCCTTATACCGAGCTGCACAAATCCGGCAGCCAACGCGCGTGTTTGGGTCTCAAGCTCATCATAACGTAGCTTTTCTCCGCTATCGATGAAGTGCCAAACGAGCGAATCTCCGCCTTCTCGCGACGCTTCGCGGATTAGGGCTTCGAAGTTTATTGGGAGGGGTTCGGCCTCAATAAGCGCGCGGCGCTCATGTGCGGGAGGGACCGTCGCCAAAGCAATACGATCTCTGTTCATGGCAAACGCCCGCGATAGCACCGCTGCCCGTTCGCATGATGTTGCAGCACGCCCCTTGCAATCAGCCGCGCCCGCGTCCGTTTGGACATTCCTTCCCCGCAATCTTTGTGAAACTAGGTGTTTCGACCTAATTACTTGCGGCTGACCCTGTCCAATACTCTTATTTAACCGAGAACCTTCCAAAACGTTATGGGACATCCCACGCGCCATGGAACGGCTAGAGGAGGCTCGAGGGGGGCCTATTGCGCGCTTTGTGCCGCAAGCATCAGGCAGAATGACGCATGGCCGTGGCTCGACGCCTTAGCTACTGTTGCAACCTTCGAAAAAGTTATAGACTGTACTTTGCGCTCCGAGTTCGCGAGGGTCGTCTATGATCAATGTTCGTCACCTTGCCGTCTTCCGCGCGGTGGTGAAGACAGGCAGCGTTTCGGCAGCCGCTCGTCTGCTCGCCGTGAGTCAACCTGCTGTTACGAAAACACTACAACAGATCGAGTGGGAAATCGGCGTGCCCTTGTTTCGACGTATGAAAGGGCGCCTTCAGCCGACACCTGAGAGCGCGTTGCTTATCCCGAAGGTTAGCCAGGTTTTCAGCGCGATCGAAGATCTCGAGCGGCTCGCGGCGGAGATCTCCGGCGGCAATGTGGGCCATGTATCCGTAGCCACCGTCTCCACGCTTGGTGCTTCGATCGTCGCTTCCGCAATACAGAAATATCGCAAGCGACGGCCGCAAGCCGTTATCAACGTACGAGCGCTTGCGACGCGCGAAGTGGTTGAAGATGTTGCGAACAATCAAGTCGATATTGGGGTTGCGGACGGCGCCACAATGGAGGGAACGTTAGAAACGGAGCCTCTTTGCAGAGCGTTCATTGGCGCTGTGATTTCAAAACGTCACCGGCTTGCAAAGAAGAGCGTAATTCAAATGGAGGATCTGGCGGGAGAAAAGATCATCGCCTTTTCCGAACACACGATCACTGGCATGGAGTTGAGGCATCGCCTGGATAAATTGAAACCGCCCACCAAAGTCGATATCTCTGTAAATCAATCGGTCATCGCATGCACTTTAATCAACAGCGGACTCGGAGTTGGCCTAATTGATCCATTCACCGCCTTGTCCGGCATTTTTCCGAATCTCAAAGTCACAAAACTGGAGCCAGAGATTGAAAATCAGCCGCGCCTGATTTTCCCTCCTAATCGGCCTGCATCGATTGCAGCTTCCGAGTTCATCCAAATCGTGCGCGAAACTTTCGGTGAGTATGTCAGCCAGAGTCCATTACTGCGATCGCTTTAACGCGCCACGAAAGAATTGTGTTTCGTCGAACCAGATATGACTTCTCTGATTAGCTCGTCGTAGCTTAGCTCGTCGTAACGGCCTTGATCCGCTTCGGAATTCACCATGATAAGTGCATGCGCCACAACTGGAACGCTGTCTCAGTCGAATAAAAGACAGAGAGTTGTGGCTGAGCAAGGAATTGGCTCGTATTCCGGCGAACCGCCCTTCAATGTGCTCCGAGGCCCCCGATGTGGAACGCCTTGACTTCAAGGTATTCGTCGATACCAAACTTTGATCCTTCGCGGCCAATTCCAGATTGTTTGATACCTCCAAATGGTGCCACTTCAAGCGACACCGAGCCGGTGTTGAGGCCGACCATGCCGAACTGAAGTTGTTCGGCAATGCGCCAAGAGCAGTTAAGGTCGGATGTGTAAAAGTACGCTGCCAGTCCGTACGGAGTCGCATTGGCGATCTCAATTGCCTCTTTTTCGTCCTTAAACCGGAATAGCGGAGCAAGCGGGCCGAAGGTCTCTTCGTTCGCCAATTGCATGTTCACCGTTGCACTTGAAAGTATCGTAGGCTCGACAAACTGATCGGTTGTTCCGGTCTTGCCACCTAGCATAATGCGCGCGCCGTTTGAAAGCGCATCGTCGATATGACGACGAACTTTGTCAACCGCGGCCCGGTTGATCAGCGGACCGATAGTGACGCCCTCTCGCAATCCGTTACCAACAACGAGTTTCGACGCCTGAGCTAACAGTCGGTCGGCGAACTTGTCGTAGATCCCGTCCTGCACAAGCACCCGGTTCGCGCATACGCACGTTTGACCACCATTGCGGAATTTGCTGGCCATCAATCCGGATACAGCGAGATCAACATCAGCGTCATCAAATACAATGAACGGTGCGTTACCACCTAGTTCGAAGCTCACTCGTTTAATGGTACTGGCCGATTGCTGCATCAGCAGTTGGCCAACGCGCGTGGATCCGGTGAACGAAAGCTTACGTACAGATGAATTCGAGGTGAGCTCGGCGCCGATCGCTTGCGGCATGCCAGTCAAGACCGAGAAGACACCCTTTGGAAACCCGGCCCGCTCTGCGAGCACCGCCAATGCGACGGCCGAGAACGGAGTAAGTTCAGATGGCTTCGCAATCAGCGGACAGCCGGCCGCCAGCGCTGGACCCGCTTTGCGGGTGATCATCGCGTTCGGAAAATTCCACGGCGTTATCGCGGCCGAGACTCCCACCGGTTCCTTCAGGACCAAGATGCGGCGGTCCGCTGTGGGCGACGGTATGGTTTCGCCATAAACGCGACGCGACTCCTCCGCAAACCATTTGATAAAGCTAGCACCATAGCGGATTTCGCCTGCCGCTTCAGAAAGCGGCTTGCCTTGCTCAAGCGTCATGATCAAGGAAAGGTCGTCGATGTTTTCGATCATCAAGCGATACCACTCTTCCAGCAGGCGCCCTCGCTCGCCGCTCGGAAGACTGCGCCAAGCCGGCCATGCCTCCTCGGCTGCCTTAATGGCCCGTTTGGCCTCCTCCGCTCCGAGCGCCGGCACCCTTCCAATCTCGGCGCCGGTCGCCGGATCTGTAACGTTGACCACAGCGCCATTGTCGGCATCAACCCATATACCGGCGACGAACGCCTGCTGACGGAACAGATCCTTATCCTTCAAACGCGCGATCATCGACAATGTCCATCTCCCAACATGAGGTTTCATCTTCGCACGCCGGTGCCGCAACCTCTGCTGCTGAAGGCTGCTAGCGACGTGGAAAAAATCGATTCATGCTCTTCCTGCGAAATGTCCTGCTGTCTCCGATGGATCCGACGATTCTAGATGCGGGAGACGCCGACTGGAGGTTGGCAATTCTTGGCCACCTCGCCGACTCTGCGGTGCGGGCGGGTAGCCGATCGACGACAATCTCTCCGGGATGGATCGATGAGCAGGGGCTGCTGTTTGTCGCTCTCTTGACGATAGACCCTGCGGTTTAACCATGATCTTCGGTAACTTGATCGAGGCGTCGAGGATAAAATCCAACAAGACCAATTCCAAACCGAAGCCGCCGCATCAACAAGGACCCACGTTATGTCACCCGCTCACGCTGCCGCCGAGCTCGCCGCATCCCGCACTGCAAACATCCCGCGTGGTGTGCTCACCGCCCATCCGATCATCGTTGCCCGCGCGCACGGCGAGTTGGTCTGGGATGTGGAGGGCAAAGAGTATCTCGACTTTGTTGCAGGTATCGGGGTACTCAACGTCGGACACAACCATCCGCGGGTGGTGGCTGCCGTGGAGAAACAGCTCAAAGAGCTTACTCACATGGCATTCCAGGTCGCTAGCTACCGACCATACCTTCATCTCGCTGAGAAGCTAAACCGCATGGTCGGTAAGGGCGAACCACACAAGAGCATCTTCCTGACCTCCGGAGCCGAGGCAGTGGAGAACGCCATCAAGATTGCTCGCGCTTATACAAACCGTTCGGCTATCATCGCGTTCAGAGGCGGTTTTCATGGTCGTACGATGCTTGGTGTCAGCCTCACAGGCATGAGTCAACCTTACAAGCAGAACTTTGGGCCGTTCGCCTCCGAGATCTTTCACACGCCATTCCCGGACATCTACCGCGGCATGACGACTGACCTCGCACTTGCCGCCCTCGACGAGGTGTTCGCAACGGACATCGCGCCCGAGCGTGTCGCCGCGATCATCGTCGAACCGGTGCAGGGCGATGGGGGCTTCCTGCCGGCTCCGCCTGAGTTTCTCAAGGCGTTGCGAGAAATCACAAAGCGGCACGGCATCGTGCTTATCTCTGACGAAATCCAAACCGGCTTCGGCCGGACCGGGAAGCTTTTTGCATTCGAACATGCCGGGATTCAGCCCGATCTCGTTACCGTAGCCAAGAGCCTTGCCGGTGGGTTTCCGTTGTCCGGCGTTATTGGGCGAGCGGAGATCATGGACGCCCCCCTACCCGGCGGCTTAGGCGGGACCTACGGCGGCAACGCTATCGCGTGCGCGGCGGCGCTCGCCGTGCTAGACGCCTTTGAGCAGGATGGCTTGCTCGCGCGCGCGGAGTATCTTGGCAAGAAGCTCGAATCGGGTCTGCGTGAGCTGGCTCGAAGGCACTCAATCATCGGAAATGTGCGCGGACTCGGCTTCATGCAGGCAATGGAATTGGTCACAGATAACAAGACTAAGACGCCGGATCCGGATCGCGCACAGCGCCTGATCGACCAGGCTCGTCAGCGCGGGCTCCTGGTGATCAAGTGCGGCATCCACCGCAACGTAATTCGGTTCCTCGCGCCTCTTGTCACATCAGATGAGAATCTGGACAAAGCGATCGCTATCTTGGATGCGGCCCTGTCCAGCGAAAGCGCGAAGGTGGTCGCCTAGCTCTATCCCAGAGGGCCGGCCGGCTGGTGGCTCGGCAGTTTCCCCGGCAGATGGTGCATTTCACCGCGTCGATTTTGGTTATGGCCCAAGAACCACGAGCTGGGATCTTTCAGAAGGTTGTCCATCTGGTCTGACCGAAGAAGCTGAGGTTGCGAAGCTTCAGTGTTCGACGGAAAGACCAGATGAACATTCGGGGGCATGACGGGCCAAAGGGTGCGGAGCATAGCCGAGGCCGGCTTGCCGAAGGCCGTAGCCGCCTCGAATTCAATGTCACGGCGAAAACGTCGCCGAATGGTTCGAACGCTTCCGCGCAGAACGCGCCGATAGTTTGCGGGATCGTTCCTCACGGCCTCATTCATTGCCAAGCCAAACCCCGGCAACCACGTGCACCGCTGTCGCAATATTCCGCCTGCAGCGCCACACCGGCAAACAAACCGCGTTCGAAGCTGGGGTCCTGCGCCGGCTCGGTCTGAACAGGTTGGTTGCTCGGGAGCCGGCCGAGCCGAGCCGGCGCTATGAGCGCCGGCATTCTGTTGAACTAGTTCACATCGACATCAAAAAGCTCGGCAAGTTCAATCGGATCGGCTATCGGATCACCGGCGATCGACATGGGTCGAGCAATCTGCGCTCTCACCGCCAAGGAGCCGGTTGAGAATTCGTACACGTCTGCATCGACGATGCGTCGCAGACCTTCAGCCAGCTGATGAAGAACAAGCGAAAGGGCTGTGCCCTCCCCCAAGGCGGCCGTAGCCTACTACGTGACCTCGCGTGTGAAGTTAGAACGCGTCATGACCGACAATGGCGCGTGCCACAAACTCTTCGCTTTCCTAAGGGCGTGTAAGCGCTTCGGCCTCCGCACATCCCGACCAAGCTATATGCGTGCCCAAAACCAATCGCAAGGCCGAGCGTTCATTCAAGCCAGCCTGCAAGAGTGGACCTGGGCCCAAGCCAACAACACCACCTCAACGGAACGAGCAGCGGAGCTGCCAAGATGGCTTTACCGCTAATCGTCCCCATGGCTGTATCGGCTCCAAGCCACCGATCCGCAGGCTCGGATTAACCGGGGTTGAGGCTCCGCACACTAGCCGGGAAAATGACGCGCAGCACATGCCGCTCTATGGACTCGTGAATTAATCTGGCCAATGCTGGCGAGCCGCGTTCACTATCCCACCGGCAGCACGGAGACAGGTGATTGAACGGCTCACTAAGGCTCGACCGGATTGACTTGAGCATCCTCGTCCAGTTGCAGAAGGATGGCAGGATGACTAATGCCAATCTGGCCGAGGTCGTCGGCCTGTCCGCAAGCCCTTGCCTTCAACGAGTCAGGCGCTTGGAATCGGCCGGGTACATCACAGGTTACGGCGCGCAGATCAACTTGGCGAAAATCACCGAGAGCATAACGGTCTTCACCGAAGTCACCTTGATCGACCATCGCAGGGAAGATTTCGTAAAGTTTGAGGCCAACATGCGTAATGTCGACGAACTGCTGGAGTGCCACCTAATCAGCGGCGGCTACGACTATTTGCTGCGATTCGTGTGCCGGAACATCAACCACTATCAGGATCGGATGGAAAACCTGCTTGCGCGCAACGTTGGGATTAAGAAGTACTTCAGCTATATCGTGCTGAAATCCCCTATTGTGAAGAATGCATTTCCGCTCAGGACACTGCTCGATCTTTCGCAGTAACGGAAGTCAAGAGCTGTAGTGTTGTCTCCGCGTAAACTCGGCTGCTAGCTTCTTCAGGCTTGAGATATCCGCCTGACGAACGGGCATGCGAAACATCATGGATGAGCTAGCTGTGAAACTGCGCCTAGTTTTGGGCTCACTGGTATGACTCTGGCCGTGATGACGTCCATCGCGGCCAGATCCGCAATTAATGCCATTATTCCAACATCTCAGCGACGGCCTTACCGCACGCGGTGGTATCGGCGTTACCACCGAGGTCGCGGGTGCGCAGCGTGCGTTCGCCGAGCGTGCTCTCGATCGCGCCGACGATGGCGTCCGCCGCCTGCTTCTCGCCGAGATGCTCCAGCATCATCGCGCCCGACCAGATCATGCCAATCGGGTTGGCGATGCCCTGCCCCGCAATATCAGGCGCCGAGCCGTGCACCGGCTCGAACACCGAGGGAAAATCGCCCTCCGGATTGATGTTGCCCGACGGCGCGATGCCGATCGTGCCGGTGCAGGCCGGGCCGAGGTCGGAGAGAATGTCCCCGAACAAATTGGAGCCGACCACGACGTCGAACCTGTCTGGATGCAGCACGAAGTTCGCGGTGAGGATATCGATGTGGTACTTGTCCCACTTCACGCCCGGATACTTCCTGGCCATCGCCTCCACGCGCTCGTCCCAATAGGGCATCGTGATGGAGATGCCGTTCGACTTGGTCGCCGAGGTCAGATGCTTCTTCGGCCTCGACTGCGCCAGCTCAAAGGCGAATTTCAGGATGCGGTCGACGCCGGTGCGCGTCATCACTGTCTGCTGCGTGACGAATTCGCGGTCGGTGTCCGGGAACATGCGGCCGCCAACGGAGCAGTATTCGCCTTCAGTGTTCTCGCGCACCACCCAGAAATCGATGTCGCCCGGCTTGCGGTTCGCCAGCGGCGACGGCACGCCGGGCATCAGCCGCACCGGGCGCAGGTTGACGTACTGATCGAACTCGCGGCGGAACTTGATCAGCGAGCCCCACAGCGAAATGTGGTCCGGGATCTTGGCCGGCCAGCCCACCGCGCCGAAATAGATCGCGTCATGATTGCCAATCTTATCCTTCCAGTCGGCCGGCATCATCTCGCCGTGCTTCTCGTAATAGTCGTAGGAGGCGAAATCGAAATGGTCGAACTTCACGTCGACACCGTGCTTCTTCGCCGCCGCCTCGATGACGCGCAGGCCCTCCGGCATCACTTCCTTGCCGATCCCGTCGCCAGGGACGACTGCGATCCGGTGTCGTTTTCTGCTATTCATTGAATTGTCCTTGATGCTTGGGTTGACGCACGATTTGCTTGAACGACATGCCGTTCTTCGACAGGGCCGGCTCTTTGGTCTCCTCGGGGCGCGGATAACCGGCACACCGGAGGCCCTCGGCTGCCGCTTGCAGCTAGGGATCGTTCTGGTCGTGCCAATTTCGGTCGGATCTAGGACATCGATTTGCGATGCACGGCAGCCCGGTGTCTGAGGATCGGTACCCAGTCGGGCGCGCGTCTAGTAGTATCGCCGCAAAGCGACGGGAAGCTTGATGACAGCGCGGTCAAGCGCGCGTGGGGTCCCTACGATCCGGATCACCGCGGCTATACACGCCGGATTCGCTCTGGAGCGCGCCTGGTCAGCAATTCAGCGCCGTTCTCCCTCACTGCCACCATTTCCTCCGCGACTAATTGGTTCCCGCTCGAGGTAGTCAGGCTTGGCTCGATACACAAAACCATTCCCGGCTCAATTACCCAATCCTGTTCCGCGCAAATCGATGGCGGCTCCACGATTTCAAGACCGATCGAATGCCCCACACGGCCAAGTGTCGGTAGTGCGCCGCTTGTCATTCGTTCAGTGGACCCACGAGCGGCTGAGTAGAGCTGGTTGATGGTCATGCCGGGTCGCACCGCTGCGATTTCTTCGCTCGTGATGTCCCACAGGCGCTTGTAAGTATCCTCTTCGTCAGGCGTCGGAGCCCCAACTGCGAATACCCGGCAGAAGTCCGACCAATAACCGGCTACACTGCAGCAAGCGTCGATGAAGATCACGCTGTCGCGTCGGATTGACCGATCCGTGTAGCCCCCGTCCCAAGGCTGGCCAACGGTGTTAACGCACCGATATCCGACGGTCTCTCCTCCGAGCGTGAGGAGATCTAGTCCGACGCGAGTAAATACCTCCCGCTCAGTTTTCGCCGTTCCCAACCACTCGGGTACCTTATCATACATGCGATGCGTGATGCCGATCGCAGTCTTCATGTATCCGATTTCGCCGGCCGATTTGATCGCTCGCACGCGCCAGAGAAGATCGCTGCCGTCTTCAAGGATCATCTGCGGGAGAGCCGCACGCAGCCAATCGAACGCCAAGGGGGGGAGCTGCGGACGGTGATGGATCCCCAGTTCTGCGGCGACACGAGCCTTACTAAGCCCGAGGGCCTGCAGTTCATCCACAAGACCTTTGAGTCCCGGGTTCAAATCGTGACCGGTGCCGCCGAAAACCTTGATTTCGCAACCACCGCCAGTGGTCATGAGCGCCGTATCTTGCTCGCTCTTCGTGGAGCAGAGGATCGTCGCAGCCGCTTCTTTCGTAATGATAAGAAAAATCGGGCGGGTTCGGTTCAGCCATCGCCCGGTCGCGTGACCCGTGAAATAGCGGTTATTGGCCTCAGAATTGAGTACCAGAGCGTCGATACCCTGAGACTTCATCAAGGCAGCCGCGCGCTGGCGCCGCTGCTTGTATTCTTCCTGAGTAAACTCTGGCTTGACCAGCGTGGTATTCTCGATTGACGTTTCGGTCATATGGTTCTCCTTAACTGCTTAGCTCGTTGCTGGAAGTTTCGCCGATAGCCCCGCGTCTATGCCTATTCGTTGCGGAGCTGCCCCTTGCTCCTGAGCAAGGGAGGTCGCTTCCGACGCCAGGATGTAGCGCTCTCAAAAGCATGGGCCATCCGCAGCAGGAGAGGTTCGCAGTACGGCTTGGCTACCAGCTGCATCGAGACCGGCAAGCCGCCCTCGCCCAATCCGGAGCAAACAGAGATCGCCGGATAGCCGGTCACGTTAAAGGGTATATTGAAACTAACCTTCTCCCACGTGGACCATTTCTGCACGGCTTCGAATGGTATTGCTTCCGTCGCTTGTGATTTCGTGACAAGTACGTCGACGTCCGCCGTAGCCGCTGCCATTTCAAGGCACAACTCGCGCTGCCGACGCAGCGCATCGACGTACTGATCGCCAGTTATCAGTGCACCAAGCCCGACGCGGTCGCGAAAGAACTCGCTATAGTCATAATAACGGGTCGTCAGCCACGGCTTATGAACCGCATAGCCTTCCGCAAAGCAGATCAGGGTGCAACACGCGTGATAATCACTTAGGGGCGACAGCTTTACATCGGTTACTGTGGAGCCGAGTTCGCGCAGCACTCCTAAGCCTTCTTCGATGCCCGTCCGAGTGGCCGCGCTAACAGGGGCATCGACTTCATGAAAATGACGAATTACGCCAACCCGCAATCCCTTGATCCCGGCGTGAATCCCGGAAGTGAAGTCAGCGACGGGACGGCGGAGACCTGGCTCATTCGAGCTACGAGCCTCCATCGCCTCCAGCAGGAACGCGCAATCCTCCGCTGTCCACGCCATAGGCCCAGCATGATCCAAAGTGAAAGAAAGCGGGAGAATGCCGCGAGCATCGATCAGCCCATAAGTGGGTTTGATCCCGGCGATCCCGCATACCGACGCAGGCCCACGGATGGAACCGCTCGTGTCAGATCCCGTGCCGCCCAAAATGAAGCCGGCGGCCACAGCGACGGCCGTCCCGCTGCTACTTCCTGCGGGGCTGTAGTCTGGATTCCAGGGATTACGAGGCGGCGGCCAAGGAAGGTCAAAGGACGGACCGCCCAGGCCGAATTCATAAGTCCCGAGTTTGCCCATGAGCACGGTGCCTGCCTCGGCCAGATTGCGAACGGCAACCGCATCTTCGGCCGGAACGTTGTCCTGCAGGATGCGGGAGTTCCAGGTCGTCCGTATTCCGGCCGTGTCAAAGGCATCCTTGTGAGCGATGGGAATGCCATCCAGCTTGCCCTTGGGCTGACCGCTGCTCCAGCGCCGCTCCGACGCGCGGGCATCCTCCATCGCTCGTTCTTCGGTCAGGAGCAAAAAGCTATTAAGCTGATCGTCCGCAGCGCCAATCCGGCGAAAGCAGTCCTGCGTCAGCTCGACCGGCGAAAGTTTCCGTGCCTCAAACAGCCGAGACGCTTCCGCGATCGTGAATTGCGGTGTCATGGGCGCTGCTCGGGGTTAAAGACGAGAGAAGGTTGAGCGCCTGCAGGCCTATCTCGCGAAACGCGATCGGCTAGCAAGTCGACGATCGGGCTGGCGCGTCGCAACTCGGCCAGCGTCTCCGGCCTTAGTCGCAAGCCACTCCGGCTCATCGCGCCATCGAATTCAGCATCGGTCATGCATTCTTCCTTTCTCGGGCGCTGCTGACACAGAGCGACGTGGTCAGCCGGCCTGCCTCACAGCCGCAGAAACCGCTTGGCATTCTGGTAAAGCCACAGATCTTTGACGTCGTCCGGCAGACCAAGCGCATCGATTTCTCGCACAGCCTGCCCAGGTGATAGTCGCGGGAACCCGGAGCCGAAAATAATCCGGTCCGTTAGGAGTGTTCGACCGTACTGCAACAGTGATTCATACCCGGAATTCGCAACCGCCAGCAGCTTCGGCTTGACCATCACCAAGCCAATAAAAAGCGTTGGATGCTTCCACGCCACGCCGAGCAGCTCCTGCACCCATGGCCAACCCGGAGGTGCCGCACAGACGCGCAGATCCGGGAAGTGCGTTAGGACTTCATCCAGCAGAAATGGCTGACCGTAAGCCATGGTAGTCTGCATGGAGAAGTTGATGCCGCAGTGGATATTGACTGGTATGTCCAGCTCTACGCATTTGGCATAGAGAGGGTACATCAGTTTGTCGTTGATCGGAAGTCTGTGCTCAAAGCACTGAAGGTTGAGACCACGCAGCCCCAGTTCTTTGACTGCCCGTTCCAGCTCGCGGACTGCCTGCATACCTTTGTGCGGATCGACTGAAGTCCTAACGCACTTCCCGGATCTGCGCGTCTGTGCGGCACCTACTGCTGGCGTCCCCGGATCCCTCTGCGCCGCAGTGCGACGCATTACAAGCCTTATGACGAGCTCGAAGGCATTAGCGAAGTTAAAACCGAGCAAGCTCGGTGTCCGTACTCGAGTAAGCGGCCGAAATGAGCTTGTAGCAACAGCACGTCCTGTGCTCGAGGCTATCCCGGTTTCCGATTTGCAGTACGCCGCGCGTCTTCTGAATCAATCCCAGCTCTTCGAATAGGTTCAGCGTCTCTGTAATTCCCGCGCGCCGCAAGCCTAAGACAGACGAAAGATAATCATGGGTGACTGGAAGAACCTGTGCGTCAATAGCGTCGCTTGCCAAGCAAAGCCAAGTTGCTAGGCGCTTTTCGCGGTTGTGACAAACCCCGCAAAATCCAGTCTGCGCGCAATGCAAACCAAGAGCTTGGACGTACCATGCGAGACGATCGAGGATTTCGGGCCGCGCATTCATCAGCCCACGTAGAGCCTCAACATCGATTCTGTGCGCCGTACCAGGAAAGAGGACGACAGATTGATGGGTGGAAACATGGCCTCCGACCAACCGCGAAGCGCCGACGGCGCCCCGATATCCAATGACTGCTGTTTCAACAATCGCTCCCGCCGCAGCTATCCTCAGCGAGACAAGCCCCGATTCTATGAAGTAAACATAATCAAGTTTTCTTCTCGGCTCCTGAAGGACCATGCGTTCTTTCAGGACAATGGGTTCAAGGCACCTGCCGATCTCCGAGAGGCCCTGACACGAAAGCCTAGCTAAGATTTCATTTTTAACAAATGACCTCACAGGAATGCGCCCCGTTCCCTCGCCAGACAGGAGTGGTTGTGCGAACCCTGCAGACCCGTTGGAGCCGGCAGACACATAGTCGGTCATAGCGGCCTGTCTCCGATGGCGCACGTGAGTTCTGGCACGGCCAGCCCGGCGCTAAAACGTTCTAGAATGCTCACTTTACCCAACTATATTACTTCGTTTGCCAATGACTAATATTTTCCGCTCTCCGAGATGATTCCAAAAAGTTATGTGTCGATCGGGCCTGACATCCTCCGAATGGGTAGACACAGGGTCGGACAGCCAGAAGGTGTCGAATGGAAGACGTGCGCAGCGAACGCCGTACCAGACTTAGATTATTCGCCCAAACGCCTGCGCCGCAACGGCCATGGTCGCCAGCAAGCCCATCACGAAGGTGAGGCTAACGACATAAGCCTTTCCGGCCAGCGCAGCCGCGGCGACCGCCTACGCGCCGATACGACCGATGAACACGAGATCCGTAGTCGTCATAGCGATTTGTCCAAGCTGCGTCAGCACCATAGGCAAAGCGAATTTCGCGATTTCGCCCAGGTCGACGGAGCCATGTGATGACCAACCGCCGATCCCCTTGCTCCCCGCCGCGGGGTCGACACTGGCTTTGCTACGGCAATCTTATTCATGAAAATGATGCGTCCTGTCTGCCTCATCGGGCCACGACCTCTTTTGCTCCGAGGAGGCCCCTCTCTGCCCATGCCCCGAGTGCTGCTCATACGGGAGCCTTGCGCAGCCACACGCCACAGAGGTCACGGACGCTAACTTGTCGATCTACTGTTGATTGCCGTTCAGGGGCACGCCACCCAAATAAGCAGCGTTAGCTTGACCAGCGGTCGCGCTCCAAGCGCAAAGTCAAGCGGCAGGTGAGGCGTGCGGCCGGAGCGTGCCAGATCATGCAATCGCCAGCGCGAAGAGCGCTCCCGGCATTGTGGGTCATGGAAGCAAAGTAATGCGCGAACGCATGGCTGAGGCTGGGACGGATGGCGGCATTGACCACTCGAATTCGCTCGTGACGTTTACGAGGCGATTATCTTGCGAGACAAGACGGCCATTTCCCTGAGGGTTGCGGTACCGAATGATGCATGAAACTTCCCTTCAAAGAACGTGCCAACAGCGAGAGCTCGATTTGTAGAGAGTGATTTTCCCGCGAATGTGCTGTGTGCCCGACAACATGTTACGAATCCAACAATCAACGTGAGATCGCTTCTTCCCGATGTTTTAGTCATGTAGCCAGCCGTCACGATCCCGAAGACCTTGGCTTCGAAGCAGTGGGCGCTGGCCCGGATGCGGTTAGCGGCGGCGTTGTTGAAATTGCCGTAATTGCGAAGATCTAAGCTGGCGGGCGCCCTGCATTCAGCCCGAGCACTAACTCTGAATTCGTCAAAGCGGTCCGAATGATCCACCCCGTATCCATTTTGGCCCGGGGCCAATTGCGGAAGGTACTACTGCCGTAACGAGCTTAAGTCCCCTAGCTCCATAACTTCCTTGCATTAGCGCTTCAGTTTGCAGGAATTTTTAGTGGCACGCTCATTGCCAGGAGGAAAACGCCCCCTCTGGGGCTGGGCATCGTGCAAGGAATTGCTGATGACGCCTCTGCGCCAGCATGTTTTGTGAAGCCAAGGAACTATTACAAACGTGAAACTCCTCGAAATTCCTCTGCGGCGCGGCCGCGGCGACCTTCATTTGTCGGCCGGAATCCTCCGGCGACTGGGTATACACGAACAGATCACTGTATCTGGTGGTTCGTTCGTGACGCGCACCCACGTGTCAGACATACTCCGTTCGAGAATGGCTATCGTCCAAGGATCGTCATCGAGCAATTGCACGTAATTCAGCTGGATATTCTCGTCAATCCGCAGATCGTCAGCACGAGGCCGTGTCATCCAATCCCCCCACAGCCGGATAACCGAAGTTTTGCTAGGCGTGATATCTTCAATGCCATAATCGAGCTAACGTCACCATCCAGTTTTTGATATCCGACCATTACGGGCAGCGAGCGCATGGATATCGATCTTTCGGCGGGAGAACAGGGGCTTGGTCGAGGCCCCGACGACATGCTCACCACTCTGGCGTAGTCGCTTCCCAAAAAAGGACCAAGGAGAAGAGAGTGACCACTCAAGAGCATGCATCCAAAATCCGTACCCCCGAGCATCCTGCGGACCCAATTTTTATCAATCGCTGGTCGCCGCGTGGGTTCACCGACAATGAAATCCCGGAAGGAGTTCTGAACACCTGCTTTGAGGCCGCTCGGTGGGCGCCATCGACTTTTAACTCCCAGCCATGGCGCTTTCTCTATGCCTTGCGCGGCCAGCCGGAACTCGAAGCCTTCCTTGCACCTCTGGTCGACTTCAACCGAGGTTGGGCGCAACATGCGGCGGCTTTGATCTACCTGTTGTCGAGCAAGGAGTTCACCCCACATGGCAAGACCGAACGACAGTTCTCGCGCACGCATTCCTTCGACAGCGGATCGGCCTGGGCCAACTTTGCCAACCAAGCAACGGCCGCAGGCTGGGCCGCCCACGGCATGACTGGATTTGACGCAGAGAAAGCGCGCACTGAGCTGCGGGTGCCTGAGGGTTTTTCGGTAGAGATTGCGATCGCCGTTGGACGCAAGGGCGACGGCGCACACTTGCCGCTCGGTCTACTGAAGCGTGAACAGCCGAGTGGACGATTGCCCGTCGGTGAGTTTGTCGGGCGCGGCTTCTTTCCTGAGCGATTTAGACGTTGACGGATGGGGTGCGCTCTGACTTGACCCTCACAGGACTGCGCGCCCGACGCGGCGATCAGCCTCGAGCGGAGTCCGATCAACATGCCGATATCATGCGGACATTCAGCAGTTGACGTACTTGTCTAGCGCAAGTGGGCGCGCGGTTCCCCAACGTATACATCGCTATTCATCCAAAGCTGCAGCGAGCGTTTTCTTTTGACGATGATGCGCATCACTATTTTGCGATTTTTGATATTTCTTCCAAGAAAACGCTCAGCTTGCAATGCTAACGAATTTGATCTCGTCCAAGATTCAAGGAAGATGTCGCGCATCATTCCGATTTGATCTCGCTCGGGGCTGAGGAGTTCTGGCTATTTGGATTCTGGCCTCGAGCTAGCCGCGTATTCTTGTATAGCGCCTCGAGGTTTGATTTTTCTGCTGTTCCTGCTGGGCACGATGGCAACGCGCTTGCGTTGTCCAAGCGCGGCGGCGTGTCCACAGCGTCACTTACTTCAAGCCTTTCGGATTGGTTTGTAGTTCGCCGCATGCTCTCGCCATTAAGATTTATCCGGTGGGCTTTATGGCCCAGGGCGGTCGAGGATGACGCCGGCGCAGGAAGGATCGCGGATCAGGGCGTGCCAGGGGAGCTAGCTGGTGAAGCGGTCGTAGCGATGATCGAAGGTCTCCGCGAATTCGTGGTGGACCGCTGTGTCGAACGGCTCGAGGCCGCAGTCGTCGAGTAGGAGGAAATCGACACGGCCCAGCGTGCGATGGGGATGGCGGCTGTCGCCGCGCACCAATGCGAGATCTGGGGACGCGCGGGACGCGCTGATAAAGCTCGCCCCGCTGTCGCGGCAGGCCTGTTGCCGAGCGCTGAGGCAAGACAATCGCTCTTGCCGACGCCGGAGGGTCCGCAGATCAGCAGGTTGATATAGTCGTCGATCCGTCGGCGTTCGACCAGCATCGTCAGAACGCTGGGGTCGAGGCCAAGCGGGGCGCCATGGTCGAGGTCCTCAACCAAGCTTTCGACGCAGCTTCGCATGTTGCAGCCTCGTGGAACGCAACTTGTTGACTCGCAGCGACGCTCCCAGTTCGAGCAGGGTTGCACAGCACCGCGGTAGCCGGCCCCGCTCGTGGCTGTCTCCTTGCGGATACGCTCGATGATCTAGCTGTCGTCGAGACGATGGCCAGACGCCATGTGTTCCGGCTATGATGGTGTGTTCTGGCTTTCGCTCAGCGCTGAACGCGATCCGCTTGCCTTTCTGAAGCATCTCAATGGTGTCTGGCGGTGAAACGCACCTCAAGCTTGGCATGGACCATGCGAGACACCGCAGTAGTACACTTGGACCTCGACGTGAAACTCGACGCTGACTCGGCTGATCGGTTACTCGGCGAACACGCCAGGGCTCTTTGGCAAGACCCCGAGTGCCGGCCGGTCCATCTGCTGCAAGGCCATGCCGAGCTCCCGGATCGGTCGCTCTTCGTTGAGCCGGGTCATGAACTCGACGATCGCCGCGACCTCGAGGCTGTGGAAGTTCGACGGCGACGTCCGAGCAGCCAGTGCTCGCGTACGAGGGCGCCTGCTCAACCTTTGTCTTGGCCGATGGCCATCGTGGTCTGATGGGCAGAATGGCGGCGTCGGAATGCGCCGCCGGCGTGGCTGTGGAGGCAGACCTTGAGCAACCGCGACCTTGGTGTTGTCCGGTACGCGCAGTGCCGGTACATCGCCGATCGCTTCGAAAGACGACGTAGGCTATCGATCCGGTCACCAGGCCCATGGGCCAGGTCTCCTGCGCGCATGTGAAGCTCGATGAAGCACCGCGACGAAGATCTGCGCGGTGCGCCGCTCGCCGGAGAACCGCTTGATCACGACCGACACGCTGTTGCGGGTGCTCGGCGTGGGATGAGATAGATATCCGCCATCTCAAACGCCGGGCGGCGCCGCGCATCCGCGCTGGCCGAGATCCCAATCGTAGGCGAGGTCGCCGCGCGGGCTTTTAGTCCGCGCTATCAGATTGTCGCGACTTGCGTATTGGGCTTTGCCGATGACGATCGCGCGCGGCCAAAAGGACTTGGATGAGCCGGATACAGCATACGGCGCCTCGCAGCAACGCTGTGTCGCAGGACACGTGCCGCAACCGGCTTATCGAGCCCGGCATATTGCTGAGGTTTGCGGCAAGCCTCTCGCCCAATGACGTTCACCGGGTCGTCCAGACATGCGGTTTGCCATATCGTAGGACGCTGACCAATCGCGGCAACAGCGTCTCGTAACGATCCTTGCCGCCCCTACCGACGTGATCACGATTAGCATGCGCTTGCTGTCGATCGCACGGACATCAGCCCGCAGACTAGGCTGCCCGGTGGACTGGTAGCGGGGCGCCACCAGTACAACGCGATTCTGCACGGCCGGTACAGTCTCCAGAAGAAAGGCGATTTTCTCCGCACTTAACACCAGTGTTTTGCGGGGACTCGTTGGCCGAGATGATTCTCTCAATCACGTCCTTACGCCCGAGCGTCATCGCCGCATAGAGAAAGCACTACGCGCATCATTTGTCGATGTGGGTCCACGACCGCATCAATCCGATCAGGCGTAGATCCTGCTCGAAGCCGAGGTCGTCAAGTGATTGGCCGAACTGTCAGCTGAAGTACTCAACCGGCAAACATGAGATTGTCGCGTCGAGGTTGATAACTTGCGCAGCTATACTATCGTCGGTCAAGCAGCGGTGCAGCGGGGGCTCGAACTCATCATGAGCATGAGGCATTCCTGTATTGTGAGGACGGACCTGCGGTCTGATCCTCTCAATCAGGTGCCTCTTAAATGAATGGCCCCGCCACGCCCTCTCGCGGCGAGATCCTTCCAGCTGACGACATCGGTTCGAACCCGTATCTCTGCCATGATAATGTTCCGGATCCTCGCGCGAACAAGAATAGTTCCGCTTCTCGCGTATTATTCCGGAAGATCACAGTATAAGCCCTGGCGCTGCGGCCCCTGTTCTTGCGGAGCACGATTGTCGTCGTGCTTGACCGGCGTGGGGGATGCTCTCATGCCTCAAGGCGTCAAGTCGAGTTCGGCAGCGGTGTGGGTGCTGCTCCAAGTGAACGGCCATAAAGCCACGGACATGCTTCGTATCCCCTCCAAAATTGGTAGGAGCACTCCCTTCCCTTTTGCCGTATTCTTCACCATTGAGCGCCGACCGCGCTCGTCATTAGCAGGCCGAAAGTTGCAAGTGGCGAGCGCCTAGACGACGACGGTTGGAAACAACTAGAGATCGGCAGATCTGCGGGTGGGGTGCTAGCCGCGGGCATTAATTCAAGAAGCATAATAGCGATGGGTCCGCTGAACCTCCTCCGAATGAGTGGACACCTGTAGTAGGCTCTGAGAGCCAAGAGGTGTCGGATGCAAGAGCGTCAACGTCGGTCGTTTACCGAGGAGTACAAGCGGCAGGCCGCTGAACTGGTGGTCTCGAGTGGTCGGTCGATCACGTCGGTCGGCAAGGAACTCGGTCTGCGCGACTCGGTATTGCGGCGCTGGGTGGAGAAGCTGCGGCATGTGCCGGCATCGGCGACGCGGCGCCCCGCGACGCAGGCGGCGCCGATGCCGGCGGACCAGGCTGCCGAGATCGCCCGGCTGCGCGAGGAGAACGAGCGGCTGCGCATGGAACGGGACATTCTAAAAAAGTCGATCGCGATCTTTGCCGGAACACGGACATGAGCTTCCGCTTCATCGAGGACCATCGCGATGCCTATCCGGTGCGGCTGATGTGCGCTGTGCTCGGGGTCTCGGCGGCCGGCTATTACGCTTGGCGGGAGCGGCCGGCGAGCGCCCGTACAACCACTAATACTGCGCTCCTGGCTTCGATCCGACAGGTCCATCAGGACAGCGGCGGCCGCTATGGCAGCCCACGCATCCATGCCGCGATGCGGGCGCAGGGAGGTGGCGTCAGTCGTGGCCGGATCGAACGCTTGATGCATCGGCACGGCATCCGCGCCATCATGGCAGCACCGCGTCGCGTTCGGACCACCGACAGCCGTCATGGCATGCCGATCGCGTCGAACCTCATCGAACGTCACTTTGCAGCTGCGGCTCCGAACCTAATCTGGCTCGCCGATATCACCTACATTCCGACGGCAGAGGGCTGGCTCTATCTGGCAGCCATCATGGACCTCTTCAGCCGCAAAATCGTCGGCTGGGCGATGCGCGATCACATGCAGGTCGAACTCGCCTCGTCCGCCTTGACCATGGCGATCCGCCAGCAGCGGCCGGAGGCCGGATTGATCCATCATTCCGATCGCGGCGTGCAGTACGCTTCACAGGACTATCGCGCGGTCCTGTCGACCGCCGGCATCACCGCATCGATGAGCCGCAAGGCCGACTGCTACGACAATGCCCCGATGGAAAGCTTCTTCCATACCCTGAAGACCGAGCTCGTTCATCATCGCCAATACGAGACCCGCGCCGAGACCCAGCGCGACATCTTCACCTTCATCGAGGGCTTCTACAATCGGATCCGTCTCCACTCCGCCATCGGATATATCGCCCCGATCGAAATGGAGCTAAAAACAGCTTAACCCTGTCCACTGTTTTGGGGGAAGATCACCGCACATATCGACAAGGAATGTATGCTTCAGGAGGATCGTCACGTCCGGCAACGTCACGCACCGGTTGGGATAAGCAAGAGAGACGCAGCACGGGCGGCGAGTTTCCTGACAGGAGTTGATTAGTGGCTGGTGTAGTTTGTGCGTGCCGGACAATTGGCTCAGCAGGGCTCGATGGGATTCCTGCGACTAGACCGGCCATGAAACCGCGTAGAGCCTGTGCCGCGGCGGACCTTTACGGCCCTGATTAAGCGAGGCCCGCCGATTCAAGCTCTTAAGTCGCCAGTAAGGTCAAATCGCTGATGTCGAACGCAGATGTGGCTCTTTGCATTTCCCGTCGGGTCAATCGGTATGGCCTGTTCGAAATGATTCGATGGAATCGATTGGAAGGTAAAATGCAAGCATTCTAAGGTCCGATACCTTTGGATATCCGCCTATGCATTTCAAAGCGTTGGCTGAGAACATGCCATCAACCTCGCAAAAGCTTAAGGAAAGATGATGAAGCTCGTCGAACCTCACTCGCGCAGTCGAATTGCGTCAACCGTCTTTATTGGGAGAAATCGTCGCGGCAACTGGATTGCCCGCGAGCAGAACGGCACATTCGGCGGACTGTTCACAAACCGCGCCCAAGCATTAAAGTACGCGGTGTTCGAGAACGGACATCATCCAGAAATCATCGTCGAGGTCGCGAGAGAAATCGAACTCGATATTTCCGTACATCAGCATGTCGATCACACGAGTAGGTAGACTAATGCGCCGATTAGTTTAGAAAGTTAAGTGCGGGCTCGCATCCGCCAAATGTCCTCTTCGGTCGTGGCTAACATGCCCGGTTGTCCGCATCCGCGATTGGAAGCAGCCATCTGGTGCAAATGGCGGATGTCAAATTGCCATGCCTTTTCGGCGGTGGCATATCGTCGACCGGACGGACGGCATCCATGGCGCCGCAAGCGGCATCATGCATTCGATCTGCGCAACGTCGATGAACTCTCGTTGGTGGGTATTACGGGGCGTGAGGCAGCGCAGCCAGCGTTGCTGTTTGCCTTGTTGGCCAGCGCCGCACAGCGCAGGCGGTCAAGGAAGCTCGTCACGGATTCGGCGAGACGCAGACAGACTTTCTTCTCCTTATTGGTTTTCGATCGCTTGCAGCGCCGAAAGGCAAGCCTGTTCGCAGCTGCGCAAATTGGGCATGCGACTGCGCAGCTCTTCAAGTGAGAGATGGCTCCCCTGATAGGCCGTGAGGAGACGCTCGACGCTTTTCCGGGAGCGCGCAGGGTCGCGGCGAAGCGTTTCCTCGGGGCGCTGTGTGAGATCGGCGTTGCGCGCCGCCGTGAGTCGACGCTCAAATTCGTCTTCAATAAGGTGTCGGTCTTCAAGTAAAAGCGCGATCTCTTTCCATACCACCTCGTCCAGCAAACCCTGGCGCATCTGGCGGTTGTCGCAGACCCGTCCGCCGAGCCAGCGCCAGCCATCCGGCCCAAGCTTCTTGTTGGCTTCCAAAGGCTCGTTCGCCAATGCGAAAGTCTCCTTGCTGATGATGGTCGGCACTTTGGCCCTGTTGCGAGGCGCGACGCCGCCGCGCAGTCGCAACGGCCGCGTCACACGCATGTGCGGCGCGATCCGCGTCTAGCCAAAGCAGGCCGTTCCTTTATACGCGGGATTGCGCAGCATCGCCCAGACGGTCGAGCGTTCCCAGCGGCCTGTTTCTTTGGCTGTCGGACTCTTGCGTTCATTGAGCAGGCGCGTGATGGAGCCGATGCTGTATCGCGCCAGAAAGCACGCTCACTTGGCGTTGAAGGGCGCGATGGCGCTTCCCTCGCCGCGACCACTCCAGGATTTGCGAGCTTTCTTACTCGGCGATCATGCCTTGAAAACTGCAGCAGGAGCTCGTCTGCCGGCGTCGCGGCCCGTCTCGAGCGAATGAACAATACCTCGACGTCGGCGCCCGCGAGCTCTTCGCCAAGAAGGATTTGATGCGCATGCGCCCGCTCAGCCGATCGGGAGCGTAGAAGAGCACGGCTTCGATCCGCCCTTCTGCGGCGAGATCGCGCAGTCGTTCAAGCCCAGGGCGCAACAAGCTCGCGCCGCTACGGCCGTCGTCTTCGATCGCCCATTCCGCCGGCACGTCGCAGTTCTGATCGCGCGAAAGCGGTCAGCGCGCTCGTCTGACTGGCGAGCGTGTTCTCCTCCTTCTGTTTGTCCGACGACACTCTGGCGTACTTCGCGGCGGTTTCAACTTCGCCTCCCGTCACATCGTCGTCGGCCCGCACGAAGCGCACCTAGTTTGGAACGAGAACTTCGCAAACCTGTACGCGGGATGAAATTTTCGACCAAAGCTGCTTTGCTCATGGTGGTATTCTCCAATCTTGGGATATTTCGCCTTACAAGCTGATTAGCATTGACCTGAAAGTCGCTGAATGAGACGAGTTACCTGTAATGCCAGTCAGGAGACCGGAAAACGAAGCCAATGAGTGAAAACTCTTGTTCTAAAGGAGGCGCGTCTCTGTTGTCCCGCTATTGCGTGGTTGATATCTTCATATCGCCTCCTCTTACCTGGCAACTAGCATTACATATCTTTCATAGCCATCGCTGCTACCTCTCCTAGTGGGCTCTGGTTCTCGATCATCTCGGTGCGATCGAGGTTGCGGTGACCTCTACCCCTGGCTGCGATTGCGCGTCGAGCTCGCCAATTTCGGTTGACAAGCTCTTCCCCCGGTTCCAGATTCTCCTTGATCATCATCTGTGCGACGCGGTCCCCGACCGTCGGAATGCCCAGAGGACGGATGCCGCCGTTGGCTTTGGGAATCTCCGCGCGCCTTACCGCTGGCGGGAAGTAGCTTCCCGATGCCATGTGGTTCCGGAGCTTGTCGAGGTTATTTCCAAGAAACTTATCCAAGCTCTGGCCATCGACGCCCGCCGCTTTTCCATCCCTGCCGCCATTTGGTAAGCCTCTCAGACCATATACACTTGGTGATTGGCAACGGCTTGTCCGGTGTCATGACGCTCCTCCCGCCAAAGCCGGTTGGCGTCCGATGTCGAACAGGGTAACGCAGCCGCTTCGCTCCATGGCCATTAGAGCGACTTCAGCGCTACTATGAGCTACTCCATCCCTGTCTCGGGTATTGGCTTTCTCCCTCGTGGTGTGCGCCACTTGCGGATGCCCTTATACCCCGAGCCAGACGCCTGTGATGAGATCATGCCGCCTATACACCGGCGGCCGCGTGGACCGTAAGCAGGTATCGCCCACACTCTTCCGAGCATCACTATCCCCATGCCCATTTTGGCAGCGTTTGGACCCATTTCGATTCGTCATCGGCGATTCGCTTGCGCTCATCTTCTCATCACTAACCTGCCGGCGTAGCCCGGCCGCCTTTTCCCTAGCGCTCACCACCACGTCTCTTTAACGCAGTAGCCTGGAGTGGTTTGAAGCCTGTCCCAGCAGGCCGGCTTCGGGAGGCCGAGCTCCCGTCTTCAATACAGTTACGCTGGCAGATACGCACCAGCCACGAGGCACACACAGATAGCCTCGATCTTGGTGACATCAGCACCGAGATCAGCCAGTGTGCCGGTACACAAATGAGCCTACAAACCCGTCGCGAGGTCAATGACACCGATTCCCCGCACCGATCGCCGATCTGCATCGATGCAATCGGACAACCCCGCCGCTGTTAATAGCTGATCACTGTCCAGCCCGCCGATTTCGATGCGATAACGCTCTCATAGACCATTTCCGGGCCAAGGGATGCTCCAGAACATCGGTGATCCAAAATGCGACATGCATCAGGCGGCAAACTCGCCGCCTGTGACGTCGATGGTTATACCGGTTACAAAGCCCGCCATCGGCGAAGCCAGAAACGCTGCGACGTGCGCAATCTCTTCAGCTGTGCCGAAACGGCCAACTGGAATCCGACTGAGGGCAGAGCGATTGACCGCGGCCTCGGCTGGCCCAGTCAGGTCACTGAGAACACGCCCAGGAGCGATGCAATTGACTGTGATGCCGTGGGCAGCGAGATCTCGCGCGGCCGCACGGGTCAATCCGACCAATCCTGCTTTCGACGCTGCGTAATGCGGCCCTGCGATCAGAGGCATGGCGCGGCCGGCGAGTGACCCGACATTGATGACGCGTCCATATCTCATCAGAGTCATCGCTGGCGCTAAGAGCCGTATGAGGTTGAAGGGACTCTTGAGGTTGACATCGAGGACCCGCGTCCATTCCTCAAGCGATATCTGCGACAGCCAGGGTGCATTCTGATCTAGCCGCTTGGGGGAGATTCCAGCGTTGTTTACTAGAATCGCAATCTCGCCCCAACGCGCCCGGATACGATCAATAAAGCATTCTAATTCGCTTTCTCTCGTTACATCGATCGCCTCAGCATAAAGCCGATCTTCCGAACCGGTAAGAGTGTCAAGCGCCCGCCCCACATGCGCAACGCTTGTAGCCACGAAAGCCACACGGTGGCCATCAATTAAGAAACGGCGCACGATTTCAAGTCCAATCCCGCGTGCTCCTCCAGTCACGAGAGCAACGCGTCTTTCGCTTGGGCAACAGGGCTTTTCTGGTTTCGGCAGCATAATTCTCAAAAATCCGCAAGCGGCGCAATGAGCGAGCCCACAGCCATGGGAAGGTAAAGTCGCGTACACCTCCGGACGACGTATCGTCCCCGTCGCGCCTTGATTCGCTCACTGCGATTCGACAAGTCGCCGCACGCTGAGCCGTCGATCTTCATTTCCAACGATCTTATATTTCCGCTTGCAATGCTCCGCAGCTTTTCCTTGATTGGGATCCAACAGGCGGCGCGACTTCCTCGCTCGCAGTTACCGATGAAGCGCCCATCTTTCAGTCGGACAGCGCTCTCCGTAGGAGTATTCATTGTCCCGTCGGCACACGTCGATGACGTTCGTCTCATCGATCGCGATATGTTTTCGAACGCGAACAATGGAGCCTCATCTATCTTTGTCACCTTCATGACCTCCCTCACAGAATGGCCGATAGTGCCTCAGGAAGGGGTTGATGCTATGCTCGGCTTGGCGGCTTTATCGGGTACCCTTTCCAAGATGCAGCCGGACAGCCGTTCTATCTCCTGGACTTCATGATCGGCCGTAATGCACACTCGAATCCCCGCTTGTCCTTGCGCGACCGTCGGGAAGAATATCACGGAAGTATAGAAGCCATCATCGAGAAGCTCTCTTGCGATTGCAATCGCCTTGGCTTCGGAGCCGATCGCGATCATTCGGATCGGAAGTGAATTACCTTGCTCAGCGGTTGCGAGAAGATCGTCAAAAACCTTGATCCGTTGCGACAACCGCTCCTGCCGGTCACCGAGCTCTGCCGATCGATGAATCTTGCACGAACCAATCGCGGCGCCGACAGCAGCCAAATTGGGAGCCACCGAGAAGGCATACGGAATTGAGTACCGCCGAAACAGAGTCTCTTGTTCGGCCGTTCCAAGCATCAACATGCCGCCCGATGCGCCGAATCCCTTTGCCAGCGAGGCTACTATGATCGTGCGGTCACCTAACGCTTCCGCAAACTGAGAGCGGGCAAATCCTTCGCCTTCGTGTCCAAACAGCGATATTCCATGAGCATCGTCGATATAGAGAAAGAGACCATAGCGTTCTTGGAGTTGGCGGAGTTCCTTGATCGGCGAATGCCCTCCCATGGAATAAACACCATCGCACACATACGCAACCATTGGATGTTCACGGCACAAAGCCTCGAGGGCATCCATATCGTTGTGCGCTATTGTTTCCACCTGCGTTTCATCAGCAACTATCGGCTTATGATAAGCGAGCGATATGTGGGCAATGCGGTCGAAGACCACAACCGGCTTTCTTCCGCCCGTCAATTGGCCCGAAGCAAGGAGGGGCATTGCGCCCAGATTGGCGAGCATGACGGTGGAAAAGGCGATCACGCGCGCGCGAAACATCTCCGACAAGTTTTTTTCAAGCTCTTCTAGAAGATCGAAATTAAGTCGTGTTCGTGCGCAGGACCAGTGCAATGACCGATGCGCCTCAATTGCCTCAATCGCCCCAGCTACGACCACTGGATGATTATCCAGGCCCAAGTAGGAGCATCGTACGAAGTCAGTTATCTTCGGCCTGCTGTCAAGCGGACCGCGGCCTAAGGCAAAACTCCGTCCGGTCATAGAACGTGCCGTGACGGCCATGAGGCCAGCCGCATGGGCTGCGTCGAAGTACGGACTGCTCTTCTTGATGACGTAGGCGGTGTTCCGAAAGTGACCGGTCGGCTGGCCGCGACTAAAGAGCGGGTTCGATTTTTCCATTTATTCCCCGTTCCATCTGCTAAGCATGCGCCCGCTTACCGCTAAGATGACCGGGACGACTACTTTACCACAACGGCCCGACCACAGATTTGCCTGATCCTAGTAGTAGCTATCGGCCTTCTGATTCAATTAAACCACCGCGACATCGCTCGAGCACCTACCAGATAGAGTGGGTTAATCGCAGATCGCCCCAATAGCAACAAACTAGACGGAGAGCGATACATTGCGCAACGTGTCGCTTTGGTCATGCGCATACGTCCACTGCGTCCAGCATGTCTTCGTATTTATCGAGAAAGCCCGTGAACACATGGATGATGAATTCGGCGTCGGCGCAAGCCATTTGTGTCGAGATCGAAGCGGCAGTCCCGTATGGCAAGATGATGCCGCTCTCCGCAAAGAAGCGCGTAAGTTGCTTCATTAGAGTTACTCCGGCGAGCCCGGGATAAGCTTCACGATAGTCACTCGGCATTTGCGCCATAGGATGGATACGAAATAGTGAGGCGGCTCCGGTCACGCATAGGGGCACGCCCCGATTTGAAATGGTCTGACCAATGCCTTCTCTGACAATGTTTCCAAGCATCTCAAGGTGTGCAAAAGCCGCATGATCTAGATGCCGCATTGCAACGAGACCCGCTGTCATGGATAGAGGATTGGCAGAAAATGTACCGCCTTGAGGTAGCAGTGGCTGGCCCGCTGAGGCATCGAACATTTTCATCACGTCCTCGCGACCGCCTATTGCTCCAATTGGCAATCCGCCGCCGATGATCTTGCCCATCGTGACGAGGTCTGGAACAAGACCATAGCGGACGGAAGCTCCCCGGAAACTTTGCCTGAGATTCAGGACTTCGTCAGCTATCAAAAGAATGCCGCTGCTACGGGCAACGTCCTGAACCGCAGCAATGAACTCAGGCGTCGGCGCTATTAGACCACCGCGGCTTGGCATCGGATCCAAGATGACTGCGGCAAGCTTCTGCGCATGCAATAGCAATAACCGACGTACGCTTTCCACATCATTGAAGCGGAGCACGACCACGTCATCGAGCACGCTCGCCGGCATCCCGCGATAGACACCCGTAGAACTGGGTGCGTCGGGATCACCCCAGTCGTCCGGCATGGCCGCTAGACTGACCTCGGCCCAGTCGTAGGCGCCATGATACGCGCCTTCAAGCTTCGCGATTTTCGAACGTCCCGTGAAGGCTCGGGCAGCCTTGATCGCAAACAGCACAGCTTCAGTCCCCGTGTTGACAAAACGGATTCGATGAACCTGCGGAATGCGCTCGCACAGTAGCTCGGCGAGCTCGATCTCGCTCTCTGTAGGGTTCGCGAAACAACTGCCGCGCTGGAGCTGATGGGTTAGCGCTTCCACGACGGGCGCAAAGGCATGGCCATGGATCAACGTCGTGAAGTTACAATTGAGATCCAGAAACCGACGGCCATCGACGTCGAACACATAGCAACCTAACCCACGCTGGACATAGAGCGGAATCGGATCTCGTTCGACGGTTGATCGTGATGTGCCGTCAGGGAATATGAACCGCGCGCGGGCAAAGTTATCCCTAGATCTCTGTCCGACACGTGCATTTTCCATCATATTTCGAGCCCGATAATTCCTGGTTCACCTCATTTTGAACGATCTAACGGACACAACAATCGTCACCTACTGTAGTCACAGAGGAAGAAAGTTCAAATGCGGATCGCTTCTGTCGTGCTATCAACAAGACTCCTCAACTCCTCGCCGGTTAGCCAAACGAGTAAGTCGTCGTCCGCAATATCCTCTGCTACCAGCCGTAATATCGCACCACCGGCTTCATGATGCGTATGTCCGTATTGCGCAAGAACGCCTTTATCCAAGGTCCATTGCGCGGCAAGTCCACATAAGAAGTCGGGCGCCCACATTGCAAAAGAAATGCCGCGCAATACGGCAGCCATGATCTTGGGCACGCCCTGACCTCTGAAGTCTTCGCGCAACCAAAAGTCCCCGTGGTAGGCCACTCTCCCGCTGATCTCCTTCGCGCTTGGTGCGGTGCAGGTACAACGGTCGTCAGGATGTGCATGTATAGTCGGGTCAGCGTAAAAGGCCTTCAGAGATTCAAGATGTTCCGCAAAGTTGGTGCCAGAAAGATCATACAATCGAGCAGCCTGTACAAGTGCGACCGCATTGTCTTTGTCGATGCCTATCATCCAATATCCTTCGCCTGATTTGATTGGCGAGCGATCTGGCCGGAAATTTGGATACGTCAGCCTTTTTGTTGGAAGAGCGTGAGTAATCGAGACATACTCTTGAAAATCGAATCCGATAGAAAGCTTGATCCGTTTTTGGGCGGCAGCGTCGTCATACACTCGGAGAAATCGAGAGACTTGCAACGGATTAACGACAGTTGTCATCTTCTGCACCTTTGGTCTCATCCCAATGAACACCGTTCTATAGCCATACGGTCCAGATCGTATGGCGAGCGGCCAATTGATGGTACGCATCAACTAGGGCTCGAGACACTACCTACTCTGGTCGGCGATATTGGCTTCAACGCTCGAAGCGGTGCCAGCACGTTGAGCGGAAAAGCGTTCTATCGCGTAGCGAACTTGTTGGGTTGCGGCTCGCAGATCATGAATTGCTAAAAGAGTCCGAGGTCCTGGAAATCTTGATCGTACATCCACCTTTCAGTTATGAAAGGGAAAAGCTCACCGGATTACGATCGGCGAAATACCAAGCTTTTGTTGAGCACGAGCGCGCCAGATGATTCGCATGTGGCTGCATCTGTTGGGAAGAACGCGCCCTTCAAACAGTCGAAGATAGGGACTGCTCAAGTGCTGGCCGCTGGAAATAGTGCAATCCAGATATGGCCAACGCGCAAGCGTACCGTGGCCATCACTCGTAAGCTCTCGGTGCCTGGTCGCTTTGGGGCGAAGTTACGCAAACCTGATCAGCCCATTGACCAGTGCGTCCTAAACAGGGGTGCGGCAATGGCGGAACGGCCGCTTAAGGCGGTTATCTCACGATACTTTTTCGCGCACGTGGTAAAAACGCAACGCACACCATAAGATTTTACGGGTACATGCTCGCACGTCGCGGTGATTAGCGGCCGCGGCGCAGCGTCTTGGCATACTATATTGGCGCATGGCCTTTCGATGGTCGCTGGGATATCGGCATAGTGCTGCGCAGAAAGTGTCCGCCTCAGAACCGGTTCGTGACAGTACAAGCAGCGGATGGTGCAGAAGGATGTGTAGAAGAAAGCCCTGATCACATGTTGAAGTCTGACAACGCCGCGAGCGCAACGGCCCCAGCCGTATCACAGCATAGAAATCTTGACAGCAAGAAGGCGGATATATGTCGCCATGCGTTTGCGCCAGGCAATCCCGGCCTGGCCTGGTCGAGAGACTATTGCCGATATCGCTATGGCGTAGCGCGACGACAGAGATCGCGGCGACGTAGCCGTAGAGCATGGGGACAGGATGCCTATCGCGCGACCCGCAGCCATCCGCGAGCTCCGCGCGCGGCATAGCGGCAGCCGCCATCGATGATTACGTCTTCTAGCGAGGTCGGCGGCTCATACCGCGGCTTGTGTAGCTGACCGCTCTCGGTTTGCCGGACATGATACGCTCCAAGTCAGTCAGGTCGGCGTGCGGTCGAGGTCATAGTGTTCTGCAGTACTAGACCAACGATGCCGGAATCGCTTAACTCTCGACGCGTGCTTCAATGCAGATGAACATGACTTCCGGCGCCGGGCCATCGCAATCGAGCATCGGACGCTTGACCAATACCGCTGCTGACAGGCCATCGCGGCTCCGCTTCGATCGAAAACACACCGCTTAGAGAGGTTTAAACGGGACTTAGTATGTAAGCTCAGACGAATTTACCTCGGAAATCAGCGGAACAAACGAGAGCTAGTCGTGAGAGCGCTCGAGGCGAATTGCCATGATCAAACGATACGTCCGCGCGCCGTATCTGCAGCGAAGCGCCGTATCTGCAGCGAAATCCTCGCTTCTTAGTCGAAAACTGCTGGCTGTTCACGACCTTCCTATGAGCGCGCGTCCACCTAAGTTCATCGAGAAACATCCGAACTGTGTCGCATTAGAGCGTTCACCTGTTGATGGAAGCGTATCCTGCGTTTTCGAAGTAGTTGCTGCATTCGTTGGGCTGGATAGTTGTGATGAGTCGGCATATCGATCGTGCGCTTCTGGGCGGAGCGCATCCGGTGCTTGATCTTGGCGAAGCTCTGTTCGATCGGAATGAGGTCAGGAGAGTATGGCGGCAAGTACCAGAGCCTTGCGCCGGCGGCTTTGATCAAGCCGCGCAGGGTAGCCGGCTTGTGACTACCGGGATTGTCCATGATGACGATGTCGCCCGCCCGAAGCTGCGGCACGAGAACGTGCTGAACATAAGCGCGGAAACACTCGCCTTGATCGGGCTGTCGAACAGGCAAGGTGCGGTGAAGCGGTCACAGCGCAAGGCGCCGAGGAACGTCAGCGTCCGCCAATGGCCATGTGGCGTGAAGCTCCGCGCCCGCTCACCTTTTGGCCCCCATCCGCGCAACGGGGACCAATGTTGGTCCTGATGAATATCTCATCGATAAAGGCTAGGCGTCGAGGGTCGAGTTTGGCCTGCCATGAGCGGCAGCGTTGGCGTCTACGTGCGATGTCAGAGCGCGCCGGCTCGAGGGCGAGCAGCTTTTTTTGAACCGCAGCCCTTCGCGCCACAGAAACAGCCAAAACCGCATTGTGGAAGACCGTGGCCCCTCGCGCCGCGAGTTCGTCCTTCAGGGCATGCAGCGTCAAATGGGGCGTCTGGCCGATCCATTGCCTGATACAGGCGCGATGCGGCTCAAGCACCGGCTTGCGGGTCCGCCCATCTTGCCAGGCGCGCGATGACGCTGCGACCACTTCACCACTGACGACACCGCAAGGCCAACCTCAATGCGAACGAACGACAGCTCTCACCCTTCGCAACCGCCGCAACAACACGCTTACGCAAGATCATTGGAAAGTGGTCGGACCATCGGATGCCGGCCTCCAGCCCAGCCAGCATCTCGAACCATATTCGTCCCAAATCCGGAATCGTGACCGCTCTAAGATGCGCAACGCCGCAGCGTATTAGCGACCAGGTAATGCGCCTCTGGTGCAATCCCCCTGCTCGCCGTTTGTCGTCCATTCCGCGCGTTCCACGCTCCCCGGTGATCTAGAATCATTAGTGCGATTTGGAGCTTCATACGGCACAGAATGAGGTTGTCTTACATCACAGCCCTACTCCGGACGAGCACGGCCCTGCTCAGACTGAGCAAAGCCTGAGGGCGACAAGGGCCCGTCTCCAGGTCCTCAACGAGCTAAAGGCGCTTGGTGCCGACATAGGTCACATTGCGCGCTCCACCATGCCGTAGGGACGCTCTGCTCGATTAGCTCAGCCGCCCCGGCTCCCTAAACGCGCGGCAGGTGCCCGCCATTACGATCTCATCTACGTCAGTCTGTTCAGCCGGCTGTGCCATCAAACCGACGCCTGAGACCGGTAGGCCCGCAGCAAAACCGCGACCGATTATTTGTACTCCCGTTCCGTCCACCATGGGAAACAATCAGGCATGTCGGCCGATACCTTATTCTTGAAGCATGCGGGCCGCTTTTCTAGGAATGCCATTACGCCTTCTTTAGCGTCGGCAGAGCCACCGAGCACATAGCTGATTCGACTGTCTATTTTGTGAGCCTCCATCGGATGATCGACACCTAGCATGCGCCACATCATCTGCCGGATCAACGCGATCGATACGGGTGGGGTCTTCTCGCCAATCTCGCGAGCGAGCATGCGCGCGGTAGGCAGAAGTTGATCAGCCGGCACCACCTTACTGACGAGTCGGCCGGCGAGCGCCTCCTGGGCTGAGAATACCTTGCCGCTATAGCACCACTCCAGAGCCTGCGCGATTCCGACGATCCGGGGCAGGAACCAGCTCGCAGCCGCCTCAGGTACGATGCCGCGCTGAGAGAACACAAAGCCAAAGCGCGCGTGCTCGGACGCAATGCGAATGTCCATTGCTAGTTGCATCGTAAGGCCAATACCGACCGCCGGACCGTTCACCGCGGCGATTACGGGCTTGAGGCATTTGAAAATCCGCAACGTGAGCAGGCCACCGCTGTCGCGGATGTGCGGATCGCCATAATCTACCGTGCCGTCGGATAACCGTCTCGCCAACCCACGCAGCGCATCGATGTCAAATGAGTCAGCTCCTGGCGAGAGATCGGCGCCTACACAAAATGCCCGGCCTTCCCCAGTTACGATGATGACCCGGATCTCGTCGTCCTTGTCAGCGCGATCAAAGGCATCGATCAGCTCCTGCCTGCAGGTGTTGGTGAAGGCGTTCAGCTTTTCGGGCTGGTTCAAGGTGATGGTCAGGATCTGCTGCGCGACCTCATATTTGATAGTCTCGTAGCTCATGATGCTTCTTTCAGAAGTTACAGAAGGTGCGGGATTTCAGGTCACTGCAGCTTTGGCTCTTTTAGAGCCTCGGCCAATCGTTATTCAATCAAGGCTCCGATTTAGTAGGGCTAAGCCCATCGTGAGTGCCGGCAATAATTTCACGACTTGATCGCCGGTTCCAGCGTCTGATGCTAGATACTCAGCTATAAGCAGCTCTGATCGGGCGACTGTCGTGGCCGCAGTTCAGGAGTCTAGTACCGTAGAGGACGTTAATGAGCTTTCGACCATTATTCGTTAACATAATGGAGCCGCTCCAGACTGAAGATAGCCGGAAACGAACGCGCGCAAGATCGGACGTTTGATTCTAGAGCCGCAATAGCTCGCGCCCCGTTGAGAAATCGGCCCATAACCGCCTCCACCACATGCAAGAGATCCCTGGTCAAGCACGTTTCTCTCAGATTGTGCGAATACTACACACGCGACCGGAATCTGCCGCGCTTCTTGGCGAGCTGTACGTTGAACGACGCTCGTTTACAGAACCGACAACTCACTTACCTGACAACCAAGAACACCGAAACTACTAAGCTTGGTAGTAGTTTGATGGATCCAAAACACACACCTGTCTCTGCCGTCTGGCGTTTGGTCCTGGAAATTCGAACTCGTTGACTTCGCGCGAGTTGAGCTTGCCCTTCTGCGCGCGAAAAGCGATCGTACTTTTTAACGATCGCAGGTCGACCAGTCGACCAGGACCGCTTCGACTTTGAAGCCTCCGAGCAGGGCTTTTGCAGTGAGGTTGTCATGTCATTGGCGGACGGTGAGCATAAGCCCAACGGCCGGCCGAGGCCGTCGCCGAGCATGTGGATCTTGGCAATCAAGCCCCTCGGGAACGCCCAGCTTCTGAGTTTTGGCCCCCTTTCCTCTCGCCGCCTGCTGGTGGACACGAACAGAGTGGTGTCGAGCATCAGGTAATTGTTATCGCGGTCCCTGATCAGTTCGGCGAACGCCTTCTCCCACACGCCGGCCATTCATTAGCGATCCGAAATGTCAGTCGCATGCATCGAATCTTGACAAATGACTACTTCGCAGCGACGCGGACCAGACGCGTGGGGATGGCACGCGGAGAGGATAAAGAGCGAGCACATTTAAGCGTTTGATCGTGACAGCCAGGATTGATCGACGTAGTGATAGCTACCTTTCGCATCATCTGAACCCATTCCCTCGGAAGAGCGGACGATCCTTGCTAGGACCAGTGAGCGACTAACCTACAAAACCCGAGACCCTGTCAATCTCGGCCATATCTCCCTCGCCTTACAAGCTCGCATTCGGACAGCATCTTCGTACCGATAATGCCCTCCCTGGTCAGTTGCTGTATCGCAGTGTCGGAGAGTCCGAGAAGCCCAGAAAGAATCTCTCTGTTATGCTGCCCGAGTGTTGGGGCCGGTTTGCGGATCGCATACGGCAATAACCCTTCCCGAACCGGCATCGAGGGTTGCAGATGCCAACCTACGAATGCACGCTCTACCTCCTGAAGAAACGCGCGCGACCTGAGATGCCGGTCCTTGAGCAGATCGTTTGGCAGGCGCGCTACGCCGGCCGCAACCCTTACGGCCTGCAATTCAGACATGGCCTGATCCGCTGCGCGGGCGAGTGTCCAGTCTTCAATTGCTGCCTCGATATCTTCCTCAATGCCACGGCGAGCTTCCGCGGACTTCAATGATAACTCCGAGGCCCAATCGGGCCGACCAATAACCAGTGCAAGCCTCTGCCACATATCGTCGTCGGTGGCGGTCACTACGATCCAGTTGTCGTAACCGCAGCACCGGAAGCAGCCATGCGGCACGAACTGCGGATGTCGATTGCCATACTTTTGCGGCGGCATACCGCTTATCGAACTGACAGTGATCCATGGCGCCGCAAAGGGCATCATGCATTCGATCTGGGCAAGATCAATGAACTGACCCTGCCCAGTTTTACAAGCATGCGTCAGCGCGACCAAAACAGCGGCGCAGCCGTTCAACCCACCAACCGCATCCCCGAACGCCACGTGGCTCATCACTGGCGGCGAGTCGGGATTTCCGATCACGCTGGGTAAACCCGAGCCTTGTTCCAGAGTAGAGCCATAGGCTCGGCAATCGCGATTGGCGCTACTCGCACCAAAGGCTGACATTGACATCATGACGAGGCGCGGGTTAAGCGTTCTAAGGACGGCATAGCCAAGCCCAAGCTTCGGCAGCACATCAACCGAATAATTGTCGACGACGATATCGGCTTCCGCCAAAAGCCGCTTGGCAAGTGCTACGCCTTTTGGCCGCGACAGATCGAGAGTGATGCCGCGCTTATTGCGGTTCATGACGCAGAAGCCCGGCGTCATTTCATACATTTTGCTGTTGACGTAAGCCGGCCGCCGGTCGACGCCGCGCCACCAATCCGGATACTGGACAGCTTCAATCTTAATGACGTCGGCACCGAGATCAGCCAGTGTCCGGGTGCACAAGGGGCCCGCCCATCCCATCGCGAAGTCGATGACACGAATTCCCTCCAATGGCAGCCGGGCCGCCTCAATGCAGCAGGATGAAGGCGGGGCGGAGCTGGTCAGATCTCTGAGCGTATTGGCAAAACTCTGCTGCTCGCCTGGAGCTGGCACCTTCCCGCCTCGGCGTGGCGCCGTCAATGTCAGCTGCTGCGCCGAGCCAACCGTCAGGCCTCGCTCCTCGCCCAGTAAGACGGGCACGATTGCTCCACGCTCTTTCTTCTCCGCGTCCCGGAGCAACTCCGATACTTCGGGCACCGGCACGATCGGAATCTTGCGCTTCACTCCTTCGGCGAACCACTCCTGTGCAGTGCGCGTCTTTAGCCTCGGCATGAACTGCCGCTCGATTTTTTCGACATGTTGCAAACGATCGAGGCCCGTGACCAGAGCTGGATCGTTCCGCAAGTCGGATAGGCCGAGCAGGTCGCAGAAAGCCCGCCATTGTGCGGGCGTGCCTGTGGTAAGGCCAAGCCAACCCTTTTTGGTTTCATAGATGCCAGCTGGAAAGGTCGGCCAGAAACGGTTAATGCCGATCCGGCGCATCACGTCGCCGCGCGCATACGCCTCGAACATGAGATACTCGCTGAGGACGAGGCTCGACTCAAAAATGCTGAGCGACCACGATCGCCCTGCCCCGCTCTGCATTCGCGCTATCACCGTTGAAGCCGTGGCGATAAAGCCCCACAGACCGGCCAGTATAGCAGTCTGGAAATCGGGCGCGTGCAACGGCCGCCCCCCCGCCGGTCCAACCAGCTTCACGAGGCCGGCCAGCGCCCGGACGGACGAATCGCTGGCAGCGAATTTTGCATACGGACCATGGTGGCCGAACCAGCTCGCTTCGAGGTAGATCAACCTGGAGCGTCGTTGCCGGATCGCGGCGATATCAATAGTCGGGCAATCCGCGGGATCAACATCGCGGCCATCGAGTAGAACGTCGCAATGTTCGATCAGTGCCGTCAACCGCGTGACCGCATCCGGCTCAGCGCGATCGATGATGATGCTCGACTTATTGAAGTTAAGGAATCCGAACCACGCACTCTCGCCGCCGGGCGTCAGTTCTGCGCTTCGACGAAGCGGATCGCCCGCTGGGGGCTCGACCTTCTGCACATCGGCGCCGAAATCCGCAAACAACCTTGCGCAATAGCTGACTGCCGCCGAGCTACCGATCTCGACCACCCGCAGATGCGATAGTACTCCCATCGAGTGCTCCACTTCTCCGGCCACACTCATTCTTACAGAACATCGCTCGACACACATGCTATCATACGGCCAACACGATGGTACGCTCGTTAGTCGCCTGGCACCGGCGACTGGTACGCGCCGGAACAGAGGCCGCGAAGCCGCCCACCACATGCCCTTCTCGCGTTACGGTTCAGCACACGCTGCGACGTTCGTCCGCTCGGACATGCGGGCTACATTCTCCATCGCGCTCCGCACGTAAGGTGCCCGCCGGTCTACGCGCCGAGGCGGCAACCCTTCCCTGGCACCATCCGAACAGCAGCACGGATTAGTCCCGCTCCGGTAACAAAGATTATTCGAGAGCTGACGCTCGATGCCGTTCTTTTCCCGCGTCGATTTCGACGATGAAGCCGAAGGGCCCGCCGCGCCAACGCTGCGGATAACATGTGGCTTCCTTGCGTCCCTGAACCGCTCGCGACGGTGACGTGTTTGGCGTTTTCGGACACGCCGAACGGCTTTCCCTCGATGTGGATCAACGCGCAACCTAAGTCGCAGCGCAACTCGAACGCTAAGTTTAGGCCTTGAGTCAACCGCGGCCCCTATCGGATAGTCATCTAGATGCTGGCTTCCGACTCGCACACCGCGCATCCGCTGGTTCGCCACTTTCCGATCCGCATTCGGGCTTTGAATGAGCTCGGTGTCGTCGAGCACGTCGGTTTCTCCTTATTGTCCACGAGGAAGTCGACGTCGCTTGCGGGAAAAGATCGGGCAAGTTTGAGGACGGCTTCCGTGGTTCGACCTAACTTAATCACTGGCACCTCCGTTACGCAGCTCCCAAACCAGGTAGTGAAATGGTCGCTAATTGGGACCGTTGACCTAGTTAAACATTCCTAACCAATTTGAGTGATGGCACGCTTTGACCAATTTCTAAAATTGGGCCGCGTACCTCATGTCGGCAGGCGAACACACGATGCACAATTCACTTCTGGTACCGGCTTCCGGGTTTAACTGCCGGTAGCGAAGCGCGCAAATGGACGGCACGATCACCATGTGCGCGCAGCCCCGCCGGCCGCGGAGCATCATGTCGCGCAACGACTTTAGGTGACCGCGAGAACGCATTTCCGCACTCATGAATGCTCAGCGCTCTTCGCGCACCGCCCCTTCTTGGGCGACGGACGCCACCAGCGCGCCGTTAGGCTTGAAGATCAGGCCGCGTGCGAGGCCGCGTCCGCTTTGGGCACTCGGCGACTCCTTGGAGTAGAGTAGCCACTCGTCGGCGCGGAACGGGCGATGAAACCACATCGCATGGTCGAGGCTTCCAGACATCATGCGCCCATCAAATAGTGTGCGGCCATAGCGCGCCATTACCGCATCGAGCAGCGAAAGATCCGAGGCATAGGCTAGCGCGCACATATGCAGCGCCAGATCGTCGGGCAGCTTTGCGGCGGCCTTGATCCAAACATGAATGCGCCCGTCTTTGATTTTCTGACCGACATAACGACCGATTTCGACCGGACGCAATTCAACAGGACGATCAGCTTGATAGTAACGGTGAATGATTTCTGGCATATCGGGAAAGTTCGGCTGCTTCGACAATGCTTCCGCCGTGAACTTCTCTGGCGGCGGCACGTCAGGCATGCTGGTCTGATGATCGAAGGCTCCTACCTCCTCCACGTGGAACGAAATCATGATCGAGAGAATCGCATCGCCGTGCTGAACCGCCGTGACACGCCGGCTCGAATAGCTCTTGCCATCGCGGATGGCCTCGACGTGATAGACGATCGGCACCCGCGGATCTCCCGGCCGAATGAAATAGCCGTGGATCGAATGCGGGAGGCGGCCTCGGACCGTGCGGCATGCCGCGACCATTGCCTGCCCGATCATCTGGCCACCGAACACACGTTGTGCGCTAATGTCCGGCCCCTTGCCACGAAACAGGTTCGCATCGATCTTTTCGAGATCGAGGATAGTGAGTAAATCGAGCACGTTTTTTGACATTGATGCCTGTCTTCTGTTCCTTCGGACTTGCTCCCGTCAGCCATCAAGCGAACCTGTCTAGCCAGGCGCCCGGCCTTTTGATCGATGGATAGTGACGGTATCTGTAGCCGGTCGACCTCTTCTCTCCTCGCGCATCTGCTTCGCCCGTACGGACGCAGCCACAGCCTCATTTGGGGACACCGGGAGTGCTGACTTTGGCTACTTCGAGAGGCTATATTCGAACTCCTAGCGCGAGGCAGCCATTTGCGAACGATTCTGAACCGGTGCACTAAATGCTGCGCGATCTTGTGCTTCAGTCCAACCGCCTGAGAATCCTATCGGCTAATAGATGATTCCTAGAAGTCTCAGAATCGTGAGAACGGCGCACATGAACGAGACCGGTCTTATCCGATGTTGAACTTTTGACTACCGCCACTTTAACACCGCCACGCAGGTTCAGGTCCTAGACTCTTTTCGTGCAACGGTCGGGATTGGGTTCGCGCACTGAAGCGTGCAAAAGCTACTCAGCCGGCCTGGCGGGTTCTTGTAGTTTTGCGCGCGTTTCGCGAGAAAGAAGATGTCGCGGGCGATGAGCACGCCTGAATGGTCGAGTACCGGCATAGCTCAAGCAATGCCCGCGCGAACCACGGCAGGAGAGCCGTGCGTGGTCGCGAGCTGAGCCAGGCAGCCGGGTTGGAACAGTCAAATTCACGCGTGACCGTGAGTGATCCGAAGCGGCCATTTTAAGTAGCTCCTGGCTGCGTTCCTTCGAGCATGCGATATTGGTCTCGTTCAAGACTCGTGCCAACTTCTAAGGCTTGATCTTTAAGGCTGTTTGTTTAAGTGGATGTTGCCGTTGTCCGACGGCGTAGCGAAGCCGACACTCGGCAAGGTCACGATCATCCGCGTGGAGCAAAGGCGAAGGCTACGTGCACGCATGCCTCGTAGGCTTCTGTGGTCCAACGATTCGAAAGAGAAATAACGTCCCCATTTCGACAATGTCTAGACCTGTTCGCAAGATTCTTTCCCATCGTGTTGGACAGGAAGCAGATCGTGATGACGAAGTCGATGACACGCGCTGGTTCGTGATTGCTCCAGCATTTGCATGCGGACGGCTCGGCGGTCAAAAACAGCACTTCGAGATCATACATGCAGCGTCATCGTTAGTATCCGCCAGTCGACGGCGGACGCCGCTGTACAATATCGATACTGGCGGCGCTACTGAACGCCTCATACGGTCGAGGACTCCCGTGCGGCATCTCGCCCCCCCCCGAATGGACTCCTAACTCGGCCCTCTTTATGCGGTTCCCTGCCGTCGACTCTTGTCGTCATGAGGCTCTCGCCACTCCACGTCAGAATTGTATGACGACAGACGGTCTCATGGAAGGAGGCTCGTACGCTGCGTCGAACACGCGCTACTCATCGAGATCGCTTCAACCGTGTCACGACAATGTTGGATCTAGATACTGGATATTCTGGACGTTTAAACGATAAGACGGGATTGACCGGTCCTCCGTGACGAGTGCTGGCCCGCAATTGGGGCCGCGCCCATAGTTGCGGCAGCAAGGCATGTACATGTACGATGAATGACACGCCCAATGGTCACCTTCAGCAACACGGGAGTCACACCATGGATTGGTTCTGTGGCTTGGACGTTGGCATGTACCAGACGGCGATCTGGGTGGTAGACGAGCGACAAGGTGATGATGGAGACGGCGGGTGGTAACCGATCCGGACGCGATCAAGACGCGCTGAAGCCGTAACTCGGCCGGATGCGCCGCCTCGGCCAGGGGGCCGGGGCTCGCTGTCGGCCTAGCTGCATCCAGAACTGTTGAAGCTCGGTCTGGTTCGGTCTTCTGAAAACTCCGCACGTGCGCGCCGGGCTGAAAGCGTGGCGCAATAAGATCGACCGGACGGACGCGCTCAATCTAGCGCATCTGATCCGCACCCGCGGGTTCCGCAAGGCGGACATCAGGAGCGACGCGCGGTACCGGATACGGCTACTACGTAAGCGGCAAAGAGACCCCGTCTAGGTGTTTAGTCCCAAGCTTTGATGGTGCATTCTTATCGCACGATTCGAAGGATGCGCTATGGGACAGGTTTTACACGGCTGCGCCACCACGACGGAGGCAATCCGTCGAGCAATACAAGATAGTCAAGAGAGCCTGAGAGCGCTCGCCAGGCGCTACGGGATCAACCAAAAGACCGTCGCGAAGTGGAAGGGGCGCGAGACAGTCGCCGATCTCCCGACAGGCCCAACGGAAGCCAAATCGACCGTGCTTTCCATCGAGGAGGAGGCGATCATTGTTGCTTTCCGGCGGCATACGCTATTGCCGCTCGACGATTGCCTCTATGCGCTTCAGCCGACCATCCCACATCTGACGCGATCATCCCTGCATCGCTGTCTCCAGCGCCACGGCATCAGTCGATTGCCGGAGGTCGAAGGCAGTAAGCCTCCGAAGAAAAAGTTCAAGGCTTATCCGATCGGCTATTTCCACATCGACATTGCTGAGCTCCAGACCGCTGAAGGCAAGCTCTATCTCTACGTCGCCATCGATCGCACCAGCAAGTTCGCCTTCGTGCAACTGGTCAGGAAGACGGGAAGGACCTCCGCCTCCGCCTTCCTCGAAGCTCTGATCGCGGCTGTGCCCTACAAGATCCATACGGTTCTCACCGACAATGGGATCCAGTTCACCTTCTTGCCGCGCTACGCGGACGGCCCGACGGCAAGATACGTGACACATATGTTCGATATGCGCTGCCAAGAGAATGGCATCGAACATCGGCTGACCAAGATCAAGCATCCCTGGACCAATGGGCAGGTCGAGCGCATGAACCGCACGATCAAGGAAGCGACCGTCCAACGCTATCATTACGATCGACACGATCAGCTCGAAGCACACCTTGCTGACTTCATTAACGCATACAACTACGCTCGGCGGCTGAAGACCCTGAAGGGCCTCACGCCCTACGAATATATCTGCAAAGCCTGGACAAAAGAGCCCGAACGATTCACCCTCAATCCGCTCCAGCAAATGCCGGGACTAAACACCTAGCGGAGTGGGTGAGCTATCGGCTGTTGAGTTTGTGAGCCGATGTGAGCTTCTATGTCTGAGCCTAGTTCTGGAACTAGAACCTTCCATATGATCGAGGCGGTCGCCGACCGTCTCGATGGAGCACCGCGGCAGCTTCGCCGACGCTGGTCGGACGAGTTCAAGGCACAAATTGTGGTAGAGGCGCTGGAGCCTGGCGGGAGCGTCTCGGCGATCGCCCGCCGGATCGGCATTCACCCGTCGCAGCTCTTCGCCTGGCGCCGTGATGCTCGGGCCGAGTTGCATTGTCCCTCGCGGCCGTCAAGTCGCGAGGTTGTGGTGGCGTCTGTGTCAGGCGCGGTGATCGAAATTTCCATTGGCGAGGTGATCGTGCGCGCCGGCGTGGACGTCGACGAGGTGCAGTTGCAGCGGGTGATCCGGGCGGTCCGTTCGGCATGATCCCCTCCGGCGTGAAAGTGTTCCTGGCCAGCCATCCAGTCGACTTCCGCAATTATGCGGAGCCTACGATTATGCGGAGTGCGCGGCCGTTCGATCCGAGATCCGCTCCGTTATCAACAGTTTAGTTCCCAGTGCCCTCTTCCTCGCTCCGCATAATCTGAGGCCTCCCTTCCTGTCTTGATGGCAACGAAAGGGAGACAAGGAATGGTCAAGTTGAGTGAGAACCACTGCCACGGGCAGCGCTGCATGGACGCAGGCGATCTTGCCCCGCTGGTGACGGAGTTCGCACGACACCTGACGGTGTTGGGGCATTCGAGCTTGACGGTGAGCGGCTATGACGCCGCAGCCCGACACCTCGCGCAATGGCTGACGCTGTCTAAGGTCGCAGTCACCGACATCGATGATGGCGTCACCGATCGGTTCGCTCGGCATCGCTGTCGATGACCCGGCATACGTCGCGTGAAGGGCGTGTCCAAGAAGTGCGTGAGGCGGGTGCGCCGGTTCGTCGAGTTTCTCGGCGAGCGCGGGATCGTCCAGCGCAAGCCGAAGCTCGCATTACCGACGCTCGACCGGTGGGTAGTCGAGTTCCAGGACTGGCTGCGGCAGCATCGCGGCGTCACAGAGCTGACAATAGATCGACATGGTCGCATGGTCATGCGGCTGCTCCCGGCACTTGGCAGCAAGCCGCGAAGCTGGGATGCCCAACTCATTCGCGACGTGATCATTGCAGAGACGAAACGGGTCTCGCTCGCCTATGTGAAGACTATGACGATGGCGCTGAGAGGATATTTGCGGTTCCTCACCGCACGGGGGTTGTGCCGGGCGGGACTCGATCATGCTGGGCCAATGATTCCGCAGTGGCGACTGTCGTCGCTGCCGCGGTACATCAGCTCGTCAGATGTCGAGACGTTGATTGCAATGTGCGACCAGACCACGGCGACTGGCGTTCGTGATCGGGCGATCCTGCTGCTGTTGGCACGACTGGGCTTGTGGGCTTGCGGGCCGGCGACATTCTCTCTTCGTCTCACCGATATTGATTGGCAACAGGCGACGCTGTCGGTTCGTGGCAAGGGGCGGCGGGAGACGAGATTACCATTGCCGCAAGACGCCGGCGATGCCGTGCTCGCATATCTGGATCAGGCCCGGCCGCACGTCGCCGATGGTCGACTCTTCTTCATGTCGAATGCACCAATCCGGCCACTGACAGGTTCGAGCGCAGTCTCTGACGTTGTGCGTGGTGCAATACGAAAGGCCGACATCCCCGCTCCGTCGAATGGGGCCAACCTGCTTCGGCATTCGGCCGCGACCGCCATGCTGCGGGGCGGCGCGACGCTCGACACAGTTGGTGCCGTGCTGCGCCACCGCTCACCGGACATGACCGCGCACTATGCCAAAGTCGACGTGACGATGCTGCTGCAGATCGCGCAACCCTGGCCGGGAGATGTGTGATGCTGAGCAAATATCTTGCCAAATATGTGGACCAGCAGCAGTCGCTGGGGTTCAAGTTCCGCGTCCAGCAAATCCTGCTGAGGGGCTACGTCGGCTTCGCCGAGGAGCGCGGCGACCGGCACATCAGAAGCGCCCGCGTCCTGGCATGGGCCGCACGTGCGCCGTCACCGGAGCAGCGCCGCAACCGGTTGCTTACCGTGCGGCGGTTCGCGCTGGCGATGCACGCCGAGAATCCGCGCCATCAGGTTCCGGCGGCGGATGCACTCGGCCACGCCGTCGTCAAGCGGCGATCGCCGTATATCTATAGTGCAGACGAGGTCGCACGATTGCTTCGCGCTACGGCGGAACTCCGGCCGGCGCGCTATTATCGAAATCCGTTTCGCGCGATTACGGAAACACGCAATGATCGCCCTCCACTCGATGAAAAGCACGGTCGACATGCCTTCCTTGGAACCCAGCAAACGTCGGCGACAATCTCGCGCTGCTTCCATTTGCGACCGCCTTCTGGTGATCCCGTAGCGCTTGCTTCTCAGGCACCCTTGATATTCTGTACATGAGACTCCGCTCGAAAGACGATTCCTTCCTCGAAAGTGGTCTCCGCCGGGCTATTCACGCAAGCTGCAATTCCCAAAATTACCGGACACAAGGAATCCGCCGTTGCGGCCTGACGAGTTAAAATCTGATTACGAGGTGTTGGGAGAAGATCAAGTCTGTTCTGGCTTCCGACCTATCTCGATATCCTTGTTTGCATCAAGCCAATCGCAAGTCGGTATCGCAAGGCCTCGCTTTCTTAGCATGCTTCAGAGTAGCTGCGTAGCGAGCGTTAGACGCATCACAAGGGCATCTATGTCAAGTCGCCATTCGGTGCTCCCGAGCAGATAGTGCCCTTCTCGGCCGCCACCTGCGTCGCGTCGCCATCGCCAGTTGGTAATGTCCGCAAAGACGCGAGGACAAATCGACCAAGGTGATGGCGCCGGATGTCGCCCAGTCATCTGCCATTTCCTATCGCATAGGGAAGATTTCCAGGGGTTCGCTACTACGGCTTTCCCGCCAACGGCGGACGTGGCGATAACGTCGTCCGCCGTTGCCGACCGCTCGATGCCAAACACGCTGCGGCTGATTCCGAGCTGGCGACCGGTTCCCGCCAAAAGCCGTCGATAAAGCGACGGGCTGTTCCGGATCTGCCTAATTGCGACGGCACCAAAGCGCTGTATCGCGCCGCGTTCATCCACCCATCCTCCGCTGTGCACGTCATGATCTCTTCGCTGTCTAATGTCGTCACCGCCGCCGAACGTGCTGCGCAAGCTGCCGCCGCCCGCACGATACCGATCGACTGCCGCAATCCCGCTGCAGAACTAGCCGCTGATCAACTCAAAGTCTTCTCTCCCGGTACCGGATCCGTGAGGTCGTCCTCGCCAACTCGTTGCAGCATACCAGATGGCCCCCAAATCGTCTTCTTCGAGCCTTGCCTGGTACGAGAACACGCGCTGCAGCCCCTCACGACAACGATGAGAAATCATCGGCGCTGCCGCACCGTCTGGAAAGAGAGCAGTTGCAAGTCAGAGGGTATTAGAATGATCACTTTGAGGATGCGAAAGACGCCTTAATTCCTGTCCTTTACACAAGATCAAATGGAGGTCACGCGATCAGCCATCTTGAAAAGTCCTTATCTTTGCCAAGCCACAAACCAGCAGATGCTTGTGCTCGCCCATAGACCCAGGATGCGAATCACACCGCGGGACTATGTCACCTCCCGCACCGCCCGCAGAAACTGGCGCGTCCGATCGCTCCGGGGATTCGCGAAAAACGTTTCTGGGGGCCCATCCTCCTCGATCTTACCGGAATGGATAAACCCGATACGATCGGCAAACCCCTTAGCGAACCCCATCTGATGCGTGACCATCAGCATTGTCAAATCGTGCTCCGCCCCAAGCTTGCGGATGACATCCAAAACTTCGCCCGCCAATTCGGGGTCAAGCGCCGAAGTTACTTCGTCGAATAGCATTACCTTAGGGCGCATAGCGAGCGCACGCGCAATGGCGACGCGTTGCTGCTGCCCGCCCGAGAGCTGGCTGGGATAGTGGTGCACTTTGTCGGACAAGCCGACCATGCCGAGAAGGTCTACGGCTCGCTCTTCGGCCTCTCGCTTTGACAGGCCAAGCACCGTGACCGGTGCCACGATGCAGTTCTTAAGCGCCGTCATGTGCGAGAACAAGTTGAAGTGCTGGAACACCATCCCGATCTTGCTCCGAATGCGGCGAAGATGGGCAGCATTGGCCGGCACCATCTGGCCGTGTTGCTCGATATGAGTTAGCGGCTCGCCATCCACCCAAATTATACCACCGCTGACACGCTCAAGCGTCATGAGCATGCGCAGGACGGTCGTCTTACCCGAGCCAGATGGTCCGATGAGAGCAACCTTTTCGCCTCGTCGGATCTCGAGGTCGAGTTCCTCGATAACAACGTGTTGGCCGTAGCGCTTTGTGACGTGCTCAAAGCGAACCATCGTCTGGCCGACGGCAGGCAGCGCGTGATCTTCTGAATGCTTCACAATAGAAGTGCGCCCAAGTGCCGGCCATCTAGAATTAGGAGTCATCGTGCGATCCTCCGATTGACAGCACGTTCGGCATATCTGATCGCCGCAGCGGAACTGAGGCTCATAGCTAGAAAGAACAAACCCACCAGGGTGATCGGCTCAATGTAGCGGAAACTTTCCGATCCCAGCGTCTTGGCCGTCTCCATAAGCTCCAAGACCGCGATGACCGATAGAATTGGTGTTGCCTTGAAAATCGCAATTAAATCGTTACCAAGCGCAGGTACAATTGGTACAATGGCTTGCGGCAAGATGACGACCCTAATCGCCGTGGTCAGGCTAAGGTTTAGTGCCGTCGACGCTTCCCACTGTCCTCGCTGAATGTTTTCGAAACCAGCTCGATAGACTTCCGAGCAATACGCAGCGTAGTGAACTCCGATGCCCAGCACCCCGACCGTTAGCGAATCGAGCGTTATGCCGAATTGCGGTAGCGCAAAATACATGAAGAATATCTGGATAAGCAGCGGCGTCGAACGGACGATTTCGACGAGAAGTGCAACTGGCCACGACAACGTCGGGCTTACCATCCGCAGTATTGCGAGGGCGAGCCCAAGGGTTGCGGCAATTGCAAAACTAAGGGCCGCTGCTTCGATGGTGACCCCCGCAGCTTTAAATAAATGCGGCAGTACTTCAAACGTGTAGGTCCAGTCCCACAATTAGGGGGCCCCTCCCGGTGCGACGCCGCGCGATGCCGCACTCTGAACCAGACGCATCAGAATCGTGATCGCTAACGACATCGCGAAATAAGCCAGCAACACTAACACGAAGATATCAGTAGTCTTCATGGTCAAGGTGTTAATCTCCGAGGCTCTGAAGGCGAGATCCGGGATAGTGATAAGTGAGACTAGCGCCGTCGACTTCAGCAGCTCGATGAATAGATTGCCCCACGGCGGTGCCATCAGCACGACGGCTTGCGGTAAAATGATTCGATGCAGCGCCTGACCACGGGTCATGTTGACTGCACTCGACGCCTCCCACTGGCCGCGTGGAACGGCCTCGATTGCAGCGCGAATAATCTCTGCGCCGTATGCTCCCGTGTTAAGTCCGAGCGCCAGCACTGCTACTGTGAAGGGCGCGAGCCAAATGCCGAATGTAGGTAATACGAAGAACAGCCAGAACAGCTGCACTAATAGCGAAGTCCCACGAAACACCTCGATGTACCCTCGCGCACACCACCGCACTGGCAATGGTCCGTAAAGCCGCGCGAGCGCCGCCGTGACCCCAAAGGCACAGGCGAGGAACGAGGCGATAGAGGCGATACTGCCCGTCGTGATAGCGCCATCCAGTAAGGCAGGCAAGAAATCATGGAACCGCTCGAGTGTGGAGAGCCACGCAGTGAACGCAATGATCGCGAGCAGCATTACGGTGATGTGGCGCTCCCCCATTCTGTTTAATCCTGATGAACCCTAACGATGTCCTCTCTTGCCGGACGGTCGCTGCATTGCGGAAAGGTGGCCTCGAAGGCCCAAGAACACATGCTGTTGCCCCCAAAGAAGAGCACTGCTTTATTTCCCCGCGCAAAGTTCGGCCGTAGTCTTTTTTCCGGGCAGGGTATTCTTGCCGAATCCAAATGGCGTAACGATCGCAAGGTGTTCAGACGATCCAAGAAACGTCTTCAGCTCTTGGTTGAAGGCTTCGAGGAGATCCCTGTCCTCCTTGCGGAAGCCAAACGCACCATAACCCTCTACGGGCTTGCCAGCCACTTCGAAGTACTGGGGAGTGACTTCGATACCCGTAACCTTCTTCGCCATCTCGATCAGTTGGATAGCGGGCAGCGCCCCGGCATCAGCGCGTCCCGACTGCACCGCCGCGAGAAGACTCGTATTGTCACGCAAGACAAGTAGCTGCGACTGATCAATCCCTGCAATTTTCGCATAGTCAACCTCGACCGCCCCCGTCACCACGGCGAGCTTCAAATCTTTGTTCTCCGCGAAAGTAGACAGATCTTTTATGCTTTTCGGGTTGCCTTGCGGAACCAACATAGCCTCTCCCAGGCGATAGATCGGGTCGGAGAAGGCGATCTGCTCACAACGTTTCGGCGTAATGTACATAGCCATCGTGAGGTCGATCCGCTCCGCCTTCAGGCCGGGCACGATTGAGCCCCACTCCGTCAGAATGCTGTCGACTTTGTTGATTCCCAGCTTCTTTGCGATGGATCTGGCAATTTCCACGTCCTCACCCGTAACCCGACCGTCGGCGGATTTGTAGGCCGGCGGTATGGCATTGGAGTAGCCAATACGAATGCTTCCCTCTTTCTTCGCACGTTGGAGGGCCGTGTCTGCCAATGTATCTCCGCGCGCTGCCAATATCGGTAGCGTAGCAGCCGTCATAGCGAAAATGAGGCGACCAATCTGAAACCTCTTCATCATCTCGCATATCCTCCCACGATACAAGGCGCTAACAAAGTCGGGGAACGCAAGCTCTCCTCAAGAACATATCTCTAATGTGGACGCAGAAAAGCTACCAGAACTGGGCATCGTTTTGCCGACTGCCAGCGTCCAAATGGATCGATAAGCTTCTGGAAATCTATTGCGTAGAACCTCGCACTGCTCTGGGACAACTCACACGGTAGGATAACGAACGGCTTTGGACCGCAAAAGCAATGTCGGTCGCTTAAAGTCGCTTCGCGCGCCGCCTGGGCGTGATCCCCTGCGATTCGTTGATTCCTTTTGACTCGCGGACTTATGCGCGAGAACCTCAGCGAGGATACTCAGCTAGGTGCGATTGGACCAGCGGGTACGCTCGTCGTTATTTGCTCGGTTATTCCTGGTCGTAAAAGGGTGCGAAATGTGTTGGACGCGCCCGGCCGCTCCGCCTTCTGCGACACCATCGTGAGCTTGTACTGCCGATTAGATGAGGCTGGTGATTTGAGCGGCGAGGAAGGGCTCACTCCATGGCGACAGTTTGCCATCAAACCCTTCTGTACCAGTCGCCGGCAGTGCTTGACCACCGCTCAAGACCGACGCTCTGTGCCTTGTCGCTGATAATTAGGGCTTAGCCGCGACTCCGAGCTAACCTATAACGGAAGCAAAGATTTTTCTCCTAGTGGACTATGTAGCCGGCAAGCTAAAGTCGTAAAGTGCAAAACCGCTGCACGGGAGCGTTCGAGTATGGCATGGCGCGAGGTGTTTAATCCCGGCATTTGCGGGAGCGGGATGAGCTAGAATCGGTCCGCCTGAGAAGTCCGACATTCGCAGAAGCGTTGGTATAGTGTGAGGCCCTCGAGTAATATAGGCGGTGATGAAACCGGCAAGATGAGCTTCGAGCTAACCTTGTCGATCGTAATGGGAGCGCTGGTCGTCGCTTCCTTGATCGTGCCGCTAATGCGCTCGATCTGGCCATTAGTTCAGAGATGCTTGGCCTTGGTCGGCCGATGTTTGCTTGACTAATTGCGCGAAAGTGGCCCTGCTAGTGCGATCGATTACGACGTAACGGTAGAATTTGCCGTCAGCGGTCTGGAGGTCTTGGAATTCTGCTTCGAGGGCCGGCTGCCTTCCTTCCACCAGACGAGGTCTCTCTGTCGCTTACTCAACTACCAATACTAGTAATTGATCAGAATAGCGGAAGCATGCCACCTAACAATCGATGCGGCTAGGCCCTCGAAACGCGATAGGTTCGACATGCAACACCGAACACAAGCTGTTATATGTCCCGATCGATGCGCGGGCTCGTTGCGTGCAGGTTTCGCGTGCGCTTACGTTAGCGCTGAGCGCGCACTATCCCTTCTCGCGAAGCTATATGCTCAACTCTGCAACACCGTTGCCCGGTGCGCCGCTCCCGAACGGCTCTACGCATCGATCCTGCCAACTGTGAGGCCTCTCGGCCACCGCGATGTGGACGACGCTTCACGGACCCAAATCCGTCGAAGTGATCGATCCACCGAACTTCCGGTGCTCGATGAAGGCAATCCCGTTTCGAAAAGCGGGCACATTCGCTCTTATTGGATGCGAGGCGGCAGAGTTGCACGGTATCACCTTCAAACGTTCCTGTTTAGAAACATCCGTAGATGGCCATGGCTTCTTCGCGCTAACGCATGGTTGCCTGGCACCGGCGAGAGCCTCCACATTGAGCTCTTTGGCGAAGCGTTTGGGAAGCTGGCAGCCTAGTCGGGCCTAGCAACTTTTGCGCTGGTGGTGACGCCAATGAACTCGACCAAGCAGGCGGGCACAGTGCGCGAGGATATTCCAACTCGAATGGAGAAACGGTATGGGACGCAATGACGAAATGAAGCTAGGAGTTCTTCTCCTCCCCGCGGGAAACCACGAAGGTGCATGGCGCGATCCCGGCGTCCCAGCGAATGGTTCGGTCGACATAGATTATTATGCTAGCTTGGCGGCACTTGCTGAAGGTGCAGCGTTTCACTTCGTTTTTCTCGCCGATACGCCAAGCATATTTGAACGAAATGACGTAACGATAGCTCGGTCGAGTCGAAACGATGGACTCGAACCACTTACGCTGCTGTCTGCACTTTCAGGGGTGGCACAAAGTATTGGCCTCGTCGCGACGGCGACAACGACGTACCATCAGCCGTATCATCTTGCACGCATGTTCGCGTCACTGGATCACCTGTCGCGCGGACGTGCGGCGTGGAATATTGTTACTTCAGGATTTAAGTTCGAAGCCGAAAATTTCGGCGAAAGCTCACTTCCAGATCATGATGCGCGGTATGCTCGAGCGAGGGAATTCGTAGAAATTGTCACGGGTCTTTGGGATTCGTGGGAAGACGACGCTTTCGTTCGCGACAAGCGCAGTGGTATTTTTGCGGACATCGCGAAGCTGCACTTACTTAAATACCGAGGGGACCACTTATCGGTCAGAGGCCCCCTTAATGTCGCGAGGCCGCCGCAGGGATATCCTGTATTGGTTCAAGCTGGCGCATCCGATACGGGAACAACCTTCGCTGCAGAATTCGCAGAGGTCGTGTTCACCGCAGCCCCCTCCTTGGAAGAGGGCAGACGAAGCTACGCAACTCTCAAAGAGAAAGCGCGCGCACTTGGGCGCGAGGACGATGAGGTGCTCGTCATGCCCGGCATTGTACCGGTCGTTGGCAGAACCAAGCAGGAAGCTTCTGAGAAGCTTGAAAGGCTACAATCGTATGTGCACATTGACGTTCTAACTGGAGTGGCCGATCGTTTGCTGGGGTTTGTTACCGAGCTTCGTTCGATGAATCTCGACTCGTTAGTTCCCGAGTCCTTACCCCAGACCAATTTGATTCAAAGCCGCCAGAAACTGCTCCTCGATCAGGCCATACGGCAGAAATTGACCTGGAGACAACTGATCCGCTACATATCGGATAGTAAGGGACATCTCCTCGTTGTTGGAACACCAGACGAAGTTGCCGACATCATGGTGGATGCGTTTGACCAACGTGCGGCTGACGGATTCAATGTAATGCCGGCAGCCTTTCCGGGTGGACTCGGTGATTTTGTTGACCTTGTTGTTCCTGAATTGCGTCGACGAGGCAAATTCAGGTCCAGATACTCTGGACAAACGCTAAGAGAGAACCTCGGCCTCAAGCGACCGATCAACCGGTTCGCGCGGCAGGCGTGTGCCGTCGCCCCCTGAAATCCGCCCTTGCCGTCCAGAAGCATGGCCTTAGCACGGTCTATAGGTTCTGAGATTGCAAGCCTTTCCGATATATAGATTGATCCGCTGCCGGATTCATGGCTCTTTCGCCGGTCTTGACCTTATGCAGCTGCGCCGCATGATACCTTCGAAAGCAACCGTATGTCCGCCTCTGTCAAATTAGGTTGCTCAGCCTGCACTGCGGTCCGAGGGTTGCTCGGGTCGCCCGAGCTGGTCCTCATTGTAGGAGGCGAGCCGTGGGGGAATAGAGGAAGGCACTTGTGGGAATTCGACATTGCGAATCTGAGGAGCGCAAGGAGTGCCATCATCACACGGTTCGGACTCGGTCTTGCCCTCAAGCAGACCTGACCGACTTCGTTTGCCGCGCACACTGAGGATTCCTTTTGCCGAACTGGCAAGCCAACATACTGGCTCATAGCCCCTCTGATTCGTGAGATTGCAGGAACGCGATAGGTAGCAGACCTTCGAGCCGGGAGCGCCGACCGCGATTACGCTATCACGCCGGGTCCGATTGACACGCATGGCTTCCCATAGCGGGTTTGTGACTGCCGAACTTGGCATCCACCAACGCACCGTAGCTGGGGTACCATTGGTTACAAAGTGACCGCTGCGATGTTGGAGGCTGCCCCGCACCACAACGGACAATAAGGTTACTGCCATTTTGAGCGAACGCAGGAAGTGACCCCAGCGGTCGGAAACGAAACTGGCCGATCAGGTCGCAAGAGTACGCGTGAAAGTCCATCAGTCACTTCCTCCGGCACGCCGCCGAAGTTTGTGAACGCGCTTCGAGCCCGGCGCGAACCAGTCCTTTTGCTTCTCGAACGCACGGACATGCAGCCGCCGCGAAGGCCCGAGCGTCGCCGTGAACACGAATGCTTTGACCTTCACCCCGCCGATCTCGACCAGACGCTCGCCGAAGCGATCTGCAGCTGTCGGCCGGGGGGGCGTCTCGAACCGCTCGTTGCCAGCGCCTCAGCCTTCAGCGCCTAGCGATAGGATTGCATGGCGCGCTGCAGCGTTCGCCGGCTGACCGCCACGCCTTTCTCGGCCAACGGGTTCTGGCGCACCACATCCGCATTGCCGCGATGCCGCGATGCCGAATGGATCCTCGCGCAGCCCTGCCCTAAAGGCCATGGAGTCGTTTCGGGTGCTCAGGAGATTTGAACAGCTTCACCCGCCCGTCGCCACGTAGTCCTTCACCGTGTGATGGCTGCAGTCCAGCTAGCGGGCAATCCGTTTCGGACCCCACCCGCATGCCGCTAGGCGCAACATCTCCGTCACGTCATCCGATGCCTTCCGTGATTCGTTCCCCGTTCATTCACACTCTCCGCGGCTATCCAAGCAGGGGGCAATTCGTCGTGACGCCGAGGGTGCAGTTTCCATGCCCCGTGACAACATCGTACTTTCATTCAGTTGTGCAACATCGAATCGACACTCTCCAGCTGGTTCGATTGCGGCAGATTAGATCGCGGTTTTCGGTCGCCCCCTTCTGCTACAAAGCCAATAAGGCCTTAGGTGACTGACGTTGGACCAGCAATGAATGTAGATACTTTCTCAAGTCCAACTTCCGATCTGATGAAGTTGCTGGGAGCATCGGCTCCTAGCGGAGACGAACAAACATGTCGGCCATTATACAGATGTGTCGCTGATAGGACAGAGAATCGGATGACTCATGTCACGGCTGCCAGTTCTCGCCACGAACCGATGTCTTCTTGCAAAACAGCACACAAAACGTCCAGCCTACCTCGCTGCGGTAAACGATGCACGGGCTCGGTTGAGGCGATGACTGCAACATGATGTGTGCCGACCAGCACCCTCCATGTTCTGGAATGCGTCGTTTGGGTCTAGGTTACATCCAACTCCACTGCGCCGCCCCAACAACCACCGGCGAGAATGCGAAAACTCGCCATTTTAAGGTTTTTCAGCAAACTGCCTAGATACCATAAGGGACTGCCCGGAAGAATTGATGCAGGCGACGAACTTCGGGCCTGTGGCGGCTCGAGCGCTGGCACGGACGTTGCTATTGAAATGCGTCCAGTGAAAGCTACTGCAAGCAGACGCGGAGCGGAAGCGATCAAGGGGTGAGACAGAAGGAAACACACTCTCGGGGCTAAACGGCGCACGGTGAACTGGTCGCGAGTAACCCTGGATGATGCACAATGAGCAACCATTTATTCTATCTTGGGGAAGAGCCGAATGCCCATCGACTATCCTGCTGTACTTAATCTCAAAACCGAAGCTACCCCTTATTCGTGGAGCGATCGTGAGGTGATGTTTTATGCCCTTGGGATCGGCATGGGCTCCGATCCTCTGAACGAAAGAGAACTGCAGTTTGTTAATGACGCATCTGCAATACCCAGGCCGCTGAGAGTCGTTCCGACGTTTGCTTCTGTTTGTGTCTGGGGGGCCTCACCAGGCGCTATCGATCTCAGCCGCATCATGGTCCTTGACGGCGAACGCGACATAATTTTTTACAAACCCATCCCGGTGACCGCCAGCGTTACCGCAGATGCGCGCGTGCGCGGCGTGTACGACAAGGGCAAGGAGAAAGGCGCGATCATTCAGAACGAAGTCGACGTCAGAGATGGCAACGGCCACAAGATCGTTACAATCCTTTCTTCGACCTTTGCGAGAGGCGACGGCGGCTTTGGCGGACCATCGGAGGGAATGCCCGAGCCCCATCAAGTTCCTCGGCGAGCACCAGACAGGTCAGTCGACATTCCGACCCGACCTGACCAAGCCTTGATCTATCGACTATTGGGTGACCGAAATCCATTGCACAGCGATCCGGAGTTTGCGCGTCTGGCCGGTTTTCAAAGGCCCATTCTCCATGGCATGTGCACCTATGGATTCACCTGCCGGGCCGTGTTGCAGACGTACGCCGACTATGATGCATCGGCCTTCCGTCGTCATCGCGCGCGCTTTTCAGCCCCTGTGTTCCCGGGCGAGACAATCACAGTTAATCTTTGGAAGGAGGGCAATTCGATTTCGTTTGAAGCTCATATCCAAGAACGCCAAGTTACTGTCGCCAAGAATGGGCAGACGGTGCTAGGCTGAGCCTTCGACACGCCGTCGGAGTGCCGATTTTACCAATTGGGTATAGCAAGCCGACGGATCATCAGGCTAGGATCCTAACGATCATCATTAGGCATTCGCGAAGTGGCCAAATTGTACCGAGTCACGAGACGCGACTCTGACGCATTGCGGCAGCCGCGAAGAAATTCGTAAGTCGCCCTCGATCGGTGTCACGAGCGCCCATGCAATCGAGCCGCTTCCTGTCGTCCCGGGCGAGCTTGCGTTAGCAACTACACCACATTCAACTGCGTCTGCTTGAAAGTTTGGACCCACGCTCTGCTATGAGGTCAACGGTGACCGCCCCTAGCTTCGACTTGGCCGAGCCGGAGGAGTTCTTTCAGCCGAAGACCTCTTCGATGCGTTTGAGGCAACGCTGGCTGATGTCCCCGAAGTGTGCTAAGCGCTCCTCCTTGCCCGTTTGCTGGTCTTATTCCGGCAGCACTCGCAATATGCGGGTGACTAATCTATTTGGGGGTCGTGCACGAAGTGCGTCGCGTCGTAGGCCTTGTCCGCCGGCCAGAATGATCCGCTTCGAGCGCACGATCATAGCAAGCGCCGGTTGCCGTTCGGCAGTACCGGTCGCTTGGCTCGCCCCCCCAAAGCCGCTAACGCATTACGGTTGTCAGCAGCGCGCAGGCCCATGTAGTTGAGCTTGGCCGGCTGATAGTCACATTCTTTTTTATAGCGAGCCTGCGGACTGGTCGTGTTCGCATGTGTCTCGTCGGATCGCTTCTGCCTGCGGAGATTTACGCTGGCGGATTGCTCTCGTTATCGCTGTCATCCTTCTTCCGGAAGTTCTTGGTCGAAGCCCAGCCTTCAATCAGCGTGCCATCACCAAAGATGGATCGCTCGACAGCAGACGCTTGGCCTTTGACTGCGCCAGAAGTGCGTCTGCCTGCCTCAAGCGGCCGGTCTTTCAGAAAGTGTAAGCGCAGCACCAAGGTCCTTCAGATTGTTTGTGCACAGCTTTGGGAGCGCCGCTAGACTAGAAGAGTCATCCTCAGCAAGAGTCCTCGCAACGGACGACCATTCGGACGACATAAGACGACCGTCGTCGCCGCGTATCGAGGTATATGCTGGCGTTGGTCGAACGCAGTGGCCAGACGATTTGAAGGCACAGATGGTCGTGGAAAGCTTTCGGACGGACGCGATCGTAGCGGATACGGCGAATGGCACGTTCTGGTCAATTGGTGCTACCGGTCTCGGCGGATACGTCATCGTTCGTGCCGTTGGTGTCGGAATCTTCGCGACCGGCCGCTGCGGAGCCGCTACGCTTACGAGAACGTTGGATGCGACCAAACTCATCATGCATTCCAAGCCCTACGGACCGGCTGAACGGAATATCGAACTCCATCAGATGCCGCTCAGAGCGGCTCCTATAGAACGCTTGCGGGAGCATCGTCCGAAGCAGCTTCTTCGGTGGGATAGACCGGCGACCGAAGTTCGTACAGAATTTGCCGAAACTGTGCCCAGAATGTTCGCTCACCGCTACCGTATCATCCCTAACGCATGATCCCCGTAAACCTGAGCCTAAGTCCACACAACTGCCAAGCGAGCCGACCATTCGACCGCCCGGATCACAGGCCCAAGGTAACCGATCCAAGAGAAGTGATGCTACTTCAACAAGCTGCCAGACCATTTGAACACCAAGCAGCGATGGTTATGCATCGAGGGCCGCAATGCATGCAGGCCAGACCCATTCTTTCGCACACCTTCGGTTTCTGGTCCTACATCGGCAACATTATCAGGCTACTGCCGTCAATAGTCACAATGTATTGGTAATTCGCATTCTATCTGCCTCCGATACGCGTTGAACATGCCAAGCCGAAGAGCGAAATCTTAGGCTTTCCGGCTGCCTCTTTCGGAAGGTCTCCGCGATCATCTGTAGTATGGAATTCCAAACTTCGGGGGACACTTGGCTCGGGATGTCATGTCTACCAGACCAATAGTTGACATACCGCTCCTCGCTCATTGATACTGTTTCGGTAGTAGCGAGATAAATGCAGTGTCCCAGGCCGGGATATTGGTTCAAGAGCGCCTCGTATGTTCCCATCTGACCAATGAGTGTAGTACGCGCCCGCCGTAAAGCCGGAGCCACGTCGCGTACCCGATTTTCGATTTCGAGTTGAAACGGATCAGTCTCAAGATCCGCAAGAACGTGCACAATTGTGAAGAATCCGCCAGGTCGCAAGATCCGCATGCTTTCGCGAAGCGCTTCGCGCACGTCCGTCAGATGGAATGACAAGCTGTAGCAAACCCAATCTAGCGAATCGTCGGGTAGGCTCGTGCACTCTCCCGACGCGATAATCCAAGATACGGCTGGATAGGTTGCGCCAAGCCTCTGCCCCACAGCAACCATTTTACTGTCGGGTTCGATTGCATAGCCTGAAAGTCCCATGTCAGCTAAGGCATAGGCGATGGCACCCGTACCCGCACCGATATCCCCGAAGACCGGACTTCCAGTTAGGTACTTTACCCGGTCAACAAGCGTCTCAAGCAGCTGTCGTGAATAGGGTGGAAAGGCCGGATAATACTCCGCTATTTCGGAAAAGCTTCCGAAGGAAGGTCTGTTAGCGACTTTCATCTTTTTCTCCATCGCGTTCATGATTGTTCTGATGCTGCGGCCGCGCCAAAATCGCTTTATCCAAATTTCTGCTTGACGCCCCTGCTCTTACGCGCGGATGCACCCACGCAAGTGATCCATGGCAGGCTGCTCGAGCTCATACCATCGCCGCGACATCCCTCGAGATCAGCTTTTCGGTCTACCTATCTCGCCCTGGCGGGCGCCCAAAGCCTGGGCGCCCCCCATCGTTTGGATTTGAAGAAGCCGCCGAATGATCTCGTTCTGGCATCTATGGATGATCCGCCAGAAATTCGAAGTGAAAGGCGCGCCTTCGGCGAGGTGCTACCATGCGCAGCATAATGTTCGACCTCAACTTCCCTATCTGCTGGCGCGCGCCGATCATGCCGTACTCGTTGTTGAAATCCCCGCTGAAGGAGAGAGAGCCCAAGTTTTGTTTCATCATTGCACAGCATACCATATTTCCTACTCGGAACGCCTTGCCGCTCGGACCGAGTTGCCGGGACATTCGTTGGCGTATTAGGCAAAGCTAGGTTTGCACCCGCAGTCTCCACCATCGCGTTAGAGTCCATTGCTTACCTCATTGAGAAGGCAGATGCCGAAGGCAGAGCTCAACGAGATTCTGGATGTCGCAAACGAGTGCACCGATCACCGCCACGACAACCAGCAGATTGCGATTTATCCCGACCTCTTTCCAAGTGACTATGAGCTAAGCCGGTCTTTATGGATGACAGGATGGATGACGGGGCCTGAGCTCTTCAACCAATACTTGACATGTCGCGGCAAGCCAGATCAATTGCCAACCTTGGTAGTTGACGCGTTGCAAGATACTACTTCTGAAAGCCGCTCCGGGGCCAGCCCCATCTTTTCAGCGACCGCAGCGCGTCTTCGGGCCACGACGCACCGGCAGCACAGATCGCCGTCCAGACTCCAATCAATTTCCGGTTCCGAAGCGCGACCTAGGCAGCGCCGGTCCTAATGCTCGACTTCGTCGCAAACGGCTGGGATAGCTCTGATCGATCGCGATACCGTCGCGGTGTCGAGACCGGCGCTTCATGGTAGGTTGCGCCAATATTCCTATCAGCGGCAGCTTTTGGATGCTGTAAAGTACGCATACGACGAAGGCCGCCAGATTGGCACATGCGCGTGAGAGCGGCGAGTTCTATGATGGCTGGTCGTTGCGTGAGGGTCAGGCGGCCTGCTGATCTGTGGGTTTGTCGGCTTTGCGCAGGAGCTTCCATTCCCATATGTGGACGGCTCCCACTTGCAAGCTTTTTTGCAGATATTTTTGATCGGATCGCTTGCTTCCATATGTGCGGCCTTTGTGTGTGGTCGCACATGACCACTGGCCAAGATGGTTTCCGCAACGCATGTTCCTAACAGGGCAACGGCCTCGGAGGGCCAATGGGAATGACGGAGTGTCACGCGTCTTGGATCGATCGATCGCACCATCTGCTCTTCTCTTGCAAGTTCACTGCATTAGCTCAACACGGAAGCCATTCTGTCGCGCTCCCCGTGACGGCCAATCTTTCTATGCTGCCTTCGGTTGCCCCTCTATTCGCCGATATGTTTCGCCGCTCACCATGAGCTTCCAGGCAACACGGGCGATCTTGTTGGCAAGCGCGACGGCAACCAGCTTGGGCTTTTTTCGTTGCAGAAGTTCGGTGAGCCATCGGGACGCATGTTTGCTCCGTCCTGCTCTGACGTGTTGAAGAAGAGCGGTTGCGCCGACCACCAATATACTTCTGAGCATTTCGTCACCAGCGCGGGTGATCACGCCAAGCCTGACCTTCCCTGCCGTCGAATGGTCTTTGGGTGTAAGCCCTATCCAGGCGGCAAAATCGCGACCTGACTCAAACATTCGAGGATCTGGGGTCTTCATCATTAAGAGCGAGGCGCCGACCGGTCCGACACCCGGAATTTCAGCCAGGCGCCTGCTGCATTCATCGGAGCGATGCAGCGTGGTCAGTTTGTCCTCGACGGCTTTCGTTTCGGCAAGCAAATCGCGATACTCAACGCCATGCATGGCAAAAAGCTCACGGGCCAGTTCGGGCAAGGATTGATCAGCCGCTATTCGTTCCAATAACGGTTCGATCCGGCACATGCCCTTGGCCGCGACAATGCCGAACTCCATGGCAAAACCGCGTATGGCATTGGCAAGCTGTGTCCGATTGCGGATCAGCCGCTCTCGCATACCGACCAGCATTAAGGCCGCCTGCTGGTCCGCGGTCTTTACCGGCACGAAGCGCATGGTGGGTCGGCTCATCGCCTCACACAACGCTTCCGCATCCGCCGCGTCGTTCTTGCCGCGTTTTACATAAGGCTTCGCCAGATGAGGCGCGATCAATTTCACCTCATGACCAAACGAACTTAACAGCCTAGCCCAATGATGAGAGCCACCACAGGCCTCTAGTGCGATGATAGTCGGCGGCGCTTTCTCGAAGAATTTCACCATCTCCCTACGCGAAAGCTTCTTGCGTAAGGCTGGTTGCTCGGCTGCGTTCACGCCATGCAATTGGAAAACACTTTTTGACGTGTCCATACCAATTCGGATAATCTGTTCCACGGGCGGTCTCCCTCGATTGAGCTTTCAACGAACTCACTCTGGCACATTGCGATGCCGTTGGGAGCCGTCCACCTCAACAGGGCAGCAGTTCGCGCAGACGCGAAGTGGGAAGATCGGCGATCCGGGCGAGGACGTCGGCGAGCCAGGCTTTGGGATCGACGTTGTTGAGGCGGCAGGTCGTGATCATCGTCAGCATGATGGCAGCGCGGTCGGCGCCGCGCAGACTGCCGGCGAAGGTCCAGTTGCGCCTGCCCAACGCGATGCCGCGCAACGCTCTTTCAGCGGCATTATTGCTGAGGCAGATCCTGCCATCATCGAGGAAGCGGGAGAAGTCGTCCCAGCGCCTGAGCATGTAATTCATGGGCTTCAGGACCTCGGAGGAGCGCGACAGGGCTTCTCGCTCGCGGAGCAGCCAGTCGTGCAAGTCATCGAGAAGCGGCTTGCTCCTCTCCTGGCGTACGGCACGCCGCTCGTCGGCATTGCGGCCGTTGATGGCGCGCTCGATCTCGAACAGAGCGTCAAGACGCCTGACCGCCTCCAGCGCGATCGGGGAGACCGGTTTGCCCTTGCGGCCTTCCCTGGCCGTTTTCTCGATGTCGGCCAGCTCGAAGAATCCCCGCCGCGCATGGGCCAGGCAAAATGCGGGCGTGATCGGCATCGCTTTTCTTTTCGGATCGAACAACGGCTCGAAGCCGCTATAGCAATCCGCCTGCAGGATACCGGCGAAGGCGGCCAGATGCTTCTGGGGATGTTCGCCCCGTCGGTCGCTCGAGGCGTAATAGACCGCCGCCGGCGGCGCAGGCCCGGCGAACGGCTGGTCATCCCGCACATACGTCCAGATCCGCCCAGTCGTGCACTTGCCCTTCGCCAGGATGCGGATGGTGGTGTCGTCGCCATGTAGGCGCTCGGCCGCGAGCACATGGTGCTCGATCAGCTGGAACAGCGGCATAACGGCGAAGGTTCCGTGGCCGACCTGGTCGGCCAGCGTCGACAGCGGCAGATCGATCCTCTCGGCCTTAAAGCGCACGCTCTGACGGTTGAGCGGGATATGCATGCCGAACTTGTCGAACAGGATTGTCGCCAGCAGTTGCGGACCGATGAAGCCACGCGGTGTGGCATGGAACGGCGCGGGCGGCTGGCTGATCTTCTCACAATCGCGGCAGGTGAACTTTTCCCGCACCGTCTCGATCAGCTTGAACCGGCGCGGGATCTCCTCCAACGTCTCGGTCACATCCTCGCCCAGCTTCGCCAGGCGCGATCCGCCGCAGCAGGCGCAGCTCGTTGGCGCCTCAATGACGACCCGCTCGCGTTCGATGTCGTCCGGCCAAGGCTTGCGCACCGGCCGCTTGCGCGGGAAGGCCCGAACGTTCTGTACCTTTGCAGCCGCGGCACGCGCGGCGAGCTCATCCTCACTCGCCATGGTGATGAGTTCTTCGAGCTCCAATTCCAATTGCTCGATCAGCCGCGCCGTGCGCTCGGACCGCGGCCCGTACAGTTCGCGTTTGAGCTTCTCGATCCGCAGTTCGAGATGTGCGATCAACGCTTCGTTGTCCGACAGCTCCGCCCGCGCGCTGGCGGCATCCGCGACTGCGATATCGCGCTCAACTTGCAACGCCTTGCGCTCGGCCAGCAGCGCCATGTAGGCGCTCGCAAGATCCGCAGGAAGATCGTCTGGCTTCGAGCTCATGAAGCCATTGAATCAGATCGAGCAGCAGATTCAAACCCAAAACGGTTATCCGACCCGCGTCGGACGCTGGGTTTCTTGCGGGGTGCGCCAATCGATTCCGGACAACAGATAACTCAACTGCGCCGGCGAGATCGTTACCGTTTCACCGCCAACCGATGGCCAGATGAACCTTCCTCGCTCGAGTCTTTTGGTAAAAAGGCATGCTCCTTGGCCGTCGTGCCAGATCAGCTTCACAAGATCGCTGCGGCGACCGCGGAAGACAAACAAATGACCGCTGAGCGGGTCTTTGTGCAGCACCTCCTGCACTTGGAGCGCCAACGACGGAAAGCCTCGGCGCATGTCTGTGTAGCCTGTCGCGAGCCACACTCGCGCGCCCGTCGGAACCGGGATCATCGGCGGACCAAAGCATCGAGAACGCGACGTAGCGCATCTCCATCAACGTCGCCATCGACCCGGATGCGGTGCCCGCTACCAAGATCAATCTCGATGATGCCCTGGCTCTTGCGTCGACGCGCCGTTGGCGTCAACGGCGCTTCGGCCACCTCCCGCGGTAGCGCAGACGGCCCAATCTCGACCGGAACAAACGGCGCTATGCTCGCTTCGCCGTGCCTGCAAAGCTCCTTACGCCACCTGAACAGCTGGCTCACATGAAGCCCGGCCACGCGAGCCACCTCGGAAACATTGGCGCCGGGCTCGAGCGACGCTGCGACGAGCCGTTCCTTCTCATCCTGCGACCACCGGCGCCGCCGCTCGACCGTTGTGATCACCTCCGCCCTCGAAATCATCATAGCGCTTCTCCTAGGATTACCCCTAGGACCTGCAGCGCTCGCGCCCATCAAACAAGGCGGCCCTTAGCGGAGGAATACGATACAGGCGCGTTTTCCGCCGACACTTCTGGTTCATTAACTCGACTTCCAGGGCTTGCTTGCCGACCAGCCCCGTCGGCGGCTGAAACCAGCGGGGCTTCCTTCGCATCTGAATCGACTGAAAACGCCTTTGCCACGCCGGACTATCCCATATTGGGTACAGTCACGAGATTACAACCCAGGACTGGAGGCACAAGACGTAACAATAGTTCGACGAGAGAACTCAAACCTCAAAGAGCTCGCGCGGCAATTTCGTGAACGGCTCACCGCCAACATCGGTAACACGAAACGTTTCGCTGATCACATAGCCGACATCTTCATCGATCCAATTTCCAAGCATCAGGTGAAACGTCATGTTTGGCTTCAGGATGGTAATGTCGCCTTCTTTCAGGCTAGCCGTTGGCTCTGTCCAATCGATCCCCACGGCATAACCGCACCGCGACTCTTTCTCAAAGCCGCATTTTTTTAGAGTGGAGTTAAATGCAGCTGCGACGTCGCTACAAGTCCGACCAGTCGTGGCGGCGGCAAGCGCGGCTTCCAAACCGGCGACTTCTCCCTCATGGAGCCGAGTAATTTGATCGGACGGGCTGCCAATCGACATTGTGCGCATTAGAGGGGACGTATACCCGTGGCGAACACCGCTGAATTCGAGGTTGATCTGTGAACCTAACTGGAAGACGTCCTCGGTCCAGCGAATGTGGCACGTAGACGTGCGCGGCGTAGAACACAGAAAGAAACTCGCGACATCGGTGCCGGGCTTACCATCAGCACCGCGCACAAGCGTCCCAATAATCTCCGCTGCTAGGTCAGCTTCACGCATGCCTGGCCGAATAACTTCCCTCGCTCTGAGCATGCCGGCGTCGGAAATGGCGGCCGCCTCACGCATGAGCCCAATTTCCAGATCCGATTTTACGCCTCGAATCCAAGCGACGACATGCGTGAAATCGACAATCTTCGCTTTCATCGATCGATACTTGAATTTCTCGACCGTCGACGCTGGCAACAACTTTGCTTCAAGTCCGATCCCCCGGGTCCGCCCCTTGTCCAAAATGAAGTCGATTATCGCGTCATATCCGTCCCGGTTGGGATTGGCGATGAGCGTCTCTGGGTAGCCAATCACATGACTGCGATTGATAAACATCTGGTGGATAGCTGCTGGGCCGTCCATACGGCGTGTAATAAACGTCGGCTCTTCATCGTCTAAGGACACGACCAAACCTTGAGGCACGTACCCAGACTTTGACGTATATCCTGAAAGGTATGTAATGTTGGCTGGAGCCGTTACCACGAGCACTTCAATCTCACGTCGCGCCATCTCTGACTTAACGGTATTCAATCTTCGTAGATACTCAGTGCGGGGAAACGCCTGCGGACCTTTTGGCATTGTCACGCTTTAACTCCTTCCATGAAGTATCAGGCTTGTTGTGTTTAGCCTGGCTGCTAGCGATGGCGCCATGATGACTATCGCATGATGGTCGACAGCATCTCTTGCGAAACCACGGTTTGGACATCGTGATAAACGCCACCGGCACCACGATTGCATCAGCGCGATGCAGCAGGCACCTTGAGCGATGATCCCACGAGTTTGGCGTGAATTGATCGGCTGACTGTCACTGCGGCTCCCGCTAACGCCGTATGGCGTGATACAGTTCAAACATAACGTTCTGTTCGGCGTCGAGCACTTTCAATTGTCATCTCGTCGCCAACAAAGCGGTGATCCGATTAGTAGGCCGAAATCGGCGAATTACTTCGACGTACGGGATCGTCGCGCAGTAATACTCCAACGCTTAGCCCAACGCACCATATGCACGGAAGCGTCTTGCGCGCATCAGCTTGCGACGGCGGGTAAGCAACGATCGGATCATCACTTAAGGGGCGATAGATTCCAGTGTCATATAGCGGGAGCGCTGCCGCCATTCATCGTCTGCTCGAGCAGGATCGCACCGATTAAGCGGACGATCACATCTTCATAAGGGAACATGCCGATGACTTTGGTCCGCCGCTCAATCTCGCCCATGAGCGCGCGAGGGTTCATCATCTCGAATGCCGTAGGTGGTTTCTCGAATCATGTTGGTGTCAGCATACAACCCTACCTGCGAACCGCCGGCGACCACCGTTAAGCCGTCCACCGCTAACGCGCTGTTTGAGGGCGCACGTGGAGACGGCTTTGCTCTACCGAGTTACCCCATAAGGGGGGAGCACAGCCATCCCAAGTCCGCAACTTTCGGCCGAGGTTGTCAAATTACGCCTGAGCTCGAATAAGTCTTGACGATCGCACAGCCGCGGCTATTCCGCATTCAGCGGAACACCGGAAATTGGCTCAGAAAATACTTCTCGGATACACTCTGGAACACCTTGTCGCCATCGTTCTCACTGATCTGGCAAAGTTCCTGTCGCGCAGAATAACCGCCCGACCTGCGCCGGCCTTCATCGCCGCGGTCCCCCCTTTTTAACATAGATTCCCCCTCTGATCCATCAAGTTTCCTATCAATGGCGTTCACGACGCCACTCCCCCCATGAAACAGTTGAGTCGTATTCGTCCAGCACGGTTCGGCGGCTGTGATCAGCTATTTAGGTGGGCAGCATACCGTCGCGACCTGTAGCTATATTCTGGCCAAGAGATTTCATAGCGTCAGCTGATCGTAGTGGACAGAGATTGCGCGCTTTTCCGCCGGCTGTTTGACAATGCCGTATCGCGAACTTTACCAGTTCGAGCTTCCCCCAGCTCGGCCCAGCGAGAAACCGTCCATTGCTCGCGGACCTCCGGCCTGTCTTGCTCGCACTGATCACGGCTCGCCGCTCGATTGTCCTAAAAAGACCTCAGCCTCGGGCGCATTTGCTGGAGCGGGTTGAGTTTGAATCTTCTGGCTGGGAAGTTCTGCATTTGCAGACGTATTCTTAGGGTGTGAGGGCCTTTCAGGGTCTTCAGGCGCCGAGCTTAGTTATAAGCGGTGATGGAATAGGCAAGGTGAGCGTCGAGCTGATCGTGTCGATCGTAATAGTTGCGTTAGACTTTCGCTTCCTTGATCGTGCGGTTCATGCGATCGACCTTGGCATTGGTCCAGGGATGCTTGGCCGTTGTCACCCGATTCTCGATCCCGCTTTCTTGGCAACGCATATTGAGCATATGCGTCACGCATTTTGTCGTCGAACCGTTCGCATGGCAGCGGGAAGGTGAGCTGAATCCTATTGTCGGTGAGCAATGGGTGACTCTTGCAGGGGACATCCGCGATCAGAGCTGCGAGGAAGGCCGATGCGAGCTAGAGCTTGCCTCCAGCCATCCGGAGTCAGCGATGTCGATATGAAAATCGCCGATCGGATAAGCCTTGGAGTTTTTCTTCGAAGACTTGTCGCCTACGAACTCGCCCAATCGGCTGATGCAGTGGCGCTGAGGCAGCGATGCAGGGGCGACCGCTTCAGATGTGGGATGGTCGGCTGCAATGCATAGAGGTAATCGGCGATATGTCGCCGGAAAGCGCCAATGATCGTCTCCTCGATGGAAAAGGTGATCGATCTGGCTTCCTTGGAACCTGTCGAACACGATCGGCGACAGTCTCGCGCTGCTCCGACTTTGCGACAGTCTTCTGTAGCGCTTGGCGACTGCTCTCAGGCTCTCTTGACTATTTGTATTGCACGACGGACTGCCTCCGTCGTGGTGGCTCTCTGTGTAAAACCTGCTCCATAGCGCATCTTCAATCGTGCGACAAGGATGCACCATCATAGTTTAGGACTAAGCACCGAAGGCACGACGAAGAGCGGAACAGGCAATCGCCCAATAGCGGGCCTGAACGCCACCTTGACCCTGGTACCGATCGAGAGCGTGAGCGGATCGGCATCAATCACATTGCTGAGCATAATCGGCCCCTCGCTCAGTGCAACATAGGCAACCACATAGGGCTCATTTCCCATCCGGTTCACAGAGAAAGAGTAAATCTCACCGTCGCCCGAAGACTCATGCCAGTCCAGCTCAGTCGAAAAGCAATGCGGGCAAATGCCTCGTGGATACCAGTGTGTCCTATGGCATAGCCGACACCGGGGCAGCACAAAGCGTCCGCCCGCAACCGCATCCCAAAACGCCTTGGTCTCTGGACTCTCCTCGATAAGGTCTGTGCCGATCATCGGATCACTCCCGTTCCAGGATGAGGGTGGCGCTGCCGTGGCGAGTGCCCATCAACCATCCAGTCCCGTGCGCAAGCGCGAGCGCGCAATCATCGACCTGAACAGCTGGATGCGCCTCACCCCGCAGCTGACGGACAGCTTCGATCACCTTGGTGATACCACCCCGCATCGCTGGATGGTTGTTGCAGAGGCCACCGCCGTCCGTATTGAAAGGCAATCGTCCAATACCGGAGATTAGATTGCCACCGGCGACAAAACGACCGCCGGATCCCTTTTCGCAAAATCCAAGATCCTCCAACGCAATGAGGACAGTAATCGTGAAGCTGTCGTAGATTGACGCGTAGCGAATATCGGTTGGCCTGACACCGGCCTCGGCGAAAGCGATGGCGCCCGATTGCCTGGCTGCCGAAGCAGTGAGCTCGACCTCGCCCGCCCACTGCCCTTGAACTGCTTCGCCCGCCCCAATTACCTTCACCCGTGGGCGCTTGAGACTCATTGCGATCTCAGGGCAGGTCACCACAATGGCACCGCCACCGTCAGATGTCACACAACAATCAAAGCGGCGCAGAGGGTCGGAGACGATGGGAGACGACAACACGTCTTCCACAGAAGTCACCTTTCGGAGCATGGCTTGTGGATTGTGCTGCGCGTGGTGAGATGCAGCGACCTTGATCCATGCGAGCTGCTCGCTTGTGGTCCCATAGTCGTGCATGTGACGGCGTGCGCACATTGCATAAATGTCTGCCGTCTTAACTTGGAGCGGCGCCTCCCACATCGTGTTCGGCTGGGTGGTGTTCAGATGTGACTCGCTTCGTTCGCTGCGAGGGCGCCCGGCCAGGGTGACCAAAGCGATACTACACTTTCCGGCTGCGATAACTTGCGCCGCGTGAGCGATGTGCAGCAGAGGTGCCGAACCGCCAATATCGGTTGAATCACAATGCCGCACTCTTAGATTCAAGAAATCGATCATCGTAAGCGGACCTGGACCCGGCGCATCGCCGGCGCAAAAATAGCCGTCGACGTCGTCTTTGGTCAGTCCGGCATCGGCGAGGGCGCCGGCAGCGCATTCTGCATGAAGTTGCACAACCGACTTGTCTGGCGCTTTTCGCGTGGGATGCTCGTAGATACCGACTATGTACGCTTGTTTGGTGAGAGCCATCGCTTCGCTGTCCTCTCATGGATGTCGGCAGTTGCACATCTACCGTCGACACGAAGTGCTGTCTTGATCCTCAGGACGCTTTCGCAATCGACGCGAACGAAGCGAAGCTTTCACCTTTCGCGACCAGCCGCTTGAGCAGCGGCGCGGGCTCAAGTGATGCATCGCCGGTCTCGTTGGCGTAGCAGGCAAGCCGCTCCGCGACATGCTTCAGGCCGATTTGATCGGCCCAATACAGCGGGCCGCCGCGATAGATCGGCCAGCCATAGCCATACAGCCAGACCAAGTCGATGTCGCTCGGGCGAGACGCTACGCCCTCCTCTAGGATCCGAGCGGCCTCGTTGACCATCGGATAGTTTAGACGCTCAAGAATCTCTTGACAGCCGATCGCCCGAGGCTTGCGCCCTAGCCGAGCCCACGTCTCCTCTATCAGCCTCTCGACGTCGGGATCCGGTATGGGCGTACGTGATCCACCTTCATATTTGTACCAGCCCTTCCCAGTCTTTCGACCGTATCGACCAGCTTCGCATAGGGCATCCGCAATTTCTGACTTGATGCCCTGCTCCTTTCGAGCAAACCACCCGACATCCATGCCGGCCATGTCGCTCATCACGAATGGTCCCATTGGCATTCCAAACCTCGTCATGACCGCATCAATTTGCTGCGGCAGCGCGCCTTCGAGCAATAGCTCTTGCCTTTGCTTGTCGCTTTGATCCCACATACGATTGCCGACGAACCCATGGCAAAGGCCGACCACCACGGGCACTTTTGCGATTTGGCGCGAAATTGAAACGGCGGTCACCAGCGTGTCCGGCGCCGTTTGCGGCCCGCGCACAATCTCACACAACTTCATTACATTGGCCGGCCAAAAAAAGTGCATCCCTAACACGTCCTGCGGACGCCTTGTTTCATCGGCGATCTCGCCGATGCGCAAATACGATGTATTAGAAGCGATTATAGCGCCAGGTCTAGCGTATTTGTCGAGCTGTCTGAATACTTCCTTCTTGAGCGCCATAGTCTCGAACACGGCCTCAATCACAAGGTCAACGTTCTTGACACTATCAATACCGATGACGCCGTTAATCAGCGCCATCCGTTTCGCCGGCGCATCGGCCGGGATACTGCCACGAGCGGCGGAACCCACCCAGTTTTTCTGCATCAAGCCGATGCCGCGCTTGAGGTGCCGTTCGTTAGTGTCAATCAGCGTGACAGGAATGCCGGTATTGGCGAAGGACATTGCAATGCCGACTCCCATGGTTCCGGAGCCGATGACTGCAACGCGATCGACGGAGCGCGCCTTCGTATCGACAGGGAGGTCCGGGATCTTCCTGGCTTCGCGCTCCGCGAAAAACGCATAGCGCTGCGCCTTGGACTGCTCGCTCGCGACCAGCCTATTAAACGTCTCGCGCTCCTTCTTCGATCCTTCCTCAAATGGAAGGTCGATAGCGCATTCCACGACATTGGCAGCGGCGAATGGCGCTTCCAGCCCTCGCGCCCGCTTGGCTATTGAAGAGAGCATATCGGTAAAGGTCGAGCGATCGGACCGTGCGGCAGACAGCTTTGAATCGTCATCTCGCAATTTGCGCAGCAGCCGCCTCTCGGCCAGCACTTTGCGCGCGAAAGCCTTACCGCCCACCTCCGGATTATCGACAATCTGCTCGATCAGGCCCCTGCTTAGGGCTTCGGCCGCGAGAATCGGATCGCCAGTGGCGATCATCTTCAGTGCAAGCTCAGGTCCGACCGCACGCGGCAGGCGCTGGGTGCCGCCGCCACCAGGCAAGAGCCCCAGTTTGACTTCAGGCAGGCCCAACTTCGCATCCTCCGTCGCAACCCGGAAATGGCAGGCTAGCGCCAACTCAAGCCCGCCCCCGAGTGCGTTGCCATGGATCGCAGCAATGATAGGCTTCGGCGAGTTTTCCATTGTAGCTAGCAGTTCCTCCCACGTCGGCGGTCGAGACGGCCTACCAAGTTCGTTGATATCTGCCCCGGCAATGAATGAACGGCCTGCGCACGTCAGCACGATTCCCCTTACCTCGGGGGCGGCAATCGCGACATTTACGGATTCCATGATACCGTCTTTCACCGCGGCGCTCAGTGCGTTCACAGGAGGATTGTTGACCGCGATGATCGCGATGTCTTCATGAAGTTTAAGCTTTACCAGTTCACTCACGCAGCGCTCCTTGAGTTTTTGTTCGATTGCGGACGCTGCGGGCTTCGGAACGCAGCGAACCGCAGATGATGCTCGCGGCATCGCCGACCAGCTTGTCCATCATGGTGCGCAATGACCTTCGAATCGATCCTCAAACGATCCGACATGGAGGATCGTTTTCGCTATCAATGCTCTTCTGGACCGGCGCTGACGACTACGCGAAGCCGCGTGACCTCCAATGCTTAGCTAGATCTCGATCTCAGCCACCATGGAAATCGACTTCAGTAGTTACCCAACGACACAGGGTCAGGTGACCATTCACTTGCGCCAGTTGGCTCCTTGGACTGCCTATGCAAGCCCCCGAAGCGACCAATGCCCTTCAAGCGCCTCTTGCCCGCTTCATTGTCTCGGCTAGAGATGCTTCGAATATGTCCATGCCCTGATTCAATGTCTCCAAGTCGATCGTGAGCGCCGGCAAGAATTTTACGACCTGATCAATGGGTCCGCATCGTTCGATGATCAATCCCTTCTCAAATGCTTTCCGTACCGTCGCCGCCGCGGTTTCAGCGATTTGGCAATCAAACCCCAATGCCATGCCTCGTCCGCGAACAACAAACCTGCCTCCGTGCTCGGATGAGATCGCCTCAAGCCGGTGGCGCATATGCTCTCCCATGCGCTGTACCCCTTCTGAGAACGTCCGGCTGCGCCAATAAATATCTATGGCTGCCGTAGCAGATACAAGGGCAAGGTTGTTGCCTCGGAACGTGCCAGTGTGTTCTCCCGGCTGCCACGCATCGCGTTCCTTTTTTAACAACAGCATTGATAATGGCAGGCCGTACCCACTTAGCGATTTCGACATCACCACAATATCTGGCGACAACTCCGCGAACTCGAAACTAAAGAATTCGCCCGTGCGACCGCAACCCATTTGGATATCGTCAACTATAAAGAGAGCGCCGCACTCTTTTGCGATGGCCTGGATTGACTGCAACCATTTTTTTCCCGCTACATTTATTCCCCCCTCTCCCTGCACAGTTTCGACGAGAATAGCAGCTGGAGGGTCGATACCACCGCTGTCGTCCAATAACACCTTCCGCAAGTAGTCAGCCGTATCTACTTCTGGCCCTAGATAGCCATCGTAAGGCATTAACGTCGCGCCGAACAAACATATGCCGCTGGCTGTGCGAGAAAACCGACTACTGGTCACGGCAGTAGCGCCTAAGCTCATCCCATGATATCCGTGTGTAAAGGAGATGATGTTCTGACGCCCAGTGATTTTTCGCGAGAGCTTTAGAGCTGCCTCAATGGCATTCGCGCCTGTCGGCCCAGTAAACTGAAAACGATAACTCTGCAGACCGCGTTCGCGAAGTATGACAGAGTCGAAAGTCTCCATGAATTCGCGCTTCGCAGGACACGCCAGATCAAGTCCGTGAATGACGGCATCCGACGAGAGATACTCAGTAATCGCAGCTTTGATGTTGTAATTATTGTGACCGTAGTTCAGCGCTCCAGCACCGGAGAGGAAGTCAATTACCTCCAGGCCACTATCCGTTAGCATAATGGAACCGCGCGCCCGACTGAAAACATCCGGGAACGAACGTGAGTACAAGCGGACATTCGACTCCAATGCTTCGAACACTCGCATGTTAGCTGGCCTGCCAACCACCTCGCCCATCGTCCGTCTCCTTTGCAAGTAAAAGGCCCGTTAACAAGTACGTGTTCGTCAGTGCCCGGAGTGTGTATACAGCGACCGAGCGCGCGCACGTCTAGACTCTCGTCACTGCGTGTTGAGTGCGAGGCGCGCCTCCAGCCACGTACTTACATGAGAACCGAGAATCGCGGACCTACTAAGACCAGCAGTATTCTAAGGCACCTTGGCGCCGCGCCGGAACCAAACAGGGTGAGCTAAGGCTTTCAAAGCGCAACAGGCCCCAGAACAGCGTGTCAAGGCAAAGCCGACAAACGCAGAGCCGATTTCCTAGGGTATTTTCCAGCGCTACCTCGTCATCGCCGCTGATTAACATGCGGTGGCTTCAACGCCGGCGAGAACCGAGGGTTGGTCTACAGTCGTAAGCACGCGATGCTTACGCCCCGCCGCCGATTGGTCATGGACGAAATCCAACCACGAGCTCTCGCCCGCTCGCGCGCCGGCTGAGACCGGCGACGATTGAGGTTGTCCGGCTTGTGTCGCACGACCTTGACCTGTAGCCTTGTTAACGCGGCGTCATGCTGGACGTCTCGCGGCCCGGCGCCGACCGACAATGTGTTTATCGAGGCCTTCAACGGCCGCTTCCGGGCCGAATGCCTCAACGCCCATTGGTTCCTCTCTCTTTTGCGGACGCCCGGGAAAAAGCAGAGCATTCACTTAGAGGCAATCGGCAAGCCACCGTCGATTTTGCTGCAAAACCACGTCGGCGCAACCAGCCCGCCAACGTGATTAGAGGCGCAAAACTCTCGTTCTGAATGGCCCAGACTTCGACCTCGCTGCATCGCCGACGCGCCTCGTGGTGAAGCCGGTCGAAAGCCGGATGCGGGAAATCTCCACGTCTGCCCGCTCATATGAGCCAATGAGAAGCAGCCATTATTGCGCGATCGTCGTATCTGCTTGCCTTGGCATTCGGGGTTGCTCGCGGATTGACCGATCCTGCACAGCAATCTTAGCAGCGGAGCCGAGCTTTGATCCCAGCTCTCGTAAAATCCCCCAGCGATCGCGCGAACTGTCCGCACGTTGTCAATCGCGTCCGTCCCTATCTGACCACTATGCGCCGTCCGGACCGAGGAGGCCTGAGCAAACGTGAACTGCCCGTTGTCCGAACTATCTACTCAGCGTCTGGCCCAATGCGAGCATCTGAGGCATCGTGAGCGGATCGCTAAGCGCGGCCGAGGCGATCGAATACGAGGCGATGCGCGCGAATACCATCTCTGCCTTCGGCAGATGTATGGGCGCTGTCCATGGACACCTCTGGCCTCGATGGCGTCCAGCTCGTTCTGCATCACTTACCACTGGCTGCGATATGAGTAGCTGAGCCCCATCAGGGGAAACTAGAGACGGCGGCCCCCCTTTTGAAAATCGTGTGCGACTGACGCCTGGACCAGCTGTTTTCCGTTCCACTCAGCTTTGCGTCGCATTAACTCGCCGAAACGCGCCAGTGTTGCCGACGATCCCAGCGGGATCCACAATGACGTAGCCGTCTTCCTCGCAGCCGAGCGACGCCCGGAGGCGCTCGCTGAGCAGCTGCGCGAACGAGCGGCCCGTAACGCGCGCCGCCATCCAGGCCACATCTCGCTGTTTGCGCTCTTATACGCAAGCGCCTCGCCATGCATCCCGACCTTGTTGATCGCGCGCTCTTTGGCGAGAACCAAGGTTGCCGCCGTGTGGGAAACCGGGATTTTAACGAGGGGCGTGACACCGGTGTTGCCGGCATTCCAATAAGTGAACGCGAGACGGATTGCGTCGCGCAGACGTTCTTCGCGGACGGTTCGAGCGGTCTCCGGCTGTCGCACGGTAGTGGCAATTCGACGCTCGAGCCGATGCGAAAAGCAGTCGGTGACGTCGGGCTTTTCTCCAAGACTGGCGAACACAGCAACGATTTGCGTGAGATCCTCGATGATCTGGGCCGCGGCAGTGGCAATGTCAGCGAACAGTCTGTGATGCGCAAGCGCAACGTAAGCCATCGCGCGCTGAATCGACTAGAAGTGGTGAAAAACGGCGGGCGGCGGCGAACACCGACATGCGCAAAGGCTTCGCTTCGTTGGCGTTGCGATGCAAGAGGCGCTGCACCGCGATCCGCTGAGTGATCATTTGTTCTGCTTCAACGGGCATCGAGGCGATTTATTGAAGGTGATCTGGGATGATGGCCGGGCGCCTGCTTGTAGAAGAGCTGGAGAGAGTCCGTTTTATGGCCGTCGCTGGTGGACGGCGTGGTGTCGATCTCGCAGGCGCAGATGAACTATCTGTTGTCCGGCATCAATTGGCGCCGTCCGCATCACGCCGTCCGCAATCTTTGGTCATACGAACTAGCAGCCGTCGAGGCGCTTGTACCTCAATTGAGATCGCAGGACTCGTCGGATGCAGCGTAACAGCCGGTGCGTGGCACCTCATCCATGCTAGCCATTGTTCGAGCGGCCACTTCCCTGCGTCGTAAAACGATACAACCGGTCGGCGAACGCCTCTTACTGCGCGACGCCGCCACCGTATGGTCGATTCCTCCGCAATGAGCCCGGATCTATAGATCGTCATGAGCCATAGACGGGCACATTTGCGTGCTGTCGACCTGACGGAGCTGGCCAGCTTAGTGAAGCGCCATTTCCGACAGCGCGGACTTGCGAACGAGCACCGATCGTAAGGACGATATGCCAAATATGTAAGATGATTAAGGCCGCAAGGGCCATGTCTCGAACACCTGATGTCGCGATACACAACTATAATATTCGCAATTGACTGCTGCTTTGGCATTGAATCCTTACGATCTGTGGCGCGGTCAACGACCAAGAATGGTAATTGATCTGCACAACGGAAGAATGTCACTGATTGTCGTAATGAGCCCGACCAGCTGAACGTGCTGGAAAGGAGAATGCAATTCAAAGGAAGGTACGGCATGCGGCGCAATGACATGAAACTCGGACTATTCCTCGTTCAGGCAGGACATCATGAGGGGGCATGGCGCGATCCGAACGTGCCGGCGACCGGTGGAATTGATATCCACCACTATGCTCAGATGGCAGCGCTTGCGGAGCACGCGGCATTTCACTTCGTGTTTCTTGCCGATTGCCCATGCGTATTAGAACGAGATCACGCACATATAGCTCGTGTAAGCCGAAACGATGGATTCGAGCCGCTCACGCTGCTTTCGGCACTTTCATCGAGATCACACAACATCGGCCTTGTCGCGACAGCGACGACCACGTACCACCAACCGTATCACCTTGCTCGCATGTTCGCTTCAGTCGACCACCTATCGCAGGGGCGTGCAGGCTGGAACATTGTCACGTCGGGAGCTAAGTTCGAAGCCTCGAATTTCGGCGACAAGGACCTTCCGGATCATGACCTGCGCTATGCTCGAGCCCGAGAATTCGTGCAAGTTGTAAAGATCCTTTGGGACACGTGGGAGGACGACGCTTTCATTCGTAACAAGCAAAGCGGTATTTTCGCTGACACCACAAAATTGCATCTACCTGACCATCGAGGAAATTATTTCTCAGTCAGAGGCCCACTGAACATCGCAAGGCCGCCTCAAGGATATCCCGTTTTGGTCCAGGCAGGCGCATCCGATGCTGGAGTACGGTTCGCTGCCGAACTCGCCGAGGTCATTTTCACTTCTGCGCCTTCTTTGGCGCAGGGTAAGCGGTACTACGCAACTCTCAAAGAGGAAGCGCGCGGACTTGGGCGCGACGACGATGAGGTGCTAATTATGCCGGGCATTATTCCTATCGTTGGCAGGACTAAACAGGAAGCATCTGACAAGCTTCAAAGATTACAGTCGGATACGCACATTGACGTGCAGATGGGATTGGCTGAGCGCCTTTTAGGCTTTGTCATCGATCTTCGTTCAGTGAACCTCGACTCACTGGTGCCCGAGACTTTACCGCAGACGAATTTCACGCAGAGTATTCAGAAGCTGCTTCTCGAGCTGGCCGGGCAGAAGAAATTCACTTGGAGACAACTGATCCGCCACATATCAGACAGCAGAACCACCTCCATGGTCGTCGGAACTCCGGACGAAGTTGCCGACATTATGGTGGATACATTTGACCAACGTGCGGCTGACGGATTCAATGTAATGCCAGCGACCGTCCCTGGGGGACTCAAGGATTTTATTGAGCTCGTCGTCCCCGAATTGCGCCGACGAGGCAAATTCAGATCCGGATATTGCGGACAAACACTAAGAGAGAATCTCGGTCTCAAGCGGCCGCTCAATCGTTTCACGGAGCGGATGTAAGCAATGGGCTGTGAAACGGTGCCGGAGCCGTCGAGGGGAAATCGCTTTTGACAAGGTGGTACTCGACGTTTCTAGCTTGGGTGGCCTGGACAGGCCGAAGCTTGCAGTTTCGTATTCTTTGAGATGAATATAGCCGCTGGCGGGCGCAGCTTCCGGCTGACAGCCGCAACAGAGACAGAGGCGTAAACTCTATAGAAAGTATCCGCTGCGACTGGTCGAGGCAAATGGCAGCCTATACTCCATGAAGCGTAAGAACGGGTTGATCGCAGCGCCTGGGCATTGCGTGTTGGCGCCGAGTTGCTTCTTCTCCAGATGCTCTAGGAATGCCAGCACCAGCGGCGCATCAAGCGGCTCGACCTCGATCCTTGCTGGGGTGGTGCTGAGCACGGCCAGCTGCGAAAACGAGCAGGAATTAGAAGCTCTGCGCATACGCCTCGCAGGTATGCTAGCTGGCCCTGCGCACTTTGGGCAGATGCTTGCGCAAGAAGCCGCGCGCATGACCGAGTTAGGTGCTGAGTGCGACGTATGCCGAGCGACTGTAGCACGATCGTGGCGAGGCTGCTCCAGCGATCGGACCGCGAAGGTGTGGGTGGACCGGTCGCAATCAGACGATCGACATCGGCGCTACTGATGTAGCGAGGTAACGCCGATAGACGCTATTGGCAAATAATCGGCGTAGCCCGTTCGCGCCCCGCCCGACACTGGCAGCGCGCGCCGAAGAAGCGCAGATATCCTCGCAGGGCTATGATCATCGTCTTCACGTCGGCGAGTGAAGCCCAGCACGTCTCTACAAGAATCACACCGCGAATGAGCTGCGGATTCCAATGATCGCGCGCAGCTATTCCAATCTGATGCCGCGCAGCGTTCCAATCTGATCGCGCGCATGTGAAGCCCCCGATCGTTAAGGCAATTGGCACTATCGTTAGCCCGTGGTCAAGCGGCTGCCGAAGAGATCACGTTCTCATGTTTGATGGTGGTGCTCGACGGAGCGAAGCTGACTGGACGCGCACCCCCGACAGTGCCGTAGCGGCCAGTCAGCTTCGCGGGCAGCAGTCTCAGTCTTCATTGGCCGACGATGTCATCAAGGCCGAGGAAGAACCGGCGGGCGACGCATGGAGTCACCGTTCAATTCGAGCCTGTGAGCGTTGTGAAGCAGGCGATCAAGTATGGCATCAGCGTAAGTTGGGTCATTTATGAGCTCGTGCCATTTGGCAATTGGAAGCTGGCTGGTGACGAGTGTTGATCGACGGCCGTAGCGGTCTTCGAGGATTTCGAGCAGATAATGACGGGCATTGGCGTCGATGGCCTGGAGGCCCCAATCGTCCAAAATCAGGAGCTCGACGGCGGCGATGCTCTTCATCCGCGAAGTGAGTCGGCCATCGCCCCGGGCAAGGTCCAGTTCTTCGAGCAACCGTGGCAGCCGGGTGTAAAGTACAGAGTGGTTGTCCCGGCAGGCCTTGTGACCAAGCGCACATCCAAGCCAGCTTTTCCCGACGCCGGTCGGCCCGACAATGGCGCAATTCTCATGGTTTTTGATCCAGTCTCCCTTGAGCAGCATGTCGAACAAGCGGCGGTCGAGCCCACGAGGGGCGCGATAGTCGACATCCTCGGGCACGGCATGATGACGCAGCTTTGCCTTACGAAGACGAAGCGCCAGGCGCCGGTTGTTACGCCAGGTCGCTTCATGGTCGAGTAGCAACGCCAGCCATTCGGCGTGAGCGAGACCATGGACCTCCTCGTTGTCTGCGAGGCTCTTGAAGGCATCGGCCATGCCGGTAAGGCCGAGCTGGGTAAGCAAGTGGAGTGTGGGGTGTGTCAGCATTTTCTTCCCTTTTAGTGGTAATAGTCCGAGCCTCTGATGTTGGTGTGTATGATCGGCTCGCGCTCGGGAGACACGGGCGTTGCAACGCGATCGAGCCCCTTCTCGAGGATCGATTTGACGCTCGGGTAGTTGCGAGCCTGGATCTCAATCGCACGCAGCGCGGCCGCCTCGAGGCGCTCGGCGCCAAAGCGCTTCTCAAGCCGGATGATCCCCAGGCACGAACGGTAGCCCTGTTCGGGATGCGGCCGATCCTCGATGATCCGGTCGATCAGCAGGCGCAGCATCGGACCGATCCGGCTTGCCTCGCTGCGGATCTTTGCCGGCGTCCACTCGCCATAGCGTCGGTGGCTGGAAGGCATGTGGGCGCTGATCGTCGTGTGCCGCCCGTTGCCACTGCCGCGCATGTGCGCGGCGATACGCTCGCCGCCCAGGAAGATTTCAACCGTTCGCGCACAGATCCGCGCTTCTACCTCCCGACGGGCGAAGCGATAGGGCACCGAGTAGTAGTGCCGCTCGATCTCGACGTGATAGTCGAGCCCGACCCGGCATCGGCGCCATTCGGCATGGACCCACGGCTCGCCGGGAAGCGGTTTGAGATTCGGCGCGTCAATTTCCTCGAACAGCTGGCGCCGTGTGCGACCATACTGTCGTAGCACCCGTCCGTCATTGAGCTTGGCCAGCCACTCGGCGATCGCACCGTTGAGTTCGGCCAGGCTGTAAAAAGTTCGGTTGCGCAGCCGCCCCAACAGCCAGCGCTCGATGATTCCGACGCAGGCCTCAACCTTCGCCTTATCTCTCGGGCGACGCGGCCGTGCCGGCAAAATCGCCGTGCCGTAATGCTGCGCCATATCGCTGTAGCTGCGGTTGACCATAGGGTCATAGAGGCAAGCCTTGATCACCGCGACCTTGGCGTTGTCGGGCACCAGGAGCTGCGTTGCGCCGCCAAAAAAGCTGAAGGCCGCGTTATGTCCCGCAATCCAGTCGCCGAGCTGCTCGGTCCACGTCGCCAGCGCGAACGACAAGCTGGACGCGCCAATGACCGCCACGAAGATGTGCGCGTCACGCACCTCGCCAGTCTTACGGTCAACCACCGGTACCGTGTCGCCGGCATAGTCGACAAACAATTTCTCGCCTCCGCCGTGGTGCTGGCGCATCACCAGCGGCAGCCGGCCTTCCCAGTTGCGGAACAAGTCACAGAAACGGCTGATATGTTCACGATTACATATTTCGCGTTATGTTGCGGCCAGATTTATGTTGTGCAAGGGGCTATAATTGCGGGGAAGCTGAACACTGGGAGTATTGTTCACGCAACATAATTCGACGTCTGGGTAGCGAACCATTTGTCCAATGGAGGCTCGCTATGGATCAGACGATTTATTCCATGCCCTTGACCGTGCCCCACCGTGATGACGCGCCATTCACCGACGAGCGATACCGGTACCTTCGCCACTGTGCAGAAGCCGGCGCGACCGCAGCTTCTCTCAGAGTCAAGCGGAACGAGCTGTTGCGGATTGCCGCATATCTCGGTCCAGATGCTTCGGAGGGCATCGATATCGAGGCGCTCCAACGGATCGCGACCGAGCGTCTGCGCCTGACGGGGGCTGTCACCGCAGCACGAAGAGTGGTCGACATCGGACGACCTTGGCTTCGATTTCTCGGTTGGTGGCGTGAACCAACCGCCGTGTTTCAGTACCAGAGCCAACTCGACCAGTATGTGACATGGATGCGCAATGAGCGCGGTTTCACGCCATCGACGGTGGAGCAATGGAGCCGGATAATCGGTAGGTTCCTACGCTGGTGTGATCAGACAAACCGGCAACTTAGGGATCTTCAGCCTGGGAACGTTGACGCCTATTTCGTCACCCAGGCGACGGGACGATGGTCCCGCGTTTCGGTTGCCGGCACAGCCTCTGCCTTGCGGGGATTTCTGCGCTACGCGGCAAAGCAGGGAATGTGTACGGACCGCTTAGCGGCCTCGATTTGCCGGCCTCGGCTCTATCGACAGGAGTCGCTGCCGTGTGCCCCAGATTGGTGCGACGTGCAGCGCATGTTGGCCGACGCCAAGACTGACAACCCCCGGGACATCCGTGATCGTGCGATCCTGCTGTTGCTCGCGGTCTACGGGATGCGCAGCGGCGAAGTGGCGGCATTGCGCCTCGATCAGATCGACTGGCCCGGTGGGACGCTACGGCTTTTCCGCCTGAAGCGCCGCCAGCCGCAGATCTACCCGCTGGTTCTCTCTGCGGCTGAGGCGCTCGCCCGCTACATCGACACGGTGCGGCCGCTATCATCGTGCCCGGAAGTGTTCCTCTGCATGCACGCGCCCCGTCGACCGCTGAAGGCAGGGAGCATCTATGATGTCGCTAACCGCAGATTTGTTGCACTTGGAATCGACGCTGCCCACCGCGGTGGCCACGCGTTGCGCCACGCCTGCGCGTCCCGGCTTCTTGCCGAAGGTCTGTCGATAAAGGAGATCGGGGACCATTTGGGACATCGCAGCGCGGCGTCAACCAGCATCTACGCCAAGGTGAACATGCAGGCGCTTCGCGAGGTCGGAGCGTTCGATCTGGGAGGCCTCCAATGATGCTGACCCATGTTGTCGACGCCTATCTGGCCAAGCAACGGTCACTGGGGGCGCGTTTCGAGTCCGCTGAGGTTCTGCTCCGCAGGTTCTGCCGAGCGATGGGCAATCGAGATATCGGCGAAGTCACCCCAGAGGCGGTAGCCGAGTTCCTCCAAGGCAAAGGATCGCTCAGTGCCACTTGGATGCTGCGATACAAAGTGTTGAGCGGCCTTTACAGATTCGCCATCAGCCGCGGGTACGCGGCGTTCTCCCCATTGCCGACAACGTTGCCGAAGCTGCCGCCGCAACAAACGCCCTATGTCTATTCCACTGAAGAACTGCGCCGCCTGTTGGACGCGACCTCGATCCTGAAGGTTGGGCATCGCCCTCACGTGCCAGCTATGTACCGTACGCTCCTCTTGTTGCTGTACGGAAGCGGCATGCGCATTGGCTAGGCTCTTCGTTTGGTCTTGCAAGACGTGGATCTGATTGATCAGGTCATCACCGTCCGTGACACGAAGTTCTACAAAACGCGCCTCGTGCCAATCGGACCAAAGCTCAACCAGGAACTGGTCGAGTACGTCGAGCGCCGTCGCCGGCTCCCTCTGCCGCGCGGGCAAGACTCTCCATTATTCACTACGCGCGGCAGTCGACCGTGGCACTATGTGCGGGTCATCTCCTGGTTTCAGCATGTCCGCCGAGCCGCCGGAATCAGTTGCCCTGTCGGCGAGCCTCGACCTCCACGGCTGCACGATATTCGCCACACAGCCGCGGTGCACCGGGTGATCGCATGGTATCGCTCCGGCCAGGAGGTGCAGCGACTGCTTCCGCAACTCGCAACCTACCTTGGCCACATCGATATCCGTTCAACCCAGCGCTATCTGCAGATGACGCCGGATCTCCTCCAGGCGGCCAGCGAGCGCTTTGCTCTGTACGCGATGGAGGCCGACCATGAAGGATAAGAGCCTGCTTGGTCCGTGGATCCGGCGGTTCTTGCTGGAACATCTGGTCACCGAGCGCAATCTTTCCCGCAACACCCAAGCCAGCTACCGTGACACGCTGACATTGTTGCTGCCGTTTGCCAGCAAGCAGGGAGGCTGCGCCATCGATCGCATGACCGTGGAAGAGCTGACGCCGGAAGTCGTCCGCAAGTTCCTGGACCACCTGGAGCGCGATCGCCGGTGCAGCGAGGTCACTCGCAACCAACGGCTGGCGACCATCCATTCACTGGCGCGCTTTATCGGGACGCGTTCGCCGGTCCACCTGGCCTGGTGTTCCGAGATACGGGCAGTGCCGTTCAAGAAGACGGCCAAGACCGTGATCGGATACCTCGAAAAGGCCGAGATGGACGCGTTGCTAAACCAACCTGACAGACGCACGAGTCTTGGGGTGCGCGACCATGTTCTGCTGCTTTTCCTATACAACAGCGGTGCTCGCGCCGATGAGGCAGCAAAATTGACGGTCGGCAATCTCCAACTGGGTGCGTCCCCGTCAGTGCGACTTCACGGCAAGGGAAATAAAGTCAGAATCTGTCCATTGTGGTCAACGACGGCAACCTCGTTGACTCGTCTTGTGGCCGACCGGAACAAAAGTGAAGCGGTCTTTCTCGGGCGGACGAGCCAGCCTTTGACGCGCTTCGGAATACACCGTCTCGTGACGCAATATGCCGCTATGGCAGGCCAAACGATGCCGACGTTGGCGACGAAGCGCGTGAGCCCACATACGGTTCGGCACACAACGGCCGTGCACCTGCTGCGCGCCGGCGTCGACATCAACACTATCCGTGCTTGGCTGGGCCACGTGTCATTAGATACCACGCACATCTATGCTGAAGTCGACCTGGAGATGAAAGCAGAGGCGTTAGCCAGGGTCGATATCAGCAGCCTGAGGCCGCCACCTCGGCAACCCTCTCTCCCGTCGTTGATGGCATTCCTGAAGGCCCTATAGGCCGAAAGGTTTTACACTCTTATGTTGCGGAGCGAGCCGAGGAGGTTGGCGAAATCTTTGGCTCACTCCAGCAGCGACAACATAAATCTGGCCGCAACATAACGGCTGTACCGGTACCCGTCCGGATGCTCTGCAATGTACTCGTCCCACAGCACCTGCAAGGTCACATGCTTGCGCTTGAGCTCGCGGGCAACAACGGACCAGTCAGGCTCGGCCACCTTGCGGCGACCCGGCTTCACGTCAGGCACCCCGTACAGCAGTTGCTCCTGCTCGGCGTCGCTTATCGCTTCCGGGAATGGCCATGCCAGACCCGCGCGTGCAAACCGCTTCAGCGTGTCACGTACCGTCGTCGGCCCGACGCCGACACGTTCGCCAACCACGCGCGTCGAGAGCCCAGCCTCAAGGCTCAACCTCACAATCTCGCGCACCTGGCGCATGATAACCCTCCTCGTCGGCATCCAATTCTCCAAGCTGTTCCAGCCGGAGAAATGGCCAACGATCAGGCTTCACACCATCCGAAACTGCGCGCGATCAAATCGGAATGCTGCGCGGAGAATGCTCGGAATGCTGCGCGCCATCAACTCGGTACGGTGCGCACCATCATCTCGGAATCGGCAGAATGAGCTTGGCATCCCAGCTTTGCGACCTTCTGTCGAGCGCCGGGAGCAACTGCATGACCATGCGACCGCGCCGACCTATCGTCAGCTCCTTGATGCCGCGATGGGGCGCAGGACTCCTGAAATTCGATCACATGCCGGTCGAAAGCTGGGGACGTACTCTTCGGCTCGCGTCGTACGATCTGCGCTCACCAAAAAATCGACAAACCCGCGCTCTCGCCTCTCATATTTCTCGGATACGCCTTTCACTCGGCGAATGCCGAGACAGCGACGGCGATGTCGCGCAAAACGAATTACGACATCCTCGTCGACGTTGCCGACTGCAGGCCTTTCCTTGATGAGCCAGCAGGCGATGTGGCGAGCTGAAACGTCGTAGCCGCTCACCGTCAAGCAGCAATATCCCAACGTCCGGAGATGGGCCATAAACTCCGTCACCAGCGGGGCGAGGTCTCCCGCGTCCATACTGCATCTGTGATTGCTGAAACCTTGCTTCGGCTTGACCAACGTTGGCCACCTCTCGTTGCCATCAGAAAGCGAAGGAAACCTCAAATTATGCCGAGCCAGATCCACTGGCCTCGGCCTAAGCTTGGTGATAAGAAGGAAAACTCCGATCGGCTCGCCGCGGACTCTGCATAACCATGCGCGGCTCATATTGCGGAAGTCGACCGGCTTGGTTGCCACCATCACCCGGATAGTTCCGGACGGGCCGATCAGCGGCTTGCCTTCAGCGCGTGGACGATGGCCGCAATCATCGCCACGTCCGCGCCTCGGCCGACCCAGATAGTGGCGCCTTCGGCTTCGATCTCGATGCCCCCAACATCCGGCTTGGCCTTGCGTCGCGCTGTCTTGCGCTCATGGCCAGCAACCGCGACTGGTGCCATGGCGTCTAGCACCGCAGGTACATACTGCGGATCGTCCGCCATCAGCACCGGCTGCCGGCGCGCTTGCCGGCGCCAGATGAACACCTGTTGTGGGTCAACCCGTGGTCGCCGGGCAATCTCGGAAACGACCGCGCCTGGTACCAGCGTCTCCTCGACAATCCGAGCTTTGCCATGCTTGGAGAACTCAATGACGGCGCCCCGTCTCCGTGATCACCTGCAGCCGTCGCACCGTCACTTCCGACTTAGGCGTATGGTCAAGCATAGACACAAGCCGATCCCTTCGGAGAGATCGTAAAACTCGCCTATCCCATGTGCGGCGAGAAGGTGGAAGCGGAACGAGGCTTACGAGGAACGTTCGTCGAAGACAATCAACGTTACAGACGGCCAGAGCTTCAGATGCCTGGAACGAAACGGCATAGTCTTTGGCGAGCGCAAGTTCGGGCTCGCAAAAAGCCCTCCGGCGGGCACGCCGGAGGGCTTCCTGGAGGTCAAACTTCGTCTTGGCAATTTGACCTATACTTAGAAGTTGCGCTGAGCGATGAGCTGCACCGCAATGCTGTTTTGATCCCTCAGCTCATACAACGCTGCCGGCTTTCCGATTCCCGCTTGCGCCGGCAGTAGTACCGTGCTTCCGCCCGCGTAATTTTGGTGCAGCATGGTGTAGTCAATTTCGGCAACGAAGGTGAGGTTCTTGACCGGGGTCCACGCGGTCTTTGTACCCACAGTTGCGAAGCTGAAATCCGGGTTGCAGCCAGCTACCCCGCTCGAGAGCGCAAGGTTGGCAACGAACGCACCGCAGATGTAGCCCTTGGCAGTGCTGTTATAGCGTACAGCGCCGTAGCCGCCGAAGACGCTCGTCGACCAGTACGGATTCCAATTGTGGTTGAACGCACCGTTGAAGCCGTAGGTGGTGGTCAACTCCTGGCCTGATCCAGCAACGAACACGGAATCAGAAACGCCGGCAATTCCGACGCTCTGGTAAGCCCCAGCCAGGCCCGTGCCGCTGTACCTCGCGAAGGAACTGACCATGTTGGCGTTGAAGACGTACCGGCTGGCGCCGTTCGCATACACGCCCGACATGTTGATGGAGTCACCGGGACCGGTCGGAAGGTTCTTGACGGACAGCGCAAGTTGGCCGGCCCAGCCCCACTTGTCGTCCGGGTGGCCGGTGAGTTCGGTCCCGCCATAGTAGGCAGCATGGTTGTCGTGCGCCGCAAACGAGGCCTGGAAGAGGCCCCAAGCCTGGTCAACGCGAAGCGCCGCGATGAGGTCGGGCGCTACCGTTCCTGCGATGTCATTGGCACCATACGCGCCAGCGGCGATACCTGCAGCCGACGCCGCGCTCACGTTCCAGATGGCGACTGTATCGTGTTGAACCTGATCCTGGGCCGAGACCGAGAAGGTGACGCCTTGACCAAGGTTAGCCGTATAGGAGAATTGGTTCACCGGCTGCCAGGCGCTGCTGCCCGGCAGTTCATTGTAGTTTCCTGGATAGTCGCCCCAAGGCGTGGAAAACTGCGAGATTGCCTCGCCCATCGTGAATCCGGCGAACTGGATGAATGCGAACCAGACACCCAGCGTACCGCCGGCGACAGCCCCGGGGTTCGCGTTATTTGGCGCCGAAACACCACCAATCGACTGGTAGACGGTCGAGCCATTTCCCTGACCGCTATAACTTCCGTCCGTCCAGTTATATACAAGTTGGGCGTAGGTACGAACGGCGCCGTATTCGGTCGCGGTGCGCGTGTCAATTTCCATGGATTGACGCGCACGCCAAGTGTAGCCATTGCTGAACCGGTTCTGTGCACCGCCCGCACCGTAGTCCGGAGTAAGACCCATATTGTTGTTATTTACTTCCATCCACATGCGGGTATAGCCACCCAGCTTGAGGCACGTATCCGTGCCAGGGATGTAGTAGAATCCCGGACCATAGAGGGAACATACCTTAACGTATTCAATCGCTTTTGCCTTCACGGGTAGATCTGCCGCCTGCGCCGCGCCGCCCACCGCGATCAGCCCTGCGGCTGAGGCAAACAAAAGGCTCTTCGCCACCTTCATGTAGTCCTCCAATTGCTTCACCCCAGAGGCGGCGATAGGGTCTCAAAAAACCGGCCGCCTCCGCCCCCGACTGGCCAAAGGGCGCTGCTCAACGCCATCGGATAAACCAGTGGCGTCGCGGTGCGGATCATCCCGCCCTCGCAAGGTGAGCTTGACAGAGTACCGTCACATTTCACTCGCGTTCTTTGTACGAAACGTACGGTACGAAATTGCACCCGGTCACCGTGTTGCAATTGTTCCACATTCGTGCGCTGCGTACCCATTCTCCTGCAGAAGCCGCATCGTCGGACGGAAACAGAGCGTCTCGGAAGGGCGGACTGCGGCAGCGGCAGCGATTCAAGGCTGAGGATACCAACGTCATCGCTCAAAGGTTGCTGCCTCGTCCCTTGTGGCAAGCGCGCAGACCCGGGATTCGCGCCGGCGTCGTTCGATTTCAGACGGAGCGAGATGAAGAAAGCGAACAAGACCACCTCGACAAGCGATTGTTTCACCGCTTGAGGAGTTCGCCCCGCGCAGCCAAGGCGTCTCGCCGTGATCACAAGCTCCGGACAAGGCTCGTCTCTCGCTAAGGAGGTGGTCGCTTTCGGACTGCCGCCCCGGGGATCGCCCTGATCGTGTTAGCTCTCTCACAACCTAGAGTGTTCTGGTCGGGATGAGATTGCAGCCGTCAAGCAGATCGCGCGAGGCATCAGAGCCAATTTTCTTGTGCGCGCGGGCGTCATGTTCATCCAGAGTCGTTCGGCCCGAAGTCCCTCAGCCGCAAGTATAGATGCCCAGATCGTTGATGTCGCGCGACGCGAATGTCGGGGACTTTTCGGACCTTCTTGTCGACGGTCAGCGCGCTCGTGACTCTGGCGGCTTGATCAGAGCGTTCGAGACTTTGATGAAGCAGCCCGCTTATCTTTTGATCCAGTGATGGCTGCGGCGCCGGTGCCGGCGTCCACTCGCAAATGTGACACAGGGCTTCAACGTGGTCGTGTTCGACCTCCGTGGCATCGGCGTCAGCTTGATCCAGGGCGCCAAGATCGTCGGTGCCGACAAGATCATCGGCCTCGACATCAACGGTGCGAAGGACGTCTCGAGCCACCAGTTCAACATGACGCATTCCGTCAATCCGACCAAGCTGTGGATGACATCATCCAGCATCTGGTGGGGCTGACCGACGGTGGCGTCGACCTAAGCCTTCCACTGCCCGGCAACACCAATGTAATTCGTCAGGCGCTGGAAGCCTGCCACCGGGTGACCACCCACGTGCCCAGGTTCGCCGAGATCAACGAGGGCTTCGACCTTATGCACCAGGGGAGGTCGATCCGTTCGATCGTCGCATTCTGAAATCAAACCAGCAAGCAATCAGGAGGATCGGTCAATGACTGTTCATATCCACTCATCGGTCGACAACGGCGTCGAGCAGGCCTCCGGCAGTTCTGCCGTCGCAGGCTCGTCTACAAATGCGCGGACAAGAAGGTCAAGGGTCGGCATCAAGGGCGACGTCGCCCATAACCATGCCTGCAGCTGCACCAAGTGCTGGAAGTCCTCGGCGCCACATTCTCGGTGGTCGCGGTGCTTCCGCGAGAACGTCACCGTGCTGGAGAACGGCGGCAAGCTGAAGATCGTCCGTGATCCAGCGCCACGTTTGCACGGGCTGCTGCACCCATCTACGGCCGGATCGAGAACAAGGGCCATCCGTTCTACGGCCACAATTTCATTCATCCCGAGCTGTTCCAGCTGTCCGGCCGGCAGCGACGGGTTTGCCGCGTTCGTCTCGTCCGTCATCGAATCTGGCGTCAAGCCGATCACGACGGCCGGGATCAGGCCGCAGCTGAAGCAGCCGGGGCTCGAGCCCTATGACTGCATGATCGGTATCTCAGCCGGCGAGGCCATCGGATACTAGACGCCCGGTACTACCAGCGCGATTACGGCACCTTGATCCGGTAGACAATCGCTGTTGTGGGCCGATAAGTGGGCCTCATCGCAACCCGTCCTCGGACACGCTCACTTGGCGCCCCCACGCGAGCAGCCGCCCGCTCGACGAAGGAATCCAAAGGCGGACGCAAGGCGCAAGAGCTGCAGCCAAGCGAAGCAGCTTCTAACGCATGGCTCGCAAGTATGGAACGCTTGCAGATGCATTGGCCGGATCGACCGGTCCGGAATTTAGGGACGTTTCGTCGAGGCCGGTCGGCTATGCGAATTCAGAGCCTGGCGCGAGCGTGACGGCGAGGCCGTCCAGATCTTCGGTCAGCTCGATCTGGCATGACAGCCTCGAGTTCTCCCGCCGCTGCTCGACGACGTCCAGCATCGCATCCTCGAAATCAGCGGCAGGCTTGAGCTTTCCCAGCCAGCCATCGTCGACATAGACATGACAGGTTCCGCAGGATGCACATCCGCCGCATTGCGCGGTCAGGTTCAGCCCCGCCCCGCGAATGGCGAGCATCAGGGTCGGCTCGGATACGTCATTGAGTTCGACCAACCGGCCTTCATGGTCGCAAACCAGCAGTTTCATCGATCAGAAGTCCCTAGAATACGACGTGCAACGGGCCATAGGAGCGGTGGGAGAAAGCCCGGAATGTTGGCGGCTCCTTCGTCGGATCGAGACGCAGGTTCGGCAGGCGCGCAATCAGGGCCTTCAGGGTTTCCCGGATCAGAAGCCTCGCCAGATGCATGCCCAGGCAAATTCGCGGACCGACGTTGAATGCCAGGTGATCCGTGGGCGGCGTCCGCTTCAGGTCGGCCATGTGCGGGCAGGCAAAATGCTCGGGATCCCGGTTTGCGGCGGCGTGCAGCAGGCAGATGATGTCGTCCTTTTTGATTTCCGCACCTGCAAGGGTCACGTCCCGGTTGGCCTTTCTGAACCGCCACTGCACCGATCCGAAGAGCCGCAGGACTTCCTCGACGAACGCATTGAGGGTGCCTTCCTGGTCGCGCGTCACGGCGTCGTGCAGGCCGGGATCGGACAGGAACAGGTAGATCGCATTGGCGATGGCGTTCGCGGTCGTCTCGCCTGCACCGATCACCAGCTCCCGCACGATCCCGACGAGATGGTCGACCCCCACCTCGCCATACTCGGCCTCGGCCCGGGTCCAGAGCTCGCTGATCAGATCGTTGCCCCGCCTGTTCTTTCGCTCGAGGATCAGCGGCACGAACAGCCTGTTCAGTTCGGCGGATGCCCGCAGTGCCTTCCGGTTCAGTTCGTCATTGGCGTACTTCACACCGAGGCTGGCAACGATATCCTTATGCCATTGCGAGACATCGGCCATCAGCGCGTCGTCTTTCCAGGGAAGCCCGAAAAGCGAGCCCATGACGCGGTTCGGCACCTCAAAGGCAAGCTGGGAGGCGAGCTCGGCGCTTCCCTTTCCGGCAAAGAGGTCGATCAGGTGGTTGACCGCAGGCAGCACATGTCCGACGCGATAGGCAGGCATGTGCGCAGGGCTCAGAAGCTTCAGATAGAAGCGGCGCATGCGCGCATGCTCTTCCCCGACCAGTGAGGAGACACCCGTCCTGGCGAGATCGCCCTTGATCTCGAACGTCACGGCGGGCGCATCGACGGGCAGGATCCGGTATGTCGCCTCGTCGGTCTCGATCGCCCTGCAGATATCGTAGCTCAGCACGAGCCAGCTATCCATGCCGGGATCCCAAACGACCTTCCCTCGCCTGCGCAACTCGTCATAGGTCGAAAACGGATCCCGATCGGCAAGCGACAGCATCGACCACTCGGCGGAAGACGGCAAAATCGAAGCAGTGCTCATGTCATCCCTGTGTGCTGTGCAGCGCGCGTCCGAACGGTCGTGCCATCTCGTCGGGCCACATCATTGTTGAAGCGATCGCGCATTGGGACCGCGACCTGGATCAGACGACACGGAATCCCTCGCCGCCTCATCCGGTTTTGGACACTACCGGTTGCAAAGCTGGCCGGCGGTCACCTCGACAGGCGGCACCTCGTTTTCGGAATAGCCGTATTTCTTGAGGATCTCGAGCAGCTTGCCGCTCTCGTGCAGCTTCTTCAGCGCGCCATTGTATGCGTCGCGAAAATCCGAGTCTGCTTCCCGGAACGCCACGGCGGAGTAGTCGTACTTGACCTTGCCTTCGGCATCCACCGGCGGCGCAAACGGCTCTGCGCGCTCCAGCGTATTGTTGGCGGCAGCCATGGCGGTGATGGTCGCAATCGTTGCCGCGAACGCATCGGCGCGTCCGGCCAGCAGCGCCGACAGGCCCGAGGGAACGTCAGGAACCTGCATGAGCCTTTCCTTCGGCACGCCGGCATCGGTCGCATAGCCTACGTCCACAGACCCTCTGTTGACGGCCAGGATCGCACTACTCTTCGCGACGTCAGTATAGCTGTGGAGGGATTTCGGATTGCCCTTCATGACCAGAAAGGTCTCGGTCATCCGAATGTCCGGATTCCCGAAGGCAACGACCTTACACCGCTCGGGCTTGATGTAGAAGCCCGCGGCGATGACGTCGAACCTGCGGGCCTGCAGCCCGGGCACAAGTGCGCCGAATTCGGTGACAACCGGCTCAACCTTGGTAATGCCGAGCAGCGCGAGTGCGGCCTTCGCGACATCTACAGACTGCCCCTTTACTTCTCCGTTGGTGTCGACAAAGCCCCAGGGCGCCTGGTTGAAAATGCCGATCGTCACCTTGCCGGTCTCCCGGGCCCGCGCCAGAACACCCTGCGCCTGCGCCGCCGTCCCCTCTGCAAATGCCAGCATCAACATGGCCAGCGTTACAAGTCCCCGCCTCATCCTCATAGGATCGCTCCCTCCAGCTGCCTGCCCCAGAACCATTATAGTATAGCAGGTATATCTACCATGTCAAGTTCAGGCGCGACCATCCTGACGGCGGGGCGAGAGCGCTCCGTCCGAACCTCAAGCAGATGTAGTCGTCGCGCGCGCGTGGTCCGAGCAGCACATCGCCAACATGGAAGGCCGGGCTTGTATTGACCTGGCCTGCCCGCCGGCGCTGCCCGATTGCGGCGTCGCACAACCGTTCAGCGTTTCAGAGAGAGAGAGAGAGAGAGAGAGAGAGAGAGCTGATCAGATGAATTGTCAGCTCCGTCTACTTATGTGCAGCGATGATCGCTGCGCCCTCCCTTCGCAAACCTCAGGCAGCGCAGCGTTTCCCAACGGAGAACGCTGCGTGCATCGTTTGGACGATGCCAAATCCGCTGAATTGGCCGCAAACATCTACCGGCGCCTTCCGATCACGGCGCCGAGAAACGATGCATCGTTCGGTCCGGGACGGGGCCCGTCGACTAATGCAGGAGCTGGCTTAGAAACTTCCTAGTGCGTGCGTGCTGGGGATTACCAAAGAACTGTGCAGGCACCGCCTGCTCGATGATTTCTCCGCCATCCATGAAGATTACCCTGTCGGCGACCTCCCGGGCGAACCCCATCTCGTGGGTAACGCAAATCATCGTCATGCCGCCGTTGGCAAGGCCGGTCATCACATCAAGGACCTCCTTGACCATCTCCGGATCGAGGGCGGACGTCGGCTCATCGAACAGCATGATCTTCGGCTTCATGCACAGTGCCCGCGCGATTGCCACGCGCTGTTGCTGACCACCCGACAGCTGGCGGGGATATTTCCTTGCCTGCTCGGCTATGCGCACTCGCTCGAGATTCTCCATTGCGAGCTGTTCGGCCGCCGCACGGGTCATCTTCCGGGCACGGACCAGGGCCAGCGTGCAGTTATCCATCACGCTCAGATGCGGGAAGAGATTGAACTGCTGAAACACCATGCCCGCTTCACGCCGGACATCCGCAAGCCCCTTCATGCCAGGACGCAGCTCGACACCGTTGACGACAATCCTGCCCTTCTGATGCACTTCAAGCTGATTGATGCACCGGATCAATGTCGACTTGCCCGAGCCGGATGGACCGCACACCACAACCCGCTCGCCGGCGGCAACCTCAAGGCTGACGTCACGCAGGACCTGAAAGGACCCGTACCATTTCGAAACCTGCTCCATCAGCACTGCGGTACGATCCGCCGCCGGGCAAGACTGTGCACCGTCCCTGGTCACTTCCGCCAAATCAGACGCCATGTCGTCACTCCCGATGCATTTCTGCTCTATTCTAACGAGTTGGGGCGATGAGCCCGAAGCGCCGCTCGAGGCTCGCGATAACGGCAACCGCGACCAGATCCATGATGAGGAAAAGAACGCCCGCCACGAACATCGGCTCGGCGTAGCGGTAGGTCTCGGACGCCACATCGAACGCGCTGCCCTGCATCTCCGGAACCGCGATGACCGCCAGTAGTGGCGTGGACTTCAGGATAGAGATCGAATAGGCCCCAAGCGGCGCTGCGATGTTACGCAGCATCTGCGGTGCGACCACGAAGATCACCGTATCAAGCCGGCCAAGACCCAGGCTCTGCGCAGCTTCGCCCTGCCCTCGCGGCACCGCGTCAATACCTGCTCTGAAGACTTCCGATATGTAGCCCGAGAAGTAGAAGCTCAGTCCGAAGACTCCGACAAGCAGGGCCGGCAGTACGATCCCGTAGAAGGGCAGGACGAAAAACAGGAAGTAGATCTGAACCAGGACCGGCGTCGATCGAATTGCGTCAACCACGAACTGGGCGACGGGGCGCACGAACCTGTTGGAGCGGCGCAGCATTTCCCAGATGAACCCGAGAAGGGTCGCGCCAATGAAACTGAGAATGGCAACCAGGATCGTGTTTCCGATTCCCTCGAGGACTTGCGGAACGATCCTTACAGCAAAGGCGACATCAAAGCTCATCGACGCGCCCCCGGGTCTTTCCGTGTGATGCGTGCAGATGCCGCCCGAAGATGGTGACCGGATAGCAGATGATCAGGTAGGCCACCAGAAGGGCCGAGTATATCTGGGCCGGATTGTAACTGAGCTCTGACAGCCCCTTTGCACGAAAGGTCATGTCGGTCAGCGTGATCAATGAAACCAGCGCGGTGCCCTTGATCAACTGGATGGCCTCATTGACGAAGGTCGGGATCATCACTGCTATTGCCTGGGGCAATTCGACCAGCCGAAGCACATCGAAGCGGCTCATGCCGAGCGCCAGCCCGGCCTCGCACTGCCCGCGATCGAGGGCCTGCAATGCCGCCCGAACGGACTGGCTGCCATAGGCGCCGGTGTTCAGCCCGAGCACCATTGCCCCGACGGTTATGCCGGAAAGATAGATGCCGAAGGCAGGCAGCGAATAGTAGAAGGCATAGAGCAGGACAATGACCGGAGAGCTGCGCCAGAACTCGATAATGGCGGTGACGATCCAGCGGGACGCCCCCGTCGAGAAATGCTGGAGCGTGCCGGCAAACAGCGCGAAGGGTACAGCGTAGAGCAGACCAAGGACCGTGACGATCGCGGTGATGCCAAAACCTTCATAGATGCGCATCAGGGTATCGAGGAAACTCATTCGCCTTGCTCCGTGACCTTGCCGCCATCGCAACTGGTGAACATCCGCCGGACGATCTGCTCCCGCCACCCGCATGCTCCCGAGCGATTTTTCGCCGTCCTCACCCGGCGCAGTTCGTTGTCCTGCGCAGTTCGTCCTGCCGTTCCCCGGCTTTCCGCCCTGCCGGGACTTCGTGAGAGCATTTTTCGAAACGTCCTGCGGAAATTAGTTGCGGCATGCTGCCCGCTTGCTGAACCTTCAGCGTGAGCCCCGTTTTGGATCCGGAACGCGCCGGCAATCACGGCTGTCGCAGGAGGCCGGGCGATCTCCATGACAACCGGCGCACCAGCGGGGCTCTCATCCGATCTTCAATGTACCTGATCCGGACGACGATGGTGATTCCGGCCTTGCGTCCGCAGCGAAACGGAACGCAGTTCTACCGACGCATTGTCTCAACACCTTGTCGCGCCCCCACGTTCACATTTTCGTAGTTTTTAGGGCAGGTATACACGATATGTCAACAGGATCTGAACGTCCTGTGAGGCTAATGGAGAACGGCTGTCTCCCGGCCGTCGCAGCGATGGGTCATCAGCCCTGCACGATGAGTTTGCCAGGAACTGCTCGGGGCGATCAAAAAGTGCCCCCTGCTGCCTCATCCATCGCCGCGCCGGTCAGGAACGCGGCATCGGCCCGTCGCTGCGACGAAAGTCTTCCGCGATTGCACATCCTGCAGCAGCAGGAGCACATTCTTCGATCAAAACAAACAGGGCTCTCCGGTTCGAAGCCCGGACGCCGTCATTCGATCATGCCGGCATGCGACTGATCGCCACGGTGAATTGCAAGCGCCCCCTGGAGCGTTGCGAAACGGGGTTCTGTTCGAATCAGCATCTCTTTCCCGCGGAGATTTCGCCGTGCATGGTGCCGCGCGCTTTTCGGGCAGACATTGAAGCGATCGACGTCAGGACTGCTGCGTGAAGCGCGACCGGTCAGCCAAGGCGCGGACTGACATGGTGAATGTCACCTCGTCATCGACGCGCCCTGCAAGGTGAGCGTCAGTTGAACGCTGGAGATCGTTCGCCTGCCCGTTTTCCACAGCACTGAACATGCTAAGGCGCGATGAGATCAGGTTGAATCTCCATCGGACTTCAGCTCCCCGTCCAGACATGATCTGTCCGGAAAACCGCTGCACGCTTTTTCCGGATCCTCCCTAGGCCCGCAACAGCCCGCACAGCTCTGCCATCGAGTCCGCACGGTCGAGCTTCATGACCGTCTCGACGATCCTGTCGCCCTTCGGTTCGAGGGGCGTCCCGCGAAGGTTGCTCAAAAACTTCCGCTCGACATCCGCATCGCTGAACGGCCGGCGCCAGTGCCCCGGAGCCCAGTCGGCGGTCGCATCGAAAGTCCGGCCATCCCTCATCCGGATACGGACCGAGGATTTGTACCGGCCTTCGTCCCAAAACGCCTTTTCTGCGACCGGATCGATTTCGACGGTCATCTTGCGCATCAACTCCCTGACCACTGGATTGTCCATCATCTCGGGCGCAAACCAGTGCCGTCCCGGATCGCGCACCATCAATCCCATCGCCGTCACATATTGCACCGAGAGCTGCGCGTCGATATCGGTTGCCGGCGCGGCGTCCGAGAACCATTCGGTGATGCGCGAAAAGCACCTGATGGAAACCGACTCGATTTCATCCAGGGCAACGTCCTGATCCTTCACGGCGCTTGTTGCGGCATCGACGGAGGTGTGAAGGAATGCGCAGCTGGGAAACGGCTTGATCGACAGTTCGTTGATGCGCCACCTCTGTGCAAGGTCCGCCGACAGCTGGGCGGGATCGAAACGGTCCGATCCGATGATGTGGGCAAAGCCGCGTTCCGGGTCACTCAGCATTGCGAAGGGGCCCAGAATATCCTGGCGCGCGCATAGCGCTGCGTCGACTCCCCCAAGTGTCATCTGGCCGTAATTCGCTTTCAGCGCATGCGCCGGTTTGCCGTACTGGACGTACCAGATCGGTACGTTGGTATTGGCCGCGGCATGCCCGAGTGCGGAACGAACCTGGGCCTCAGTGCCGCCGGCAACAACAATCGCCGCGGCTCCGGCGGCCACGCCGTGCCAGGCATGGTAGACCGCAAAGCGCCGGTAGGCCTCCGGGCCTGCCCGCGTCGCGTCATGAACACGCAGCCCGGCTTCATAACCGGCGACCACGCCAGCCAGAAATCGCTGCGGCGTGGCGGACAGATGCTCTGCGACAGCGAGCGCTGCCGGAATGACCGTTGCGCTTGGATGCCCGCAGGCCACGTCTTCATAATCGAGCACATCCGACAGCCAGGATGCGACCTTTGCCGCGAGAGAAGGCGGCAGCCGCAGTTCGGTGCCCGGAATGCAGCAGCCGGACGTCGCCACACCGCCACCGTATGCCGCAAGGATGCTGCGTCCGAGCGGCGTCGCAGCGCCCGTGGCGATGCAACCGATCGTATCGAGCGTCACCCGCTTGGCAGTGTGAAGCACGTCCGCCGGCAGGCTAGTGAATTCCAGATCAGTCAGGAACTTGGCCAGCCTGCCCGCGTCCTGATGGACAGGATGACGCGGGAACAGGATGTCCTCGAACCGGGGCGGGACCTCGACGTTTTCGACAGCCATTGGCATTACTCTTTCTCTTTGCCTCCATTAGTGCCCGTCTGGTGGCGACAATCAGCAGACGGTGGGAATGGTTTCGGGCGACAGGGCGCTCAGAAATTCACATCCCGTATCGGTTACAAGGATGACCTCCTCGAACTGGAAGACCGCCCCCTCCCGCTCGAGCTTCGGCTCAAGATGCAGGATCATGCCGGGGCGGATCTCGGTTGCATCGACCCGCGATATCGACGGTGGCTCGGTCACATCCAGACCTCCGCCATGGCCGATCCGCGAGACCCTGGAATACAGCGGGCCCAGATCGGCATCGATCCACATCCGTTCAAACCGGGCATAGAGATCGGCGCAGCTCATCCCCGGCCTGACCGCCCCCGCCAGATCGACCGTAAGCGCTCGGACCCTGCCGTAGACGTCGACCTCCCACGCTTCCGGCTCGCCTGCTCGGGCAATCCTGTTGCGATCGGCGGGATAGCCGCCATACGTCGCCCTGAAGTCGGTCCAGATATAATGGCCTGCCTCCAGCCGCCGGTCGGATGCGGGACGGCCATAGGAGAAATCGCCCTTCGAGAACAGCATTGCGATCGGATCAGCAGTTTCGGCGCCGTTGAGGAATATCTGCGCCTGCACCATCTGGCAAAGCTCGTATTCCGGCATGCCGAGGCGCGCGGAGGCAAGCGCGGTGTCGAAGGCCGAGTTCACGATTTCGAACGCGATCCGTTTCAACTCCGCCTCGAAGCGAGACTTAATGACGCGGACGCTCCACAGAATCTGCGAAGCCGAAACCGGCTTACCGTCATGCGACAACTCCGAAAGCGCCTCGACGAGCTCGAGAGATCCGCGCCCATAGAAGTCCTGCCCGTAATCCAGCGCCGTCCTGCGAGGCCCGGACACCCTCTCGCTGATCCACGCAGAGATCGCCGCCACTGCCTCGGGCAGGTACCCGTCGTAATACCTGCTGGAGAAGCTGCGTGCACGCACCTCGACGGTTCGGGCCTCCGCGAGACTTCCGAACACAACCATGTCATCAGCCGAAATGGCCGCAAAGACCGGGCGTGCGTGATATGACCAGGACAGGGATCGATAATCGGTGAGATAGGCGACGTTCTTTTGGTCGCTCAGAACAATGACGTCGATACCAGCCTTCGACATCTGCGCCCGGACGCCGGCACGACGACGCTCCAGCTCCGCGGCCGGCACAGGCGGCGCTGGAGGAAGTGGCTTGGGAGGGACCGAGGGCCAAACCTTGGGCATTGCGGCTCTTCTTTTTAGTTTTCTAGCTGGCTCTTTTTCTTTACCGGGCTTCTTTTTCCTGAACGTCGGACAGGCCCCGCCTTGCCGCCGAAACGCGAAACCTTGCCGAAAGGCATCAGCGGGGACGGATCATTGACATAGTGGGCATACCTAGTATAGGATCAAGCCATCGTCAACCGGGCTTACCATAAAGATGGGGCGTTCAGAGATCTCCAGACGAGCCGTGCTGGCCGGGAGTGTGGCGGCAATGCTGATGGCGAGCACCCTGTCGGCGGTTGCGCAGTCGATCACCGATCGTGTTGTCAAGGAAGGCAGGATCACCGTCGGCATCCATAACCAGGCCCCATGGGGTTATGTTGGCGCGGACGGGAAGGTTGCGGGTGTCGGCCCCGATATGGTCAGGGCGATACTTGGACCTGTCGGTGTCAGGCAAGTTGACTTCGTGGTTGTGGATTTCGGCGCCCTTATCCCGAGTCTTCTGTCCAGGCGAATTGATATCGTCGCGTCAGGCATGGCGATCACTGACGAGCGCTGCAGGCAGGTGATTTTCAGCAATCCCGACCTCGTCATCGGTGATGGAGTAATGGTGCTGGCAGGCAATCCGCGTAACATCCACAGCTACGCCGATGTGGCAAACAGTCCGACCTTGCGCATGGGCGGCGGTCGGGGCAGCTCGAATTCAGAAAACGCCATCAGGGCCGGCATTCCCAGGGACCGGATGGTGTTGTTCCAGGACACGCAGTCATCGATCGCTGCCCTGCTCGCCGGCCGTATCGACGCGGACACGCAATCGATGGCAACTGCCATCAGCACCGTCAGACAGCCAGGTCTCAAAGGAAAGATCGAGCTTGCGGAGCCGTTCACCGGACTGGTGGAGAATGGGCGCCGGGCGGCGAACTATGCTTCGATCGCATTCCGGCCGGACGACGCCAGATTGCGCGATCTCTGGAACGAGAGCCTGGATGCGCGAAAGTCCGATGGAACGGTAAAAGAGATTTTCGCCAGCTATGGATTTGCGGCCTCCATGGTCGCCCCGGCGGATCTCACCGCACAGAAGCTGTACCCGAATTGCAGATAGGGACGCTGCATTGCCTGGGGACGTCGTGTTCGCGCGCGGATTGCAGGATCGTCAGAATCCCCGGCGCCGTCACGCGTCCCACTTACCCGTGATAAGTTAATCCACTTCTCCTGAAGGATATGAAATGTCTGATTCTACGCGTATCTGGTCGCCGATCAGCTATGACAGGGATGGAAAGCAGGTCGATTGTCTGCGTCTGCCTATTTCCACCGATACCTCCGCCTACGGCTGGATAGCGATACCGGCAATCTGCCTGAAGAACGGCGACGGCCCAACGGCAGTGCTGATTGCCGGCACCCATGGTGACGAGTACGAAGGCCAGATCGCGCTGATGCGGATTGCGCGGAAGTTGAAACCAGCTGACCTGAGGGGACGCATTATCATACTTCCGTCCCTCAACTTCCCGGCTGTCCAGGCCGGTCGCCGCGTTTCACCTGTCGATGAAGGCAATCTCAATCGTCATTATCCAGGACGCGCACATGGCACGGCCACCGAAATGATTGCCCATTATGTCACGGAGGTCCTGCTCCCGATGGCCGATCTCGTGGTTGACCTTCATGCGGGCGGTCGTTCGCTTGACTACATCCCCTGCGCCCTCATCCGTCCGGGAAAGACGGCGCAGCACCATGAGAAATTAGTCGACCTGCTGCGCGTCTTCGGCGCCCCGATCGGCTATCTGACGAACGGCAGCGGGGGCGGCGGGAACACCACACTCCCGGCCGCGGCCGAGCGCACCGGCGCACCCGTGCTCACCGCGGAGCTGGGTGGCGGGGCGACGCTCAATCCATCGGGGCTACAGCTCGCAGAGCAGGGCGTCCTCAGGCTCCTCAAACACATTGGTGTGCTTCCGCGATACGATGTCACAGAACCCGGTCCGGTTCGATTGATGGAGAGCTCGACGACCGACCTGCTGGTTTATGCCGGCACCGATGGACTGTTCGAGCCCCTTGCAAGACTTGGCGAAGAAGTTTCAGAAGGTCAGCTCGCCGGATTGATTCACTCGATCGACAGGCCACACAATGATCCGGAACAGGTCCACTTCGGCCGCGCCGGCCTGATTGCCAGCAAACGTTTCCCGACCCTGGTCAAGCGTGGCGATTGCCTGTTTGAACTGATGCAGGATATCGCATCCTCGCAGACACGAGGGTGATCCGGTGCCCGGCAAGTTAAATCCAAGAATCGCCGGCATGACATGCGTCCGGTGTCAGCTCACCCATCCGGTCGCGGACTATGTGGAAGGATGTCCCGCCTGCCTTGAGTCAGGCACGCCCGCAAGCGTTGCACCGCACTATACCAGCTGGCCGTCGTCACTGGACCTTGCAACGATTGGTGACTGGCTCTCGTACCCGGATGCATCGGGGCTCGGTGAAGGCAACACGCCGCTGTCAGATCTGCCGCGTCTCGCCAGGGTGCTTGGCATACAGGCGCTGCATACGAAAAACGAGTTTGGCAATCCCACCGGCTCCCACAAGGACAGAATGGGCGGGATGGTCGCCCGGCGTGCCCTTGATGTCGGAGCCAGAACCGTCGCCGTCGCCTCGAGTGGCAATGCCGGGGTATCGGTGGCCGCCTATGCGGCACGAAGCGGGCTGGAATGCGTCGTCGTCACCACGCCCGAGATCAGCCCGAACTGGCGCCAGGCCATCGAGCTGCACGGCGCACGAATCGTCGCAACCGAAAGATCGGACGAGCGGTGGAGACTCGTTGCACGCCACGCCCGGGCCGGCGACTGGTATCCGGTCACAAACTACCTGATCCCCCCTGTCGGAAGTAACCCCTTCGGTGTCGACGGCTATCGTGCCATCGCATTCGAACTGTATCTGCAGTTCGAGCATCACCCGCCAACAGACATAGTGGTCCCGACATCACGCGGAGATCTCATCTGGGGAATCGCAAAGGGATACAGGGATCTTTCGGATGCCGGTCTGGTGCGGTCAATACCCAGGGTTCACGCGGTCGAGCCGTTTCCACGAATCCGTCAAGCGCTCTCGGGCCACGGGATGGTCGGCGCTTTCCCGGAAAAGACCAGCATGGGGTCGATCGGGGGCAATACGGTTACCTGGCAGACGTTACAGGCGCTCGAACTGGCAGGCGGATCGTCAGTCGCCGTCGACGAGCCTGAGGTGGCTGCCGACCAGAGTGTGCTCGCAAGAGAGGGCCTGTATCTTGAGCTTTCAAGCGTCGCCACGCTCACGGGTTTGCGCAAACTGATCCGCGAAGGAAAGGTTACGCCGGATGCACGTGTCGTGCTGATTGCCACATCCCATGGCTACAAGGAGCGCGCCCGAATTGACGAGCGGCTGGTTCCCGTCAACCCGTCCCTTGTCTCCGCTTAATGGATAGGCACTCTTGCGCGTTTGCAACATAGCAGCGCGATCATTGGCAGCGTCGTATGGCCAAGTGACCGGCGACCGACGGGCAGCGCGCGGCGGTGAACTCACGCGAACAGGCGCCACGGGCGGTTCCTTCGTCAGGGAAAGCCTTGTTGCGAGGGCAAGCCCTGAGCCGCGGGACGGCTTCCATCGTGATCGCCGGCAGGCATGACAGGTGTCGGCTCCGCGTCACACGATCGCGAGCCTTTGGCAATTGCGGCTGCGGTCTCGCATATTCGAACGGCGAGGGAAGATTCGGTCGCTGGAGCATCACAAAAAGACGCCGCCATCATGGGCCAAATTCCTGTGCCATGATGGCGGCGATTGATCCTGAAGAAACCGGAAAAGAGATCGGTGTGCCGGCCGGCGCGTGATCCATTCCCGGGACGGTCAGGGCTTCGTCGTCCAGTCAAGGACGATCTTCCCCGAGCTTCCGCTTTGCATTGCCTCGAAGCCAAGCTGGAAGTCCCGCACCGGCAGGCGGTGTGTGATGACTTTCCGCACATCGAGGCCGCTCTGCAGCATGCCCAGCATTTTATGCCAGGTCTCGAACATTTCCCGGCCATAGATGCCCTTGACCGTGAGCATCTTGAAAACAAGCCTGCTCCAGTCGACTGCAAACGGTCTGGATGGAATGCCGAGCATGGCGATCTTTCCGCCCATGACGAGGTGCTCAACCATATCTTCGAAGGCGGCAGGCGCCCCGCTCATTTCAAGCCCGACGTCGAATCCCTCCTTGATGCCTAGCCGCGCCTTCACGGACGCGAGGTCTTCCTTTGAAACATCAACGGGCACGACATCGGCCGCTTCGGCTGCGAGTTTCAGGCGGGCCGGATTGACGTCTGTGATGACGACATGGCGGGCACCGACATGTCGCGCGACCGCGGCGCTCATGATGCCGATCGGCCCGGCGCCGGTGATCAGCACATCCTCGCCGACGAGATCGAAGGATAGCGCCGTATGCACGGCATTTCCCAGGGGATCGAGAATGGCCCCCAGATCGTCGTCGATATCGTCGGGCAGTGGCACGACGTTGAATGCAGGCAATTTTACATATTCTGCAAATGCGCCCGGGATATTGACGCCCAGGCCCCGGGTCTGCGAGTCAAGATGGAAGCGACCGCTGCGGGCGGCGCGACCGTGCATTGCGATGACATGGCCCTCTCCCGAAACCCGCTGGCCGGGAGCAAGACCCTGGACAGCCGGACCGATCTCGATAATCTCGCCCGCGAACTCATGGCCTACGACCATCGGCACCGGTATCGTTCGGCGTGCCCAGTCATCCCAGCCAAAAATATGAATATCCGTGCCACAGATCCCGGTCTTCCTGACCTTGATCAGGACATCATCGGGCCCGATCGAGGGCACGGGTTCGTCGCGCAACCATAATCCCGGCTCTGGCCTGGCCTTTACGAGTGCCTTCATTTTGCAGTCCTCAATCCTCGGGCTTCATTGGATAAGACGGAGCGTCCTGCCGGCGTCCTTGAATGCGTCGATGGCAAGCGTCACGTCGGCGTCGGTCAGGGCGGCAGACATCTGCGTGCGAATGCGGGCCTTGCCGGCCGGCACGACAGGATAGAAAAAGCCGGCAACGTATACGCCGCGCGCGTCGAGCTCCCTGGCCATATCCTGCGCGCGGCGCGCATCGTGCAGCATGACGGGGATGATCGGCGTTTCCCCGGGGAGGAGTTCAAATCCCGCTTCGGCCAGACCGTTTCGGAATCTGACCGTATGGGATGCAAGCAGCGCGCGGCGGTCATCAGCGGCCTCGGCAATGTCGATCGCCTTGAGGGAGCCGGCCGCAACCGCCGGAGCAAGGCTGTTGGAGAACAGGTAGGGTCGCGAGCGCTGGCGCAGTACGTCTATGATCGGCTGAGCGGCCGCGACGAAGCCGCCCATGGCGCCGCCAAGGCTCTTGCCGAATGTACCGGTCACGATATCGACGCGCCCGCCCGCCCCCGTCAGCGCCGGGGTGCCGCGCCCCTGTGGCCCGAGATGGCCCGTGGCGTGGCAGTCGTCCACCATGACAAGGGCGCCGTAACGGCCGGCGAGATCGCATATTGCCGCCAGGTTGGCCACGTAGCCATCCATTGAGAATACGCCGTCTGTCACGATGATCTTGAATCGAGCCCCCTCCCTTTCAGCGAGCTTGAGCACATCCTCGAGCTCGTCCATGTCACCATTGGCGAAGCGGTAACGCCTCGCCTTGCTCAGCCGGACGCCGTCAATGATGGAAGCGTGATTGAGCGAGTCCGATATGATCGCGTCTTCGGGACCGAAGAGCGGCTCGAAGATCCCTCCATTGGCGTCGAAGCACGCAGCAAACAGGATGGCGTCGTCCTTGTTGAGATAGCGCGCGATCCGCTGCTCGAGCTCCCTGTGCAGCGTTTGCGCCCCGCAGATGAAGCGCACCGACGCCATTCCAAAACCGAACGTATCGAGCCCCGCTTTGGCGGCAGCCAGGATTTCAGGGTGATTGGCGAGACCGAGATAGTTGTTTGCGCAAAGATTGATGACCTGACGGTTGCCGCCCGCCGACTGAAGTTCGATCCGGCCGCCCTGCGCACCGGCAATGAGCCGCTCGCGCTTGTAGAGGCCCTCACCCTCAATGTCCGAAAGCGCATTCCTGAGATGGCCAAGGAAATCGTTCGGCACGCAGCACCTCCTGTTCCTGCATGATGAATTTTCCAATATATTGGACAGGAGTCAAGATAACTCGCAACGCGAATACGCATGCTCGCGGCTGCTCGGGACCCGAGGCTCCGCCGTTTGTACGTTCCGTACCGCGCGACGCCGCATCATCGATGGCTGCTTCGCGCTCCGGCGTATTGATCTTTTCCAATTTATCGGACACGATCCCGTATAAAGGAACGCGGCGAGCGACAGCAATCCCGATTGGTGCGCTTCGCACCGGATTCGATGACGTCGTGCCGCCTGAAGCCCCCGGGCTTCGCAAAATTGCGCGAGGATTGTGATGGCAGATGAAGGTCGGGCGCCAATAAACGTCGTACTGATAGGCTTCGGCAGCGTCGGCAAAGCCTTTTCGCGGCTCATAAGGGACAGCAGCGCGAGCCTGGCTTCGAAATACGGCATCCGCCTGAATATTGCGGCCGTATCGGATCTTCGGTTCGGCTCGCTCGTGCCCTGCGAGGGGATGGACGTCTCCCGCCTGGCAGAGACATCGCTCCAGCCGGGCGGATTCGAAAAATATCCAGGCGGCAGCAGCAGGGCGCAGAATGAGACAATCATAAGGGACGTGCCGGCCGACATCGTCATCGAGGCGACCTTCACCAACCCTGTCGATGGTGAGCCTGCAACCTCCCATTGCCGCCGGGCAATCGAGGCCGGCAGGCATGTCGTTACGTGCAACAAGGGACCGGTCGCCTTCGCCGGCAAGGAGCTCAAGGCCCTCGCCGCGCGCAAGGGCGTCACCTTCGCGTATGAAGGTGCGGTCATGAGCGGAACGCCGGTCATACGCGTGGCCAGCCAGACACTGGCCATGGCCGGGATTCATGGATTCGAGGGTATCCTGAACGGGACTTCGAATTTTGTCCTTGGTCGTATGGGAGAGGGTCTGGATCTCGGCGCCGCGGTGAGGGAAGCGCAGGCTCTGGGATACGCAGAGGCGGACCCGAGCGCCGATATTGAAGGCCATGATGTGCGGCTCAAGGTCGCGATCATGGCAAACGAGCTGTTGGGCGCGGATATTTCGCCAGAACAGGTCCTTTGCGAAGGAATTTCGGGTCTGCAGCCCGCCGATATTCTCAAAGCGTCCAGGGCAGGGCAGCACTGGAAGTTGATTGGCTCCGCAAGCCGCGACGAACGGGGCTCGGTCACGGCCGCGGTTGCTCCGCGCGCCCTGTCCTCCGGTCACCCTCTGGCGAACATAGCCGGCGCTACGAATGCCATTACCTTCAGGACAGATGTTTTGGGTGACGTGTCGATGGTTGGTCCCGGAGCCGGACCGCTTCAAACCGCATATGCGCTGCTGTCCGATATCATAGCGATCTACCGCAGCTAGTCTGGTGTTGCAGGCAACAACAGGCACGCAGAAGCCGGCCGCCCGAGGGGCGCGCGTCGGGGTGAACTATCTGTAAAGGACAACGAGAAACCCGCGGGCTATCTTGCCGCCCACATTCGAGATTCGATGTCGAACGTCGGCGGGGTAGCGCGCTGTCTCGCCGTTGTCGAGACGCATCGTACTGTCGCCGCAGGTCACCTCGAATCCCTGCGTGAGTGCCGTAAAGTGTTCGAACGTACCGGACGCGTGTGGATCACTCTCCAGTTTGCCGCCGGACTGGATTTCGACGTCATACCATTCCGTCTGGCCGGCGAGGCGTGGAGAACTCAGGATCTTCAGCCGGCACAGCCCGTCGGCGCTGCGAATTTCAGGGGTATGCGCCCTCGTCGTAATCTCTATCTGGTCGAGGCTTGCTGCGGTGCTGCCGGTACCGACAAGATCCGAAAAGCCGATCTCGAGCGCCTGGGTCAGGCTCCAGACGACCGCAAACGTCGGGTTCGCCTCACCGCGCTCGATCTGGCTGAGCATGGATTTCGAGACGCCGGATTGTACGGAAAGCTGCTCAAGTGTCAGCTTGCGCAGCTTGCGTTCCCTCTGGATCGCGGGTCCAATTTTCGGGGTTCTTTGAGACATCCTCATCGACTTAAGTTACCGGTCGCAACTACGCTCCCACATCCTGTATAGCGGATTTTACCGGCGTCTTCACTCCATTCGGCCTGACGGTGCTGTTTGACAGGGTCCGGCAGTCGTACGCGTGCGCCTCGATTTTTCCGACCGGGGAGTGCAGTTTGAGGGCGACATCCCGCGAACGGTTGCCTGACCGGCCACGACGGATCCTCCAGTCTCTCGCCCGTTCGGGCCAGTGAAACCACTTTCATTTTCCGCCCGACCGGTATCACCGGAAAACCGCCGCTTCGGGACCGGCTGCCCGCCGTTGGAGGCCCGCGCAATTGTCGGCATTGATGGTCGCGTGGCGGCGACTTCGCCGGTGCGGCAGCATCGTCTGCAGCCCGGGACGGCGCCGGCAGCGTCCGGTCGTTTCCGGCCAAGCATATGCGTGTCATCAGCGAGAAGTGTGCGTCATTGGCGTTCAGGCCGGCGCCGCCGCACTTACTCGAGCCCGAGACCAGCCGAACTAAACCAGCCCTCGAACATGCCCACCATCTCATTCTCACTCTTGCTGCGGTCCCGCCCATAGCTGCAAGCGCACCTGTGAGGCCTCTTCGTGTGCGCTCGCTCGCCTACGGCTCCCCGTCGAGATCGTATTTCACGCCTAGCTCCCTCGCGAAGATGAAGGCAGCTTCCGGAGCCATCTTGGGACTGTCGCAAACGAAGCCTGCGTTCCAGTTGGCGGAGCCAGGCTCAGTGGTAAATGATCGGGTTATCGCCACTCCTTCAATGTGGCTCCAGTCGGGATGCTTGGTGACCTCATTCATGAGGATTGCGCGCAGTTCGTCGGCTGTCTTCTTCGCCCTCATTGTCTGTGCCTTTGAGCTTTTGCCCGTCTCCGCTGCGCGGAATTCCAAATCATCACCTTGCGTCCGACCTGACTGGCGATGCCGACGGAAAAAAACGGGACGATGATCCACCACCACTTTACCCGCCAAGTTGGCATTTGATCGAGCGGTAGCGGCGGTGGGCCCAACGTCTGCGCCCTGAATTCCGGGACCTCGCCAGCCTTCTTCCATTCCTCAAACCCGTCACGCCAAACGAGAGCGCTCGCCGGCTCCGACAGGCGCGCAAGCACATCCTTCAATTGCTGGAGACTAACCGGGCCGATCTGCCCCTTGTAATCGGCATAGTACCAAACGTCAGACAAAGCCCCTCCTTCGAACGTCGGGAACGCGCTATATACGGATAGTTGCCGCAGTCAATGGCCACACGCTTCACTCTTGATGCGGCTTCCGGGAAGCCTTCGGGCTCGCGCCCATAGGTGCAACAGCGTGACCGGCGAGTCGGCGCTCACGCACACAAGCCGGCTGGCGAGGTTCGCTGATGCGTGTGTTGCTCTGTTAGCGAATGGATGCGCGATCGACATCGCCGTGCACCCGTCCAATGGACCGGACCGCTTGCGCACGCGATCTTACGCCATGCCCGCGCCGAGAACGGATCCGTCGCGGTCAGAGTAGGGATGGATGCTGCCAAGCGCGATGCTGTCCGCTCGGGCTGAGACAGCTGTGTATGGGTCGGCCGCACGCTTGGCAGTACGGTAGTCCCCGCCTTTCAGTGCGCGCTCAAATCGCTCGCGGCGCCATTGTTCGATCCGGCTGAGGCGCAGGATCGTTGGTGTCTTCCAAGTTTTCGCCATGTCACATCTCCCTTTTTGCCGGCCTCCGGGATGACCTAGTTTACGCTGGGCCGGCCGTCCCGCAGCAGATGCCGGTAGTCTTGATTAGCCATTCACTTGGCACGGGCGAGATGCGTCTCATAGGCGCGACGGGCACGCTGCGGCTCGCGTCTGGGATCGATATGCAATACGATCTCTGCCACTTCGCGCCGGTCCGCACCTTCTGCGTCGGCGTCTAGCAGCCGCAGATAGGTGACGGCGTGCTCTTCGTCGTAGGGCGTTAGGGTCTGATCAGTCGGCGCGGTATCGAGTGGCTCCCGCATTTGCAGTTCTCCGCAAGATGTAGATCGGCGGCTTAACCATCGGTCATATCGGAGCGCGTCGTTCGACTGTGCGTTCCGTTTTCTAGCCGGGGCGTATCACTTCGGCGTCGCAAGTGTCTGTGACCTTAAGTTGGTCGACAATCGCCATTTCGTAGGTGTTGGAGAACGACACAGTGCCGGCGAATATCGTCTCGGGCGTCCGAATGTCGATGGTGAAAATCCGCTTGCTTGGATCGGCAGTTCGGAGCGGGTGATGGCCCTTGTAGTTTCCCTGCTCAGCCTTGAACCTTTTCATTCTGCAGTTAGACGCGCCGCGCATATCGATGTCGAGTTCCTCCGGTCCCTGATCCCACCTCGCTACGAAAGAAGGATCGCTCCCAGATTTCGGAACAACCCTAAATATCTCCAGCTTACCGGTCTCTGAGAGGATGCCGTCACACCATTCAAGCTTGTAGCCGGGATGAATGGCAGTCGGATTTACCTCCAGATTGCGCACTTCGGAGACCCGGCCGTCTCTGGTTCTAGTTCGATTGATCTTCGCCTGCCGATCCATCGTGTATCCTTCAGCCGTATCGAGTGGGGAGGCCTGATCAAAGCTTAGCCTCTCACGCAGCCAAGGCGCAACCCGCCCAATCAGGCGCGGCAGCGAGGCCCCTAACATGACGATTTGCGCGGGAAACTTTCCATACGTTTTCGGATTTTAGAAGTATTCGCTTGGAAATTCTTGCAAGTTAGGTCGCGCCGTCCTGCCGCCATGTACGAACGGATCAACGCTCACATCGAACGAAAATCGCTCTCGACGAGGCTGCGCCGAGTTGAAGCGGTCGCCGTTCACCGGCAGGCGCCTCACAAGCTGAAGGTATCTCAGCCAAGGGCTTCTGCCGTCAGAATTTGAAGCTACCGCCATCCGCATAGCCCTTGGGCCTGATTTCCAGAGACGCGGCCTGATCCAGGCGCTGCTTTCGGCAACGAAAATGCGGAGCGCTGTCACTCACCTGTAGCCACGCTCCGTCGCGCCGCTCCAGCCAGCCGGAGGCGAGAAGGTCTCCGGCCCGAAAATCAGCATTCACAACTCCGATCCAGCGCTCGCAGTCGGCTGTTGGCCAAAGCGCGACGTGAACGGACAACTCGTCGTAACCCGCATCGTGAACATAAGCCACGGCGGGAATGTCCCCGATATTGAACCGATAGCTGCGGCCGGTGTCCCCGTATCTCGGGTCCGGCGGAGGCCAGTTGTTCTCACCGGCGCGCGGCGTGAACAAGCCCTTGTCGATGCCTGCATTGATTCCGGCCACCATCGCGTTGCGCCATGCCCGCCGCCTGCTCGATCCATCGTACTTGACCTTGGCCGCCCCCTTGGACGCGGTCCGGATCACGTCCGGGCCCTCGTAGCTGAGGCGATCGAAGGAAAAGCCGCGGAGGTCATCATCCGACATCGGAACACCCGTCACCGCCGCGAGCCGGCGCAGGAACGGCAATTCCTCGAGCAACGCAAAGTCCGGACGCTCCGCTGCACGCCCCGCCATATGGGCCCGCAGCGCGGCATGGCTTGCATATCCGCAGGCGGCTGCGATCGCCTCGGTGAGATGAGATGATTTGTAATTCGGATAATCCAACCGAACCGCGCGCTTCACGCACGTCAGGGCCGATTCAGTCAATGGAATAGCGGTCACGGATCCACCTCGTCATATCGATGATCGATGTCCGCAGATTACGCACCGACCTGAGATACGAAGGTCGATCCAAGAAAGCTGAAGTTGTCCACTTTGACCCCGCGGCAGGTCCGGCGAGACGGCCGATTCGGAGGATGCCTTGCCTCCACGGAGCTTTCAAGTGCCAGGACAGCTGAAGGCACCCATGCTGCCCATTTGGTGCTGCATCCGGAACGATCGAGACGGTGTAGTGGTAAGCCGAAGAAGGCCATGGCCTAAAGCCTCCCGCACACCAGCCGCGGAGATTATATTTGCGGAGGAAAAGGGCGACCCAGGATGACCGGCGAATTGAACGAGGGAGTGGTCGGCGACACCGCCAAGCTGATGATGCATCGGCTGATTGCGCGGATGCTTCGTCGCGACCCGTCACTGATTGTGAGCGCTAGGATCGCTCACACACGCCAGGCGGACCAAGTCGTTGGATGGCCATTCGTGCGCGAGTGGGACGAGCCGCTTGCGTTTCCGGCGAGAGAGCTTGCTTCCAAGCTGACCAGCCGCGCCCGTGAGATGGTGAGGCTTCGCAACTCCTCGGCGTCCACCTGGCAGAAGACAAGCGATCTATTCGCGCGCGGCGAGTTCAACGATCGTCGCCGTGTCGAGGACCCTGCCAGCAAGGTCGTTGATCAGGACCTCGTTACCAGAACGAGTTGCGAACGCACCGAAAGAGAAACGGAAAGGTACGCTTGCCGTCCGCAGCGCTTTGGCCACCGCAAAAAAAGCAGCCATGCCGCATTGAATAGGTTGGTAGAATGAGGCCTTGCGGCGACCCGATATCTAAATGTTAGAGGCGTCGCTGTTTTCCCGCGCCAGACGCCGTGTGTCGCACGCATGCTCCACGACAGCGCAAAAACCGAACGAACACGAGTGTACCCAGGTCGCACCGATTACGCGCGCCGCACGTCGTTGGCGAGCAACTGCACGAGACGGACCGTTGTGACGCACGTTATCACATGTGCGCGCGCGGACCGTCCGAATCGTACGAAGTTTTGCTGCCGAACGCGAACTCCATCTGACCCGCACAAGCTTAATCTAACTTGGGCTGCCCTACAGTCGTGGTCGCCCCACCGAGGAAGTCGAGCGGTTCGACCGAGAGTTCGATAATCTCTCCGGGCTGGCGAAGCGCAGCGGCACGGTTACCGAACGGCTAAGAAGGAGCTCGAATCTACCGACGTAAAGAAGCGGTGATGGCTCTGGCAGGTTTGCACGACGCTCCACCGGAGGGCGACTGTTAACCAAAAAAAAGAAGGCTGGCGCTTGACAGCTCACTGAGCACCTGCCCCCATGCGTTTGGACACGGTGGTTTTGAACCTTCATTACAACACCCTAGAATTGCAGATCGGGATGTGCGCCAAAATGCGCGCGGAGGACAACCCCAAATGAGCGATGCGTCCGATACTTTAACGCCACGAGTAGAGACCGCGCCCGAGCACGATGGTTGGGTGAAACGCTATCTCGGCGACTTCCGGCCCGTTCGCGTTTTGGGCGGCTTTGTATTGATACTCCTCGTCGCCCTCTCCGCGGCAAGCGCGGTGACCTTCTTTGCGGCCGCCCAGTTTCAGTCGCGGATCGCCGAGCTGAGCCTTAATGGAGCTCCTCTGACGATCTGGCGGGTCGATCAGTTTCGAGAGGACTTCAAAAATTGGCCTGAGGCGATCAGAAAACTGCGCGACGGCATCGCGCAAGACAGGATAAACCTCGCAAAAGACAGGCAAAACAATCTGGTGCTCGCCGCCGAGCAGCTAAGCGAGGCTACCCGCCTTGCCGAGGACGTCAGATCTCTGAAGCAAAAAGCGACTGCCGCGTCAGGTCAACTGGCCTCGATTTCTGCGACCTCGGCGCCAGAAAACTCCTCGAGTGTATCCGACCTCCTGACCCAGCTCGAATTGCTCCTATCCCGCGACGATCTGCAGAAACAGTTCGGCGGCGAACTTGCTGCGATGAGGAAGCGCTACATCGAGAACGTAGAACTCCGCGCAACCGTTGACACGAACGATGCGAAAATAAAGGGCAAGGAGAGCTGGATCGCGAGTCTTCAGGAACAGCGAAAAGATCGCGAGCAGGCGGCCGCTAAGCTCTTCGGTGATTCCAATTCGACAACCGCACCCGAACTCGTGGAACGCATCGTCAACATCACCGCCGAACTGTCGTCCCTCTCCAGCGTCTGGGGCGGCGCCGTCTACACCGTAGCACTGTGGACGAACGATATGGTCGTCTTGTCGCTGCTCATTTCGATGGGAGTGCTCGGCAGCGCCCTAAGCCTCCTCGCCGCGTTCATCAGCAACGATCAGGATTCGCTTTCATTCGGCGAATACCCCCTTCGGCTCGCGTTCGGTGCCGTCCTGGCCATTGTCATGTTCATCATCGCTAAGGCCGGAGTGCCGGTCCTTGCGGACACGGGAAAGCTCGCCGGCAACGCCCCGCTAAACCCCTATTTCATCTCATTGCTGGCGGTCGTTTCGGGATTGATGTCAGATCGGTCGATGGCGGCAATCCGTGGGGTCGCCAGCTCCCTGCTGCGAAGCGTCGGCGGTGCCGACTACAGCCCACGCTACAGCCGCGTCGACCTGGACGAGGCACTCAAGGCCACAAGTCGCGACATCGACGGAATGGCACGTCTCCTGGAAATGGATGGGGACGACGTTCGGAAGCTGTTTTCCGGCAGCGAGAAGGTGTCTCCAGACCAGCAAAAACTGGTTTCTGCTTACCTGGGACGTCCGCTGCGCGACCTGTTCTCCGATCTGCCTGCGACGGAAGCGAGCTGACACACAACGGCGACAAGCGACCTGGAGGGTACCTTCGTGGCGAAGAATATTGTGATCTATTCGGACGGCACCGGCCAAGACGGCGGCGTGCGCCCCGAGCAGCGGGTCAGCAATGTCTACAAGATGTATCGCGCATCGCGGACAGGACCAGAGAATCCCATCGATCCTCATAAGCAAGTGGCATTCTACGACCCGGGGCTCGGCACCGACATCGGAGCGACCGCCCTGAGCGCCCCGTGGCGCTTCATCCAGAAACTGCTCGGTTCGGTCATCGGCAACGGTATCGTCAAAAATATCGCCGATTGTTATGCCTTCATCATCAACCACTACGAACCCGGTGATCGGGTATTCCTCATCGGCTTCAGTCGGGGTGCCTACACCGTCCGCAGCCTGGCGAATCTGCTCATGTTATGCGGGGTGCCGACGAAGACCCCGACGGGTCCCCTGATGCGCTTCCGAAAGCAGGTGGACGACATCGCCATTGAGGCGGTCACAGTGGTGCTCGAGCATGGCGCCGGGTATCCCCGCGCTCAGTACGCAGCCGAACGCGAAGAACAGGCTCGGCGATTTCGCGAGAAGTATGGATCGGACGGAGACTTCAACTCCAACGTGGCTCCCTACTTCATCGGCGTCTTCGACACGGTGGCCTCGCTGGGGGCCAAGGGCCTTCGTCGTTTTGTCATCCAAGCCGGACTCGCATTGGCTTTTACTGTCACAGTTGCCTTGGTTGCGGCATTCCCGGCCCTCCTTGTGGCGTGGCTCGTCGAAAGATGGCTCCCATTCTGGCCGACTTGGTGGGGTCTGCTCGCTCTCACGGTAGTCGGTCTCGGTGGCTACTGGATGTACCGTCAGAAGCAATCGCGCCTCAAGGTTATCCGCGACTTTCCGAATCCTGGAGATCCTCCGCGCGAGCACTACGCAGAGTGGAAGGACGAGAACTTCGACCGCCTGCTAAGCGTCTACGTGCGTTTCGGCCGTGCCGCGAACGCGATCGACGAGAACCGGAAGGATTTCCAGCGAGTGCCGTGGGGCACTGTCGCCGACGATCCGGCGGCTAAGCCGAACGCCGAAGGACCGCCCAAATTGGTGCAGATGTGGTTCGCGGGCAATCACTCCGACATCGGCGGTAGCTATCCCGAAGCGGAGTCAAGGCTCTCGGACAACGCCCTCGCCTGGATGATTGAAGAGGTTACCTCCATACCCGACGGCCTGACGCTTGGTCCCGTGTTCGTGAACGGCACCAAGCTGGAGAACACCGGCGGCGCTGGCACCCCTTCGAACCTTTACCCTCACCATGACGGTGTCCAGCATTGCGAACTCGCAGGGATGCGAGACACCATCGATGGGTACGTGGAGAGATTGCCGCGTTGGATGAAATGGCTCCGTGGGTGGCTTAGCCGCCTCAATTGGGAGGAGGAAATCCGGAAGATACCGCATGACGCTCGCGTCCATCTTTCCGTCAGGGAACGGTTCAAATTGGACGAAGTGACCCAGTGTGCCGGACAAGGCCCATACAGGCCTGAGTCCATGAGGCATCACGACGAGTTCAAGATCAACTATCCGCCCTCGTAAGAGTCGGCCAAGGCCGTAAACGTTGGGAGGCCACTGTGTTAAAACGCCTGAACAACTAGACCGGCGTGCATGGTGCCCGACATCGCCCGTGAGGTCAGCCGCCCTCCCCGTCTGGATCAGTTGTCTATGCGTCGCATCATACCTGCCGGGATCAAACCACGGAATTCAGTTGCCGCGGCGGCCCTTGTCGCGCCTCGTGCGGTTCGCTGCGCCCGTCAGGTTAGATCACACGTGGCTGGCAGAGTCGCGCAAACCAGCGGAACGGCATCCGGCGGAAAGTCCCGTCGAACCAGACTTCGCGTTGTCGGCGACACGAGGTAACCGTGATCAACCGATTGAGCAAGGTACGCGCCTGACCTGCGCAACCAGTGATATCTGACGGATCGCCCGCCTTTATCCGCCCTGCATAGCAGCCAGTTGCGGAATGCCGGCGACCCTTGAGAGGCGGGTTTGCGGGTGTTTCCTCCCTGGTTCGGATCGGTAGATGAGAAGCCGTCAGAGGGGCGACCTCATCAGTATAGCAGTGCCGTTGAGGGCTCAATATCCGGTCACGGTTTCGATCCAGGAAAAGGAGGTCCTAAATCGCCGCCTCGGGAAGGTGCTCTGGCGAAACACAGGTGATGATATCAGCCCCCTGAGCCGTAATGACGGCAACCTCCTCAACCTGGTAGACGCCGCCATCAATCTCATACTTCGGTTCAACGTGGATGATCATCCCTTCCCGCAGGATTTCATCAGAGTTCGGGGAGATCGAGGGTGGCTCTGTCAGATTGCTGCCAGAACCATGCCCTACCCGGGATGCGAAGGATGTGAAAGCAGCAGGCAGGCCCAGCGACGACTGCTGCGCGTGGTTCTCGAACACCTCGTAGGCTTCGCGACCTGTCATACCGGCTCGAAGGCTGGAGAGGGTCGACACCGTCATTGCCCGAACCTCTTGATAGCGTGCCTGTTCCTCGGCAGTAACCTTGCCGGCCTTGGCAATCCGGTTCACGTCGGACAGAGATCCGTTAACCTCGCAGCCCATGTCCACCCAAATGAAGTCGTCAGCGGCAAGGGCGCGATCGGTTGGCGGCAGGCTGTAGGCAAAACTGCCGCGACCAAACCTGACCGGAAGCCATGGCACGGAGCTCGCTCCCTTCTCGATCATTCTCACGGTCAAACGCCGGGCAAATTCAACCTCGGTATCACCCAGCCGCAGGTCCGCGAGGCATTCCATGAAAGTTGACGTGGCGACCTCAAGGGCCGCCTTCTTCTGCTCGATTTCGGTTGGAGATTTCACTGCCCGCAATGCCCAGACGCAATCGCCCCCCTCAATCAGCTTCACGCCAGGGAACTTTTCCTTGATGCCGTCAACGAGGGTCAGGGAGCCGAGACCAAAGCACTCGAATCCGTAATCAATCGCGATGGTCTTAGGATTGTATCGCTCAGATGCGCCGGTAACCGCGTCGACGAACTCCGGCGTGAATCCACGGTATGTCACATGCTCAACCAAATGAGGAACCTCTTTGGTCAACTTCAGTGGCAGAGCTTCAACGGTCGAGGAAACGATAATGGCGGCTTTGTCCTCTCTCGGGATCAGCAGTGCCATCGGGCGGGCCTTGGAGATCCAGAACAGTGATTTATAGCCTGAAAAATACTCGAAATTCGCCTGATCCGTTATCAGAAACATGTCGATCGATTGCTCGGCCATTGCCTGTTTCAGGCTGAGTATTCTGGATTCGTACTCTGCCGCCTTTACCTGAAGACCGGTGCTCATGCTGCCATCATCCGTCATGAATCATACTTAATATACCTAGTATGGATTCCTTTCGGTTGCAACTCAAGGAAAAAGAGGTCAGGAAATGACTCCTGAGTCCACGAAGCAGATCAATGCAGCAAATCGGTCGGCCGCCATCGTCGGCGCTTCGCGTCAGCCTTCTGTTTGAGTGCCTTCGGTCGGAACCTGGCACCCGCCTGCCGCTGCGGCGCGTCCAGACTTTTGTAAGAGCGTCGATCCCACCATGGGCGGCTGCTTGAAGGATGCCGACAGCCACACCGATATCATCGCGAAATACTGAAGCGCTTCAAAACCGCCGAGATATCGAAATCGACATCCTGCAAATCCCGCTTCGTGATTTTCTCACGAGACAGGAGCCGACGCGCCGATACATGCTCGCGCGGCCGATTTACGCTCTCCACACAGACACAGGTATCGTCCCGAAAATGAAAGACGGAGAGGTCAGATGTGGTTCCAGGGCGCACGATGCTCTCGGTCGCACCGAACGGAAGTCCGGCAATTTGAAGCTTGAGGTCGTATTGATCCGACCAGAACCACGGCAGAGCATCATAAGCCCTGTCGACGCCCGCGATGACCGCCCCTGCCACCCGCGACTGGTCAGTCGCGTTCTGAACGGACTCCAGTCGGGCATCGCCTGAATTGAACGGCCCCCGGAACAGTGCGCAATCGCCGGCAGCAAATACGTTTGGCCGGCTCGTGCGCGACCGCGAATCGACGACGATACCATTCTTGCTGAACAGGCCGAGTTGCCCGGCCAATTCCAGGTTCGGGACCGATCCGATCCCGACAATGACAGCATCTGCGTGAAGAGCCGTTCCATCGTCCAGCAACACCTGGTGGACGAGCCCGCTTTCGCCGACGAGCGAGCGTACCGTGCGGGACGTGAGCAGTCTGACCCCTCGGCCGGCGTGGACCGAGGACAGAAAACAGGACAACTCCGGAGCAACAACGCGTGCAAGGACCCGATCAGCCGCTTCCACGACCGTGACCTGCTTCTGCAGCTCCATGAGCGCCGAAGCCACCTCCAGACCGATAAAACCGGCGCCGATGATGACAACTTTTTCCGCCTCCGCTGTCGCGGCCTTAAGCAGACGGGCATCAGCGATGGAGCGAAGGTAATAAACATTTCCAAGATCGGCGCCTGCACATGCGAGCGCTCGTGGACGCGCACCGACTGCGAGCACCAGGGTATCAAAGGCGATTTGTGCACCATTCGAAAGTTCGGCCCTGTTCCTTCCGGGTTCAAGGCAGACAACTTTCGTATTCAGCATGAATTCGATCCTGTTTGTCGAGTAGAAGGCGGCCGCCTTGAGAGGCATCGCCTCATCCGAATGCCCCTTGAGATAGGCCTTGGAGAGCGGGGGGCGATGGTAGGGTAGCGCCGCCTCCTCGCTCACGATGACGATGTCTTCGCCGTACCCGCTTTCGCGCGCTTGCGACGCAACTTCAGCCGCGGCGTAGGATCCGCCGACAATCAGCAACTTCTGGCGCATGGCTTCCTGGTATGGAACGCTTGCAGATACATTGGCCGGATCGACTGGTCCGGAATTTAGGGACGCTTCGTCGAGGCCGGTCGGCTACGCGAATTCAGAGCCGGGCGCGAGCGTGACGGCGAGGCCATCCAGATCTTCGGTCAGCTCGATCTGGCATGACAGCCTTGAGTTCTCCTGCCGCTGCTCGACGACGTCCAGCATCGCATCCTCAAAATCAGCGGCAGGCTTGAGCTTTCCCAGCCAGCCATCGTCGACATAGACATGACAGGTTCCGCAGGATGCACATCCGCCGCATTGCGCGGTCAGGTTCAGCCCCGCCCCGCGAATGGCGAGCATCAGCGTCGGCTCGGATACGTCATTGAGTTCGACCAACCGGCCTTCATGGTCGCAAACCAGCAGTTTCATCGATGGAAGTCCCTAGAACACGACGTGCAACGGGCCGTAGGAGCGGTGGGAGAAAGCCCGGAATGTTGGCGGCTCCTTCGCCGGATCGAGACGCAGGTTCGGCAGGCGCGCAATCAGGGCCTTCAGGGTTTCCCGGATCAGAAGCCTCGCCAGATGCATGCCGAGGCAAATTCGCGGACCGACGTTGAATGCCAGGTGATCCGTGGGCGGCGTCCGCTTCAGGTCGGCCATGTGCGGGCAGGCAAAATGCTCTGGGTCCCGGTTTGCGGCGGCGTGCAGCAGGCAGATGATGTCGTCCTTTTTGATTTCCACACCTGCAAGGGTCACGTCCCGGTTGGCCTTTCTGAACCGCCACTGCACCGATCCGAAGAGCCGCAGGACTTCCTCGACGAACGCGTTGAGGGTGCCTTCCTGGTCGCGCGTCACGGCGTCGTGCAGGCCGGGATCGGACAGGAACAGGTAGATCGCATTGGCGATGGCGTTCGCGGTCGTCTCGCCCGCACCGATCACCAGCTCCCGCACGATCCCGACGAGATGGTCGACCCCCACCTCGCCATACTCGGCCTCGGCCCGGGTCCAGAGCTCGCTGATCAGATCGTTGCCCCGCCTGTCCTTTCGCTCGAGGATCAACGGCACGAACAGCCTGTTCAGTTCGGCGGATGCCCGCAGTGCCTTCCGGTTCAGTTCGTCATTGGCGTACTTCACACCGAGGCTGGCAACGATATCCTTATGCCATTGCGAGACATCGGCCATCAGCGCGTCGTCTTTCCAGGGAAGCCCGAAAAGCGAGCCCATGACGCGGTTCGGCACCTCAAAGGCAAGCTGGGAGGCGAGCTCGGCGCTTCCCTTTCCGGCAAAGAGGTCGATCAGGTGGTTGACCGCAGGCAGCACATGTCCGACGCGATAGGCAGGCATGTGCGCAGGGCTCAGAAGCTTCAGATAGAAGCGGCGCATGCGCGCATGCTCTTCCCCGACCAGTGAGGAGACACCCGTCCTGGCGAGATCGCCCTTGATCTCGAACGTCACGGCGGGCGCATCGACGGGCAGGATCCGGTATGTCGCCTCGTCGGTCTCGATCGCCCTGCAGATATCGTAGCTCAGCACGAGCCAGCTATCCATGCCGGGATCCCAAACGACCTTCCCTCGCCTGCGCAACTCGTCATAGGTCGAAAACGGATCCCGCTCGGCAAGCGAGACCATCGACCACTCGGCGGAAGACGGCAAAATCGAAGCAGTGCTCATATTAAGGTGCCTTGTTCCGAAGTCTTTGCGTCGCAAACGTTTGGTTGCCGCTCAGGACGCCGGACGCTTGGTGTATACTCCACGGTCGGTGATGAAAGCGCTGCATTTCAGGGCCGATTCTGCAATATTCCTTCATTCGGGATGTTGTGCAGACGATGAACTGCAGGGCAGGACTCCCTGCCCTTGGGTGGTGTGTGACGCCCGCATCCCCGCGCGCACCGCCAATTGCCACTCGATGCAGACCGCCGCGACAAAGCGTGCAAGCGTCTTTGCGGCGATCCGGCTCCATGAAGCCAACGGGCGCGGGCTGCAAGCGCACTCAAACCTCGATAACCGGCAACTTCGCCGGCGCAATCGTGCTCAGGAATTCAGGACCACCCGTCGTGACCCTGAATACTTCCTCCACCTGAAAGACCCCGCCGGCGGCTTCGAGCTTTGGTTCCACGTGCAGGACGGTATCTTCCTGGATGATATCGGTCGAACCGGCCAAAAGGGACGGAGGCTCCGTCAGTCCGCTTCCCGAGCCATGTCCGACGCGCCCCGAGAGGGGAAAATCGGAGAAATTCCTTGCAGACCAAAGTTCGGCGTAAAGCGCGAATGCGTCGTCGCCCGTCATGCCGGGACGAATCCCTTCGGCCAGGCGGAGCGTCGTGCTTCTCACCACCTCATAAAGCTTTTCCTGTTCAGGTGTGGCTTTGCCGGCCTTTGCCACGCGGTTCAAGTCGCTGACCGCGTCGGCACGGCGCACACCCATATCGACCCAGACGAAATCGTCTTTCTGCAGCCTGATGTCCGCGTTTGGCCGGGTATAGGAGAAATCGCCACGTCCAAAGCGGACAGGAAGCCACTCGACACTGTCTGCGCCGCGACCGATCATCCGCTGCTCAAGCAATTGACCGAACTCGTACTCGCTCACCCCGGGCCGGAGGCCGGCCAGTCCGTCAAAAAACGAATCCGTCGCAACGTTGCAGGCCGCTCGAATTGATTGAAACTCGTGCTCACTCTTGATCAGGCGCTGGCGCCAGATCAGATCGGCCGCATCGACGGGCCGGAACTGATGGGGCGCGGCACGCAGAAGATCGATCAGCATGACCGATCCGCGGCCGAACATGTCGAAACCATAATCAAAGCCGATTGCCGAACCGCCCGGAAGCCCGTGCAAAAACGTCGCGGCCGCCTGAAGTGCACTGTCGGTGAACCCGTCATAGTAGACAGGGCGCACGTCCGCATTACGAATCTGGCGCGCGTTGCGCTGCTCAATCCGGGAGATCAGGATCGATACGCCCGGCTGATCGCGCCGAACAATCGCCAGCATCGGACGCGCGTCCGAAATCCAGTACAGGCTGCGAAATCCCGTGTAGTATTCGAAGTTGTGTCGGGACGTGAGAACCAGCGCCTCAATCGCCGCCCCGGCCATGTTATCCCTAAGGCGAGAGATTCGTGAGCTTATTTCAGCATCACTCGGCCAGGACGGGATCGTGCTCGACATCTTTATTGCTCCATGGAATGGCCGATTACACCAAACGGTGACACGGACCGCCTTCTCCGCGCTCCAGGCACACTCACGCCATTACCGCTTCTCGGAAGACCAGCGAGCGGCCTAATCCCGGCCACGCGACGACGAACGCGTCGTGGATACTGGATGACAACGGCGCGCTCGCGGGGATGAACACGGCGCCATGCCCTCTCGAGATCAACAGCCAGTCTTTTGCGGGCTGGCTCCTCCGGCGCCGACACATCCCGTGAGCTCCTTGGCTCGGTGTTGCTTCCCCTGCTTCGCAAGCACTACCTTGATGATATGCCTTATATACCAGCTATATTAGAGCTACCATATTTATCGCGCGGGTCAACCTGGAACAGATATGGCAACGCTGTTATCCGGGTTGCTGTACCACGCGAGATTGGCGAGCTCACCGATGGTGCGACTGACGCTCTCATGAAAGCGCGCAGGTGCAACGCCAGGCCAGGTAATTGCGAAGAACACGGTCACTGTTCAAACAGGTGTTCGGCCGTAACCGGTAAAACTGAAACCGGTGGACGATCGACACACGTGAAAGCGGGCCGGAGGCGTCGCTGCGGTGCTTCAGGAACAGGACCCTTGAGCCGGGTTGTCCGGGCGCGAATTGGCGGACTGGCAGCGGATTTAAGATCCGGGTGTTGCCCCCGCGGGCCGAAGAGTGCGGTCTTCGGCCGATTTCGGCGGTGACCTCGCTGGCTCTTTCCTGGGCTGACACATCAGCCTGACAAAGCGCCTGCCAACAGTGTTCTTCCAGGACGATATTTTCACTCATAAGCAACAGCTCCACGATTTCGGCTCCGGCGCAGCGTTCCTGGTGTCAACCATTCGTGGGCCCGTTGGCTCGGGACGCCCGGGACGCCCGAGCCTTCTTTTCGCGGCCTTTAGTTGGGTCGATTGGCCGGCGCAGCTGTTCGGCTGGCCCCCAACGGTTCAGACCGCAGGACGGAATAGAGTTTGGTTGCAAAATGCGCAGCCCGGTGAAACAAGCACCGCAGGATCGATGCAACCTAGAAAATTCGCTCGCTGATTTCGATACCAATGCGGTGCCTCGCGATTGGAACCCTTTAAGAGATAGCCGGGTGCGGCAAATGGACGACCTGGATCGACGAATTCTTGCGACCCTGCAGAGAAACAACCAGCTTTCCTTTGCCGAGCTCGCGGAAGCCGTGGGCTCGTCTCCAGCCTCGTGCATGCGACGGGTGAACAAGCTGCGTTCGAATGGCGTGATAGTTGCGGATATCTCGCTCGTCGATCCGAAAGCGCTCGGCAAATCGCTGACTGTCGTTGTCACAGTTCAACTCGACCGGGAGCGGCTTGACCTTGTGGACGATTTCAAACGCGCAATGCGCGCCGCCAATGAGGTCAGCCAGTGCTACATGGTCACCGGCGATGCCGATTTCGTTCTGGTCGTTACCGTCGACGACGTTGAGGCGTTCGACCTCTTCGTGAAGACGAAGCTTTACACAAATCCGAACGTACGGAAATTCCAGAGCATGATCACGCTTGATCGCGTTAAATTCGAGCCGAGAATCAGGGTGTAGCGGGAACGAGGCAAATCAACGGCCTCTCGATATCGAACTGTCCGCTGAATCATTCGGGCTCGAAAGCACGAACGTCCCAGGCTCGCTCTATCGTTCCCGCGGCTCGCGCAGGCCGGTTCGCAATATTCCCTGGAAGAGCTGGGTTGCGATCGGCCGGCAGCTCCTCCAAGGGGATCAGCTGCTCACACCGGCATTGGCAGTGCCGCCCACCAGCCCCGCGGCCATTTCCGCCGTTATGCATGACAGTAGCTGACCGCCATCTGCAAATGACGTTTCCATTGCCGGATAACGGTGGCGATCGATCACGGTCACCTGGTGGCCACGTTGCAACAGCGCGTAAGCCGTTGTGACGCCAGCGATGCCTGCACCTGAACGATGATATGGGACGTTATCTCTCCAACAGCAGGGTTCGGCCTTCCGCCAGTCCTGGCCTCCATCTGTCTTCTACCTGAGAGATTTTTCCTCGCTGCGAGAGGATCCCCTTCGGTGAGCGCCGATCGCGGCTGCTCTTCAGATTGTTCGGCATTGGAAGTCCTTTTGCCTGAGAGTTTCCTGGGGGTGCTCCGTCGGCGCACCTTCGACAGGTGCCTCTCCTATCCAAGCCTTGAGAACGGCTATTCCATTTCCGGATCATCTGCCGCGCAGGGCTCTATTCTCACATGCGTCTCCTCGTAATGCCGGATGCCAAATCGCGTTCATGCTTCGAGTTCTCGCACTTCGCAGGCACGCCAGACCGGCCGCAACGGCTCTTCAGTGCGCCGCGGCGCGATCAATGACATATTTGGCAGTAGATTTGCGCCAAAATGCTCCGGTCGATGAAATAGACGGTACAAAGAACGACGCAAGTCATGGCAAAGACTTCTTGAGGCGTAACCCGCACGAGGCGATCGCAAGAACCAGCCCCTACCGGGCCGTCCGCGCTTCAGGCCGACAGCCCGGCTGGTACGCGGTGCCCCAAGGGACCGGACCGCGTCATTGTCCCACGGGCTCTTCTGTCTGTGGGCCTTTCAACTTCAGCGACGGCAACGGCGCTATCGCCACCCTGCCCTTTGCGTTCAAAGAGCGTGGAATTGATGAAACCACCGGGTCGCGGCAGAGCCCCGAAGAAGGTCATCGCCACGAGCCGCACGCCGGGCGGCTTGCTCTCGCTCTTCTTGAGAAGCCCGACGCCGCAAAAGCAACCCACGAAACGCTGGTCTCGGGAAGCGGGCGATGCATGAATTCATCCACGACGACAGGCAATTTGGAGCGTTCGTTGCGCATATGGCCTGCAATTGATTTCCAGGCACCGGCAAGACGTGAGAACCAGAAGCGGCTGCCGACGGGAAGTTGCGATTTGGTGACGGACCGTACCGCGGCGGCAAGGCAAATCGCCCGGAGAACCACCGTGAAGATCACACTGACTGACGCCGCAAATGCGCTGCCAGGCACCGAACAGAATCACATTGACCGGCGTCGTTATCCTCACGGCATAGCATTCATGGATGGTCAGTATCTTCCTGTGTCCCAGGCCAAAGTTTCGGTGCTGGACTATGGCTTCCTTCACTCCGATGCAACCTATGATACTGCACATGTGTGGGAGGGGCGGTTCTTCCGCCTCAATCTCCATTTGGACCGGTTCTGGCGCAGTGTGGAGCGCCTTCGTATGAAACTCCCGTACAGCCGCGACGAGGTGGAGGAGATCCTCCACAATTGTGTGGCGCTCTCGGGTCACAAGTCCGCGTATGTAGAGATGATCTGCACACGCGGATCGTCGCCGACCTTCAGCCGTGATCCGCGCCAGGCGGAGAACCGCTTCATCGCGTTTGCCGTGCCCTTCGGTTCCGTCGCCAGCAAGGAGCAACTCGAACGCGGGCTGCATGTTTCGATCAGCGGGACTATTCGAATTTCCCCAAAATCGGTCGACCCTTCCATCAAGAACTATCATTGGCTGGACCTCGTGATGGGCCTGTTCGATGCCTATGACGCCGGCGGCGAAACCGCACTTGTTCTGGACGCCAACGGAAATATTGCGGAAGGTCCGGGCTTCAATGTCTTCATCGTCAGGGACGGCGCGCTGCGTACTCCGGCATTTGGCGTCCTTCCCGGCATCACGCGCCGAAGCGTGTTCGACCTTTGCGCGGAGATCGGACTGCCCGCCAAAGCTGCCGACGTCTCTCCCGCGGAACTGCGCGCCGCCGACGAGGTCTTCATCACATCGACCGCGGGAGGCATCATGCCCGTGACCCGCGTCGACGCAGCCCCGATCGCCGGCGGCTGCGTCGGTCCGATCACGCGGCGCATGATCGACATGTACTGGCAGAAGCATCGTGATCCGGCCTGGTCCATGCCCGTCGCCCATGTCTAGAGCGACCCGGCCGGCTGTCGAATGGCCGCCGCTTTCTCTCCTGTCTGCGGTCGGAGCTTTCTGTCATCAATGCACTGAATGCCTGCGCCACACTTGCCTCGGCCCCGCCGAGAGTGAAAGATCGCGTGTTGCGGCCAGGGCGGGCCCCGACTGCCATGGCATGACCCCGGTGCGCTTTGTTTGCGGCACAGGAGGCATAACCCGCTCGAAGCGTTTTTCTTCGCCTTGAGGCTGCGACCTTCTATTCGTCCTTCGGGCCAACAGCGCTCTGTTCGAGACGCTCACAAGCAAGCAGGAGGCCCGTCCCGGATCCGGCAAAGAGACAGCTGAACAAGATCGATACGTTCCGGACGCTTCAACGGGAAGCCAGCGGCTAGCGGCAGTATCTGTACCAGAATCCGGAAGTGGAATTTCAGCTCAGCAACACGGCTGGATTCATCGCCGGGAAACTCGCCTCGTTTGGCATAAACCATGTTGTCACCGGCATCGCGGAGATGGGCGTCGTCGCGCTCATACAGGGAAACGGCGGCGACGGGCCACCATCGGGCTCAGGGCGGACATGGACGCATTGCCCATACTGGAAGCCCCTCGGGCAAGGCCTGGTCATCGAGGACGCGCCGGAAAAATGCCTGCGTGCGGGCACGACGGGCATACCGTCATGCTGCCTGGCGCAGCGAAGCACCTTGCGGGCACCCGCAACTTCCGTGGCATCGTCGCGCTGATATTTCAGCCGCGGAATAGAACGGGCCCGGGAGTGAGACCGGCGGCCAAAGGATGATCCGCGAGGAATTGCGGGATCGTTTCCCGCATCATGCCAATGAAGTTGTGGCCGCAAGCGGTACAGGCTCCGTGTCGGCATCATATGGATCGCATATATAAGCGCCGTTTCCAGGATTGAGCGAAGCAACGCCTGGCCGGTACCAGGCGGTTGCTCCTTCCACCAGATACGCCCGGGCAGTCGAGATTGTGTTCAAGTTGACATTCCATATATACCTGCTATAGTCAGTAGGGAATTTAGAGAACGCTCGCGTCCGGCATTCCTGAGAACTGCTATGCCAGAGCCGCGTTCGCCGGAGCTTCGGCAAACGGATGCACATCGCGCCTTGAAGCGAGCACAGCACGCGGGAGGAGCGCTGGCAGCGGCCAGGATCAGTTCGCCCGGGAGATTGCTTGATGCAAACGACTACTGGAATGCGCGATTGTCAGGCAGGACGGTCCGGCCTCTTTAAGGTTGGAGGCGATCCCGGTGTGGCTCCAGCCAATGCTTCTCCAGATAGGGGCCCCAATAGATCTTCAAAGCCTGCCCGTCTTCGCACTCTCTCCGCCCTGGATCGTCGACGCCTCATGGCTGGCCGCTTTTCTTGTTCATGGCATTAACCCTTCAATTGGCCTTGCAACTCAATTGAGTTGAACTATGCGGGAACAGAGCAATCGAGCGATGCTTTCGTGGACCGGCACTGTGCGGCAGAATATGCGGGGTTTTGCCAAGAATGAGATTTTGGCACGAATATCGCTACAGGATCTCGCAGCGATAGGCGAACTCCTTGAGCCGGTGATCTTGAGAGAACGCATGATTCTCCAGGAGCCGAAAACCCATCTTGAGCACGTTTATTTCATAGAATCCGGTCTCGTCTCGCTGAGAGTTGTTGCGATCGGCAGCATCCTTGAAACCGCAGTCATAGGACATCGGGGCGCAGTTGGCGCCTCGCTGCTGTTTGGAGGGCACCCTTCAGCGCATCAGGCTGTTGTGCTCTTCCCCGGAAGCGCGCACAGGATCCGCATCGAGGACCTGCGCCGGCTGATGAACGAATCCCGTGAAATACAGCGACATCTGCTTCAGTACGTTCAAGCCCTGACCCTGCATTGTGCCCAGATCGGGCTTTGCGGAGTGCGGCACGATCGCGAGAAGCGAATTGCGTGCTGGCTCTGTCTGGCAAGTGATGCGATTGACGGCAGCGTGCTTCCAGTCACCCATGACTATCTTTCGTCCGTTCTGGGGTTACGCCGTGCCGGCGTAACGGAGACCCTGATCCGGTTCGAGGAGCAAGGGCTTATCCGCAAGATGCGAGGCGTCTTGCAGATCGACCAGCGCAAGCCTCTCGAGCAGAAAGCATGCTGTTGTTACAGGCGTATCGCGAGCGCTTACGACTGCTCTGACCCGGACGGTCTGGTGTAGTGACCGATGGATCAGAAAATCTGTCTGCATCTTCCCCGGCTGGACAGATCCCGGTATCCCGGCGAAGGAGCCGGAGATCAGCGTGCGGCCGAAATATGGGAGAACCCGCGCCACGCTCCATCAGCGTGGTGACGCGGTCTCATGGCAGTGCCAGGGCGGAAAGGCGCTTGACGTGATCAACCACCACCACGAAATGATTTTCGCAGCAGAACGGCAGGAGGCATCCAGGACTTCATTTCGATGCCCGCCGCTTCCCGGGCTTTGAGGCAACGGTTTTTGAGGGAGCGCGTGTCGAGGAGGCACCCTTTAGCGGAAGGCTTACGGAGCACGCGAGCAGATCGAATGGCGCCTGCACGACACCGAAGACGGTAACTTGGGGATCGGTTGTCGTAATCTTGTAGAAGCGGCGGAGCATCGGATAGCCGGTCGGAATTCCGAACACCTCCTCGACCTTGCCCGTAGCGGGAGCCGCGTCGATGATGAGATCGGTGTTCACAAGATCAATACCATGACGTTTCAGCGCCATCGTTACGAAGCGCTCGCCAAACTCCTCCACAATCTCGTCGTCCACGTCCGACGAGAGATATGTGGCGTCATACATCAAGGGTCCTCCGTCTGCAAAAATTATCTTGCGGACGCAAAGCATTCCCCCCTTCGGCGGGTCGAAGGTCAGCATGACCGGATCTGAAATTTTCTCGCGTGTAATGGATATGAGTTGAAGCTTTGTATCCTCGGAGAGCGGCGTGGCAACATCGAGCTTCCGCAGAACACGCGTCTGCTTCTTTACATAAGTGCCTTTACCGGCGACCGAGACCAGGGCTCCCGCGGCCTGCAAATCGCGCAACGCCCGCTTTATCGTGATCGGACTTACGCCGAACTCCTGGGTAAGCATCGCGGTGGAAGGGATAGGTGATCCCGGCTCATATGCACCGCTCCTTATGCGCTTCAGCAACTCCTCACGAATCGATTCATGCAGGGACGACGCCGTTCGCAGCAGCAGTTCATTCACAGGCCTTCTCCATGCTTTCCGCCGGGGCCGGGGCCAAAGCGCATCCGATCCGACGCCGATCCCTGTTCTGGACAAGACCTCGATTCGCGTAGCGTTCCATCCTGGTATACCTACTCTAGAATGTTCTGGGGGTCAACCTGGGTTCTCACGCGCAGTCAGTCATGGCTGACATCCAGGAGAACAAGGATCACGATGAGCGTTCATCACCAGGAGACCCGACGATTCAGGAGTCCCGGGCCGTCGGGCTGCGCCGTAGCGGTCACGTGCTCTGGGATGCTCACCCGCCTTACGAGGCAGGATCGGAGGTGACGGTCAACGCAACCGGAGCCCCGTGCGGGAACAGAGGCAGCATGGCACGGAAAGGGGCTTGCCAACGGGCGCGCCCCATCTTTGGCCTTCCCACAGCGCACCGACAGCTGCACGCATGGCGGCGATTATGCCGTCGAGCGCGCAGGCCTGACGCGATCGTTCTGTTCTGGCCAGTGATACGTGACGGGCGCACGCGGGTGCAAACGAAAGCAGAGCGGGCAGGCCAGGAGAATGCGTGAGCATCCGGTGCGGACCGCCGGGCAATGTCATCGGCAGCCGTATCGATTTGCCTGTTTCGGTCGCGTCAATTCCACGGCAGTACTTCATCGAGCTCTTGAAGTGGAGAGCAGCGATGCGCGCGCCGAGGTCTGCGAGCCAGGCTTGCGACTCCACGTCGTTCATTTCGGCTGTGACGATCAGGCCGTCCATCACCGCGGCCCGCGACCGGAGCCACAGCGCAGCAGCAGAACTTGCGACCCAAAGCGATGGAATACCCGGACCGCAGGCGGCAGCGGAGAGCCGCATTGCCGGCCCCTGCAGGACAGCTTCCATCGCTATGATGCGGAATTCCCGACGGGTTCGCTCGCGCAACCCGTCGGGTCCGCCTGCAAAACCCGCAGTGCAGCAGGAGACTCGCGAACCGGCTTCCGCAGCCTGCGCGCATGCGCCGGCGGCGGATGACCTTGCGCGAGGAGAGTGCGCGACGCCTCGGCCATCCCGACGCTCGTGATGCACGGGTATGCCGCGCCCTCAAGTGTGAAGCGTTCGGTCAGCCGTCCGGGTATCCGATCCATGTGCTCATTCGAGCCGGGCAGGCGGACCGTTGCTGCCAGGCATTTCTCGATCGTCTTCGGCGACAGTCGCACTTGCTTCACCGTTGTTGACCCGTCGGGTGGCGTGCCGTCCAGAGGCGGTCAGGCGGGTCCTCCGTTTAAGGTCAGAAGATCGGAGCTCGCGATTCCTGGACGAAAGAGGCCACTCTCGATTGGTGCAATGCGTACGAAACTGGCGCGCTATCGGCACACGTGAGAACCAAGTGAGCTTTCAACGCCGCGAAGACAGATTTGAGGGCAGCTCCCGACTGGTTTTGGTGTAATGACCTCACATCAGACAATGACGCGCAAACGAACAGCCTGGATCATTGGCGCCGAACACGAATCGGCCGAGCGATCGGTTGATTGCGGTGGATCTGTCATGCCGCAGCCCTTACGGGCATTCCTTCCCGGACTTTGCCGCCGGTCCAAAAGACCGGTGGCCTTTTCTCCGGGCCGGTTTCAACGGCGACGACCGTCCCTGGGTCGCGACACAGGCGTGCCGGGTCGGACTGGTCCTGGTTCAATCGCAAATCGGTATCGAATGTGGAATCGCCGCAACGGCTCTTTTGCCCGGCCTTGCATGGCCGGTTTGCACCCCGGCTCAGGCGGTGGACACATCCCGATGTGTTATCCGGCGATCTCGAGGACAGTGCGACAATCCGGCAATCCGCAGTGCCCGGTTGTTCAATTTGCGCTGATCTCATCGCAACAAGGATGCGAGTTCTTTGCAGAGCGCCGAAAGCGGCCTAATATTACAGTTATGGCTGCTCAAGAGCCGGGGGTCCTGTTTGATATCCTTGCGAGTGTGACGTCACAAAACGGTTTCCTGGCCGCGAGCGAATATCGATCCGGTCTCAACGGACCGTGGCTCTCAATCCTGTTCCCCGCTGCCTGGCGGCTCACGGGCGCGTGCTCATCGAAACCTGTCGTGCGCAGAAGAAGAAATTACGAAGTTACGAGAAATGTCTCTCACGACATTGAGCACCATCAAGAGCTTCATGAGCGCCGGGACGACAAGGGCAACACCGACAGGGGAGTTGCCTGCCTGCGAGCGACGAGGTGCAGGCCGTCACCGGTCTGCCCCCGGATACATGGTATCTGAATCGCAGCAGGAGCCGAGATGACCGATCCCTGCAAGCCTGTATCCGGCACTGACGGCATTACGGCCCCGCTGCGCAATCGGACGTTCCGCCGCATCTGGCTCGCGAGCCTGCTCACCAATCTCGGCATTCTGGTCCAGGGCGTCGGGGCCGCCTGGGCGATGACGCAGATGACGTCCTCCGCCGATCAGGTTGCACTGGTGCAGACGGCAATCATGCTGCCGGTCATGTTGATCTCCATGCCGGCCGGTGCCATTGCAGACATGCATGACCGCCGCGTCGTAGGACTGGTTGCGCTCTCGATTGAGCTTTGCGGCGCGACCCTGCTGGCGCTGCTCGAATGGCAGGGTCTTACTACGCCGAATGTCCTGCTCGCACTTTGCTTTGCCGTGGGCAGCGGCATGGCTCTTATGGGGCCGGCGTGGCAAGCCTCGGTCAGTGAACAGGTGCCTCCGGAAACGCTGCCTGCGGCCGTCGCGCTGAACGGCATCAGCTACAATATCGCGCGCAGTGTGGGCCCGGCCATCGGGGGCATTTTGGTCGCGGCGGCCGGCGCAGTCGCCGCATTTGCCCTCAACGCCGTTCTCTACCTTCCACTCATGCTCGCTCTGTTCGCGTGGAAGCGCAACGCCGTCCCCTCTCGTCTGCCGCCGGAAAAGCTCAATCGTGCGGTCATTTCCGGCATACGTTACATCGTCAATTCGCCATCCATCAGAATCGTTCTGAGCCGCGCCCTGGTGACCGGCCTGCTCGGCGGCGCGCTCATTGCCCTGCTGCCGCTGGTCGTGCGCGATCTCCTGCACGGCAGCGCCCGGACTTATGGCATCATGCTCAGTTCCTTTGGTCTCGGCGCGGTGATCGGCGCTCTCAATATCACCAGGGTGCGCAAGCGCATGAGTGGCGAGGCCGCGATCCGGGCCTGCTCCCTTTCCATGGGCGCGGCGATTGTCGCAGTGGCGTTAAGCCGCGAGCCGCTTTTGACAGCGGCAGCGTTGATGTTGGCCGGGGCCGTGTGGATGATGGCGTGGGTCATTTTCAGCATTGGCGTGCAGCTGTCGTCGCCGCGCTGGGTGGCGGGACGCTCGCTTGCTGCCTATCAGGCGGCCAGCTCCGGCGGGATTGCCCTGGGCAGCTGGGGTTGGGGCCGCCTGACCGACGCCGCCGGCATCGAGGCAACACTGCTGGTCTCCGCGGCCTTGATGCTCGCCTCCCCTCTTCTCGGGCTCTGGCTGCCCATGCCTCGTATCAGCGCGCAGCGCGAAGAGGCCGAGATGATCGAGGATCCGAAGATACGACTCGCCCTCACCGGACGCAGCGGGCCGCTCGTGGTCGAGATCGAGTATAGAATTCCGCAGCACAGCGCACGCGCCTTCCACAGCCTGATGCAGGAGGTCCAGCTGTTTCGACAGCGCAATGGCGCCTACGGCTGGTCAATTGCCCGCGACATTGCCGATCCTGAACTCTGGACCGAGCGTTATCATTGTCCGACATGGTATGATTATTTGCGGCTGCGCAACCGTTCAACCCGGACAGAGCGTGCGCTGGATCGGCAGGCCATGGCCTTTCACATCGGCCCTCAGCCCGTGCGCGTTCGACGCATGCTCGAGAGGCCGTTCGGGTCGGTGCGCTGGAAGGAAGAGAGCCCGGATCAAGCTGCAAACCACGCCCTGCCCCGGCAGTTCCCGGGGCCTTACGAGAAGTGACGACGGCCATTTCATTCACTTTATATCCTTTTCAGGCGGGTACCGATCCGCTGACCGAAGCTCCGGTGAGGAAGTGTCCTCCAGGGCTGCCCGAGGTCAACGCCATCCTGCTGGGCTTTCCGGCCACCAGGACCGGCATCTCGCTGCGAAAACTGTAAAGCCACATCGCGCACAGCCCATAAAAGGCGGCTAATCCCGCGAAGCCGTAACCGGTCATCGACTTGAGAATGAGCCTGCGATGCCGGCGCGAGAGCCCGGCGAACGCCTGATCGACCGCCTCGCCTGATCGGCACACCATGGTCTCCGGCCGGGCGAACCCGGCGGCCCGCAACGTTTCGCGGCAAACCGACCTGTTGGTGGTGCGCTCATGCGCACGTTCACTTGGGGCCCTGAATTCAAAGCGGCGAACGAGTCCGGCGATCGCTGGCTGTGCTTTCTCCTTGAAGCTGAATACTCCTGCAAGGAGCTCGCGCCGGGGACAGGTACCAACCCGGTTGAGGCAGGCGCTCACATCCTCGAAGTCGAGTGGATCATCGGCGAAATCCGGATCAGGCGAGGCTTCGGCGAGATGCCCGTCGTGAGAGTCGCCGCCTCCTTTTTGACGGAATACTTACAGAGCAGGCGAGTTGGTCGAACGGGGCCTGGACAACACCGAACAGGGTGATCTCCGTGTCGCTTGTCGCACACTTGTAGGAACGGCGCAGGACGGGATAGCCGATTGGTATTCCAAATACTTCGCCGACCTTTCCCGTTGCGGGAGCTGCGTCGATTATGATGTCGGTATTGAGGACATCGATACTGTGACGCTTGAGCGCCGTCGTTACAAAATGCTCCCCGAACTCCTCGATTATCCCATCTTCTACATTCGACGAAAGATACGTGGCATCGTACATGACGGGCACATCATGAGCGAAGACAACCTTTCGGACACACAGCATCGCCTCCCTGGGCGGCTCGAACAAGTGCATGGCGGGATCCGATATTCTTTCCCGCGTGATGGACAACAGCTGAACGTTCGTCGTGCCAATAGCCGGCGACACGGCATCGAGCCTGCGCAGAACAGGTGCCTGCTTCTTCACATATTTGCCTTTACCTGTGAACGAGACCAAAACTCCCGTCGTCTGAAGATCCCTCAAGGCACGTGTGACGGTTATCTGACTGACGCCAAATTCCACAGTGAGCACTCCCGTGGACGGGATAGGAGCCCCCGGCGGATAGATACCGCTCTCAATACGCCTGAGCAGTTCCGCACGAACAGACTCATGCAGGGACAATGACGTTCCGGGTCGCCGTTCATTCACAGGGATGCTCCGTTGTACGGAGCAGAAGCTGGCGGCGACCGACGGTGATTTCAAGAGCGGACCACGCAGTCAGTTTGTCGCAATAATCAGTCGTCGCATTCGCGCGTTAGCTGGATGAAATCGCAGGGCCGAACAGACTCTCGCGCGCGGGTCGGGTACCGCATGAGCGTGATTTCATCCTGGGTCGGTCCAGGCGAGCGTCGGCAAACCGGGCTCATAGCACGCCACGGAGACTCCCGACAGTGCCCCGCCCCCTGACCGAGACGGGTCAGGCACCGACATGATCGAACATCGTGGTGTCAAGAGACTCGGCGCGAATTGCACCTGATGCGCGATCGCCACACGAAGCCAACTGCTCGCGGCGATGACGGCCGTGAAAATTGCGTCAGGTTTGCTGCCACCGGACAAATGGCATGACCGGCGATGGGTGTCAGGCGCGCCGGCAGCAAACCAACGCACGTTCGGGAGAAAGCCTTCCGGGAGAGCGAAGCCGCGGCGATGCCTCTTGCGGAAGCCGGGCGATGGCTCGCGCCATCCCGCCGCCGCCAGCACCTACGTTGACGGAGCGGATCGCGGGCAACGCACGCCATACCGAATGCTGGCACATTCTGTCGCGTTTGTCGGGTCCGCGACACGAGCTCTTTTGTTCGATCACGCATGTTGTCTCGCAGACCAAATAGCTGAAACGCAATCACAAACGTCCCTTTGCCGCCGTCAACCAGGCTGGCACGAATTTTGATCTCTATTCCTGCGACGCGACGGGTGACTGCCAACCGGCATCACTTCGCGCGTGATCGCGATGAATGGAACGAAGAAGGGAAGCTCTGCATGTCAGGTCTGCGTCAGATCGGATTCGACGGAAAGGATGGCGCCGGCAAGTCATCGATCAAAACGGGCGCGCAGCTGTTATGCTAGGCGTTTACGACAATCCACCGGAAGTTTCCCTGGTTTCGGAAAGGCGATGCGGAGCGGTTCACCCACTACGGCCCGCAAGCTGTCATCCGCTCTGTCCATCAGGGTCGCCCGAGACGCGGTAGCGCGCAGATCTCACGAAAGCAGTGAGTGGCGGAGGCGAGATGGCTCGAGTGATGAAAGGATCGCGCGAGCACGTTCGTGTACGGCACATTCCCGGCATGCCTGACCATTCTGTCGAGCTGATCTATCCGGATTCCGGATTTCTTTCCCACGACATCGCGATCCGTCGGGATGTCTGAAGGATTCCCGATCAACTCCGGAATGTGGCGGACACACGGGATCTCTACAAAACTTCTTCACGGTAACCCGCGCAAGCATTTGTGCGGAATCGCCATTCTAACCAATCGTCACGTGACGGAGCAGAAGATGCAGGTTGCCAGGAGCCGGTCCTTTGGAAGCTTTTCCGAAGTAGCAGAGTTTTATCCGGGGCGTCCCCCCTACTCACGGCGACTGCTTCAGTCGCTTATTGACCAGGTAAAGAGCGTAACCGAAAGCCCCGTCTTCGGTGATATCGGAGCAGGTACGGGCGCGATCGCGTATTCCCTGGCTGACATGGGGCTCTCCGGCTATGCGGTCGAACCTGATCGTCAGATGATGGAGGTAGGGCAGCGGCTCAACCCGACTGGAGCGGTATCCTGGATCAATGCGTCGGGAGAATGCACTGGCCTGGCCGACGGTTCGCTGGACTGGATTTGCTACAGCACATCGTTCCATTTGACGGACACGAGCGAAGCACTTCGCGAGAGCATGCGGATCCTGCGGCCTGGGGGATCCTTCACAATCACGATCCTGCAGTCGGATCTTGAGACTGACCCCTTTCACCTCGAAATCGAAAATCGGATACGCGACATGGCGCCTGCCCTGCGACGGGCGCGTACTCTGGGTCTCGGCCCCACAGGAACTTACGAGCCGCTCCTCAATCAATATCCCGGCTTCGGGAACTGCATTTATCTTGCCACCACCGAAGCCATCTCGATGAGCGAAGAGCAGTATGTCAACTTTTGGGCTTGCTCACATGACATCCCGAGTCAGGTTGCGCCCGAGGTCTGGGACTCCATACTGCAAATGATCGCGGACACGTACAGAAGCAGGCAACCGGCCGGCCTGCGATTTCGTTCCAGGGCGTGGCATGCCCAACGCGAGTGAGATGGTTTCCATACATCACAACAGACGGCGCCAGACCGCGGTGATGGGCTTGCCGGGGAGATGACGCCGGGCGCTGTGGCTGAAGGTCAGCAGGGTCCGGTGTTCTGTATTCCGCCCCGGCTGACAGGACCAACTGGCGCGCTCGGCGGATCAGTCCGTACATACAGGTCGACAACAATCCAGCAAAAAGGACTCTCGCATGCTTGAACGCCGGGCGGCAGTTGGAGTGGGTTGTTTACCGCCATTCGATCCAATGGTTCGGGAGAGTCCCTGCCGGCTTATTCCCCCCCAAGGCAGTCAGCTTCGGGCGGGGCAAGTTGCCCGCGACCGGGCGGTCGGCTACGGAATGGGGCACCACGGCGAAATCCTGCAGGGAGCGTTCCGTGATGGAGAGGGGCAGATGCGTCGAGGGCTTGTAACCCTCCCCTTTCCTGTCTTCAATTCCGTGGCCTGGGCCGTGCCGACGGAAGGGCGCTCCATCGAGATTGACCCGCCCGAGAAAACAAAAGCGCTACGGGCCGTAGCCTTGTTATTGAACCGGATCGGGGAGCGTTCGTCTGGACTATCGGTGCGGATCCGGAGCAACATCCCGATCGGTTACGGTTTGGGCTCGTCAACAGCTGACATTGTCGCGGCTCTCACGTCGGCAGCCAGCGCGCTCGGTGCCAGCCTCTGTCCGGCGGACCTCCTGAAACTGGCCGTCAGCGCGGAGCAGGCAAGCGACGGGACGATGTTTACCTCACGCGCGGTTCTTGCTGCGCATCGGGAAGGCGTCCTTCTCGAGGAGTTCGCACGTCCCCTCCCGCCCATGGGGCTCATCAGCATCAACAGCAGTCCGGACAATCCGCTGTTGACGCTAGACTTTCCACCCGCTCCGTATGAGACGACGGATGTTGATCATTTTGACGACCTGCGGAGAACATTGAGACAGGCTGTCGCCGAGGGAGATCAGGCGCTGCTTGCCAAAGTCGCAACAGAAAGCGCGCTGATCAATCAACGATATCTTCCACAACCGGGCCTCCCGGATATCCTGGACATCGCGCGCGCGAACGGCGCATTGGGGATCCAGGTTGCGCATAGCGGGCGAATGCTTGGTTTAATCCTGCCCGCCAATCTCGACCGGTTCGATCGTCCGGTTTCAACGATCATGGGCGGGCTTCAGGAGCTCGGTGCCGTGCCAATGTTCATCTCCCGCCTGTAGTGAGACCAGCAATGCGGATGATGATTGCCGCGCACAGCGGTTTTGTTTGCTCTTGTTGTCGCAGAGAGTCGGTCAGAGCCCCGGTTTTCAGTGCCGCATGCTGCTCCCGCCCGCAGCGCTTTCGTCGGTCTCAGTGCGGCAGCGGATACGTTCGGCGGTCTCATGCCCGGCAAGGACAGCGAGGAAGCGAATCGCCGGCCACCCATCCTCGTCGGCTGCGCTTATTGGCGAGCGCGAGCAGATCAACGACGGTCCGGCGGGCCTTCCTGTCTGGCAAAGCGTTCGCACAGGAAATCGAGGACAGGCCGGTACGCTTCGCGCGAGAACAGCTGGTTTTACGAGGCCAGGTTAAGGAGCGCCATCGGCTTGCCCGCAAGAAATGGATCACGCGCGCCGGCAATTGACCGACCTGGCGAGCTTACCGTTGAGGCGTGGCCCCCGGCGCCGCCGGGTGAGAGATGTGTGCTGCCCGCGAACACTCGGGTGATCGTCTTGTTACCGGCGCCCACGCACCAGATTGCCGATCAAGTGCGAGCGCAAGGTGTGGAACACCTTGCGCAAGGTGAAGCACGGGACGGTGTCATGTGGTCGATGACCTCTTCTTGTCCGGGATACGCCGGCCCCGGCCGATCCCAAGGCGCGCCGCGCTCGCTGGCGGTCCGCCCGGCGTTACTGGCGTCGCGGCGTCAGACGATCCCGTCGATGAAATCGCGATGCGCATTGGCGGGCGCCCGTGCTTCAGTCATGCCGGGCCCTCATCCGGTCTCGCGAGTGGCACGTCGATTGCTGTGATGAGACAAGATCACCGCAAAAGCGCTGGATCGTTCCCAAAACTGACCGATGGTGCCTCCCGATCGATCTTGATGGATGCGCTGTCGAAGTTTGTTCTCATTGGCATCGAGACGCACGATCAGTCCCGCTTGCCGCGAGGCTTACCGGGCCGAAGGATGTTGATGCAGCCTTCAAGCACATCGGTCGAACCAGTCGCACCGGTCATGCAGACCTGCCGTTTGAGGCGATCCCCGGCCAAGCCCTCCGCGCCGGCAAAAGCGACCGTTCAGCGGTTCCGGAAAGCCGCTTCATGGAAGGATCAAGAATATGAGGATTATCGACGAGCCTTCATCCAGTCGCTCAGCGTCGGTCGTCTTCGTTGGCAGGAATCGCCACGGCCGCTGGGTCGCCTGGGAACAGAATGGCCGGTTTGGCGGCCTGTTCGTGAACCGCGCCGCGGCCTTCAAATTCGCGCTTCTCAAAAATGGGCATTATCCAGAAAACATCGTTGAGCTGCCACCGGAAATCGAACTCGAGATTCACCGTCAGAACCCTTTGTGCGACGGGCGCAATCTGACAGGGGGACGATGACGCCGGCATCTCGGGTGGAGACGCGATCTGTCGAGCATGTCGCCACCGGCAGACACTCGCCCGGGTCACGTTTCGTCATCGGCACGCATCGACAGACCTCCGGTCGCGGCTGCAGCATTGATTCGGCACGCTGTCTCTCCTGTGCAGACACGCCGCTCCCCTTCCGAAAGGTACTACTGTCGTCCCCGCACTCAACAACGGGAACGACTGTGGTCAGAGGATCGAAACGATTTGCCCATCTTGATCACATTGCGTGCGGACACCTGCTCAGGTTCGAAGGCGCAGGCTCCATACACGCGCGGGCTGGTCGTGCGTTTCGCCGCCCCGGGTACGCTCGCGCCGACGCCCGCTGGCCCGCAGCACGTCCCATGCGCCAATCTTCCGCGGCTTTATCCGGTTGCCTGTCTGGCTGTCTCCTGCTCCGGCAACTCACGGGCGGGTTCTGGCAGCCTTCATGCTGCATGCGGCTTTCCCAAAAGCCAGCCATCCAGTTGGGCGGCGATCGCCGGATCGAGCAGATGGCGCTTTGCCATCCACTCGTCATCGAAAATCGTGCCGAGGTATTTTTCACCGCCATCGACGACCAGGGTCACAACCGTGCCGGTCAGCTTGCCTGCGGCGATGAATTCGAGGGCCTTGTAGATCGCGCCCCCTGTCGACCCACCGACCAGAAGTCCCTTGCGTCGGGCGATGTAGCGCGCTGTCTCGAAGGCCTGGATATCGCTCACCTGTACTCCCTGATCGATGCAGCCGTAGTCCAGCACAGTGCCGACCCGGTAGCCGGCTGGTATGCCCGTGCCTGACTGGTAGTAGGGATGCCCGGCCTTGCCGAAGACAATGGAGCCGGCGGGCTCCACGCCGATCGTTCGCAAATTCGGATTATGCCGTTTTAACCACTGCGTGACACCGGTGATCGACCCTCCGCTCCCGACGCATGCGACGAAGGCATCGATGCCGCCCGAAAGCTGGCTGATCAGTTCTTCGGCGAGACCGGCGTAGCCGTCAGGATTTGCAGGATTCTCCTGTTGGTTCATGAAGACCGCGCCGGGCAGCTGCGCGGCGAGCTGTGCTGCCAGTCTCACCCGCTCTACGACGGCGATCTCGTCTTCGGCGAAATCGCCTTCGACATAGCGGATCTCGGCGCCGAGTGCCCGCATCATCCGGATCTTGTCGGAGGCGGCATGGTGATCGACGACAGCGATGAAGCGCAAGCCGAATTCCACAGCGGCCAGCGCCAGCCCTGTGCCGGCATTTCCGGAAGAGGACTCAATGACGGTGCCACCTGGCGGGAGGCGCCCGTCTCGGAGCGCGGCGACGACCATGCTTCTTGCCATGCGGTCTTTCATCGAGCCGCCGGGATTGTTTTTTTCGAGCTTCAGTACCAGGCGAGCGTCCGGCCTGGCGACTTCAATCGACATCACCGGGGTCTGACCGATCAATTCCGTTACGATGGTGGGCAGCATCATCTCTCCAAATGTCTCTGGCTGCGGACCCGCGCCTGCGTATCCTCTAAAGTACAAAGCGGACGGGCAACAAGTGGCAGATCAACTGACACGGCCATGCCCGGACTTACGAAATCCATCCCGGCCTTTCTCGCATGTGACCTGCTGGCGGACTGTCAAAAGAGCAAAAGCGGTCGCGCTCATCATCTCGAGCTGATCCTGTATTCAAGAATGTTCTGAGGGCCGATCGGGCCGGGGTGAGTGGTGCCTGTGTCTCGAAATCCGGACTTCAGATAAGCCCCTCTCGCCCTCACATTGCGTGCGTTGACGGCCAGCATGAGACGGTTGACGCTTGCCCGGTTTGTCGAGATCCAGTCAGCGACAAGCGAGGTTGCAGCCTTGCCATATCCGTTGCCCTGGTATGCCCGGCCAACTCGAATACTGTGCAAGGTGATCACGTCTGATGGTGCCCATTCGGGCAGGGCCGCCTTTTCGCGAAGAACGAAAAAGCCAACAACTTCGTGCCGGAAGACAATCGAGAATGGATGTTCCAGTTCCGGATGTGAGCTATTTCGAAGCTGAGCGAACACCAGATTCAGGGAATCCACGAACTGCTCTTGCTCTGGCTCGATCTCAAGGTGGGCAACCATCGCGTAGTTGGAACGAGACAAAGTTTTCAGCATCGCACGCATGTGGATCCTTCTATCAGCGGGGCTCTGGTGAAGACCGAGCGAAAAATGTCGCTCGCAAAATCACATTGATGGGCAGCAAGGGAGTCTCAAAAGTCGTGCCAACTGCGCAGCCAGAGGCTCAGCATGATTTTCCGCAATGATTCAATCGCTTGCAGCGTCGAGCAGTTCAGGGCCAGGGACAGGTAATACCAAGGCCATAGTGTTGCTGACTCGACAAACCCGACAATGCTGGTGAGGTGTTCGGGGCCTTTCCCCAGAGCTGGTGGACAGGATCCCTGCGAACGCCATGACGCCGTCGTCACCTGTGCCGTTAACCCGGACGACGTAGTCCGCCGGGACTATTCCGTGGCCACCCCCCGGGGCTAGTCCTCGTCCTCGACAGGATACTTTGCGATGCGAGCGATGGTGAATACGGAATGAAATTTGTTGACGTGAATGGCTAAGCCGCCCGAACGGAGGACGTCGGCCTGGGAGAGCTCCAATTCCACGGCAGCGATTCATGCAGGCAGCTCTGTGGCACGTCGGCGATGGCGCGAAGGCATCGGCGAGCCACGCTTTCGGGTCGATGTTGTTGAGATCACCGTCGTGATGAGCGTCGCCATCACCGCGGCGCGCTCGGCCCCGCGTCCGGATCCGGCGAACAACCGTGCCTTTCTTCCCGGAGCAAAACCACACAGGGCGCGCTCCGCGGCATTGTTGGTCAAGCGGATCCTTCCAAAGCACGAAGCGGGCCAAGCCATCCCACCAGCTGCACGCGAAGCGCTCCTCGCTGTCGCGTTCGTCTAACGTGATCAAGCCGATCAACTGCTTGCCTCAAGCGTGGCCGTAACAGGCGACGCCTTGCGTCCGGAATCGGAGAAAGCGTCGAACCCGCTATCGGTGTCGGCCTGAAGAATGCCGGCGAAGTTCTGAAGATGCCGCGCCGGATGCCGGCCGCGGGAGGCTTGAAATAGCGACGCCGATCCGGTCCGCCACCGTCGAACCTGGAAGAGGTCACCGACCGCAGCAAGAAAAAGGCCTTCCTAACCTCCCACCCGCCACACCCGGAGCATCCCGACGTGCCGCCCGGGCCTCCCAGCGAGACGCCCGGTAAGGGTCCGCCTCGCCCCAGCTCCCCTCCCGGTCATCGTCCCGTGGGCCGGTAATTGGCAAAAGGCACCGTGCGCTCTGCCGACCGCGACTGGTGGACGCTCTGGCCGGAAATCTTCGGCAACGAGCTCGCCGCCTCTGCACGTCTCGGATTTCGTCCGCGGACCGTCCACAAGCAGAACGGCGTGCTGATCCTGGAGGCGAACTGGCCCGTGCAAGGGCAGGCTGAGACGATGCGGCTTCGTATCGGGTATTCTCCGCTGCACCCCTTCTTCAGGCCGGCCGTGGCGGTGCCGAACGAGCGCTTCGACTCGCCGCCCCCCTCAGTCGCGAGCTGTGCCTACTTACCCACAATCCGGGCAATGGGACTCGAATCAACTGGTCGCCGACTTCATTCAGGAGCGGCTGACCTTCTGCTGCGCGCACTTGAGGCCAGAAAAGAAGGCCGCTGGGACGACGCAGCCAAGCTCGAGGAGCAGGCCGCCGACCCATTGATGCCGTATTTCGCAGGAGCCTGCGAAGAGGATTCGGTCATCCTTTTCGATGGTCAGGTGACGCTACCGCCAGCGCAGCACGGGCTGCTGGAGGTGGTCTGCTCGTCTCGTTCCAGCCGGACGAACACCGCCGCATTCGAAGGCGTGTTGCGGCAGCTGAAGACCAGCAGCGGGACGGCCTGTGAATAAGCACTGAACTTTGCCCCCTATCGGCTTCCAACATTGACCCCGCATGAGACGAATGTTCCGATGACGGTTCAACGGTTTCATATTATCGGCTGGGGCAGCCTTCGGCGCCGATCGGGGGTCAAACAGCGTGCCGAATTACATCTATGTGGAGCGACACAGACACTAAATTAGCTGCACCGGCGTTCGGTTCCGGACACACGTCACGAACCAGACAGCTGTGACTGGCGCGAGTGAAACACGAAGGAAGCCGTTGATGGCTAAAACAGCCAACTTCCAGCCGGTCAACGATGGAGATTTACGCATGCTACGATTTTTGCGGATTTGATGCTGGATCGGTTTGGTCGCAAGGCTAACGTGTAAGAGAGGCAAGACGGCTATATATGCCGACGGTCGACATCTTGCCCTTCAGATCAGCGCGTGCATCAAAGTCCACGTGCCGAATACCAATGGCAACGCATTGCTGCTTTCCAAAACAACTGGTCGTAACCCGCATGGTCAGGAGAAGATCGATAACAGCGACGCGAAACATCATCGCGGGTCCACTGTATGCAACCATTTCGGCGACTCTGACGATTCAAAAATGACGACAAGCAGTCCTTGCAGAGCAGGGTGCGCATGCTGCCGCTCTTCCAATGGGCGTGGGCGCCGGCGGCTATTACGGCACGCCGCTTGCTAGGGTACGATAATTAATCCAGCTCGACCGTCGCTACCGCCCCAGAGTTCAGATGACACCTGACTCGTTAACATATGCCATAGCGCGGTCTTGTGTCCTTAGCTCAGATGAGAAAGTTCCCTCTAGTCTTCAATGTGCAGTGAGAGCAACGATATCGTCGCCGAACTTCAAGAGGCGCTCGGCTCCTATGACAACCAAAAAGACGGCGTCAGCTCTGGCGGGCTGGATTGCACAGCAGTGCATCGTGGAATAGCCGACAGCTATCTGGTCAAGACGAACCGGCTCAACTATCGTGTCCACAGCTGTGCCGCTGGTCTGTCGCACTATCCGAAAACGCGCGCATTGGTCGTTGAAACCGGCAGCATGCGTGTCACTCAATGGATGGCCTCAAGGCATCTTCACCCCGGCGGCATCTTCATCCCCATGAGATGGCGGCGATACGACATTGAGATCAGCGACGAGGCGACCTTTTTCATTGTTGATTTCTTGGATCGGTGGGACGCGAAGCAGGTTCACGAGCGCAACCATGACTCTTGCGGAATGCTACATTCCGAGGACTTTTCTTGCGGCACCCGCCATCGCTCATCTGACGCGCCAGTCATACGCACAAAACCTGCCCGAGGCCCATCAAAAAAGGGCCATTCTAATGCTTGCTAACCTCCTACGGCAGTCGATTGAAGTCGTGCTTCCTGGAGAGCGTGCAACGACAACAGTCGAAAGCCGAATGGTTCAGATCGTTCAGTTTATATGCTGCAACATGGATAAAGTGGGTCTGCGCCCGGCAAATGCGGCTAGGAAATTTAACTGCTCTATGCGTACGATCCAGAAGACTTGTGCTGACAATGGTACAACGTTCGGCAAACTTCTCATGGAGATCCGTCTGTCCCTCGCGGCTCGTCGATTATCCCTTGGAGAGGAACGTATTTCCGAGATCGCATACTCTTGCGGATTTGCGAGCTTGCCCCATTTCTCTCGAGTGTTCAAATCGCGCTTCGGCGTCGCCCCACGCGTCTACAGGGCAAACCTGCGGGATCAAGCACCCCCAGCACGTAGCTAGCCATTGGAAAATCTTTGAAGTGACGTTGCTCTCCGGATCAACAAGGTCAGGGGAGCAGCCCGATATGACAGGCTGATGAAATGTGCGCGCATTGAACAACTCGAAGTCGCGAAGAAAGGCTGCAGTCGCTCGATGTGCGCCGAGCTTCTAGGGTGACCGCTCCCAGGCGTCGTACTGCGCCCAGAGGAAGTACGGCGTATCCCAGATTGGCGGAAAACTCACAGGAGCGTCGTTGCGCGCGAAGTTGCCCTTGAGGAGGGGATCGGTGAGTTCTCCGGTCGCTGGGTCGAGAAAATTGGTATAGAAGACCTGGTTGCCGATGCGGTTCAACGCGTCCAGTTGACCGAACCCCTCGTCGAGATTCGTGACGCCCTGCCCCATCAAAAGGCTATCGCTTAGGTCCTTTTTGCTTCTTGATCTTTTGAAGTGCGAGCTGCAGGTCACTCCGAAGCTTTTTGCGATCGATGCTGTGGACCTTCGATGCTTTCCAGCCGGCTGGCAAACCGTTCGAACCGCCACGGCAACATCAGCGTATAGCCGATCGACAGCCCAATGACCCGTTCGACCTCGCCGAGATTGACCATCGCGGGCCCACCGTCTAGCGAATGCTGGCATTCTTATACTCGAGATGTGAAGGAGCCGTGATCTCCGAACCGGCCGCTCACCGGCGATAACAGGTAAATCCGGAATTTCGACGCGTCAGAATTGCCCTTGATACTATTGAGCTGCTCAATCAAATCGAGCGCGGTCTCGCTCCGGAATTCTCGACATATCCGCCGTCCACCAGACGCGCTTGCGGATTGGCGGTAACGCAATCATTCCTCAATGAGACCGTGGCAGCCAGCGTCACCCAGGGAAACCGCGCGCTCGTAAAAGCCGCTGTGCTCAGCGGAATGTGCAGTGAGCGGCTCGTAACGGTCTGATCGACGCCGATGCCGGCGCGATCGAGCGTTGCGAGAATACACAGGTCTCTGTCTTTTGAGTGTAGCGGATCGATATCGAAGGGAGCGAACACAGCCCGTTTGCCACTACCGGCATCCGTCGTATTCAACAACAGCGCCGGCATACGGTCATCGCGTCATTCCCCCATACGATCTAACGGAGATAGTCCTGAGCGAAGTCAAATAGGCTTGGATTGCAGAAACTCGTACCAACTGTGATCGAGAGCATGACGCCTAAGACTTGCGAGCGGCTTGCAGTGAACTGACCAGCGATACCGCTATCGGCCGGCGCGGTGAAAATAAAGCGCTTAAACCTACAGTAGTGGCGCGATTTATCGATGCGTTCCGCCCGACGGTCAAGAGATTTTCGACACGGATGAATCAAAAGCGAGGCGCCGCCGTTTCGCCCCTCCGATCCACTCAGTTGCGCATTTTTTCTTCACTCATTCGCTTCAAACGCAATAAACAGGCGCCGTCCGCGCCCCGCTCTATGTTGTTGTTGGAAGATCGTAGATCATCATCACTGGATGTTTGCTTCAACGCTTACAGGCGCTCAGAATCGAGTGGCCATCAGCTGCTTGGTTGAAGCTGTCTTGTGGAGCTACAAAAGTTGACACCCAGCAGCGCGGGAACGACAGGCAACACGGTCTTCAGATCGCCGCGCTCCATGGCGGATATGGTCGCACAACCACGCCGGCATCGACCGCCGCAAAGTCAGATGACGGTCACGGCCCAGGCCGACGTCCTTGATTGACGGACGTACTGCCAACCGTACAGCTCACAGCGCTCGGCGAGCATCGCAAGAACCGGATTCCAATTGGCTTGATGAAGTTGACCGCTGGCGCCGTTCGGATCGAGTTTTTGTCGGAAACGGCAGTTCAGATGGACGGCCAGATCGCCGGCGTCCAGTTTGATGGTGCCCCTGCCCCTCCGCACGCATGCTTCCGCTCTCCGCCGATCCGCCCTCTTATCTTGCCGTCGCCTTATCCCAATTCCCTATGAACTGCTGGGAAATACTCTCGAAATCGGCAAGTGAGATAGCTTATAGTCGCGTGATGCGGGTACAAAGGGGGGCCTTCTCGGTGCACGATAGTTCGGTGGAAAGAGCCAGATGGCTCCGCGATTTGCTGCGCTTTCTGCCGCTGCGCAGCCAGTTCGTGCTCTCTGGCAACACCCGCGACCTTCAGATGCATGAGGTCGTTCCACGCGAGGTGACCGCAGCGCCGCTATCCAGGGTCCTGCCAGACGTCCTAAGGGAAGCAGGTTATGCGCAGATCGTATGGTTCGATCTTCTGAACGGATTTCGGGATATCGACCCGGCGGACGGAAGCTCCCTCACGCGATTGGGTCTGATGCCGACGGGCGGCGCTGCGGCAGGCGGCATTGACCTCCTGTCGACGACGCTGGAACGTCACGTCGCAGCCGAAGGGCAGCCCTCCGTCCTCATCGTCGACTTCGCCTCCAGACTGGTCGCGCGAAACGAAGCATTGTCACCTGCCGAGCACCAGCTTTTCTCTCGGGCGCTGATCCTCTCGCATGCGGCGCGTGCCCGTCCGGCGGGCGACAAGCGGCTCCCCTTCTTTAATACGGTGGTTTGGATCGTCGACAAGGAGGGTGATCTGCCCGATTGGTTCCTGATCGGAAACCCGAAAGTCAGACACATCCCGATCGGACGACCGGATCATCTTGCCAGAAGAAGCATGATCCGCTCCCTCGTGCGGGGTCTGCCGGGTGCCCAGAACGCGGAACAATCGGCATTGGAGAAGTGTACGCAAGAGTTCGTGGACGAGACGGAAGGCCTTCTGTTGCTGGACGTGAGCGCGGTCGCGCAGCTTGCCCGCAGCGAAGGCGTCCAGTTCGATCGGATTGGCGACGCCGTCCGGCGCTTCAAAGTGGGCGTGACCGAGGATCCCTGGCGCAAGATCAGCCGCGACAAGATCCGCTCGGGTGAAGAATTCGTCAAACGACGCGTCAAGGGACAGTCTCACGCCGTCACGCATATGCTTGATATCGTCAAGCGTGCGGTGACCGGGATCGGACAATCGCCGCGGGGCGGCCGACCAAGAGGCGTGGTTTTCCTGGCAGGCCCAACCGGCGTCGGCAAGACGGAACTTGCGAAAACGATCACGAGCCTGCTGTTCGGCGATGAATCTGCCTATATCCGCTTCGACATGTCGGAGTTCAGTGCCGAACACTCCGACCAGCGGCTGATCGGCGCACCGCCAGGCTATATCGGATACGACGTCGGAGGCGAGCTGACGAACGCTATTCGTGAGAAACCGTTCAGCGTCGTCCTGTTCGATGAGATCGAGAAGGCTCATCCGAGGATTCTTGACAAGTTCCTGCAGGTTCTCGACGACGGCGTCCTCACCTCCGGACGAGGCGATCGCGTCTATTTCTCCGAGGCCTTCATTGTCTTCACCTCGAATTTAGGCATCTACGTACCGGGGCCGTCCGGCGAGCGAATTGCCAACGTGACCCCCGAAGAGACTTTTGAAGCGGTACGCAGCAAGGTCCGAAGCGAGATCGAAAGGCACTTCAAGCAAGTCCTCAACCGGCCCGAGATATTAAACCGCATCGGAGAGAACGTCATCGTTTTCGACTTCATCCGCCCCGAGGTCGCAAACGAGATATTCGATTCAATGGTCGACAATCTGCTCAGGGAGGTCAACTCGCTGGGCTATGACGTGAGTTTGACCGCGGCTGCGCGCGAGGTGCTACGCGGCCTGTGCCTGGCCGATCTTTCCAACGGCGGCCGAGGCATCCGCAACCAAGTCGAATCTCACCTCATCAACCCGCTATCACGGGGTCTGTTCGATCGCGGAGCGCAAGCCGGACGCAGATACCGGATCGAAGAGGTTCGCCCCGGGCCATCGACCACGATCGATCTCGTGAGCGAGCAGCCTTCATGAGCACGACGGTCAATCTATCGCGCATCCATTTCCCGATCACCACCTTGGGCCCCGGTCGGAGGATCGGAATTTGGTTTCAAGGCTGCTCGATCCGTTGTCCTGGATGCATCTCCATGGATACATGGGTGCAGCGACGCGGAACGACCGCCATAGACGAAGTCGTGCAGACGGTTGCGCCATGGCTTGCGACGGCCGACGGGATCACGATTGCGGGTGGCGAGCCTTTCGACCAGCGCGAGGCCTTGTTCGATCTTTTGGCACGGCTTCGAGCGCGAACGGATGCGGACATCCTCGTGTTTACCGGCTACCCATGGACCACGATCTGCGAAGCGCTCGCGACCTCGCCATCTCTCATCGACGCGATCGTCTGCGGGCCGTTCGATATCGACGAGACGCAGACCCTCGCGCTTCGTGGCAGCGACAACCAGGAACTGCACCTCATGACGCCTTTGGGCCGCGCTCGGTTCGCGAGCTTCGAGCGGCGGATGGACGAAACAGACCGCGCCTTCGACGTCATGTTCGACGACAACGGAGACGTCTGGCTTGCCGGCATTCCCGCGCGCGGCGACTTCAGACGGCTGCGACATATTCTCGAAGGCGGCGGATCGACGCTTGGAACTTCGGAAGACACCCGTTTCCCATCTCTTTAAGAATTTGACTGATGATCAGACTTTGCCCGAACTGTAATACCGAACGGCCCGTCACCGAGATATTTTGCGAAGGCGTCTGCAATGGCCAAACCTGCGGCTGGGACCTGTCGACGGTCGATATAACGGCGCCCGGCGCGACGCGACCGAAGCCGAATCCACATGTAAATGCTCCTTCAAGCGTCCCGACCTGCCAAAACGGTCATCAGGGCTCTCCCGGCGACCTGATCTGCGGCATCTGCGGCGAGCCGACGATCGAATGCGATGAGCCCCCCTCACCGGCCGAACCAACGCCGGAGCCGGAGCCTCCGCCAGAGGCCGAAACGATCGTGGACGGTTGGCATCTGCAGAAACGGATCGCCTCCTCCAGCGCGGTCCGCGAGCGCTTCGCCGCCACGCGCGCTTGCGACGGACAACGTGGAATACTCACACTTTACGCGATAGGCTCGGAGCCGGATCAAGCGATCTACGATTTGCTCTTAAAGCTGCCTCGAGATCACGTCCCGGAATTCTTCGCAACCGGCCGCTGGCAAGACCGCGCCTATGAGGTCGCGGAGGAATTCAAGGGCGGCACTCTGGCGGATTTTGCCCTCGATCCTGCCGATCCGGCGGCGATAGCTAACTTGGTCGGCGAGCTCGCCCAGGCCGTTCACGCGCTCACCGAAGCCGGATTGCGACACCGCGATTTGCGCCCTTCGGTCATCTTCGTGCGATCAAGAGAGCCACTTGACCTTGTCATCGGGGGTTTCGGATCGGCACGGCTGTCCGAATTCGACCTCGATATCGTGTCTCCGCTGGAAACCACCCGCTATATGGCGCCCGAGGCGATAGCCGGCGGCGTCGCCCCGGCTTCCGACTGGTGGAGCCTGGGGATGATCCTGCTGGAGAAGCTCACCCAAGGCGCGTGCTTCCAAGGCATCAATGAGCAGGCCTTTCTGATCCACATTCTCACCAATGGCGTACACCTCCCCGAACATCTGGATGGCCGGATCAACGCCTTGCTGCGCGGCCTGCTGGCGCGTGACCGGCGTCAGCGCTGGCAGTGGAAGGAAGTTCAGGCGTGGCTGCGCGGAGAGAGCGTATCAGCTCCAGCAGCCGAGCCAGCCGGCGACACAGAGGGGCGGACCTCGATTTCGCTCGGTGGAAAGCAATTTCGATCCGCGAACATGTTCGCATTGGCGGCGGCTGAAGCTGGGAACTGGGACCAGGCCAAGGCCCTCGTCCTCAGGGGCGCTGTTGCAAGTTGGGCTTCCGAAGCCGGCTTCGAAGCGGCGGTTGCGGCCACTCTTCGGCAAATCCTGCGGACCGAAGATCTTCAGGAGGATTTGAAGCTCTCCATCTCTTTGAAGACGCTCAATCCTTCGATGCCGCTGATCGTCAGGGGCAACATCGTCACACCGGGTTGGCTACTCGACCACCCGAGCGACGGTTACGGTCTGATCACCGGCCCGGCACCCGACCTGCTCCGGAAGATTGATCCGGACGATTGGCTTTGGCGTCTGAAGGTCCGCTCGGACACAGTTCGAAAGCGATTGGCCCAACTCGAAATCGCGGTCGACGAGGACGTTCTGCGCGTCCACCTTCTGTCGACCTCTATGGCCCGCCTGGCGGCGCTTTGGGAAGAGCGGAGAAAGCTTTTCCCCGATACGGACCATGCCGGCGTCGCCACGCTCACCGAGCGACGCATTTCGGCCGAAGAAGATCTTCTTATCCTGCTCAGCGCGACGTCGAACCAGTTCCGTTCTGCTTCCGAGGTCATCGAAGAAGCAGAAAAGGAAGCCTCACTGGCAGGGCTCGGCAACTTTTCGGCCGAGAAGGCGACAGAACTCCTTGGCCGGCCGCGTCGCGAGATCTATCAGGTGATCGACGAGCGCATTCAAAACTTTGCCAGATGCGGCATCAAGCAAGTTGACGAGTGGGCGGATCAGTTTCGCCTGGACAGGCGGATGCCGCTTGGGCGCGCGCTCGCCCTTCTCTGTGTGGAGCTAGACACCTGGAGACCACTTCCAAAGCAGGGCTATGTGTCGACGATCCTGGACTTTTTCGCCAAGCGGATTTCGGGCGGAGTCTTGCGCGGCCCGCTGACGCGGATGCTGATCGGCAAATCGGCCAGGATCGACCTCACCGAGCTCGATACGTCCAGAGTTCCGGCGACTGATATTCTCGATCAACTGCTTGGTCGCACGAACCGGACTGTGAATCTCGATCCGGCCGCGTTCGCCGATGATGACGGCCTTGAGCGAAGGCTGCGCTCGTTGCACTCCCACGCGCTGCTCTACAGGCGCGATACCGGCATCGATGGCCTGTTTATGGGATTTCCGTTCCTGATCATGCGCGATCATCGGCCGAACGCGAGACCGCGGATCGCGCCGGTGCTGCTATGGCCAGTGCGCGTCAATCCCGAGGTCGGAAACCGCGGTCATGTCACTATAGGCTATGGACGTGAGAGAAATCCCGATACCGACATCGAGCACGTTCTCGTCAATCCGGCTCTCGAAGGAATGGTCGGCATCCCCGAGGCGAGGCGTTGGCAAGAAGCTGCCAACGAGCTCCTTACCCATGCAAGCCTGTCCGTCCAGGCGGTAATGGATGCCTTCAGCCGATTGGCCACGCCGGCCGGCAACGAATTGACGGCCCTTCCCGGAAAGGACGTCAACGTCGGCGCCCAAGAACGTCAGCTGGTGCCAGCCGCCGTGCTCTTCCATCTGGCGTTCATGGGCCAGGCCGTCATGAAGGATCTCGAGACGCTCCGTGGCTTACCGCCGACCGCGACCGCACTCGAGGCCGCCCTGCGTCTGAACGAACAGCAGGCGGCGCCTTCTGCATCGCCCCTGGTGAAAGAGGCCGACCGGTACTTCACTGCCGACAGCGACCCTTCGCAGGAGGCCGCCGTCCTCGAAGCGCGCCAGGCCCCGGGGCTGGTCATCGAAGGACCTCCCGGAACTGGCAAGAGCCAGACCATCGTCAACATGGTCGCTGACGCGATTGGCACGGGAAAATCGCTCCTCGTGATCTGCCAGAAGCAAGCCGCTCTCGAGGTGGTGCGCAAGCGCCTGGACAAGGAACACCTGACGGATCGCTTCGTCATGATCACCGACGCCAATCGCGACCGCGAGCCGATCGTTGGCGCGATCCGTTCGCAGGTGCAGGCCTTGCACAGCTTGTCCCCGGGTAGGTCTCCGGCCTGGAAGCGAGAGCGCGAGCGCCTGGCGGCGCGCATCGAGACGCTCGAGACGGAGCTGGATCGCCGCCAGATCGCGCTTCATTCGGTGGACGATCGGACCGGGTTGTCCTATCGAACGCTGCTCGGCGAACTGCTCGAGATCGAAGAAGGCAGCCCAAAACCCGTCGACGCTCCTGAACTGCGCCCTTTGCTGTCTGATCTACATCCCGCGGACGTGGCGACGATCGAGGAGAATTGCGGCCCGCTCGCGAAATTCTGGCTGTCGTCGAAATTCGAAGACAATCCCCTGTCCGCCCTGAAGCCATTCAATCCCGATCGAGGAACCGCGACCGCCATCGCCTCGCATCTGCAGGCATTCTTGCACGCCGATACCCGGCGGGAGCAGACCGATGCCGAGACATCGAACTGTCTGAAAATATCGGATGCGGCGGAATTCCAGTCGTGGCTCGCCGAAGCGGACGAGCTCCGCTCGATCAGCGATTCGGTGTGCGCAAATCTCGCTCGATTGCGGCCGCTGTTTCGAAACGTCGAGGGTGGGGCATCGGAAGCGGCACGCATTCTCGGTGGCCTTTTACAGATCAAGGAGATCTTTTCATCGCTCGACGGCCCATCCTACAAGCCGAACTTTTGCTCGAGGCTCATCGCCTTCAACGAGGACGAGCTCTGCTCCGCCGGGGAGCTCGCGGGCCAGGTTCGCTTGCCGGCAAGTGTCCTGCAATGGATCAACCCGCTACATTGGCTCCGAATGCGTCGTGTACGCGAGCTCCTTGCGTCGTTGCAGCTCCCGCAAGATGCCAGCGCCATCAGCGCGTTGTATTATGCGGTCGAGCTCGAATTGGCCATGCGCCAGCCAAGGCGCGAACTCGAGCAATATTTCATGATCCTCTTCGGCCGGGCCCCCAATCTGGATCTGTCGCCCGGCAAGCTCGCCGATTTCGCCGAGAGGCTTGGTTCGTTCCTCAATGGTCTAGGCGGCCACAATTCGCTTGTCGATCGGTGCCCGACCCGGCCCGAGCTCGATAGAGCGCTCTCGGCCGGAACCAGCGAAGAACTCGGCTTGTTCTTTGAGCGGGCGGATCTGGCGCTCAGAAGGCATGACACGCGAGAGGAGAGCCGCGCCGCCTTGGACCGGCTCAGGACCTACTTCGACGAGCTGTGGCTCGGATCAAGACGCTCGGCGATCGAGAATGGGCGTTCCAACGCCGGCGCCGTCGCCGAGATCGTGCAGGCTCTGCCGATGCTGAGCAACTACCAGGAATTTCGGCTTCGATCTTCCCGCCTGGGGGCCAAGGAGCGAGCCATCTTCGCAACTCTCAGGTCCAGGGAGTCCGAGTTGTCGAAACTGGCTTCTGAAGACCTCGATCCCTGTATTCGCGCCTCCATAGGGCGCGAGGCCCGTCTTTCATGGAAGGCTGGTATGGAGGGCGCGAATCCTGACGTATTGTTTGATGGCGACGAGCTAGAGGCGAAGGTCAAATCGCTCGCGGAAGCCGACGCGCAGATCCGGCAGTACAACAGGGATCTTCTCGTCCAAGGTATTGACGCTGCAAAAGTGCGCCCGACGACCGAGTGGGACGCGATCACGAAGCTGCGTGGCCCGAGAGCGCTAAGATTGCGCGAATTCGTCGATCGCGCCGCTCCGCTCGGCCTCTTCGCGCTCCGCCCGGTCTGGCTCATGACACCAGACGTTGCCAGCCGCGTGCTGCAACCTCGCGCCGGACTCTTCGATATCGTCATCTTTGACGAGGCATCGCAGATGCCGGTTGAATACGCCTTGCCCTCCCTGTTCCGAAGCTCTCTCGTCGTCGTTAGCGGCGACGAAAAGCAGATGCCGCCCACCTCCTTCTTCGCAAGCAAGGTCGAGAACGATGAAGCGGCGATATTCGACGGTGAAGAACCGGAAGAAGGAGCGAGTGAGGAGGAACGCGAGGCCTTTGCCGAGACGTGGAATCGGAGAGAGATCAAGGACTGTCCCGACCTCCTCCAACTCGCCCGCTCCGTACTTCGTACCCGTACTCTGCAGGTGCACTATCGTTCGAAGTATCGGGAACTGATTTCGTTCTCGAACGCATCGTTCTACGCCAACACTCTTAGCGTCCCCGTTCGTCATCCCGAAGAGACAATCCGCCGGCTCAAGCCCATTGAAGTGGTGCGCTCAGACGGCACGTACAAGGGCCAAACGAACCAAAAGGAAGCCAGCGATGTCGTGGAATACCTATCCGGGCTTTGGGAGGATTCATCGCCGCCGTCGGTCGGTGTCGTCACGTTTAATCGCAAGCAGGCCGACGCCATCGAAGATGCTTTGGAAGACCGCGCCGAAAACGACGCAGTATTCCGCGAGGCATTGATGCGCGAGCGTGAACGTATCGAACATGGCGAAGACATGAGCTTTTTCGTGAAGAACGTGGAGAACGTGCAAGGCGATGAGCGTGACATCATCGTTTTCTCGACGACCTTCGGCCGCAACGAGCACGGCGTCTTCCGCAAGAGCTTCGGCGCCCTGGGGCACGCCGGGGGCGAGCGCCGCCTGAACGTCGCGGTGACACGCGCGAGAGAGAAGGTGGTCATCGCCACATCCATGCCGATATCGGAGATATCGGATCTGCTGACGAGACGGAGCGGTCCCCGGGTGCCGCGCGACTATCTGCAAGGCTACCTTGAATATGCCAGGACGGTATCCGATGGCCTCATAGGCTCCGGAAAGACTCTGTTGGACCGGATGGTCACCGAACAGCGTTCCCACAACGAAGCTGCAAATCATGAAGAGGATGGCTTCACGAAGTCCGTCGAAGCCTTCCTGGAGACGAATGGCTACAAGCCCAGTCGGGCTCGCGATGGCGGCGCATTCAGCCTCGATTTCGCCGTGACCGATCCCCGGACCGGCCTCTACGCTATCGGCGTGGAATGCGACGCGCCACGACATCGGTTGCTGGAAAGAGCGCGCGCTCGCGAGATCTGGCGTCCGAAGGTGTTGGAAAGAGCCGTCCCTTACGTCCACAGAGTTTCGTCGTATGCCTGGACGCATGCCGGAGACGCCGAACGCCTGCGGCTCAAGAACGCTGTAGAACACGCGCTCCGTGGGGGAGGATTGCAATGAGCGGGCCCAAAGCATTCAGGATCGTTACCCGAGCCGAGATCATCGCCATCTGTCATCGCAACCTGGCGCGGCTCGACGCCGCGATCGAAAGCTGGACCGCAGCCGGCAGACGCAACGGGACGATTGAGCAGAAGGACATCGAAAAGGTCATAGCCCGGCGAGACGAGCTTCGTCGCCTGCTCAACGCCGATCGTTTCGTCGAACTACAGAAGCAGGTCGCAGCCGAGATCGGCTTCCTTCAGGTGGATTCCGAGCGCCGCGTCGAAAAGGCTGCCGAAATAGCGGCACGCTCGAAGCGTGATTTGAGGCGCTCGAAAGTGGCAGCCGAGGCGCTGCTGCAGAGACTGCAAGCGCTGAAAGTCGAGATTCCCGCCGACATTCGAAGCGAGCTCAGTGGCTCGACCGGATCTTCCGAGCGCCTGGAAGCCAATATGGCAAAGGCGCTCCTGCTGGTTCCGTCTCAAGCGGCGCTGGATACCCCGACAGATCGCCAACGCGCGCTTGCCGACCGGCATGGCGCCGGCGAACGCCGTGAGACGCTGCAAGAATGGCTTTCGCGACAACATCAGGAGATGGAGGATCCGGGCCTGGCGCGCGTCGATGCTGTCCTTGGCGAGCTACGCGGGCTTGGCATCGATTCGTCCCCGTTCTCGGACCGTGTCGCACTCCTGGAGGCAGAATCCGCGGCTCGAAGATCGCTTGTCGCGGATAGCCTTCTGTTGGACTTGGCAGCGGCCGTGAAGGATGGCCGCGCCCGGGTGCGACTAGCCAACGAGCTTCGGCAACGACGCGCCGAACTGTCTGTGATGAAGTCAACGGAAGCGGCCTCGCTGCGCAGCGAAATTGAGGAGACCCTTTCTTCGCCGTCGGCCAGCAACGGCCAAGAACTCGTCAAGCGCGCAGATTTTCTCATCGAGGAGGAATTCAAGGCGATGGCCGCCGAAGAGCGCAGGCGTGCGGTGCTGGAGGGTCTTGCCAGCCTGGGCTACGAGGTATCCGAAGGAATGGCGACCGCCTGGGTCGATAACGGCCAGATCGTGCTGCGCAAGGCGGCCAATCCTGGCTACGGAGTAGAGCTCTTGGGCGGATCGAGATCGGATCTCCTGCAGGTGCGGGCCGTGGGTATCGGCAGCTCGGCCGAAATTCGCGATGAGAATCGTGACCGCGACATGGAGACGATCTGGTGCGGCGAGTTCGATCGATTGAAGGCGTTGGTAGCTAAAGCAGGCGGAAATGTTGCGATGGAATTCGCAAGGCCGGTCGGTCAATTCCCTCTGAAGATCGTCTCGGATCCGGGTGTAAGCCACCAAGCGGAGATTGCCGAAAGATCGTATCGAGAACTACCACTCAACCGCCACAATTAGGGATTTGCCAAAACTCCGGCCTCCAACCTAAGAAAAATGATCTCGCAGATGCCAGCGAAGATCACACAGCCCGAATTATCTCTTTTGCGCAGTCGAGAGCTTTTGCGGCGACAGCTTTATAGCCGTCCCTTATGATGAGGCTGTCTGTTGCCCCGCGCACTAGTTCTGGATTGAGCTTATTGATCTGAACGACGGTTTCGACCACGTGTCGATATGGGCCACCATCTCGCCGCACGTCTATCACGACCACGACAACTGCCCGGCCGGAAAGCACATCAAGCAATGGCACAGACCCGGCTCAGCTGGTAGGCCATGTCGCCGCGCTTTTCTATCGGCATGATCACCAAATCCCGCGAGCGGGTCTGAGGCGCTCCGCGCATGCTCACCTTCCGGGGCACGGCGCAGCCGCGTCTTCCAGTCAGCGAGGCGGCCAAAGCGGACTACAATACCTCGCGGTGAAACGCCTCGGTTGCGAGACGCAACAGACCGTGCCGCTGGACATCATCCGCCACCCGAAATCGACGCGATCCACGAGCTAGGACGAACCCACGTTCAGCGGAGCCAGATGCAGATTGGGAAGCTGCGGTTCTACCATTGAACTACGCCCGCAACGTCAATGACTTACTTGCAACCGGAGACTTCAATTTGCTCGCTTGTTGCTCGGCATCACCTATGTACGCTATGGGGCGAGTCGGCGTCAACAGCACAGAGCCCGCTCCGCCGCCCACTCTACGGTTAATCTCCAGAGCTTGCACCACTCGATGTGGCGGCAGTTTCCAGTCCGGGATGAACCATTCGATACCCATCAACATAGCTTTCGTACGGACCAGAGTAGCCGATCTCGTGAAATACGATCTGGGAAATGAGCTCCCGCACGAATACGACCTTAGACCAAAGCTTCCCCTGTCCGGCGCTCTCACCAGTATGAACGATATCGTTGCGGGCTCTTATTATTTCGACGACCGCGTCGTCGCTGAAGATCGCCTTCGACAAACCGTAATGGTCGCGAAGAGCCTGGATTTTCTGGGAGAGCGTCCGTCCGTTGAGACTTTTGACCTTGCCTTCAAAAATCTTTCGCGGCGTCTCCTCGAGCTCAGATATCGTGATCGCTTCGAGCAATTTTGCTCTAATGACCTCAAAATTATCTTTCGATACGACCGTCGTCAGAGACTTTGGGATAACGTGTTCAACCATCGCCTCGAGAGCGGTCATCGACATCAGAAAGCGCCCTTCGTCGAAGGAATTGTCGTTGTGAAGCCAACCAATGGCTGTCCATATCATATCGGGAAACGGTCTCGGATCGTCGAACCGCTTGGCTAGCGCCTCGATAAATGGCCCCTGGTTGAGATGATGGATAGGTGGCAGCCCTACCCCAAATCCATCTCCTTGGTAGTAAGTCACCTCCCAAAGACACCCGATGCGCAAATCCAGTCGCGGCGTTTGCAGGCGACTTCCGTGTGCAAAACCCAGTCCCCGATGCATGAACGTGAGAAAGTCATCGGCCCTTTCCACCCAACCCTCAAGCTTAGTCTCAGCCTCAGCCTGAACAATCACGTTTCCGGACATATCGTCGACAGCGACGTCCCTGGCATCGCCTAGCACCTCAACAAGCCCCAAAGATGTTTTCACCCTCGGATTCCGGAACGATTTGAAACCGCGGAACCACAACCTCATCCGCGGCGTCAGGACTGACTCGGCACAATGAATGACTATCTTCGCTTTCCGTGCCGCCACCTTCAGCACATTTCCGCTTGTCCCAAAATTGACGCCACGCACATCGACGCTGTCTGAGAAGAACGTTTCGTCCCTTGGACCAATTCCTTCGAGGACAAGCGCTTCTGAGAATGAACCAGGTTTGCCCATAGCGCCCTGGAGAGCGAGCAGAACCTGAGCCGGCAGAGGCTCGATTTCGATCTGGAGCCGGGAATCTTCACCGGCCCACGTTTCGAATTCGATTGGGAAACGCTGATCGGCGCGCACGATTGTCCCATTGAATTTTATTCGTTGCAACGTCACCCGTGACCTCCATCAATGCGCCACGCCTCACAGGAAGCATAGCAATTAAGTGGATGGCTATATTCACGGCAAAGAGTAGTATCCATAGCCCACGGGTATGTTTCGGCCGTCTTGGGAAGAAACCAGGTACACAGTCTTGCTAATATTGATGTAAGGAAAAACATCTACTCGAGTCGCGGCAATTAAGGAGTGATGGTAGATTTCGCGCGAGGGGGAGACGCGGTAGAGTTGCTTAAATCTTGGCATTATCAATATGCCATGTCTCCAATAGACGTCGTGCACTGTTCCTCGAATGAGGTTAGAGTCAGAGTCTGTAAGCGCGAATTCAGAGAATATTCGATGCTCCTCTGCCCCTGGGCTTTGACTCACATGTGTGAGCGACCCGCTTGCTTCGATGATGCGATAGAGTTGAGCTCCCCACTTGTCGATTGCTTGGGTTCGAAATCGCAGCTCTCCAACTGCGGATGTCTGTCCCGGCGCATCCACAAATTTGAATTCTATTCCGGAAGCTTGTAGCTCGCGGTTGATCTTGTCGAAGTACTCCTTCTTTCGTTGCTTCCAGTCAGGCGCTAGATTTAGCTTAGCGACATCGATGCTGGACATGCCTTCGATAGCTTGCTCTGTTCCAGAGTCGTCAAAGAACACGTTTACTTTCATTAGATCCGGGAAGAAATGTGAATAGTCCCTAAAGGCCGGCACGGAGCCAAACGCAAGCACAAGAACGAATGCCAGAAGTCGAATGATCCCCCTGTGAAAGTCATGCTCGATTGAGATCCAGTCGAGAAACGATATTCTCACTAGCCCTGCTTTTTCGAATACCGTCTGAGGGAAAAGAAGCAGTACGCAGCACACAAATACTGCAAGCACCGGCCAGTAAAGAGAAAGCAGGTCAGGCCATCGGCTCATCATGGATGGGCAGGTGTGATATTCGTTTTGTTCAAAAAGGCTATAATCAACTCGACAACCAAATCAGGGCACTCCTCTTGAGGCATGTGTCCGCATGCATCGAGCACGTGTAGTTCCGAGGTCGGGATATCGCGTGCTAGTCGCTCCCCATTCTGAAGCGGCACGATTTGATCATGGCGTCCCCAGATAAGGAGAGTAGGAATGGTAATTGTCTTTAGAGCGGGCAGGTATTTGCTTAGATGATCAGGATCGATTTCCCGCGCCATGCGCCGGACGGCATTCCGTGTTTGTGGACGTTCGAGCGTGTGGGAGTATGAGGCCACTTGCGAGTTCGTGATCTTGCTCGCGTCAAAATAGCACTGTTGTAGAACGGACAGAGCTTGCAGTCTTGTTGGCAGAAGCTCGGTCACAACTTGCGATAAAATCGGCGCTCGCAATGCCGCCACGAAAAGCGGAAATCGTTGAGGATAGCACATGCCATCCAAGATGCAGAGGCGTGCGACGCATTGCGAGAAATCTGTATCCCCCTGTATTAACGAAAGGAGTGCAATGCCGGCGCCGAACGAATGGGCAAAGAGAGTGACATTCCGGAGTTCTTTACCCATCACGAAATGTCGGATCAGCTTTGCTAGACTTTCAAGAGAGTAGTCGAACTCGGGGGCCGGCAACGAGTCGCCCACTCCCGGAAGGTCGAGGCTCAGGCAGGTGAGCCGTTGCGCCAAGCGGGCTACCATTGGCTCCCAGGTTTTCCTATTTGCCCCAATTCCGTGAATAAAGACAGCCGGAGTTCCACTTCCGGTGACGTCTACGGCGAGCCGATGGCCCAGCAAAGGATATTCGAAAGTACTAACCGTTGCTGGCGAGGGGTGGAGCATAATCGCAAAACGATTCAAGTAATGGCATTGATTAGTATATCTCTGTTATGCAATTTCTGGTAGAGGCTCCTCAGCTGCAGACTCAGTAGCTGAAGTGGCGAATCGATCTTCCGAAGTTGCGGCGGCTTTGAGCAACCACCAGCTGCTTGCGACTGCGCGATGACTTCGGAAAAGCTCATTAGCTCTCCGTATTGATTACAAACGATGCCGCTGCATTGGCCGCGCAGTCTTCGGCCCCCCGAGCCCTCAAGCACGTCTCGGCGCGGGGCAGCTCTCGCATGGCGAGCATCGCAAAGGTCCAGTAATCTCATTGCTCCCCAAGATTAGCAGGGTGTTTGCACGCCCGAAACAAGTGTAATCGTGATATCGATGTTACGAATTGCTTCCTTTGCGACGGGGACCACGCCGTTCTGAAATCGAACTTCTGGTCCGCCATATATACATCGGCGACGGTCAAGCGGAAATTTATCGATTGCAACTATTGCGTCATTTTCTCCTTTGAACGCCAATGTAACAGTCTGATCGCCTCGCTGAGTTCCTGAACCGTTATAGAAGCTGTATTTCAACGAATAGAAACTGCTTTGCGCCGAATCCGACTTCGCGCTTTGGCCCGTTAAGGACAATACAATGTTACTCAATCGTCCCACGGTATTGCCTTGACCGTCGCGCGCACTAACATCGGAAACACGAATAATTTCGCTCGCGGTATCAAGATTTTTCGCCGTGGTGTCGTCATGTGCGAAGATCAAGCGACTGCCAAGCCAGATCTCAAACGAACCTTGGCTCGTCTTCGGCTGATAGCTAGGCAGGTATACGAGATGAGCCGGAAGCTTTGCATTATCCGCAACTACGCCCAGAATCTTTTCAGCCGCAGGTTTGTCGTCTTCAAAGAAATAACGGATTTCCGTGTCTGGGTGAGATGCAACAGGTTGGACCTCTATGCTTTCCGCAACGACAAAATCGCCAGTTGATGCGAGGCCAGAATTGATGGTCTGCGCAAGCTTCACCTGCGAGCCGTCCGCCACTTGCATGAAAACTCTGTTGGTGGATTTCTCCTGAACAAGGTTCTGACAGATATAGACCGACAGATAATTAGGATATTTTGGGTTCAGTGCATCAGCAGCTTGAATACGAATAGGCACGATCGAACTAGACTGAAGCACCTCCGCCCACTTTTTGTTACTCGGCAACGAGGACGAATATTCCAGGACAATCGAGTCCGGATCAAACGATCGTTTGCTGCTCGAGCCCAACGGGATCGGTTTTACGGCAACCCTGCTCACCATCGCGTTTTCGATCAGCGGATTGATTTTGGCGGTGGTTGCGATTGAAGACGCTACCTCGGATGCCCTCACCCAGCGCGCCTGCGCCAAAGAATCACCACTGCACCAGAAAACGTCTACGGCAAGCTGCGTCACAGTTGCCGGATCCTTTACAATCTTGCCCAAACTCAAAGGCGATTGGTCCAGCAAAATTTGAGACTTCCGCATCTCAGGCAATTCAATAGAAAGATTTGACTGAGCAAACCGAACCTGTACGACCGAGCTACGGGTGGCTGGTTGATCTAGAGCGATGTCGCCGGTCCGCAAAGCCACCTTGGTCGGCGCGGCAGTCCCTTTTAGATCTAACCACCCCTCTTTGATGGCTGGTAACTCTAACCAACCATCTTTGACGGCTGGACTAGGACTGGGATCAGGTTGCGACGCTTCATCGATGCATCCCGCAAAACACCGCGGTGGAGGACGAAAGAATCCTCGACGATCAGGGCGTTGCTCGCGCGCAGTATACCGAGTTTGATCATGAACTTGCGCCATCGTCTCATTAAGAATCTGGTCGATGGTGATGCTCGGGCGAATTTTATGGGTCAGCGCGTCCGCGTAGGGACTGACTGAGCCAAATCCATCTGCGGCCAAATCACCATTCGAGGTCGAGAACGCAGTCACAATCCCATCTGGAGGATTATCAGGCACCCTGAGCGCAGTAACAAGCCAATCTGGATTTGCCTGCACATTCACTGATCGGATTCGTTGCACAAGTCGTCGATTGAGCTCATCGAGAAGTGGATTTTCTCGACACGCATCGAGAACAATCAGGACCGCATTGTTATAGGTTTCCCCGATTCTTCCTAGCAGATACCAGTTCACATCGATTGCATCATTTCCAAAAAGCGTAGCGTTGGCAGATCGAAGATACGTATCCACCGCGTGACCAACGTCCGGACGGGCATCAGTTCCAAATATGTAGTTCTTCTTCGCGACCTCGATGCCATGCCCCGAGAAGTAGAATACCGCCGTCGCCTCGTCCGATTGCTGAAGCCTATCGAGGAACGACTCGATTTCGGTGGCCAACTGCGGCTTCGTAAGATCGCACTTTACCGTAATGTCCTCATCCTTCCAGCCAACACGCTCAAGCTGCGCGCCGACCGCCATTACGTCGCTACACGCGTTATGCAGATCCGGAAGCGATGGATCGCCATTGACTGGCAAGCTGGACGCTGGTTGAGACGGACCGTAAGTGTCGTTTCCAATCAATAACGCAAAGCGAGGACGCGCCGGCACTGTGGCGCTCGCGGCACAACATGCAAGCAAAGTAAGCACGGCAGCCGTCGCAAGCGCCTTCAGAGCAAACGGCTCACGCACACAAACCATGCCAATCATCTCTTAATCCGTTGTCTCACCGTTGAACTGTTCGAGGTTCGGTGCCAGCTCCTTTTCGAGCTCCACATTTAGTTTGGTATCGATAAAGCCTCTGGGTTGCCCAGCAAATCGCGACTCCAAAACGCCCCGAACTCGAGTCGTAATTCGAGATATCGCCTGCGTCGTGGTCCAGGCCGACGGTGACCACAGCTCCCCGCCGTCCAGCAGGGCCTTGTTGCTGCTCCGGATCACGCCGCAGTCGCGAGCTCGCCCGGCGAGGGGTTGGTCTGGACATTTACCATCGAAATAGGCGAAACGATCCGCAAAACCTGCATCAGGCTTGCCTTTGCCTTGAGCCGAAAAGTAGTGAAATCCAATCACGCTCGGAGAGTAGTTCGGGGTTTCATTCGAATTCGCGTCCAGGAAACTTATAAGGACAACCGCGTGTCCGCTGCCCGATGTCCTGTTCAAGTTAACAAAGTCGTATGGCTTCAATTCCGAAAAGCCTTTCTCCTTCCCTAGCCCAAGCTTTTCCAAGGCATGTCCCGTCCCTCGAGAGCCAGTGCCGTCGTACATAAAAATGTTCGCCCGTATCGAAGTCAGATTGCCTCTTGTCCAGCTGGTTAGGGGCAATTTCTGAAACGGACTCTGATCGTTCGCGCTCGCGGCGTAACGGTTCAGGGTTTCAATAATGATTTCCGACACGCCCGCAACACACATGGTCACTGGCGGATCGGTCGCTCTGACGCAGCAGTCACTTCCATACTTCAAATCGCGCGTGAAGGCCTTGTGCAGATCGTACCCGCCACGCGATCGATGCTGACGGAAATCGTCGACCACCTCTTTCACAATCGAATTGAGAGTAGGCGTTTGCGCCGAAGCAGCGCCCGGAATTGCACAGAGGAATAAGAAAGCGATTAGCAATCTCATTGGACATGTCACTTTGTTGAAAACAATAATAGGACAATAGACAATTACAATTGCGCGAAACTACCGCAAGATCAACCCTAAAGTAGTGCAGAAGAGTTGGCCCCGCTGCGAGCCGGTCGGAAACTCGTAAAATCGAGCCGGGCTCGCACCCCTAAGAAATAGCGGCAGCGTACGTATCGTACCAAGCCGTGTTTTTTCCGCATATAGCTCGACGGCGACGGACGGCAGCACCGAAATTCACTCCCCAATTCGGCACTGTTGAGCCTCAACAAGAGGACATCATGAGGGTACTCAAATTGCTTTCCGCTCCTGTACGGAGCATAGCAAACTTTCCGCTCTTTCAGCTTCTCATCGTCATTGCCATCATATTATGGCTGCAGGCTGCTGACGATACTTCGTTGGCCGGCCAACTTTTCAGTGGCCTCGATCGGCTCGTAGACCTGTCAGTTCAACTGTCCTCAAAGCTCCTCACCGTAAAGTCTTTCACAAGAGCGTGGCTTACTTCTGGATTCATGATCGCGTATGTCTATCTGGTCTGCTTGTTAATCCTCGTTGCTTTGCGCGCCTTGATCACCGCTGCTGCGGATATAGTAGGACGGTGGAACGTCCTTTGGTTGAGGAGCGCGATTGCACGCGAGCGGGGCGTTCGGGCTTACCGAGCTTGGCTCCCGCTGGAACGGATTCGTCCGGCCGACGTCCCGCAAAACATTTGGGAAGAAAGGTTTGCATGGCCTGCGAGCGATAAGCCGCCATACCCTCCCCTCCCTCAACGTATTATTCAAGGTATCGCCGTTTACTTAGTCGTAGTCGTCGTGGTGTTTGTTGCGCTGGAGATCTTCATTCCACCAGTGGCTGCTTGGCTAGTTTTAAGCTTTCAATAGGTTGTCCATTCGGTCCCGGTCGGGGAAGCTGAAGTTGTCGAAGCTTTAGCGAACCACGAGAGAAACCGAATGGACATCCATGAGAATGCCCGGCTTACGCCGCGAGGTCGAGAGCGCATTGTTCAGCTGGTGCGGAGCGGGCAGACGCCGAAGGCCGCCGCACATGCCGTAGGCGTTTGCCCGCGGACAATACGGAAGTGGACCGATCGATATCTGCGCGAGGGCCTGCAGGGGCTGCGTGACCGCTCCTCGCGGCCGCATCGCCCGCGCAACCCGACGCCCCAGGCGGTGATCGACCGGATCGAGGCCCTGCGGCGCCAGCGCATGACCGGCCGGCGGATCGCGACGGAGGTCGGGGTGTCAGCAGCGACGGTGAGCCGGGTGCTGAAGCGCCTCGGCCTGAGCAAACTCAAGGCACTGGAGCCGGCCGAGCCGGTGCGCCGTTACGAGCGCGAGAATCCCGGCGAGCTCATCCATATCGACATCAAGAAGCTCGGCAGGTTCGTAAGACCCGGCCACCGCATCACCGGCGATCGCCAGAAGGGCGAAAGCCGTGGTGCCGGCCACGAGTTCGTTCACGTCGCCATCGACGACGCATCGCGCCTGGCATTCTCCCAGATCAGGCGCGACCAGAAGAAGGAGAGCGCCATCGCCTTCCTCAGAGACGCCATCGCCCACTATCGCAGCCTCGGCATCAAGATCACCGGCATCATGACCGACAATGGCTCATGCTATCGTGCCAAGGCCTTCATCAGGACGTGCAGGAAGCTCGGCCTCAGGCACATCTTCACCAGGCCTTACAGACCACAGACAAACGGCAAGGCCGAGCGCTTCATCCAGACAGCGTTGCGTGAGTGGGCCTATGCCCGCGCCTATGACACCTCAGACCAGCGCGCCAAAGACCTGCCGATCTGGCTTCATAACTACAACTGGCATCGCCCCACACGGCAGCCTGGAAGCCAAACCACCCATCAGCCGCCTCCGTCTCCCGGAGAACGACCTATTGAGATTCCACAGCTAGTGCACCTAGTCCAGGTGCCATTCGGCTAAGCAGCTCTCCGGCCTACCTTCCTCTCAGTTTCGCAGTCCCCGATACGCACGCGACGAGCAGGATCGCCAGCCAGCAAAGTCAAATCTGTGCTATAATACTTTCCGTATGACAACGAAGACGCTAGAACTCGCAATAGCAAAGGCCTCTGCACTCCCTGAGGCGGCTCAAGAGAAGATCGGTCACGAACTTCTTGAGAACGTCGAGATGCTGACCCGTCTGCGCACGGATGTGGAGATCGGCATCCGCGAACTGGATGCCGGGCTGGGAGAAGACCTCCATATGCCAGATGTTATCAAGCAAGCGCGCGACATGTATGGCCGCAGCTAGACGGCTCTCCTGGTCCCCCGCTTCCCGCCGCGACTTATTTGACATCTACCGCTACTTTACCGAGGTCGCTTCGCACGAGGTTGCGGAACGCTTGCTTCTCGAAATCGACGAGGCCACAAGAACAGTTAAACACGAGCCATTCATGGGCCCTGCTCGCGATGAGATACTTCCAGGACTTCGCGCGACGTTTGCGCACCCCTATGTTGCCCTTTATCGAGTGACACCGAATGAAATCGAGATCGCCCGCATAGTTCACGAAAGACGCGCCCCTCTTTCGCGCGATGACGTGTGATTCAATTGCTCGAAACCGCGATCGCCAAGTTGACGGATTTGCCGTGCGGGCCATCTGCGACCGGGCTCAGCAGTCCTTCGGAAAGCGCTCAACTTTGTGACATCCTTTTTGATCGAAGAAAGTGCAAGATGGTTTCGAAATCCGCCAGCTCCTTAGACGGGCGGCACAACCTCAGTTGCGAGGCCCGCGAGGCGCAGCCATGTGCAACCATGTTCTGGTTGCACATTCAGCTATCTGCACGTATGTTTTCTCCGCCCGCTAGCTGGTTCCTCAAACCATGGGCGTCGACGCTCTTCATGGAGTGTTCGATGAACATGTTGAGAAGGCTGGTAACGAAGAAGGAGCTGAAATCGATTTACGGTATTCCCTACTCTCCCGCGCATATTGCCCGCCTTGAGAAGGTCGGGAAGTTTCCCATCCGGATTAATCTCGGCACTTGCAGGGTGGCATGGTTCGCGGACGAGGTGGAAGCCTGGATCGCTTCACGTCCTCGCGCTGCATAAATCGCAGACACTTTCTGAAGGGTATTTTTTGGGGCGGCGGGGTTCGAAACTCGCCGCCCAATTTTTCGGTCTCGGAATAGACGAGTGGGAACTCGGGTCAGTATTCCGAAAGGTCGTTCAGAAACGATTGTGCGTCGCCTAAAGAGCGCGCCTCCAACAGTCCGCGAAGCCGTTCGGCTGGCGTGCGACGGAAATGCGGCCGGCGCGCCGAAGAAACCGGCAAAGCGACGGCAAAGCACGCCGCTATACCGTATAGCGAAGCACGGAGCGCGACTTCGCTATGTATTTCAACATCTTCCGCAGACCGGCCATCGAGCATTGCGCCCCGACTCCTATTATTCTTACTTGATCTCTCTTCTCGCGCGCGCCGCGTCCCGCGGACGCGCGCTCGACGAACTATTCCAACGATCAAGCTGAACACTACAAACTAAAGAATCATCAAGAGCTCTGGCACGGCACGTCAACCACAGAAAACTAATCTAAAGTTAGACAGCGGCTTTTGTCTGTTCGATCCGTACAAAGATCGTGCGGAGAACGATCGTTGCAGCGCTAATCGTTCGAGCGCCTCGGAGCGTCAAGCGGCGGACTAAAGGCCCGGCATTTTAAGCGCCAACCACTGACCTCAAGCAACAAGCTTGAAATTTTACAATGCGACTTGCACGGGCACACCGGCTGCGCCACACTTTTCTTTTTATATCTCTGGAGAACGGGATGTTTTTGATTTTGCGGCGCGACCAGCGCAGAAGCTTGACCGGCAAGGTAATCTTTAAGCTTTTCTTCGCCACGCAATTTAACGACGTACAATTCAGTCGCTTGGCGCCTCATGTATCTGCTGGAGAACCCCACGTTCGAGCGGATGTTTTCCAACCCAAAATCCAAGCTCGATCTCTTTACCGAGCTTCAATCCTCCAAAGTTATTCTTATCAACACCGACAAGGATCTCCTCAAAGAGAAGCGGACCGAAATGTTCGGCCGCTTCTTCATCGCCATGCTCGTTCAAAGCGCACAGGAACGCGCTTCGCTCGCCCGAGAAGAGCGCAAGGCGACATTCTGCTACATCGACGAGTGCCACGACTACATTGCGAACGACGCGAATATTACCACCCTGCTCGATCAAGCTCGCAAGATGAACATCGGAGTCATTCTTGCTAACCAGCGCTGCGCCCAGGTCTCTCCCAACGTGCTCGATGCCCTGTGCAACGTGGCAATTAAGCAGGCACGCGCTCTCAGCGACAGCGATGCGCATAGACCCTGATGTCAGGAAGATTCTGGAAGGCAAAATTTCCTCACTGAATCAGGCACCACAGAACCTGATTCTTGAGCGATTACTCGACGCCCTAGGTCTTTCAATCAGCGACGTCGAGACGAAGTCGTGGAAGCACCGCAATATGTCAGCGCACGGCGGAATATCCGATAGTCCCACTGACGCAATCCTTAACAGCAAGATACTCAAAATCCTATTTCACCGAATGCTCGCCGGCATAACACAGTGCAGCGACCGGTATATTGATTATTACAATTTACGGCACCCTATACGGATGCTTTCAGAACCAATTCCCGGACGCTAACAGTTCAGGTATATTCTCCGACCATTTCTGTTGGAAGCCCATCGCACCTACCATGGCGCAGCCTACAGCCTACGCGTCGTCGAGTTCCGGCTTGAGCTTGCCATCGATGTTCACCACGTCAAACACATACCGGGCCTGAGCCACTTGAACAGCCCGCCCTGTGATTCCAGGGCATGATTAATAATAGCGGTTCATACTCGTTGCGCCATTGCCGCCCGAATCTTTTCCAATCGGACTCCGGCTAGAAAAAATGAGTTTGAGCTCAATCAAAACTCATGTCGGGTGTTCGCGCTAGGGGAAAAGGGCTAGGAGCTGGAATATCGCGGACAGAAAGGCGGCAGCTCCGGCCGCCGCGCTCAGGCGCGACTGCTCTGCAAATGTCGCCTTTACCGCCGCGTCATTGGTAATCTGATCGGCCCTCTGCTGCAGGACCTTTAGGTCCAGAACAAATGGCTCGTTGGAGTGGTAGGTGAGGTTGAGTGGCACTTTGGCCGACCAAATCCACAGCGCACCCGATACAAGCGCGAGACCAATGGATAACCACTGAAGAATAGAAACTAGATGCGCGGCTAGAAAGCTCATAAAGCACCTCCGCAAAAGCCCGCTTCGGTTCGACGTTAGCCTACGTTGAGGGTGCCGAGGTATTTCCCCGGTCCGGTCATTTCCTCGTCATCCAGGTGCGAAACTTCGTATGTGTCGTCGGACGCAAAGATATGCACCTTGCCGGTCTCGCATTCGAAAGTGATGTCGCCGGCCGAGTTTTGCGTAAGCGTCTCGTATCCGCCGTGGTCATGCAGGTGACGGGACGGCGCAGTCTAGAAATCCTCATCATCAATAGTCACACCACGCAGCCCCGAGCGAAGCGAATTCCTGCCACTTGGATAGATCGCCGAGCCACTCGCCCTTTGGTCCCATCCACCGCATGCAAATCTTTGGCAAGCCCTTCGAAAGCGTCTCCCAACGCTCGGTTGGCACCGGCGTGGCCGTCCTTTCCTCCCAACGCATGCGCGCGAGGAAGCCCAGGTCTTTGTAGGACGCCACATCCGTCAGGAGAATCTTCTTTGTGCCCGGTGCGAACCACCGATCTTGAAGTCCGACCTTGTCAGGGCATAAGCGCGCGGGAGATATGGTCGGGACAAAGAACTCAATGTACACGTAATCACAGATCTTAAATTCCGGCTGGTCCGGTGTGGTCCCATAGTTGCACTTGAGCCATGTTGCGCGATCAAGCTTGGGGTTCGATCGCATCGCGTCGCTCCTGAGCAGCAGGCCCTGCCTGTTTTCCGTATCAAATCGCGCTGCGTCGAGCGTGGCGTCGCATGATCCCTTTACGAAACGCTGTTGAGGGACAGCTGTTGTCGTTGCGTTATTCCAGAGGAAATTGTTGACCTCCTTGTACACGGAGTATTCGTGCCATTGCCCCGGCGCGGCAATGTTGCGCGCCGTTTCCTTGAGAAAGATGCCGGCAGAAACCAGAGGTATCGGTGGCTTGTCCTCGTGAAAGTGAACATCGCTCAGATTGAAAAACTCGAGTCCGACCGGCTGCTGGTGATCGCAGGGTCTTTCCTCGCCGAACCGCAGATTGTCGCCATCCGGCTGGTAGAGCTCCTTGTTCTCCGTTTCTATCACATGGCACTTGTGTTCAGGTCGTACAATCTCGGGAAGATTATTTGGATTGATTGCGAACAGGCTTAGAGCCCCGAGCAGTACAAGAAGAGTGATTGCCGGGTGGTTTTTGAGAAAGTGCTTCGTCTGGATTCTGACCAGGCGGTAGCGCGCGACGACACCTCTGGCTTTCGGCCATCTCGCAAGCAGGCCCGCCAAATACTCAATCAGCTTTTCCAGCATCTTCGACCAACAATCCTCTTTCCGGCGCGACCGGACGTCTGAGGCCCATTCAACCTTGACGATAATATAAGCAGGATGGCACAAGGAGAGCGTTTCGCAACCATCCTTTGCGGCTACAGCCGATGCCTAACGTAGTGTCAATATTCGGAATATCTTCCATCGGCCTCTGGACGCGCCGTCCGCTTGAATGGCTTGAGCACCGTCATCTCAACCTCCAGTTCATCAGCGCCGGATCGTCCGGCCGACCTAACAACCAAACATTGGAGCAGGCCGCTTATGTTGAACGCGCAATCGTTCGCAGGAAATACGCTTTGTGCGCCTCAGAATAAAACGTGTTTGAATTGGATGTTTCAGCGAAGATCTTGTTGGTCACGTAGACCGACATCGACGATCCGTTCGTATCTACCACCATACAGTTGGCTTGGTTATTTGTAATGAATGGAAGCTTGCGCGAATTCCAGGCACCGTAAGCAAGATACCCGTTATTGGCGTTGCCAAAAACTGTCAGTGCTGGATTGACGATATCGAGAAACTCATAGGACCGATCAGATTTTCTCCCATGATGTGGGGCGAGCAACAGATCTACGTCGCGAACTTCGTCCTCGTGGTTATCCAGTATGTGCTTCCACGTCTTATCGTGAGAATCGCCAGCAAGTAGAATTCGGCCCGCATTCGAACGGTAGAGTGTCACGTAGGATGAATCGTTGAAGTCATCGCACTCATTGCCGGCCTGGATCAACTCCTTGGTAGGTGCGTGTATCTGTAATCCATCGCCTCCCCCAGTACCGTTCTCACCCTGATTGTAGTATTTTCCTTTCGCGCCAGCGTACAGCACCAGTCGCTTTGGATCTGACGAGGAGTCTTGACCGCGCAGATTTTTGTAAAAGAGCCAGTCTTCCTCGTCATGTGGACCGCCGTCCCCAAACTCATCTTTCTCGCAGGTGTTTGCCGTATCCCAAAAATTTGTAGGGCTGAACGTCTCAAAGAAATCCTTGATGCCCCCAATGTGATCCATATCCGGGTGAGTCAACACGAAACGAAATACGCTACTAATATTGAACTGCTTTAAATACTCGATCGGATTTTCCGGATAAGCCTTCTGATTGAAGTTTCCACGAACAGCGTCTGCTTTTGCGAGTTCCTATCGTTCTGCCGGCTCCACAATAGACGCGTTGTAAACGTCGACGACGGTTACGTGCCCAGATGGATGCTGAATAACGGAGCAATCTCCGTTGCGCACATTAAGAAAGTGAAAAACTCCCATAGCTTTTCTTTTCAAATGGCTTTCAAAGCAAGCACGGTATTTACAAACCTGACGCCATAGTTTCGGGCCGCCAGCCCACTAAGGAGGAACTGGAGCAGGAGCGCCGCCACATAAATCAGCTCGGTCTTATACGTCTGCATCGCAAAGGCACCAATCCCACCGAATACGATTAGCAGCATAACCGCCATGCCGGTGTAGTCCCGCGTCAGTAGAAAAAGTCGATGCACATGCAATACGCGCTGGTCATTCTCCACCGACTTGTAGAGTTTGTACCAGAGTGCATTTTGCTCGCTCGGCTTTGTCGGGAACGGCCCTATCTTCGATTTCAGAACCGCAACATCAATGCGCGGATCAAGATGAACATACTTCGAGAATGCGCGGCTTCCCGGCAAAGGATCGCGCCAGCGTCAGAACACCAGCCTCACCTTGGTTTGAACATCAAGCAGACCATTAATCACGCCAATGAGTACGCCCCCCAACCCAGCAGGTATGAGGGCCTGCCAGTGTTTAAGAGCCTCCTGATAGTCTGCCGCTAGAACATGATCCGTTTTCAGCGCAACCGCAAAGATCGCCACGTTGACCACTAGGATGGTGACCAGCGACGGGGTGTTCTGGTCTTTCAGCGACTTCTCTTTGGATCGTTTGGTTTTCTCGCTCATCTTATTCTTCTTGCTCATCCGGATAGGCCTTATTCCGAACCGTGTTCCAACCTCTTTGCGGCGCATTGTTAAACACGGAAAACGCGCCATCCTCCGTCGTCCAGATGAGAGCGCCCCGATGCCGCATCGCGCGCAATACCGCCTTTCTTGGATGATCCTCGTCTTCCGTTGCGGCGCTGATCATGGCTGTGAAGCGCTCTTCACCGTCGGGTAACATCGAAGCTAGTCGTGGTCCGAGCCATCGATCCAAGAGATCAGTTGACACATTTCGCCGGCCACCGTGATGCGGCACCTGGAAGCGATCTACGCCTGGGAGAAATAACCCTGCTTGCGGCGCATACTCTGCCGCCTCAGTTAGCGCGCCTCGCCCCGCATCACCTGTCAACACAATCTTCTGCCCATTCAGGTACGCGAATTGCACTACGCTCATTTCGTTTTCAACACTCGTTTCCTCGTCAGAGAACCGCTCACTCCCCCACCCGGCTTTGATGAAGTTAATGAGCGGCTTGGCCAAGTTGAGTAACTCAGAAAGAATGCCAGCAATCGCCGCAGTCGGCTGCGGCGTCTTTTCGGACGAGATAACGAGCTGTAGATAGCGAGCGCGCGACGGGGCAAGCACTCGGAACGGGCCGATGAAGGCCCCTTGCAACGGCTCTCCGATTGGAATCCCTTTGCGCGTTGCAATCTCTTCGAGAGAAGCGATGTAAACCAAACCGCCAAGAAGCAGCGCTTGCGAGCCAGCGAATTCTCGACTGGAAGATCGCCTTGCAGCTGGGGCGCATAGAACGAGATGCCCATCGCTCACGAAGTGCATGCTGCACTTCGTATCGTGCGCTCCGCTTGACGGCTCTCCATCCCTTTGCGCATCCGATAAGTCACGAGCAGATCCGCGCGCGGACGAAGCCTCAAAGCTCTTGCGCAATCATTGAGTACGAGACGGCTACCCAGCGAGCCATAAGGATATTATTCAATGCGGCTGATTGGCACTATCGCTGTACTCTTCTTCCTCTCTCCCCCGGAGGTGGTAGCCCAACAACCGCAATCATACAAACTCGGACTTGTCTGTAGCAGTGTAGATCAGGAGTATCCCCTGGGTCATTGGGTTTGCAACGACGCCGAAGCTGCGCAACTATCCAAACAGCTGAACGCGGCTTACCATGCAGCACAAATGAAGACTGACCAAGCTGGGCGAGATCAACTCCAGCAAGCGAACGCCGCCTGGCTAAGCGAGATCGATCAACGATGTGAACAGGACCGCAGCAAGAGCTGCGTCACAAACGCGCTCAAGGCGCGTCTCAAGGAATTCGGGATAGCTACACCGTCGACCACCCCCGTAGCGGAAAATGTGCCGCCAACGACCAACAGAGTCGACGTGTTTGCCTTCTGCAGGGCAGCGACGACTCTGGATACCCCTCAAAGCGTGCTGCTGGACGCGACCAGCGAGGTAGCGCTAGCCGCAGCCTCGACTACAAATACTTATGTTTGGCGCTGCATGGATGGTGAGGTCTGGGCCTGTGGTTCTGGCGCGAGCGGCAGCGCGTGCCAAACAATGAGCTCAAGTATGACACCTTCAAAGGCTATATTCGCGTTCTGTGCGCGAACGCCGAATGCCGATTTCGTCCCAATGTCGGTCATTGGCAACTCGCCTGCATCGTGCAAATGCGTGGGATTTAGGCCGCAGGTTCTACAGGCGATGCAGCTCGATAAACGTCACTTCATGACGGACTCTTGGATCAGGGTAGAGCAATCAACTCCTGCCTCGTCCAAGTAAGCCGTTGCGGCCCCACATTCACTGCGCTCTCGCAAAGCGAATTGAATGAATTCCGAGTTATCGACCGCCCTCGGCACATCCCTGCTTCAATGTGCATTTCAAGCCGAAGCAAACAAGCCTCGCCGCATATGATTGACTAATACGACGCCGACGGACGTCCTGACCAGCCAACCCACACCAACAAGAGGGCGCAAACCCGTGACCCGTGGTAGTTGTAGTTCGGTCAATATTCTGCAAATGTGGAGCAGTGTCGAGAAGGCTTGGCGCGATCCGTTTAGATTATCGACGGAGTCGATATCACGAGTGCTTCCCGACTACCAAATGCGCTTGGATGCCATCCCGCGATTTCTCTGTTTAGAGATTCGCACTGACGATCCACTCGAGCTTAACGCTGTACATTATCAACGTGTCCCTAACCTGACCGGGCGAGGGATTCTAAATTTGAAGGACGGGTCATAAGAATGAACAGATCAGCAGCAAAGAAGATGAAGCAGCGCAGTGCCGGCAGGCCGGACATTGAGTTGGGCAAACGGATTCGCCTGCGCCGTGTCGAGCAGAAGATTTCGCAGGCGGAGCTCGGCGACAGGCTGGGCGTCAGCTTTCAGCAAGTTCAGAAGTACGAGAAGGGCGTCAACCGCGTCGGCGCCGCCCGCCTTCAGCAGATCGCCAACACGCTAGATGTGCCGATCACGTTCTTCTACGACGGCGACAACAAGGCCCGCGAAGTCGAGAGCTTGTTGTTCCTCGACAGCGCGTTCAGCCTCCGGTTGCTGCGCGCCTACAGCAAGATCAAGGATCAAACCGTGCAGCGCCAGCTGGTGTCGCTGATGGAATCGATCGTCGGCAATGAGGATTGACTGACGCGAGTCAGAACCCTTTTGATAGGACTGGCCTGAGCCGCTCGTTTCATCCAACGATGGGAAAGAGTGCTGCTTATAGTGCGTCCATGCGAGGTCGGTGATGCGATGGGGCCGGCGTAACGTCCTCGGCATGGCATGTTTCCTGCTCCTGCTACGAACCAAGAGCGCCGCGTTGTCGCGTTCCGTCGGCGTCCAGCCATAGACAGTCTTGAGTTGCTGGCGGGACCGTCGGTCTCGAGACTCAAATCAAAGAATGCAAATACATGATCAAACAGCGCCGCCCTGTGAAGGCGAAGGAATCAATCGACCCGGTTTTCAAAGCGATCGCGCGCCACCGGCAGGTGTCAAAGGACTATGATGACGCTGGCGCTATATGGGCACAATTTATCTCAGGTCCCGAATACGAGGGCGTTGGGAAGATTGTCGACAAAAAGAGTGCGCCTCTAGAACGGCAAACAAAGGTCCTCATGCGTTCAAAGCCGACCACCATGGCGGGCGCCATCGCTCTCACCGGCTACGTCGCTGGTTTGCGGTTGTGGCAGATGCCTAATGAGGAAGATTGGTATAAAGACTTTCTGGGCAGGCTGGCGGAAGTTCTGGGTAAACTTGCGAGCGAAGGGGCCGTTCGACAAGTGAAGGATCATCGGGCGACTGAACGGCAAACGCGCTGCGCTGACTTTTGTGCCGCCTGAGTGTTGTTGATACTGCTATACAAAACGGGAGCCTCGTTGTAACGAGGCTCCCGCGTGGTCGCACTGGTGGGAGCACAGAAGCCCATGCAGAAGCGCTTCCATGGCAAGCCTCCAGACGTAGCCCGCGAACAGCGATTGCCTTGCCAAAGCGGGAATCTGCTCGCGTCGCGATGGCTGGCGATCACGTTCCCTGCTTGCGCAGAGCTCCGACACGCACTGCTCAGTATTCGCTTGCGAGCATCAATGTGAGCACACGGGTCGTCTTGGCGGGATCTTCGGAGCCGGACTCACACGTTGGACCGTAGTATTCAATCTTCCAAAAGAACTTTCGCAAACACAATTCGAAGCTTCCGAAGTCGCGCTCTCCGTGCGGATCGTTGTTCGACGAGAAATCACAGAACTCGGTCACTTTCAGTATCACCGCCGCCACGACCATGGACGGAAGGCTACTTACGCCGGGCGTCATCAGTACTTGCCCGCCGGACAGTGTTTTTCGGAAGGCGTCGTTGAGTGCGGCGATCTTCTCTGACGTTTCAATCTCAGACATGCACTTCTCCTCGCTACCAGCTCCGAGGAATTCGGCGCTGGATCGCAAGGAGAAGCGCGAAACGCTCACGCGACTTCGCGCCGGCTCTCGCCCACCTCTCGAAAGAACGTCAGCGCAAGCGCCGCAGCATCAAAGAGTCCCATGCGGTCATCTTCACTCATCCAGGGTTTCCGCCGCGGCGGCACGTATCGCTCGAATGCCGGAATTCTCTTCGCGATCGCTTCAGCAATCGAATGCTTCGTGACCTGTCCTAGGTCTGCAAAGGTCACATGAACCCGCTCTCGCGTGAAGACACAGACCGGAATATCATTGCAGTCTGCAAGCTCAAAGAATGCAGCATTAAGCGCGGAAGTGCGCTGTGAGCGGCGAGTGCCGGTCCAGGACGTGTCCTGCAAGACAACACAGTCCGGACGACAACGCTCTATAAGTGCAGTCGCAGCTTTGATGCATCGACGGTTCTTGTTCGGTTCGCTGCGCCGGATTACACCCCAATCAAGGGGCGCGAGCGCCCCTTCAAACAAGGCAAATGCGAAGCCGTGCCGCGTGATGTATATAGCCATAATGAGATCGTAACGCTTCAACATATGATACGTTTTTGCTTATTCTTCCTTTTCTCCACTCGTTCAAACATCGCTTCAAGGCAATCCAGCTTAGCCGGAGTTGCTTTCAACGATACGCCCTGCAGGCGCTCGTACAGATCGTTCCCACGTAAGAGTATCGCTCCCTCAGTCTCGGCAAAGAGCGCTGGGAACAATTCAATTACCTCTGTGCCAAAGAGGATGTAGAGCGCGAGCATCTCCGTAAGGGTTGGCTCTCGCGCTCCCCTTTCAAGGTCCGAGAGGCGGTTTCGGCCTTTGCATCCGATGAGGTACGCAAGTTCGGCCTGGCTCAACGCAAACCGCAGGCGATATGAACGGAGATATCTTTTTCTAATTTTCATAATTGTATGCCGACATCGACCGATCGGCATACTCGCTATCTTCGCCTGTCGCTTGTTTTCCCCAGAGAGGTCAGAATGCATCGTTTGGATGCAGCATTGAAATATATAAACGGTCCTTACAAGCGACCAGACGATCGCGGTGAATCACCGAAAGACCGATCCGGGGACGTGGGGACGTAGCAAATGGTAATGTCACGCCGATCGTCGTTCGCTGTATCGACCTTACAGCGCAACAGTCGTCCAGCAAAAAGACGTCCACTAAGACGTCCCCCGTGTCCCCACGTCCCCCAATTGTAAACCGGAAGGAGCACCGCTAAGCCCGCTGTACGCCATAGCGATCGCAAAGTTGCCTGATGCGCTCCCTCTCAATCTCCGGGACCACGTAGATGCCGTGACTTTTGTGCGTCTTAATGTGCAGTCGCCGCCGCAGAATGCCGCCGGTCCAGCGGTTCGTGATGGGGCGATCGTACTCGGTACCAAAACGTCCTATAAACGCGGTGGCAATAAAGGCGATAGAGATTGTCATGCGTTCGGTGTCCAGCACCTCGCTGGCCAATATCTCCAACACCTGCGCTTCTGTCTGCAGTCCCCGCTCTGCAACGATACTTTCCTGGGTGTTGAGCGCGAGCAGACGAAGCTCGTCTCGAAGCGTTGGGTCCTTGACGATACTCAACAGCGGCAGAAGAATTTGATTAGAGCGAGGTTGGAGCTTTACGTCGGCAAGCGACGGATCGATTGCAGTATCAAACCTGCGATGGAATCGGAACAACAAGAGTTTGTTGCGCAGCTCCCGAGCCTCCTCGTGCATCTCATCCGGCAGGTTGATCGGCACGTCACTACGAAGCGGGCGCCCGCCCATGTCTTCGGTGAGGAAACGGCTCTCTAGGGCTTTGTCTTCGTAGATTCCGCGCGTCGCAACTATTTTGGGGCCAAAGACCTGGAATGCGCGCGGATTGAACTCACGCTGCCGGTCGATCATGGTACGCAAAACTGGCAAGCCGCGGACGTTGCCGTTATTCAGTATTTTCGTGATCTCAGCCCGCTCATCGCTGAACCGAAAATCCGCCTCATCGAATATCATAGTTCCACGAAATGCGTCGAGCGTGTGGAAGAGCGGTGAAACAGTGGATGCACCGCTCGCGAAGAACGGCTTGTAGCAGATCGAGCCGATGACGAGGAGCGCACGAGTCTTCCCTGTCCCGAAATCACCGCGCAAGCGCAGGTACGGTAGCTCGGCGAAGGCATCGTACAACCAGGAGAGAAGGACGTAGTAAGTGGCGAGATGCTCAAACGTTGGAGAAAGGTCGACATAGCGGTGGATGAACTGCCGTATCTCAGAGACAAGACGCTCTTCGGTATCGTAGATGCGGGGTTCCGAAGGCAGCAGAACGACATTGTTCTTGATGAGGTTGTTCTCGGGTGAGAAAGGAATGAGGCGCCGAACTGCGGCAAGATCGACATGCGGCAGGAGTGTCCAGTGGGCCGCGCTGTAGAGTGCCAGCAACGTTTTACGTTCTTTGGGCTGATACACCAGCTCGATCATTGAGCCGTCGTCGAGACACTCGGATACGGTCGGCGTCCCCTTTCCTGGTCTTGTTGTTTGCTCCCGACGCTCTCCTTCCATTGCGTGCACTATATGGCAACACAGACCCTTCACCGAGAGGGTCGCATGCATCACATCGATGCAGCTTTCCTTTCCCGATGTCGAGTTTAGGCGGCTTTGATCCACTACCGAAGACAGCCGTACTCCGGGGGCCCGATGACGGCAGAGCTGACCGATGTCCGCTCTACCCCAACGAGTTGACGTGGTCCTGCGTGAATTATCTAGACAACTCAATCTGGACGTGAAATCCTGACTCCGATTTCCAAGTTGATTTGCGCTGCCATTTCTACCGCCTCGATGGGGTAGCAATATGATTGAAGCTGCTGCCGACCCGTCATTACCCGAACACGTCCGACTCTGGCTGTTAGCGCTGCTCGGCCCTGCCGTTACCGCCCTAGGCTTTGCGTTCATATACAAGCAGCTACAGATTTCCGCGCGGCAAGCTGAGGTCGCCTCAAATAGCTATGTTCTTTCAGTAGAAGCAGCCGAGCGCGCGACCGTCCAGGCTGCTGAGCAACAAAACTGGAAGAAGGCTGAATTTCTAGCTAATCAGGTCAAGGACTTCTTCAGTGACGAAAGCGTCGAACGGACGACATACATGCTCGACTGGCATATTAGAAAGCTGGTCATTGCAGATGACGATGACGAAGAAGTGCTTACGCTGCATGATGATGCAGCGTACGTAGAAGCGCAAAATCGGCCTCATCTACACGATCAATTCCTGAAGGAGGGTCGCGCGGTCGTCATCGCGCGAGCTCTTCGAAAGCACGATGATGGAGGCTTTACAGAGCACGAAGCTGTAGTCCGAGATAATTTCGATTGGCTTTTCTTTAGACTCGGACAGTTTCAGCATATGATCCAATCCGGCTTATTTACTTACCAAGAAGTCGATATTCACTTGAGCTACGTGTTGGATCTTGTCTCGGGCGGACTGGATTATGTATCCTCAGAAGTAACGGCCGCCATCGCTAGCTACGTACGTATATACGACTTTCCGGCAACAAAGGCGCTCATGGACTCTCGGATCGAGAGTCGCAAAGGACAGAGAGCAAATCCATCAGATCGCCAATCCTAACTTGGATTTCTACTTGATTGTTCGGTCAAAGTTGCGCTCGGCGGCCGGATGACATTGCTTTTCCGGCATCCGCGCGATAGGCGCCCGGCGCCTTGGCCTAAATAGTCCGCTGAAGAACGCGGACCCGCGCTGATTTAAGCGATGTTTTGAGCCGGGACGGTTTCGGCGAGCGCCCGGATGATGGCACGCAAGCGTGCTGTGAGCCACCGCAGGAGCAGGCCGAAGTTGTAGCCGGCCGCGGCGAGAACGGCGTTGATGCGGTCGCCGAGGCGGCCTTTGAGATAGTTGCGGTCAATGCCGTGCTCGGCCTTGACGCGGCCGATGATGGGCTCGACAGCCGCCCGCGTTGGCAGGCCTGGTTGCGCCGGACCGGTCTGGTACACCGAACCAAAGCGGTCATCCAGAAGCTTGCAGTCGATCAGCGCCGCCAATCGTACCAGAGGGTGCCCCATGTCGATGATTGGATCAAGCGCCGGAAGCAACATGTCTTTCTGGCGATCATCCCGTGGTTTGCTCATCGCCGTCCCCAATGCCGATGATCCGCCGTCAGGGAATCACGAATCGCTCTGAAGCAAAATGCCAAACCGCAAGAAACCGAGGCCCAACACCCCGCTTTCTTGCAAAATCGAATATGCAAGCCAACCGCATAGGTTTGCCACACCTGGAGCACGGAAGAATTCCGATCTCCGCGCTGCTGTATAGCGGATTTGGCTGGACAGATGACATCATGCTTTCCCCTGTATTGGGCGGGAGCACTACCGATCTCTCTGTCGCCGGTAACTGCCTATTCGGACGGCGATGGAGCCAGTCTTGCCCGAGCAACAATCCGGGGCTGGTCAATATTGACCACTATTGAAAATTTCGTTCAGCAAGACGGCCTCCGAGGGGGCGCGGCTCAGTGGGTCAACGTGTTTGAAATGCAATTGGCTGAACTTTAGCTGGATCGAGGGGCGCACCGTAGCTAGGCTATCGAACATCGCCGGGCGGAGGCCCGCGCCAGGCGTTAAACTGGGATCGCGACCGAGCTTGATGCACAAGCGGCAGGGCATGGAGGCGTCCATGAATGAGAAGGATCTCGCGCGCAACATACTGACCAACGTCTTTCCTGAGGAATGCAGGACTGTTGGCCCAAATTCGCTCAACGACCTGCTTTCCGGAGATGTCACGATCGTTCCGCCGGAAGAGGGCCGACCGTTTCCCCTTATGGAAGTTTTCGAATTCCTCAAGGAAGCTGCTCAGTTCATTATCGCTGCCTATTCAGTCTACAAAATTCTCAGGGATCAGTTCGGCCGGAAGCCAACACTACGCGAACTGAAGCAGGAAACAGCAAAACAAGCAAAACGCGGGTCGTTATCGGATAAGCAGATCGAGAACCTTCTCAAGGAAATCCAGAAGCTTGATTAGCCACATGTCAGAGAACGTGGGGTGGTGGCGTTTAGAGCTACAGATTAGAAGACATCCCATAACCCTGTTTCAGTTGGCAGTTTTCGCTCTCCATTATGAGTCTTGGGAGTCGATCGTATTGCTTATCGGAGCTGTCTTGCTAGACCGGCATGTTCTCGATCTCGATAGGGTTGACCACTGGTCATCCGAACTCTGGAAAGTTCTGCGTTTTGTCCAGAAGCACTCCGCCTGCCATTATGAGCGCATCGATCTGGCGACCGTAGTTGCGGAGGATGTTATAAGTCGCTATCGGACGCAGTTGATGACGGAAGGCAAAATGCGACGGGAAAACCAGCTGCGTAGCCTTTTTGGATTGCAACCGTTCAATGAGTGGGTGCGCCGGAGGACCCGCATCTACGTCGTCACAAAAGGAAGCTCGCGGGAGAAGCCTTGCCCGACGACATTTATGACCGATCTTGGCGGTTTTATCTTCGTCACAGAGAGTCCCAAGAATATCGTCGGTTTGCAGCGATTCTTTCTCCTGCACGAACTTGGCCATTTGTCGCAGTTCTCGACATACACGTCCCGAAGGGCACGGGTAGGAGGTTCGCCTTTCTTTTTTCTGTACTTTTGGGCGTTTCCCCAATTGATCTATCCCCAATTTAGCGCGTGGTCGTTTTTGGCTTGGACCATATTTGGACTAGCTATCAAGATGTTTCGTGACGTGTTCTGGTTCTTTGTTCGCAAAGATGGTGATGGATTGAATGAAATGGATGCCGATCGGTTCGCGCTCCAGAACCTCTCCAGAAAGGAGCTGTTGACGGTTGCAAGGTTTTACCAGCACTGGCCCATCCCGGCCGATCCAAGCCTTCTTCCAGCAATCGATGCGGCTAGGCGCGACCTTCTGCGCAGAAATTTAAAGCAAGCATTTGCTACTCAGGGGAGAGATCGAAAATGGTGGGGGCACTCACAACAGGTGAAGACAGAATTGCCTGTGTGGATCTGCTTCGCTCTAGCCGCAGTTCTTGTCCCCTTCGCCAACCCTCCCAGCAACGTGGTTATGGGCGTGGCGGCTTTCATTTGCTTGGGTTCGATGTTCCTGTTTTGGAATTATTGGATACGTGCTCATTTTTTGGAAAGATGGATAGAGCGCGTGCTGGCGGTTGATCCTTCCACCGCGGCAGATGTTGTTCCGCGATGGCCTCAAGAGCCATGGTGGCAGAAACGGCTAAGGGTTGGTCTCGGCTATGAAGCGTACGCAGCGACGGCGATGTCGTCCAAGCGCCCCACATGGAAAAGGCGCTTGGAAAAGTTGTTCGGATTCGACAGGGAAGCCTCGTCACGTGGCGATAGCGCAGATAGTAGCAATGCGAAGGGGCAAGCTAAAGATGACTGAACCCTTGCAGCGAGTTCCGCCTCAACGGGTGCCGGAGACGGGAAGCTATCTTTCGGCAGGAGTACTGCTGAAGTCAGCTTGTGGCCCTTTGCGGACTTCACTTAGGCATCCGTCGATGTCTGCTTTATTGTAAGAGGACCGTAGCGCCCGCTTCCACAGCTGAACCCAATCCAACCACTCTCTTCGAGATCACTTATTGCTCCTCGGGCTGTATCTCCGCCAGGTGGTCGTGGATCCAGGCTGTAAGGCCTTTCTTAATCTCGGGAAATTCAAGCGATGGCGTGTTCGCGAGCCATAGCGCCTTCTCCGTCAGCTCATCCGGACTAACGGCGAGCGCGTGTCCGTTGATACCGAGAAATACCAAGAAGCACAGCGTCGACATACGCTTGTTGTCGTTTAGAAAGATTTGCCGCTTGTTGATGGTATAGAAGATGATGGCCGCTTTTTCCTCAAGCGTTGCATACGCTTCAAAACCGAAGAGCGCTGTTGCGGCGCTGCCAAGAGACTATCGAGATCTGCGGCTTTGGCGTGGGTTATGGACGGAATCGGCTCATCCCCGTTCTTAACGGCAAAGTCAGAGAGAGCGGCATGAATGCCTTCGAGTGCCGCTCTATCGAGATACCGAATGGTTGAGTTTTTCTCCCCGGTCATACTTGGCAAGATCGGCAAACGTCTTTTCGTATTTTTTAAGCGCTGCGCCGGCCACGCGAGTGACCGCGCCTGTGCGCGGTTTTGCTTTGGTACGGGCGTCAGATTTTGGGCTGCGGTAGGGACCGAACCAGCGCCGAAGGAAGGTCATACCTACAGTATATCACAACGCGTATAGTTCCGGTCATCGTGTTCATGGATTCGCCGGTGTACGAAAGGATTATTACCAATCCTATTTTCTGGGTGCTTGGTCGCGATACATAAGGGCAGGCGCGTACGTGCCAACGTGCCCGCAATTCGGGCAATTGAGGTCGGCGATCGTTCGCTGCTTTACCTCGGGCTCCTCATCGGGAGACGGTGATTCAAGGAAAGGAATAGCCTCGTCGCACTTGGCGCACTCGACGACGAAGTACCACTGATTGGGCTTCATTTGTCTGGCGAACACCTTAAGCGCTCTCACTGATCTTGAGCGGCACGATGGCGTCGGCCAACTTGCCCTTTTGGCTGATCAACGCGAGCTTTGCGCGGAGCTATCGCTCGAAGGCTTCCGCCAGCGGCCGGATTTTCTGCTGCGAACGAGACGGCGCTCCTCGGCGCCGCGACCACGGATGTCCTTTTCGATGGCGTAGAACTCGGCGATATGCTTGAGCGCCTCGCTGGCAATGGGCGCGGGACCGGGTGTGGCAATTTCATAGAAGTTACGTCGCATGTGCGACCAGCAGAATGCAAGTTGGACGTCGATTTGACGCTTGTAGGCCATGATCGTTCCTTCCTTAGAGCGTATCAGCGGCGCCGACATCAGCCAGATCAATCGCGTTTCTGAGCGCCTCGATGTGGGGCGGAGGATTCTTGCTGCCGAGGTCGTCCCAATACCGCACATGAGCGAAGAACGTGTCGTGTTGCATCTTGTTCGTATATACAGGCACATCGGCGATATTGCTTCCCGACGTATCTCCAAAGAGCGCGCCGAGCTCCCCACCAATACCATCCCCCCATAACAGCTGCGACGCCGGAAAATAGAGATTCGTCCAACGTGTAAGAGCAAAGAGCCCTCCATGATGGAATTGGCGCCGACCTGTATTCGGATTCGCGAATGTAAGCCGGCAGTCACCATCGAGCAGACGTGGCGGACAAGTTGGAAACTCGCGGTCGGCGACACGACGGTCAAAATCAATGCGGAGCTGCTCCTCGTTCTTGCCACGGCACATCAGGTAGGGAGCATGGGTGAGCGGGCTTCCCAAAGTTACGAAATCGGTGACAAGCCAAGCTCTCATTTTCGAATCGCCGGATTCGATCTTGTCCGACGACGATTTCTCCGTGGTATCGGCGACGATCCGACTGATACGCCTCACCAACTCGCGGCCACTCGCGCGGGCAGCGAACTTTGGCAAGCCACCGTGATCGATATCATCGAGTTCCTTTCCCAAGAGAGCCGGATCCGGAAGCGCGTCCTTGATCCGACTGTAGTAGGAGCGCAGCATATCGTAGGCGACAACTGTGCCCAAGCTGTGCGCGACGACAATGATGCGGTCGTATTTGCCTGATACATGAAGATCCTGCAGAGTTCTGACCGCTTGACGCCGAATCTCGCGCCTGACAGCAACATTGCCGGGCGAGTTACGGAAATAGCGGGCGGCATCACCGAGGTATGGTTGCAAGAAGACCGCGTATAAAACCAAATAGAGCGCAATCAAATAGAACGCTGCAATTGTGCTCCAAAATGAGAATATGCTCCACGGACCATGCCCGTACCCTAGAGCGTCCCAGCCGAGCGTTAAACCAGCCTGCAGGGCCGCAAGGCAAGACAGCCCTACGACGATGATCAACCCGGCAAGCCCCCAACGCCCCATGGTGGCCCTGATCACTCCTGCGGCCAGGACAGTCGGAAGAGAGAGCATCACTACTTTGTGCGCCGCTTCGTCATATACCCGCGTCAGAATGAAGCCACCGACGAAAACAGCGACGATCAACGAAACGATCGCGGCAAGCCTGACGGCGCCCTTCCAGAGCGCGGCCAGGAAGGCCAGCAGAGCGGTGACGCCGATTGCCACAAAGAATACGTAGAGAAGTGAATGCAGGTCTTTGGAGAGAAGCGGCCAGGTCGTGGCATCTGCGATCAGGGCAGAGAACTCAACGACGGCCTGCACCGTGACCAGACTGATCGACAGGACCAACGCAGAAAGAAAGATCAATGCAACCCAATAGAGTGGCGCAATTGAGGGTTTAAGGCGCGGCCCCATACGCGCAAGTTCGAAGAGCCAGAGTAAGACAGCAACAGCGCGCGTCTCGCTCATCAAATGAGCCCAGTACAGCTCGTGAAAATCAATCTGGCGATGTGGGCTTCCGGACAAACGGTTTGTTGTCACGACCGGAAGATCGATGTCATCGACCCCACTTTTCTCGGGATGCGTCCAAATTCTTGGGCGGCCACCCTCAGCATCGCTTCCCTTGAGCCAGACGGCATCGACGATCCCGCGAACGGTCTCGAGTGGACGCTGACTTCCCATGCCGTGAACGACAAGAACCGCCGTCCGCTTTGCGGCTCGCGCAGTCGCTACGGATTCCATGAACTTCCTCCCTTTGCGAGAACCATTACAAGCCTGGTTGCGGGAATCGGAACGCTTTGGGATACCTTGTCCAATGCAGCCGGCGCCTCGGCGCCGACCGCATAATCAACTGGACGTTCGCTTAGGCCCCGGTGAAATGCACCAGCTTGCGGCTGGCAAGATCGACCGTCACGAAGTCGTCGGGTGTCTTTGCTTGATCGCCATCACTCGCCGGTTGGTACTCGATACGCAACTGCTTTGCGGTGACGACTATCCGCAAATAGCCGTAGTCTTGGTCGTCATAGTTCTCAAGGATCACCCTGTCATCATGGCCGGTGATCTGTAGCTGCTGTGGGGTTCGCAAAGGCGGCCCATTCTTCCGCGTCAGCCTCGTAAGGCCGTGACCGCTGTTGCCACACGTCACATACGGTATCTGCGTTTCGCCGTGCAAGCGTGTGAATCGCTGATAGTTATGGGCATGGGCCGACAGGACAGCATGCGGCCACACACCGGTCTTTTTGCAGGTCTCGTCGATCTGGGCGAGCATATCCTGACTCCATCCATGCTTGCCGCCGGCGGTATAGGCGGGATGATGGTGTGCGAGAATAAGCGCACCCTTGAAATTGTCGGATTTGACGCGATTGAGCGCCGCCTCGAGATATGCGAGCTGGGAGTTGCCGATGGTTGGGTTCGCAATCACGCCGGGATCTTCCAGCGTATTGCTGTAGAGGGCCAGAATGCGGAGCAGTGGCGCCTCGAAGGTGAAAAACACGCCCGGCTGAATCTGTGCTGTGCGCGCAAGGCCGCCTGCCTCCGGGGTTACCTCGAACTTTTCGGCGCAGAAGTTATCCAGAAACGCTGTCAGCGTTGTGGCGTTCGTACCCGGCGCGACCATGCCATCATGATTACCGGCGAGCGCGATGATGGGCGCAGGGTAGTCGCGGTACGGCTCATAAAACTGGTCGTAGTAATATTGCGCTTCTCCGAAGCTGTATCGCTTCTCCGAAGCTGTATATGACGTCGCCAAGATGAAAGAAGAACAGCGGCTGTTCCTTCTCTTCATCGGTGAAGTCGTTGACCATCTTGTCCGAGACGCGGTTCTGTGTTTCTGGTCCCCTAGTGTTGCCGGTGTCGCCCGCAGCGTGAAACACAAGCTGCCCGTGGTCTTTGACCTTCTGCGCGAGTGTACTGGGGTCTGTATCGAGCACAGCAGCCAACGTCAGCTTCGGCTCAGGCAGGCCTCGCGGCGGCGGAAATGGAAGAGGAGCAATCTTGTGCTCGCGGTTTAGTTCGTCGATTTTCTTGTAAACCGGATTATCCGAGGGATGCTTGATCTCGAACTTCGCGGGATCTGCCGTTGGATGCGGCTGAGCGAAAACGGGTCTTTCAAGCTCCGTTACGCCCGAATTGTCGATTGGAACCGTATCCGGTTCGGCCTTCTCTTTGCGGGACTTGGTGATGCGAGTCATCGAGACCTCCAATATCAATCGATTGAAATCTGCCGAGTCGCAGCTCCACCAGAGAAAGAGCGGCAGCCGGCAAAATGCAAAACTACCCGAACGGATAGAGCTCATGCAATACAACCTGGTAATGACAGCTGCTTGACGCTGAACAATGAGCCTATGGTCACGAACTACGAAGATCCGATTTCGTTGGAGTTAGCTTCGACAGGATCTTAGGCGTCACTGCTGCAACAAAGGAGTTCTTCAAAATTGGCGGTCTGCGGATCAAGAGTCTTTCGTACGCTTCGTACGAAACGACGTTGCGTCGCGATATGGACACGCCACGAAAGATTGGCTCTCCGCTGCTTGTTGGTGCAGAGTCTTTAAGCGGTATGCTTGATCGATCCGGACGATCGAAACGGAAACGCCTTCCGGTTGCTCGTCTTGATGTCCGCCTCCCAACTCAATTGCGAGCACGATAGGGGATTTGGATGAAGAACACTTTCGACGAAGCGATGCGCTTTTTGCGCGCTGGCATTCTTTGTCTGTTTGCTTGCTGCATGCCTTATAGCAGCGCGGATGCGTGTCAGGGACCACACTCAAAGGGCATCATATTCGACCATGTACCGCCCGACATCGACGCGCCGGTAATCATCGAGGCGACCATCAATGATAAAGCGTTTGTACGCGAGGGCTTCATGTGGGTAATGAACGCTCGCGTGGACAGAGTCATTAAAGGCTCAGTTGATACCACGTCGCTGAAGATCTTTATGCACCCCACGAGCTGCTCCTACGTCGCTACTGGGCACGGCATTGTGCTTGGCACGCTTCGAGACATCCCACACCACGGCCTTATGTTGCAGGCCATCGAAGACGGCTTCCGCATGTGGTAGTCGCCCACACCCGCTTGCTTATCGAATGCGCCTTTGACCCAATGTCGGGAGCACTGTTAGGGGTGGACCGGACATTAATCCGCCGGCGGCTTAATAAGTACGTGCCGGGGCAGACAATTCGCAATCGCGAGATGTGCATCAAATAAATGCAACATCGCCTCATGCCAAACACGGCAGCGCCGTCATACTGAACCGATGTCATCGGATCAGATTGTTCGTCTTGGCAGAGTCGATTACCGAGATGATCGGCGGGAGTTCGGCATCAAACGCGAGGATCGCTTTTCTCATACATATGTTATTGGCAAAACCGGCGTCGGGAAATCTACGCTCTTGGAGAGCATGGCGCGCCAGGATTTGGAGTTCGGTAACGGTTTCGCTCTCATCGATCCACACGGCGATCTAGCCGAGCGCATTGTCGAGAACGTGCCAGCTTCTCGGAGGAGTGATCTGATTTACCTCAACGCCGCCGATCCGTCGCAGCCATGGGGGTACAATCCCCTGCGGCACGTTGCGCCCCAATACGCTGCGCTGGCCGCTTCGGGTCTCATGGAAGTATTCAAAAAGATGTGGCCGGACGCCTGGGGCGTCCGCATGGAGCACATTCTGCGCAATGTGCTCATGGCCCTCCTGGAGCAGCCTTTTGCAACAATGCACGACGTGTTGGAAGTCATTTCGAATAAGGCGTTCAGGCAGCGGTTGACGAGGTCACTGCGAAACGAAACGGTGCGCCGCTTCCTTGCGACAGAATTCGAACGATTCTCCAGTGGATACAGGGCGGACGGCATTGCACCCATCCAAAACAAGATCGGCGCGTTTTTAACGGACCCCTTACTCAACCGTGTCTTAACTGCTCCGGAGCACGACCTGCGTCTCAGGCACGTCATGGATGAAGGTAAGATCCTCGTCGTAAACCTCGCAAAGGGTCGAATCGGAGACGACAGGTCTTCTCTGCTTGGTGGGCTTCTTGTCACCATGATCGGACTAGCAGCGTACACGCGTGCTGATCTTCCTCCGGCATGTCGGCGCGATTTCTTCGTATACATCGACGAATTTCAGAGTTTCACCACGCTCGCACTCGCGAACATGCTCTCAGAATTACGCAAGTATCGGGTTGGCTTTACGATCGCGCATCAATACCTAAATCAGCTGGAGCCAGATAACTCCTCAAAATAGAAACATGATTCATACCTGCCCGATTCTCTTGCCCATGGCGAATCCGATTCAGTTCATCGAATTATTTTCTTGCTTGCGCCGGCTGTCACCGCGACGCCGAAGTTGCTGTTGTATCAATGCACGAACGAGGGAGTGTCAGTTAGATTTGGCGCTCCTGACCCAACTAGTGGCTCTGCACAGTGATTTTCACAGGTTCGGTCCCGCGGTCAGATTAGCTCCGAGAGGAGTTTCGGATCAGGATTGGATCATCAGACGACCAACCGAGATGGGGCCCTGTTCGTGGGCGGCAATCTCATGACTATCCGATGGCACGTGAACCCAATTGGCCCGTGAACCCAATCCGTAACGCGCCGAAGATGAGACGAGTCCAAGCGACGGCTGGAGACACGAGTCGGCTTGCAACCGTTCACGCGCATCCTAAAGACGTTCAATTCATGCGGCGGTGAACGGCCTTACTATAGGAACTCCAGTCAATTGCGAACAATATCTAGCACTCGGAGAGCAGCATAAATGAGCATCGCCCAAGTCCCCGCGCAAAGCAACACGACAGCACGCCATGTGTTGGCCCTGAATCGATTTCGCCATTTGATGAGCTCGCATGCGCAACCACTAAAGCAACGACCGCGGACAACACCGATCATCTGGCCGTAGCCGTCAAACCTGAATTGGGAACGATGTTTTCGGATGTAGTTGATCCTTTCTTGAGGCGAGAGACACCAAGTCCCATATGTAAAGAGCTGCAGCTGCCTGCTGCTCGAGATTGGGCGTCCCGCGCAGTCTACTGTGATGATGACCTACTCCCGAGGCCTTGCTATATGATCTGTTGGCGGTGCGCACGTCGTCGAAGTCTGTAAATCTAGTTTGCATTATCGGGTCGAGCCTGCTTTTGGTCATGTTTCGCGGGCGACGCTACAATATGACTTTACGTCAGCTTCAAGCCAAATTTGACCTACCAGACCTACGAGGCTCCCCTCGACGTCTTGATGAGAGCCATGAGTGCTACTAGGGGCCGTTTCACCATTGAATGTGCTTGGCCAAGTTCTACATGCTTGTGGAGGTTGCCAATCTCTTCGAGCACGGCGAGCATGCGACCAGAGTGTAAGCGCTTTCACTTCGCTGTTGGGCAATAGTTTCAATGCAGGCGACCTCACGTTGAGGACCCATCGCAACGTTTCGGGTTGGCTCGGAAGCGAGCAGCTGCTTTATAAACCGCTCGTACCTGTCAACGGCTTCTCGCATTTCGGCTTGATATTTATAGTTCTGATAGATGCCGACAATACCGCTGCGCGTACCTGATACGTGATTTAAGAGTTGTTCGGTTACTTCGAGCGGGACACCAAGCCGCTGCATGATTGTCGCGTAGGTACGCCGGAGATCGTGGTGCGTCCAGTTGGTCACGCCACAGAGCTTGTCGAGCTTCGGCTTGTACCGCTGCCAGTTGGTCGATGGCCGAACCTTACTGATGAAAGCAACTGCCGTGCCCGGTATCGGTACCGTATGCTCGCGCCCATTCTTGGTGCCGTCAGCAGGAATGGTGACGCAGACGTTCTCGAATTTGTACTCGGGAAAGTGTGACGTCTCGGTGAGACGCTGGCCGCAGAGTGCCAACAGCCATAGGCACCGTTACCAAAACCTCTTTATCTGAATGGCTCACCCGCGTCCATTCTGAAGTCCTGCATGAACTCCAGCGACTGCTTGCGCATGTCCAGACCGGTGTGGAGACCGAGCGAATTCATCTTCGCGCTCGTCGCAGGCCCGATGCCGTGGAATTTGCCGACGGGCAGGGTTTCGACGAACGCCGGTCCCATCTCCGGCATGATGACGTACTGCCCGTTTGGCTTTCGGTGATCCGAAGCGAGCTTGGCCAGGAATTTGTTGTACGAGATGCCCGCGGAGGCGTTGAGCCCGGTCGTTTCCTTGATCTTCGCGCGGATCGCGAGCGCGACGTCCCGCGCCAGTGGGATGTTCTGCAGGTTCTCCGTCACGTCGTAGCTCGCCGCCGCAACGACGCCTCGCCCACGGGATCCGCCGACGGCGACCGGCTTGCCGCGAAGGTCCGGATTGTCGCGCTGCTCGACCGAAGCGTAGAACGCGTCCATGTCGACGTGGATGGTCTTGCGAATACGATCCACTACCATGGCTCGGTGAGTTCAGTCGCCGCCAATGAACATGGGAAGCGCGATATCGGTCACCTTGCGGCAATCCTCTACGGGAATCCGCGTCTGGTCGACCTCTTCCAACGGCTTTCCGAGCACTTCCGGAAAGAGCGCGCCGACGAAGCCGTAGAGAAGGTCGTGCATTCTCCAATTCACCTGTTCGAAGTCCGCGAAAGTCTTGTCGACACCGTTCTTATCGGGATCATCCCCGATCATCCCGAAGACGGTCCTGAAAACGAGAGCGGAGCCCGCATAGTATGGCTGGATGCTGAGCGAGATAGATATGGCTTCTGGAGAGACGAGTTCGGCAGAGGCCTCATGCCGTGATTGGCACATAACAAGAACAAAAGAGTCGAGCATGAATCGGCGAAGCTGAACTCGTTAAATTTTTGGCGGTCCCATATATCTAGCGGTGAAACTTTAGCACCGTGGCACATCTTGCGCGCAAAACATGCGATCATATGTTGAGCGCCGACCTCAATAGCAGCGCGCGGTTGCCGAACCATATTTCAAATACCAAAGCTATTTCAGACAGTTGAGCGAAATGATGGAAAATCAAGAAACTGCCTGGTCCGCGCTTTTTGCGGCGATGGCCGCGCTATCGGAGCGTCGAGCGTGAGCATTACGTATGTGCATCTCTCCGATATCCACTTTGGCCAAGAAAAGGGGGCGGCCGTCGTCATCAATAACGACGCCAAGGAAAGGCTCATCGAGGATGCCGCGGAACAGGTCCTACGGCATGCCGGCGGCGGCGCAAAGGGCCTTATCGTTACCGGCGACATTGCTTTCGCGGGAAAGTCGGAAGAATACGCCGTCGCGGCGAAGTGGCTAGACCGCCTGGCGCGCGCTGTCCGGTGTCCGCCCACGGCCGTCAAAATGGTGCCCGGAAACCACGACATTGATCGGGACAGGCTTTCGGCCGGCTGCACTCATCTGATCGACGAAATCCTGAGCGGTGGAGAGGCGAAGCTCGATGCCTTTCTGGCCAACGACGACGACTGCAAGACCCTCTACAACCGTTTCGTGGGATATGAGCCGTTTGCGCTCGGTTACGACTGTCCGCTTCATCCCGCTGGCGGCATCGCCAGCGACTCGCGAGAAGAATTGGCTCCGGGACGCGCCATCCGCTTCTTCGGTCTCAACTCCGCTCTGATCTGCTCGAAGAGGAAAGACGAGGAAGGCAAGCTGATCCTGGGTGCCGCGCAGCGCGTCTTGCCGTCCGACCCCGGCGTTGAACTGGTGGTCCTCTGTCACCATCCTTTGCACTGCCTGCAGGATAGCGTCGACGCGCGGAAATACGTACGCGGCCGGGCGCGCGTGTTCATTTCCGGCCACGAGCACAACCCGTCCTTGCAGATCGAAGCCGTCGAAGACGGGTGCGACCTGCTTATGTTGGCATCCGGTGCAACCGTTCCGCCGAAGGTCGAGAACGGATATACCTATACCTACAACCTGCTGACTTTCGACTGGTGCTCGAAGGAGGACAAGCTTTCGGTCGAAGTCGTGCCGCGAGCGTGGAACGACGACAAGAAGAGGTTCGAGGCCGACGATGTTCGCTTGGGAGGCCATAAACCGCGAAATCTGCTTGCCAGTCCCAACTTCCGCCGTGGGCCGGTGCCGCCGGCGGGGGGGCAGCCCGAACCCGCGGCACAGCCGGTCCCCGCTGCGTTGCGCCCAGAGCAGGGGAGCGGCGGGGAGCTTCTGGCGGACCGCGTCGCGAAAGCGGACCGCGAGCCGCCGAATAATGCGCCGGTGGATGCGATGAGCGACACGTTCCAGCTTGTCCTGCTCAAATTCTTCCGCGACCTGACAGCCGCGCAGCGCCTCAAGGTCCTGATCGATCTCGACGCCCTGCCCGACGACTGGAACGAAGAACTGACGCTCATGATGGAGCGCAATCTCATCGAAGATCTGGTGAAGGACGGACGTCTCGGCGATCTCGATAGCTCGATCGAACGCAACCGACACTGAGAACACGCACCTTCCGGGGGAAACTTCATGACGCACATTGCCACCCACATCCGAATATTCGCGTCCGATCCGTCCGACGAACTGGTCGAGAAACGCACGGCCGCAATCGGCGAAATCGCGGGCATCTTCAAAGGACGCCGACAGGTCGGGGAGTTGCTGCAGACCGCGAACGATCTTGCCGTTGCCGTCCAACAGGGTGGCAAGCTTTCGGCCGCACTGACAGGGACCATCGAGGGAGCTATTCGAAAGACATCGACGGCATTCGTCGCCGAGGGACATGAGCTCGAAATGCTGGTTTGCGGCATGTCTGGCGCTCTGCAGGCCGTGTCGGGCAGCGCAGCCCTCCTTCACGGCGCGGTATCGATTCCCGACGTACTGTCGTTCGGATTGTGGTCCGCGCTCTCGTACCAGAAGCCGCGGACCGAGCCGAAGATCGAACAGCTTCGCAACGAACTCCTGCAATCCGCGCATGGTCATTGCGCCGCCGTTGCGCGCGACAGTCGGCAACGCATCAAGGTGTCCGACCCCGAATTCAAGGAAGCCCCCAAGAAAGAAGAAGAACCGGAGACCCCGTTCGATGCTTCGGCCATGAAGGAAGGTCTGAAGCCTTTCAAGGACGCTATCGCCAATCTTAGGTCGAACGCCGCCGTCGATCGCGAGGAGATCGACCTCCTGTGGTGGGTGCTGTCCGATTGGAGCTCGCTGCTCGGACGGCGCTTCTCCGACGAGAAGGTTGGCGACGCTGCGGCTGCAGTGGCGTCCGGCATCGAGGCCGGGCGCATGATCCGGAGGGCGCCCGCGGAAGCCCACCGCCATCTGATCCTGCGCTACGTACCGACCGGAAAGGACCTGTCGCTGATCGAGCTCCTGACCGCGATCGGTGGGGACCGCACCGCGCTCGCACCTACCGAGGCGGAAACCTACATCTCGAATTGCCCCGCAGTCTTTCCGCTCTCGAACGCGCTGCGAACCGGGGCAGCCTCGGATCCAAGGGCGAAGATAAAACGCCCGCTGGGCGATTGGGCGGCACGGGCTTTGCTGGAAAGCTCGATCGCGCACCTCTGTTCCAACAATACTGGCGTGTCCGTCTGATGGCCCTCGGCTGCGCCAAGGATAACTGCACCGTCGCGGAGACCGGCATCTGCCTCGCCGAGAATCCGCCGGAGACATGTCCGTTCAGGATGAAGGCTCCGGCCGACGACGGACCCGTGACTTCACCCGAACCGCCGCTTCCGAAACCCGAGCGGAATCCCAGCCTACCCCACAGTCGCGCCCTTACTCCCCCGTTGGCGCAGGACTTGATGGCGCATCGGTACTGCACCCTCGTCGGCATCCTGGGCGATCCGGACGCCGGGAAGACGGCGGCCTTGGTCAGCCTCTACCTGTTGGCGTCCAAGGCCAAACTCAAGGAGTTTTCCTTCGCCGATAGCCGGACCCTGATGGCGTTCAACGAAATAAGCCAGGGCGCCCTCGACTGGAACGAAGACGATCCGCCGGATCAGTTCACGCAACATACCGAGTTGGCCGACGACCGTATGCCCGGTTTTCTGCATCTCCGCCTGCGGCATGGAGCAGAGGAAAAGTTCGACTTCCTGCTGCCGGACCTGCCGGGAGAATGGTCGCAATCTTTCATCGACAAGGACCGAAAGGATCGACTTCGGTTCCTGAACAGAGCCGACGTCATCTGGCTATTTATGGACGGATCGCAACTTCGCGAGCCATCTACGCGCCAATATGTCGTCCACCGAATGCAGCTTCTCATCGACCGCCTTCGCACTTCGATCAATCATGTGCCGCCGCTGGTACTGGTGTTGACGAGGCGGGACAGCGGTGAGGTGCCGGCGTCTTTCATCGAACCGATCGTTCAGGAAGCGGAGCAACAGAACCTGCAGATATCTGTCGCTCAGATCGCCTCGTTCGGTGACCGGGGAGACGTCGACCCGGGCTACGGCCTCGAGGCTCTGATGCGGACCTGCCGGCCCGATGTCCCGGACCGCACGCCGACCTGGCTCGCACCGGGACCAGATATGGAGGAAGGTAGGGCGATGCTGCGCTATCGGCACCCGGAGCACCGTCCATGAGCGAGAGAACCTTCATTCTGGTCGGAGGACCAGATTGCGGCAAAACGAACTATATCGCGCGTTTGTGGGAGTCGATTCGCTCGAAGACCGGTGAGTTGGTCGCGCCGCATCCGCCGCAGAACGTCGAATTTGTAGAGAAGGCGTTGGAGTTTCTCCTGAAGGGCGAATTCGCCCCCCGCTCCAATCGGGATGTGGCGGAATCCACCCACAGCTTCGAGGTCTCTGTACGGAAAGCGGGCGATGCGAACGGGCCGCTGTCGGACATCGTCGTTCCCGATGTAACCGGAGAATTGTGGAAAAAAACGCTCGAGACATACGAAATACCCAAAGACTGGATGCGAAGTCTCGAAGGCGCATCGGGGGCCTTGCTCTTCGTCCGAGAAGGTTCGGAGGAGAACGAGGTAGCTCTCGAGTGGGTGACCTGCGGCAAATTTCTTGCCCAGCGTGCGAAGGCGCGAGCGACACGCAACGCCAAGAATGACGCGGCCGGCGACGGCAACGACGCACCGGCCGACGAGAGCAAAGAGCCGTCCGCCCCTTCCGAGGCTCCCGGCAACGATCAGGAGCAGAGTGGCCAGCCCGACAATGACGAAGGGAAGCTGACCAAGATACCGACACAGATCGCTCTGTGCGAATTCCTGCGATTTCTCGAATTCGGAATGAAGAGAGCGCCATGCGCGCCGCGACCGCGCGTCGCCGTACTGGTCACGGCTTGGGACAGGCTCGACAAGGAGAAACGGGTACAGGGTCCCATGGCATATCTCCGGACCCAATATCCGATGTTCGCGGGGCGGCTCGAAGACATCGAAACGCTCGAAGTGAAGGCTTTCGGCGTCAGCGTCGTGTCGGGCGATTTTGCCGATCCAGTGTTCAAAGCGGAGTTCTACGAAAAGGGTCTGAAGAATGCGGGATACGTCGTCACCGACGACAAGCCCGACGAGTTCGTTCCGGACCTGACCCTGCCGGTCTCCTGGGTGATGACGAGCTAGATGCAGCCGCTCTTCCTAGACCAACAGATCCACGGCTACCGAAGCGGTCATCAGTTGATCGCCTCGACCAGGCGCCTGCCGCATCAAGACCAGGATTTGATCGACCGTCTTTCCGATATCGGCGGCCAATTGCGACCAGGCGAAACGTTCAAGCCCTATCTGACTGCCTATCCCCTGCCGAGCGGAAGCGATTACGTCGTTGCCCGAACGTGGCAAGATCTCGGCGCGCCGAGGTCCGGTTGCGTCCGCACCCGGAGCTTGATCGTCACGATGGCACAATGGCTATCGATGGACGGCATCCGCTCTCTTCTTCCCCTGCTGGTTTCGGTGGAGTTCGACGAGAAGCTGGCACGACTGGCACCGGCGGATCCCTCCCCGTCGACTAGAACGGTATCCGATCCGAGGCGGGCGGAATTGGTCGAGGCTCTGTTCTTCGAACCGCGACAGCCTATCGTCGTCTTCGATAGCGCGGAGGCCGAGCCGATCGTCGAGCGACTTCTCGCCGCGTTCTGGCCGGCGCTGAAGCGGAATTTCTCCGTCTGCACGTACGCGCTGGCGCCGCGCAAGATCGAGGGACGACCGTTCGACCTTATCTTCGCGCCGAAAAGTGCACGCACTCGGTTCTCCGACTGGAGCGGCCGACGAGTCGAAGGTGTGCCGAAGTCGGAACGGCATTCGTGGTCCCGGCTGGTCTCCGAGAAGATATTCGACGCTGAAGATCCGGATCTGCGGACAATCGACACGCTCGGTGCGTTGCGCGCGGACCGGAGGGGCGACGAGGGCGCCTTGAGGCTGTCGTTGATGTGGAACGATCTGGCCGCGAAGTCGCGCACCACACCCTCTGCCGTTCTCGGCATGCTGGACATCCTCAATTCCCGGGCATGGCCCGAATTCGATCGCAGCCGCCTGCAGGGCGTCGTTCAAGGAGCGACGGAGCTCGCCGTCGCCGAGCCGGACGAAGCCGACGCCTTGCGTTTCCTTTCGACGCTTGCGGCCAAGATTGCGAACTTCGACGTCGGCATGCTGGACGACCTCAATCTGTCCGGGCTTGCAAGATCGCTGACCAGGCGTTCGCCGCACCGTGCTCTGTCGTATCTTCGGTCGGAAATCGACGCCGGCCGCGATCCCGTGATTCCGATCGTCACGGGAATGGCCGATGGCCTCGGTGAGGAGCGCTTCGACGACCAGACCTCGGAGTTCGTGCTGCAGCTGCCTCCCGACCTCTCGTCGGTCATGATTTCGCGCAGCGAGAAGTATGCCCGGGAGGTCTGGCAAAGGTGCGGGTCGGACGCGTCGGCATGGGTACCGGCAACCAAAGCGGCGATCGGGTCGATGAGCCGGCATGACCGAGCCGATCTTCTTCAAAAGATTTCCGCATGGATGACGACCGAAGCCCAGGCGCCAGTGATGGAGGCAGCCCTCGACGGCGTGTCCGGCGACGATCTGGTCGGCTTCGCCGTGGCTATCGGAAGGCAGACCGGATTTGACATCGCAGCGTTCGACGAACCTATGGCGAACGCTGCGCGGAATGCGGAATCGCTCAACGGACTTCGTGCTTCGATACTTTCGAATTTCCGCACCGAGGGCGCCGATCGCTTCCTGTTGTCGACCTTGGACCTCTCCGCCGCGGACCTCGCATGGCTCGACGGTGAAGTGGAGAAGACGAGGGCTGTCGGACTGTTGCGTCAACTTCTTGACAATGCATCGCCGAAGGCGCTCGTCTCGGTGCTGCGAGATCCGACCAGCAGAGATCGTATTCTCGGACTGCTGATGGAAGACGTGGCGGGCTCGGCGGGACAGTTGATCCGTGTCGCAGGCTCAAGCGACCTGCCGATCGACCGCTGTCTGGACATCGGACGAACTGTGCTGCCTTTCCTCGCCTCGGAGCAGCGCGACAAAGTGTTCTTGGAGCTGCTTGGTAGAGCGCTGGCCCAAGCGGATCCGGACGACGCGCGGGTGGCGTCAGTGATCGAGGAATCGCACGGCATCGTGTCGCCTCGGCAATTGGTGCATCTGGCAACGCCAAACGGCGTATCCACGCAGCGGGTAGCGGCGAACTTGGTCCTGTTGAGCACGGTGTCCGAGCGGGTCCGGCGTACTGCCGCCGCGGCCATCGAGGATCTCTGCGAGAGATTGATCCATCGGTACGGCGAGAACTTGGGCGAGGCCGGCTATAACGCCTGGGCCGTTCTGCTGAGAGAGTCGGGGAACGTATCTCCCGACATCCAGCTTCGTGCCTCGCTGCCCACGCTTCCGTTCGCGGTGGGAAAGCGCGACTTGCCGGTTAGTGCCCTTATCGGTGCGGCGTTTCCGCCCGTCTACGCCGAGCTTCTCCGATCGACGGGTGACGAGGATTTCAAGCGGTTGCCGGCGCTTCTGTCGCTACCGCTCAGCATCTTCATCGACTGGGACCGCGCCAAGTCGGCGCGGCACGAATTGGTCGACGCGTATCTGTATTCATCGTGGCCCCCCGCTGACTTACTTCTCACGTCGCTCGCCGCGAACATCCAAAGCGAGACGTTGCGTCGGTTGGTCGGAACCCATCGCGGGCGTGACTACCTAGCCGCGATCGACCGGGACAGCTACAGATTGGAGCCGGCTCAGTTCGGCCGCATTCAAGACTGTCTCAGCCGCTTGAATTATCGGTACTAAGCAGAAGCAATCAGCTTTATGCGTCGCAGAGGCAGGGTTACACGTTCCCCAACTCGCGTAGGCACGGCGTCGCGTTGATAACGGTAGGTTAACCAAGACGTAAGCATGCGGCGTAGGCCGCCGGCTGGCTGGTTTGTCCGGTTACCGGCTAAACCTCGTCGGGCTTTTCGGCCTTCGGCTTAACGATCGCCGCGAGCACCTGGCGGCGTTCTTCAATGATCCAAGGAGCGTCCTTGTGGATCTGGATCAGATTTTTGAGGTTCTCGATTCCATCATCGGTGAACGCCATCACCCCGTCTTCACCGACACCGACGACCCATAGCTGGCCATCCTCGGTGTCCATTTCTTCGGCGACCTCGAACAGCCATTCCTCGTCTTCGCCGAGCATCTCAGCGACATGGCTGAGAGTGAACACGTGGCTGACCTTGTTGACGTGCCCCATCAAGCCGCCTGTGCCGCAAGGCCTTGCTGTTGCGCAGTCTTCCAGTTCCAGGGCAGCAGCTCATCGAGCCTGTGGGCGGGGTGGGTGGCGATGCGAGCGAGTACATCGGCGAGCCAGGCCTGAGGGTCGACGTCGTTCATCTTGGCAGAGACGATGAGGCTATGCATGGCGGCGGCTCGGCGCCCTCCGCGGTCGGACCCACAGAATAACCACGACTTTCTGCCCAATGCGATGCCGCGCAGCGCTCTTTCGGCTGCATTGTTCGAGAGGCAAACGCGACCATCGTCGAGGAAGCGTGTGAAGGAGGCCCAGCGCTTGAACATGTAGTTCATGGCCTTGGCCAGATCGTGGCCGCGGGAGAGCTTGGCGCACTGCTCGCGCATATAGGCTTCCAGATCGGCGACGAGCGGTGCGCTCTGCGCCTGGCGAACAGCCTTTCGTTGGTCGGCGTTTTGGCCATTGATAGAGCGCTCGATCTCGAACAGAGCGTCGATGCGGCGCACGATCTCCATGGCGACGGGCGAGATGACGATCTCCTTCTTTCCGGCCGCTTTGCGCCGCGCGTTCTCCTCAAGATCCGCCATGGCGAAGAACGGGCGCCGGGCATGGACCCAACAGGCCGCTTCGCTGATAAGCCCAGGACTTCGCTCGGGCTCGTAGAGCTTGATGTATCCGCCGAAGGCGTCGGCCTGGAGGATGCCGGTGTAGTTGGCCAGATGCGCCTGCGGATGCTCACCACTTCGATCGCGCGAGTAATAAAACATCGCCGCCGGCGGATCTGAGCCGCCGAAGGGGCGGTCGTCCTTCACATAGACCCAGCATCGCGCGACATCGCACTTGCCCAAGGCCAGCACGGGCACGGTGGTGTCATCGCCATGGAGGCGTTCGGCTGCCATGACGTGGGCTTCCAAGAGCCGCGACAGCGGCTCCAATACCGTGCAGCACGCCCCAACGGCGTCGGCTGCGGTCGACAGACTGATCGGCACGCCCTCCAGCGCGTAACGCTCGGTCTGTCGGTTCAGAGGCTGATGCTGGCCGAACTTCTCATAGAGGAGCATGGCCAGCAGGCTGGGCCCCGCCCATCCTCGCGGGATCACATGGAATGGTGCCGGTGTCTGGCTGATTTTCTCACAGTCGCGGCAAGAGAACTTCTCGCGCACTGTTTCGATCACCTTCCACTGACGCGGCACCGATTCCAGCGTCCGGGTCACGTCTTCGCCGAGCTTGCGCAAGCGATTGCCGCCGCAGCATTCGCACGCCGTCGGCGGATCGATCACCACCCGCTCGCGTGGGAGATGATCGGGGAACGTCTGGCGCTCGGCGCGCTTGCGTATAAATCCGCGTACCGTCGTCGTCCTCGCGACTGCTCGTTCCGCCGTCAGTTCGTCTTCTGTGGCGTCAGCTTCCAGCTCTTCGAACGTCAGCGCCAATTGGTCGATCAGCCGTGATGATCGCTCTGACCGTTGTCCGTGGATCTGACGCTCAAGCTTGGCGATCCGCAGCTTCTGCTGGGCGATCAGCGCACCGTCTTCCGAGGCTTTCGCGCGGGCGACCGCGAGCTCCGCTACAACCTCTAACGCCTTCGCGCGCTCGACCGCCAACGCCTCTTTCAGAGCCGCAATGTCATCCGGAACAGCGCCACGATCAGCATCCATGCAACGCAGTGAATCACATATCGAGCGCGTTGTGACTCCCCAAAATGGCCAGTAGCTGCAGATTTCTCAACCCGCACTCTGTGGCCTCCAGCTTAGTTGTGGATTCCTCCAGTCAATTCCTTCCAGCATGTAGGCCATCTGCGCCGCCGAGATTGACACCGCACCAGCCGATGCTGAGGGCCAGATGAACTTGCCGCGGCCCAGGCGCTTGGCATAGAGCGACATGCCTAACCCGTCATGCCATAAAATCTTGACCAGATCGCCGCGGCGACCGCGGAAGATATAGAGGTCGCCAGCATGAGGATCGCGCTTCAAGCTCTCCTGAACCGTCAGGGCCAGACTTTGCATGCCGCGGCGCATGTCGGTGTGGCCGGTGGCGATCCAGACCCTGACGCCGCTCGGGATCGGGATCATTGCCGCCTCAGAAGCTCAAGCACCCGCTGCAGTGCCTCGGCGTCAACATCCCGGTCAACGCGAACGCGACAGCCGCCGCTAAGCTCGATCTCGATTGTTCCGGCGCCTGGACGCTGCGCAGGAGGCGAAGACGGCGGTTGTGGCGCGTACCTCGGTGCCAGAGCCGACGTAAAGGCGATCTCCACAGGAACAAGCGCTGGCTCGGCATCCCCGCTCAGCCGATCCTCGCGCGCCAACCGGCGCCACGTGAACAATTGGCTCGCAGACAACCCGTTGCGCCGAGCCGTCACTGACACCAATCGTGGGCCGCAATAGCTCTCGGCAACGATCCGTTGCTTTTCTTCCAATGTCCAACGGCGTCGAGCGCCCGTCGAGACAACTTCCAGTCGGGAGACCTTCGAATTAGGCGTATGGTCAGTCATACGCCTATGTCTTCACCCTCCATCGCACCGCGCAAGGCGGCCCTCGCCGGAGCGATACACCAAGACTGACCGAGCGAAATCAGTAGAAGAAGTTCATTCCGCGTTTCGCTCGGTCCTATGGTGTCGTTTTGGCCAGATCATGCCGAAAAATGTGACGCACTTATGTGTGTTTTGCGCTCTTATGAGGTGCATCACAATAGCGGCAGGCTCCGTCAGTTTTCGAGTTCGGCATCCCAGTAAAGGAATTCTTGCCAGAACTCGTGCAGGAAGTTCGGCAGGAAGATAACCGCTGCGTCATTGCGAATCCCCCACCGGGAAAGATCAGATGGCCACTTTTCCAGCGAACTAGCATCGACACTGACCTGTAACAAACTCATCGTATTTATTACCAGCAAGGCTTTGTGAGTTGCGATCACAAGCGGCTTTTGCTACCTGCACAGCGTCAATGGACGTGGAGGTCAGTAAATTGAAGCGCGCAAAGAAAAAGAAGACTCAGCTTCGCCGCGAATGGACGACGGCAGATGTCAAGAGCCTGAAGAAGCATTCGAAGGCTCGCACACCTGTCGCGAAGGTCTCGAAGGAGCTTAGACGCACTATCGGTGCAGTACGCGTCAAAGCCTCGCAGTTCGGTATCGGTGTCGGGCATCAACGACAGGTGTAGCGTCAGCCAATATACTGGGGTCCAGATACGAACAGGCCGGGCCTCAACACGTCGCGCGTCTAACGGCCGTGCATAGAGCAGATGAAGCTCGGGCCTGGGCTCCGATGCGCTGGCCTCGCCTCCCTAACTTGATCGAGGAGCGCGGCCACGCTTGTTTGCGTCGCGCGGCGGCACTGAACTCACTAGGCGTGCGTGTTGAGATAGCGAGAACCGCCGAGTTGGCCGCCATCCAATTGAATGAAAAACTCCGACAAACGAGCCCCATAAAGAGAAAGCCCTCGCTATTCACGAGGACCTCCGCAATTCATTTTGCCACATCTAGAGCAAACGCTTCACGATAGTCCTTCCATCCAAATCTGTTGATCATGAAAGAGACTATCTCCGCCTGCGCAATAAAATCGTTGAGCTCTATTCTTTCATTGAGCAGCTTGTCCGTGATGGCAACAACGTCGTCTTTACTGAAAGAGCAAACACGACAGACTCGGCCTTGGTCCTGCTGAGTGACAACCTCCAAAGTTCCGAGCGGCAGCTTCAGGGCGTCACGCGGTTGAGAGATTCGCATGTCACAGTCTCCTAGCTGAAGTCGTATGATTTTCTTCCTATGTCAGGATACAGCGCATCTTGCAGGCTCGCAATGGTGTTGCGCATCTCGCGTCTTACTCGTTGTTGGCCGAGCCTGAGAATCTCCTCGACCTCATCATCGGATAGACTTAAATCGGCCCGCCGTCGGCGCGCCTCAGAAAACGTCTTCTCAAACTGCTGCTTCACCAAATTTCGGGCATCGTCTTCGCCGATCTTCGCCGATCTGTAGGTCGAACGTACGTCCTCGATTTCGTCAGGGCCGGCCATCAAGGAGAAGAGCTGAAAACAGATATCTGTTTCTGGAACGAGCGGCTCGTGCTTTCGCACTTTCTCCACCCGGATCTGCCGGAAGCAGCGATTTAATGATCGTTCGCTTTCGAACACCGAAATGACGTTCTTGTTGGTGCTGGACATCGGCTTTCCATCGACACCGGGCACTCGGACTTCCGAGGGAAAATCGCCCCTTGCGGGCAACGGAAGCAAGGTACGCTTCGCAGCTGAGTTTACGAAATTAGCAACCTCCTCACAGTAAGTAACGTGCCGTTGCTCGTCGTGCCCCACATATATGCGACTGGCACGAAGCCCCAGTATGTCGGTCGCCATCAGCTGAGGATACAACAAACGCGCCAACGAGGGGTCAACGTTCCCGCTAAGCCTGTCGATCAGTTCTCGCGCAGGAGTCTTGCAGCTCAGTAGCCACATTAAAGAGAAGAGTTCTCGAATGTCAGACTGACGATAGATGACGGTCCGCTCTGGATTGAAACCAAGCGCAATGAAATCGCGGATCAGGTTCTTGTTCTGCAGCTTCAGGTTTACGTCGGCATCGAAGTCAACCAAGTAATGCCTGTCGGCGATAAATAGAAAGTTGTTTCGCGGGTACAGATCCTGCCCCTCCAGTGAGCCCTTGAGAGCGCCGAAATAGTTTCCCAGATGAACAGTGGCATCGCTTTTCAGAGCGCTGACACTCCGTTCGAGGTAGACAGCGTCAGGCATATCGGGTCTTTACCAAGAATACATCCGGCTGAGCACCGGCGATGGAGAAAGCTGCGGTCTGAACGGTGTTTAATGCTGCTTCGAAATTTGCTTCTGGCAGGCTTGGCGCCCCCAGAACGACGAAGAGAAGAGACTTGAAAATCTGAGCTTTTGGATCTTTCAACAGCTGCACGCTGGTTCGTTTATCCGGTCCCTGCACATAGGACGCGAATGTACGAACCTGGTCGACAAGGACGAGTTCGCCGGATTTGAGAGCTAGCGTTCGGCCATTTAACGAAGCCAGGTGCTGACCGTCCGTTGCGGTCGTGACCCGGATTGGCAGCTGCATATGAGTAGCGTCGTGGATGCCCATCAGGAGACCGGTGGACAGCTCTAGGGACAAGAGTAGCTTAGCTATCACTGGATCCCGCAGGCCCTTTTTTAACACCTGCGCAAGCTGCCTCTTCAATGGAAAAGTCGTGCTATATTTTGCGAAAATCGGATCATAGTATCGAAACAACTTGCTTAGAGCATTCTGCTCTTGGTCCGACGCTTGTTTTAGCCGCTCATTCACCTGCTTTGCCAAAATATCTGCCGTTTCAATAAGCTTGAGAGCCGGCACATCGTGCGTGACGATAAATCCAATTCTCAGATTCAGAAACTCCTCGGTGCTGACGAACGCATCATCCGTCGACACCACCGCGGCGTCATGAGCATCGGGCCGGCGTCCGTCGAACAGACCTGGGCTCTGAAAATGCTTTTGAAGATAACCAATTCCTTGCTCCCCGGTGCCAACAGTCTCTTTCGGAAGATACCTTCGTGCGATACCGAGATGAACGTTGCGCCAGCTCTGCAGACTTCGATCAAGCGTGAAGAGCTCCGCTCGAATTGCCGGAGCCATCGCCAAGGTTGATTTCTCGACTTCGGATAGCAGCCCGACCAGACTTGCCTCTGGCGGCGGGCTCCAGTCCGCTAGCCAAGAGAGTTCTTTATGTTTCTGCACGGTCTGCTGCAACACCGTGCGCTTTGCATCAGAAAGTCCACGGCTCAATATTTCAACATGCTGGTATTTTTCTGACTGTATCGCACTGGAATCACCGGTTGCTTCACGAAAGCCGTCGAAAAAGCTCTCAACAGGCAACGTACGGAACACGGACAGCACACGAAGCAGAAACTGAGCAAAGAAATTCGACTCCTTGAGAGCGAGCAGCGTCGTGGAGAGTTCACTTCGGTGGAACGATTGAACGGCAGCCCTGATCCCCACGATGATCGCCCACAAGCAGACCTCGAATAGATGTAGCGTTCTAAGAAAAAGGTACTCGTCGTGATACATCGATTGAGGGAGGGCGGTAAGATGCGCGAGCGCTACTTCTTGCTCGACAGCGTAGGAAAGCCAATCGATCTGGTATTTTGAACGCATTCCCGCGTAAACAGGTGGAATTGCGGGGCGTTCAACATTAGTCAAAAATGAGCAGAGAATCTCAAGTTCTTCGATCCTCTCCTTTACGTTCACCTCTTGAAAATTGATCCCGGTAGCGTCGGCCGCACGTCCGCCCTGGATCCTCTCATGACACTCGAGCGCGTGACGCTCGAAGTGCAACCAATCATCACAAATAATGGCAAGCGCAACTCGACACTTTGTCCACGTGCTTTGCACACTCGGGTTAGAGTACACCCCGATAAATCGATTTAGCAGTGCAACGTTTGTATAGATCGGGTATCGGGGTTTGGGATTTTCCGAGAGTGGACGCTCGGAGCTCCACAGATCGTTGACTAGGTTGGAGAGACGCTCCTCTTCAAAGCTTAGATTGGCCGCGTTAGCATATACAAGAGCCACCCGTTCAAGGGCGGATACGAATTCCGCACGCGCGGCTGGATCGACGTTGGCGCGCCCAGTCTCACGCGAGGACCGAACGTAATCGTTCAAGCTGATCGGGCTGAGAATGTTGATAATGGCTTTGGAGATCATCCTGAGCACCAGAACTCGAGGCTACTCGGGCCGCAGCATTTCAAACGAATAGAGGTAGCTTGTAGTCTGATTTGGAGATTGTTTGCTGCTCCACCGGCCCGGTCCTCCTTCCATGACGAAGGACAACTGCTCCGTCTGCACCAACTTATCCAGAGGATGGCTATCGCTTGCAGTGAAGTTCTTTATGGATACCTGCAGCTCATTTGTTTTTTCCTGCCAATCGACGAGACGTATCGAGCGAATGCCGTATTCACATTCATTCTCCCCCTTGTCTTCGGCATAACCGACATAGGAACTTCTGGGCGAGCTGAATGCCAAGATGATCTTCCCGGTCCACACACAACTTCGTTTTTGAGTCGCTGGATCTACGCGTCGCAGGTAAATCTCCCACGTTCCCTCACGTGGATGAGGACTGGTGGAGAGCTGCGTCGCAACTGCAGCCGTACAGGTTCCGAGAATCGCAACGATCGCAGCGCCGAAGATCGATTTACTCATCCAAGGATCGCGAAAAGGCACGATCGATGTTGCGTGTAATGTCCAGAGATAAACGATCGCTGAAAATAGACAAATGCTGCTCGCGACCAACACATCGGCTGGACTGCTCGGCCTGAGCACCACCGCATACAAGATCGACGGAAGCAGTATTCCCGTGGCAAGTGAAAGTGCCAAAAGTATCGCGGCAACTGGCTGATCAGTTACCCGCGAATGGTCGTGGTGATGCTCATCGTTGCTCATACGCGCCATCTCGTGGGTGAATTCACGCCTACTGGTTCGTTATGATCTGACCCCGATTTCCAGGCTGCCCGGGGTCTCCGGCTGGTCCGAAGTCGCCCGGGGGCCCATCCGGACCCGGAGGCCCTCCTCCGCAGTACGTTGTTCCTCCGCCGCCGGGGCCTCCAGGACCTCCCGGCCCGCCCGATCCGCCCAGGCCACCTGGCCCGGGGGCTCCCGGGTTTGCTGAGAATGTGATCAGATCAACCTGAAGAAAGATTTTCCCTTTGAGAACGAGCACGCCACCATCGCCCCCCCTGCCTCCGGGAGCACCCCTCTCGCCTGCTTGTCCTTTGCTTCCCCGTCCCCCGGCGCCTCCGCCACGCGCGCAATCGAAAAGATGATCGGCTCCGCGCTGACCCGGCTCTCCGGGCGCCCCCCTCTGTCCCGGACGGCCCTGCCCTCCCGGTCCGCCGTCACTTCCGTTGAGAGAAATCGTCAGTTGGCTCCCGTTGGCCAACGCGCCATCGAGCAATACTCTGCCGCCAGTGAGGCCGGCGGCCCCAGGGACGCCCACGCGCGATGGGTCCGGCGGACGCACGATCTGCTCATCCTCGAACGCTTTTATGGACCCGCTTTCGGAAACGATGATCGGTGATGAAATTTCCAGAGCTCCGCCATTGGTAATAATTTGTGCGCTGTTACGAAGCTCGAATCGACTCGCGCGGATTGACAGTGAAATCGCGGCACCTGGCCGACCAATCCTGAGTGTCGTTCCATCCAGGATCAGTGCGGGCTGCGCCTTCAGCCACTCCGCATACTGACCTTCGTTCAAATCCGCGGGCGGCCTCCTCAGGACGTCCGGCGGAAACTCCGAAAGAGACGTTTGGGGGCCACGCAGAACGAACTCTTTATCCTCCGCTAGCGCAGAACGGTCGAAGGACAAACAACAAAGAGCGATAGCAACAATCCATTTTGCAAAGGTCACTGAATTCCCCTCAACAGAAGCGACACTCCTTGCACGCAATCAATCGCTGCATACAGACTCCCGGCACGGCGCAAACAAAAAGATCAAAAATATAATCTAGAAAATCCACACCCAGGGGGGATCGCGCTGCAGCTCGAACGGCTTTGTGGGCAGATTCGACCCAGTTGAGTGTGTCTGCATATGGCAAATCCCCGCCATCTGCCCACCTCGGACACTCCTATGGTTTGCGCAGTGCCTGGTTCAGAACCATCGCCAACCGCACACCCGCCTTGCTCAGTTGAATTGCGACGTCATTTGTTGCCGTCGTGACATAATCGTCAGTCAACCTAAAGCTTCCGCGCGCGTTAGGAGCCGGAAGCTGACCATACGCGTCATCTTTTGACAGAGCGAAAGCTTCCTTGGCCCAGTCGTCAGGGTTGCCGGCTTGCCACCGCGCTTGCTGTTCCTTCGTGATGTGGCCGATGAGATCGGAGGCTATCGTTCGAGAATCCGGGCCCAGCTGATCTACAAACTCGGTGTCCCAGAAATGGTGAAGATTGCCGGCGCTAAGCCCGGCCGCCGAAACTAGCTTGGCATTGCCGCCGCGATCATGATCGTCAGAGCTGTGCAGCGGCTGGTGCACGTCGCCGACGAAATGAAGCAAGAATTTGAGCGCGGCGACCTGCTCCTCGATGTCAGTCGCGGGATTGGCGAGTTCGGCCGCAAACTGCTGAATCTTGTCGACCACACAATCGGCCGCCGCCCCATCTGAAGCCGGCGTGCCATTGGGCACGGGTGGATGATTGAAACAGGCCTCGTCGAGATTCGGTGCGGCAATCTCAATATCGACAAAGTGCCACTGCCGCGTCCGCTCGCGTGAATTGCTTGCATTCGCATCCCGGTACTTGTCCGCCCATGTAGCTGCTGACGCAATGTCATGAGCGGTGAGCGGATCGGTATCCGCGGCCAGAAGGGCATTCACCCGCTTGCGCACATCCCCATCCAGAAAGGACTGCGCCACCAAGGCTACAACTTCATGCCCTTCGTCACCCCAAGCGAGTGCGCGGCTTACGTTCGAACAGCTGAGAAATGCGGCACAGGCGAGGATCGCCAGGCGCGTCGCCACTCGTATCATGACCAGCTCCTCAAATTACTGGCAGAACAATGAAGATGGGAAATTCGAGGTCCCTGAGAGGCCCTCACAATATTGACGCAGCCCAACTCTCGCAGAGATTGCGTGAATGTCAACCAGCACTCTACCGGGTGAGCCGTCCGATCAAATCATTTCAAGCGCCGCTGTACGAAACGTACAGTCTTGGAGAGACGTATCCCTATTCGAACTCTTCATTTCGGCTGTAGAATTCCACACTGCGGTCCTCAGAGGTATGGCACCGCATTGGGACAAGCGCGCTCCGATCGGCGCACACGTCCGAGGAATTCTGCAGGGTGATCTCATGCGGAAGAACGACGTGACCTGCCCTGGCTGCGGGGCCGGATTCCGGCGCATCGAACTCACATCTGAGCCTCCGACCAAGGGTGAATATCGCTGCCCTGTTTGTGACACCACGCTAGAGCGCTTCAGTGGCGACAAGCTCATCGCCTACCGTTTAACCGTGCAGCCGGAGTTCTCGCGGGTCCCGAAGTAGTGGGGCCGCCGGTCGCACAAATCGACGGCCCCTTTGCCGCTTGAAATGCCTCTTAACCGAAGTAGGCGGCGGCTATGCCGAGGGGTATGGCAAAGCTACTTTACACCTTTGTGACCTCCGGCAGGGACTCCCCAGCAGGCGCCTTTAGCCGTTCCTATAGGGATCTCTGAGGTGCGCGAGCGTAGCCCGTTTGACTGCGGACCCTACTATAACTCGTCGGCAGCGTCCGACGTGACGTCGCCCCGGGCGCTAGGCGTCCTGACTAGCTCGTTTCCAGAAGGCGTTCGGCTCGGCTTGAGATGAGCGCTTGCACGTCTATTGCTGTTCTTGAGCACATCGCTCAGCCGAAGCTGATACTGGGAGCCATTGGCTATTCCGCATATATAATGATCGTGATGAACTGGATCTGATCGTCCAAGAGCTTTTCGGGACCATGAAGAACGCCGTCCGAAAAGGTGAATGCGTCACCAGGTTCGACGAGAAAGGTTCTGTCGCCAAATCGATACTGCATCCGGCCGCTCAACATATAAATGAATTCCGTTCCAGGATGTTGGAAGCGAGGATAGCTCTCGCTTTCCTTGTCCATGTTGATAAGGAACGGTTCAAAGGCTTTCCGCGGACCTTTGTGATACGATAATAGCCGATAGGTGTGCCCGCGCTTGGTACCTGAGCGGACAACCTCCATTTGGTCAGCGGCTTTGATAAGTTGACCTCGCCCGTCGGTTGCTCCACCTCCCTAAACAAGGTCGACGGGTCCGTTCCCAACGCAGCGCAGATCCGCTCAAGCAGCGCGAGGCTGGCGGTCTACTGACCATTCTCAAAACGACTGATCAACGGGACCGAAATGCCAGCCGCCGAACCAACATCGCTGAGCGTAAGCCCGCGCTCCAGCCGGGGCTCGCCTCATAGCGGCGCCCATTCTCTCATCGATATGCGGTAGCCCTCGATCGATTGAAGCGCGGTGATCGCGTATTTGTCCGGCTGCGGCTGATTCCTGAAGTAGATCAGTAGCCGCTCCAATGCCTCGCTATGCTGCCCCTGCGGCGCGCGTCGATGCTCATCAATCACTTCAGGCGTCAGGAGCCTCTTGAGAACTTCTCGTTGCATCTTGTCATAGCGGCGACGGTAGACGTCATCCACGCTACTGGCTTTAGTCGCTTCCTCGGGCAGCATTTCCCCGCCCTTTTCGGCGCGGGTAGAGCGGCGTTCGCTCTTCTTCTTGTTTCTCCAGCTGCGGAACTGCTGCTTGATGCCGAACAGGCCGTTGCGAAGATCGAGCACAACAAACAGCATGATCAGCCCGATGATAATCAGGCGCATCGGCCCCAGCGTGATCAGGACCTTATCAAAAAAGACTACGATCAGGGTGCCGACCACCGCGCGCTGGTATCCAATCTGTCCCCGCCAGCGGAAGCCGTGTCATGGCGGCTGACACCTCTTTCACGATGACGCGGACCCGCACTGTCCGCGATCGCCTCGATCAGCGCATCGAGTTGGTGCTTGGTCGTCCCCGGCGTCACCACTACATGACTAACGTCTTGAGTGGCTATCTGCCACTTCGCTTTGACACCCTCTTCGACAGGCGGCAAGACAACAGTTAGCGCATGGGGATTACGCCACGCGCCGACACCGCGCTCGTTAAGCTCATCGGCGGTATAGGCAGCCAGTTGCTCGCATTGATCGAACATCCGCTTGATCCCCGCGATTCCCAGACAGCGGATCGCGTACCAGAGGACAATCGGGCTATACGCATTTCGAGATCCGCTCAGCGTCGTATCCGAACTGCCGATATAGTCGATCGCGCGCATGACCCGCCGCACGTTTGACTTACGAGCGAGAACAACACCGCACGGCATCGGCGCCCCAAGAAATTTGTGCCCACTGATTGTGACCGAGTCCGCTCCATCCTCGAAATCGAAGGACGGCTTCGGGTTTAGAAATGGAGCGTATGGCCCGCACAATGCCGCGTCGGCATGGACATAGCTCTCACGAACTCCGACATCCCGCAGGACCGCACGAATTTTTGACGTGTCGTCCCTACCTTCCTTCATTGTGGTGCCGATGTTTGCGACTATCAGAGCCGGCCGATTTCGTTCATTGCTCGCCTTTCGCGCCAGATCGTCATAGTTAATTTCTCCGTGTGATTGCGAATCCACAACGGCGTGCTCCAGCCGGAGCAGACGAGCCGCTTTACTCACACTATAGTGCGAGTCTCGCGAGAAGTACGCGACGCCATCTGGATAAAGTTCGCGACCGAGATACAGCCCATAAATATTTCCCTCGGTTCCGCCGTTTGTGATGTAGCCCCAGAAGCCGTCATCAGGCGCCCGGAATAGCTGAGCGAAAAACTCAACCACTTCGCACTCGAAGGCATGCGAGTTGACGCGATAAGTCCCTGGTTCGAACGGATCTCCGAGGTTGTTTCCAGTGAACTTCAGGAAGCGCCACAACGGCTCATACTTGAAGTCCTTAGCAAACGGGTAGCCCAGAAAGCATGCATTCGCATCCTGCATGGAGTAAAATAGTTGATCAAGTCGTGTGAGATTCTGGGATCCTAGCGTCACGAGTGCCTCGCCGCGGTCCTTGGCTTCAGATTCTGATTCACGAGCGGGCAGACCATGCTGTCTGGACCCGCTCGCTGGCGCCTCGCTCAAGAGGAAGGGCGGAGCATTGGGAAAAACGGCGGCGAACTGCCGATCTGGACTTCACCCACGATCTGCCATCCCAGGCGCTCATACAGACGCGCCGCCCTAAGGCTGGTGGCTTCTGAAAATGCCAGTCCTTTCGCCTCGTCCAGGATGGCGAGACCGTGCCTATAGAGAAGGCCTCCTAAGCCCGATCGCTGGTGTATCGGATCGATGCCCAGCATAGTGAAGTACCAGTGCGGCTCCTTCGGGTGATACTTGCCGAACTCCTCGAATATCTTTTCCGTTTCCGTTCGTCTGTAATCCGGCACACTGCCAAGCAGGAACTTCATCATTGCTGCATCATCGCGAGGCGCCTTGTCGGTTAACCACAGAAGCGCCCCTTTATCGCCGCCATCAAAATACGCTCCGCTTTGATCTGCGTACGGATCGCCGGCATAAAAGTCGAGAAAGCCAGCGAAATGACGTAGAAAGCGGTCCGGCTCTGGGTACAACCACCTCAGTAACGGGCACACCGCAAAAGCTATTGTCAGAATGGCAATGACCCTAGGGCGGTCCTCTGGGGCGACGACCTTGATCGACTCACGCTGTCCCGACTGGGATGACATGATTGCACCTCTCACCAATTGCGGTTGGAATGATCGCGCGACGAAGCGGAGCTAGAAACGCATACGCAAGCGTTCAAACCCAATGTCGATAATCCGCATCACTCGCACCTTCGGACCCGTTCCCCGCACTCAGCAGCCTCGGTCGAGCCGTGCTGCCACAGAGAGCATTGCAGGACTTGGGCCACTCAGATGCTGGCCATTGCCTTACCTTTTCCGAGCCACACGTCGTAATCACGACAGGTTGTCAGGTTGCAATCGTGGAGCCGCGTTTACTTTTGGACAGAAGAACGCGCAATCCGGGCTCATCTATCGAGCTGCGGAAATCGACCGCCGGCACACCGTCCCAACAGTTTGCTGGTGGACACATTCATGCCCTCGGCGGCTCGCATCATGCAGACAGACAGTCGTCCATGCCGTTTCGGGTCCACTTGCCATAACATGGCATCACGTGGCTCTGAAGTCTCAGACCTTATGAATAGCGATAAACACTCAGCCACCCGGTCGCAGCGACGCCGGGTCTCCGCAACAGGATCGCAACAAGGTCGGCTCGCCGCCTGACCATTTTGCGTGTCGCGTGATCCCGATCTCGACCTGCTGGCTACCGGGCGGGGCGGCAGGCGGCACTGCGCGCATCTGGGAGCCGTCCACCACATCTTCGTCGAGGAAGACCAGTCCGAGCGCCTTGCAAACCCGACCATGGCCGCTATTGCCAGTCGCGATTTTTCATCCATATACTCGACGCTGCCGCTAGTGGCTTAATCCACGTGGAGCCAATGAGCAAAGCATCGGCCCTTCCTGAAGCGGCTCGGGAGAAGATCGGCCGCGAATTACTTGAGAGCGTTGAGACCATCGCTCTTCTTAGAGCTGACATCGTAGTTGGCATCCGCGATGCTCGACGCCGGTTTGGATGACGAGCTCCACATGTCAGACGTAATACGGCAAGCTCGCGGTACGTACAGTCGCAGCTAGTGTCTGAACCAGAAGTTCGCAACATCCGGTCGTGTTTTGCCGGGAGATTGTAACGGCAGAAGCGCTCGATGGAAGCAAAGGAATATCATCGGCAGATTTGGTCCATCGGAACGGTTTTGGATTGGCGTTGTGTCGTTCGATGAACGAGGCGACGTCCGCCCTGAGGGCGGCGACGCTTCGATAGACGCCGCGCCTGATCTTCCTTTCGGTGAGGAGCGCGAAGAAGCGTTCGACTTGGTTGAGCCATGACGAACTGGTCGGGGTCAGATGCACGTGCCAATGCGGCCTTTTGGCCAGCCATCTCTGGATCATTGGGGTCTTGTGCGTGGCGTAATTGTCCATGACAAGATGGACGTCGAGTTCGCGCGGCACGGCAGCCTCGATCTCGTCAAGGAACTTGTAACTCGGCGGTGCGGTGGCGCCCGTAGCACTTGCCAATGACCCCACCGGTCGCAATATCGAGGGCGGCGAACAGCGATGTGGTGCCATGCCTTTTGTAGTCATGACTCCTTCGGAGCCGCCTGCCCGGGACGCATCGGCAGCATCGGCTGGCTGCGGTCCAGCGCCTGGATTTGGGACTTCTCATCCACGCACAGAACGATGGCGTGCTCCGGTGGTGAGACGTAGAGGCCCACGACATCGCGCACCTTGGCCACGAAGTTCGGATCGGTCGAGAGCTTGAACGTCTCCATCCGGTGCGGCTGGAGCCCGAAGGCCCGCCAGATGCGTTGTACGGTCGATACCGACAGACCGCTGGTCTTCGCCATGTCGCGGGAGCTCCAATGGGTGGCGTTCTCAGGGCAACTCTCCAACGTCCTCACGATCACGGCCTCGATGCGGGCATCGTCAATCGTGCGCGGCGCGCCGGAGCGCGGCTCGTCATGCAGCCCAGCCACGCGCTGCTCCATGAAACGCCGCCGCCACTTGCCTACGGTCTGCCGGCCCAGCCCGAGCTTGGGCCGCCACCTCCGTGTTCTGACTACCTTCCGCACAGGCCAGCACGATCCCGGCTCTCAGAGCCGGCGCCTGCGCCGTCTTCCGCCGCATTGTCAGCGACGTCAGTTCGGCACGTTCATCATCGCTCAATATCAGGGGAGCAAGTCGCTGGACCGCCATCGCAGACTCCGTCGCTGTTTGCCTCAATCCTTGGCACAGCAACGCGAAGCTACCGCAAATCTATGATTGCGAACTTGTGATTCAGGGCAATGGCTGTACTTAGGCAGCCTTCCGATCATCTTTCATTTCATCGCCAACTTGGGCACGAAGAAAACTTTCAAGATTATGAATACTCTCGCGTATGAACGGTTCGTGTACGCGGAGTTCGGAAAGCCAGGCCGTGGGGTCACAGGTCACCGAGTATGGCAACGGGCTAGATTGCTCGAGGATGAGGCGCGGACGTTAGCACCGAACCTCGCTTGCCATTCGAGTTTAGATAGAACTAGTCACGTGAATCTAAAGTTCACCACATAAAGTCTGGTGGGCTTTGTGGCAGAAGCGTTTGACGGAGGCCAAAATCTGGTCAGCAGACTTAGTCCATTTGAACGGCTTCGGGTTTTTGTTGTGCAGGTCGATGAAGGTGCGGATGTCGGCCTCGAGCTGCTTGACGGAGGTGTGAACACCTCGCTGGATTTGCTTTCTGGTGAGTTCAGCGAACCATCGCTCGACCTGATTGATCCAGGACGCAGAAGTCGGCGTGAAGTGAACATGATAGTGCGGCCGGCGAGCGAGCCACGCTTTGATCTTGGGCGTCTTGTGGGTGGCGTAGTTGTCCATGACGATATGGACAGCGAGCCCCCCAGGGATTTGAGCGTCGATCTCTTTGAGGAACTTCAAAAACTCGACTGCCCGATGGCGCTTGTAGCATTTGCCGATGACGAACCCCGATGCGGCATCGAGCGCTGCAAAAAGCATGGCCGTGCCATGCCGCACGTAGCTGTGCGTACGACGTTCCGGCACGCCGGGCATCATCGGCAAGACCGGCTGCTCGCGATCGAGGGCCTGAATCTGGCTTTTCTCATCGATGCTGAGGACAAGGGCTCGGTTCGGTGGGCAGAGATAAAGGCCGACGATATCGCGTACCTTGTCGACGAACAGCGGATCGCTCGACAACTTGAATGTCTGACTACGGTGCGGCTGCAAGCCGAACGCCGACCACATTCGGCGGCTCGTGGTGTGGGAAAAGCCAGTTTCCGCAGCCATCGAGCGGATCGACCAATGCGTCGCGTCGGCCGGCGTCGTACGCAACGTTCGCTCGATCACGGCGGCAACCTGATCGTCGTCGATGGTGCGAGGGCGGCCAGGGCGGGCTTCGTCAAGCAGGCCATCACAGCGATCCTTCAAAAATCGACGGCACCACTTGTGAACGGTGTGTTCATGGATGCCGAGTTCGGCAGCCACAGACTTGCTTGGTAAGCCATCCGCACATCGCAGGATCGCGCGGCGTCGCTCAGATAGCGACCGCGCAACACGATGACGACGAACTTGCCTCTCTGGGTACGTGCGCTCCTGCGGACTGAGCACTAACGGCGCGATCGGCCGGCCTCTCACCCAGCATTCCCACAAGCGCTCTCCTCGACAAAGATTCGAGCTATCAACTAATGTGACGAACTTCCGTTCCAGATGACTAGGGCGCGTACTCATCTGTGGACGCCCCGCCAGATGCAAGCGGTTTTTGAAGGAGATTGGCACGTAGTCGGATGCTGCCATCTGTCCGGCCTCTGATGCAGCGATGGAGCTGCGGGCCCGTATGGGAGTTCGCGGACCGGAACCAAATCATAAATGCGTGCTCCAGGCACGATGAGTACATCTGGTTCTTCCGGCCCCGTCTCGCCGACTGTTGCGCCATACCCTCCTTCGACCGACTACACCTGCGACGACCTCAGGCCCGCCAAGATCACGCCTTGGCTGCGACCGGAGCCCTGTAGTTCTCCTGCTTTATAAGCAGCGCCCAGACGATCCGCGCCATCTTGTTCGCGAGCGCGACGGTTACCAGCATCCGCGGTTTGCGAGCCAGCATCTGTTCGAGCCACGACCCCTTTGGCGCACCGCGTTTGCTCGCCTGTTGCACGACCGCGCTGCTGCCGATGATGAGGAGGCGCCTGAGCGTGCGTTCGCCCATCTTGGATGTCGCACCGAGCTTCTGCTTGCCGCCTGTCGATCTTTGAAGAGGCGTGAGACCCAACCAAGCGGCGAAGTCACGGCCTTTGGCAAAGGTCTCGGCCGGCGGTGCTAGAGCGGCGATCGCGGTGGCGGAGATTGGGCCAATGCCGGGAACGGTCATTAGCCGGCGCGATACTTCGTCCTCGCGAGCACGTCGCGCGATTTCCTGGTCGAGGTCCGCGACCTTGCCATTGAGGTCGGTCAGCAGGTCCAACATCAATCGGAACATGGCGTGGGCCGCTTTGGGAAGCGAGCTGGCCATCTCTTCTTCCTCGATCAGGTCGGTAAGCATCGCCACGTGCGACGGCCCCTTAGGTGCGACCCAACCATATTCAGTGAGGTGTCCCCGGATCGCGTTGATGAGCTGCGTTCGCTGCCGCACTAACAGGTCACGGGTCCGAAACACCAGACCCGCCGCCTGTTGCTGTTCGCTCTTCACGGCCACGAACCGCATGCTCGGCCGCTGCGCTGCTTCGCAGATCGCCTCGGCATCGATCGCGTCATTCTTTTGCCGCTTCACAAACGGCTTTACGTAGGCGGGAGGGATCAACCGAACTTCATGGCCAAGCTGGGCGAGTTGACGGGCCCAGTGATGGGCTCCGCCACATGCCTCCAGAGCTACCGTGCAACTCGGCTGGGCTACGAAGAAATCCAGCAGCTTTCCTCGGCTGATCCGTTTGCTGAATATAGCTCGCCCTTTCCCGTCTGCTCCATGAGCGTGGAAAACATGCTTGGCGATATCCAGACCGATTATGATAACCTCTGACACGGACGCCTCCCTTAAGTGGTGCTCAACACCTCCACTTTGGCACATCGATGCCGTCGGGCGGGGCGTCCACCCCATCATAAATCGGTCGGCGCTTGGTGCCCGCTTGTGCCCCGGTAGCGGCTCAGAAAGCAGACATGCCGGGAGTTTCAAGAAGGGCCGAAATCGGGCCCTGAGCGAACTTCAACCGGTAGCTACTTTCGTTTGACCTCGACCTCGACGCACCTCTCCATGTTTTCTGCTTCGTTACATCCGCTTTGATCGGCTTCAGGTGTCCGCGTCTTGAGGGCATCACTGGCTCGGTGTTGATGTTTGCAACGACCTTCCGCAGCTCGTTCATCGGCGAGAGAGCGTACATCGAATGTCCGGTGCTGGCCAATCCGCCTGCGACTTGCAAGTCACGTTGATCGATGCACAGACTTGCTGACAAATCCACGCCATCTACAAGCGTACTCGACCGCAAAATCAACTATGCGCTGCTTCAGCGCACTATTCCTGCTCGCTCTCTGGGAAGATTGCACGTTTTTAGCATGATTAAGCGGTATGCTACCTATGGTATGAGACCTCTCACCGAGGAGCCTTCGCCTTCCTGAGAGGAAACGCACCGTGAAGCGAGCCGCTTCACAATGAGAGCGGTTTTTGGAGTAGTCGAAACGCGTGGACTCCTGTACTCTTTGTGGCCGCTGTTATTGTGTTAGCAGAACGCGGCCAGCACCAATCTGACTTTTTGCCGTGTCGGACCGCGTCCTGCCGGTGGTGAACGTGCCATTACGGCAGTTCAGTTCGAATAGTAGCTTGCACCTGCAGATGCTTTCAGATTTGCGGCAACTGCCGCCGTATCCCGCGAGGGTCAGTTCGCCAGGCTTTGGAGCGCCCCTGCGCTGGCAGGATAGTCGAAATCGCAACGATCAACCGCTGGACCGTCGTCCAGCCGGCCAGTCTTGCAAAATTGGCTGGCATATTCGAGCATCCTATTCCGTAGAAGAAGCGCACCTATCACGTCGCTGGTCACTTCGCGACGCTGCCATGAGCTGCATCGGGTCGAAGCAGCATGATCATCGCCTGCATCAACAGCGATCAACGCATCGCGTTTGGCGACTGCGCTTGGACGCTGTATCGCGCCGGGAACATCCTTGTGATCCGTCCCGGAATCGAATCATGGTAGATCATAACGCTCCGACATGACCGATCCAGCTAAAGTCCAGACAGGGGGCGCCGACGGCATCGCGGCTCCGCTGCGGCACGCGACCTTCCGACGCATCTGGCTTGCGAGCCTCCTCTCCAACCTCGGTATCTTGATTCAAGGTGTTGGCGCGGCCTGGGCGATGACGCAGATGACGTCCTCGGCTGACAAGGTCGCGCTGGTGCAGACGGCGCTGTTGCTGCCGGTGATGCTGATCTCGATGCCAGCCGGCGCGATCGCTGATATGTTTGACCGTCGCATCGTGGCGCTGATCTCGCTTGGTATTGCGTTCGCCGGCGCAACCGGACTGACGGTGGTCGCCTGGCTTGGCCTCGTCACGCCGAACCTCTTGCTTGCGCTCTGCTTCGTGGTCGGCAGCGGCATGGCGCTGATGGGACCGGCCTGGCAATCGTCGGTCAGCGAACAGGTGCCCTCAGAAGCGCTGCTGCCTGCAGCCGTCGCGCTGAACGGCATCAGCTACAATATCGCGCGCAGCGTGGGTCCGGCGATCGGCGGAGTCGTGGTGGCGACCGCGGGCGCAGTCGCCGCATTCGCGCTCAACACCTTGCTCTATCTGCCGCTGATGGTCGCGTTATTCCTTTGGAAGCGCATCAGCGCACCCTCGCGCCTGCCGCCTGAGAGACTGAGCCGCGCCATGGTGTTAGGCGTACGTTACATCACCAATTCGCCATCGATCAAAATTGTGCTCATTCGGACCCTGGTGACCGGCCTCATCGGCGGCCCGATCGTTGCACTAATGCCGCTGGTGGCGCGCGATCTTTTGCATGGCGACGCCCAGACCTACGGTATCATGCTCGGCGCCTTTGGCCTGGGTGCGGTGGTCGGCGCGTTGAGTATCACCGAACTGCGCAAGCGGATGAGCGGCGAGGCCGCGATCCGCGCCTGCGCGCTGTCAATGGGCGGGGCGATCGCCGCGGTCGCGCTCAGCCGCCAACCGGTGTTGACGGCGATGGCGCTGGTCCTGGCCGGCGCCGTGTGGATGATGGCATGGACGGTGTTCAGCATTGGCGTGCAGTTGTCGGCGCCCCGATGGGTGGCCGGACGTTCGCTCGCGGCCTATCAGGCGGCGGGCTCAGGCGGAGTTGCCGTCGGCAGCTGGGGTTGGGGCCATCTGACCGACGCGGCCGGGGTTGAAACTGCGCTGCTGCTTTCGGCCGCCCTGATGGTCGCCTCACCACTCATCGGCCGTTGGCTGCCCATGCCCCGCGTCGGTGCGCGGGGTGAGGAGGCCGAGCTGCTCGCCGATCCCGAGGTACGGCTCGCCTTGACCGGACGCAGCGGGCCTCTCGTGGTCGAGATCGAATATAGGGTTGCACAGGAAAATGCGCGGGCATTTCATAATGTCATGCAGGAGGTGCAATTGTCGCGCCAGCGCAACGGTGCCTATGGCTGCTCGATCGCGCGCGACATTGCCGATCCGGAATTGTGGACCGAGCGCTACCACTGCCCGACCTGGTTCGACTACCTGCGCCTGCGCAACCGTCCGACCCAGTCCGAGCGTGCACTGGAGCAGCGAGCAATTCACTTCCACATCGGTCCCGCGCCGGTCCGCGTCCGCCGCATGCTGGAGAGGCCATTCGGCTCAGTACGCTGGAAGGACGACACGCCGGACCACGCGACCGCCGAAATGCCGCCGGAGATCCCAAGCGGCAAAGGCCGTACGCAGCCGGTCGCTCCGGTTGATCAGACAACACAGCCTGCCGGGAGGTGCCGAAAAGCCGCAAGCGGTTTGAAATGACAGAAGCGCGAGTGATCAGCGGGTTTGGCGCGGATCCATCGTGCGACAAGCTGATCCGACGCCCATCGCGACGGCGACTGCATTCACGCCAGACGCCCGGGCGACGTATATCTTTTTAGGGATTTCTCGAAACTCGCTTCGCTCTTCGCCGCGCTGGACCTCGACGAAGTATGCCCTAATGGCGCGGAAAAGATGTCATTGCCTCCTCCTTAAAGGAGTAGGACCAAGATCGATTAATAATCTAGCTGCAAGGCGCAACAAGGCAGCGAGCTGTCGGTCTTTCTTCCCGGCGGCAATCGGAGGGGCATGCGCGATCATGACCTTGTCTCCGGTAGCCTTCACTGACCGTGACGAGCCTCGCGCCACTTTGCTCGAGCCTGCTTGTCTTTGCCTTCATCTAAAGCGAACGGGCTGGTCGCATTGGAACTGCCAGCACGGTTGAGCCTCTCTCAGAAGCTCCACGCGCTCTAAACGCGGCAAGGGCTTTTATCCGGCTGAAGCCGCGAACCTTGCTCTATAGGTGTCACTCGCGGCCAGAACGCGAATACAGCTCCGAGCGCGGTGCATGCGGGCCGAGGCTGGATGAGGCATGCGGATTGTCCTCGATTTGGTCGCGAACGGCCCGAGCATCGCCTCACCTTCCGTGTCGAACGAGCACTTGACCCCTGGGATGGCAGCGCAAGACATGCAGCTTCCCGGCGGACGTCATGAAGGCCAATCGCTGCTACGTGGCTCTTCGACTGAACACCGCTTCGTATTCTGGCAATCTTGAGCAGAGAAACAAGAAGCATCTCATCGTGGGTCCTTCGTTGGTCTGACTTTTGCCATCGCCATCCCGCTGGCTGCTGTTTGACACGAGGTGTCGTAAGGATTTACCAACCATGCAGGATTACCGATCTGGTCGCTAACCAATCGACAATCGTTCTGGCACAACTTGCAGCCGGAATGGAAATGGGAGATTCGAACGTGACCGGGCTGGCTGTTATGGAAAACGTGCGTCGCTACCGAGCAATAGCGTCGCTGTGCCGTCAGGCCGCGACATTCCGTCCGGTTCAACGCATCTCGTTGCTGACGCAGGCTGAGGAGTGGGAGCGGCGAGCGGTTGTCGAGCTCGAAGGATATTTTTGCGCTTTAAACGGATGTCGTGGGTCTAAAATGGGAGGACCGAGCCAGCCGTCGTCAGACTTCCTTGGCTCAAATTTAGCATCGCTCCTTACAACAATCTCGCCAGAGGAATCGTAAGGCTTGAAGCAAATCCCCCCCTCAACCAGCAGCACGAGAAGCGCGGGTATTCGAGGATGTCGTCCTATTCGCGGTGTCTCGTTAACTTCTGTGGCAGGTCTGATTTTTGCCCGGTGCCAGATAGTCGGCGTGCTGAACAGGTCTTTGCGTTGCAGACCTGTTCCAAAAGATTCGATTTTCGGAACAATCCCGACCCCGAGCATCTGCGGCTCTCGCGGCTTGCACAAAGGCGGACCACCTTCACTTTTCGATGCCGTTGAAAGAAGGCTGCTAGATACTGAGTTCTTCGACCTACAGCCGTAGAATCCCTGCGTTGGTCTGTGCGGCGCAATGTCCAAAGCATCATTTTCGAGGAGCCGGAAATCTGACACACCTTTATAATTAGCGTTTCCGGTCGCGGGAGGGGCAACCACAACAAGAAGGTCAGGTCCTCGAACGAATCGACAAAAATGCGGAAAGGCCTCTTCAATTCTGTTCAGCTTGATCGAGCATATGATCTGCGCTTGAAGCGCAACCCCTAGCAACGCACCAAAGGTCAATGCACAGGTAGCCAAACAATCAACCGGAATTCGATCAGATCGTCAGCTGATTCTGATCCCGCCATCGCCCCAATTGGCGTCAACGTGCGATAGCACACGTGGCGCTTGCGGCATTCATCGAGCGCAAGCGAGAGCTGAGAATGTTATAACTCTCATTGCCAAGCCCCGACTTCGGTTTTGTATTACTTTCCAGTGGCGCGGCCTATTGCTTGCCTCCCCCGGGATTGCTTGCGCAGATCGCTAATCAATGCGCGATCACGACTCCAAATCGGCCCTTGCGGGTGAGCTCGTGGCGAGCCCGGTCGGGTTGCCCTTACCAAGAGGTAGAAATGGGCGGCTGCATTCACGACTGAGCGCACGGCGCGAGACCCCTCAGGATGATCGACACGCCCAGGTGGCCGAGTTTGCTGCTCACCTCCGTGCGATCGAATCCGCCTAGATCCATTGATGAATTGGAGCACTCGGCCGGACCATCTCGCGATGGCCGACCGCGCAATCACGTCTCAACCTATTCGTCCAGCCCGCATTGACGAAAAGCTTCAGTTGCTCGGGTAAACACTTGAGCGTGCCAGCCAAGCGGGAATTTCGTCCGGGCTAATGGAGTACGGTCAGCAAGTAGCTCGCTATCTGTCCGCCAACACCCAGACCGATGAGGACTTGTTGTCCCTCGATGTCGACAATATTTTGGAAATGTAGGACAGCCGAAACCTCGACAGCGAGGCTTGCCAGCCACTGCGGGATCGGTCGTCGCATTGACTTACGGCGAATCGGGGGTGACCCTTGCTTTCTTGATGGGCCGAGCACTTTGCGGTGCGTCAGGCCGGTACGGATTCAGTTCGCTGGCGATCCGATAGTCATCCAGATTGCCGCCCAGAAACAAGACCTCGGTCTCCTCGGTCGGTAATCCCCTCACCCAATCTCGCAACTCCCGATCTCCGGGAGCATGCCCGTGCTCTAGAATGTCATTGATTTTTTTAGCCGGCCAAGCGGCAACACTCGGTACCATGTAGGTGTGCAACTCCTTAGCGTTCTCTGCAATTGCCTTCGCGCCATGCTCACTGTCGTCCCTTGAAACGAGCAGCTGTGAGGGGTCCTGGGACAACGACACAAAAGCACTATCTATGTCGCCTTGCGTGTGCATCGCAGCGAGGCGCGCCTTATCGATTTCGTCCTCTTTCTTTTCGTCCTCCTCTTCGTCCTCCCAGCGGAAAGCCTGAGAAACATGCGGGTTTTCGTGACAACGTAAATCCGCCAAGGAACGCGCATGCGCGATGGCACTAACGTCATCATCTAGGCGCGGCTTGCAATCGCTGGCCTCGTCCTGAAAGCGGTGTAGCTGCAGATACGACGATGCCAGCACGTTGTTGAAAACACTGCCGCTATCGACGCCGCCGGCGAAAGATCGGTTTGTTCTTGGCCATTGTGCTGATCGCTGCTCTGCTAGTCTGATCTCGTTCCTGAGCGCTTCAACGTTCGCTCCGCTCAGCGATGCGGCAAGTTCGGCGCGCCCCATAACAAAAGATGGGGCTGGGCACCGTTCGTTCTGCGGGATAGCCCGCGCTCTCAGATTGCCCTTCGTCATAGTCGACCGTGATCCAATCTCAGAATCCGTCGAAGCGGCAGCTGTTTGTTGGATTGGCCGCAGCTCACTTAGCTGCTGGTCAAAGTTCGCTTGATCCGCGGACGGGTGTGGCGGTGAGCTGGCTTGTGAGCTCAAGTCTCCCGGTTGTTGCTGCGCCTGCTGCAGGAGATCGTAAGATTCACTGGAGTCTTCTGCGGTGTTCCGTAGGTCGATATTCATTCTGCCGCCTCGAGCATTCCGTTTCGTATATCTTTCGAGAAGCCACGAGTCAGGGAAAGGAATGCCACCGATACTCACACTCTTTCAGACGCCTCCCCGCTGGGCTCTGGGGAAAGAACGCCCGAATCGCCTCCGAACGACTGGATACTGTGGTCGACTCGAAGAGCCAGAAAAACACAGAACATTTGGGAATGAAGCTGAAGCAAAAGGATTTGCGGGCGAGTCGCCGCCTTCTCGGCCAGCCGCGACGAAAGCACCTCCGGCGCAGTGTTCCAGGAAGAAGAGGTCGGCATCTGGATCAAGGCCGCCGACGATGAGGCCCAAAATCTCGTTCCTGCGGTTACCGTCCAAGGCGGACGCGAGCGCGGACTGATCCTCCACAAACTGATGGAAGAGATCCTGACCGGGGAAATCGATGACGCCGTACCGACCCTGGTCGCTCGCGCGAACGAGCTGATCGGGGAGCTCGGTCGTTCTCCCGTTGCTAATCCAGCGGAAGGTCTTTCGCCGGAAGAACTGGCAGGCTGCGTCGTTCGTACCTTGGTCCTGCCGGAGATCACGGCGTTACGGCCGGCCCTTGTGGCCGAGTTTCCCGTGTACGGCGCCCAAGGGGACAATGGCGAGGAGACGGTGACCGCCGGTATCGCGGACGCACTGACCTTCGCCGCCGATGGCCGCCCCGCCGTGGTGGTCGATTGGAAAAAGCGACGTGAATCCTGATCATAAGACGATCGAGCACTACCGCGCGCAGGTCCGCACCTACCTTGACATAACCGGCGCCGGGCGCGGACTCGTCGTGCTGATGAGCAGCGGCGTCGTGATTACCGTCGTGCCCTCGGACCGGATGATGGCGGCCTGACAGCTATACACAGGAGAACTCAGCAGTAAGCCAGCCGAAGTAAGCAGCGTGGATAGCCGACGTCACAGGTCTTCCTTAGCCGTCACAGGATTCGTACAGTGGCCAACGACCCCCAAGCCGTCCTTGTCGGTAGTATTGGAGGGCACCCGGTTGCGCCGAGTTCATCTTGACGGGGGACTCGGGCCGGATGGGTTGGCTTCGATAGCCGTCTCTTTCTGTCGACCGAGTTAGGCTTGGTACGGCCATCGGACAGAACGCCCTGAGCCTCATCGAAACGGTCGCGCCTTCCCGATGATCGCGCTCGAGTCCTCGCGGACGCGCTGGCGTTCCTATGCACGAGCTTCTCAATCGGAAATTTTTGAGAGAATGAGGTTCAACCCGGCGCGCATTTCAGCGAAATGGCCATCGAGAATCCCGAGCGCGACCAGATCAAGAACTCGATCACCGCTGCGATCGAGGGAATGCCGGCACCGCCGCCGAGCTCCGAACAAGGCGGCTCCGAACACGGCGAGGAAGACGAGCCGGAATCGGCATCGTCCGACTACCTGTATCTGAAGATGCGCGAAGGCGGCTGGCTGGTCGAGGAGTCCGACCGCTGGCTAATCCCCCTAACGATGCCCGATGGGTACCGTCGGCTGATGACGGTGCTGCGCGACCTAACGCTTTCAGCAGGGAGGCGAAGTCACCGCGGATACTGAGCGCCTTTTCTTTCTTTCCTCCAGTCGGTTTCATAGCGAGGCCGCTTCAGGCATTGCGCAAAACATGCTCGAGCTGCGCCACAAGCTTCGCCCTTTGCTCGGCAGGAAGCTTGTCCAGATTGATCTGCTTCCAGCGCACCGCCGGAAGGTCAGCCGCACCAGGGACGCCCAGCATGCTCCAATCGGGCTCGCCGCGCTTGAATCCTGTGAGAAAATCCCTGTGAGCTTGCGGCATTTTTCCCGCTATTTCGGCGATCAGCGTCTCCCGGGCTTCAAGCAACTCGTGCAGCGTTACCGCTTCCGCGGTCATGCCTTCGAAGCCATGCGTGAATTCGTGCTCGATGTCCTTGCGGCGAGGAACGATGACCTCGGAAATTGGCCTGTCATGGCTGATGAGGTAGACGATGAACGCCTTGCGGAGATCGTCCGTGATGCCCTCATTGGCAAGCAGATCGCGGACGTCGAAGATGTCCCGCGGATGCTGCCGGTCGAGCGCCGCGACGAGTTTTCCGGCGTAAAGATCGGCGAACGAAACGACTTTCATCTGTGCGAAGCCGAACGTTTCTTCGACGCTCGGCGACACGTCGCGCAGCTCCGGCTCAAAGACGCGGCCCCTGATCACGGGCGTAACCTCGATCTTGATCTGCGCGTCGCCTTTCTGGACGGTCAGCTTGGTCACGATCTTTTCACGGGCGTTGACGACTTCCGTCACCCGCGCGCCCGGCAATCCTTTCCTGATGGCTGCTGCCATGCGCTTCATCGCCGCATCGATCGCGGCAAGAGATTCGGGGCGCGGAGCCACTGGCAGATAGGTCAAGTCAATATCGACCGACAGGCGCGGCATGTCGCGATGGAAGAGATTGATGGCAGTGCCGCCCTTGAGCGCAAAGTGCGGCTCCGCCGCGACGAACGGGATCGTCTCGATCAACAAGGCCACCTGATGCCGATATTTTTCAGATAGGGGCATTGAGGTCGTGCGGGATGGTTATGAGATATTTGGTGTCGAGTTTGCCGCCCTTGACGAGCATGCGCTTTCCCGTGCCGAGATTGACTTTTGTCTTGTCGATCTGTTTGAGCCAGGAGTGCTGATGCCGTTCCGCGAACCAGAAGAATAGCCGTTTGACCTTGACGCTTTTGCAGTCGTTCAGAAGCGTTTGCAGCCGCCGGGGACTTAGGGTCCTCAAGCCTTCTGCCAGTGCATCGACCTGATGGAAGCTTTCGTAGCGCGGTAATTCGTCGAGCAGCTCAAGGAACGCACGTTCGGGTGTCGATACCGTGAGAGGCCAGTCGAATGTTCCCGGTATTTCCCGCGTCGTGCCCGACTTTGATCCGGGCTGGCTCGCGTGCGTTTTGAACAGGCTTTGCGCGCGATGAACGCGGAACCTCTGTTTGAGCGGGAGCTTGCCAAGCCAGCCGGGAGCAGGCCGCGTTCCGTATAGATGTACGGTCGAAGGACCCGTCTGACTCAAGTAGTGGCCGAGACCTAGCGCTTCGATGGCGGTACGTCCGCCGACAACGAGGTCGGAGCCGAGCAGTCGCTGGAGTGAAATGACAACGCTCTGCCAAGAGAGTTCGCCGAGTGGGCGCTTGAAGGTTCCTCGCGCCGGCTGAACGAGCCAGCCGGCCGAGACGTACTGGCTGCGCAGACTGGTGGAATATCCATGCCGTTCCATCCAGGCGGCATCGACCAGAAGTCCCTGCGGGAGAGTCCTTTCGAGCCTGTTTAGCTTTCTCTCAGTTTGCTCAGCCATACTAAGTAAAATAGTATTTTTTCAAACCAAACGCAAGGTTTTAAACTTGGCTATTTTACATAGTCAGACTAAGTAAAATTTACTGAACTTAAACCTCTCCCCCAAGCGGCCTTAAAATGAATTCAATCATTCACCGAGGATGTGCGGCAGAACCCTCGGGAGACACCTGAATGAGGTTGCCGCTCGGACTGCTCCAAAAATACGCGTCTCGCTTCGCGTTCCGGAGGATCATGATCATTTCGCTTCAGCATCACCCTCGCCTGTGGTTCGGCCCGTCAGCTTATCGACAGCTAGGCCTCATAGCGTCAGCACGTGACCTATCACACTGACGGGTCCTGCTTGATCTCTCCTCGATCTGGCGGCGGATAATGGAATGGATCCTTAATCGATCTCAAGTGAGTCAACGCCCCGGATTCCGTGCGGACGGACTGTGCCCGGCTGCAACTGCTCCGCGCGTGGATGGGATGGCGTGTTCGGCGGGCGGCAATCCGGTCCTTGATCGGCCTGCAACATCATTCATCGCTCATCACCCGTCCGCGCTGACGGCTATCGGCGTCGAAAAGCGCCGATCGGGTGCATTTCCCTGATTTGGCGAAAGAGGCAGTTAATGGACACAGGGCAGGCCCAGCGAGGCATCACCATTGCTCCCGAAGCTTCCGAGCGAGCCCATCGGCAAGGTTGCCTGTGCGGTCTCACCCGGGCAGCAACAGAGTGGGTCGGAGCATTGACCAGAGCGCGCGCCCCCGCCGCCGATCCTGCCGGCAATCCAACGAACGCTGCGGGCCCCGCCGCCAGAGAGCGGTCGCTGGACCAGCTCCTGGAGGGTTGGGCTGCCGAAGAGGGGCAGGGCGAACACGAAGACCGGCAAGAGGCAGTCAGACGAACGAGAGCTTTGCGGGACGCGGCAGCCAACGTGGATGTGCCGCCGTGGCTGGAGCTTTCATCGCTATCCTTGACCAGCTTGTCCGCCGCGTTCCCAGCCGGACTCCTGCGCCTGACCGTCGACGACAATCAGCTGACCAGCCTGCCAGCTCCCCTTCCCGCCGATCTGCGGCGACTCTCCGCCATCAGCAACCGGCTAACTAGCCTGCCCGCCGCCCTTCCGATCGGGCTCCAACGTCTAACTGTCGGCGACAATCAGCTGGGCAGTCTGCCCAATACTCTTCCGACAACGCTTCGGGAGCTCGACGCCAGCGGCAACCGGCTGACCGGCCTGCCCGACCTCCCGGCTGGGCTTCGGCGCCTGAACGTCGATGACAATCAGCTCGACAGTCTGCCCGATAACCTTCCGGCGACGCTTCGGGTGCTCAACGCTCGCGACAACCGGCTGACCAGTTTGCCCGACATCCTCCCGGCTGGGATCCGGCAGCTCGATGCCGGCCGTAATCGGCTGACCACGGTGCCCGAAACGCTCCCAGTCGGGCTCAATTGGCTCAACGTTGGCGGTAACGAGCTGACGAGCTTGCCTAACACCTTCCCCGCTGGGCTCGTAACTCTCTTCGCCGACCACAACGAGCTGACCAGCCTGCCTGAGACCTTGCTGACGCAGCTCGGCGCTGAGTGCACCATTGATCTGGACGAGAATCCGCTGCCCGAGCGGGTGCGGACCAATCTGGCGGCAGTCATCAATACTGCGGGCTATGCCGGCCCGCGGGTCTACTTCTCGATGGGCGAAGGAGCGGCGCACGGTCAGGCGCGGCCGCTGGCCGAGGCAGTCGGCGACTGGCTTACGGACGAGCCGGCAACGGTAGCCGCCTGGCAAGGCTTCGCCGATGAGCCGGGCGCCCAGCAATACTCACAATTCCTCGACCGGCTGCGAGGCACTGTGAGCTATGGCAATGCCGTGTTCCGGGAGACGGTGGCGGAGGATCTGGAGCAAACGGCGACCAGGCCGCAATTGCGCGAGCAATACTTTCAGCTGGCCATCGGAGCGAGTGCGAGCTGCGAGGATCGGATCACTTTGACCTGGAACGACATGCAGACCGCACGCCTGAACGCCGATGTGGAGGACGGGGCCTATGACGAGCGGCTCGACGAGCTCCTGCAGCAGGGCCGCGTCATGTTCCGCCTGGACGCGTTGGAAGGGATTGCGCGCGACAAGGTCAGCTCGCTCCGCTTCGTCGACGAGATCGAGGTCTATCTCGCCTATCAGGTCAAGCTGCGCGAGCCACTGCAGCTGTGGCACATCGCCCCGACCATGCGTTTTTTCGCCGTCTCCCACGTCACCGAGGACGACATTGCCGCCGCCGAGACGTCGGTGCGAAACCAGGAGGCGACGGGATTCGCCGACTATCTGGCAACCCGCTGGCAACCCTGGGAGACGGTGGTGAGCCGCATTGCGCCGCAGGCCCATGAAGCAATGAAGAACCGGCTCCTCGCTGCGATGGGCGGCGAGTTCGATAGCCGCCTGGCGCAAGGGCTTGCCGAGCGCGGCCTGACCGGCGACGAGGATGCCGAGCGGGAGCTCGGCGCTCAGATCAGCAAGGAAATCGCCCGCGAGATCAAGGGCGCGCTGATGCATCGCGTGCTCGCAGACCGCGGCCTCGCGCTGTGAAGCGCGCCGTTCAATCAGGAGACATTACTAAGTCTTGACCAGGCTCCGATCATTGGCCTGCTGGAACCTTAACGAACCGTGCCGCGCGCCGCCGCACCATGAGGCAAGGATTCTGCAACACAGAGCTTCATTGCTTTGTTGAGGCTGTTTTCATCGCATGTACGTCATGCGCGCGCCTTCCGGAGGCTCTAACCTGGTGGCAGCGCTTCAATATGAAGGAAGACACGCCGGTCCTCTGAGTCGAGCTTGATGAATCCCAAGCCACTCTCGACCCATCGACCCCGCTTCGTCACCGTTCCTGATAGCCTTGATTTCAACTTCCTCCCTATCGGAGCTCAAACCCTGGCGTATCACGCTTGCCATTTGCGTCCCCGGGGCCGCGGCTCGCCATGACCGAGTATCACCGCCGAGCGCCTGCGGCCGATGCGAGCGCCCATTGCCTTTGGTCGCATAGAGATCCCGTATTTTGTAGCGGACAGTGCCGACAAAGCAGGGAGCTGCACGTATGCCGTAGGCGCGACCGTCGCCGCAGTCATCCGGCTGATCGTCAAGACGAACAGCGCATCGATCACACGGGACGCACGCCGCGAAGAAGGTCGGCAAATAGGGGGATCGTGGCGCGCCCAAATGCCGGCTTTTTCGGACGATCGATGGGCCAAGACCCCCTCACCGGTCGACACCCACCAATCTCGCAAACCGTTGGATCTCGCCCGCAGTGACAGGACCACGTCGTCCACCCACGACCCGGGGACGCGCCCTTAGGATCAGCCTCGATCCGCGGGACCTTTGGGATGAAAAGGTCGGGAGCAAATCCAACTTTTCGATTTTTTACCAAACCACTTAGATGGCTTAATAAAGATGGACGTCAGGCTATTCAACCCATCATAGGGGGTTGAATAATGGATAATTCAGAAATATAAACCCATCAAAGTGGGTGCATAAAATGAACCTGACTATCCAAGCTTTCTTCGATGGAGAGTGGCACGACGCCGCCGTCGTAGAGATCGAAAAGCCCGAGCTGGGGCATAAGGGATCTTCGAAGACGAGCTACGAACTCGAGTACTTCGCGGAGCATGCCGCCATCGCTTTGGCGGACGGAAAGACCCTGCGGGATCTGCGCGCGTATTCAATCGCTGCACCGGTCGATCTCGACGACCGATACGCCGACACTTGGCCGGCATTCATTCTGGATTTCATCCCGCAAGGGCGGCAAGCCAGACGAATCGCAGAGTTCATGCAACTCGATCCGAATGCCGCCTCGACCGAAATCGAACTACTCAAAAGGTCCGCCGGCGCCCCCGTTGGAAATCTTCGCGTCAAGGAGGCTCATCTTCTGGAGGTCGAGCGGGTCGCCAAGATGACGCCCGTCGGCGTGACCATGGAAGACATCCTGAGCCGCGACGCGACCTTCCTCGAAGTCGCGGATCACTTCTCGATGCTGGCGTCCGGATCGTCGGGTCTTCAAGGAGATTGGCCGAAGGTCGCGCTCACTCAGTCGAAGGATGGTCTTTGGTATCCTGCTCCGATGGTGGAAGATCAGGACGCGCGCGCCCATGTCATCACCAAGCTCCTGCGGAGCACCGAACCCACCGACAAGCGCATCCTCGAGGCCGAAGCCGGCTATCTGAAGGTCGCCAAGGATTTCGGCCTGAACGTCGAAGGCGAAAACACCTACGGCGACGCAGTGCTGGTCATTCCCCGCTTCGATCGCCTAGTCACCGACCAAGGACTGGTACGCTATGGCCAGGAAAGCCTCATATCGGCGCTCGGCGTAGCCGAGTTCGGCGCGCGAGCCCGGCATGAGACCTACATCAAGCTCATTCAAGATGTTTCGGCGGATCCCTTCGAGGATACGGTCGAATACATACTGCGGGACATCCTCAACCTTGCGATGGGAAATCCGGACAATCACGGCCGGAATACCGCGCTCAGGAAGTTCCCGGACGGACGCGTCCGGCTGTCTCCGCTGTTCGACTTCTGCCCCATGAAGATCGACGCGGCCGCGATCCCCAGATCCACGACTTGGGAATGCATGAGGATGAAGAACCGGGACACGAACCCCGATTGGCGCGAAGTCTGCGAGGTCGTAGCCGCTCCGAGCGTTCCCGCCGGACGCTTGATGGAGCGTCTGGCGGCGAAGGAGAGCCTGCTGCGTGCCCTCCCCGATCTCGCAACTCAGCACAAGGTACCGGAGTCGGTCGTGAAGAACGCAATCGTCAGAAACGTCGAAATGGCGGATGGCGTCGCAAAGTTGCGCAGCCTTCCCGCCCAGGGGTGATCGATATGCCCCGATGGCGTAAACCCACCAAAGAGGAAATCCGCGATCGTCGCGCGGCGGTCTCGGCGAAAGCGCGGGCGGGAGAGTTGCGGCTTCCCCACGCGGTCGCGGAGATGCGGCATGCCCTCGGACTATCGCAACCTGAGTTCGCGAAGCTTTTCAAGATGACGACGCGTCAAGTCGCCGAGATCGAGCGCGGCGTGGCGAATCCGACCTCCGAGACGCTTCAGAAGATCGGGCGCGCGTTCGGCTTCCAGATCGGCTTCGTGCCGATCACGTCTTCCAGGCCTGCGCGGAACGCGCAAGCATGATCGCTCTCGGCCCGGAGGGCCGAGCTTCCCCCGTGCGAGAGCGGGCAGCCGGCCTGATCCCGTTCCTGCGGCGACCGGCAGCAGCAGCACCGCCACCATCATGGAGGTGTCGGAACGCGATGATTGCGGCGATCATCGCGGTCCATCACGGGTCTTGCTTGCGTGATAGATCGCCCAGGCTACAACGCACGATATGCACAGAAGGATTCGGGCCAACGATGGATGCTTTTCAAGAGTGCCTTCAACATCGCCGCCGAGCGCGCGGCAAAATACGCACGACCGATAGGGTATCGCCTTCGCGTTTCGCCTGAGCGGTGCAACAAGCCCGAAGACGCGCTGATCAAGGGGTACTATGACGATTTGCGAACGAAGGGACCTCCATTCGCGGTCGACACGTCGGACAAGTATGCACCCTTGACGGCCGAGCAGTTCAGGGAAACGCTTTACGAACTGAAGCCAAAGAAGAAGTCGTCTCCGATGGCGCAATTCGCTGATCTATTCCTTTGGCCAATGTGCGTCGGCGGATATCACGCGAGCAATCGACCGTTCCAGCGTTTGATGGAGGACGGGAAACTGATTGAGTGCAGAATGGCGTCGGAAGAGTGGCCTATGCTCGCGACGAAGTATTAGTGTTTCGAGGGCATCAAACGTAGGCCCTGAACCACAAACGCCCAAGCATTTCTGCTCGGGCGGAAGGGCGGCCACACGCGATGACCTCGTAGGCTAAGCCTACTATTAGGATGGATTCCAACGCTTGATAGTCAACCGGGAAATTTTCACTTCTCAGCAGAACGTTTTAGCGAATTGCTAAATCGGGCCGATATTGCGTCCCTCGAGACCGGGCCGACGCGACATTTGGATCGCGCCACCAGCGAAGCCGGCGGCTTACCTGGCGTGGAAGGAGGCTATCCAACTGATCGGCCCGGCATCCCGCCTCGCGCATGTGCGTCCAAGCGTTTGCGTTCGCCACTGCGGATACGCCTATCGAAGGTCGTAAAACGGCTTCTTGAAGGCGTCGGTCAGCCCTGCTTTGATCGATTCGAGCTCGGACAGTGCGGCGGCGATCGTCATCCAGGGCGGAGAAGCATACGTCCCGTCTCCATGCCGGCGTGCAGCGATATCGTGCGCAATAGCGCGCCGCTCCGCCTCTTCGAGCAGATGCGGGCTCTCGAAGTAGATCAGTCGCCGCCCTAGGCGTTTCAGGCGCACATCTTGGAAGCGATGGACCAGGTCCGACCTCGCCTCCCACGGGAGGCCGTGAAATCGCCGGCACAACTCGGCGTCGGCGTCGGAAAAGAAGGCGCCGCCGTAGATCTGCTCCTCGACGTGATTGGAGGACGCATAGGTCGGCTCGAGGGTTGCCGCCGCCCGGGTGAGGGCAGCCATGAATTCGGGATCGCCGCGAACCGACGATGCTCGTCGCGCGCACTCGTCTTCGGTCAGATCGAGAAAGCGGTCGGCGTCGATGTCCCATAACGGGTATAGCAGGGGCGAGGCATTGACCTTCAGCCGCCGAACCGGCCGGGGCTCCTCTGTCATGCGGGCGGCAAGTTCGCCGTCGTCGAGCTTGCGCAAAGCGTCGATGTCGCTTGCGAGGTCGAGGCAATAATGCGCGTTCGCGTCGCGGGGGCTGATGCCGACCCTCGTGAGGAAATGCATGACCTGCGGGCGCCCGAAGTAGTCGAAATACGCGAATGCGTCCTCGTCGCGGACGAAGTCGATCACCGCCGCTTTCGAGGAGAAGCGCAGGAATGTCGACCAGAGATCGGGCGCGCCGGCGCGCACCAGTCTGCAAAGTCCGAGCATGGTATCGACATCGGCCGCCGCGTCGTGGACTTTGTGCGACACGATGCCGTTCGCCGCAGCGACGGCACCAAGACGATGAGTGGGACGCCCGTCGGACTCGAGGCCGGCATGCACCACGGAAGGATAAAGAGTCGTTGCGGCCCGCATCAGGTTGAGGACGTCGGCGCGGGCATTGCCGTTCGTATTGGTCAGGAAGATTGGATGCAGGCAGTGATAGAACGCCTGCCGCAGAAATTCCTCATCGAATCGGATCGAATTGTATCCGAGGAACGTCGCGGGGCACCACGAAGCGAGCGCATCGACGACCTCGCACATCATGGAATAGTGCGACTGCCTCGAGGGGCTGCTGGCCTCGGCGAGCGTATGGCCGGTGACGAGCAACGCCTGCGGCGACGGAACGACATGGGGCATGAGACGCGACTTCGTCTCCAGTCGGTGGGTCTCATTGAGATCGACGTCGGTTCTGACAGCGGCGAATTGGAGTATCTGGTCGAAGCGCCTGTTCAACCCGGACGTTTCGAGATCGTAGAGGATGAAGGCCACGTTGGACGTCCGCCTACGGCCTTGCGAGCCTGAGCTGGATTGCGGCGAGACTGACGCGGAAGCGCTTCGCTATGCTGATGAGATAGTCGTCGTCCTGGATGTCGCGGGACGATTCTGCCAGCACCTGTCGGACGAGCCGCTCCGGCATCAGAAGTTCGGAAGCGAATGCGTTCGCCTGAATTTCGAGAGGATCGATGCCTTCCGCCGAAACAGAGTCGCGCGGGAGGAAATTCCTGCCCTTATCGACCAGAACCGTCGCTTCAAGCTTCGACCGATGCAACACCACGTGAGCCAATTCGTGCGCGATCGTGAAGCGCTGTCGGTTCGGATGATGGTTCGAATTGACTCCGATGACCGGCTTGCCGTCCCGGATGAACGCCATCCCCGACAATTCGTCGTCGAAAGGCGTGTATTCCACGCGAGCTCCCAGAGCCTTCACAAGCTTCTCCACCGGAACCGGCGGTGCCTTCAGTCCGAGTTTGTTGACCAGGGAACGCGCTTGCGCTCTCGCCTCTTCCAGTTCGCTCATTTTCGGCCACCGCCCGTCCGTCTGACGTACTGCTCGATCTGCGCCCGCTGCGCCTCACTCACGTCGCTGCCCTCGATCATAAGCGGACCGCTCGACTGCTCGAACGAAAAATTGCTCGGGACGAGGTCGGTGATCGACTCAGCCTTTAAGGCCGAGGCCAACCGATAGATCTGGTGAAGCATGATCTTCTGGCGTCCCCGCTCGATGTTCGCCAGCGAAGCTCTCGTGAGACCGATCTGATCGGCGACCTCCGACTGTTTGAGCCGAAGCTTCTTCCGCCTCGCCGCCAGGCCGGCACCGACGATCCTGTAGATCTCCAAATCAGCCATGACGCGAGAGAATCGCAATTCGATTCCCGCGTCAATCCTGCAAACATATTTGTGCTTAATACAAACATTGCCAATATTTAATGTTATCGACATAAATCTTTTGTCGAAATCCCGCTAGGCTGGTGGCTTGGTTCGGGTGCCGATTCCGGAGCGCCCGCGGAAACGGAGTCGATCATGCACGATCACGGAAATAAGGGCGCCGACCGGCTGGACCGTGAGGCAAAGGAACTCGAACGGGAAGCCGGGCGGTTGGAAGAGACCGCTCACTCGATCGAGGAACACGCCCATGATCTCGAGCGGCGAGCTCGCGAACTTGAAGAAGAAGCCCGTCGCGAGCGGGACCACGGGAACGACGACCACGGCAACGACGACCATGGTCACGACCAGGGCGGCGACCACGATCACGGTCACCACGTGAAGATCACGATGGTGGTCAACGGTCAGCCGGTCACGATCAAGGCCACCGAGCAGGAGAAACTCTCCGAGGTCCGGCAGCGCGCCCTGACCGAAACCCAGAACCTGGCCCAGCCGCCGGAGAACTGGGAAATCAAGAACGAGGCCGGCACGGTGCTGGACCCCGACAAGCGCGTCGGCCACTATCACTTCGGCAAGGAGGTTACGCTCTTCCTCAGCCTGAAGGCGGGAGCCGCTGGTGCTGCCGCAGGTCGTTGATCCGGCGGTCTCGCGAGCCAAGTTCGATCGCGAGATCGCGGCATACCGGGAGATGGAAGCCACCTATCGCAAGCGCGGGTGGCTCCTTCTCGACGTCAGTTTTCCCGAGGTCTGCATCGCATTCGCGGTGCCAAAACTGCGTCCCTTCCCGATCGTCGCAGCTGTCGTGATCGACTTCACCGATTACGACCTGCGGCCATTGTCGGTCCGCTTCGTGAACCCCTTCACCCGCGAGGCATTGGTCGCGCGCGACCTCAACTTCTCCATGCCGCGGCGTCAGAGCATGCCGCCCGAAATGTTTGAGGCGATGCTCCAGCAAGGCACCCTTCCGGTCACCAACATCGTGCAGGCCAATGGTCTCGACGACCATCCCTTCATCTGCCTGCCGGGCGTCCGCGAATATCACGACAACCCTGCCCATACCGGTGATTCATGGCTTCTGCACCGAGCTTCTGGCGAAGGCTCCTTGGCCTTCATCCTCGACAAGATCTGGACCTACGGCGTGGAGCCACTGTCGATGTTCCAAATCCAGGTGCAGGCGACCACGCTCCCGCTGGCGGCGAATCCGCAGGCGTTCCGGGAATGATGCGGCTTTCCGACGTCCGTTTGGTCCGGGTACCTCAGAACTGCGCCAGCGCCGTCCACGCCCACTTGCGCAAGGTCGGACGCGACGGCTTCGAGGGTCTCGGCCTCTGGGCCGGCCGGCAGAGCGGCGACGTGTTCACTGTGGAAGAGGCCGTCATCCCGGCCCAGAAACACATCCGCACCGAAGACGGGGTTTGCGTCATCACCGAGGCCCAGGAGCTGCATCGGTTGAACGTCTGGCTCTACCGCAAGAAGCTCTCGCTGATCGCGCAGATCCACAGTCATCCGGGCCGGGCTTACCACTCCAGCACCGACGACCAATACGCTGTCGCGACGACGGTGGGCTGCTTCTCGCTGGTGATGCCCGATTTCGCGACCGGCCCGTTCGCGATCAACCGCCTCGCCTCGTACCGGCTGGATGCTTCCGGCGCCTGGCGGAGCATTTCCGCGTCGCAAGCCGCCCGCATGATCACGATCGTGGAGTAGCCATGGCCTTTGCCAACTTCTTCGACAGGAGCGCCGCGGCCGCCTCGCAGGTTCTCGCGAACTTCCACCTGGAAGATTTCAAGGACCGGCTGTCGGCGCACCGTGTCGCGCTGTCCTTCGACGATGCCGCCGTCAAGTCCCCGGAAGGCCGCGCCACTCTCGACTTGTCGGTACGACTGCTCGCCCGGCTCTATCCGGTGCTGGCCATCCATCCGGTCGGCTCCGCGGCCGCCGAACACGCGGCCCGGCTGCGGGACTTGGCCCTCAGCATCAACGACCGGATCGAGCTGCAAGACGCACTTGTTGGCACCGATATCGTCGTCGCCGTCGGCAACACCAAAGTGGTCGCCGAATTCGCCGCCATCTATATTGGCTCCGATGGGTGGCGCGCGCTGCTGTCGCGGCAGGGCCCAGTACAGTCCGGATTGACGACGAATCCATTCGGTGCCGGTGCAGCCGCGTGTTTCGGCGCCGCCAACGTCTTCAGAAGAATCTTCGCCGGCCAGCTTCCACGCGGCGATCTCGACGACAGGATCGACCTGTCGTTGTCGACCTACCTTCAGGAATCCACGGCCGCATCGCCGCTGCCGGAGAGCTGCGATCTCGGAGACGCCTATCTCGTGGGACTGGGCGCGATCGGCAACGGCGCCGTCTGGGCATTGTCGCGCGTTCCAGCTCTCGCTGGCATCCTTCATCTCGTCGATCACGAGAACGCCGACCTTTCGAACCTGCAGCGCTACGTCATGGCCACGCAACACGATGTCGGTCGCCGGAAGGTCCGGCTCGCCCGCGCGTTGTTCGAGCAGGGCACGCTCAAGGTGAGAGCGCATCCGCAGCGATGGAGCGACTATGTCAACGGTCGCCGCAAGCGCGCCTTCGAACGGGTCGCGGTGGCGCTCGACACCGCCGAGGATCGCATCTCGCTCCAGGCCTCGCTGCCAAAATGGACCGTGAACGCCTGGACACAGGACGTCGATCTGGGCGTCTCCCGGCATGGCTTCGCAGACGACGGCGCATGCCTCGCCTGTCTCTACTTGCCGACGGGCGCCGTGAAGAACGAACACGAACGAGTGGCTGAGGAACTGAGGATCCCCGATGCGCACCAGGAAATCCGGACACTGCTGCAGACGCATCAGCCGGTGTCCGAGGCCTTCGTCCGGCGCGTCGCCACCGCATTCGGCGTCCCCTTCGAAGCGCTCCAGGTGTTCGTCGGCCAGCCGGTACAGACCTTCTACCGGAATGCCATCTGCGGCGGCCTGATGGTCGGCCTGACCGGCAGCTGCCACGCGGGCACGGCCGTCGTGCCCATGGTGTTCCAGTCGGCGCTCGCGGGGATCATGCTTGCGGCCGATCTGGTCAAGCACGCGGCCGGCATGCCGCCCGCCTCGACCACGACGACACGGATCAATCTGCTGCGACCGCTCGCGCCGGTCCTGGGGGACCCGCGCGCCAAGGATACGAGCGGCCGCTGCATCTGCTGCGATCGCGACTTCCTCGATGCCTACAGGCGGAAATACCGCCTGACATAGATCTGGATGCCTATCCGAGGGGCAGCGCGAGATTTCGACGCCGACGACTCGCCTTCACGCGATGGGCGAGTCCGGCGACCGGACGGGGAGCGATGCCTTCGAGGGGATGGCCGGACCCGTCTGCAAGGTTGACTGGTCACGGAATTGCTACCATTGGTCGGAGATGGACAGTCGCTGTCACGTCATGAAAAGGGCTTCCCGCTCGCGTCCGCGAACCGGTTTTCTCGCAAGCCACACCTCTGTCGTGTCTCGCGGACGTCGCATGCCGCCTCAATCGCCCGGGGCGGCCATGAACGGAGCTATCCAAGACATTTACGGTATCTGGTGCGGGTCGGACGGCCTTGCGACGTCAGGCGATGGCCTCGCTCGTCCGGTCGAGGGGTCGGCATGAGCGATCTGTTCGGTTGCGTGCCGCCCGAAGCCTTCAGGATCTTCACCGGCCGTCACGCCTTGGCGGCGGAAGCGGCGCTTCTGCGGCTATGTGCCACCCATTTCGGCGAAATGGCCATCGAGAATCCCGAACGCGATCAGGTCAAGAACTCGATTGCCGCCGCGATCGAGGGAATGCCGGCACCGCCGCCGAACTCCGAACAAGGCTGCTCCGAACAAGGCGAGGAAGACGAGCCGGAATCGGCGTCGTCCGACTATTTGTATCTGAAGATGCGCGAAGGCGGCTGGCTGGTCGAGGAGTCGGACCGCTGGCTGATCCGGGTAACGATGCCCGATGGCTACCGCCGGCTGATGACGGTGCTGCGCGACCTGAAGGAAAACGTCGCCAAGAGCTTCACGGGACTGGTCTCGCAGGTCTCTTCCCTGATCGGCGCGGCCGCCGATGACCCGACGATGCACGCCACCAACATCGATGCCGCGTGGCAGACAGCCGTCGGATTCCGGCGCCATATGGCCGGCATTGATGCGGCGCTTTTGTCCGTGGTGCGTCGGCTCAACTCCGCCGACGGCATGGATGATTCGGTCGACGTGTTCTTCGCCGAATTCGTCGGCAATATCCTGATCCGCGACTGGACCAAGATCCTGTCCCAAAACAACCCGTGGCGGTCCCGCCACCACGTCACCCGCGCCGTCCGCGATATCCTCGGCTCGGCGGCGGCCATGGAGAAGGCGATGGCCGCCTATGTCGAGGCCGGTCATGCGGCGACCAAAGGCGAAGCCGAGGCGCTGATCCGCAGACGGCTTTCCGAGATCTCGACCTCGTTCGACGACATCGAACGCCTGCGCGTCCGCATCGATGAGGGCCAGGTCGGCATCGAAAGCCGCATCCGCGACATCCTCAGATTCATCGGCCGCAATCCGGCGACCATCCGCGAACGCGTCGAGTCCTGCCTCGAGGAATTGGCGCTGCTCGAGGATCACGTGGAGCTTCCCTGCGTTCTGCCGCTGCTCAACTGCCTCGAGCCGGTGGGCGAATCCCGCTTTCCCGAGGCCAGGGAGCCCTTGCCCCCTCCGGAGCCGCGCGTCCTGCGGCGGCCGCCTGAAGATCCCTACAGGAAGCGCTTCATCCAGGATTGCCGCGCGTTCGATTTCGCCTCCGAGCCGACCGCCGGACATGCGCTCGCCTACCTGGGTTCGACGGGCGACGGCGACGCGGTCGCTCTCGCGCCCGGCAACGCAAAGGACTGGTTCACCTGGCGATACATCGCCCTGCTCGCGCTCACCGGCCGCGGCCGACGAATCAAGGGTTGGCTTCTAGCGCCCGCGGAGGGCGTCGCCGCGTGCAAATACGGCGAACTGCCCAACTTCACGGCCACCAGAATCACGGAGCCCCCGCGATGAACGCTCTGTCGGGATTGCAGGAATACGAGGAGGTCCTCGCCAGAACGCGCTATCCAAAGGTCGCCGTCCAGCGCGCTTTCCGCACACTGATGCAGCGGCAATTCATCTTCGGCAACGACTTCGGCTCCAAGGACGTCTACGAGTTGCTCAACGACGATCAGGTCCGCCCCTTCGCCGAGCGATTGTTCGACGTCTTCGGATGGCGGCTTCAGTTCAATACCTCGGGCAACATCAAGATGGTCTGTCTGATGCCGCCGATCGCCGAGGCTCCCGATACGCCGCGCGACAAGCGGCTCGCCCACCAGGCGCCGCCGCTGCGCGTCGATGAGGCCATTGCCATCCTTTTGCTGCGGGCGTTCTACGACAATGCCATCCAGACCACCGGCCTCGTGAACGGTAACGCCGAATGGCATACCGACGGCCTCTACGACCTCTGGAAGGAAAAGACCAGGAAGGATCCGCCCGGCAAAGTCAGGATGCTCGACATCCTGCGGTTCCTGAAGAACCACGGGATTATCCAGGTGTCGCTGCCGCCGACTTTCCACGAGGGAATGCCCTTCACCGTCAGGCCATCGATCAGCCTGGTGGCAGTGTCCGAGCCGCTTGAGGCACTGAAGCGCTATGCCAGGGAAGCGCGGAGCGAATCCGCCGCGTCCGATGTCGGCGGCGAAGGCAGCTCCGGCCAAGAAAAGGCCGACGCATGAGCCGGCAGGAACTCCAAACACCGCAGATCGTCCGTCTGTCCTTGATCGACTTCTACCTGATCGAACGGGAAGACATCGAGCTTTCCGGCAACACCGTCTTCCTCGGTCCGAACCGCAGCGGCAAGAGTTCGTGCGTCGATGCGATCCAGACCGGACTGACCGGCGGCGCGGGCGATCTCGTCGTCTACAACGCCGCGGCGGTGCGGCAGAACCGGCCGGACGCCCACAGATCGCTGCAGGAATACTGTCTCGGCGTCGTCCGGCACGACGAGAACGAGAAGGCCAAGGTGGTTCGCAAGAGCTCCCAGACCTGGATCGGCCTGTCGTTTCGCCCCCGCGAGGGCGCGGAGGTCGCCGGTGTCGTGCACATCGTGGCGCACGAACACCGCGAACGGCCCAACACACGCTTCATGGTCGTGACCGGCGGCGGCGTGACGACCGCGGATCTCGTCTTCATGGCCGAAGACGGCGAGATGGCGAAGGGGTTCGACCAGGCGGTCGACGGCCTGCGGGCAAGTGGCCGAAAGGTCGAGGAATGCGACAGCGCGTCTGACTACTCCACCTATCTTCTCAACCTGCTCACCTACGGTTCGTGGCATGCGGACGCCAGTTCCTATTACAGGGCGGTGAAGCGCGCGCTGGTGTTCCAGCCGGTCGGCGACATCACGGCCTTCATGCGCGCCCATGTCCTCGAGACCGATTTCATCGACATCGGACGGATGCGCGAACGCCTGGCGTTCTATCGCGAGATCGTGCGTACCATCGGGAGCATCAACAAGCAGATCGATTCGCTCGGAACCGTGGTCGATTACTATTCGAAGGCCGCCGAGGACGATCGCGAGGCCCGCGGTCGCGTGGCGGCGGCGACCGAGGCGGCCGTCGGCCAGCGCCAATCCGAGATCGGCGCCATCGAGGAAAAGCTGGTCAACCTGCGGACGCAGGCCGAGGCAGCCGACGAAGCCGAGATGAAGGCGGACGATCGCAAGGAAGAGGCCGGCCGGCGCGTCGACGAGGCGCGCAATTCTGGCGGCGCCGCTGCACTCGAAACGCGAATCCGGGATGCTGAACGTGACCTCTCCGGCGAGGAGACGAGGTTGCGTGACGTCCGAAAGGAGCTCAAACGCCGCGCTGAGGCGATCGATGCGATCCGCACCGCCGTGGGCTACATGAGGGACGCCGATAGCCGCAACGTCCGCAGGATCGCGGACGCCGGAGCCGACTTCCGCCGGGCGCAGGACGACGTAGAAATCCAATCCATGGCTTCCGACGCCGACGCGCTGCAGCGCGCCGTAGAGGCGGTGGGAGCCGAAGCCGTGCGGGAGCTCACGCGTGCTCACAACGCCGCGGCAGCCCGCGAGGAGCGGATCTCGAAGACGCGCGACGATCTTGCGCGCAGAGCGCGCTCGGAGGCCATCGACCAAGCGTTGCTGCGACCCGAGGCGGAAGCTCTGCGCGACGCCCTGGCGGCCAACAAAATCGTCGCGACGGCGCTTTGCGATCTGATCGACATCAGGGAAGGCAAGGAGGAATGGCGGAACGCGGTCGAATCCGTGCTAGGTAACGCCCGCGAGGCCATGATCCTGAAGGACGGCAACGAATACATCGATGCCGTCCGGGTGCAACGGCGCTCAACCCGCAGCGACGGGGTCGAGATCGTCAAGCCATCGGTCCTGACGGTCGGCGCGCAGCCGCCGGCCTCCGACTCGCTGGCCGCCGTCGTCGAAGCCGAAAGCGCCACCGCCGCCGCCTACGTCAACGCGGTGTTGGGGCGCATCAAGCGGGTAAGAACCGAAGCAGACATCGAGCGCGAGCCCAACGCCGTGACAAGTGACCTCATGCGCGCGACTCGCTTTTCCTCCTACAAGATGCGACCGCAGCGCTATCTGCTGGTCGGACGGCGCGGCCGCGCCCAGGCGGCCGCGAACGCCGCGGCGGACCTTCAGCGCCTGCATGGCGAGCTACAGGAAGCAGTAACCGAGAGGAAGGTCTTCGAAGCTGCCAAGGACGCCTATCGGACGCTGATCGGACAGGCCGGGAGTTCCCTGAAGACCCTGGGTTCGGTCGTGGACGATCTGCGGCGGGCGAAGACCGCCGTGGACGGCAGCCGCCAGGAGTTGCAGAAGCTTCGCGGGCAGCGTGATCCCCAAAAAGAGCAGCAAATCCGCGAGCTCGAGGCGGAGCGGAAGAAGCGCGATGAAGAATGGTCGCTCGCACGTGAGGCGGCAAGAAAAGCACACGACGCGGTCACGCGCGCGGAGGCGGAGATCGATGTGGCACGACAGCAGTTCGCCGCCGCCGAACTCGATCGCCAGGCAAAGGCCCTCCGCGAACACGACGCTGCCCACGAGGTGCGCCGGCGCGTCCTCGGCATACTGACCGAGGCCAAGGACTTCTGGCGCGAACACAAGCAGACGCTCGAAACTGCAGAGACCCGCGCCGAGGAGAGCCGCGCCGGGATCGCGCGTGGTCACGAATCGTGGGCGAAACACGCGGCGGACTTCCCGGAGGTGGCAATGCCGGTGCTGAGCGGGGAGGCATGGCGCGAGCGGCTTGGCGAAACGCGGGCGATGCGCGACCTCCTGCAGAACTCGACGCTGCTGGACAAGACTGCCGAGGCCGAGGAAGCGGGCCGCCAGCTCTCGGACGCATTCCGCAACGAGTTCGTCAGCCTGCTGGTGCACGCCTTCTCGAAGATCCGCGACACGCGCGACGACCTCAATCGCGAGATGGAGCAGCACGAGTTCTACGGCGAGAAATACCTGTTCAGGATGAACCCGGTCGAGAAGTTCAGGGCGATCATCGATCTGGTCGAACGTGCGACGGAGGATCCGAACTGGGCGATGCCCTCACTGCACGCGCTCGAGGTCGACACCGAGCAGGCCCGCGCCGTCCGCTCCATCGCCGACATGATCGAAAGCGACGATCAGAGCGCGCTCAACGATCTGCGCGATCCGAAGGCGTACTGGACCTTCGACGTGCTGGTCAAGGACGCCGGCACCGGCGACGTCGTTTCGACGCTGCGCCAGCGCATGAAGAAGGGGTCGATCGGAGAGGGCGTCGTTCCGCAGTATATCGCCATGGCGGCCGCGGTGTCGTCCAAATCGTCTTCGCCCGACCGCAGGAACGGATCGCTCGGCGTCATCCTGCTCGACGACGCACTCGACGGACTGGACACCGAGCACACGGTGAAGATGCTCAAGTTCATGAGCGGCACCAATCTGCAGATCGTCGCCGCGGCGCCCGACACGAAATCCCGCGTACTGGCGCACGCGATGGAGACGTTCATCAACGTCGCCCGCGACGGAGAGGACATCCACATCGTTCCGGAGAAAGTGTCCGACGCGCTGCGGGACGACCTCGCCGAGGAGGATCCGCGGGTCAAGGGCTACGAATCGTACCGCGAACGCGCCCTCGCCTCCGATGAGACCGACGCGCTGGAGGCCGCGCAATGACAATCTCCGGCGGTGAGGCCGCGCGCAGGGCTCTCATCAGGCTGCTCGAATCCGCCGACCGCAATGTGACGGCGACCCGCACGCTGTCGGTCGCCGCAACAGCGCCGAAGGATCCCTCGCCCGCCGTGCAGCGGGCATGGCGGGAAAGGCTCGAGGGTTCCGAACGTGCCGGCGCGGTCGCGCTTGTCCGCGCAAGCGGTAATCGGCGCGACGTCATCGAGCGCGTGCGGCTGCTCGATGCCGACCGCCTGGCGCGCGACCTCGGCATCACCCGCGCCGGAACGCTCGCCGCCGCCGCGGTGGCGGCGGCGCGGGACGCCGCCGCGGGCCGGGATGGGCTCGACGGAGCCATCGAGGATGCCGCCGACAAATGGACCAAGGGAGCCGAGTGGTATCGCCTGCCGGCCGAGGCCGAGCTGGTGCGCAGCGTCTTCGCCACCGCCGCCGGCCTGCTCGACGTCGCGTTCGGGACGCATTTCCGCGTCGCCTCCGCGCGGACCTCCGGGTCGTCGAAATTCCTTGAGCGACACGGTGCGGCGGTCGGCGCCATCCTGCGCCGCGCGCTGGCCCTGCCGGACGACACGCGGCAGGACGAGATCTGGGAGATGTTGGGCCTTGTCAGGTTCGGCCATCCCGTCTGTCTGCGTGCCCCGGTGCGTTTTGCCGACGCAGCGGGAACCGCGGTAAGCGGCTTCGCCCTGCCCTGGAGCGCAGTCAATCCCGACCTGGTGGCGAGCTGCGCGCCGTGCGGGGATGAGCCCGCGTTCATCATGACGGTGGAGAACTGGACAAGCTTCAACGGCCAGTGCCGCGACGTCGAACGGGGCGCGGTGGTCTACACGCACGGCTTCCCGCCACCGCCGGTCCGCATGCTGGTTGGCCAAATGGCGGCGTTCTGGCCGGACGCCCCGTTCTACCACTGGGGCGACGTCGATGCGGGGGGACTCCTGATCGCCGATTCGATCCGCGAGGCGGCCGGCCGGCCCGTCAATCTGCACCTCATGACGGCGTCATTGGCCGAGCAACACGGAGCGCGACGAAAACCGCTGGCGCGGGTGGCACCCCTGGCTGCGAGGAACGACGATTTCGGCGAGCTTGCCCGCTATCTTTCGGGCGACTCCTGTCGCACCTTCGAGCAGGAGATGTTGCGGCCAGTGGACCCATTGGAGATGGCTCAGTGAGTAGACAGTTCACTGACGGGGAGATCGTCGCGGCGATCAGGGCGATCGCCGCCGAAGGGAGGCCGCTGTCGCGCGCCACGGTGCGCAAGCGCCTCGGCGGCGGCGGCTCGACCCGGATTTCCGCGATCCTGAAGGAGTATGCCGCCGGCGCTCACGGTCCAGGTGCTCGGTCCGGACCGAACGGTCCAGTCCGGTCCGGAGCGGCCGGTCCGGCCTCCGCTGCAGCGGAGGGCAAGGCCGTGCGAGCCTCGGCGGATGTCCCCCCGCCGGCGGTGGCGGCGCCGGCCGCGACCTCAGCCCCGTCGGACGGACGCGAGAGCGAGGGCGGCATCGCCCAACTGCAGAGCGAGATACGGGTTCTAAAAATCCTCCTCGAGTCGGAACGCAACGCCCGCCGCGAGGACGAGGCCAGGCACGCCCGGACGATCGAGGCCCTGCAACGCGAGATCGAGATCGCCAGCGGTGGCTGGACGGACCGGGACGCCAGCGGTGCCCGGCCTTCGCGGACGCCCGGCGCGCCGGAACCGCGCTCCAGGACCAGGCCCTGATGGCCGCCGCCGACCGGTTTGGTCCGCCGGTGCGAAGGGTATTGAGGCCCGGCCGCAGACGATTTCGGGCGGAACGAAGGGTCCGGCGCTTGACGGTCCAATAGTTGAAACAGATCACGCCCGGCCTGCCGCGGCGTAGTTGGTATCGCCCGTGTCTGCCTGAAATGCACCGAAGAACTCGCCAAGGTGGGCCTGTCGTTCCATTGCAACGGGGCTTGGTTCGCGCGCCCGTGTCGGTACCCGACTTTGATCCGGGCTGGCTTGCTGTGTTTTGCACAGGCTTTGCGCGCGGTGAACACGGAATTTCTGTTTGAGCTGGAGTTTGCCAGGCCAACCGGGAGCAGGCCGCGTTCCGTATGGACGTACGGTCGAAGGACCCGTCTGGCTCGCCGAGGCCTTGCGCTTCGGTGGCGGTACGTCCGCCGACAACGAGGTCAGAGCCGAGCAGTCGCTTGAGTGAAATGACAACGCTCTGCCAAGAGAATTCGCTGAGTGGGCGCTTGAAAGTTCCCCGCGTCGGCTGAACGAGTCAGCCGGCCGATACGTGTATTGGTACTGGCCGAAAGTGGTCACTCGCCAGAACAAGACAGGCCACTGATTTAGAATCGAAAGGGGCCGCTCACGCGCGGCCCCTTGCCGGTTTAGTCTGAAAATTTGTTCGGGATGAAAAGCTAGCCCCGGCAAGAGTTAGATTAGAATTTTCAACAACCAAGTTGGATTCCGGGAAAATACGGTGTTTCGTCATCGGAACGCGGCGGCCCCACTCGCAGATGCAAAATAGGCCGGTGATAATTCCGGCGCATCCCTAAACCATTCAATCGAATCCTGTCGCTTCAGTTGTTAGGCGAAAAACGAATTCGCGAAAATCGCAAAAAAGAGGCCGCCAAGAGGCGGCCGGAGAGGTTCAAAATGCAGCCGAAGATCAAAGAGCGTATCTGCCCGGCCTGACCTGCAATGGAACGGGCTTCCCGCCGGTTGAGCAGCCTGTTCGGCCGGGCCACAAAATCTATCCGATCAAATGCAAGACCTGCGACGGCAAGGGCAAGATCGCAGAAGACAACTGAGGCGGCCTTATTTCGGCGGCTGAAGCTCGGAGGATCGCAGCCACTCGCTCATGTGCGCGCCGGTCTCAGCCTGTCGGGCCTTCTTCAAAATGACTTCCCGATCAGGCCCAGGTGCGAGCACGTCAGCCTGTAGCCGAAGCCGCTGTGCCTCGTCAGCCAGACGTTCTTCCAATGACTGCGTTTGCTTGAAACGACGACGCTGTTGCATGGCACTGCTCCCTGCTTGTTTGGGCGGGAGCGCAACCGGGCGTTCTCGTCACCGATAGTAGCCACGAGCGGGGGTGATGGGGATATTTAAGCATCACTAATGCCTTAATGGGCCTAGAACATTTACTATACCGTCTCAGTAGTCCTACCGAGAACACCGGCTAAGCCTTGGTTGCCGCTCGCTTAAAGCAAATCAGGCCACTGCAAAAATTTCAGTTTAGGCCACTAGGGATAAAACAGGCCAGCCCCCAGCCGTACCGCCTTGGCGGAAGCGCGCGACCAGTTCAGCGCACTCGCACTCCGGATGATCCGCAATTGCGCCGTTCAGCAGCACGCGCCGCCTCCCGGCCCAATCGTAGACATGTAGGCAGTTTTTCCCATAATGGGCGTGTACTATTCATAGACGCGAGCTTTTCGCGCACACGCCACGCGTTTCTTGGCCTCTTTTTCCGACGACGTATTCAACGCAACCGTGAACAACCTGGCGGGAGCACACGCGCTCCAATTTCCCGGAACGTATCCGGCGATACGCGTTTACGAAGACCGGCTCCGACAGGTGCCACGTGCGATGGCGCGCTCGAGAGGGTTCCCAATCGATCCGAGTAGTTGACTTTTAGGAGATATTATATTATCTGCTGATTGTCATATTCACATTTTATAGCTATGGAAATACCCCTTAAATTGAAGTCCCCGCACGATGTCTCTGCCGGAATCGCGGAGCGTGCAAAGCGGCGGCGGCTGGAGGCCAACCTGACGCAGGAAGGTTTGGCTGCGCGTGCCCAAGTGAGTCTCGGTACTCTCAAATTGTTCGAACGGACCGGCAAATCATCCGTCGAATTCCTCATAGCCATCGCATTCGCGCTCGGTGCCGAGCAGGAGTTCGAGGCCCTCTTTCCTTCCAAACCTCGAAAAACGATAGAAGACGTGATCGCCAAGCCACTGCGGCAGCGAGGACGACGAAAATGACGAATGCCGGATCAAAGCCTTTCGAGAGCATCCAGAAGCTGTCGGTTCTGCTGGACTTCTACGGGGAGCAGATTGAGGTCGGAACACTGGCGTGGAGCAAGGAAGAACGTCGCGCTTACTTTCAGTATCATCCCGACTTCGCGGCAAAGAAACTTGCGATCTCTCCATTCAATTTGCCGTTCGTGGCAGAAGCGAAGGAAGCGCCTCATGCTCCGTTCGGTGGTCTGCACGGAACGTTTAACGATAGCTTGCCCGACGGCTGGGGAAAGCTTCTGCTGGATCGCCGGCTACAGAAGCTCGGACACGATTTCAGACTGCTGACACCTCTCGACCGGTTGGCGTTCGTCGGCCAGAGCGGGATGGGCGCGCTGCGCTACGTTCCGGACAAGTCCTTGAGGAAGTCCGGCAACGGCGCCATAGACATCGATTGGCTCGCCGCTCAGGCTGCAGCGGTCCAGGGCGAGGTCGGCGAAGCCGACATCGACCGTCTGCTGGAAATCCAAGGCGGATCCGCGGGCGTTCGTCCGAAGATCATGATCGGTTTGAACGACAAGACCGGGACGATCGTTGCGGACAACGGAAGCGGCCTTCCGGACGGCTTCGATGGCTGGCTTGTGAAATTCAAGTCAACCGTTGATCCCGCGGAAATCGGACGGGAAGAATACGCCTACTCGCTTATGGCACGAGCCGCAGGCGTCGACATGCCGCCCACGAAGTTGATCAAGACCAATAAGGGCGTCTACTTCGCCGCCCGCAGGTTCGATCGCACGGAAAGCGGATGCGCTCACGTGGAAACCGTCAGCGGCCTCCTTGATGCGGACCACCGAGCGCCATCCATCGATTACGATACGTTGTTGAAGGCGACGCGGGCTCTGACGCGCGACGAGCGCCATGTGCGCCAGATGTTCGTCCGGATGGTGTTTAACGTACTCGCGCGCAATCGGGACGACCACGCCAAAAACCACGCATTCCTCTTGGCCAAGGACGGGGTGTGGCATCCGACACCGGCTTACGATCTCACACTCTCCGAAGGGCCCGGCGGCGAACACAATCTTGCCGTCGACGGTGAAGGAAAGAATCCGACCAACAAGCACATCATGAAGGTCGCCGAGCGCGCATCGATTCCGAAAGCCGAAGCCGAAAGGCTTTTCGAAATTGTTCGGAAAGCAGTCGACCGCTGGCCCGAGTTCGCGAAGCAAGCCGGACTGTCGGAAAAACACCTTCGAGAAGTCGACCTGCTTCTGAATAAACGCGGCTCCACCGCCGCAGCGTCCGTTCCCTAGCCTCTGAGACGCTGTACCGACCTTGGTGTCGGCCCCAAATGACTCGATTGCAGGATGGAGTTAGGCTATTTTCTCGTCTGGGTAGTGCATTTGGATTATTGATATGAAAAATAGAATTTCTTTGCCTTCCGATCTTCGCTCTTGCCTTTGCGACCGACGCCGACGCGGCCGGAGTTTGAGCTCCCTGGGCAACCTGTTCGTCAATTCAAATGAACGGTGCGGCGGCACCGGGTCCCGATCCGATGATCGCCGGGAGTTCGGGACGCTTTCCCGATTACGTAATCGCCGATCGATATGCAGCCTTCCGTCGCGCGGTGGTTCAAGCTGGCACAGGACTACCCCTCAACGCCACCGTTCCTCTCGATTTCTCACTTCAGGTAAGGGTGTCGGTTCAGTCGCTTCTTCGGTGTCACGACGTGAATCCCTGCGGTCCACCGGCGCCCGCGGCCTTGAACGTGCCGCCACTCGACGGATACGAAAATGCGCCAAGAGTGACGAGATAGCCCCTCCGAGCAACAACGAATGATCGAAGAGCCGCCCCGCATCAAGAAATTCAGAGGCGAACTGGTGAAGGTCATTCCACGATTTCCGAACGATCGTGCCTCACTGAAACACATGCAGGAAAAGAGTCTCGGCGACCTGCTGATCGATTTCGTGAGCTGGCGATCACGTTACGTCGGCCGGCGCCCGCGAACCGTAAGCGTCGAGCTGGCCGCGCAGGCCGATCCGCGTTGGGCCGCCCATGCGGACGCGATAGAGATGTTCCTGGAAAAGGTACGAAGCGGCGAGGACCTGACGCCGCATCTTTCCATCGCGCCTCACACCAAGGGATATGCACCAGCCGCTCGAGCCCGGAACGCTCCACCGGCTGACCGGTGGTCCGACAAGGACTTCGTGCTGAACGCGATGGGTTATCATCACTTCCATCTCGGCAAGACCATCCATCCGCGCGGTCATGTCGATCGGACGAACGATCTGATCTTCGCCGAGGTCCATCGTGACAAGTTTCACGTCATCGCGATCTTCGGCCATGAAGTATTCGATCAAGATAGCGCCGAACGAATGCGACTTTGGTCGGCGCACGATCAAGTCGCCTTCCGCAGCGTGCCGCCCGGCTCGGTCGTGATATCGGCCCCGAATACGCAGTCCGGGCATACGCTTCAGTCGGTCCACTACGCCAGCCAATGCGCCAAGTTCATCCGGCGATTGGAGCCCCTGCTCGACGGCCCGATCTTCGAGGCCGGACTCTATGCTCCGGATCATCAGGCGCCGCCTGAGCCGAAGTTCTCGTGGACCTTCTACCATCTCGACTTCATCGTCACCGAAGAGGTCGGGTCGACGAACTTCCTGCTCATGCGAGGCTGGAACTAGGACGTAGGCGCGACCTGATTTCCCAAGCCGCGCGACTCGCCCCGAACGAAAGACTTCGATGCGACGATAATTTTTGAGAATGCGGAGAGTGACATGCCGGATACCTTGCTCTTCATCCACGGAACGGGCGTTCGCAAGAGCGGCTTCGACCAAACAATGGCGCTCTTGCGTGAGGGGTTTCGCGACAAGCTGGCGATCGAGATCGAAGGTATTTGTTGGGGACCGGACCTCGGAGTCAACGTCGACGACAAGGCGATAGAGGACGTTCTACCGCTCGCCCTGGCGAAAGCCGACGAAATCGGTTCTGAGGAAATCGGCTACCGGGCGGCGCTTTGGGGGGAGCTGTTTCGCGATCCGCTTCTCGAATTGCGGATGGCCTCGATGAGACCGCCGGCCCAAAGCGATCAGGACGCCGCCAAGCCCGGAGTGCAGGCGGCGGACATCGCGATGACGGACATGGTCGCCGGGGTGGTTCAGAAAGTTTCGGATCCTCTACCGGGCGGTGTGCAGGCTCAAGCCGTGCGAGACGCTGCGCTGTGGTTGATGAAGGAGCCTCTTCTCAAGTCCGCCGCCGCAGCGACCGGCGACGCGTTGGACGAAGATCTCGTCAATGCGGTCGCACGCGCCATCGCGGCGACGGCTCTCATCGGTTACCGGAACGAGCTCGGCACCGGTCCTAGCGCCCTCTACGTCGCTGCGGACCGCGACGCGCTCGTTAAATCCATCGTCGATCTGTTTCCGCAGACGAAAGGAATTGGCTCCTGGCTGTGGAATGGCGTAAAGGCGCTCGCCGAGGGGGTCGCCACCCATTATGGACGCGATCGGAGAACCGGGTTGATGAACGGCGTGTCTCCGGGCGTCGGCGACATCCTGCTCTACGAGCGCCGCGGTGACGACATTCTCGCAGCGATCGAGAGAAAGATCGTCGCTCTTGCCGAGCAGAACAAGCGCGTCGTCGTGCTCGGACATAGCCTCGGCGGCATCATGATGGTCGACTTGCTATCGCGCGCTCGGCAGCCCGGTCGGTTGCCGGTCGAGAAGCTGATCACGGTCGGATCGCAGGCGCCGGTGTTGTTCAAGTTCGACGCATTGGGCACGATGAGATTGAGGCAAGCGCTTCCCGCCGGAACACCCTATCGGCCATGGCTCAACATCTTTGACCGGAACGATTTTCTTTCGTTCTGCGCGAGCCGCGCATTTCCGGGGGCGACCACGGGTATCGAGGACTTCGAAGTCGAATCGAACGTGTCCTTCCCGGAAGCGCATAGCGCCTACTTCCGTCAACCGTCATTCTACGCAAAAATTGTCGAAAGCTGGCCTAAACCGTGACCTTGAACGCTGACGCGATAATCATCGGTATCGATAGATACGACCGCGCGGACTTTCCGGCATTGCCCGGCTGCGTCAATGATGCCGTCTCCGCGACGAAATGGCTGATCGCGATCGGCGTTCCGCCGGCTCGCATCATCGCCCATGTCGCGCCGCTGGACCCGACGGTATTTCCGACCGGCACCGTCCTGTTGCCAGCCAACATCGATGCCGTCTTGGCGTCGTTTGCCAAGCTTTCAAAGAGCGGAAAGGGCGACAAGCTTTTCATCTTCATGTCGGGCCATGGGAAGTCGGTGCCGGGCGCCGGCCCTGTCTTTCTCTGTCAGGACTATCTCGTAAACGATATTACCCGTGCAAACCTCAAGATCGACGAGTACGCCGAGTGGTTTCAGAGTTGGCGCTACCGCGACCAGTTTTTGTTCTACGACGCGTGTCAGGATCCGACCGCCAGCCTGGGGCAACTCAGCAGCGTTCGTGCGATGGGTCCGGACGCTCAGCCCGGCACCTACAAACCGGATCCCGGCAACGCGTTGACCGTATGCTACGCCTGTTCTGCAGGCGAGCGGGCGTGGGCCGGTGACGGGCGCGGCGTTCTGATCCGATATTCCTTGGAGGAACTCGATCCGCAACTATGGGCTGGCTTACAGGCCGACGATCCCGAGCAGGACGCCATCCAGTACGATTGGACGACCGGAGCGCGCATCATCGATCTGGACAGGCTCTTCACGAACATCATCTCGCTAAAGATCTCTCAGGCGGCGAATAGCGCCCAAAAGTTTCAAACTCCGTTCTGCGAGCGCCACGGCAGAGCGCTGATCGATGGCTTCTCGCCCATCATGGAACTATCGCCCCTGCCTACAGCCGCGGTCAAGGTCGACGTCGACCCGGCCACCGCTGTCGGCGACGTACGCTCGATCAGACTGCAGTCCCACCTGATCCCGCGCGATTGTTTCATGCCCTCGAAGAGCGCACCCTTGAAGATACCGGTCACGCTGCAGTTTCCCTTGCAGGATCTGATCAATGCCGGCTGCACGCTCGCTCGCGAAAGCGCTTGGAAGGCGGTGAACGTCCCTCTCCAGCAGAAACTCGGAACTCCGAATGTCGACATCATATTTCAATTGAGACAGCCGCCTCCCTTTTTTCCGAAGGGCACCGATGGATCGGACGAGATCAATATCGTGGTGGATCCCAGTCCGGGCGGCGGTCCAATGTCGGCGGAGATTGCCAAACAACTCAGCCCCGCCGGCGAAATTGGCGGAGCGAAACTACCGCCGAGCCTGACATTCAGGAAGGATGCCAACGGCCCGTCACTGACCTTCAATCGCATCGACGACAGTTCGATCCGAGATGCGCACGGTATCGCGATAGATTGGCTGAAGATCCTGAGGCGCGAGAGCCCGGGTAAAGGCGGGCACGTGGTCATGTCGCCGCTCGGACAACCCAAGAATGCCGAGCCGAACGTCCACTTCGATTTCGACAAGTCCAGCGCCACGCTGCTCGGCGGCTTTCTGAAGGATGACGAGTGCGTGACCTTGGAGAGCTTCTCCAATGAGATGCCCTCCCGCAAGATATCGCTCCAAGACTTGGAAGACCATCCGATCGAATTGCTCGCTCCCGGCCAGCACCGGATCACCATCGATCTACCCTGGGGCCGTTGGACGCGAAGACTGAGGGTCGACGCCAAGGTCAACACAGTGCAGTTGCCGCAGGAGATCGGACTCGAGCCACTCCGCAATCGCCACCGGCGCAACGACGTCTTCGGCCCGGAGTTGGTATGCGCCGACGAGCCCGACCTCACCGAGGCGACCGTGACACCGATAGCGGTTCGGAGAAAGGACCAATTCGACGTTTGGCTGCTTCCGGCTTTAGCGGCGCCGGTCGCGGTACTCGAGACTGAAAGCGGAATTCGCGCCGAGCCCTATTCGGAAACTTCCCTGAGGGAGTGGGACGAGCTTCTGACGGTCGGACGATTGAACATCGTAGATCCCGCCGGCCTGATCAAAGGACTGGGCGGCAAGATCCCCGACGGAACGGCCGAGGACTTTACTCTCCTCGCAATCGCGGCCGCATATGCAGAGTACGATCGGCGAAACTGGTCTGGTCTTCTGTCGATACTCGAGACGGTCGATGAACGCGCGCTTCGCTGTCACGATATCGGCCTGCTCAAGTTGGCGGCAGACATCGAGCGAGGAAGGATCGTAGGGAACGAGCGCGAGCACGCAATCTATGTCGGCCTCGGTCGTTTTTTCGCGAAACCGCCCGTCTTGCGCTGGGGCGTTATGTTGTTCGCCGAACTGGCCAGACAAGCGGAAATTCAACCGCCCCGGTGGACCCTCGAGGTCGACCCGTCCTCGGTCATGACCTTGATCCGGTGGAAAAATCTCGGGCTGCCGACCTCTTGGTTCGCGGAGCCCCGCAGTCGTCGCATCCGCGTTCTGGCCGGCCACGACAAGCGATCCGCGTCGCCGCATTACCTAGAAGTCGGCTGGCTGCCGAATCTAGACCAAAGAGTGCAAGATTCAGAGGCGAGACGGCGAGAGGTCCTAGGCGAGATCGAAGCAAACGAGGCGGAAGATCGAATCGACGCGCTCCAGAAGCAGAAACGGATGCTCGAGCAACTGGTCGAAGACGAGGATACCGAACAGGTGCAGACACGCGATAACGACGACTCGACATGGTGATTGAAAACAGACGGCCAGGTCGGGGCATCCCGGTTGTCGCCTGTCGGTTTACGAAATTTACCGCAGAGGCAGCTTTCGAATTGATCAAGACCTGTCGAATACGCAACGTTTTTCTGCCCCCACCGCTTTGAAGATGATGAAGCTCCTGCCTGAGGCCGACACGCCTGAAGTGCGCCTTCGCTCGGTGGCAAGCGGCGGCGAACCACTGGGTGCAGAATTGATCGAATGGGGGCATGCGACGCTTGGGGGCGCGATCAACGAGTTTTACGGCCAAACGGAGTGCAACATGGTGGTTTCTTCCTGTGCCGTGCTAGAGCCCCCGTTGCCCGGCAGAATGGGCCGGCCTGTGCCTGGCCACGTTGTCGATGTCATCGATGCTGCGACCGGCATTCGCCAAGCTGACGAGACGGAAGGCGCCCTCGCGGTTTTATCCCCCGACCCCGTGATGTTCATCGGCTATTGGCAAAATCCCGAAGCGACGCGCGACAAGTTCGTAGAAGGCCCGGATGGGAAATGGCTTCTTACGGGTGACCAGGGGGTGCGCGATGCTGAGGGGCGGCTTCGCTTCGTGGGGCGCGCTGACGATGTCATTGGCTCCGCCGGCTACAGGATCGGCCCTGCAGAAGTCGAGGATTGCCTGCTTGCGCACCAAGCTGTGCGTCTTGCCGGGGTCGTCGCCAAGCCGGATCCGCTGCGGGGTGCGGTTGTTGCCGCTTATGTCGTGCTTAAGGATGGATATGTTGGATCAGACGCATTGGCCGACGACATTGCAAGTTTCGTTAAGTCACGGCTAGCAGCGCACGAATATCCGCGCGTGGTACGATTTATTAATGGGATGCCCTTAACAACCACGGGCAAAATTATTCGCTCGCTCTACGGAAGATGGCCCAGGATGAGGCAGCAGCAGAGCATGTTGCAGCGAATGGATGAGAGCGCAGAGGCATTGATTTGCCCGAAAGGCGTTGGTGACTATCCCAGTCGCGAGAAACGACTTCCGCGAATCGAACCTTGGAATGCGTGGATGGTCTGGACGGGCGAACTCAGGCAAGTCCAGTTGAGCTCGGACGTTGCATCCCGCGCGTCCCAGCCGACTTGACTGCTTTCCTTGAGCGCTTCACAACAGCATATGGCAACGACAAAGTCCCCAAAATCCACCGCATTATCGGCGCGGCGGCGTCACATCAAAACACTTCGATCGCTCAGAAGCGGATCGTTGCCGTCCCGAACTTCAGCCCGGTTGCAGCCCCTTGCAACGCGACGGTATCTGGCCTGGATCAGCTCGCTTCAAAAGGAGGGCCACCTCGCCGAACGGGCGATTGATAATGCCGAGCGCCTTGGAAGCCGGACACACGCGGTTACATGTGCGTCCAAACTCCATCGGATCGTCTGCCGATTTGAACCCCCGATCGCTCCAATTGCGGCCGCTGGTGCGATAGCGCACGTGGCGCTTGCGGCATCCCGCGAGCGCAAGCGAGAGCTGGGAATGTTGCGTAACTCTCATTGCCTAGCGCTGGCTTCGGCTTTGTAGTACGATGCGGCGGCGCACGCTATTGCTTGCCTCTCCCGCCTACTTCATCGGCCCGTGATTGGTTGCGCAGATCGCTAAAACGGCGCTCGATGGATGGTCACCACTTCAAAGCAGCCCTTTCGGGTGAGCTCGTGGCGAGCCAGGTCGGGTGATCCTTTTGACAAGAGGTAAAAATGGGCGGCTGCATTTCACGACTGAGCGCACGGCACGAGACCTCTCAGGACGATGGACAAGGCCAGGGAGCTGAGTTTGCTGCTCACCTTGATTCCGTGCGATCAAATCTGCCTCGATCCACTAATGAATGGGAGCATTCGGCCGGACCATCTGGCGAGACCGATCGCGGAATCACACCTCAAAATATTCGTCCAGCCCGCGTTGACGAGAAGCTGCAGCTGCTTGGACAAACACTTGAGCGTGCCAACCAAGCGGGAGTTTCGTCCGGCCTAATGGAATACGGTCAGCAAGTAGCTCGCTATCTGTCTGCCAACATCCAGCCCGACGAGGAATTGTTGTCCCTCGATATCGAAAATATTCATCGTTTGGCGGGCAGTTATAACAAGCGCTACCCGGACCTTAATCTCAGGTACATGGGCTCGCCCGCCAAGTTTCTCGAGGCGTTGGCGGACCGATCATCGAATAGTGCTTGGCGCGCTGTCGTGCGGTTGGCAGACGGCGAGATGCACCACTTTGTTGCTGATGTTCGAACCCGCACCACAGCAGCACCGACGGTCATCGTAATGGAGCCGGCCGACCTTTACACCTTCATCACCCCATACTCCCGATTGCGAAGGGAAACGCGACAGCAGCTGGGAACGGAACCGAAGTGGGCCTTTGTCGGAGTTGGCGCACAGAAATCTTCCGGCGATTGCCTGATGTTCAGCATGCAATTTGCGCTAGCGGCACGCCACAGGTCATCAACCTTCGATGACTGGCATAACAACCTTCATCGGCATGGGACGATTGCCGACGAGGGGGATGTTTCAGGCAACTACATTCCTTCACCCGACGCCATGCTGGAATATGCCGACATAAACCTGTTTCACGGGGAAAACTTCCTCCCCGCGCTGTTTTATAAGCACTCCCACTCGAGCAGGGTCATCGATGAGGCTGCAAGCAACCAAGCTGGTATCAGAGACGAAGATGTGAGCACCAGCAGTCGCGTCCCCAAAACGGAGTCGTTGGCCGAACGGCTCGAAGCTTTTGCTGTCCAGCGCGGCTCCCTAAAGTACAGCGCATCTATCGAGACATCGAGGGCGACCAAGATCCGCACGGCATTGGACGGAATGTTATCCGACTAATACGACTTTTCGTGTCAAGGCTCGGGTGGATGCACCGTTACTGATCTGGATGCGCTGAAGGGAAGGCCGCCGGCATGGCTTGTCGGTGCTCGTCCCGTAAGTTTATAGCTTCATCGACAGCGCCCCTGAAGCCTACACGCGTCATTGGTGATCCACCCGCGGTCGAAGCGGCGAACTTCTCCAACTGCCCCGCATTTACAAAGAAAGAGAGCGCCGAAGCCGCATCCGAAACGTTGCCGGATTGCCCTCATCTCCTCTCCAGAAAATTTGTCATCTTCTCACTTGAAAACTAGGCAACCGCTCTCTCCAAGAGGCGTAACGTCCGTCCCCCCAGCGGACCAAAGCTTCGCAACCGGCACGTCAACACGATGATCTGCTGCTTCTTCCCGGCGCGGCTAAGGGCGTCGAACATGCGCTGTATCCGATCATCGTCGCAGTAGACGAGCGCGTCATCGAGAATGATCGGGACCGCGGAGCCCTTTTCCGCGAGCATCGCTCCCATCGCCAGCCGAACCAGAACGGCGATCTGCTCCTGCGTGCCGTCGGACAGGCGGTCGAAGGCCTCAGCGCGTTCGCGCCGGATGCCCGTGACGGCGAAATCATCCCCAAGCTCAAGCTCTGCGCCCGGAAACAGGTCATTGAGGAACGGCTGCAGATTGCGCCGCACCGGCTCGTGGTAGCGATCGCGGCCTTCCGTCAAGCAGGCCGAGATCGTATCGCGCAAGAGCCTTAGAACCGCAACGCGCTCCTGGAGCTGCGCGCAGTACCGTTCCGCGATCGCGCGCTGTTCCTCCGCCGCAGCCGACGCTTCGCCAACCCCGTCACCGCCGGCTGTTTGGATTTGCCCTGTGAGCCGCCCAATGTCGCGTTCGAGCTGCCGCAGCTCGTCGTTACGGTTGGTGGCGGCCTGCTCAAGCCGGTCGAAACGCGCCTGCCGGCGCTCGATCTCGTCGGCACCGGGCGCTGTTTGGCGCCGCGCCGTGAGCGTCCCTGCCGCAGTCTGGTGCACGGTCTCGGCATCCGCCACTTGGGTCACCAGCGCGGCGTCGCGCGCCGCGCGCTCATCATCCGGGCAAAGCGCGGCATCCTCGGCGATGCGGTTTCGCAAGCTTTCCAGCTTTGATTCCGCGCCGCTCCGGGCGGCGAGAGCGGATTCCAGCGCATCGCGCTGCTGGCGTTGTGTTTCACCCAGACTTTCGCGACGAGCCTCGGCGGTCGTGCGGTCCTGCGCCAGAGACACCCGTTGCCTTTCTATCTCAGCGTTCGTCGGCAAGCGGCCGTCTTCTGCCTCCGCGATCACTGCGGCAATCGCAGCTTCCACATCGTAAAGCGCATTCTTGAGTTTGACGATGGTAGCCTCGGGATCATCGGTCGCGTTGAGAGTCTTTAGTTGCGCGAGCGTGCCTTTACGGCTTGCTTCAAGGTCTCGGCGCTTCGCGAGAAGCGCATGCGCCTCGGTAACTGTGTCAACCCCAGCGGCTCTGAGTAGCGCAAGACGCTGCTCCTCCAGTTCGGCGCGCAGTTCCTGCCTTGGCTGGACAGCAGGCGTGATCTTGATGATGGCCAGATCAGCGACGGTGATCTTAGTGGGCGCCATGATCGCGGCGCTGTACGCCCCCTCGGCGCAAACGGAGCCGATGCGAACCTGTCCGGCTCCCTCGGGCTTCACTTCGATTGTGAGCTGGGCGGCGGCAGCTGACAATTGCGCGTCCAGCGCTGCGATCTGCCGCTCAAGCTCATCGAGGCTTTCCACTGTCTTTGGATTGGCCTTGATTTGGGCAAACCGCGCATTCGTTTCGCGCAATTCCTCAACCGCCGTCTCAAGAGCCTTCAATTGGCGCTCTAGATCCTCCTTGCGTTGGTCACGAAGCACGGCCCCAGCAAGACGTTCAAGCTGGCGCTCGCGCGCCGAAAGCGTGTGCAGGGTCTTTTCGACGCCGACAATATCGAGCTGGGTGCCCGCAAGCACGACGCGCGCCTCCTGCTCCCTCGCTCCTTGTTCCAGTACCTCTCGCACCAGCGCGGCTTCGGTAACACGGTTGACGTCGACGCGCGCGGTGAGGTCGCGAAATTGCTTGAACCGCTGTGCGGCGACCTCAAGCCCGCGCTTGGCTCCGATCTCCTCAGCCTCGAAGCGTCGAAGCTCCTGCGCTGCAGACTGCGCTTCCGCAAGCGCTTCCTTCGCCGCGAGAAGCTCAGCGGAGGTTTGTCCCGTCGCCGCCGGATCAGTCAGGTCGCGGTGGCGGCGCCGATATTGCGCCAACTCCCGGAATTGGCTGTCGAGCGCGGCAAGCTTGCCGTGGTTCTCGGCTTCGGCGGCTTGCCAGCGCTCGACCTCCGCGATGGCTCGGTGTAACGGGCCATCGGTACGTGGCCGTTGTTCTGAGTCGGTGAGGTAGCGCTGCAGCTCCACGTTGATGTCGTCGAGCGCAAGCCTCGCCCGCTCGCCGCCGATGAGCGCTCCAACTTCGGATTCGATGGCCGCATTCATCATAGAGGACGCGCCGGTGCCGAGAACCGGAGTCGTAAAGGAAGCCCCCTGCCCAACCCATAACAAGCCGAAGGCACCATCATCAAGCGCTCGGCCGCTGCCGGGGCTCACGCCCAGAATATCCCACACCGCTTCGTCGGCCTGTTTGGACCTGGCAATTTCGCGGCCGTCTTCGGTGAGGCTCGCGCTGGGCGACCGCAGGAAAGCCTTGCGAATCACATACGCGCGTCCGTTTTGCTCAAAAGCGATCTGCACGGTGGCGGGCAATTGGCTGCCGTCCGAACCAATATCGCGAATCTCCTGCGTCCGGCTATCATGGCGGCAAAAGAGACCGGTTCGGATGGCTTTGAACAATGTAGACTTGCCCATCTCATTGCCAGCGGCGAGAACGTTGACACCGTCGCCAAAGCCATCGACCTGCACCGGGCTCGAGAACCGTCCGAATCCCTCGACGGAAAGCGCCTTGATAAGCATTACGCAGCTTCCTTGCCGTTCTTGTTTGCGACGCGAAGAAAGAGTTCGACGAGAGCTTCCTCGGCGTGGCGCCGCTGGTCTGGCGATTGCGCGAGATCATCGCACGTGCCCTTCAGGCGATCGGCGGCTCGCGCAAGAACGCCGTCGAAGTCGATCGCTTCAAGGTCGGCCTGGGTCGGGCGCACGGCGAGTTCGGTTTGGTCGACGTCAAGGTGGAAGGCCGCCGCCTCGAGATCAACAAGACGGCGCTGCAGGTCCGCGGCTGCAGCAATGGACAACGCCCCTTCGAGCTTGAGGCGGACGATTGTGCGCGCGAGATCGGGTTCGGCGCGCAGGCGCTGGTCGAGACCGGCGCCCCCCTCAGCATCGGCCACCCGCTCGCTGCGGGTGATCCAGCGGTAGGTGCCGGTCGCGAGCGGCGTCACCGCAGGAGGGGCGCCGGCGCCAGCAATATCGACCAGCAGCGCCGTGCCGGTCTCCTGTCGCCCGGCGCGGTCAGGCTCAGGCGTCCCGGAGTACCAAACGGAGGGGCCGACCTGCATGGTGCGGTGCCAATCGCCAAGCGCGAGATAGTCGAGGCCCGCTCGGCTCGGGCGGGCTGGATCGATCGGATTAGAGGCTTCGCCTTCCTGCCCAAAATTGACGATCGACCCGTGCGCGAGTCCGATCCGCACCGCACCTGCCGGCGTCGGCGCGGAATCCATCCACATCGTAACATCGTCATATTCGGTCTTACGGCAAAGAGGTGCCGGCATGAGGAACGCTCCGTCACCAAGAGGCGCCACAAAGGGCGAGAGATGGAGATGGACATGACCGGGCAATCCCAGCTTCGCGATGCGATCCCAAATGCCTTCTGGCCGGTGCGGATCGTGATTGCCCGGCAGCAGGTGCCACTGAATGTCCGGGAACAGCTTCATCCGCTCGATGGGGGCCCGCAGCGTGATCGGATTTGGCGCCTCACTATCGTAGACGTCCCCTGCCACGAGCACGTGGGCCACGCCGTGGGTGTGCGCGAGCTGCCCGAGCCGTTCGACCGCACCAAGACGTGCTTGCCGCAAAGCCTCCTCCTTGGCACCGAACTGCTTAAAGACTTTACCGATTTGCCAATCGGCTGAATGAATAAAACGCATTCCCACTCCCAATCATGATGGTTGTAATCTCAGTATCCAATCCACAGAGGGTGAGCGCTCCGAAAGGGCACCGGAACGGCGGACGCAGGGCCGGACCGACAATCCTCATTTCGAACTCCCGAAGGCCGCAATGGACGACCATTTGCGAGCGGTCGTCTGCAGCAACGCCTGTAAGCCGCTATTGAATAGCTAAACCCGGCCGACTCCCGGCTGCTACGCAGGGAAGGCACAGCCTTAAGCCAGCGCATCAGCAGCACCCCTGATTGACGAGCGGCCGCAACAGCAGGTTTTGCCCCTTGAAAAACGCCCGTAGCTTCGGACCGATGTCGGCGAGGATGAAATGCGTTGGTTTCATCGAGATCTGCCTTTGTGATGCAATATGGAGGCATCATGATAGCCGCCATCGCCTACCTTCAGATCGAATGCGGCAATGGTGCCGGTTAAAGATGAACCCCATCACCGCGTACGACCCTTATCTCGTCCTTGAAGCGCGTGTTGCGTGCACGGAGCCGGGTCGACGATTTCTTCCTTCGCCTCATGGCTTGAAATCATCGCGGCGGAAGGAGGCCTTGAAAGCGGCCTGCAGCGTGTCTGCCGACAAAGGAGCAATCCAGGGCAGTCGCCCCAACCACCGCACCCGGCCGATTTCGCAAATCGCTCTCACAGCATCCGAATTCCTTTCGCCAACGAAGGCGATTCCGAGAATGTCGATCTGACGTCTTCGGAGCGCGTCTATGGAAAGCAGTGAATTATTGACCGTCCCCGGAGCAGAGCTCGCGCACAGCACGACGGGAAGCCGCCATCTCTCGAAGACGTCGATGTAAAGCGTGCCGCAATTCAGCGGCTCCATCAGTCCGCCGGCTCCCTCGATCACGAGCGGCTGTCCTGCGGTGTCCGGCACGTCGAGCGAATCCGTGCTGATGCGAACCTCGTCAATCTCCGCGGAACAGTGGGGCGAAACCGCCGTTTGCAGTCGGTAGCGCTCGGGCACGATGCGATCGGATGGCAGACTGCCAAGCCGAACGACGCGCTCGGTGTCGGTCTCTCCTTCGAGGCCAACCTGGATCGGTTTCCAGAAATTCGCGCCGAGGAGATTGACGAGCCCGGCGCAGAAAACCGTCGTTCCGATGCCGGCGCCTGTACCGGCAACCACAATCCGCTGCTGGCTCATCGAGCTTGACCTCTTGTCTCCTCGACCAGAGTATCGTGCATTGCACGCACGTCATCCTCCGCGACATTCAGCGTCAGTGAACTTCACAAATGGCGCGCCAGTCGAGGGGACCGCCTTACACTTGGGAAGATCGGCAGCCTGCGATCGGCGCACGGCGATCGAGCAACAGCAGCTCAGCGCCCTTACAACCAATTTTCCACTCGCCTAACGCCAAACAGCGGCAATTTATGCAGGATACTCATCACGTTCGCAGCCGCATCGCCCCTGGCCAAAAGAGCCCACCCCGCATACCAACTGACAGGTTGAACCATAGAAGTTTGTTGCGCATACCATCGCGCCCCTCTGAGTTGCGTCTCATGGGTTTTGACAGGTTAAGATTGTTATCGGCGCACAAATATTGTCCGGATAGGACGAAGACATTCATGCCAGGCCGAATGTATCCCAATAGATACAGAACGGTACGCTTCGAACAGCAGCTGCACGTTTCGTGACTGAGGTCGCTTGGTTTGCTGTCATTGAAATAACCCGGCGCTTTGCCTTTCAGGCAGATGAGATCCGATTTTTCCGATCAACCAGCACAACGCGCGGCTTGAACGCACTGGCTTCCGCCACGTCAAAGGAGGCGTATGCAACGATGATTACTTTGTCCCCGGTCATTGCTAGTCGCGCGGCAGCACCATTTAGACCTATGATGCCCGACCCTTCCGGGGCCTCAATTACGTAGGTGGCGAACCGTGCTCCCGTTTCGATGTTGTAGATTTCGACGCGTTCGTTGATCAGGAATCCCGCCGCATCCAGCAGCGTACGATCTATCGATATCGAGCCTTCATAGTGCAAATCGGCCTGGGTCACCGAGGCGCGATGGATTTTTCCCTTCATCAGTGTAACCTGCATGGATCGCCTATCCAGAAGTCTTTGCACAGTGCACTTGCTGCTCCGTTTAGCTCGATCAAGGTTGCGGACCTGATCGTATTCCTGCCCAACAACGAGTGGTGGTCGGCTTAGGGGATTTTGCGGGTCAAAAGCAAGTCGCCGACGAAGATAGCGCGGCACTTTCGTCGATCATGTACTGCCGAGCGGCGGGAGTGCCCGCCACGCTTTTCGGCACCTTGATCCGGGCTGTCGCGGCCAGCCGTGCGCAGCCGTGCCTTTCAGAACGTCCATTCGGCGCCCTGTACGATGACGCGGCCGCTTGCGAACAAAGATCGACGACAGCTTGCGCATTATACAGTGGTATTCGCGATAGCGAATACCAGCGGCTGACGACCGCTTCCGATCACCATTCCTCTTCGTGCGCCACATTCAGACCATCGGGCGCCGGACAACTCCGACATCCAGTTCAAGTAGAAATTCTGCAAGCTTCTGGTGCAAGGCCGGGGCTTCGGACGAAGCGTCGAACACCCTCCTGCTGCCAACGCCTTTCCAGCATTGCGTTGGGCTTGATCCCGATATAAGAACGCAACCAAGTTACGGCGTCACGTTTGCGGCCACCATGATCCGTCACATCGTCTTCTTCACAGCCAAGGATAAGGCCGGTATCGACCAAATCATCGAAGGTCTATCGGTTCTCACCTCAATCCCATATGCACGCCGGCTCGAGATTGCGCGCAACCGCAAGAGCGATCAGCTCGGCAATGAGATCGACGTCGTGGTGTACGGAGAGTTCGACAGCGAGACGGAACTCGCTGCGTACAAAACGCACGATTTGTATCGAGAAGCGATCCGGTGCGTCCGGCCACTTCGCGAGCTGCGGTTTGCCGCTGACTACGAGCTATCAACAGATGTAGATTTCGCTGGGACGGCAGGGTTAAACCAAGTGGCTCGACGCAGCCGACCAGATGGCCGCGGCTAGCTTGATGATCAGCCTCGAGGCTTTGTACGTGTCGGACGGAAATAACCCTTGCTCGCGACAGGACCACGATCGGAACCGGCTTCGCAGCCTGCTGGTCGTCGGCAACCGATAGCCCCATGCACGTCCGCGAGTTGCAGTGGATTGAGCCTGTCAAGGCGCTGCGATGCCTTGCGCAGCGGCCGCAGCTTACCTTTCTCGATAGCGCGGCAGGGCATGAGCTGCTTGGGCGTTACTCATATCTGACCTGCGAACCGTTCGGCACCTATTTGATCGCCGATGGACAGGCAAGTTGGAATGCAGAGGCGCTTGCGGGCGATCCATGGGCGGTTCTTTGCGACCTCCTCGCCAGATACCGAGAAGCGCATCGTTCCGATCTCCCGCCGTTCCAGGGCGGCGCTGCCGGCTTCCTCGCTTACGATCTGAACCGAACACTGGAGCGGCTGCCGGCCCCGTCAATTCCTGGTCTCCGATTGCCTCAATCGATTCTACATTTCTATGACGTGGTAGTCAGCTTCGATCACCGGGACCACAGGTGCTGGATCGTCTCGACCGGATGGCCGGAGCAGGACCCCGCTCGACGAACCGAGCGTGCGCGTCGTCGCGCCGACGAGTTTGCAGCATTGCTTGCCAGGCCAAAGTTGCCGCGGATCATAATCCCGAGCACGGCAGGCACATGGCATTCCAACTTTAGCCGTGAGGGCTTCATGGCGACGGTCCAGCGCGTCGTGGAGTTGATTCTGGCTGGGGAGATATTCCAGGCGAACATCGCGCAATGCTTCAGTGCCAGGGTATCGCCGCTGTTCGATCCGCTCACCTTCTATTGCCAGCTCCGGTCATTGAACCCGGCGCCCTTTGCAGCCCTCTTGCGCTACGACAAGCTGACGATCGCATCGAGCTCTCCGGAGCGATTTCTGAAACTTGACGGACGACAGGTCGAAACGCGTCCCATCAAGGGCACAATCGCGCGTTCTGCTGATTCCGAGGAAGATCGGCGCCGCGCCAAAATCCTTCTTGCGTCCGAAAAGGATCGTGCCGAGAACATTATGATCGTCGACCTGCTGCGCAACGACCTGTCACGCGTGTGTACAGACAATTCGGTCGAGGTTACGGCACTATGCAACCTCGAATCCTATGCCTCGGTACACCACCTCGTCTCGATCGTCAGAGGCGCACTTGCTGCAGATCAAGACGCAGTCAGTCTGCTTCGCGCCTGCTTTCCGGGCGGCTCCGTGACCGGGGTTCCAAAGGTGCGATCCATGGAAATCATTGCGGACGTCGAGAAAGTGGCGCGAGAGGTCTATTGCGGAGCGATCGGCTTCATCGGATTCAATGGACACATGGACACGAACATTGCGATCCGCACAGTGACGATCGACGACGACCTTGCTCGGTTTCATGCAGGCGGTGGAATAACGGCGATGTCGAACCCCGAGGCCGAATATGAGGAGACGCTTACCAAGGCACAGCGGCTCTTTGACGCGTTTGGTTCCGAGGTATCTGGTGCATTTTGATCTTCATCATCGACAATTACGACTCCTTCGTGTTCAACATAGCTCGCTATTTCCGCAAGCTTGGTGCGGAGACGGCAGTGCTGCGGAATGACGCGGTCAGCTTCACCGACCTCGTTGCGCTCAAGCCGCGTGCAATCATCATTTCTCCCGGTCCCTGCACGCCAATGGAGGCCGGTATATCCACTGCCGTCGTCAGCAAGCTTTCGGGTCGTGTCCCAATTCTTGGCATCTGTCTCGGGCATCAGTGCATTGGCAGCGTTTTCGGCGGACGCGTGGCGCGTGCACGTCGTCCCATGCACGGCCGGTCCTCGCACATAACGCATGACGGTCGAGGGTTGTTCAAGGAACTCCCGTCTCCACTTTCTGTTGGACGCTACCATTCTCTCGCGGTCGAACTCGATCAATCAGACCCGACGCATCTCATGGTGACTGCCCGTTCTGATGAAGGCGAGATCATGGCTTTGGCACATCGGTCTCACCCGACCTATGGTGTACAATTCCACCCGGAGTCAGTACTTACTCAGCAGGGTCACATGTTGTTTATGAATTTCTTGCAATTGGCAGAGAGTTTCCCAGCGTGGGGATCGGAGAGTTCGTCGCGCACGTAGCAGCCTAATCCGCACGAGCGTATCGCAAGCTGTCCACTTGATGAATCTGGCTCGGCACAACATCGCGCAAAACAGCTCTGACCTGTTGAAGATGTAACGAGAAAGCGCTCAATTGGTACGCTGCGTACGCAACTTTTTCTTTTCGTGCCGTCTCAATTGAATTATCTGAGCCATCAATGCGTCGCTCACCGCCTCATCTCCATTCGACGAATTGGCGGATCATCCTCCGGCCTTGTCGCAAACTTCTTATTCGAGATCCGCCAAGCGATTGGCGGTGCCTTGCGGTAGCCTCGCTACCGCTGCCCTAGCGGGCGTTTCCTCCCTTGACTTGGCCGCCGGTCCTATTGGATCGGCGGTTTTCTTGTTACGTTAAGGTTCTCATGATTGGGGAATCATAGATCAATCTGCGCCGAACCGACGCAGCGCCGAACAGAAACCACGTCTGTGATCGGGTTGACAAGAATTTATGCAGCACAGAGGCGTACAATTCAGCATTCATGAAGCGCTGCCAGGCGAGTGGCGCTACATTTTCAAGATTGGTAGTAAGACGATCAGCGGCAGGACCCGAACCAGATTGCAGCTTCTGGCGGTCCGTCGGGTCAAGGATCGCATTAATCGCGAGCTGAGTCGCAGCGCGGAAGGTGAGAATTGATATTGGAGTGCGCGCCTCTCCCAGGCGCCCAGTTCGACGAGACGATCGCGAGCTGCTTAATGTGCGAGGCAAGAAACGCGACGAACGTGCTTTGTCCTCGGAGCCGGACGTATTTTGGCGAACGAAAGTGGCAACCGCTCCAGCTCGAACATACGTATGATCGAATCGTTAGGAGCCCAGCGCAGTGCCAAACTTCATAACCACGTACGACCTGGTAGAAACACGCCCAGACCCGCATGAAACCTTTCTGGAGAAGGCGATGGCACGGGGTTGGAGCGTTTGGAAAAAGGGAAGCGACGGCCGCTTGTATCGCCTGCCGAACACGACGTTGACCGGATCGTTCGCCAATCAAGATCTAGCTGTTGCCGCGCTTAAGGCGACACGCGCGGACACGCAAAGGGAGCTTGGGGTCAAGGTGTCCATGGAAAAGTGGATCGTCGCTCAATACAGCGGATCGGTTTTCGCCTCCGATGAGAAGGAAAGACCGTAGACGGGCTAGCTAGCTGATGCTCGATTGCTTTTGTCGGCTCCCTCTCCTATTTCAGTGCGCCCACGGCAACATTTTGTGCGCGTGGTATTGCGCGATCGCGCTCGGCTTCACGCTCGCTGACCAATATCTGTAGATCGTAGGGCAGTGCGTAGAAGCGGTGCCGCACATGCCTGGGCCACGACCGCGGCGGATCGACCTTGGCAATGTCGTCAAGCGCCGATGACACCGATCGATCCGCCGTCGCCTTCTGCCAGCCGGCGCAAGCATAGGCCTCGAGGCATGGTCACTATTGGCCAAATCCTGCGGATGGGCGAGGCCGCCCACGCACCTGTCCTCAAGATTCGTGGTCGCTCTGATGCGGAGATTAGCCACGTTATTCTCCGCGCGATTTGCGGAGAATATCCTGACGGATTCGGGGAAAAAGCGCCATATTCTCCGCAAAGGATGCCGAGAATGCCCGAATACATCCACCCACTAGGTGATTGGCCTCACTTTTCCTGGAATCCGGACGCCCTGGCAAGCCAGCTTGCATCCGTTCGCCTGCGCCAAGGGCAGCTCATAGGGCGGATGCAGGGGCTCGGCTTCCCCCAGCAGGAGGAGGCCGTCCTCACGACCCTGACCGAAGAAGTCCTCAAGTCCAGCGAAATCGAGGGAGAAAAACTCGACAAGGATGCGGTGCGCTCGTCGCTCGCCCGTCGCTTGGGGATTGACGCGGGTGCTTTGTCGTCCACGGATCGCAACGTCGAAGGCATTGTCGAGATGATGCTCGACGCCACTCAGAATTTCAAAGCCGAGCTCACGGCGGAACGACTCTTCGGCTGGCATGCGTCGCTCTTTCCGACTGGGCGCAGCAACATGAAGAAGATTGCTGAGGGGGCCTGGCGCGACGCCTCGGCAGGACCGATGCAGGTCGTCTCCGACGACCACGGGCGAGAGCGCGTTCACTACGAGGCGCCGGCCGCCGAAAAACTTAACGCCGAAATGACCGCGTTTCTCGATTGGTACAACACCGAAGAGAAGATCGATCCGGTCATCAAGGCCGCAATCGCGCATCTGTGTTCGTGACGATCCATCCCTTTGAAGACGGCAATGGACGTATCGCGCGAGCCATTGCCGACATGTCGCTTGCCCGCTCCGAAGGAATTCCGCAGCGCTTCTACAGCATGTCCGCACAGATACGCGCGGAACGGAAGACCTACCACGACATGCTGGAGACCACCCAGCAGGGTGACCTCGACGTCACGCCGTGGCTTGAGTGGTTCCTGGGCTGCCTCGGCCGCGCCTTCAGCGGAGCCGAAATCATTGTGGCGGCCGTGCTTGAAAAAGCGGAGTTCTGGAAGCGGCATGCCACAGCCGCAATCAACGAACGGCAGCGCGATATGCTGAACCGCCTGCTGGACGGCTTCGAGGGTAAACTGACGTCGAGCAGGTGGGCGACGATTGAGAAGTGCTCGCCTGATACCGCTCTGCGCGACATTCAGGGACTTGTCGACCAGGGTATTCTCGCCAAGGACCAAGGCGGGGGCCGCAGCACGAGCTACTCCCTCATCTCCTCGTGAAGCTATCCGGGATACTGCAGGCGTTACCGCGCAAGCTGCGAAATCGTCGAGGGCCCTTAGTGCCGGCAATGAAGGGCACGACATTTCGGTACAACCAGTAGATAAATGTGAACTGGCTTACATTTCGCGACGCACCGCATCGATATGATCCTTGCTTCGAGCGCTGGAACGACATCCAGCCGTAATTCCACATTGGAGCCTAGAAAGCCAAAAAGAGATCACAAAATTGGTCGGGCGTACCCAGGGAGTTGGCCATGCACACGGTCGTAAATCATGGGTTATGCATTGTATCCGGTCTCTTGTTATTTGTGGTTGCGCTAATACGCTTCAGTAGACCGCCGACAAACCGCACAGGAACGACTTTTCTCCTGTTCTACACGGGAGTGCTATTCTACTACGCGCTCCTGATCGAGCTCAGGCTCCTGGTCATCATTCTCGTGAGCGCGGGAGGGTATGGAATCGATGGCATTCCAATCGCCCAATCACTAAAGGCAAATGAGTGGCTAAGCCTCTCGCTTGCCGTCGTAGGCTTTGTTTTGATCACGGTGGCTTCGCAGTTCAAGCTCGTCAGCAAAATGGACACGGCTGCGCGGCAGTTCTGCATCCAGCTCGCTGCAATCCCAGCCGAAGCTGAGCAACTCCTGTCGAATTGGCGCACAGCCAATTGCTGCTCTCTGATCGACCTCTCATCGAAAACGTTTCCAAAGAGATCACAAAGAACATTGGCGCGAACGCCCTTCGCCTCGCCAATGATGGGTCGCTGGAGACGCGCTTTACGCGGGCGGTGTCGCTCTATTGGCTGTTCATCATGCCCGACAATGCCGGCATCCCGCTTTCCTTTCCCACGAACGTCAGCGGGCGATCGACCTATACACGAATAATGCGGCTCAATGAGAAAGCCGTGGAGCGATCCATTGCTCTGTATGACAGCCTCATGGAGAACGCTCTAGCCTGCTCCACGTCGTCAAAGCCGACGCGAGCAATGGAGGAGGCCCTCAAGAAGAACATTCAGGATCTCTCATTGGCGATCTGCAGGCTTATCGCGAGATGGGTGCTCTATCTCGTGACGGAGAACCAGCGACGCAAGCGTCTATCAAACATGGGTCTCAATCCACGAGACCACTCTCCAGCGTTTGGACGCGACCAATGGGTTGCCTCGATTCTGGTCATAATCGTCTTGTTCCTGTTCATGTCGATCGTGATACCCGGACAGCAGCCGTTCAGCCAAACCTTCATGTACTCCGTGCTGATGGCAATCCAGTTGGGAATGGCTGTCATAGCGGGCACGGCGGTAGCTCAACGGTTCATCCGTCGACAGGAAAAGAATGTTTGAAAATTCCCGCCTCTCGCGATAGCGAGGAATGCAGAAAGTGAAAGAAGACCGACGCACGGCAGACCCGGAAAAGCCGCGCGCTGACACATGGAATACGTTCGAGCGTTCGAGATTGTTCAGGATGGCTGGATCTACATCGAGAAGATCAACTGGCCATGAATGCCACGAGAGCGGGCCCAATGTGACAATCCCGCGAGCGGGGAACGAGCTGTTCGCCTACTTTAGGGGTGAAGAACGAAAAGCCCCAGCACCTTCTGGGGGCCGTGGGGGCCGGGATGCTGGGGCCATCGTGGCCTTATCCAAGGGTAGCAAATGGATAGGCAGCCTCATTGTGCATCGCTGACTCGATTCGTCAAACCGGCCGGGATACTTATCTCCCGGGCACGCCAATCACCCGAAAGACGCTCGAGATCCCGCCGGAGGTTGCCCGCCAGTTCGCGCCGGACATGCGGGCCTATCACGCCGAGCAGGATGACGTCCGACGCGACGGGATCGCCGTCGGCAGTAGACCCATTCGCCCGGAGCACAGGCCGGCGGGAATGAAGCTGCGATTGAACGGTTAAGGAGCTGTTCCAGCGATGCTGGTGAGCAGAGCCCGCTGCACCGCCTGCGGCAAGGTCGCTTCGATTGACACGTGGTTGGACTAGGGCGAGGTGATCACCTTTTGCCAAGGCGCGGAATGAGTGGCATGCGATCGCAAATGGCGTGCGCGACGATATCGCGAGCGCGCATAGGGGACACTTGATGACGTGGACGCGGGGCTCCAGCGAGAACTACTCCTGCCCTCATGACGGAACAGTCTGCTCGTTCACGGTGGCCGGACTGCTGCCTGAGGCTGTCGACGACGGAGCCCCTGTGCGGGAACGAGATGGCGAGCTGGACTAGACCTAGAAGGTCCGTTTCATTTCCTTCCTCCGCGAATTGAGCAGAACCAGAATAAGCTCATAAAAATATCGCGGCCAGCGTGCCAAGCGCGCCGAGCGCCAGCCCGATCAGCGAACCGGCCGTCGGCACGTCTCGAAAGAGCAGAAGCGTGAGAATCGGTTCCACCACTAGAATTGCTCCCACCGATATTGCGACAATTATCCAGATATTCTTGAGATGCATGTAGCCCAGCGCGTATCCGCAGACGAGCAGGATACCGCCGCAGGATATCAGCAGGAACAGCGGCAGGAGCGCTGTCAGATGCCCGCCGCCCTTTCCAAACTGCCTTGAGGCAATCAATTCCGCGATTATCGAAAGGGATTCTCCAAAGAAGATCGCCCCCACCGCGACAAATTTCAATATTGAGCTCATCGCCTGACGCGCCGAAATCGCAAGATTAAAGGCCGCTCGCGATAATGAAATCCGTCTCCGGGCTGCCTTTGACAGCTGGAATCGTGAAGGGCCTCGGCGAGGTGCCGCCGTTCATGGCGTTCCGCGCAGGCGCTCCAACGCCTGCCCGATGGGCCACCGGCCCCCGAGATGCAGCGGCTCCTTCGCACCGATCAAAGCCCCTTCGGTACTGTGCAGCGGTGAGACTGATCGAAAGAGGACAAAACCGTGCTGCTGGGTTTCGGCTTCCGCCCAAGCCGGAGTATCACAACCTAGGCCGCAATCTGCACCGGAAGAGCGGAATAACCGTGCACAAAGTTAGACGCAATTCGCTCGGGCTCGCCGACAATCTTGACCTCCAGCCGCGCATTCAACATTTCTTCCCAAAGGATTTTCAACTGCAATTCTGCAAGATGTCGACCAACGCAGCGATGGATGCCAAATCCGAACGAGAGATGCTGCCGCACGTTCTTGCGGTCAATCGCGAATCTGTTTGCGTTCTCGATGACCTCGTCGTCCCGGTTACCGGAGATGTACCACATGACGACCTTGTCACCTTGCCTGATTTGTTTCCCACCTACGATGATATCGGCTGCAGCGTTGCGGCGCATGTGTGCGATGGGCGTCTGATATCTAATCATCTCGGACACGGCGCTCGACACCAGCCTGGGATCATCGCGTAGTTTTCGCTGCTCGGTGGGGTGCTGGTCCATGAACAGGAGGCCCCCGGTAATCGAATTGCGCGTGGTGTCGTTCCCTCCCACGATCAGCAGAATCAGATTCCCGAGAAACTCACTCGGCTCCATTTGGCGAGTCGCAGGCGAGTGCGCCATCATTGAAATCAGGTCGACGCGTGGCTCGGCACTAATGCGCTCGTTCCAAAGACGAGTGAAATAGTCCAAGCACTCGGACAAGATTGCGCTTCGCTTGTCCCAGCTGTCGATCACATGGCCGATTTTCGGGGTTGCAACAGCCACGTCCGACCAGTAGGTCAAGAGCCGCCGATCCTCAAATGGAAAGTCGAATAGCGTGGCGAGCATCTGCGTCGTCAACTCAATAGAGACCATGTCCACCCAATTGAAGGCATCGTTGCGCGGCAAGCCGTCCAGAATCGTCCTGACCCGGCTGCGGATTAAGCTTTCGAGCTTCGTCAGGTTTTCCGGTGCGACTATCGGACTTACAGTATCGCGCTGCTCGGCATGTTTGGGAGGACCCATTTTGATGAAACTCTGAGTCCAGTGCTTATCAGGCACGTCGACAATAGTGACACCGCGCTCAGACGAAAATGCCCTATGATTTGTATCCACCGCTACGATATCTCGGTATTTCGTTACGGACCAATATGGACCATAAGGGCTATCTTGGCAGTAGTGAACGGGATCTTCCTTTCGCAGCCGCTCGAAGCAACCAAAGATGCTATCATCTTGAAAGCGCTTGGCTTCGCTTACATCCAGATTGCCCAGCGGGATGCGGCACGCATCATCGGCTCCATAGTTTGCCAATCGAGTTTTCATGATCGTCTCCGCAGATTTTTCTCTCTCGAGAGCTTACGGATCCACAGGTCACGATTTTATGGTTTCGAGCTGCCGTGGCGTTTGGTTGCGAGCGGGTGGTCGCTCGAACAGACTATCCCAAAGTGCAGCCAGTCCCCCCTACCATGTCTGACAGTGAGGACCGCATTGACTTTCTAAATCGATCTGCTCCAGTGGTCGATGAAATCAGAGCACTTGCCTAGATCTCCGCGTGCACGCAAGGCGTCAGTTTCGAGAAGCTGGCGAAATTTCATTCTCAGGAACGAAAGCGGTATTGATATTAGCCAAAGTCTGCGGCGTCAGTGATGCACCGAAGCACAGCCCGCGATGGTTGTAAGGGGTCCTTGCCTTCAATAGCGTCAGTAGATGATTGACGGCCGCAAACTTGGGGGGCAGGAAAGTAAGCACCTGAGATCGGCTCATGAGCAGACCTGCGCTTGCTTTTTTGGTTGTCTCAGCGACACGGCGAGCGAAGTCGTCGCACAGAACATCCTTCAAGATCGGCGCTGCGGGCGTTCGCAATGAGGCGCATACTTCCAAGCCCCCCGTCCAACGAGCTTGAATCGCACGCCGCGTCATATTGTACGATCTCAAAGTAGGCTACAACCGCCGGCAAGCCAATGTAGGTCATTCCCGCGCACTGACAGCGACGGCGGCCCCCGGATCAACCTGGTTGTGGCAGTTCTCACGATCCCTCCACCTTGCTATCAATCGACATTGCTCATGGACGATCCGTACTGTCAGAGGTAAGACCATGGCCGCTAATCGGGACGACGTATGTGGCCAGGAACAGTCCCAATGTGGCGATCTCGACCACCCGATGACCCGAAACAGACTCCCGATGCGGCGCTTGAGGATCGAACGTTTCCCCGCAGCCCAACTAGCGCCTCTTCAACAAAGCAACCTAGCGAGGGTCACCGCCCGCAGCATCTGGCCCGTGCCGACACGCAACAAGGATGCCAGTGGCAGCCAATGGTGGTGCGGCAGTCTGCGCGTAGAGAGGCGTGTCGACACGCCAGACCGGTGCCATGTTCGGGAGCGAATTGTCGGCGCAGTGTTGGCGATGAGGTAGGAGTTTCGTCCAGGGCATTTCGTCAACGGCCCCATCCTGGAAATTTCAATCCGTGGGGAGCAATGCAAGGCGCTGCGCGCTGAATGCTGAGCTCCTTCTCCTGCAATTTCTTGCTCTGGCAATTGAAAGGACCAGACAAAATGACGGCCTACCCCATGGTGTTCCAAGACTTACGCGCGGTCAATCCCAGTGGCAGGGTATTGGAGATAACCACGACCGCAGGATGCATCGTCCGATGTTCTTATTGCCCCCAGGACAAGTTCGCCAATCGTCAAAGACCGGTATCCCAAGCGAAGCACCTAGGTCTTGGTGATTTCAAGCGATGTCTGGCACGCGTACCAACAAATATCGACATCAGTTTTGCAGGTTACTCCGAGCCTTGGCTTCACCCTGAGTGCACCAGGATGGTTGAGCACGCTTACGCTCGCGGCCATGGCATTCGAATTTTCACGACCGTTGTCGGAATGAATGGAAGTGACGTTCGGCGACTGCAAATGCTGCGGTTCCAGGCTTTCGTCGTACACGTCCTGGATGACGGTACCTACATGAATAGCCGTCTTGTCGGGAAGACGTATCTCAACGTCATGCGCCGACTGGTCGACGCGAACATTCCTTCAATTCGATTCGTCGTCTTTGGCAAAATCCATCCCGATCTCGCCGACATAATTCCTGCTCGAGCGCTAGCGCGCTTGCGCCCGCTTAGCAGCAGGCGAGGACGTATTGATCCAAGTATCATCAAACCACGAGAGCCGATCATCGGAACTCTGACATGTACTGGCGAACGACAATTTCGGAATGTCCTTCTCCCAAACGGCGACATTACTCTGTGCTACATGGATTTTGAGCGACGCCATATCTTGGGCAATCTTCTGCGCGTCGAATACGAAGATCTCTTCGAAGGACCAATATTTCACGAAATCGCCAATCGCATGCACGGAACGGATGGCTTTCTGCTTTGCAGGACGTGCGAATTTGCCAAACCGCAGGCGTCAGAAGGCACGACGGACGCCGACCAAGCCTCTTGAGCGGCTGGCCCGCGAATGCCGATGTTGTGGTTTGTGAGGAACTATGCTCCCAGGAGCGACATGTCGCCCTGCGCCGGTTTTGCACTGCGACCGATCGGAAACTCGCCCACAGCATACTGGTCGCTGCGATCATAGCGCCATGATCACCGCCATCGAGATCGGGAGGTTAAGACGATCACGATCATCAGTGCAGCGGCATGCCGCAAATTGGAGCTCAAATCCTCAACTGATTGCTTTCTTTTGTCATCCGACGTTTCCTTGGTGGACAGGCCGATGGTGCAGCGTCTTTCGAGAAGGGTTTCGTGCCGGCCATCGTTCATTCTACCTCTCACTAGGCCACGTCGGGTTTCGGAGGGCCAACGTTATTGGTCCGCCATCAATCGCGCGGACATCGGGTCATCAGCAACTCCCACAGGCACCTGAACCCGGAGAGTTGTTTGGCGTCGACTGTAGGCGCGGCCCCCAAGAGGCTCGCCTGTGGTGATCGACATGCTCCCAAACCTGGTCGAAAGCGACAAGCTGAGGTCGTCGGTCGGAGTGGCTCAACGGCACAAGCGCAAATCGCCTCACTGCCCGCGCGATCTTCACTTCGAGGTCACCGACCAGTTGTTGAAATTGAAGTTCATCCCTCCCGGGGACGCGGTAATCTCCACGCCATATTGAACTGCACCGACGTTGATGTCGCCAAAGTATCCCTTCGACTTGATCCACTGCAGGATGCTCTTGATGTCCACTGTCCCGCTGTTGGTTTTCGAAGTGCGCAGCAATGAGATGACTTTGTGACCATTGAAGCCTTCAAACACGTTCCAAGTCGCCCCGCCTACATTGACATTGCTGTAGACCGGGATCGCCGCACCAGAAGGGGCATAATGATATGAAATGGGCTTAACGTTGCCGCTTCCGTCCGAGTTTCCGGTGTAGTTTGTCCAGAGCATTATCTCATGCTGGTTTGAGCTGTCCCAGATATCGTAGGCGACGTCCCAGGCTCCGCTAGAAGGAACATCCTGATTGAAGCTCGAGGTCAGAGTGTTGATTGAACTGAGCCGTTTTCCGATATTGAAAGCCTCGTGCGGATAGCTCTTGATGCCAGCAGTATTAGGCTGGTTCGACCAAACGCCCCACTGGGTGACTGCCCCCACCGAAATCGTTTGAGGCCCAGCGCCCGGTCCCCATACGTCGTTGTTCCAAGAGTAGCCATCGCGTGAAAAGTTCCCGTATGGAGCGCGCGAACTCCAAATCGGCGCCCTTGCCGATACAGGCGCGCCAAATGATGGTGACCCGGCTCCATTCAAGGCCTGCCTGAACAGATTGTGATCCTCCTGTGTCCGGACGTATCCCGTTGGGGACGCCTCTGGCGAGCCGGCTCCGTCTATCCGACTGGAATCCATAAAGCTCTCTTTCTGGTTATGAGAACAACGTCTCTTGCAGATTCGCCGAGCGAGCCCCCGAGGTTCGTAACCAGTTCAGTTAGATGGCATCGGCATCTAGAGATCAGGTCCGAATGCTAGGAAGGTTGCCTTTCGAGGAGCTGACGAACTCGAGGAAAACGGAGGACCCGCGCCCGGAAGAGCTGTGATGGGGAAATGCGATCCGGCGGGCGACCCTCGCTCCACGCTCCAGCGCCTCTGTCACAACTTGCGCCTCTACCAGATGAACTTCGCGCCATCAGGCAGTTTGCAAATGAATTCGCCCTGGTTCATCAGTTCGGTCGTCCCGACGACAAGCTTGGACGCCCGCACCGTGAGCTTGCCTTGGCGGCTGAGGCTATGGCGAATGTATTCGGTCACGGCGTGTCCGGAGCCGTCCACCGTTTGGTGCGCATTGGCAAAGCTGATACCGTTCTGGGCGGTCACCCTGAAGGCATTGATGACCAGACCGCCCTGCGTCGCCGGGCCGGGCTTGCCACCCTCGGCGGTGGTGCAGTGATTCATGTCAAGTATGAGCTTCACATTCTTGCCGGTCTGCAGGGCATTGAGCACTTCGGCGTATTTCAGCGAGGGCTCATCGGCCCTGGCCATCGGGCTCATGCTTGGCGCCGAAAGCAAGGACAATAGGATCGACAGGCCTTTGCCAGTAAACCTCATATGTTGATCTCCCTCGATAAGAACCACAGATCGTACAAGCGCAACATTGCAAGCCGTCGTGCTAGCAAGTCGTTTGGCGAATTCCAGACATCGAGCCCGGTCGCGCTTGCGACAAAGACAACCTGTCGCGACCAGGCGCAAGTGGTCGTGACGGCTATTCCAACGTCACAACCTCGTAGGTCAGGTTTGCAAACTCGTCTCCCCTCGTGTGAAGACGCTGAAACGATTTGATCGGGAGGCGGCCACTTGGAAACCACGGACCGCAACGGTCGAGCTAATCCAATGGAGCGCGATATGATTGAGAGGGATGCGGCTCTCACATATGCGTAAGCGCGGGATTTCCGGAGATCACTTCGACCAGCCCGCATCTTGCCAGCTTGTTCACGTTGATACCTGGGGTGGACCCTCTGCCACCTAAACAATAGGTCCGGAATGAGGTTGGCGACGAACCTGACGCCGCGGCGCGAACAAGTCCTGCTCAGTCAAGGCACCTGATCTCGGCCTGGCCGAAACAAGAATGCCAGATGGCGCAACGCAACGTCACCGACTTTTGATCTACCGCTTTGCGCGGCATCCGTCCGGCTGACCGCTCTCGCCGCACCGAACCGAATTCATCCGGCAACCCTCAAGCGGATTCAGGCTTCTTTCCTGGTCCGTCAGCTTCTCGAAAGCTTTAGCTGCAAGAATGTGCACGAGCCACCCGTACTTGAGGGGCAGCAAATGAATATTGATCCACGGAATTCTGCAATAACCCCGGTTGACGTTCACGATGTCCTTCCGGCGCTGTACCGGGTGGACCGGCAGCCAGACGAGCTAGGCGCACAGACCACCTCACCCGTCCGCGGATCCAGCAAGCTTTGAGCAGCAGCTAGATGACTTGCATTCGGTTCACCCAACGTCGGATTCAGTTGCCGCTGCAGCAGATTCCGGGCCTGCCACGTCCTCGGCTGCGCCGAACGAGGCGGCCCCGGAAACCGGTCGCTATCCAGCCGCATCATTTGTGAGCGCGCGCGCAGCTTGCCGCAACGCTGACAGGTGCCACTCTTGATGCGCTCAGAAACGAGATCGCACTGGCCGAGCGGCAATCAGCACGGTGGTCGCCAGCGACCGCGGCTCCCGACGCCAGTGTCGATCGGGGCCGCGTTTTCGACGACGTGGCAGGGTCGTCATATGTCAAACTGCGGCGCTTTCGGAACCATGACAGCGATTGCAAGCCGCGCACGGAAGACAACACGAGCGCAATATCGCATGTCCGTAACACGGCGCGAGATCATTCTTCCGTTGGAGATCCCCTAGAGCGATATCCTATGGACCGGGCCCGCCAAGCCGGATGGCACATGCGCGGCAAGACAACAGCATCTCCGTTCGTGTCGTTGGTTGCGGAACCCTCCAAACTGGTCGTCTCGCGCGACCACTGGGCGCGAGCGATCGCAAACGATACGAGCACGCTGCACACCTACACCGTACCGAAGTCTGCGGTGTGGACGCCCGACGACGTGCTGAGCAGTATCGGGCTGGGAATGAATGTTGAGGATCAGGACAACATCGATGCGGATGTGGATCTTATGTGCTCGCTCGGCAGAACGCCAACCCGAGAGACCGAGCGCTTGTTTCTAGGCGGCAACCTCGACGAATACCGGACCGCCAGCGAAGCAAATCCGTACAAGCGCGGTGGCAATGAGTAGATAACCTGCCGACCGCCCCCATCTCGGAAAGTGCTTTCACCTTCCAACACCAAGACATCTACCTAACGAAGAACCGCAGGATGTGCTATAAGCGCTGGCCTCACGAACAATAGCTCGAGCAGCCTGCGCATAGAGCTACCAGATAACGGCTGAAGCGGCGCCGGCATCCTAAGATGCGGATCCGACGTCTGGGGCCCGCTCGAACCGCTCTTCCCAATCGTTCGTTGGCGTTGCTCGTTCGGGCGCTTCGGGCATCCCGGCAAAGACCCGATCGCTGCAGTCACATTCGAAACCGGGCTCGGTGACGTGAGGCGTTGAAACCCTAGCTTCTACTCATGGCTGTCTCGGCCTGATACTGGACGCGCGTTCGACGAGAAGACCGTCAGACGCGATCGTACTACCAAGCGCGGTAAGAGCCGCATCAGCCATGGCAAACGGTACATCGCGCTACGACCTATCCGCGGTCTGAATGCGTTTCATCAAAACAATCGATTTTGTCGATCTTGCCTGAAGGCCCATAGTCGGGGCCGGGCTTCGGAGCAGCGTCCAAGAATGTGGTGTGACAATCGATTCTCTCTTCAGTCTCTTGCCGGTCAACTTGACCTGGGCAATCGCATCTCTGGGTAATGCCCACGCGTCAAATCGACGCTTCTCCCGGTCGGCCATGGTTTGCTTGCTGACTGTCACGTGAGAGGCGATCGGGCAATCGCACGGTCCCGACGTCCAGGCTTGCCTTAGAGCGTAGCAAGAACGACTGACACTTCGCACACTGCCATCGACTGCGACTCAAGCTCCCGCACGTTTGAGGGTACTGCTGTGAGCAACTGTTAAAGGCACTTGAATCCCACCTAACGTCAGATTGTAGGATTTCCGACAGCCTCGCGGCATAGAACCCCGCTCGCGCGAAACACTTCCTGACAGGTAGCAAGAATTGCGAACGTCTCTAAATCTCAACGCCGCCCCACTCCGGCCCGTCACGCGGGTCGATCACTCCTCTCGAAGGTATGATCTCAACACCGCCTATGTGCAGGACGGAGGAACCGGCACCGCCCGTGTTGCAGCCGGAGCGGGATGTAGCAGTCGAGTAAGCGGACTCGGTTTGCCTCGCCCTGTCCGCGCGCCACCCAACTCCAACTTCGAGCTTCGATCATTCCGCCCTCGTTTATCCCAAGTAATGAGATGCAACTGGCGTAACGACCTCAACCAGATACGGCATGGCCGCGGCGTGCAGCCCTATCCGGCCTTCGTTCGCTGCTTTCGATGGGGTGCAGCGTCCGGAACGTCGGACGCGGCCGAACGTCGGAATCGTTGGCGTCCTGCATGTCTATCACCGGCTAGCGAAAGGCTTTCTCCTTAGCCGCGAGGCGCATCGATTGTTTCGTCGCGCGTCGCGGCCTCAGGAGGCAATGGCCAGATGCGGGGCGTGAACTGTCTTCACGCGGAACAGTTGCTTTGTCATGACCTGGCGACGCTACAGGCTCCATAGCAGAGCAATGCTGACCGCGGGACTGAGGTAAGTGGCGAGGTATCCAAATGTCGGTTTCGCTAGACTATTCAGCCACAAATGTAGTCGCTCTCCCCTGCGCCTGGGCTTCGATTGCACGGCCTGGCGCTGTCGATACCGAACGCGGCGGCTCAATGCGTGCGGACATGGCTACGATTGGCGCACAGCGGCGTCAGCCTGCTGCTACTGCTTTCGGCCTCATGAGGGATTTCGGGGTTCTTCCCGGCACAGGGGATGTGTTGAGTATCGCTGATAACACATACAGTTCCCGGCAGGCCATTGCATCTACCCATCCGGTAACAAGGGAATCGCGGAGATTGACCGCGCGCCACCATGCTCGGCTTCGTCGCTCTCGGGCTTCGGCGTTCACGCCAGAGCGTCCGTCTCTGAGTTTCGTCGAACATCCTGGTCAACCGTGACGCGCTCAGGTCTTGGCGCGGGTGGACGAAAGGCGATGAAATGCGAATTCTCCTGGTTGATCATCATGCGGACTTTGCCCGCGCTGTGAAGGAAGCGCTCCTGAATTGCGGGTTCGCCGTTGACGTGACACGCACCCTGGATGAGGCGGCGGCCGCGCTGGATTGCGCCAGCTACCACATTCTCTTGCTCGACTCGGTTTTGCCGGATGGAGACGGCTTGGACTGGCTGAAGCAATTGCGGCGCGAGGGGCGTTCAATGCCTGCCATGATGATGAGCAGTTTCAACGATCTCAGCCGGCGGATTGCGATTTTTAATGCGGGTGCGGATGATTTCCTGGCCAAGCCCGTCTCTATCGACGAACTCATTGCTCGCATGCGAGCCATTTTGCGACGGTCAACGCAAATGACAGCGCCGGTCGTGACGTTCGGCAATCTGCATTTCGACCCGATCGGGAGGCAAGTCTCGGTCGGCGGTCGAATACTGAGAATTGCGCGCCGGGAGGTGTGCATCCTTGAACATCTGCTCAACCGCGCCGGCCGCACGGTGCCGCGCGCGTCACTGGAGGATAGCTTGTATGCGTTCGACGACGAGGTCTCGACCAATGCGCTGGAAGTGGGGATCTATCGCTTGCGCACGCATTTGAACCAGGCGGGTGCGACGCTAAGGATCAAGACCGCGCGTGGTGTCGGTTACACCCTAGAACTCATTGGCGCAGCATCGGCCGCCTAGCCGATCGAACTTGAAAGCAACAATCCCTTGAAGGTCGTTAACAATGCTGCCGGCGCTGATGAGCCGTCGATGGTCACCAGCGGGCCACGCTCTGCCGTTCTGCCTCGTCTCTGCCACACCCTCTGCGCGCTCGCTCTGCTATTTCCACCTGCTGCCGCGGCCCAGACCAAGGGGGATGGCAAAGGAGAGCCGCCGCGCGCGGCGCCTGGCAGCACCAGCGGCACGCTGAACCTTACTTCCTCACAGGGCAAGACGGTTCATCTGACCGCGCCAGCGGCGAGCATCTTTGTTGCCGACCCGACGATCGCGGATTACCAGGCGCCGTCGAACACGACGATCTTTGTGTTTGGCAAAAAGTCCGGACGGACCAGTCTGTTCGCTTTGAACGACAATGGCGAAGCTCTCGCCGAGCTGCGCGTGGTTGTCACGCAACCGATCGAGGATCTCCGTGCCACGCTGAAGGCCGAGGTCGGCGACTATCCGATCCAGGTCAGCTACACCCCGCGCGGTGCGATCCTTAGCGGGACGGCGCCCAATGCCGATGTCGTCGAAACCGCCAAGAAGGTCACGGAGCAGTTTCTCGGAGCGGGTGCGCTGGTCGTCAACAAGATCCAGGTGGCCGGCTCATTGCAGGTGAATCTCAGCGTGCGGGTGGCAGAAGTCTCCCGCAGCGCTGTCAAGGAGCTCAATATCAACTTCTCCGCCTCGGGCCAAAACGGCGCCTTCATTGTCACCGGCAAAGGTTCTGGTTCCGGCGCAGCGGGCGGCGGTGGCACGATCGGTATCGGGTTTAGCGCCGGCAATATCAACCTGAGCGCTGTTCTCGACGCGCTCGCCAGCGAACACCTCGCCTCGATCCTGGCTGAGCCGAATCTGACGGCGATGTCTGGCGAGTCCGCGAGCTTCCTGGCCGGCGGCGAATTTCCCATCCCGGTTATGCAGGACAATCGGCAGGTTTCGGTGCAATTCCGGCAGTTCGGAGTGAGCCTCGAGTTCGTCCCGACGGTTCTCAACAACAATCAGATCAACGTCCGCGTGAAGCCCGAAGTCAGCGAACTGTCGACAGAAGGTGAAGTCAAAATCAACGGCATGGCGGTCCCTGCCCTCTCGACGCGGCGGGCCAGCACCGTTGTCGAGCTGGCCAGCGGTCAGAGCTTTGCAATCGGCGGGCTCATCAGGCGCAACTTCAACACTGACATCGGCGAGTTTCCTTGGCTCGGCGACGTGCCGATCCTCGGTGCGCTTTTTCGCTCCTCATCGTTTCAAAAACGCGAAACCGAGCTGGTTATTATTGTCACGCCTTACATCGTGCGACCGGGATCGAACCCGACCCGAATGAGTGCGCCGAGCGACCGCATCGCTCCGTCCTCAGACGCGGGGCGCATTTTGACGAACACGCTGGCACGGCCGCCCCGAGACCGCGATGCGCCCCATACGAGCGCACCAGGATTGACGGGCAGTGCCGGCTTTATCATCGAATGAGGATCGTCAAATGACCTTGCTACATTTGCGCCATTTGATCGTTATTGCGGCAACATTAGGCGGATGTGCAAACAGTGCTTCGATCCATTCCGGGCCGGCTGAACAAGCGATCGAGGTGGAGCAGAAGAGCAGTGTCTTGTTCTTGCAGAACCTTCGTGGCTCCGAAAGGCATCGGCTCGTGAGTTTCATTGCGAGTGCGAGTGGCGGCCGGCGGGATGCGCTTCATGTGGATGTCACTGGCTCACCCCGGCTCATTGCCCAGGTGGCCCACGAGGCCCGTGCCATGGGCGTTGCCCCCTATAACATCCGCCTGTCCGCCTCCCTCCTCGATTTGCCCGCTCGTTTCGGGGTGAGGATCGAGGCGATCACCTATGAAGCCCATCCTCCTGTCTGTCCGTCGCTTTCCGTGGTCGGGCCCGCAGTAAACGAGAATTCGTTCGACCCGACGATTGGCTGCTCGACCCGAAACAATCTGGCTGTCATGGTCAACGATCCGCTCGACTTGCTGGACAATCGAGCTGTCATGACAAGTAGTGGCGATCGTGCCGCCACTCCGGTTGCCAACTACGGGACCTTTGCCCGGCGCAACAAGAGCGACGGAGAAGATGGAACGAGCAACAAGGCCGCGCCGGAAGCCCCCGCGGGGGCAACGAGGGACGTACAGCCGCCTCGATGATGGGCGTTCGCAATCGCGGCGCCACGGGCCAAGAAGATCTAGACCAGCCCGGCGGCATAGAGCGCTTTTGCAACCGACTCGAAGTACTGCGAAGGAACCGGGTTGCCGAGCCTTGCTTTGCCCAGGAGCTGGCGCGCCAAGACGTCGTCATCCACAATACTGAGGCGGAGCGCGCGCGCCTCATGCAGAAGCCGTGAAGCAGCGTCGCCTTCGCCACGGCAGACCAAGACCGGCACGCCGGTTTCGCCGCGAACATAGCGCAGCCCAATTAAGGTTGCGGGTCCCCTCAGTATCAATGTGGCGCGATGAACGCCGAGCGGAGCCTCGTTCGCGGACTCCTGCCGCAGACGCCGGTGTTCACGCTTCACCTGCGGATTGCCTTGCTGCTCCTTGTTCTCGCGCTTGGCCTCGGTTTCCGTCATGCGCATGTCCTGCATAAACATCCAGCGTTGGATCAGAAGGTCAGCCAATCCGCCGACCAGAAAGGCCCCAGCGGCAATCCCGGTCAGCAGTTTGACCTCGGTGAAGACGAATCCGAGACAGCCCATGCCGCAGGCCGGCAAGTAAACCAGCGCTTTCCAGCTCGCGGTAACGGTGAAGAAAAAACACGCCCCGAGGAGCACCACCTTGACCAGCGTCTTGCCAAGCTCGATGAACGAACGTTTCGATGCGATCCGCTTCAAGCCTTTGATGGGATCCAGTTTCTCAAGCTTCGGTTTGAGCGGCTCCAAAGCAAACATGAAGCCGCCATTGACCAGAACATTGGCCAGAAGGGCGGCTGCCACGGCACTGGCGAGCAATGGCCCGACCGATGCAATCGAAAGTTCCAGCAAGCCGCTGAGTGCTTGCGAAACGGCGCTATTGAAGGGTTGCTCCTGCAGTTTGTCGATCAGTCGGATCGTTTCCTGCCACTTGTCTTCGATCGCCCCCGCTCTCCACCACAGACAGCCGAAACCGGCGCATGCGCTGACCCCGCTCACCAAATCGGAGCTGCGCGCGCTCTGCCCCTTTTTGCGCGCATCGCGTAACTTCTTGGGAGTCGGAGGAAGCTTTTTCTCCTCGCTCGTACCGCTCATTTCAAGAGCTTCTTCAGATACTCAAGCACGTTGTTTGACGTGAGGATTTCAGTTCCCACGTACTCAAGGAGATAGACGGTGTAGCTGACCATGATGAGCCCGAAGGCGACATTTTTGATCGTCGGGGAGAGATCGTTCAGCTTGAGCTGCGATGCAAAGCGGCCGAGCATCATGATCGATAGGTCGACCAGCAGCAGCAGGGCCAGCACCGGCCCGGCGACCAGCAGCGTCGTCCGCATGATATGATCGAGAAGGGTCAGACATTCCATTGCCCCTTGCGCCGTCACAGCAGGCAGGAACTGATACACGGGCCAGATCAGATAGCTGCCATAAAGGCTTCTCACCATGGTCTGGAGGCCGCCGGCCAGAACGAAGATCGTGACGGCAGTAATGCCAAGAAAAAGCCCGGTTCCCGACGCTTGGCTGTGCGTCGCAGGATCCTCCGCCGCGACCTGGCTCGATATTCCTCGCTGGGTGTCGATAGTGTCGCCGACCGCCTGGATACTCCATAGTGGGATACTGAGCAGGATGCCGAGCAGAAGACCGACGAACACCTCCTTCAGACCGAGCATGGTGACGCTGACCAGACGTGTGTTCGGATCCAGCGCCTGCAGCCCGAGCTTGATCTGCGCCAGACACGGCAGGCCGATCGCAATCGTCAGGCTTCCCCGAATCAGGCCGCTGATGCGCGGCCGGGTAAAGACGGGAAGCACCAGCATGATGCCTAAGGCGCGGGCCGCACTCAGGCCGGTTGCGGCGACGAGTTCGATCGCGCTCCTGACGAGAGCTTGCGCATCTGTGGGGGACAGGCCGGCCATCTAAGCTCTGCTAGTATCTCGCCGTGAGTGCGGGAAACTCGCTGAAGATGCGCTCGGCCTGTTCGATGAGCGGGGCACTAAGCACCGGAGAAAACCCAGCGAGCACGGCGACGACGACCAGAAGCTTCACCGTCAGGGGCAAGGTTTGATCCTGCAGCTGGGTTGCCGCCTGGATGAGGCCGATGATCAATCCGGAGACCAGAGCTGCGACGAGCGGTGGCAGAACCCAGATCATGAAAAGGATGAGCGATTGGCTCAGGTGTGTGAGGATGCTGGCTTCGTTCATTGTCAACCTCCCGGCGTCGTGTAGCTCAATACCAACCCGTGCATGAGACGTGACCAGCCGTCGATGGTGACGAACAGAAAGAGCTTGAAGGGGACGGATATCACCGTCGGGGACACCATCGACATGCCCATGGCCATCAAAATCGTCGTTACGATCAGGTCGATGGTGATAAAGGGAAGATAGAGAAGAAAGCCGATTTCGAAGCCACGCTTGAGTTCCGAGATCAGGAAAGACGGCACAAGAATCACAAAATCATCCACCGTGGCGCTGCCGCGCATCTCCTCCGACCAGACATGTTCGGTCGAGGACAGGAAAAACCGGCGCTGCTCTTCATTGGTGAACTTCTTCAGATGGGCGCGCAGCGGCTCCTGCCCCTCCTTGGCGGCGGTCAGCCAATCATCGAAGGTTTGGTAGCGAAGTTGAGGATCGGTCAGGCGATTGTAGGTCTGCTCAAAGACCGGAGCGCTGATGAAGACGGTCAGGATCAATGCCGCGCCATACAGGACGATGTTCGGCGGTATCGATTGGGTCCCGAGTGCGTTGCGCACCAGAAACAGAACAACGGAGACTTTTATGAAGGCGGTGGTTGTGACGACGGCGAATGCCAGCAGGCCGAGGCCGACCGTCACCGCCAGGAGCGCGAGGATGCTGGGTTGAATCTCAGTCATTGACCGCCAACCTGCCGCGTAACCTGACGGCCAGTTCCTCGCCAATCCGCACGATGTCGCCCCGTCCGATACGCTGGCCGTTGGCAAGGATATCCACCGGACCGTCGAGCGGCCTGCCAAGTTCGAACACATGGCCTTCGTTGATGCTTCGCAAGGTTCCCAGCGGCATCGGCCAGCGGCCGCATTCGAATACAAGCGTGATCTCGAGATTGTCGATATCGGCCTCAGAGGGGAGCTGCTGCGCTTCGGATTGTGTCGTCATATGTCCACTTTTCAGAGGGTGGGATTGCAAACGGAATGGCCCGCGCAGGATCAGCCTGTCGCCGGCAATCTCTGCAGGGGCCCACAATCGGTCCGCGGTGAGGATGACCTGACCGCGAGCAAAGGGAATTGCATCCGGGAGCAGCGCGTCGCCTTGCTGGGCCCGACGAACAAGACCTATTGTGATGCGCAGCGATCCAATCTGGCCTGCAACGATGACAGGGAGTTCAGGACGAAGCTTGGGCGCCTGTCGCGGCAATCGGCCAAGCAGCTCGCCAAGGGCGCTGAACGCCGGCGGAACCGGACCGTCAAAAGACGAGAATAGAAGCAGGCGAGCCTTGCAGGTGAGCGGACCATAAGCGACGTCGAATTCAAGATATGGACCTGACCTCGCCGCTTCATCGGTGCGGATAAGCTGCAAATGTCGTTGGGTTAGCCTCTCCAGTGGAGCGAGCAACGGTTCAAGCGCGAGTTCGAGGATCAGCGAACGACTTGGCTCGGAAGGTAAGGTCAAAGCATTCTGCACGGTCGCAATCAGCGCTTCTGCCAGCGGGCCGGGCAAGGACAAGACGACCGTTTCGCCGCCGGCGTCAAAGACGCAGTCGAGCATCGATGTCGCAACCGGCTCGGCCTGCCAGACCAGCCGGTTCATGCGCAACGATAACGGTCTATCGCCGAGACGGTTTTGCAGTGGGACGCGGAAAGCCGCGATCTCGTTGAGCCACGAGACCACAGCATGAGAGAGGGTCAACGCCGGCCTGAATGGCGCGGGTCCGCACGGCAACTGTGTCGCAGGCGTCGCTTTCACATCACCACCCCCTCGCGCTGGCGTAGGAAAAACGGCCATCAGGTCTACTCGCCTCGCACTTGCGCGCCCAAGCCTCTCCGGTACCGAAGCAAGACTTCATCATCGGCTTCGATTTCGGCGGCGGTTTCACAATGCGCGTTGGCGATGCGCTGAACGTCGCGCTCGATCTCTTGCCATTTGTGGCTCGCCGCCGAACGTTTGGCCCAGAGGGTTCGCGCCTCGAGAACCGCAGCCTCGGCATGGTCTTGAGCGGAACGTGCCTCCTCAAGCGTTCGCTGCGCCGCTGCGATCTCCTCCGTGAGCCGCCCAATGATGAGATGGTAACGGCGCTCGAGTTCGGCGACCGATATCGCATCGGCCGATAACATTTCCCGATAAAGCTCGGCTTCGACGCCTGCGCGGTGTCTTTCGGCATTTGCACGATGCTCGGAAGCTTGTTCGACGGCTTGAACCGCGATGCGGCGCTTGGTTTCCATGTTGGACAGTTCACGAAGGGCGCTCCGCTCCCTCATGTTCTTGACAAGCCGCAATTTCGACGCATGAACGGGATTCAGGCGGTCAGACGCGACATCCATGCGACCGTCTCCTCAAAACTGCATGCCTCGTCCTGCCTCTGGCGCAAAAATGCCCGCAACTCCTCGATCGAGGCGATCGCCCGGTCCGTCAACGGATCAGAGCCTTGCTTATATTCGCCGACCTTGATCAGAAACTCGGCCTCAGCGTAGCGCGAGAGCAGATCACGGAAGACGGATGCCGCCTTGCGATGCGGCACAGACACGATTGCATCCATGACGCGGCTTCGGCTCGACAGCACATCGATAGCCGGAAAATGCTCTCGCGAGGCGAGCGCGCGTGAGAGAATGATATGGCCGTCAAGAATGCCGCGTGATTCTTCGGCGATTGGATCGCCCGCGCCGTCGCCTTCGACAAGCACGGTATAGAATGCCGTGATTGAACCATGCTCGCCCATGCCAGCACGCTCCAACAGGCCCGGCAACAGCGCAAAGACGGAAGGCGGAAAGCCGCGCCGGGTCGGAGGCTCTCCTGCGGCAAGACCGATTTCACGCATGGCGCGGCTAAAGCGCGTCAATGAATCCATCATCAGAACGACGCGCAGTCCTTGATCACGAAAATATTCGGCCAATGCCGTCGCCATATGAGCGCATTGCGTCCGCTCCATGGCCGAACGGTCGGAGGTCTCAACGACGACGACCGAACGGCGCAGCGCCTCGCCAAGATGACGTTCGATGAATTCACGCACCTCTCGGCCACGTTCGCCGATCAGCGCGACGATAGTGACATCAGCGGCCGCGCCTTTGACGATCTGCGCCATCAGCGTCGACTTGCCACAACCAGCGTCGCCATAGATTCCGATCCGCTGGCCTTCTCCACATGTCAAAAGCCCATCCAGGACACGAACGCCGAGCGGAAAAGGCTGTTCGATACCGCGTCGCTTCATGGGGTTGGGAGCCTTGCCGCGCAGCGGGCGAGCTTCGCCAGTCTTTATTGGGCCCCTACCATCGAGTGGACGGCCAAAACTGTCGATCACGCGGCCGAGCAAATCGGGACCGACCGGCACTTCCTGCATTCGCCCGGTCGTGACCACTTCCGCACGGTTGGACAAGCCGACCATGTCACCGATCGGCGTGAGCAACACCCCGTCCGGCAATAGACCGATCACTTCGGCCTCGAGCGACCATCCGCTGCGCGGATCTTGCAAGAGGCACAGTTCACCGACACGGGCCTCCGGCAAGACGGCATGGAGCAGCGTGCCGATCGCCCGCGTGATCCGACCGCGGACGGCGCGCGTGTCGATTTGCTTTGCGGACGATCTTAAGGATGAGAGTGCAGCGTGGACGGCCCCTTCCTCTGCCGCAGCATCATGGATTGGTCGTTGCGTGGTCACGGCTCGCCTTCCTGCGAAGACAAGCCAAGGCCGAGACGAAGCGCGCGGAGCTGCGCGGCAAGTCCAAGGTCGACATTGCCAAACTCGCTCCACAAAACGCACTGGTCCGCCGTCAGCGCAGGATCCGGCTCAATCCGGACCTTGGGCCGACCGTCCCGTCCATCGCAGGCTGCGAACTCACTGGCCAGCAGATCGGCTTTCAGGGGGGATACGTGAAGGCAAACTTCCGTGTTGTTATACTTTTGCTCGATGGCATGACGGACACCCCGCACCAGCATCTCGCCAGGATCAAAGGCGCCCAGCAAATCGCTCACGATCTCAATAATCAGTTGCGGCAATTCCTGCTCCAGAACCGCCTTTCGCTGCGCCAGTTCGCCAGCAGCCTGCCCAATCAGCTGCGCCATTTCCTCCGCGCCCGTCTTTACGCCCTCGGCATGGCCACGCGTCCGTTCTCGCTCGTAAGCTTTGCGCCCCCAGTGACGTACGCGTTGCAAATGCCGCTCGGCAGCGGCCCGCGCGTATACGGCATCATGCCAGATCTTGAGCTCGGCTGCCGGAATCAGGGGCCCGAGCGGGCGAATCTGCGGGGCCACAGGCAATGCTGGGACATCGTCGGTCATCCCCTGGCAACCTCCGTCCCCAAATGGGCGATGACCAAGGAAAGCAGTGGACCTGCGGCACTACGGTATTCGACCGCCGGATTGTCTGCGGCGGTCCCAACGGGCAGGCGTAGAAGCACGCGGGTACGCTCAAGCGCTGGAGCCTCATCGAGCCAAGCGCCGAGACAGCCATGTCCATCGTGCTCAATCTGTCGCGACAGTTGCTCCGGATCGGCAATCGGCGTCGTCGCGACCGCACCGGATAAATGCCGGATCCCAAAAGCATGCGCTTCAGCACCGATCATTTCGACCAAGATCGATAGATCGTGCTTTGAAACCAGCTTCAGGACCGAACGTGCATGCCAGATACTGCCCGCGAGCAGGGCAGCCCGACGCGGATCATGCCCGAGCAGAAGGTCATCATTCCAGCCAGCTCCGCTCACATCCACGTCGTTGCCAAGCAGCAGCTCGGCCAGTCTTGGCTGCAGTCTGGAGCTCTGCTGCAGCCGCAGCAATGTTGGAGGCGACAGCAGGGGATCGAGGCGCGTAGCGACGCGGCTCGGATGGATCGAGGCAGCAAGCTCGCGCAGCCGATCGGAAGCCAGCGTGAACGAACGATTGGGTTCGGTGGATGACATGCCGACATGAGTGTCCTGGCCATGAGTGTCCTGGTTATGTCGCATCGGAAATCATCTTTTTGCCGGCAGCATGGACAACCGGTGCGTTCGAACGTCTGCCAAACATGCTCAGTTTGCGCGATGATTGTCCGAATTGACGAATACGTGCACCCAGCAAGACGTAAGATACGATGCCGAATGCGGCGCCGGCGCCCCCCACCCCGAGCGCAAGCAACGGCGTTGAAGCTGACTTTGCTGGTTGAGCCGAACCGGCTGTCCGCGCCTGGTCAAGTGGGGCACGCTCAACCGGCACGAAGACGACCGCCACCTTGTCGTAGGACAGCCCTTCGATGCTGTTGGCGACAAGCATCTTGATCTGCGGTAACAGCGCCGCGAGCTTCGCGTTGGTGCCATGTCGAATGAAGACCGATGCCGAGGATGGGGTCGCATCTTGCCGCAACAGATCGTTCTTCGGCAGCACAACGTGGACACGCGCCGAAAGGACGCCATCGATATCGCTAATCGTGCGCGACAATTCTTCGCTTAGCGCATAAACGTAACGGGCGCGCTCCTCGATCGGTGAGGCAACCAGGCCCGATCCTTTGAACACCTCGCCCAGATTCTTGAAAGATTGGCGCGGCAGCCCCTCGACATTCAACAGGTCAATGGAATACGCGAGCTGCTTTTCCTCGACCTGGATGGTGCTGGTTCCGTCCTTGGCAACAACACGGACGGCATCGACACCCCTGCCGAGGAGAAGCGCAAGCATCTCATTGGCCTCACGCTCCTGAATCTTGGTGTAGAGATCAGCCTTGCAGCCGATCAACGGAAGAAGAAGCGGCAAGGCAAGACAAATGCGAAGCCGCCGCCACGATTGACGGCCGCCACCGCCATCCCTCCGCAACACACCAGTCATCATCAGCCTCACTCAGCCCGCCGACAGCAGCTTGTTCAACGACGAGCCGACGGCGCTGGTGCTCTTGGAGACGAGGGAAACCTGAACGACGTCTCTGTAGACATCCCGTAGATTCACCATCATCGAATCGAAATCCGCTCCCACCGGTTTAACCGCCGCATGCGCGCCGACGTCGTCCACCTGCAGGAGCGACTGCGCAGCCGGTCCAGGTTGCACGCCATTCGAAGCAGAAGGTGCGCTGCCGACCGCCGGAGGACCGGCATGGCCCCGGTACACGATGGAAAGGGTTTGAAGGACGCGATCGCCCGACGGACTCGCCAGCGCGCTCGCGCGCTGAACCTCCAGCACCGGCGGAACGACTACCGCTCCACCTGCGACTGAGGAGGCGGCGGCCTGATTGGAAGCCGCTTGCGCAAGGGACTGCTCAAAGTGCGCCTGCTCGCCAGGAGCTGCCGGCGAGCAGGCATTTGAAAGACAGTCGACTGAATTCGGAGAGATCGGCGTTGCGCCTACCATCATAGAAGGAATCATTGTGCTCGTGTGATGAGATCAGGCATTGTTGACCGATGAACCGATCAAGAATGTAGATCGGCGAGCTGACGAAAACCTGACGAAGATACCGCTGATTGCGCCATCTAAAGATCACGTTTGGCTTCCAAGTTGGAATGAAATTCTAGGTTTCTTCTCAGGCGGAAGAGCTTCGGGAATACTCGTCCGATCCACGATGGCGCACATTTTGAAGAGAGTTCTCTGTGTCGGGGTTTTCATTTGTCTCGGAATGGTGCGGGCGCTTGGCGCATCCCTATCCCTGCCGTCGACCCCTTATAGCTATACGGTTCTGGATCAGGACCTTTCTGCCGCGTTGCAGGAGTTCGGCAACAATCTCAATATCAAGGTCAATGTCAGCGCCGAAGTAAAGGGCCGGATTCGGGGGCGAATGCCCGACCTGCCACCACGAGAGTTCCTCGAGCGTTTGACTAACCTGTACAATCTTCAATGGTATTACGACGGGCTCGTGCTCTACATATCCGCTGCCCATGAGGCGCAAAGCCGGCTCATTGTGTTGACCCCGATCAGCTTCAACGCGTTCAAGACCGCGCTCGATGCGTTCAACATCTCCGATGAGCGCTATATCGTGCAGCCGGCCCCGGGAGATGGCCTCGTGCTGACTTCGGGCCCGCCACGCTTCATCGCGCTGGTGGACCAAACGCTCAAGGGCCTTGTGGCGGAGGCGCAGGCGCGGCGGAATCCCGCCGCCGCCGAAAAGCCGCCGCGGGAGTCGGTTTTGATGTTGTTTCGCGGCTCCTCGAGCATGGTCATTCGCGACGGACGACCGGAAAGCCATTATTCTTCCGAAGTGCCGCATCAGGACTGCATCGTGCGCGAAGCCGGTGCAGGCCAGAAGTGACTTAATGATGCGAGACGGCTCCAGCCGAAGTCGATCCGATCAGCATTGGCTTAGATCCATATGATCGTCAGCTTCTCGAAAGCTTATTCTCCCAGCATGAGCGCGCGGATGTTTTGACGGCGGTGCCGCCAGCGACCGCAATGGAAGTGCGCGTCCATGCACCGGATGCTCGAGCGGAAGGTGGTTAGCGCCATCCTTGACGCTAGCTCGGGGGCTTAAAGATCAAGGCGAGCCTCCGAAAAACAACTGCTTCGGAGTTCGCAGGACAGGAGCGTTCGCATCGCTCGATGGCGCTCCAACATTTTGAAAGGAGTAACAAGATGGACTTCAATGCGATCGGCCCATCGAATACGAGCCCAGAGCCCGACTCAGCGCGACCGGCCACGGACGCAACCGGCTTTGAGCAGCAGCTCAGCGGTGCGCAAGGCGGTGCTGCGCCGCATCGTGCCGCCTCCCCAGAGCTGCAGGGGGACGCCTATTCGCCATATTTGGACGTAGACCATCCCTATTCGCGGTACTTGGAGGCTGGACACCCCTATTCGCCGTACCTGGATTTAGCGCATCCCTATGCGCCAGACTTGGGTTGGGAGGGTGATCCACACACGCCGACTGCGGTCCACGCCGAACCGGCACCGGAAAGCTCCGCGCAGCACGTCTCGCAGCACACGATCGCTCAGGCGATCGAGGCAGATCCGGGTTTCGACCAAGATCTGATATGGCAAAATGTGGATGTCGGCGCGCCGCACGCAGGGCCGTCGCATGCTGAGCCGCCGCACGTCGGGCCATCACAGGCTGGCCCATCGCATGCCGGGCCCTCCCACGCCCGGCCATTTCAGGCCGGACCATCTCAGGCTGGGCCTTCCGAAGCTGCACCGCCAGAACTTTCCGAGTTCCGTATGTTAAACGGACGTCGCGCCAAGGATTACTGGGTTTTCACCGGCCAAACAGCCACAGGCGCTCAGATCGACATGCTGGAGCGCAGCGGAGTGAAGCCGAGCAAGGACCACCCGACAACAATGTTCACGCTCCTCGGAGTGCCTCACACGGCCGAATGGAGAGAAGAAGGCTTCATTCGTCTCACGCCGTCGCTGGACCAGATCCTTTGGCCTGCAGACCCCGATGAAGATCGACCGGCGGGACTTGGGGGAAGATCCCCCCACCCACTAGCAACCACAGCCGGGGCAGGGTGATGTCCGAAGGCGATAGATTGACCTTGCCAACGGCAGGGGAACTTGGTGACGGCCGCTCTGGCCGGCGGATATTGCGCCGGCCAAGCTCCTTCTTGAAGGGCCACTCGATAAGTGCAGAGACCTGATCGAGGCAGGATAGCTGTACGGATCGAGACGAGTGATCACCAGCTGACCCTCTTCACGCTACTCGCCTCTCCGCCGTCCGGTTTGCTGTACGTGGACACTGCCGCGCAAATCGACCACCTTCATCATGAAGCGCGATTGCCACATGCACGGTAACACTGAAACGAGCTCACGACATTCAGCTCAGGCTTTCGCCGCCCCTTTGGCCAACGGGTGCGTAAACCTGTCCATCGGTCCGAATGGACAAAATCGCGCTTCGAGCGACTTCGATCATGTCATTTGAGGTCCGCTGTGCCTCCGGAAGCAATAGCAGAGCGGACGTCCGCGAACGCCGATACGCACGGGCGCACTAAAACGCTTTGCCGATTGCCTACATACGGCCGAAAGCCGCCCACACCCCGTCTTCGCCATCCCAGCTGCCGCGACTCGTCGCCTTGGAATACTTCGTGGCGCGCTGCTCGAAGAAATTGGCGTGCTCGACGCCGTTGAGAATCTCGACGAGCCACGGCAGCGGATGCGCCTTGACTTGGATGAGCTCGCCCTCCTTAGCCTCAAAGAAGCCGAAAATCGGGGAAATCCGGAGCTGGGTCAGTCGCCAGTCGGCGACATAGCGGACGTAGGCGTGGATCTGCTCCGGGCGCATGCCCTCGATCTTGCCTAGGCCAAAGGCGAGATCGACGAAGTTCTCTTCCAGCTTCACCATGGTCTTGGCGACGTCGACGATGTCGTCGCGGACGGAGCTCGTCACCGCGCCGGTTTCGCGGTGCCATTCGTGAAACAGCTTGATGACGCCCTCGCAATGGAGACTCTCGTCGCGCGCTGACCAGCTTACGATCTGTCCCATGCCGTTCATCTTGTTGTGGCGTGGGAAGTTGAGCAGCATAGCGAAGCTCGCGAACAACGCCATGCCTTCGGTGAAGGCGCCGAACATAGCCAGAGTGCGAGCGACATCGGCCACCGTGTCAACGCCGAACGCATGCAAGTAGTCCGCCTTGGCGCGCATCTCCGCATAGCCGCGGAATGCCTCGAACTCGGTCTTGGGCATGCCGAGCGTCTTGAGCAGCAGCGCATAGGCGTCGATGTGGACCGTCTCCATGTTGGTGAAGGCCGCCATCATCATCTGGACGGTGAGCGGCTGGAAAATCGGGATGTAGCGCTTGAGATAGTTGTCACCGACCTCGATGTCCGATTGAGTGAAGAAACGGAAGATTTGGGTGAGCAGTGCGCGCTCGTTGGCGGTGACGCGGTCCGACGCCCAGTCCTTAAGGTCGCTGCCGAGCGGTACTTCCTCGGCCATCCAGTGGGTCTGCTGCTGGCGCTTCCAGAACTCGTAAGCCCAGGCGTAGCGATCGACGTCATAGCAGCCGGTCGAGTCAAGGAGGCCGACGCGCCCCTTGCCGATCAGCATGCGCGGATCGACGGACGAGAGATCGATCACTGACATGCGAGGCACTCCTCATAGTCGGCGCGCTGCGGCTGCCCCGGCGCGGCCTCGTGGCCGTTGACGATCTTGCCGGCGAACGCGGCGCGCGAGATCGATTTTGAACGGCAGTAATAAAGGCTCTTCACCCCACGCTTCCATGCCGTCCAGTGCAGCATGTGGAGGTCCCACTTATCGACATCGGCCGGCAGATAGAGGTTGATTGACTGGCTCTGGCAAATGAACGCGGCGCGGTCGCCGGCAAGCTCGACGATCCAGCGCTGGTCGACCTCAAAGGCGGTACGAAAGATCGCTTTCTTGTGTTCCACAGGATGTCGAGATGGGCGACCGAACCCTCGTGCGCGATGATCGACTGCCAGGTCGCCGAAGTGTTGGCGCCCTTGGCGGTCAGCACCTTGGCGAGATGAGGATTGCGCACCGAGATGGCGCCCGACAACGTCTTGTGGGTGTAGATGTTAGCCGGCATCGGCTCGATGCAGGCACTGGTGCCGCCGCAGATGATGCTGATCGAGGCGGTCGGCGCGATCGCGATCTTCTGGCTGAAGCGCGCCAACACGCCGCGTTCCAGGGCATCCGGGCACGGGCCACGCTCGCGAGCGAGCGCCACGGATGCCGCATCGGCCTCGCGACGGATTTTTCGGAACATCTTCAGATTGAACGACTTGGCCAAGACACTCTCCATCGGAATGCCCTTGGCCTGGAGGAACGAGTGGAAGCCCATGACGCCAAGTCCGACGGAGCGCTCGCGCAGGGCGGCGTAGCGGGCGCGCTTCATGCCGTCCGGCGCCACCGTGATGAAGTGGGTGAGCACGTTGTCGAGGAAGCGCATGACGTCCTCGATGAAGCCGGGCTCCTCATTCCACTGGTCCCAGGTCTCGAGGTTGAGCGACGACAGGCAGCACACCGCGGTGCGCTCCTCGCCGCGGTGGTCGATGCCGGTCGGAAGAGTAATCTCGCTGCACAGGTTGGAGGTCGAGACCTTGAGGCCGAGCTCGCGTTGGTGCTTGGGGAGCGCGCGGTTCACGGTGTCGATGAACAAGAGGTAAGGCTCGCCGGTCTGCAGCCGGTTCTCCAGGATGCGTTGCCACAACTGGCGGGCATCGATCTCGCGGACGACCTCGTTAGTCTTCGGGCTGCGGAGAGCGAACGCGGTGCCGACGCCCACGGCACGCATGAACTCGTCGGTGACGTTGATACCGTGATGCAAGTTGAGGCTCTTGCGGTTGAAGTCGCCGGACGCCTTGCGGATCTCGAGGAACTCCTCGATCTCGGGATGGTGGATATCGAGATAGGCCGCCGCCGAGCCGCGCCGCAACGAGCCCTGGCTGATCGCCAGCGTCAGGCCGTCCATGACGTGGATGAACGGGAGGTTACCTGAGGTGACGCCGCCCTTCACTTTCTCGCCGATCGAGCGAACATTGCCCCAGTAGGTGCCGATGCCGCCGCCGTTGGCGGCAAGCCAGACGTTCTCGTTCCAGGTGCCTACGATGCCTTCGAGCGAGTCCGACACCGAGTTAAGGAAGCACGAGATCGGCAGGCCGCGCGTGGTGCCGCCGTTGGAGAGCACTGGTGCGGCCGGCATGAACCACAGCCGAGACATCGCGTCGCAGAGACGTTGGGCATGCGCAACATCGTCCGCGAAGGCGCAAGACACCCGCGCGAACATGTCCTGGAAGGTTTCGCCGGCGAGCAGATAACGGTCGGTCAGCGTCAGCTTGCCGAACGACGTCAGCAGATCGTCGCGTGACCGATCGAGCGTGAGGTCGGACACCTTTGGCGATGGCGCGAGGGGCCACGGCAGCGGGGCCGGCGACGGCGGCGGCACAAGACAAAGCTCAGGCGCGGTAGGCTTTGCCTGCGCTGGCCGCGGCCGCAAACTCGGCGACTCAACCAGATGACCATGTTGATCGAAATCGTAAGACGGCGACATCGGCAACCCCGCGATGTTTGGAGCTGAGGCCGCGCGGACGACTTGCGAGGAGACCGGGTAAATGTCCCTGTCTGCAAGCGACCCCACGGGGCACCCCGCCCGAGGACGTTCTGTTCTGTCGCGGCAGGTCTCCTGGCTCGCGGGTCGCTGCGGCTGTCGGCCTTCCCGGCGCTATCGCGCCAGTGACCATCATGACAACCGCTCGCCGCTTACAGTTGCGGGGGCAGCCCCGGAGTAGCCGTTGCCGGCGCACCGGGTTCCCTCTTAGCTTCCGACCTACTAGGTGTGGGGAGCGAAAGACTGTGACTGGCTAGAGATAGGCACTACTCGCCGGGATTCGTCACCTGGAGAGATCAAGATTTAGAAGCAAAAACATACCGACCGCCCGGACCACTCTATCGCCGCTGTCACTTCCGCTGCAGATGATTGGAGATGCCGTTGGGCTGCCTTTCCAGTTTCCGTTAAGTTTGCGCATAGTCGAGGAAATTCTGGCCCACGTGTCGCATTGATGCGATCTATGAAACCGCGCGTCAGTGGAGAGGGAATTCGGCAAGGCGCTCTCCGATCTGAATCGCAGCGCTCCCGCTCGCCGCGACAAATGGCATCTGGACGAAGTCGTTATCCATCGTCGGCGAACAACATCGGCTCTGGCGCGCCTTCGACCAGAACGGCCTTGTTTTTCGACGTCTTGATCCAGCGCCGAAGAGACTCGCGCGCTGCACAGTGGTCCTTAACTGTCAGGGCTCCAGCGCAATCTGCAAGCCCTCGTTGCTTTCAACATGAACGTAACGGGGTCCAATCGGCCGTCCCCTGCCGCTGGCGACGGTGACAACGTCTTCCAGAGGCGTGGCCCGTGCATCCGCCTCTGGGCGAGACAAGATCAGATCGGCATGAAACAGCCCTTCTGATTCGAGGCCGGTCGCATCCACGCCAAGGGCCGCCAAGCTGGCCAAACAACTTTCAAACTCTTCAGCATCGCGAAAGCGACGCTGGATAAACGTCGCGCCGGTAAGACGCTCTGTCACAAGACCACGCTTTGCAAACGCCTCGGCCAACGATTCAAATGGGAACATTCGTAGCACGAAGGAGATGATCCATGGTTGCTTCTCTGTCGCATCGAGAATCTCGCTGAACGTCTTCTCGGTAACGTAGCCGATGCATCCGGTTGACATGATAACATCCACGGAGCGGAGAATGCGCGCGCTGTCGGTCGATAGCGCCTCCTTTTCAAGGTCAGCGACGATGCCCTGCTCCAAGAGGCCAACACTCTTTGCATAGCTGATCGCCCGTGCCGACACATCGAGGCCGATAAAGCGCGCCAACCCGACATCAGGCCAGGCTGCATAAAAACTGCGATCGAGACTCACCAGTGTCTCAGAACTGATCGCCCTCATCTCACGCCGGGCGTAGCGGTGACGCAAGCCCCCGAAGGTCAGCGGAAAGCGATGCACCGCTGCGTTGATGCCGTATGAACATCCAACATCGAGCACGACGGGCTTAAGGCCGGTCGCCGAAGCTTTCGCTGCCAGGATTTGGCGCACAACCGGCTCAGCCACGTCCGGGATCATATAATCCAGGTCTCCGAGGATCGAGAAATATGCCCTCGGATCATCAGAAGCATAAATATCATAGAATATAGCTTTAGACTGATTAATACGCGAAAAATCTATCCGCAACGCAATTTCTCCCATCTCATTTGCAAGCGAGTCGACGGCAGGTGCCCTCGTACTCGCCCGCACTTTGGTATACAGGTCGGTCTTACACCCACCGATGCGACAGCAGAAGCGGCAAGCGGACAAGAGCATCCGCCTGCGTAAGACTATCATGAAACTGGTCCCGCACCGATGAACAGCCGCTGGAGATACATTCGGCCGAGTTGAGAGCGGTCGAGGCAACGGCAGGCAACATGAGAAGAACCGTTTCTCTCGCGTGATAAGATTGGCAGCATTCGTGAGCGCTAATGGGCCAGCACCTTAGGGAAGCGAGCTGACCGAAAGCTGACGAGCGTTCGTTACCTGATGATCGCGGCTGGCTTCCATTTAGGAAGAAGCATCGGCCTCCAAATTTGGGACGAATTTTGGTGCTGTCATCTTGAAGAAAGTGCTATGTGTTACTGTTTTCACCTGCCTGACGTCGTCAGGACGCTCGGCGCGCCGCTGACGCTGCCATCGACGCCTTACAGTTACACGGTTCTGGATCAGGACCTCGCGACCGCACTGCAGGAATTCGGTCACAATCGGAATATCCGGGTCAATGTAAGTACTGAGGTGAAGGGGCGGATTCGCGGGCGGCTACCGGAACTCCCACCGGGAGAGTTTCTCGACCGCTTGATCAATCTCTATGATCTTCAATGGTACCACGATGGGCGGGTGCTTTACATATCCGACGCGCACGAGGCGCAAAGCCGACTACTGATCTTGAATCCGATCAGCTTTGATGCATTCAAGCGGCACTCGATGCACTCAGCATCTCAGATGAGCGTTATATCGTGAGAGCTACACCGAGAGAAGGCCTGGTCTTCGCTTCATGGTCCCCCATCACACTTGTGGTGCAAACGCTGGAAGGACTGCTGGCGGAGACACGGGCACGGCAGAGTACGGCCGGTGTCGACAAGTGGCCACACGCGTCCGCTCTGATGCTGTTTCGGGGATCCTCAAGCACGGTCATTCGCGACGGACGACCGGATGCCCCTGCTTCGCCGCAGGCACCGCATCAAGACAGCCCGGTCCATGCGACCAATTCTGGCCAACAATGACTCGATCACAAAAAGTCGCTTGCGAAGAAATTCAGTGCGTCGTGCATACTCTTCGTCAGGTTCTCGAAAGCTGGTGCTGCCCGGCATGAGCGGGCCGGTATTGAGACGGCGAAGCCGTCGCGTATCGCAACGATGCCACAGGCTTCGAGCAACAGCTGTCCGAGCTAGGAGGTAGCGGCATCCTACATCGCGGCTTGCGGACTTTTTTCTGATGCGAACCTTTGAACTGCTCTAAAAGATTCGTCATACGGATGAAATTCGACGAGTAAGGATGAGAGACGATCCGCTGTCAGGAGTAAACGGACCTCAACCGCCAATAAGCAGACATGCGCGGTCAATCCAAGGAGCTTTGAGCAGGAACTGACGGGACCGCATGAAGCGGACGAATCTAACTAACTAGCATCTGATTTGGTCGAAGCTGGGAGCCGCGCCGTCACGCGCCGAGCCATCATTGAATGGCGGCGAGCGGTCCAGTTCCCGGACGTGCCGCCAAGGACCACTGGTCTTCACTCGCCAAGCCGCCACATTCCTTAGCTCGACATGCTGAGAAACTGCAATGTGATGTCAGGCTGGCACCTCCGGACAACAACTTTCGCCATCGCGGGTGTGCGGCACACGGCCGAATGGCGAGGAGAAGACTTATTCGTCTCACAAGTCGCTAAACCTGCTCTTGGGCCAGTGCGTCCGCCCTTCGTAACCGCGTGATCCAACTGTTATCTGTTACTGAGCCCGCGACGTGGCTTCGATGCAGGGTCGAAGAGCGCGGCGGCCAAGGACGAATAAAAGGACAAAGGCCGGGGCGTCCGAGCTTTGATGTTTGTCAGTGCAACCTGGGTCCGCTCAACGCGTTTGACGATGGAGTTTTTCGAGGACTTAGTCGACGACCGGTATCTGAGCCGACCATGCTGGATGCGCAGCTCAGAAGGCGTCAGCACTTTTTTGGCGCGGGCGCGGGGTGGCTACTGCGAAATCAGCGCCCACCTTAAGATGTTCCGGAGCTCTTGCGAGATTGTTGGACCAAATCAACGAATGCTCCGGATAGGCAGACGTAAAGCTTTAACTCGCTGACATGGCACCAGGCCAGGCGAACGCAACCAAACGAAGCTGGCACCGGCATTGAAATACGTCCAGGCCCCTTGCTGGCAAGGCTATTTCATCAATCACCTTGAAATCGTCTGAGCGCCGTCAGCTTCTCGAAAGGTTGTCCGTTTTACCATACGGCGTGAATATCTAGACGGCGGTGTTCCCATGGATAGTCGCGGAACTGAGCGCTGAAGGCGCACTGAGCAACAGGACGCAAGTGGTAGGACCTGTTGAGCTCTGCCGATCAACACTCCTTGCTCGTCGCGATCTCGGGCCGCGCCGGTGACCGTCTTGTGGTGCACTCTTATATCGGAGGACGTGTAATGTCAGTCGACCTATCGCCAACCGCCAACTCAAGTGTGGCCTTCTCCGGAATGCCCGCCCCGCCCTCTTCGGCGCAGGACTTTTCCAGCTTTCAGGCGATGCTGGCCAGCCTCTCGTCGAAAGACACGACCAGCGATCATTCAGCACCGCAGGAGCCGGCCCCCACAGAATCAACCAAGCAACTGACGGAGGAACTCACGCAGGAGGCGCGGAATATCCTGCCACCAGAGATAAGGGCAGCATTGGATGCATATCAGGATGACCCACAGCCGTCCTGTGCTGCCGGCAGCCCGATCATTGCGGAAGCGCCCGTACAAAGCTCAAGGATCACCTGGAACGGTGGCACGCTGACTAATGCGGAACTGCAGATTGTCTCTGTGCTGAACCGCCACAAGGACAAATGCCCGCTTGATTGGAAGTCTCTGGGAGATTTGGCCGACGATCCCTCGACACCGCCGGATCTAAAGGCGGCGATCGAGGCACTGCAACAGGACCCGGAGCTCTTCTATGCGATCGGTTCGCAAGGCGACGGCCGCTGTGGCGGCAGGATCAAAGGGGGCGATCTCTGCGGCTTTTCCGACCATCACCCTCAAGTTGCCGCGTTCCAGGAGCAGCGGGCGCGGACCTACGAGCAGAACTACATGCCATCCGACGGTACCGGGAACGGTGAGCCATCGGTCATGAACCTGACCGATGCCTTGCGCGAACTCTACCGCTATTCCGATAACCTGCCCAAGAACTTGAGCCTTGCGGATTTCAGGCACATCGTGGACGGCAACGCCGACATTGGCAAATGCCCCCCACAGGTCCTCGCGGCGGCTCAATATTTTCTCGACCACCCGAATCAATGGAAGCAGTTGTACGGCGGCTCGATAGATCAGGTCCACAAAGAGGACTTCCTGCAGGTCGCTTCGTCATCGATGAGTCTCACTCGACCCGAGCTGGGCACACTAAACACGATCAACAAGAACCAGGACGCTTTCTTTGGGAATGGCGTTCTGACCCGGGAAAAGCTCGTGAGTATGGTGGACGACAAGAGCCTTTCCCCCGAGGTGCGAAGCGCGGCTTCCCAGCTGCTCTCGGATCCTGTGCTGTTCGGGTTGATGAACAACGCGATTACTGGCTACAAAACCCACCACAAGTTTTTTGACTTCGGCGGCGGCCATACGGTTGATTCCGGAAACATCAGCAGAAACGATTTCAACCAGTTCTTCAACAACATGTCTGGTGCGAACCGCGCCGCTCCGCAATTGAAAACGCATGCCGCTCAAACGCCGGCCGAACAGGAGGCCACCGCGGACATGATGATTGGCGCGGCAGACCAGCCCGACATCAAGTCTCCCAAGAAGAACGGTGGCGCCCTCATGCACGCACTTAATGACGTGCTCAAGGTAGGCTCGAAGGTACTCGACTGGACAGCGACGGCCGTTGGTGTACTCAGCTTCATTCCAGGGCTGGGCGAACTGGCCGATCTTGCTTCAATGGTGATCGAGGCCGAAGCGCAAGCTGCAAATCTTCTGCACACCGCGATCAGCGGCGGCAACATAAAGAAGGCGCTGGAGGAAGCCGGGCTCAGTCTTGCGGCGCAGGCCGTGGGCTGCATCGCCGGCCCCGAGGTCAAGATAGCGATTCGAGAAGGCTTGGTGAAGCATGCAATTCAAGAAGCGGCGACGGCCGGCATCAACCTGCCGGTGTCGATGGCCCAGTCCTACGTGGAGGACTATCTGAATAACCTTAAGGCACGGATTGAATCCGAGCGCACGCAAGCTACAGGTGCCTACGCCTAGTCGTAGCGCGCTATCGACGCAGGATAATGCTGGATCGAAAGGCCAGCTTGCGAGGCCACCACGCGGTAGGGTCGTCCCCGCCGCGCAGGTCGCGCAAGCATGTTCGATGCTTACACCGACGAACGTGCTTGTCGCTAGCTAAACCAGCGCATTTGTCGGCTGCACTCGAGCGCCCGACGGGCGTTCTCACATCGCGTGCGCCACCGCGAAGATTTCGCCGGGCCGATTGCGCCACCCGTCGCGGACGGTGAACTTGTCGATGCCTTCACCTCGCGACGGAACCGGACGGAGCGGCAAACCTAACCGGTTTACGTCGTCGGATCGAGAGCACATTAGTGGACGTGACGCTCAAGGTCCTTGTCTCCAGCGCTTCCTGATCGCTGTCCACGAAAGTGGTCCATTTTTATGGGTCTGCTACGAGCGGGACTGGAGGATCGCTCTTCGTCGCTGACTCGCATGAGCAACTTTAACCTGCCGCCCCGCCCGGGACAGGATCGAGACAAATCGCTGCCTGGTTCGAGGCAACTAAATTGCCGAACGAGCTGCGAGGGGTCCCGGCCGGGCGGGCCCCGAGATTGGGCCACGTCAAAGCTGAAGCCCATTTTATCCGTCCTGGCGCTCACATTCCGCTCATCAAAGCTGCGCTTTGATGAACAACGGCTTGCCTGATCAAGTGCCACATAGGCGAGATCTTGTACCAACTCACTGATCTGCAGCTTTCGCCGGCACACTGCCGGAATATGAGGCGGCCTGTCCAGAGGCAACATCAAAGAGATTGGCTCACTGTATTTCTGAGGCTCGTCAGCTTGTCGAAAGCTAATGCTTCCATAGTAGACGTGACAGAGACTGCTTCCTCCGCACGAACGAAGTTTTGAAGTAGGAGAACCCGATGCGCATTTCCAGCTCCAGCGCCGCTGGGCACCTTGATTCTGACCTCCACGCGACTGGCGGGGCCAAAAAAGGATCTCGGGCGCCTGGCGAGCACGATGATCATGGCCAATCGCATGGTGCAGGAGCTCCCTTAAATGGCGGCGCGTCTGGTCCAGACGCTGGCTCGCAAGCCGCTGCTATGCAGCAAGCGTTCAACGTCGCTCTCGGCGCCGTCGCTATCCAGTTTGTAAGTAGTGCAATGGGTCGTTTCGACGATACCATGGCCGAGACAGAGGAGGATTCCTGACCTCGCATGTTGCGGCGTCAGGATAATCGGAGCCGCAAGGCGCGGCAATCTTCAAATAAACAGGAGAAACAATATGGCTGATAAGGTTGGTGCTTCTCATGCCTCGACGGCGGGTGGCGCAGCTGGTACTGCTACTGCAGCCGCGGGTTCCGCCGCTGCTGAAGTTGCGGGAGAAGCGGCATTCAACAGGCAGCTCGCCGCCCTGACTGCCAGCAGCACGAAGGCTGCTGAAAGGGATGTAGAACTTCGCGTCGTCTCGACAGAGCTCTCGACCGTCAAGAAAGTGGCCGACGAGCGGGTGCAGTAACGGATGAAGCGGGACGATTATATCCTCCCACTTTTGCCGGCCGCATGATCTGTGAAGTCGCAACAGACCGTACGGCTTTGCCGTACGGTCTCGTTCTTCATTCAGGAGACGATCGTGAATGAACCAGCTTCCCCGGTATTCGAAGTGTTGTCGGGGTGTTATTCCGGGCTGACCGGCAAAGCGGGGAGCGGCTCCTGCTTGATTGGCAGCAGCCTCGATGCTGATTTGGTCTTCATCGAGCAGGGCCTCGAACCGCACCATCTTCGCGTCAGCTGGCATGTCAGCTCGATCGAGATCGAGGCCCTTGCCGCGGACGTCGCGATCGAGGGCCGCGCCCCTATTTCGCCAAATGAGACCGTTGTTGTCCCTCTTCCTGCCGTCATCCATATGGGCGCCATGTCCATTCGCTGCTCGACCGAAGGCACTCAGCAAACCGGCTCTACCGGGCGCTGGCATCTACCGATTATCCCGCTCGCCTTGGTCCTCATCAGCTCTGCCGCAGCTGGCACCCTTTCAACGAGACTTGTCCAGTTCGACAGCGCCGCAGCGCTGAGCACTTCGTCCCGCGCCACGGACATTGCCCCCAAAATCGCGCTCGCGACCCCTGATGTTCCAGCCACCGACGCAGCGGCTCACCGGCTGCAAGGGGAAGTTGACGCAGCGGGCCTACTCGGTATCAAAGTCGGTTCTGGGCCGGGCGTTGTGACCGCCGATGGCACTATTACGCCTGCCTCGCTCGCTAAATGGCGGGAAGTCCAGCAGCGGTTCGATGTCCAAAGCAATGGTGCTTATACGCTCGTCAGCGCGGTCGCCCTCAAGGAGGAGAAGGCGCCCCCCGCAATTGCCGTCCAGGCAGTTTGGCGCGGAAACGACCCTTATCTGGTCATTGCTGGTCAGAAGTACTTCGCGGGCGCACTCCTGAGCAATGGATGGACCGTAAAGGAGATCGAGGACGGACGTGTGCTGCTGACACGCAATGGCCAGCTTGCTGCTTTGTCTTATTAGAGTTTTAGTCCGCGGCCAACGAAGGAACGTTTCATGACTAGGCTGCCGCAGCGGTCCGTAGAGCCTGGCACCGCCTTTCAGGGAATTAACAACGAGCATCATGCACCTGTCATCGCCCCGGCCACACCTCAGGCCAGCAGCATCGGCATCGACAAGGTCCATGGAAACGGCAAGGGTCACACGTCAGTTGTCCAACAGCGCGAAGCGCAGGAGCGGTTGGCTGCCAGCACGATCGATAACGCGCTCGAACTCAAGTCAATCGATCCAATCTCGCGGATCAATCCCACCGATGCCACCGAGCACGCAGGTAAGATCGAAACAAGTTCGGCACTTACCTGGCTGACGGGCCCCAATCTCGCGCATAGCCTGCTCTCCTTCGTCCTTCCACGCCTACGTCATCCGGACGTGCTGCGCGCAGACATGCATGGCGCTCTTCTGGAGCGCTTAACTCAAACCTTGGAGGCGACGCCAGACGACAAGACGGCCTGCGAATGTTTGGCAATCCTGCAGCAAGAACTGCGGCAGCTCCTTCTGCTCCGGCAGAACCAGAACAGCTTGATCAAGGGCTAGCCATGATCGACCCGGATCGCGCACAACATGCCCCTACGTCGGCCCTAGACGTTTCAAACTCCGGCGATAACCTGCTGATCTCCAGGCCGGAGCGTGACCTGCTCTGCGCCCTCTCCTATGTCCACCTTGCGTGCGGGCAGAGCGCACGGAGTCTGGCACTCCTGCGAATCGCAGCGCGCGAGCATTCCCAAGATGTCGATCTACTTCGCATTCTAGCCTACACTCTCATCTCGGAAGGCTTTGGTGATGAAGCACTTGATGTGCTGGATCGGTTGGACGCACTCGATGATCAACCGTCTTCACGCGTGCCTTTGACCCTCTTGCGCAGTCACGCGCTGCGACAGGCAGGCCGCATGACCGAGGCCCGCGACGTCTTCCAACGCTACGTGTCAATGCGCAGCAGCACAGCTCTCATCGAACAGCAATAGGGATATTCATGGCCAACGTCTTGCGTAACTTCATCGCGCGCGCGCCGGCCCACCTGGATTTTATGGTCGCGTTAATGCTGCTTCTGGCGATCGGCATGATGATCATGCCGATCCCGATCATCGTGATTGACATGCTGATCGGCTTCAACCTTGGCTTTGCCATATTGCTGCTGATGGTTGCCCTCAATCTCAGCACGCCGGTTGATTTTTCATCATTGCCGGGCGTCATCCTGATCTCGACGGTATTTCGTCTCGCGCTGACCATCGCTACAACGCGGCTTATTCTTGCTGAGGGCGACGCGGGCAGCATCATCCACACGTTTGGCGACTTCGTCATTTCGGGGAATATCGCTGTCGGAATCGTCATATTCCTGATCGTGACCATGGTGCAGTTCATGGTTCTTGCCAAAGGCGCCGAACGCGTCGCAGAGGTGTCGGCGCGCTTCACGCTCGACGCACTGCCGGGCAAGCAGATGGCGATCGATGCGGACCTGCGCAACAACCATATCGATCAACACGAAGCACGTCGCAGGCGCTCCGCACTGGAGCAAGAGAGTCAGCTTCATGGCGCCATGGATGGTGCCATGAAGTTCGTGAAGGGCGACGCGATCGCCGGGTTGATCGTCATCTGCATCAATATGCTGGGCGGGATCAGCATCGGCCTGCTCTCTAAGGGGATGTCGCTCGATGAGGCGCTGCATCAATATACGCTGCTGACGATAGGTGATGCGCTTATTTCTCAGATTCCCGCGCTGCTGCTGTCGATTACCGCCGCGACCATCGTCACGCGTGTCAAAGGGCCTGACAAGCTCAAGCTTGGTGCCGATATCGTCAATCAACTTAGGGCGAGCACACAAGCACTTCGGTTAGCCGCCTGCATCATGTTATTGATGGGACTCGTTCCTGGCTTCCCTTTGCCCCCGTTCGTCATCCTGGCTGTGCTCTTCGCTGCGGCGAGCTATGTCAAGAATGGAGCGAAAGGCGACAAAGCGGCCGCTAAGACAGGCGCAAATGTCACCGCTCCGGCTCCAGTACAGGCGCAGAAGCAACCCGTTCATGCGGAGGCACTTCCGATCGCGTTATTCCTCGCGCCGAACCTGACGCATTCAATCGACAAGAATGAGCTGGAACAGAGCATCGCGCGCGTTTCAACGCTGGTATCGGCGGATCTTGGCATCACAGTTCCGCGCATCCCGGCCCAGATTGATCAGCACTTGTCCAAGTCGCAATTCAGGGTGGATGTCGACAGCGTACCGGTGGAACGGGATGTCATCGATCCGACGCAACTCGCGCTCAACGACGATGTGGCGAACATTGAATTGAGCGGCATCCCCTTTCGGCAAGACCCGGATACGAATCGGGTCTGGATCGAAGAAGGCCATGCAGCGGCTCTTAAAGCGGCCGGAATCGGGTATCATTGTCCGAGCGAACTTCTTGCCTTACGTCTCCATTCCACATTGACGCGCTATGCACAGCGCCTGGTAGGCATTCAAGAGACCCGCCAACTGCTCGGCCGAATGGAGCAGGAATACACTGATCTGGTGAAGGAGGTGCTGCGTACGACGACAATCCCGCGGATCGCCGAGGTCCTGCGGCGCCTACTCGATGAGGGCATTCCCATTCGCAACACCCGCCTGCTCCTGGAGGCACTGGCAGAATGGAGTGAACGCGAGCAAAACGCCGTCCTGCTCACCGAATATGTTCGTGCGACTCTGAAGCGGCAGATCTGTTTTCGCTATGCCAATGCCCACCGTGTTGTGGCCGCCTTTGTCATCGAGCGTGAGACTGAGGATATTGTGCGCGGCGCGGTGCGCGAAACCGCTGTCGGCCCGTACCTCGTTTTGGACGATTGGCAGAGCGAAAAGCTGCTTGCACAATTCCGTCAGATCCATTCGACCGTCGCGCAAAGTCAGAGCCAGCCCGTCATTCTCGGTTCGATGGATATCCGGCGTTTCGTCCGCGGTTTTCTCACCCGCAACGGGATCGATCTGCCCGTCCTGTCCTATCAGGATCTCGCCTCGGATTTCACCGTCCAGCCGATTGGATCCGTCAAGCTTCCAGCTGCCAAGGACAACGCTCCTTCCTCGGGGCGTAGTGGGCTCCTTACCGCTGCGAATTAACAGAGCACAGCAGGTCATCGTGCGATTGCCTATGAATTCATATGAGACAAGCATCCGGCCGCACTTGTGCTCCTTTCGTCCGGACTCGTGCTCGGCCTTTCTCGTCATGTTCGCCATTGTGCTGCTCGCGGGTTGCGTGACCTCGGAACAGTCGGGTCTCTCACCGCGGCAAACGTTTACATCAGAGCTAGCAGGCGCCAAGGAGGTCGATCCTGCTATGCACGAGCGCATTTCGCGCGCCGTCGGTGTGGGTGCCGATGAGCAGACCCTGCGCGATACGTTGAAGCAACAACCGGACAACGTCGATGCGGCAATTCCTCTTGCGCGGGCCCTGCTGGCGCGCGGATCCCCGGATCAGGCGCTTGAGGTACTTGATGCCGTGTTATTGATAGCATCCGGCGACCTGCGCGCACTGAATGCCAAGGCTGTAGTGCTCGATCACGAGGGCCGCCATCACGAGGCGCAAGCGCTATACCGCCGAGCTCTCGAAACGGAACCGGCAAACCCGATGTTGCACAACAACCTCAAACTGTCGCTCGCACTTGAAGGGAAAACGGAGACCGTGAACGCCAGCCCACAGCCGCAAACGGACGGCAGGCACGCGTTGGCTCGATCGAGATAGCACAGTGCTTGATGCCTGGCTGTCAACTTGCCGACAGCTACGTCGACTAAGAATCGCACGGACGCTCTCGGCCAGCTCCCGCGAAGCTAGGTCGTCGATAGGAGTGCGAATCGCCATGGATAACCGCATCAGTGACTCATCCATGACCCACCCCGCAAGTGCCAATGGCCCGTACGCTGATGACGATAGCCAACGGTTAGCGGACATGTTTTGCACGCTAAATTTGGCGCCGTCGAGTTCGCACGCTGGTTCATCTTCGACGGCAACCCGGCCGTATTCTCTCGTTTCCGAGCCGCCCGTGGTTGAGATCTCAAGGTCTATCTTCGAGGACAAGCTAGCGGAGTTTTATGGCGACGAGATAGGGAATATCGCTGCGCATCCGCAGCGGTACTCAGCTCGCGTCTCCGAGAAGGCCCAACGCACGGCGGACATCGCGTTCCGCTTCGGTACGAAACCCGGTTCGGAGGACGCGCGATATTTCAGCTATCAACTCGGCAGCAAAAGCGTTGGGCTCCTGAGAACGGAAGCCGGAGGTTCCATGAGCGAACTATTCAAAGGCAACAGTGCTTGGCGCGAGAGGTTCCTTGGGTGTGATGAAATCACATCAACGATAGATTTCCGGGTTACTCATCCCCTTGTCGAAAACGCAGGCGATATTCTACTGGAACATCAGCTCCGGATTGATGGCGACGAGCCGCTCGTCCTCACTCATTCTTTCAACTCCGAAGCGAAAGCCCGCGCAGGAGCGTTGGGTTTTGTAGAGGTAAGCGACTCGATGATGGTGCTTGACCCTACCAAGCATGGCGACAAGTGGAAGAAGAACAGAGCCGGCGAATGGCAGCGAGATGGCAAGCCTCCGCTGTATCTTGCCGCAGCTGAAGTCGGTGCCGGCAGTGATGCCAAGCATACCGTGAATGCAGCAAGCCCAGCGCAGGATCCGCACGATGATGAATACGACTTCATGTAGATCGCACCGGCTCGCACTGAGGCAACTCACATGAATAGCCCAATCGACTTTGGCACTGGTCAGGCACGCATCTGCTGCCCTTCGGGAAGTAACACTTTGATCACCGGCACCAAACCTCCTGCATCGGGGTGGACCGGAGGAATTGCGCTTTGCACAACGTGCGTGTTCGCTTTCCTTGCGCGGGGTGGCGCCGGACTCGCCGGCTGGCGCGCGCCATCGACATTCATCGCGCGTTTGTCGAACACGATCTGAGCTCTGTCGGCTCTGCGGAGCAGCTCGCCACGGCTCATCGAGCTTGCAAGCCAGCCATTGCCCTTATCACAAGCATGCGGCGGGATCGCCGCAATGAACTGGGCTGACATCGACCGAAAGCGGCGGCTGGCTGGCTTTCAAGTCACCAAGAACGGACACGCCCGTTCGATTCCGCTGTCGAACGACGCACGCAAGGCACTTCCAAACTGGTCAAGCACAACGGGCCGCCGGCTGAGTTGCACGCCCACCAGAACAAGGAGGCGACGGCGCGTTTTGTTTGTAGCAAATAGGCTTTGCGAGTGTTCGGATGATAATTCGTGCGCCGAGCGCTCGCACCGCTCGCGATAGGGGCACTCGGATGATCACGCCGGTCCGCCGGAACTGGAGTCCAAAACGATTACTCCATGCTCTTACGCCGGCGATGTTCACCGCCGAACCATCGGTGGTATGCGCACGTTGGGATACATTGTGGCCTGATCTGTACACGGAATATGACGCCAGGCATTTGAAACAAGAATTATCGGCCCGAAATCTGATCGCTACCGATGAAGCTGGGGCGTTTTTTAGTGCCTGGGCGGCCGACGAAGAGCGTCACACCGATGGCTTCATCCGCATCATTGAACTTGTCGCTAATGGATCCGAAAAAGCCCTTCGGGAGAGATTGGACACTCGATCCCATGATTTTGTTCCGATCGGTGAACACCTGAAAGACGAATTCTCCCTGATGGTTATGATCGCATTTGATGAGATGTGCACATGCCGCGCCTATGCTGCCGAAAAGCCGTTCTATGACGGCCTTGGAAACGACACGTTCCATCATTGGCTGAGGGAGGTGATTGCCGATGAGGCGGTTCACTCAATGAATGCTGTTAACGTTATCCGCGCTTGCTATAATGACCGCATTGGTGAAGTCGGCGCAACTCTCGATAACCTAATCAGCCGCGTTACCGACAATCTGAATTATTCTGGCACCTTCGTCCTAGATTACTTCGGCGGAGCGTACACCAAAGAGATGTTCGCGAGCTCCCGTCTCGCTATCATGAGAAATGTTGCCAAGCCAATCGCGGCCTAGGTGTTTAGTCCCAGGCTTTGATGGTGCATTCTTGTCGAAGCGATCTAGCACGTGACGGTGTCGATCCCGGCCGAACGGCATGCTTTCCTCGCTTTGCGGGATCCTGGGCCCGGATTTCTCAGCGGAAGCAAAGCCTGCCGCGCGCCTGCAACCTCATGAAGGCGGTCCCGTCGCCGGAGACAATCTTCTCTGGTCGGCCGATGAATGGACTCAGATCGAAGTGCGACGGCGCAGACCGCTAAACGCTTCGAGCGCAAGATTCAAGCTGCAGGCATTGCTGAGCTCGTTACGACCTGCGACCACAGACGCGCGGTTTGTCTTAACGATCACCATCTTTCGTCGCATAGACGACATCGCAATCCGAAAAACCATGGGAATGCGCATCGCGCCTTCTGGCATAGATTCTGCACAGACGGTTCGGTGTAGGAGCGACGCGACAACGCCGGCCGTGGAGCTTCGCTGCGATAGCGCGCATGTTGTTTGTTCATGAGGTGAAATGCGATCTGGAGTTTTTGTTTGCGGCGCGGCAGCCGTTGCGCTTCTCGCATGTGGCGTCGCTAATTCGGCGGATCTCGAGGAGCGATAAAGGCCCCACCGCAACTCTGGAGCTGGACCGGAGGCTATATTGGCGTGCACGGTGGCGGCGGCTACGGCCGGACATTCTTCAGCGACCCCGACGGCCCATCGATCTACGGCGATATCGTCAGTACGCCTGTGTTCCTCGCGGGAGGCCAGATCGGTTACAATTGGCAAACGAATGGGTGGGTTTCTAGTCGGCGAGCGGACTATGGCCGCCGGATCGAGCGGCTGATCCGACTGCAAGGCTCGCGGGCGCGCCCGCGAAGTTGTCGCAGGCCTTTACAGGTCACGGCCAGAAACGCCGAGGTGTCACGAGATCGAGCGATTGCGCCGACGATCCGCGCTTCGCCCGTTTCGCGCTGGCCAAGATGGTAACAGCGCCGTCTTCAAGATCGAGAACAGCCGGTGCCGTGACTTTGCAAGCTATGTTTGCACAAGCATTACCATGCACTCGCTCCCTATCAGCGACGTCGTCCCGCCTCCGCACTCACTTCCAACCAGCGCGCCGTCACATCCGACTTAAGTGTACGGTCACGCATAGCAACGTATCCCTCCGTTGAGGGCCGCCTTGTTTGACGGACACGAGCGCTACAGGTCCTAGGGTAATCCTAGGAGAAGCGCTATGACGATTTCGCGGGCAGAGGTGATCACATCGATCGAGCGGCGGCGTCGGTGGTCGCGGGACGAGAAGGAGCGGCTGGTTGCAGCATCGCTCGAGCCCGGAGCCACTGTTTCCGAGGTGGCTCGCATGGCCGGCCTTCATGTGAGCCAGCTGTTCAGGTGGCGCAAAGAGCTTTGCAAGCACAGTGAGACGAGTATAGCGCCGTTAGTGCCGGTCGAGATTGGGCCATCTGTGCCGCCGCGGGATGTGGCCGAAGCACCATTGACGACGGCGCCGGCGCGTCGCCGGAGGAGCCATGGCATCATCGAGATTGATCTTGGTAGCGGACACCGCATCCGGGTCGATGGCGACGTTGATGGAGACGCGCTGCGTCGAGTTCTCGATGCCCTGGTACGCCGATGATCCCGGTTCCGACAGGCGCGCGAGTGTGGCTTGCGACGGGCTACACGGATATGCGCAGAGGCTTTCCGTCGTTGGCACTCCAAGTGCAGGAGGTGCTGCGCAAAGACCCGCTCGGCGGTCATCTGTTCGTCTTCCGCGGTCGCCGCAGCGATCTTGTGAAGGTGATCTGGCACGATGGCCAGGGAGCATGCCTGTTTACCAAAAGACTCGAGAGAGGGAAGTTCATCTGGCCATCGGTTGCCGGTGAATCGGTAACGATCTCGTCGGCGCAGTTGAGCTATCTGTTGTCCGGGATCGATTGGCGCAACCCTCAAGAAACCCATCGTCCGACGCGGATCGGATAGCCGCTTTTACGGTTTGAATCTGCTGCTCGATCTGATTCAATGGCTTCATGATATCGAAGCCGGACGATCTTCCATCGGACCTTGCGAGTGCCCTGGCGGCGCTGCAGGCCGAGCGTGAGGCGCGGCTGCGAGCCGAGGCGGTGGCTGCCAGTGCGCGAGCGGAGCTGTCGGACAACGAGGCGCTGATCGCGCATCTCGAACTGCGGATCGAGAAGCTCAAACGCGAACTGTACGGGCAGCGCTCCGAGCGCACGGCACGGCTGCTCGAGCAGCTGGAACTGGAGCTCGAGGAACTCGTCACCACGGCGAGCGAAGATGAGCTCGCCGCGCAGGCCGCAGCGGCGAAGACGCAAAACGTCCGCCCCTTCATGCGCAAGCGGCCGGTACGTAAACCATGGCCGGACGACATCGAACGCGAGCGCGTCGTCATTGAGGCTCCAACGACTTGTGCCTGCTGCGGTGGATCGCGGCTGGCGAAGATCGGTGAGGATGTGACCAAGACGCTGGAGGAGATCCCGCGCCGCTTCAAGCTGATCGAGACGGTGCGCGAGAAGTTCACCTGCCGCGATTGCGAGAAGATCAGCCAGCCGCCCGCGCCGTTCCATGCCACGCCGCGCGGCTTCATCGGCCCACAATTGCTGGCGACGATCCTGTTCGACAAGTTCGGCATGCATATCCCGCTCAACCGCCAGAGTGCGCGCTTCAAGGCCGAGGGGATCGACTTGCCATTGTCGACGCTGGCCGACCAGGTCGGCCACGGGAGCTTTGCCGCCATGCCGCTGTTCCACTTGATCGAACGCCATGTGCTCGCTGCCGAGCGCCTTCATGGCGATGACACCACCATCCGTATCCTGGCGAAGGGCAAGTGCACGACCGGGCGGATCTGGACTTATGTGCGGGATGACCGGCCCTTCGCCGGGCCTGCGCCGCCGGCGGCGGTCTATTACGCCTCGAGCGACCGACGAGGCGAGCATCCTCAGAAGCATCTCGCCGCCTTCGCCGGTATCCTGCAAGCCGATTGTTACAACGGCTTCGAGCCGCTGTTCGACCCACAGAAGAAGGCGCGGCCGATTACGCCGGCGTTTTGCTTTGCCCATGCGCGGCGAGGCTTCTTCGAGCTTGCTGACATCGAGAAAAATGCTCGGGAAGGTAAGAAGGGCAAACCGGTCTCGCCGATCGCGCTGGAGGCGGTCAGACGCCTGGATGCATTGTTCGAGATCGAGCGCGCCATCAACGGCCGCGTCGCGGAGGAGCGGCGCGTCGTGCGCCAGGAAAAGAGCAAGCCGCTTCTCGCGGACATGCACGCCTGGTTGCTGCGTGAGCGCGGAACCCTCTCGCGCTCCTCTGAGGTCCTGAAGCCGATCAACTACATGCTCAGGCGCTGGGACGACTTCGCCCGCTTCCTCGACGATGGCAGGATCTGCTTGACCAACAATTGTGCTGAGCGCGCATTGAGGGGCATCGCATTGGGAAGGCGCAACTGGACCTTCGCCGGCAGCCAGCGTGGCGCCGACCGTGCCGCCATCATGCTGACGATGATCACGACCTGCCGCCTCAACGAGGTCGATCCGAAAGCCTGGCTCGCCGACGTCCTCGACCGTATCGCCGATCTTCCCGCATCGCGTCTGCACGAACTGCTGCCCTGGGAATGGAAGCTCCTGCCCCAAGCCGACAAGGCCGCCGATCAGCAGGTCGCCTGGCCTTCACACAACGCCCAGCCATCATAGAGGCCACCGCTCTCACGCGCATGCGCCAATCTGGCGGTCTTCGTCGTATGCGTACATAGCAACCAAACGGTCTCTTTAAGGAGATCCCGTTCCCGAACCTCCTCACAAATGTCAAAAGAAGTGGGCGCGACAACATTCATACCGATCTTGCGTCTCGTCTCCGCCAGCTTCGTCCAATCAGCCAAGCACAGGGCCCCGAAACCAAGATCCATTTCACAAGTAGGCCGATCGTGGGCGGCGGCGATCAGTGTACGGACCTCATCCTGATTGTCGCGACATAGGATCGGGTGATCGTTTGGGATTGCACGGGTCTTATCGGGTCGAGAAGTCAGTAGCCGAAGATCGAAATGGTGTGATGCGCCTATCGACGGGACAGTTGTCCCCGCAGGTCGAAGGCTTCGGCTCAATTTCGGAAAGCTCTGCCTGCAAATTCACAGGATAGCGTGTCAACACCAAGATTGAGTAGGTTCGGTCATAGCCAGGTTTATGTACTGGTTAATCCCCTCGACGTCTTGGCTCGCTTCGTTCTCTTGTGTTCGATCCCGTAACTTCACCGGATACAAGATATCTGCCGTCGAAGCGCTACCTTGTGCCGACGAGTCTAGCTCCATTCACACAAGCGCGTCGCGCGACTTTAGCCTGGCGATGGTCTCAATCTCAGAGCCATTTATTCGTAGACCGGTCGGCACCACTTTGCTGTCGATTGGCCTACTTCTGCTCGGAGCCCTGGCTTACGGGTCTTTGCCTCTGGCTTCTGTCCCAAATGTCGATTTCCCAACGATCTTCGTCTACGCTTTTCGACCTGGAGCTGCACCATCGGTGATAGCAGCGACTGTCGCCGCGCCACTGGAGCGACGGCTTGGCCAAATCGCGGGTGTTAACCAGATCACATCAACGAGCACCCTCGGATCCACCTACATTTCATTGCAGTTCGATCCTGGGCGCAACCTGGACCGCGCTGCACGCGATGTGCAAGGCGCAATCAACACATCGCTGCCGGACCTGCCGAGCGATCTGCCGTCAGTCCCTCGCTTCTACAAGTCGAACACCTCCGGCGCGCCCGTTTACGTCCTGGCTCTCACCTCCAAGACGCTGTCGCCTAGCGACATCTATGATGTAGCTGACACTGTACTCCTGCAACGACTGGCACAGGTGTCGGGGGTGGGAAACGTCTCGGTCAGTGGCGCCGATCAGCCGGCGGTGCGCATCCATTTGAATCCGGTGGCGCTTTCCAGCGCTGGCATTTCAACTGAAGCAGTCCGAGCCGCGATTATTAATGCCAATCCGCTCGGGCCAGTCGGCATCTTCAACGGCGAGCGGCAGGGCGAGATGCTGGAGTTGAACAGGCAGATGCGCCGCGCGCAGGAATTCCGCGGTATCGTAATCAAGAGCTCGAATGGCAATTTCGTGCGCCTCTGCGACGTCGCCGAAGTCGAGGACTCCGTCCGCAACATTCGGTCGGCCGCGTGGTTCAACAACCAACCCGCGGTTTTGATTCATATTAGAAAACAGGCCGACGCCAACGTCATCGACACGGTCGACCGGATCAAGGCATTAATCCCGGAGCTTAAGCGATGGATTCCGGCGGGCGTGGAAATCTCGACGCTGGTCGATCGCACCGGCACGATCCGCGCCAGCGTACTCGACATGTACCTGACCTTGCTTGCGGCTGCCGTTCTGGTAATGGTCGTTATTTTCGTGTTTCTGCGTCGGATCACGCCTACGGTTGCCGCCGGCATCTCAGTGCCGCTATCGCTCGCCGGCACCTGCGTTGGCATGTGGGGCGCTGGCTTCTCCATCGACAATCTGTCGCTGATGGCGCTCGCGATTTCGATCGGCTTCGTGATCGATGACACCATGGTCATGATCGAGAACATGTTCAGCAATCTGGAGCAAGGCATGCTGCCGTTCCGGGCGGCTCAGGAGGGCGCAAAGCAGATAGGCTTCACGGTTGTAACGATCTCACTGTCGTTGATCGCCACCTTCACGCCATTGCTATTCATGGACGGCATTCTCGGCCGCATGCTACGCGAGTTCTCGATAACCCTCACCTTTGCCATCCTGATCTCAACGCTGGTCTCGCTCACGGTCACGCCGATGATCTGCGCACATCACATCCGGCAGACGACCTCAAGCACCGCCACTCTATTCGACCGCGTCATCGAGGGGGCGCTGTCCCGTATCGTCGATAACTATGCGAAGTCGTTGCTTGCCGTAATGAAGTTTCCGATGCTGACGTTGTTGATGTTCTTTGCGACCAGCGCACTGACGGTGATCCTCTACATCGAGACGCCCAAGGGCTACTTTCCGCACGACGATTCTGGTCTCATCATCGGCGTGACGCGCGTCTCCCCCGATACCTCCCTCCAAGCGATGCTGGGTTTGCACCGGCAACTCGCCGACATCGTGATGACAGATCAGGCGGTCGCCGACATTGGATCGTTCGTGGACGGAGCGAGCGGACTTGGTCAAGCGTCCAATGCCGGCTCGATGTTCATCAGCCTGAAACCGCCGGAAGAGCGCTATTACATGTCGACCCAGATCGTGATCGACCGGCTGCGCCGCAAGGTCCAAGGCATTGCCGGCATCGGCCTCTTCATGTTCGCAGTCCAGGACGTTGGCGCTGGCGCTGGCAGGCGACAGAGCAATTCCGACTACCAGTATACGTTGTCGAGCACCGATCTCGATCTGTTACACGAATGGGCGCCAATCGTGTACAAGCGTATAAAGACGGTCGAGGGAATCACGGATGTCTCTGCCGATCGCGAGCCCAGCGGATTGCAGCTCAATCTCACGATCGATCGGCAGATCGCGTCGCAGCTCGGCATCCGTGTCCAGGAGATCGACAACGCGCTCAACAACGCATTCTCGCAGCGGCAGATCTCAGTCATCTATACCCAGCGGAACCAATATGCGATCGTGCTCGAAATAGACCCAAAACTCCAGCTCGATCCATCCAATCTAGATCGCATCTCCGTTACCGGCGCCAATGGCGCGCAGGTGCCGTTGTCTGCGGTCGTGAGCCAACAGCGCGGACTGGCGGCGCTGGCGGTGTACCATTCGCAGTCGTTTCCCTCGACCACTGTCTCGTTCAACCTCCTTCCCGACGTGCCGCTTCAGGTCGCCTTGGCGAACATCCAACGATCGGTCGAGGAGTTGCACATGCCCGAGGGTATTCGCGGCAGCTTTGATGGCGATGCCGGCGATTTTGCCAGCTCCAGCGGACGGCAGCCGCTCTTGATCCTGGGCGCACTGGTTGCGGCATATATCGTGCTCGGCATGCTCTACGAAAGTCTGGCCCATCCCTTGACCATCATCTCGACCCTACCGTCAGCGGGACTGGGCGCGCTTCTGGCCTTGCAGGTCACCAACACGCCGCTCACCGTGACTGCCTTCGTCGGCATCATCCTCTTAATCGGCATCGTCAAGAAGAACGGCATCATGATGGTCGACTTTGCGCTCGAGGCCGAGCGCCAGCGCGGCATGTCTCCAGTGGACGCGATCTTCGAAGCCTGCCAGGCGCGCTTCCGACCGATCTTCATGACGACAATCGCGGCGGTGTTTGCCGGCATCCCGCTGGTCATTGCCACCGGCCCCGGCACCGAACTCCGGCGTCCGCTCGGCATCTCCATTATCGGCGGGCTCTTGGTCTCTCAGATGCTGACCCTCTACACGACGCCCGTGATCTACCTTTTTATCGATGGACTGCGGAAAAGGTCCGAAGCGACCGGCGCTCACTAACGGGTGTGCAGGTATCTGCCGAGGAGCTCTCTTGGTGGGGCGAAAGGCTTCGAAGGTAATGCCTCTGCCTGGTATCCAGTTACAGTGATTATGACTCTTTGGAAGTGGCGGGATAGGCGCCCGCCATTTTGGCGCGAGCCCTGTCTGTTGTGAACATCCATTTGATGCGGGAGCGGGCGGCATTTCGTTGTCATTCCCAAGCGGTGATTTCGCGGCGCAGTCGCTTGGGGCGTCGATCCTGCGATCCAGGCACTGGTCGCGCAGGACGCCGATCTCGACCATATTGAGCCGGCTTGCGTGTTTTGGGGTGTAGTGGAACTCGAGCCGTCGCAAACTCCGCCTGGCTTCGGCGGGCGGGAACGCCTGATAGAGGGCGCCCCCGGAGTGGGTCGATAAATTGTCCTGGACGACCCGGATGATCTCGGCGTCGGGATAATGGATGTCGACGAGATCACAGATGCATTGGACGTAATCTCTTGCCAACTCGCCGCAAGCGCTCGGCGCGCCCGGCCGATCCCGCTCCCGCAGAACACAGACCCCGCGGATCTGCCGCTGCGGACCCAACGTCACATTCCAAATTCGATCGCGACGATACGACGGCTCGAACATGAGGACGTCCGAACGCTGTCGAGATGTCCTTGTTGTGCGATCAAGTTCGACCATACACAGATCATCATTTGTGACGCTGTAAGCCTAGCACAGGCGAGCCCGCAGGCCTCGACGCCCCGACTTCTGCGAGGTCGCCTGGCTCCAATAGGCCGACTGTCCCCGCGCGCCGCGATTTCGGACGTCGACGCCTGTGCCATCAGATAGGTCGTGTCCGCGCATTCCCTCGGCCAAGCCTTTGATCAACCGTTCGGCGTTGCGGCAGCCTCATCCCGATTGCCATTTGCACGAGGGGCTCGCCACCTTCGACGTGTCGCCGGATGAAAAGGCCTATCTCCGAGCGCCCCTCCCCGATCCCTCTCGACGGTGGCACGCGGCGTAATTGGTGACGCCAGTACTCAAAGCGAGGATTGCCAATAAAGATGGCCATCCCGCCCGCCGATGCAAGCACACGAAGATTGCTCATCGGACATCGCTTCACGACGTCAAATCGTCCAATAGGTTCGCTACTTTGGCCCGAGGTTTCGGCTTGGAATTCCAGTATTCGCACCCACGGATAGCTTTGACCAAACTGAGAGTTCGATGCTTTCAATGTCATCTATGAACTGACCAGCCCTCTCACCACCTGGCAGAACACACCACCATGATTGCCGAACGAGATGCTTGATGATCGACGAAGTCATGGTCGCGCGATCATGACTGTCGAAAACCCCTGGACACCTGCGTAGTACCGCTTCGATCATGCTGCCGCAAAGTCTACAATCTGACGCTACGTGAGATTCAAGTCATTTCATGCTGCGCCAAGATCGGCGGCAAACAACAGCTGACAGTGATCCCGATGATCATCCCCAGCGCGCAGTTGATTCTTCGACGAACTGATCTTTCAGCTGCTGCCAAACCTCTCGTGGAGCACGAGTACGAGTGATTAGTTGCCGTTCTCGACCTGCACCGTCGCTGCAATCAAGCGGCCTCACTGGCTTCATGTTGGAAACTGTCGACCAGTCGCGCACCTCTCGTATCAAAGATTCGATTGCCCCTTCTTTCTGCCATGTTCGCATCCAAAGCAGGTACTTGCCGATAGCGTACTTCGCGCACGGCAATAGCGAGTGTCTCAGGAGATTTTCATGGTGAAGCCAGTTGTGATTGTGGTGGGTGCGGACAAGGGAGGAGTCGGCAAGACGACCGTATCACGAACCCTTCTGGACTATTTCAGCGTCAATAACGTGCAAACACGTGCATTCGACACGGAGTCGCCGCGGGGAACGCTGAAGCGCTTCTATCCTGAGATTACCGAGATCGTCGACATGACAACGACCGCGGACCAGATGAAGATCTTCGATACCCTGAACTCAGGGCTATCCGTCACCGTCATCGACGCTCGCGCCGGCTTACTGTCCTCCGCACTGGCCTCTTTGCGCGACATCGGCTTTTTGGATTCGGCGCGGTCCGGACAGATCACCTTTGCCGTATTCCATATCTTGGGATCATCTATCGCTTCGCTGGACGAGATCGCCGAGACCGCTACCTTCATGAGCGGCGCAAAGTACTATCTGGTCAAGAACTTCATCAACGACACTCAGTTCTTCCAGTGGGACCAGTCCACCTATAATTCCTATTTTCACCGTATCAAGCATGCGACCGAGTTGACCATACCGAAACTTAACGAGATGGCCTATGAGCAGGTCGAAGTCGCTTCCGTCCCATTCGTCGACTTCGTCGCAAACAAGGGGCGGAACGATGAGCCGGCGAATAACTCCTTTGTGCTGCGCGGCTATGTCCGGCACTGGCTGGCAAATGTCTGGAGCGAATTTGATCGCATCAGTTTGACCGAACTGGCCGGCGCCAAGCCAGCCATCCGAGGTGGCGAGAAGTAGTCGCATAATCGGCGAGCGACGGGTTAATCCCAGTACGAAACGAGATTGATCTGCTGGCTATGTTAGCGACCCCCATCTACATCATCTGCTCTCCTAGCCCGCAGGTCGGCAAAACCCTCATCGCTCGCCTCGTGAGCGAGTTCTTGCTGCTAAAAAATGGCTCGGCGCTCTCCTTCGATGTCAGTCTGAAGGAGCCGTCATTGCTCGATTACCTCCCCAACATCACGGAGACCGCAGATGTGATCGATACTTACGGCAAGATGAAGTTGATGGACCCGCTGATCATCCATGATGGGGTCGCCAAGGTGATCGATCTCGGCTTCCATGCCTTTGATGAATTCTTCAAGATGTGCGAGGAGATCGGATTTATGAGGGAGACGATGCGCGGCTATGTCGCGCCTATCATCCTCTTCGTCGCGGGGGCTGACCGCATCTCCGCTCGTAGTTATGACATGCTGCGGCGGCGGATTCCGCCGGCGGCACTCGTCACTGTCCACAACGAATTCGTGTTGCGCGGCGGACTACCTGATGCGATGGATGGCGAGCGGGTACTCCGGATTCCCGCGCTGCCGCTGTTTCTCAAGAGATATATCGACCGACTTAGCTTTTCCTTCACCGGATATCTGCGCGACGAGAAGGACTGGTCCACCGAACTGCATCAGTGGATCCGACGAAATTACACCATGTTTCGCGATCTGGAATCGAGTGTGATGCTGCGGCGACCCTATCGCTCCCGAGCGACGAATATCGAGAGCCTACGGAGCACAAGGGCACACTGAAATTCCGGCTCGCCATCCATTTCGCGATGGGAGGTGAACGTGTGGAATTGCGATAAAGGATCCTTCACCCGGATCGAGTAGTCGAGAGTACTTCTTCGAGCCGGCACGCGCCCCCGACGCAATCAAACAAAGGCTGGATTGTGTCTTCGTGGATGACAAGCTCGCCCTATTTGACATCGACCGCGAGGACCGATCCTGCAGCATCGGCTCATGCTGTCGCAGATTTCGGCGGGCAAGCGACGATGACCCGGCTCTTGCCCCGCGGCCATTGCCAACTGATCAATTGAACGGCTGCATCTGCACTGACACAACGGATTTTAGGCAACGCCAGCTCAGTGCAACAGATCCGTGCCGCGGCCGATTAACTCGAGCATTGACTTCGCCTTGTTGATCTTGCGTGAGACGCGCTTCATTATCCGGATTGCCGCCTCTTCCGTCGCGATCAGCCCCGCTCTTTCGCAAGCTAGCCCGAAATGATGCATCACCTGTTCGTCGGATGGCGCGATACGATTTTGCAACAAGCTGGTCGTCAATGATGAGAGCATGTGCTCGACGACATCCTTCTCAGCCTCGATCAAGAACTAGTCCTTCTGATTGTTTGCTCAATTCTGCATAATGTGAACGCTGCCGACCGCATCACCAGGGCGGCGCTCGCTGCGCGGGACTGTCGTGTCGAGACCTCGCCGCATCGTGCGCATTGAACACGGCTGCCGCGAGATTTCGTTGGTCGATTACCTCGTCTGCCGGGACCACTTGTCCCCAACACGGGGCTGCACGGCTTCAGTTTGCGTGAGCTGCAGCTGCCTGATGATCTCCGCTATCGTCCGGTCGCCCGCGGCGTCTTGCGGCCATTTACTAAGGTCATTCAGCAGATTCTCCGATTCCAGCTTGGTAAAGTCAAAGAGCCGGGCACCGCGGCGAAGGACCTCATCGGCGATTGCGATCATGGCTTTGCGAGCGGCACTCTCTTGCGACCATTTGTTGAACCCGATCAGCAAACCCCTGAGGTCTTGGGCAGTGAAACCTGAGAGCCCCGCCTTGCGCTCGGCGCGGCGAACGACCTCGCCCGCGAGCACAACGGTCACTTGACCAAAAGGCAGTTCCTCCGGCCAGTTGCTGAAGCCGTTCACTAAATTCGCCAGTCCCTGCTGTGAGAAATCGCTGAGCTGAGCGGAGCGGCGCAAAACCTCACGCGCGAGTACGACCGCGGCCCGGCGAAAGGTGGTCTCTTCCGGCCACCTGCCAAAGCCGTTCACCAGGTTCGCCAGCCCCTGCTGGGTAAGATCAGGGAGTTGGGCAGCACGGCAAAGCACCTCACCAGCGATCGCGACCGTCGCATTGCGACAGATCGCATCTTCAGGCCATTTGCAAAACCCGTTCACAAGGTTCGAAAGTGCTTGCTGGGTATAGTGAGGAAGCTGGGCGGCACGGCGCAAGAGTTCACTTGCGATCGCCACTATCGCCTGACGAGTGACTGCCTCATCTGGCCATTTACTGAAGCCATTCACTAAATTCGCCAGATCCTGCTCGCTAAACTCGTGAAACCGAACGACACGTCCAAGGACTTCGCCCGCAATCGCGACTGTGACTTGACCAACGGGCAGCTCTTCCGGCCACTTGCTGAAGCCGTTCACCAGGATGGCCAACCCCTGCTGGGCATAATCGCAGAGCCGGCCGGGACGGCGCAGGATCTCGCGCGCAAGCGCGGCCGCGGCTTGGCGTGAGGCCGCCTCTTCCGGCCATTTGCTGAATCCGTTGACGAGGCTCACCAGCCCTTGCTGTGTAAAGTCAGAGAGCTGGTGGCGGCGGCCTGCCCGGCATATGACCTCGCCCGCGATCGCGGCCGCGGCCTGACGAAAGTCTGCCTCTTCCGGCCATTTGCTGAAACCGTTTATCAACGCTGCCAGGCTTAGATTGTTCAATCGTTGAAGCGACCTGCTTTCCTCGCGACAAAAGTTAGCTATTCTGATCGCTCCGTTGCGACAATCCGCTCTACCGGAGTGCCGGCCGAATGATGCTGCAAATATAGAGAGGGCTCTAACTCCGACTTTCCCAATCAGGGCCTGGTCGAGCTGCGACACGCGAGAAGCTATTCTCTCGCAAGCGTCCCGGCCGGCATGGCCTCCGGCCTTTCGGCTCACCGCGTTGCATGTCGTGGCATAGCCCCACGATCTCCCGGCACGGATGCTTTGCTCGAAACTCGGCAGAAATCTAGATTGAAACTCAACGGCGGCCTTTTGCAGAAACGCGGGGTGATCCGCCTTGCGCAGCTGCTTGTCGCACGTGACCACCGCAGTTGAGAATTCAACGATATCGCGAGCGCGATCGATTTCGCGTAACGCCGTCGTCAAGTTGGTTTGAGCGGACATACCACCTTCCGAGCTTTTACCGCAATGTCCTGCACGGCCACGCGCTCAATGCGACCGGTCATCGCCTCTGGCTGGATCCTAACCGCCTATGCAGTTGAGGCATCTGCTTGCGAGGGCCGGGCCTTTCACTCAGCGCGCTCTCGTTGCGCGGTGAGAAATGCGATTGCGGCTGTTGCCGGCTACATTGTGCATCATTCCATCACCTCTTGCCAGGTCGCGAGTCCGCATATTGCAGCGCGATTGAGGATAGCCAGCATCGCGTCGCCTCATACCCATGATGCAACTGGCCTTCGTGCCAGTCGCCCCCAAGCGACAAGGCAATTAGCGTGCCGTCGTTGCCCGATCATTATTTGCCAATGAATCATAGGACGTCTGCCGGCCCGTGCCACCGCCTTTGCCCTTACGAGGCTACAACCTGACGCAACGTGAGATTCAAGCCAATAAATGAGCATCTTGACGCTAAATGTGCACAGCTGTTGACGACAGAAATGATTATCAGTGGCGAGCTTATTGAGTTCGCCACTGATTCTGGCTGACATATCCCCTCTGATAGCTCAGGTCTTAAGCATGGCACTCGCGTTTTCTTTGTTTGAGGCGCGCGTGCGGCGTATCGGGATCAAGCTCGGCTTCCCACAAGGGACGAACATCGCGACCATGCCATTTCGTATGACGTTGGTGAGCTCGCGTACTTCCCTCACTTTGTCGATTGAGACAATGATCGCGATGCCGGTAGCAGCGCGGCACTGACCACTTGTCACTCCCGATGCCGGACGATCGGCAGTTTGTCGACGCCTCGTTTCGACCGTCCCTTTCTTTCCGCCGCGGTTGGCATCACGCGGCGACATTCGACAAGCAAGCTTTTGAAATTGTCTCGAAGACAAAACATGGTCGCGTCCACATCCCCACGTCCTGTAAAGCGGTTGCAGAAGCGCATCACGTCTGGTCTGCAAGACGTCAAGACCTCTTCAGACCTCCGACCGCGCGCGTGACCGTATCCCGTGCACAACATGGCCGCGATCGCAACCGCAGCAAGGGCGGCTGAATGGCGATACGCAGGGGAGGTCCAACCCGTTCGTCGCTTTTGGTTCACCAAACCTCTCTTAAGCCGCATATCCTTCATGATCGTTCTGTGCCCTGCGATTATCGTCCTGTTTGCCGGGAAGCAGGCCCGGCGTTGGCAGCAACCGCCGTGCTATTGCAGGGCGGGCGTCGTCGTTGCCGTGCTTCCGAATCATCGTTCCACCACGCGCAACAGGCCTGTCGCCAAGACTAACGCACAGCAAAAATCGGCCGCACACGCGGCCCGCGCAGTCGGCTATAGCGCTTGAGACATTCGCGATGTGGTCCCCAATATGACACTTCTGCAAAGGCGTCCGATCTTGCTTCGGAAGACCTACAACCTGACGTTACGGTCGATTCAAGCAATTTGAGCGTCGAGCGAGTGTCAATGCGCTCTGAGATGGGCATATCTCCATCATGACGTGAGCCGGTAGAACGCACTCTTTGACAATTGCACGCTTCTCCGGCTGCACCGCGTGCGAAACGTCATCCGGTATCGACCGATGATCGCTCGGCCTACAAGTTGGAGCGCAGCGTATTGTTGAAGGCGCCACAGACGGGCATAGCGATTCCGTCGGGTCGATCACCCGACAAGTGGCGTCGTCGCTGCTCGCTCTGTGTGACTCCGGCCAGCGTCTTAGCGCCTGCACGCTCAACGATGAGCAGGACCGACAGCTTTACGACCTGAACACGAGGTTCGAAGCGATCGGCCCAGAATACCTTGGTCTGGGCTGGTGATTGTCGTATCTGTGACGGACAGTTGATTTCGGAGGTTCAAGCCGCCTGCAGCTATTCCTATTCTGCGGTTCCTTGAGACCAAAATCAGCGCTTAGACCTTGAGCCCGACTGGCACGGCGGTTGCTACTAACAGCGGCAAGCGTGAGACCTGGGTGCAGCCTAGCCACAACACGGAAGATGCCATTTGTCTTTGACTGCTGCCAGCCATTCTGCAGACGGCAGGCCGCGCGAATCCCGCGCGATGTTCGCGATTTCCAGCATCTACGACAACAATAAGGCTCAGTATGAGGAAATCAACGGCACGAGAGCTTTACATGGCAGGCAAGTTATGTGTTGTGGCCGTTGGGATTCTGGTTTCGTCAGCAGCGGGCGGCAATGATGATTTGATGAGCGCCGCGAGGCGGATTTTCAAGCCGATCCCCTCAGTCGCTCCCGCGATGAAGGATAACCCTACCACCCACGAAAAAGTCACGCTTGGCAAATCCCTGTTCTTCGATCCGAGGCTATCGGCGAGCGAGGTCATTAGCTGCAATACATGTCACAATCTTGGGACCGGCGGAGTAGATGCCGGTCCGATGTCGGTTGGTCATCGCTGGCAGCTAGGTTCGCGTCGCGCACCAACGGTCTATAACGCAGTCTTCAACGTGGCGCAGTTCTGGGATGGTCGCGCGGCAGACCTCAAGGCCCAGGCCGCAGGCCCTGTCCAGTCCAGCGTTGAAATGAATACGACGCCCGCTCGCGTGCTCATCACGTTGAATTCGATGAACGATTATATTGTTATGTTCAGTAAGGCGTTCCCCAACGATGCGGCGCCGGTTACCTTTGAAAATTTCGCCAAGGCGATCGAGGCTTTCGAGACGACATTGATCACACCCGCCGCCGCCTTCGACCAGTACCTCGAGGGCGATGCGTATGCGCTTAGTGAGCAGCAGAAAGCAGGATTAAAGCTGTTCATCGAAAAGGGATGCTCCTCTTGCCACAATGGAATCAACGTCGGTGGACAGGATTACTTCCCGTTCGGTGCGATGGAAAGGCCAGCCGCTAGCCTGCTTCCTCGGGACGACAAGGGCCGTTTTGCCGTCACCAGGCTGCCCAGCGACGAGTATGTTTTTCGCTCCGCGCCGTTGCGCAACGTCGCATTGCGCTCCCCTTACTTCCATTCGGGCCAGGTTTGGAGCCTCAAACAAGCGGTTGGCGTGATGAGTGAGATTCAACTGGGCGTGAAGCTTGACGATACAGAAAAAGACGACATCGTCGCGTTTCTGAATTCACTCACCGGGCAGCTTCCTAAGATCGATTATCCGATATTGCCCGCGCGTACCGAAAAAACACCAAGGCCCTCTGTGGACAAATAGAGCCACTACCGTAACAGAACTAGGCGGTCGTCGAATGCTGAGGAATACGGCGCGCCCACGCAAGCTTCTCGTCCGTCCTGCACGGCAGGTTGGCGACGCGAACGTCTGAAACCCAACGATACGATGCGGCCATTCCACACGCTGGGCTCGGACCTATGCGCGGTTCACCATGAGCCAAGCGGGCCGTGCACCGTATTTTTGAACGGCACGCAGATTGCTGGGTAAGGAGCAAGGAGCTGCCGCGACGAAAGCGGTCGCGGCGGACCACCGCCGGAGTTCCAATGAAGCCTATCCAATTGATCCTAATCGATCTGGTCTTGATGCTGCTTGCGCCTGAAATTGCAGAAGCCATGAATAAGGGCGTTGGCGCAAACTTCACATTGGCGGCTACGAAAGCTGTGCCCCCTTTCAAGCGGATTGCCGGCGCCGAAGCGGTATTGAGCTCTGGCGAGAACCGACACCAAACGACGCAAGCCGTGCCATGTCAGCTCTCGGCGGACGCCCTTTCTCCGGCAAAGCTAGCTGAGAATTCCGCGACACTGAAACCCGCTTTATCTACGTCATCGACAAGCGCGCGCGGCAGCGTTCGATTACCAGCGCTCAAGATGCCGGCTGCCGTAACACCATCAATCCGCATTCCTGCGGCCGCACCTGAAGGCCTCCTCGGGGCGGAGACGCCGCGCTGGAGCGAAACAGACCGAATTGTCGGCGGTATGGTGATCGTCGCCTTTGCCGCCATTCTGCTCGTGAGCTTGATGGAAAGATGCAGCACAGGCACAGGTACGTGAGAAACGCAAATCCTGGCCAGATCGAGGTCGCCTTCAACGGCTCTCAGGCAAGCATCCCGCTGGATGCGCAGTTCAGCGTACCGGCCAATGGTGTCACGGCGATCTTCGGTCCGCCTGGGTGCGGCAAGACCACACTCGCGCGCTGCATCGCCGGCGTTCAGCGTCTACCGAGCGGGTTTTGCGCCATCGATGGCGAGATTTGGCAGGATGAGACGACGTTTCTGCCGCCTCATCAGCGTCCCGTCGCATATGTATTTCAGCGACCGATTCTGTTTTCTCATTTGTCTGTCAAGCGCACCCTTCTGTACAACGCGCCAAAATCAAGACCGACACTGATCGACTTTGATGGTGTGGTTGAATTGCTCGGCTTGGCGCCATTGCTTGACCGTCAGCCGTCATTTCTTTCTGGCGCCGAGCGACAGCGACTTGCCCTGGGCAGCGCACTGTTGTCCCAACCTCGGCTCCTTCTGCTGGACGACCCGCTCATTGTGCTCGACCGCCCCGCCAAGCGCGAGATTCTGCCATTTCTCGAGCGAATGCGTGAAGAGCTCACATTGCCTATGATCTATATCAGCCATGACATGGCTGACATCGAGCGCTTTGTCGATCATCTCGTCATGATGAGAGATGGCATTGTGACTGCGACTGGGCCGCTGCATGCCGTTCAGAGCGATCCAGCGCTTGCCGCGCGTGGCGAAGCGGCAGTTTGCGTTGACACCATCGTCGGCGGCTACGACGGGCGCTATGGGCTAATCATCCTCCGCCTCAAAGGCGCGCGTCTGTTGATACCGGGACCGCCGCTCAGACCCGGCGCACAGCTGCGGCTGCGCATTGCAGCCGGCGATGTCAGCGTCGCGTGCGAGGTACCGCGCGCAAGTTCCATCCTCAATATCTTTCCCGCACGCATCAAAGCCTCTCTGCCGTTCGACGAAGCTGAGGTGACATTGGTTCTGGCTCTGGAAACAGGCCGATCGGGCGTGCCGCTTTTGGCCCGCATCCCGCGCCGCTCCTTTGATGCGCTAAAGCTCAGCAATGGAACGGACGTATTCGCCGAGGTCGCGCGCGCCTTGCCGGTCGCGGCCCCCGAGCGGTTGCTCATTACCCCGTCATCACCCGCAGGACTTCTTCAACGGGTAAGCGCCGACACGAGAAACAGACAGCAATAGGACCACGGCCATGATCGGCGATCTTGAAGAAATCGATCCGAATGATGTGGCGGCAGTTTTCTACCAGCCAAACGACGACGTCGATAAGCTGCTTGCCGATTTTGCCCAGGATCTCGCTCGGCAGGGCGTACGCGTCGGCGGCATCGTCCAGCGACACTTCAAGGGCGCAAACGGAACGCACGCGATGGTTGCAGTCGACGTTGCGACGGGACAAGAGATCTCGATTTCCAAGCCACTCGACAGCGGAGCTATGTCCTGTACGCTCGATACAAATGGACTTGCCGAGGCCGCAGCTGTCGTTTCCCGGGCGCTTCACGACAAGGTCGATCTCCTCGTGATCAGCAAATTTGCCAAACAGGAAGCGCTTGGTCGCGGCTTGCGCGCCGAATTCATCGACGCGATCACCCGCGGCGTGCCACTCCTGACGGCCGTTCCAAGAAAATGCCTTGCCGACTGGCGAACTTTCACCGGGGATGTTGGCACGCTGCTACTTTGCGATCGTCAAGTCGTGGAGCAATGGTGGCGCGACAGCTCCACGCGCTTGGCGCGCAGCCGGGTGTTTAGTCCCAGGTGCGGCTATCTGGCGACGATGATACCGGACAGCTTGATGACGGCGGTGAGACTATCGGGCACGCAGGCTCCGAAAGCGCCCGCCCGACTTCTTGGCCGCCTACGAAAAGCGCCTTAACTCCGGCATCCACTCCACATTCTGAGCCAGCAGATGCTCTGCGAGGGCCCTGATGAAACCTTCTAGTCGGCGAGAAGCCACTCCCACAAGCTGGGCGCGCACTATCAGTCGAAGCCCGCATCAGGCCCTTAGTCGGTTCTGCAGCCCGGCCGATCGACGACGAGCTGTTGAGGTCTGCCTGCCATCCTCCCCGCCAATCGCCCAACCGGCGCCCGGGTGTCATCCACTACGAAGACGCCCAATGATAATCGTTCTTCCGCCGGCGCATGCTGGCGGCTTGCAGGTTGGCACCTAACCGTGCTGCAGGCCGATCATTCTCGGGCGGAGTCGGAGTGCGCGCCTCTGGGTCAGAATTTAGGCGCACCACAGCGCATCGGTCGCGTCATCCCATTAGGTTCCAGAATTGCTTCAGCATCGCAACCCAGCTGAACAGCGCACTCGATCTATTCGTTTCGAGCGCGCGAGCATCGCGCATGCACGCGGCACGATTGGATATGGATCTGAGATCCAATCGAACAAAGGTAGATGCTACAGCAGAGCCCCAGGCTGGCGTAGTCGCGACAATCGGATTTGAAAACGCATGGCATATAGCTTGCTTCACAGGTGACGGCACGATCTACACAAAACGGACTTGTGAGGACAGCATGCTTGGAATTGGAAGTCAGTTGCCATCGTTCGAGGTCACAGGCGTGAAGCCCGGCTTTCAGGCGCAGGAAGAAGATGGGCAGAGCGCCTTCGAGACCCTGACCGAAGTGAGCTTTCCAGAAAAATGGAAGATCATCTTCTTCTATCCCAAGGATTTTACCTTCGTCTGCCCGACCGAGATCGCCGAGTTTGCCCGGCTGGCCAAGGAATTCGCCGACCGCGATGCGGTCGTGCTGGGTGGTTCGACTGACAACGAGTTCTGCAAGCTCGCCTGGCGGCGCTCGCATGTCGACCTGCACAATCTACCGATCTGGCAGTTTGCCGACACAAAGGGAACCCTTGTCGATGGCCTTGGTGTGCGTTCACCCGAGGGCGTCGCCTATCGCTACACCTTCATCGTTGACCCCGACAACACAATCCAACACGTCTATGCGACCAATCTTAATGTCGGGCGCAGCCCCAAGGACACGCTCCGGGTTCTGGACGCGCTGCAAACCGACGAGCTCTGTCCCTGCAACCGCGAAGTCGGCGGCGAAACCCTGAAGGTTGCTTGAGGCAGCATGTCGTCGATCGAGCAATTGAATGAAAAGATTCCCGATTTCGCCAAGGACGTCAGGCTCAACCTGACCTCCTTGATGGCCGATGAGACGCTCTCGCCGCAGCGACAATACGGACTACTTCTGGCGAGCGCGATTGCCACCCGCAATGCAGCCCTGATTGCCGCGATGGAGTCGGCTGCAGCCGCAGTGATGACGCCTGTGGCAATTTCCGCAGCGAAATCCGCAGCCTCTGTGATGGCGATGAACAACGTCTACTATCGCTTCGTTCACCTCGTCTCCAACCCGGAATACAGGACGATGCCGCCACGGTTGCGCATGAACGTGATCGGCTATCTCGGCGTGGACAAGTCCGACTTCGAGCTGTGGTCGCTGGCGGTCTCGGCCATAAACGGCTGCGGTTCCTGTATCGACGCCCACGAGAAGACGCTGCGGGCCGCGGGCGTCAGTTCCGAAGCGATCCAGACCGCAGTGCGCTTTGCTGCGATCATGCAGTCAGTGGCGGTTGCGATCGAAGCCGCTGGGCCCACCCCTTCCCAGGCGACGGGCTGATTCCCTTTGCCGCCGGATCGACACTTGGCGCCACTCAATGGCGCCACAATCAGTCCTTCGCTCATACCGAGTGCGCGTAATATCCCCCAGGCTATGTCTTGGGGGGCGTACCCTCGAGTGCCAGCCTCGCTCGAATTTCACCCTCCGTGCAGGGGAGGCGGAATGCGCCACAAAGGCGGTGAGATCCTCCCGCCTATTACGGCGATCACACCACAATTCTTCGTTCCACTCTCACCCAAACTTGAACAGCACGCCATACCCGCCGCGCGGATGGCTCCATTGGATGTCGCCGGTGGGCTCGGCGATCACGCGGCAGGTGCCGCACTCGATGCAGCCGTCGACCGTTATCTCAACCTGGCCATTGTCGTTGAGTTCGTAGCATCGCGCGGGGCAGACTTTCAAAAGCGCAAGTAGCTGCGGCGACGGCGTCGTGTGTGCGCGCACCTTGACGTGCGGGTGACCGACATCGACAAGATAGCGGTTGTAGTACAGCTTGTCTTCGACACGCATTGAGGGTTCGACATTCATGCTTTGACCTTCTGTTGCTGGATTTCACACTGTTTCCGGTCAGCGCCAGGCCCGGGCAAACCGACACGCATCGCCGAACAGACCTGTCCATGACCGCGCCTTGACAAAGGATTTCAGGGTCGCCTTCTCCTTCTCAGCCTTCGGCGTACCATCGACGCGCACAAAGTTCTGCATCGCCTTGGAGATGAGCTGCGGATAGGTAAGAAAGAAGTTTTGCGAATGCGTGTGCATCAGCGTCGGCAAATCCTTGTACTTCTTGAGATCTTTGATGACGAAAGACTCGTCAAGCATCTTTTTGTAGAGCGACAGATTTGTCGCGGTCATCGGCTCGCGGCGCGATTTCACCTGGACGATCGCTTCGGCCGCGATGCGGCCTGAGGTCATCGCGAGATTGGAGCCCTCGCGATGAATGGCGTTGTTGAGCTGCGCCGCGTCCCCCACCACCACCCAGCCCTCACCGTGGAGCTGCGGGATTGCCTTGTAACCGCCTTCAGGAATGAGATGCGCCGAATACTCCTTGACCTCTGAACCTGCGATCAGCGGCGCCACGGACGGATGCTGCTTGAAATGATCGAGCATGCCGTAGGGCGTCTGGCCGGTGCGCTGGAAATCGGCGACGAGACAACCGATGCCGAGCGAAATGCACTCCTTGTTGGCATAGATGAAACCCATGCCGGTCATGCCGCGGGAAATGGTACCGGCCGCCTCGATCACGACGCCTTCATCACCCTTAAGATTGAAACGCGCCTCGATAGTCTCGCGAGGCAAAAAGTGCATTTCCTTCACCGCGAGCGCAACGTTATCGGGTGTCGGCCGCGCGCGCAGGCCCGCGCGGGTCCCGAGCAGGCCATTGACACCCTCCGCCAGCACGACGACGTCGGCATGTATTTCGCCGTCGCGGCGATCTGTACGGACTCCGACCACCCTCTCACGGTCGTCCCGTGCGAGCTCGGTGACTGTCGTCTCGCACAGCACGGTCGCGCCGGCCTCCCTCACCTTCGACGAGAACCATTTATCAAACTGCGCGCGTATGATCGTGTAGCGGTTCGGCCGTTCCTCGTTGAAGTCATCCGAGCGGTAATGCATGCCGACATGGGATCGATCATCCATTATCCAGAACCGCTGTTCGACCAGATGGCGTTCGAGCGGTGCCTCCTCGCGAAACTCGGGAATCAGCTTTTCCATCATGTCGGCATAGAGGATCGCGCCCTGCACATTCTTCGATCCGGGATATTCGCCCCGCTCGAGCTGCAGCACCTTCATGCCGCGCCTGGCCATGGTCAACGCCGCCGCGTTTCCGGCCATGCCGGCTCCCACCACGATCGCATCGAACCTCTCTTCAATCATCTTCATCTCCTCTAGACCGCGATCCGGGCGCGCGAATTCGGCAAAAGCCTGGCGCGAAATGCGGCCGTCAGTGCCGGTAGCAATTGCATAGCGTCACTGACGATCGCGACATGGGCGAAGTCGAGGATCGGCGCGTTCTTGTCAGTGTTGATGGCGACGATCAGATCCGCGCCCTCCACGCCAACCCGGTGCTGGATCGCGCCGGAAATGCCGGCAGCAATATAGAGCTTCGGCCGGATGGTCTTTCCCGTCTGGCCGATCTGCCGGTCAGAGGTAACCCACCCTTTTTGCACCAGAGGACGTGAGCAACCGTACTCCGCGCCAAGCAGAGTTGCGAGATCGCGCACCAACCGAAAATTCTCAGGCGATCCCAGTCCCAAGCCGCCAGCAACCACGACATCGGCATAGGCCAGATTGGACGTTTCTGAATCGCGGTCGGGGATGAACGACAGCACTTTTGTGACGATATCGTCTTCAACAAGGCCAAGCGAATGGATGATGATACGAGCGGCATCGCGCGCGATGCGCTCTGGCATGGGCATGACGCGCGGGCGGACGGTCGCCATCTGCGGACGATAATTCAAGGTATAGATCGTGCAGAGCAGCGAGCCGCCAAAGGTCGGACGCGTCGCGGCAAGCGAACCATCGGCGTCAACGTCAAGCGCGGTGCAGTCGGCAGTGAGCCCCGTCAATAAGGTCGTCGCCACAGAACCTGCGAGATCTCGACCGAGTGTCGTCGCACCCAGCAGCAGGATTTCCGGCTTGTAGGTGTTGACGAGTTCGGTGAGCGCTTTGGTATAGGATTCGTTGCGATAATCCGACAAAACATTCTCGCTCACGAGATAGGCGAGATCGGCGCCATAGCAAAACGATTCAAGCGCGGCGTTGCGCGTGGGCTGCCCCTCCGGACCGATGACGACCGCGGCGAGATTCACCTTTAGCCTGTCGGCGAGCCTTCGCCCCGCACCCATGAGCTCCCAGGACACCGGATGCACCTGGCCGCGCTCCTGCTCGACGAAGACCCAGACATGCTTGTAGGCCTTAAAGTGCTCCGGCAGCTCCTTTTTGGCTGCTGCGCGGCCGGCCGCCGCCGGCATGGCGGTTTTTGTGACATTGCTCATGCTTTAGATTCCCCTCAAAAACTACGCGCGCCTGCGCCACAGGATTGCTTTCTACTTCGGTTAACTGAAGATCACTTTTGATCAGCGGGTGGCCGGCTGCTTGCCCGCCCCGTCTGCTCGCTGCGGCCCGACGGCGCAACGAGACGCCTCACCGCGGTAGACGTACCGGACGGGCCAGATCTTGAGAGGTTCTCGATACTGGTCTCTTGCGCGTTCCATTCGGCGAGCGCCACCGCGGCGGCCGGGCCGCTGCGGTAAATCTGACCGGTCGCTTCGATCCTTGGGTCGGCAAGGCCGCTTACTGCGCAATACCTGCGCCTCTCTTTCGGCCCAGCGCTCCACATTGACTGTGACGACCAGAGTGATCTTGCCACTGCACCTGCCACGCAATCCGTGCCCAGCCTCCAGCGCCGACAACTCGCATAAGCGGACGTTCGTCCCTCGTCCTGACGCAGGTCGACCATGGGATGGATACGGGCCTGCGCGGATTCGGGGACCCTCTTGAAGCGGACGACTATCTGCGCACCCGCTCCAGGTGTAGTGTGGACGAGCGACTTACCCATTGACCACCATCTCACGGTCGATGCTGGCTTCAATCGCGTCAAAGGCCATCTCGAACGGCACTGGCGCTAGCGTAAGCCACGAGATGACGCCGCAGCGCTCGACAGCCAGCAGAAGCAACTCCATAGGTCTTCCTTCAAGTCTCATCTCGGACGGCTACCTTCTGTCGGCATCGATGACGGGATCGGCACGACAACAGCAAGTGTCGTACCAGTTGCAAGAACCATGGAAAATCGGGCGACAGCAATGACTTGGGAGAAGCTTAAGATGGCCGCTGACACCGTGGACACGACCAGTCCAGACATGGGTCGGGAATACGACAGCGCCGCTCGATTCATGGCTGCAGAGAGTCGATCTGGATGAAGACGAAGGTTGCACAAGGGACCGTCACCACGCCACTTGGGACAAATCGCGCTGCGGTGGAGCCCGAGATCACTTCAGCGCACTCAATGGGACAAAGGCCGCCGGCTTCTTGGGGTCTGCGACGGCATCCCTCAAAACCTTGAACACTCGCTGATCGATCGGTGACCTTGCCACGAAATCGGCATAGGCCTGCTCCAGCATCGCTTTGCACCGAGCTCTGATTTCCGGCTCGGCGGCACCAGTGAACTGCTCCATTGCGAAATATTGTCCCATGCGCTTTAGGATATGAAGGCGCGCGACATTGACGATCTTGGGGTCGTAGTCGACGCCTAGCAGCGAGAAAAACTCTTCCGCCGACGAGGCCTTGCTGAGCCGATCCAGGATACCGGTTGGCGGGCATGAGTTGCTCATCGTAAAATCTCCCTTGGATTAGCTCGTCGACATTCGACGAAATGCGGCAGCGCCTGACGATCCTGTCGCAACCCCGAGCCCGTAAAGCTGCTGCGCTGAGATCGCGCTAGGGAATCTGGCATGCGGAGGCAGGCGGTCGTTCCCGCCCATCAGCGACATCAGACACTGTCCTTGCGGCGCTTTGGTTTTCGAACAGCCGGCGAAAACGATGCTGGGCACTGCTCTTCACGCGGGGTTGGTCGCCAAGCATCCGCACACATCGCGCCAGATTGCCGCCACCGTTTCGCGCTCGACCGGCAGCTTGTGCTCGATGGCATGTTTGCGGACTTGCGAGAGGATCTGCCTGGCCTGATCGGCGCTGGCGACGAGCTGCAATTCATTGAGCAACGCGGTGATCGCCGAGAGTCCGGAATGCTTGCCGATCACAAAACGGTTGCTGCGCCCAAGCAAAGCGGGATCAAGCGACTGATAGGTGCGTTGATCCTTCAAAAGGCCATCGACATGAATGCCGGATTCGTGCGTAAATACATGTTCTCCGACAATGGCCTTGTTCAGAGGAATCGCACGCGCGGCCGCGGCTGCCACCACCGCGGCGACATTCTCGAGCTCCGGCAGTATGATGCCGGACTCGCGGCCGTAGAGCTGCTTGAGCGCGACCGCGACTTCCTCGAGCGGTGTATTTCCGGCCCGCTCGCCCAGCCCGATGACGGTCACCGAGGCGTGGCTCGCGCCGACCTTGATGGCGGAAAGCGTATTGGCGGTTGGGAGGCCGAGATCGTCGTGGCCGTGAAATTCGAGTTCGAGATCGGTGGTCGCATGCAAATTCCTGACCAACGCGCAGGTTGTGTCGGGATCGAGCACGCTGAGCGTATCGGCAATACGAAAGCGACGCGCGCCCGCCGCTCTTGCCGCTGCCATCAGTCTGACGAGAAAATCGATGTCGGCGCGGGAGGATTCCTCGCCGCCGACAGCGACCTCAAGTCCCCGCTCACGGGCGTAACCTACCGTCTGCTTCACCTGCTCCAGCGCCAGGTCGCGATGACCGCCAAGCTTGGCCGCGATCTGCACATCGGAAGCCGGGGTCGACATATTGATCATGGACACCTTCGCCTCGATCGCTGCGTCGATGTCCGCCTCCCGCATCCGGCACCAGCCGATGGTGGTCAGCGGAAGATCCGCTTCGACAATGGCACGGATGGCGGCGATCTCGTCGTTGCCCATCGCAGGCGTTCCCGCCTCGATCTCCGTGACCCCGGCTCGCCCCAGGGCCTGCGCGATCGCCAGCTTTTCCTCTGTGGTGAACGCAACGCCAGGCGCCTGCTCGCCGTCGCGCAGCGTCATGTCGTTGAGCACGGTCGGCTCGGCGCGCGCCTGCTCGGACCAAGAGGGTTTGGCGGCGGTGGTGGCGGCCATCACGAAAGGGCACCTCATTGTTTTTGACCAGCATAGGCTTCAGCAACCCGCATGCCAGCCCGTTATCCCTGACAACCAATTGAAGTATCTCCGCTTTCCTCCTCCACCGGATTGTCGCAAACGCGACAGGCGCATCAAGCGGACGCCTCACCATGCCGCTCGCACGCCGAACTGGGAGTTAGCTCGGATCGCACCGCGCAGGATGAACGAATTGTCGCAGGACATTTGGGCCGGTATGGCCTCGATCACATTGTCGCTCGCTCGCATCGAGACGACGTCGGCCGCGCCTCGACCTCCTGCGAAGCACGCCAACCCCGGCCAAGCGTTCTCAGACGGCGCGGTGATCGAGAATCCTTGTGACAGCTCAGATGGGCCAGTCGCCGTCGACGGCCGGACGAGCTGCCTGCAACAGAAAGTCACGCCTGCGCTCGGCCATCCGGCTCTCGCCGCTTTCTTCGCCAAAGCAGAGGTTGAAGTCGTTACATTGCGTGCACACCGGCGTTGTGCACATCACGAGGCCTTCATCCTCGCACAGCATGCGGTAGAAGAAGCGTTTCCAGCGCATATTGTTGATATTGCGCACGGCGAGCGGCGCGAAATGGCGGCTTAGCAGCCGAGAAAGTTCGCCACGATTGCGCAATCCGAGACCTTCCCACAGGTGGTCTGGCTCAATGGCGCGGCGCGCGATCATCGCTGCCAGCCAGCGGCCGATATCGCCTTTCGTCGAGCGTTGCTTGAGCAAGAGATCGTGCACCATTGCGATCTCTTCGTTCTCATCGCACTTGAAGGCCAGAAGCTGCTCCGCGAGCTTGATCTCAACCGACGGAAAATACTGCTCCAGCAAGGCCGCCAGTTCGTGGCCGGACAGGCCGGCCTTCTCGGGAAGCGGACCACCGTCCAACGTGGCAGCCGCCAGAATAGACGCCAGGACATGGCAATCGAAATTGCTGTCAGTGGCAATGTCGGCATCTGCAGGAGGCACACCGGTCAGCAGGCGGTAGGTTGCAATTCCCCTATGCATCTGGCTGTTCGCATCAACGGCACAGGCAGCCATCAACGAAAGGAAGTGCGCTTCGGACATGATTTTGTGGCTTCCACGGCGGTCAGGTTGACCCCGCACCATCCTGGTCTTGGTCACGGGTCGATCGTCAGAATGCCGGCCTCCCCGGATGGGGGTGGGGGAGACCGGCATCCGTCGCGCGCCTTCACAAGGCCGCGACTCGCGACCTTTACGAGGCCGCGAGTTCGGCAGCGGTCTTGCCGACGATGGATTCGTCGACGGGCTTCATAATGCCATGCTCCATCAGCATGTCCTCGAGTTCGTCCATGGAGATCGGGGTCGGAATGATCCCTTTGCCGCCATTGTTGTGAACCTTGGTCGCGAGATTGCGATAGTGATCGGCCTGCTGCGACTCGGGCGCATACTCCAGCACTGTCATGCGGCGCAACTCGGCATGCTGCACTACGTTATCGCGCGGCACGAAGTAGATCAGCTGAGTGCCCAGCTTCTTGGCCAGCGCCTCCGCCAGTTCCAGCTCCTTATCGGTCTGCCGCTCGTTGCAGATGAGGCCGCCCAGTCGCACACCGCCAGAGTTGGCGTATTTTAGGATGCCCTTGGAGATGTTGTTTGCAGCATACATCGCCATCATTTCACCGGACATCACGATATAGATCTCCTGCGCCTTGTTCTCGCGGATTGGCATCGCAAAGCCACCGCAAACGACGTCGCCGAGCACGTCGTAGGAGACATAGTCGATGTTCTCATAGGCTCCGTTCTCCTCCAGGAAATTGATCGAGGTGATGACGCCGCGGCCGGCGCAGCCGACACCCGGCTCAGGACCACCGGACTCAACACAGCGGATGTCCTTGTAGCCGACCTTCATCACGTCCTCGAGTTCGAGGTCCTCCACGCTGCCGGCACTCGCTGCGAGGCTCAAAATCGTGTCCTGCGCCTTGGCGTGCAGGATCAGGCGGGTCGAGTCCGCCTTGGGATCGCACCCCACAATCAGGATTTTCTGACCCAATTCGGCCAGCGCCGCTAGCGTGTTCTGCGAAGTCGTGGACTTGCCGATGCCGCCCTTTCCGTAGAACGCGATTTGTCTCAGTGAAGACATGTTGCTCTCCATCAACCGATTTGCCAAAAGTTGCGCACTTCTCACGCGCGAGCTCGTTTCTCTCTCAGAAACGGGGCACACGGGTTCAAGGGAAGGAGCGCATCGCTCGTCTTACGCGTCGGCGTGCACTCAGCCCTCACTCAGTGTTGCTGCCGCCTACTAGCAACCGCCATGCCAACGCTTGCGCGCGCCCATTAAGCTTCTGATTACGCTTTGAAAACCAACGAGCCGGTGGGGCATCCCAGCTGTATTGGACCCGACAGCATCTGCGCGGTGTTAGAAAACGAACAGGGGCGAGAACCATCAACCGGAAGAAGCCAGTTTGGCATGGCCTGGTCGATGCCTACCCTCATGTGGAACGGAACTTGCTGCTCTTCTTGCAAACCAGCTGGTCGGCGATTTGAGGAGAGTGAAGATGCAGGTCGGAGTCGAAACCTCGAAGGTAGTGGACCGTCGACGGGGACGTGGTCGACGATGACGAGATCAGCCGCGCGACCCTGCAATTGATGCAGCATGATCAGATCGGGACGCGCGCGTTGAAAACGCCGCAGGACGCTTTTCCGAGCGCGCCTACGGGTTGAAGCCAGATGTAGTCCTGCTCGGCGCTCCCTTTCTGAGACATAAGGGGCCGACGCTCATTGATGAGTTAGCGGCTCAGTTTCAGGATGCTCGGATCTTGATCGTTTGCGAACAACCAAGAAGGCCACGCCCATCGAACGCATGAGGCCGACGCACACGGGTACGGTGGTCAAGCCGCTGACTTCGGAGATGGCTCGCAAGAACGTCGAATACGCTCCCGGACGCTGCGGCAACGCCGCGATCGCTCAGTTCAGTGTACCCGCATAAGGTCGACTATGGCGACAATCATCTTTTATCAAAAACGCGGCTGCGTTACCAATGCGCGTCAGATGCAGGCGCTGAAGGTCGCTGGCCACGACGTGATAGCGAAAGATATCCTGAAGGAACGATGGGGCGCGGAGGACTTGCGACGCTTCTTCGGCAATATGCCAACCGCATCCTGGTTCAACCGAGCCGCGCCCCGTATCAAGTCAGGCGAAGTCAATCCCGACGCAGTCGACGCGCCGAGTGCACTCGCGTTGATGCTGCACGATCCGCTCCTGATCCGACGACCGCTGATCAACGTCGGCGGTGCAAGATGCGCTGGATTCGATCATGAGCCCGTGCTGTCGCTGCTTGGCCGGAAGACGCAAGATGATCTCGAGCGATGCTCGTACGAAGGAACGGGCACGCGCTGTTCGCAGACGTGAGGAAACGATCGATCATACGACCAAGCAAGCCAGCCGATGATGCGAACAACGACGTTCTCGCTTCCGGCTCCCTCAGGAGCAGCCGACGGGTCCTTCGCTGAAAAAGCCGGCGTGAGTGGCTCCTCGTAACACAGTGCTCTCACATTGCACTCGGAGTGAATACAGCTTCTCCCGCGCTTGCGGTGTGTGGGATGTCGCCGCGGTTCGACCGCCTTGATTGCTCATGCCCCCTGCTGGCCTGGATTGCATCCAAACACAAAGCCGAGAAACAGTTTCTTGAACAGCTCAGACAGAAGCTTGAAGTGAATAGCGATCCGACCAGATCGACGTTTCGCAGTCGTGATCCATTTGCAACTTTGCTGCATAATTGCACTATGGCGGCTCCATTTTGATCGGCATCAAATCCTTCGCCATCCCCCATGTGTGACAGAGGTCTCGCGCGACTCTTCGCGCGAACTTGGGAATGGAGAACTCGATGAGACCAAGAACAATTCTGACCACGGCATCGTTGCTCGCGCTCGCGACCTCATTCAGTGCCGCCAGCATCTCGGTACAGGCCGCGGATCTGGCCAGGGCACCGGTCTATTACAAATCACCTCCGATCGAACCCTTCAATCCGTGGATGATCCGCCTGCGCGTGCTCGGCGTTTTGCCGGATACCGCAGGCAGCTCGGTCAACGTCGCCGGGGCGCCGCCGCTGTCCTCGCCAAGTTCTGGGCTGTCGATCAGCGATCAAGCGATACCGGAGCTCGACATCACCTATTTCTTCACAAAAAATATTGCCGCAGAACTCATTCTCGGCGTGACCAGTCATCACATCAGCGGCAACGGTACGCTCAATGGGCTAGATATCGGCAAAGCTTGGCTGTTGCCGCCAACGTTGACTCTGCAATATCACTTCACCGATTTCGGGCCGCTCAAGCCCTATATTGGCGCGGGCATCAACTACACCGTGTTTTTGAACCAATCCGCGGCCAATACGTCGCTCGCGGGCCTTGCGGTGACAGATTTGCACATCAACAACCAGTTTGGCGCCGCGGTCCAATTCGGCTTCGATTACATGCTTGACCGTCACTGGGGCATCAACTTCGACGTGAAGAAGTTGTGGCTGCGTCCGGATTATTCGGCGACCGTAAACAATGCGATTGCCGTCAGCGGCCGCGCCAATATCGACCCATGGCTCATCAGCGGCGGCATCACTTACAAATTCTGACGCTGGAACAAGTTCTGCCGCAGAACGGGAGCCAGGGAAGGGATCGGTTTGGTCAGAAGCAAACGAGATGGCGCGTCAAAGACGCGTCATCCCGCCGGACACCGGAAGCCACCCGCAGCATTGCTCGCGTTGTGAGCTACGGATTGGCAGCATGAAGTGACGGAACGCCAGCCAATCGAGCAAATAGTGATCGATGAGCTCGCGCTCTTGATTCGTTGCCCGTTGCGGGGCCCTACTTGCCTATCAAAGGCAGGAATTCAAGCCGGCGCGCCGTTCTGCGGGGCAGACCGCGTCATAAAGGACTTGACGCTCAGGCCTCGCCGACCTCGATCAAGCGCTGCACTCTGATCGAGCCCGCTTCTCACCGAACACTCCCGATGAAATCCAAGGCCATAACGACAAGGTCAATCCCTGCTGTTGCGCGCGTCCTGGCGGCGTAAGGGCACCGTTCATCCTCAAACGATCGAACAGCTCCGAGATGCCAGCCGTTGGACGGATAGGCCGTGCATACATGGTAGCCCGGGCCAAGCGGCGCTAAGAGATGCCTCTAGCTGCGCTTTAGCACCATCACGAGGCGGTCGACACGTTTGCCTTGCTTGAGATGAGAGTTTACGATTTCGTCAACGTCCTCAGGCGTGGTCGCGCGATACCAGACTCCGTCGGGATAGATGACCATCAGGGGGCCGGAATTACAAAAGCCGAGGCAGCCCGCCACCGTGAAGCCGACATCGTTGAGGCCTTGCGATTCGATCGCCTTACCCATCCGATCCCACAGGGGTTGCGCGCCAGAGGCGCCGCAGCTGCCGTGCGGATGAGTCGGCGGACGCTGCGTGTGGCAGGCAAAGACATGATGCCTATAGAGTTGAGGAAGCTCGAATTCGGTCTCTGCGTTCATGCGCTATCCTGTAATCAATGAGTTTCATCTGAAAAGAGACAAGGTCCGAGCGCATCACCCCACAATCCATTCTTCAGTAAAACGCCGCATCGACCAATTGATGCTACGCATTCCCACTCGTGCTTGCGAAGGCAGGGAGACGAGCGGGCGCCATAGTCATCAGAAGATCGGCGATAGATACTTCCACGTCTGGAACAGACTCCTTGATTGGTTTCAACGTCTTCTCCCGTCATCGCAATCATTTTGCTCCCGCATCGCTTAGTCAACCATCCAACATCTCCAAGCAAGTTCCGCACCAGAAGCGTAACGCTGGTTACTGCAACGATCCCTTGCTCTGCCCCGGCGCGACTGACAATTCTTGCCGAGGTTGCGACAAGGTCGTTCCTTTCTGTTTCGGACGTGACAAACCTTGAATCGCGTTTGAGAGGCCCGCTTCAAGCTTTCGCGGTTCGCACGCAGAACAGGTGGAGAGTCTCGGTTGGTCTGTCCAGACCTTGCACTCTCATTTCGCAGAATAGGCAGCGATCCTTATGACCTCGTCCCGTCTCGCGGAGCTTTCACGTTCGGCGATCGGCCCGGCGAATCGAGCGCTCTGCTCGCCCAAGGCGTGATGGGCTAGCCGCATCGTCCGACCGCGCACGCATCGTATCTTCCTCGCCGAACGGCTCAGCTCTGCGCTCGTGCCGCTGCTGATCTATCGTTTGCGTCAAAGATAATGCCCAATCGCGAGCGCACCAACGAGGCGCAGGTGATCGCCGAGCCACGTTTGATACAGGGCAGGCCGGCCGCAATCTCGATTGGCAGCAACGGCAAACCTGCAACACAACAAGGCCAGATCGCGCCCTCCGCTTCGCGCGCTACACCTCGAGATTCGCTTGCCGGATCTTGCGGAGCAATGAGCTCGACCACGCGCACGTGCTCGTCAATGCATTCGACCTTAGCCGGCGCCGTCGGCTGACCATAGTGCCGGCACTCACCAAGGACGTCGCATGAACGGAGGTTTGGCATTGCAATTGCAACGCAGGCACTAACGCCAGCTTTGGCGGACGCCCAAGAACTTCTGACACAGGATCGTCATTCCTCTGCCCAAACGGTCCTGTCAGTCTGGGTCCTCCCATTCTCCCAGCCCAGACGGTGCCCTCGGCGGACTTGTAGCCGCCGAGGGCATTTCCTTCTCGAGCATATTGTGTCCGCCGGCAGCAAGGCGCGCGTCTTGGCCTGCCGGGTCCATTTGGTGGGCTAGAAGATTTTCGAGCGAAGCGGATACCGGTTCGCGTAAAGAAAATGCGTCAAAGCAGGAATCGAGAGCCCCGTTCCGATTCCATCGGAACGGAAACGGCTCTCGCGCCAAAGCACCTCCTCGGTGCCGCGGAGATCGCCGGGTTCATGACCGGAATCTGGCTGGCCGCGTGCTCGCTCTCACACGTTCAGAAGCGGCAACACCGTCTGCGTCAACGCTCACGAGTATGACGGCTTTATCCGACAACAAAGCGCCTAAGGCACCTTGAGCAACAGCCAAGCGATACGCCTATTAATCGGGATGGATCGCAATATCCATGGTTTCGTCACTGTCCTCGAACGGGTTGGAAAGCCGATCGTCCTCCAGCAGCTTGACGCCGCACAGGCAGACATCACCTTCGATCACGGCGAGTGCGACCGGCTCAAGCGCTTGTCCATTGCAGGGCCCATCGATGCACACCCCAGTGTCGATCTCGAATCTCGCACCGTGCCGCCCGCATCTGAGAAAGGAGCGGTCTGGGGAGAAGAATTCACCGGAGCCGATGTTGAGCCAGGCGCTGTCATGCGGACAACGATTGACATACCCGAAATACTCGTTGCCGAAAGTGCGCACCACAATGATCGGAAACGGCCGGCTCGCGCCGCTATCATCGATCCGCGACAGGCTAAAGCCCCTGGCGCCACTCCGCTCGATGGCATCGGCCGGACAGACGGCGAACACCTCGATCTGATCGCTCATCAGGTTGCCGATCATCCCTTCGCTCATCCCGGCCTCGCAGTTTCCTGTTTGAAGGCTTCGATCGCGGTCCGGGTCAACCGAAAAACGCCACGGCCACGAGCGAGCGGCCGATAGGTCGCACTGGCACGGGCGTTGAGAACGTCAAACCATTGGTTCGGCGTGAGCTTCGCCGGGCGCTCGCTGATTTGGACCACCCTCCCGTTCGGAGCGAAGCGGACGTGAATGATGACTTGTTGCGAGTTCATAGCAATCCCTTATTTGGTCAACCTTAAAGGCCCAAGCCAAAACTGAGGATCTCGATTGTGACGTCCTCGGTTTCGAGCACCTGGCGCGTGGGCCTCGAGCGGCGGGTTGGACCTCGAACAGGCTTTCTTCGCGCTCGCATCTGGAGCATTTCTCCCGCGGCCTTCCCAGACGACAATATGACTCCAGCAGCATCCGCCCTACCCCCGCGTTTGTGTGGGACGGCGATCTGCGCGCGAAGCAACGCCGCCACAAACGGCCTGCTCACGGTCGCCTCGCTGAACGTGCGCAATGACAACACCGCGATCATCGCTATTCAATCAGCGTTCGTTCATGCAGTGGATGACGAGCATCTCAGTAGATCGCTGCACCCGCGCCCACGTTGATCGACGCATCTTTCATGGTCTCGACGACAAACTCGATCTTATTGTTCGTGAGATGGGTGTGAAACGGCAGCGCGAGAGCCCGATCGGCGATCTTTTCCGCAACCAGGAAATCGCCGCGTCGATAGCCGAGGTCGAAATAATGGCGTTGCAGGTGCAGCGGATGGCAATAAGCGGCGGCTTCGACCTGGGCGGCGCGCAGATCATCGACAATGGCATCGCGGCCGGATCGCGTGAAGCGCGTTCCCAGATGGACGAGATAGAGCAACCAGTTCACCCCGGTCACATCGGGGCCAACGTAAGGCGGCTTGATGCCCTCAAATGATTGCATATGCGCGTTGTAAAGCTGCTCGACCAATCGACGACGCTCCAGGATTTCATCGAGGCGCTTGAGCTGGGCCAGCCCCAAGGCAGCCGTGAGATCGCTCATGCCGCACTGGTAAGGTGCGGTGGCACCGACGACAACGGAGGAGCGCTCATCCAGGCGGTGGGCACAATGACGACGCAAGCCAACCGCGATGTCGATATCGTCGGTCACGACCATTGCGCCCTCGCCACAGCTTAGGGCCAGGGGCTGGGCAAAGTCGAACACCGCCAGGTCGCCAAACCGGCCGACGAGCTCGCCCTTGTAGCTCGATCCGATCGCCTCGGTGGAATCCTCCAAAAGCGGCAGCTGATGGCGCTGCGCGATCGCGCGCAGCTCCGACCATGGCGCAGGATGACCGTTGGCATTGCCGGCGACAATCGCCCGCGTGTTGACCGTGATGCGCTCTTCGGCCTTCGCTGGGACCAATGTTCCCGACCAATAGTCGATGTCGGCAAATACCGCCCGTGCGCCCGCGAGACCGATGGCATGGACTGTCTCGCGAAAGGAATAGGGCGAGGCAATGACCTCCTGCCCCGGTCCGATGCCGAGCGTCTTCAGCGCAAGCAGGAGCGCGATGGTGCCGCTCGAGACCGCAACCGCATATTTGCGGCCAAGGTAGGCCGCGAAAGCGTGCTCGAACGCTTCAGTGATCCGCCCATTGGAGATCTGCGGCGAACACAGCAGCGTTTCCACGGCAGAGAGCTCGGCGAAGGTGATATCGGGGTCGGACAGTGGAATGAAGGATGCATTTGCCTCCCCACTGTCCGCGCCATCAAGCGGACGCTCTGCGAGTTCAATGCCGCTCACCGCGCAACATTCCTCTTCGCCAATACGATGCCGGTCGCCCGCGTCGGATCGGCCGTAATCTGCGCGCAGTGCTCCGACCCATCGAGTAAGTGCAGGTCGAAACGAGCAAACTGCCGGAACGGCTGATCCGCGACATCCGACGCATCACAGCGCGCCCAGGCAAGCTGGGGGAAGCGTCGCGACAGCTCGACAAAGCAGCTCGTCTCAGCGCCAGCGTCCGCAAGCAGCCGTTCAATTTCGATCAATTCCTCAGCAGTGAGCGCCATCGTGGCTCCTTTATGGCTCGTCAATGGCGGTTCGTCATCGCCAGAACAGACGCTCCGGATCCGCGTTCAATTCGTCGATTGCTGACGTCAGGCGGTGGTAGAGGCTGTAAAATTCCCAGATTCCTTGCGCGTGGTTCTTGCAAAACAACTTCCAGATTCCGCTCACGGCATCATAAAGAATCAACGCGACATCGACTAAACCGCCATCCTTGTCGATATTGCGCGAGCAACAGGGACTCTCGACGAGATAGCCACCCCTCACCGGCGTGACGTTCGGCGAGACATAGAGATAGTGCTTGCGCAAGCTCAAGCCGCGCTCGATCCGCTTGCGATCGAGCTCGTTTGGGTGAGGCACCAGCCCGGTCTTTACCTTCCTCATCAGCGCGGCATTCATCGCGAAAGCCTCCCTTCAAAGCACTGTGATTTCTTCTTCAAGACAGCCGACGAGCAGCCGCTCACCAAAATCGACAGTATAGATCGGCACGTTCGCTTCGGTATGGATAGCGACCCTGATGATCTCGCCGGTCGCCCCAGCGCCGAGCAAGACCCCCTCGGGCTCCGTATTGGGAAAAGAGCCGTCGTTGATGATGTCGACTGCGGTTTTGACGCGTTGGCCCCGCCGATATTTCGGAAAGCAGGGCTCAGTCATGACACGGCCTCTTCCGGCAATGGCAGATCATCAGTCTCCTCGCGCGCGTCCAACGCCGCGAGTTCCTTGCGCTTCATGCCAACGCGGTAGCCGCTTTCCAAGAACTCGACCCCGTAGATGTAGAATTGCTGCAGGAACGTGCCGATCGAGATGACGTAACCTACCTCTCCCTTCTTGACCAAAATGTCGCCAATCTCCTTGCCGCGATAGGTGCCATCATTGCGGATGGTGCGATTGGCTCGCACTTTTTCGCCAAAGTTGAAGACAGGCGGCCCACCGAGCTCGACGACGTCGCTGTCGCGAACAATGCTGCTCACGCTCCACTCCCCCGCGGACATGCAGGGACGCTTCTCGGACCAGCGCAGGCGAGATCCTGCCGAACGTCGGCGCCTGCGGCGGCGCCAACGCGCAGCACGAAACTTACGACGTTTTCAGCAACAGCTCTTGGCATGCCGATCATGGGACTCATTCTTTAGGCTTGCGCCTGGTAAGGCGGCCAGGACGTGTCAATGACGCAGGTACCGTCGACCGGACAGGCCGCGACACATTGCGGTTCCTCGAAATAGCCTATGCATTCGGTGCATTTCGCCGGTTCAATGACGAAGCCCCCCGCCTTCTCCGAGATTGCAACATTCGGGCATAAGGGTTCGCAGGCTGAGCAGCTCGTACATTGCGAGGCAATGATCTTGAATGGCACATAACCCCCCTTACGCCGCCGAGATCAGTGCCCCCTGCCGAATCGCGGCGTCGCCGCGCTTGGCGTGCTGGATCTCACCGCTTTTCACCCTGTCAAGATAAGACCTGAACCAGGCGCTCGCCGACTTCTCGATGTACTCATGCGCATATTGATCGACCGGCTCGATTCCAGTCTTGATCAGATTGCTTTTCGGACAGCCGCCGATCTTGGCTACGAACACCGCATGGCAGTCATCGATGCCACGGATGATGGTCGAAAGCCTATCCTCCTCGCCATGACCGTCTTGGCAATAGACATCCACGCGACGGTGGCCGACGAATTTGACGCCGGATGTGGAAAGCTCGTACACTTGAAATTCCTTTGCATGCCCAAAGTGCTCGTTGATCAGCCCGGAGCCTTTGGTTGCGACTGCGACCAGAAGCGTGATCTCGCTCATCTCGCCGGTGAATTTCGCAAGCCCGTCTTGGTAGGCCGTGACTTTGGCGGCACGCTCATCCTCCACCCTGTCTTGATAAGCTTTGCGCATCTCGAGGTCATATTTGACGTCCATTTTCATGACCTGGCCGATGGTGAACTCTGCGCTACGATCCTCTCCGAGCAGACCAACAGCATCGGCGCGGCACTGACGGCAATGCCGCATCATGGCTATCTCCCCTTCACAAGCATCTTGCAGCACCTTCAATTGCTGAGCCGTCGGGCACCGCTGACCGTTGAGGCCAAATACTGTGCCGTACTGGGGCGCGGAGATCAGCGGCATGATATTGTGAAGGAAGGCGCCGCGCGACTTCACCGCCTTGTTGACCTCGACCAGGTGATGGTCGTTGATCTGTGGGATCATTACCGAGTTGACCTTGCACAGGATACCCCGCTCGCCAAGCATCTCCAGACCTTGCAGCTGACGATCGGCGAGTATCCTCGCCGCGTCGATGCCGGTGTAGCGCTTGTGGTTGAAGAAGATCCACGGATAGATCTTTGCGCCGATTTCGGGATCGATCATGTTGATGGTGATGGTGACATGCTCGATTCTAGACTTGACGATGGTGTCAATATGGTCCGGCAGCGCCAGTCCGTTGGTCGACAGACATAGCTTGATGTCGGGTGCCGCCTTGGCGACCAGGTCGAACGTCCTGAAAGTCTTTTCTGGATTGGCCAAGGGATCGCCTGGACCGGCGATGCCAAGCACCGTCATCTGCGGAATGGTGCTCGCGACCGCGAGCACTTTTCTCACCGCCTGCTCAGGGGTGAGCTTCTCGCTCACCACACCCGGACGGGATTCATTGGCACAGTCGTATTTGCGGTTACAGTAATTGCACTGGATGTTGCAGGCTGGCGCCACCGCAACATGCATGCGGGCGTAATGATGATGCGCCTCTTCGCTGTAGCAGGGATGGTTCTTCACCTTTTCCCAGATCCCGGTCGGCAGATCGCCTTGGCCTGCCCGTGAGCCGCAGCTCGCATGGCCGGTGTTGGCCGACGTGCGGCAGCCCTTATGCTCGGCGGCAGGTTGCATCATCTTGCCGGTAGCTACCGGACCGTCGGCATATTCTCTGCGCCCGACAACCGCATTCATTTTCATTTCTCCCTGCAGGCAGCATCGACTCCCCAAGACCAACCCTGAGCGAGCCTCAAGATGAAGTGTGCAACTCACATGCCATGGCGGCGACGATAACGTTGCGTCCATACGTCAAAGAGTTAGCGCAAATGAACGACGCTGACCCATGCAAGAACAGCACTGATGCACATGTTGGACATACGACGGGCACGTCGTGCTTCTGACACCGAGCTCCATGGCCGGCGCATTCATTCGAGCGCTAAGCTCGCGAGGACCCAGCTCCATCTGCATGGCTTTTTGCGGGATTTGCGGGTTGCGACCTCTCACAATAGGCCGATATGAGCTGGGCGATCCGGCTTCACAACGTTGTTAGTTGGTGAGCAATATCTCTACCGCGCGAGGCAGCCCAATCGCAAGCGGCGTCAGGCCTTGCTCGAGCAGAAAACGGAGCTCGTTGCGCGAGAGCGCGTCCGGATCAACGATCGCAAAGTGCGTGTCGGCCGAACGCTTGATGATCTGCCGCGCATAGCTACGCAACAATTGATCGTTGAAACGACAACCGATGAACAGAAAGCTCTGTCCGGTCCGCCTTTCCTTGATGATGTCAGGTATCGGTGTTTGGATATCGATTTCGGTCAGCACCTCGACATAGTCCGAGTCAGAGATCAGAAAGTTCTTGGCCGGCTGCACGCCGCCATGCGGCTTATACAGAACCGTCGCCCAGCTGCCGGCCACGACACTGTCGACCTCTTGGCCAACCGAGTCATAAAAGCGAAACCAACGGTTTTCGCCGATGCCGGCGCGGGTGATGCCCTGCACTTCGCCCCATCCGTCGCGCTTGTCCAGCGCCGCGCGCATCGCGCCATCGTACCATGCGTCGACTATGACGGGCAGCGACAAAGATGCAAGATGATGGTGCAACCGCGTCGGCTCGACCGTCCGAGCGAAGGCATGCGCCATCAATGCCGTCACGGTGGAGCGATGTTTGTTGATCTCGATATGCTGCGCCGACGCCCACGCATTTCCCTTGGCTCGCCGCGGCAACGCAATCTTGCTGGCGAAGAAGCCGGCTAACGCCTCGGGTGTCGTTGGCACGTCGGGTCTGGAGAGTTCGGCGAGGCCGGGCCCGAGATAGGGAACCACGCTGGTGGCCCTCAGCCCGGCAGCGACGTCCGCGAGAATGGCCTCTGCATCGGTCGCATTGACAAAATCGATCTGCGGGGGCGCCTTCACGGATCGTCCCCGTTCTCTCCCCGTTTTTTGGCGTTGATTGTGATCGGCAATGGTGTGTCGCTCGCCATCTCGGGCAAATCGAGCACCCAACCATTTGCTATTTTGATCCAGCCGCCCCAGAGCGTCTCGTACTCAGATTCCACGATCGGCTCTTCGAGATCCTTCTTCGGCACGTAGATCGACAGGCCTGCATCTGGAGAGCGGCGGATCATGATTTTCACAAGCTCAACTCCCTCGACTGTGACGCATAGGCGGGCAGACCGGCTGACTCCCGCGGATGGCGCGCAGGCGAGCCACGATGTCGGACAGTGCGTACACGACCTCATCGACCTCCGCGACGGAGGTTTCACGCGACAGAGAAAAGCGCACCGCGCCGCGCACGCTCCACGGCGGCACCTGCATGGCGCGCAGAACATGCGATGGCTCCATTGAACCGGCGCTGCAGGCTGATCCGAGCGACACGGCAATGCCCGCACGATCAAGATGATGGGCGATTGCTTCGCCATCGAGATGGTCGAAGGCAATATTGGCCGTGTTCGCTAGCCGGTTGCTGACATCGCCAAGCGCAACACACTCGCCATTGTGCAAGATCCCCTGCTCCAGGCGGTCGCGCAACGCACCAATGCGAACGCGCTCTGGCTCCAGCCGCTCCACCGCAAGCTCCGCAGCCTTTCCAAGACCGACGATGCCGGGAATATTCTCAGTTCCGCCGCGGCGCCGTCGTTCCTGTGCTCCGCCCCAGATCAGCGGCCGGAACTTTGTCCCTTTGCGCAAATAGAGCGCGCCGATCCCCTTGGGTCCATGCAGTTTGTGGGCGGACAGCGACAGCATATCGATCGCACTGTCCTTTAGGTCGACGCGCACCTTGCCCATGGCCTGGACCGCATCGGTGTGAAACAGCGCACCCGCCTCACGGGTCAAGCCGGCTAGAAACTCCACAGGAAAAATCGTGCCGGTCTCGTTGTTGGCCCACATAATGGAGGCAATTGCCGTGCGTGGCCCAAGCGCAGAGCGAAACGCCTCGATGTCAAGCCGGCCGCGGGAATCTACCGGTACGATATGCGTCTTGACGCCTCTTGTCGCCAGTTGCTCGACCAGCGCAAGGACCGCGGAATGCTCAACCGAGGTGGTAACGATCTCGTCGCGACCATCCTGGGCCGCAAGCGCCGAGAGGATGGCGGCATTAATAGCCTCGGTCCCACCGGAGGTGAAGACGATTTCATGATCGTAGGCAATCCCCAGCAGACCCTGCAAGCTACGCCGCGCCTGCTTCAGCGCGGCTGCGGCTTCGCCGCCAACGGCATGGGCGGAGGAGGCGTTGCCAAATTGCTCGGTGAAGAACGGCAACATGGCTTGCACGACGGATGAATCGGTCCGCGTCGTCGCATTGTTGTCAAGGTAAATCGGCACTCGAACCCCGCTCAATCCCGCGCCTTGTCTGCCGCAGCAACCGGGATCGGGCGGACGAATTCGCCGAGCCTGTCAACCAGCCGCGCTTGAATGCCTTCCAGCGCCCCCCTCAAACGCTGACCGAACGCGCAGGCACCGATCAGGCTGACAATGCAGCCATCGACCCCGATCAGCCGACGGTCGCCGCCGTCGCGTTGCAGATAGGAGCGTATCCCCTCGATCACGGCGCGAATGCGTATCTCTCGGCCGGTCGCGGTGGCCGACAATTGCCTCAGTTGTTCTGGTTCGGCCAGCATGCTTTGATTTCTCCTCTTTATCAGCTGAATGATTTGCCGCAGGAGCAGCTCGAGGTGGCGTTTGGATTATGAAAGGTGAAACCTGGGCTCTCCAGCGCCATCACGAAATCGATGGTTGTGCCGACCAGATGCTCATGGCTCTTGTCATCGACAAACACCTTCACACCGCCGCACTCGATCACTGTGTCGTAAGGCTTCGCCTCCTCGGCCAGACCCAGCCTGTATTTGAACCCGTTGCAGCCGCCTGCCTCGACCATAATGCGCATGCCGCTTGCCGGGTGCGTCGACGATGAAATTGCGCTCTTGATCGCATTCACTGCGCTATCCGTCAGGTCAATCATGGCTTATCCCTCATCTGCTCTAGGTCTGCCGGCCAATGGGCAAGTCATGTGCCAGCGAACAGGCGCTTGATGATGCTTACCTTTTCGGATCGCGCCTGTTGGCTTTGGAACTCGTGTCGGGCTTCTGACAAGGCTGCTTGAGGCGATCGCAGCCCACTGTCGCCTGTTCTTTCTGAACTACGCCGAAAGCCGCTGCGCATGCGACGGCAAGCAATTTGCATTGCATCTCGAACCGGCCAGGGCGTCGGTGAGGAGCTTAGATCGAGGACGAATTTAATGACTGCAATCGAGAACACCGCACTCGGCAGACTTGAGAAGGAGGGTCGCCTGCTCAATGCCGTAATCAAAGGCGGGACCACCAAGCCGGGCCGGTTCGGCTTTCGCGGCGATGTCGCACTGAAATTCCAGGCCCAGGTCGCCGACGAGAAACGACCGCCGGACTATTCGATCGAGCAGGTTTTGACGATCGCGCAGGACGGAGAACCCACTATTCCGGTGCTGGCCGGCTATCTGCATTCCTTCGCCTATCTCGCTGACGTCGCAGCTGTCCTTGATGGTGTCTTAAGCCCGAATGGCAGCTACTTCATGTTCTGCAACAACGTAGATTTGCTCGCGAAATACCGAACCAAGCTCGGTGATGTGACTTTCCGCATCCTACCGTGCGATGAATCCACCGTTTGGAAGGAGATGATGGACCTGGTCGGGGTCAGCAAGGACGACATCAAAAAGCTCGATGCGGCCGGGAAGCTCGATTACCTGCTCGATGCGGCAAAGGATCTCGATCTGTCCTACGACGAGATCTCGTACGAAGACGGGCTGAAGAGGATGGAACCCGTGAAAAATCGCAACGAAAACCGGCCGGTCTGAGCGCAGGCTTCATTCATTTGAGGACGCATCGTCTTCGACAAGACGCACGCCGACAACACAGATATCTCCATCCTGAACTGTCAACGCGATCGGCGTGAGCGCTCTACCCTTACATGGACCTTCGACGCACCGCCCCGTGCCGAGTTCGAAGGTCGATCCGTGCTTGCCGCACATCAGCCGGACGCCGTATGGATCCAGGAATTCGTTCCGCTCCCAGTCCAGATTGACGCTGTTGTGCGGGCATTTATTGACATAGCCAAGCACCTTCTTACCCCATCGCAGCACAATGATGGACCACGGCCGGTGGTTGCCCTCGTCATCGACGACCATAAGATGGAATCCCGTGGCCCGGCGGCTTGGAATGTCGTTAAAGCCACAAATCGCATAAATTGCATCTGGCTGCATTCATTGCTCGTTCATTGCAAGACGTTCTTCATTGTCACTGTGCGATCAACCATGCAATGGGAGCGCGCCAGACCGGCTCGGCTTTCCGGCAATCCAACGCGCAAGCTTTGCCAGTGCAGCGCAAATCATTGGCGTAGGTGCACGATTGGGACCAATCCGCACGAGCATTGAGCCTTGCTGCCCTTCGCCTGCCGCCTGCGCAGCTGGAGCATTCGCGCACCAACTTTTCAGACCACTTGCTGGACAGCCAAAACGCAGTGGTCGCTCACGGGGCGACAACGCCCTTTCCGCATGCGTCGAATCGGCCAGCTCGCGCCGCGGATTGTCGTGATCGTCACTTTGGCACATCATTGACGCGAGCGTAGATCGTCTCTCTGCGCCATGTTCCTTGTCATGACGCACTGTTGCGATTGGCCACAAGATTACGGCTCGAATTCGCACTCAACCTTCGCTGGAGGGATTCGAGCTGCACGGCGCCGCAGGCGTGAGAACGCCACCATTTGCGAGATCAAGGATAGGCAGGCGGAAGGGGACGCACGCTGCGAGCGCGCGCCCCCTTAAGGCTAAGAACCTTCGCGCCGGCGCGTGCAATCGCGAAACGCCGGTCATTTCCTCTCCAGCGTCGCTATTGCGGTTTCTCTACTCCATGCGCAGTCCTCTAACGGCGCGCTCCAAGTAGAACGACGGATCATCGTCAGAGGAATCCGATCCGATACTTGCTTCAGTATCGGTATCACCATCCTCGACTTTGGAAAGGTACTTTGTAGGCTTGTCTACTCGTTGCCACTCGTCGTTCTCGTTCTTAGTCCACACTTCGGGATTCCGGTTTGGATCAAGCACCCAGTGATCACGACCAACGTGAACAAAACCCATTTCCGCCAGACGAGGTTCCACGCCGGGTAAGGCAGGACGTGACAAAACCAACGGATGATCGCCGTCCATTCGCAGTTGATATTCCAGCAGAATATCGCCCGCATTCTCGACCAGCGGATGAGTAACCCGCAGGTCTACCACGGACGTGATATCGTTGCACCCAAACTGCTGCCGAAAATGCTCTCCTTTAATCCGAGCGGGACCTCCTGCTCTTAGAAGCCCGACAGTTTCGTCGCCCAACTGATAGCTGAAAAACCGCGCCTGATTATTTGGATCATCGTAGGTGTTGGCGTAACCGCCAGCGACCGTTGCTGCGCGCTCAGCTTTCTCGGACACGAAATCCGAGTACTCTTCTGGGTGACTGGCGATGTGCCTGATGTCACTGCCCAAAAATCTCCGCACTCCTTCCATGAAGGAAGATCGGTCGATCTCTATAATAGGCGGATCGGAAGCGAGAGAATATGGCGCCGGCGACGACCCGCTTGACGCGATGCTGGCAGCTGTTTCCGAAAAGCGGGGGCTATCTCCGGCCTCTGCCGATTCATCGGCTTGGCCGGCACTTGTCGACTGGCTGGATGAGCCAACGATTCTGCCATACATCAGATCGCTCTCCTATCGGCAGAATTGCACGCTGTCGAGCTCGTGCCGCGCAAGCTCTGCCGACGAGGATATGCAACCTAGCTGACCATAACCTGACACACAGGCGCAAAGCATCTGTCCGCACTCCCGCGCGACGACTAAGCTATCCGCGCGCCTCACATCCACGCGCCGTTCATTGAGCTACAATCTGTAGGCGGATAGTGCGTGATATTGCCGACGGTCGATCCATCAGAGAACCGGCCGCTTAACGGCTCAGGCTCTGCACCACCGCCCTCTCATCAGACCGCTCCCGCTCTTGAGACACGGCGCAGGTTCGAACAGACACATTACTCGATGCACCCCGTGTATCGAGAACCGACGGCGCGTGCACATTCGCCGTTCGGTCCTTTTTTCGCGTGCTATCGATGTTCAAGAACCGCACAGGCCCTAGCACCCATCCGCCTGGTCCGGTGCAGAGACATCTCGTGCCAAACCGAGAACCGCCGGAGGAACAGCCAACCTGTCGGCACAAGATTGCGATTCAACGCGATCGGTCGCGGTCAAGACGGACGTGATTGTCCACGGTCGACCCCACCCTGGCCAATGTCCGCTTCTCCTGCCCCTCAACGGAGCAAGCACAAATTAGAATTCGCACCATTTGCTCGAGAAGCGTGTCCCTACTTCGGAATCAGCATTTCGCAATCCGTTGCCATCTGAATCGCGTCTGCCTCACCGATACTCGGAACCGGCGTAGGCCAGGCCACCTTCCACGAAAACGTAGACCTTGCAATTGGAGAATGCTCCGACACGGCGTTGCCGCTCAAGTGCTATGTGCTTGCCTTGCCGATTAAGCTGGATTAGCCGCAATGTCTCCGCTCGCTCCGCCTTGACAATCGAGGCCATCAGAGCGCGCGGGCCCAATTCCTGTTGCGGGTTCACGTGATCAACAATGGGTCTATCCCCTCCCATATTTCGCGTCTGCCGCAAGAGGGACCCGGCCGGTCGGTCAGGCAGCTTCAGCTGTGGCTGAAACGTGGGCCTGGCAGTTGGCCGGGCAAACCCTGGCGCAGGCGCCACAGCCGATGCAGGCGCCCTGGTCATTCAGAACCATGATTTTCTTTTCGATCTCATCGTCCTCGTCATCATCGAGGTCGACAAGTTCGCCCTCCTCGTCGATTCCTTTCAACGTCATGACATCCCGGCCGCACACCTTGAAACAGCGCCCACAGCCGATGCACTTCTTGGCATCGATCGAGATCAGATAGTCTGGCGTCCAGTCGCGGCCATCGCGCGTTGCAAATGACATGAGCAGGGCCTCTCTAGGTATTTTCCAGCGACTTCAAATCATGGCTCTTGCGCTCGAGTTCGGCATAGGCATCGTGCGCCTTCTGCGCCACAGCCATGATCGAGGTCCAGTTGATGGGCAATTCCTCCGAAAGATCGTGCAGATCCATTTTTGCTTGTAGCGCTTTGGCCGACAGTTTCTTTAGTTCTGCCTTTAGTGTTTCACGATCGCTCATGATTGTCCTCAGTAATTCGCCACGTCTGGAAATTTTCGGATCAGGTCGATTCCGTCCCTGACATATTTGTCACCCTCCTGCGCGAGCTTTGCGAGGTTATCGAAGCCGAAGCGATGCACATCGCGCAGTTGCTTGTTCACGGCGATCAAGCGCCCTCCGATCAGCACCATGCGGCCAAAGCCTTCATGATGCAGCTTGAGGATCGGCTGGATCATCACGCCGGTGACCCGTTCGATCGAAAGCGCGACCGCATTGAAGAACAGCTCCAGCCGCCACAGCGTATCGGGATCAGGATCGCCGACAATCGGCAATGCGCGCCGCTTCTCCTTGTCCAAGATATAGGGTTCGAGCAGATCGAGATCGCTCTTGGCCTCCCAGGCTCCGTTGGTATCCTCGGCGCGACAAATTTGGACCAGCTCCTTGAGGAACGGCAAATCGACGGCGCTGCCCAGCTCTATTTCTGCGGTCATATTATCTCATTCGTCGAACTCGAAAGTGCGCCGTTGGTCCCTCGCCATGACCTTGCGTAGCCAGGGAGGTGGCGTTCCCTTCAGGACGCGCTCGAGCTTTTCGAGCAGCACAAGGATGTCTTCTGGCTTGTTCACCTTGATGGGGTGGATCTTGTTGGCGACCACCCGCGCAGCACCGGCACCGCCAATAGCGGCGACGTAAAGGATTGCGCAATCCTTAATGGCATCGATCTTCGGTGCCAACTTGTCGTCGTTGCCGTCTTCCTTGAGATCGCCCTCAAACTCAACCGCTTTGAGAAACACGTGCCCGCTTGGCGCGACATCGTAGATAGCGATATTCCTTGCCCAACCAAAATGGGCATCGACGCGTCTTAGGTCTTGAGTGGCGAATGCGACTTTCATGCAATCGACCTCTCGGCTGCACCGACAGCGCTGCGGTGCCCGGATCTCGGTGGCAGTGCGGCCGCAGCCCGCCATCTGTCGGGTGTAGGCTGATGGTTCTCCTCGCGGTCCGCGATCACGAGATTGGCGATGTCGAAGATCAGATCGCGCGCACCACGATAACCGATGGATAATTGGTGCCCTGCGCCAAGTCGATCGAACATCGGAAAACCCGCACGATAGAACGGAATTTTCAGCCGAGCCGCCGCTTGCCTGCCGTGCGAATGCGTGATCAGCAAGTCGCAATGCTTGGTTCTGGCAAGCTCTTCCAGATCCTCAAGATCGCCAATTAGCACCTGTTTGGCTTTGATCCGCTCGATCACCTGCGACAGCGTGGTCGTTACGGCCGCGCACACCTGCGCACCCATGTCATGCAGCATACTGGAGAGATCAAACAAGAGATCCGGCTCTGCGGCGATCGCGAGTCTGCGACCGCCAATATGGAAGTGGGCGTCCAGCATCGCATCGGTGAGCTGGCCGCGCTGGCGCCGATATTTCAATGGTACGGGCCGACCGCTGATCTCGCTTAGAAAAGTCATGAATTCGTCGTTCGGACTAAGGCCGCAGAGCCGCTCGAAGAGGCGAAATGGCACGCCGCTCTTGGCCTGCATGGCCTCTGCCGCGCGCCGCATCTGCGCGCCGATTGCTATCGTCCACCCGGCGCGGCCCATGCTCGCAATTTCGTCGACACCGATGCCGCCGATGGTCGTTGGCGTAAACTCATCGGGGATATGCCCATCGAGCGATCCCGCCAGATCAGGCAGGAAGGACGGCCGCAACCCAAAATCCTCCAGAATGGCACGGAGTTCGTCAACATCACCCGGCGTGAGGTGACATCCTGGAAGAACATTCACTCGCGAGGGATCGCGAAGGCCATTGACGCTGGGCCGTTCCACCAGCAACTCCACGATGCGCGCCACAGCCTTCTCCCAGCCGTCCTGGAACGCACCCTTGAAATCGGGCGTCGAGACATAGACCAGCGCCAATTTCGCGAGTTGCGGATGCTTGTCCCGGATGAGCTTGAGGTAGGCATCCACATCGTCACCATTGGTCTCGGTGACACCGGTCGAGCAGATTCCGATGATCTTTGGCTTGGCGCGGTTGTAGATATTCAGTATCGCCTGCTCGAGATTCTCATAGCCGCCGAGCACGGTCGAGACCTCACTCATCGCCGTGGTCTGCAGCGGCACGGCCTCCCTGAAATGCCGCACAAAGAGCGTGAGCCCGAAGGAAGTGCACCCTTGCGAGCCGTGCAGAAGCGGCATCGCCTCACGCAGCCCCATGAGGGCGAATGCACCGCCGATCGGCTGGCTCATCTTCAGCGGATTGACCGCGCAGGCTTTTGTCGGCGCCGTGACGATGGCCATGATACCTCCCTATTCTGCGGCCTGTAGCGCGGCAGATGGCGAGGACACCAAGATTTCCTCGATACGTCTCTTGCAGCAGCCACCGACCGCATCAGTGTACTCTCTAACTGCCTCGACGCTCCTCAGACCATGCCCGTAGATCGCATCCTCGATCGTGCCGAGATCGACCGTGTTACAGAAGCAGATTTTCCTCGCGCGGCGCGCCGTTTCGGCGAGCGCCGGATCGCAGGCGATCCCGGCCACCGGCGATTGCATCTGCACCTTCACCCTGGCCAAAGCCTCCCATGGCGCCGGTCGACGTAGCTGTTCCCACATCGGATTGGAGAGCGACTTATCGATCTCCTCCACAAGTTTGACCATGCCGACATAGCCCAGATAGGCGTGGCAACGCTCCTGGTTGATATCGAGCCAGGGCACCGCCGCTTTCAACGCGACGAACTGCGATTTGCCGCCCGATAGCATGACGTCCGCCTTTGCGTCCTTCAACATCTTGTACATTTCCCGGGGCGTCATATCCTCGATCATGTGGGCATCTTGCCCCATAAGCTCCCTGATGCGTTCCTTGTCCTTCCTTGTTGACTTCTTCACACTGGTTCCGACCAGTTCGAGCCCGGCTTCCTGTAGTGCAGCAACGACCGACCACGACTTGACGCCGCCGGTAATCAACAAAGCCTTCTTGCCTTTGAAGCGTGGCTGGTACGGCTCGATCGCAGCCCAGGCCCACGCTTCCTCGCGCGCGATCACCGCTTCGGTGCGCCCGAGCAGCTCTTTCGGCGCGCCGCGTTCAACCAACAAGCGGGCAATCTGACGCAGCGAATCGCTTGAATCCTGGATGCCGTAGAATGACCCTTCGAAGAATGGGATCCCGAAACGTTCCTCCATCTTGCGTGCGACGTTGATCATGGCCTTTGAGCACACCAACATCGCCGCCCGCGCGCGATGGGATGACGCGACTTCGCCATATTTGCCATCGCCCGAGATGCAGGAGAGAATCCGGATTCCGAGCTCATCTAACAATGGCTTCACTTGCCAGAGCTCTCCCGAGAGATTGTATTCTCCGATCAGGTTGATATCGTACGGCGTGGTGCAGTCCGGCTCCCGCGTCCCGATCACATGGTCGAGCAAGGCCTCGCCGGCGAGCTTGTTACCGAGGTTCTTGGAACCAACGAACCCCGGGGAGTTGATCGGGATCACGGGCCTGCCGAACCTTTTGGATGCCGCCTTACAGACCGCGTCGATGTCGTCACCGATCATCGCCGGGATGCAGGTCTGATAGACGAAGATGGCGGGCGGGTCGCACTTGTCCACGATTTCCTTGATCGCTTTACAAAGGCGCTTCTCGCCTCCAAATACGATATCGGTTTCGTTCATGTCGGTTGTGAATGCGGTGCGCCACAGATTCGAGCCGGAAGACACCGCGCCGCGATTGTCCCAGGAGTTACCTTCACACGCGATCGGACCATGCACCAGGTGAGCAACGTCGGTAAACGGCTGCAGCGCAATCTTGGCGCCGTCGAAGGCACAGCCGCCCGCCGCACTGCCCGGCTGCAGCTGCTGAGTGCAGCCCTTCTTGCGCTCGGCCTCCGACTTGCTGCCATTCTTGGCGCAGCCCGGCTCGTCGAAAATATTCTGGACCGTGGCCGCTAGCGAATTCATCCGTTTTTCCTCTCAGCCGAAGCCAATTGCAAGGTCACCCATCGTGCGCCTGTGCCATCGTCGAGTTTTTTCGGCGATGGCATGCGCACTGTTCGTCATCAACGAATGATGTCGAAGCTGTAGTCAGTTTTGCCAAGAACGTTGGTCTTCTTGTCGATTTCGTCGAATATCTTGTCGAGGATCTTCACCAGCACATTCAGGCCGCCCTGATAGCCCCATACAGGGGAGCGGTGATGGTGATGCCGATCAAAAACTGGAAAGCCGATGCGGATCAGTGGCGTTCCAGTGTCACGCTCGAGATACTTGCCATAGGTGTTGCCAATCAGAAGATCGACCGGCTCGGTGAACAAGAGCGAGCGCATGTGCCAGAGGTCCCGGCCCGGATAGGACTGGCAGGTCTGCCCGAACGGTGAGCTTGCAAACAGCGCCTGCATTTTTTCCTGCCACGCCTTATTGCCGTTGGTCGACAGCACATGGGTCGGCTCGGCGCCAAGTTCGAGCAGAAAGGCAGCTAACCCATAGCAGAGATCTGGATCGCCATAGATCGCAAACTTCTTGCCATGGATATGCGCGCTGGAGTCAGCGATGGCATCAACCAAGCGGCCACGCTCTCGCGCGAGTTGCTCCGGGATCTCCTTGCCGCTGATGCGTGATAACGCCACGAGAAAGTCATCCGTTGCGGATACGCCCACCGGGTAATTGAAAGACACGACGTCCTGACCATGCTCGGATACAAACGGCAGCGTTTTTTCCGTACACCACTGCTGCATGGAGATTGTCGCCTTGGCGTGAATCGCGTTGGCCGCGTCTTCCAGCGTGGTGCCGCCGTCATACATGCGGAACTCGCCATCTGTCGGGGTGTCGAAGACTTCCGAATTATCGGCCAGTACCGTGTGTTGGATGCCCATCAATGCCAAGATGCGCTTGATCTCGCGAAGGTTTCCGACGGTGTAGCCATCGAACCCGCCAATGATGTTGATTGCCTCGTTTGGCTTGCGCTCTAGCTTTGGCGCTGTTCCAGCCTTGCCGTCCCAAAAATGCTCCAGAATGCCCTTGAGCGCGTTGTCATAGCCGGTGACGTGGCTGCCGACGAACGCTGGTGTGTGCGCGAACGGCACATCGAACTCCGTCGGAACAGAGCCTTTCTCCTTCGACGTCTTGATGAAGGCGTTGAGGTCATCGCCGATCACCTCAGCCATGCAGGTCGTGGAAACCGCGATCATCTTGGGTTTGTACATGTTGTAGCTGTTGGCGAGCCCGTCGATCATGTTGTTCAGGCCGCCAAATACAGCAGCGTCTTCCGTCATCGACGAAGAGACGCAGGAGCTCGGCTCCTTGAAGTGCCGCGACAGATGGCTGCGGTAATAGGCCACGCAGCCTTGCGAGCCGTGGACGAATGGCAGCGTGCCCTCAAAGCCAACCGAGGCGAATACGGCGCCAAGCGGCTGGCAGGCTTTGGCCGGATTTACCGCCAGCGCCTCCCGCGCAAAGTTCTTCTCGCGGTACTCCGGTGTTTTCGTCCATTCCTTGATACGTTCGACCTCAGCGGGATCGCGGGGATTCTCGAATATTTTCTTGGTGGCCAGCATCTGCTGATATTCTGGACCGCGGAACAGTTCGAGATGATCGAGCACGTGTTCTGCACTCTGCGCCATTGTTAAGATCCTTCACTATCGAAATTGGTATCGCCCCAGCTCTCCGCGGGGAGCGAGATCAGTTGCTTTATTCCGCGGCCAAGAGCTTGACTTTCGGCGCTTCTTTCCAGGGCGCCTTCGTCTTCTTCCAGACCGGCGAGTTGACAGCCATGTCCATGTCGCGCGCGAAGATCGCAAAGCCGTCATAGCCGTGATATGGGCCCGAATAGTCCCAGGAATGCATTTGCCGGAATGGCACACCCATCTTTTGGAAAACGTATTTTTCCTTGATGCCCGAGCCGACCAGGTCGGGCTGGAGCTTTTCGACGAAGCGCTCGAACTCATAGCCAGTGACGTCGTCGTAGATGAGCGTGCTGTCCTTTACGTAGTGCTGGGCGGTGCGCTGATAGTCATCGTTGTGGCCGAACTCGTACCCGGTGCCTACGACTTCCATCCCGAGGTCCTCGTATGCGCCAATCACGTGACGCGGACGAAGTCCGCCGACGTATAGCATCACCGTCTTGCCCTCCAGGCGAGGGCGATATTTTGCGATCACGGCGTTCACCAGCGGCTGGTACTTTTCAATCACCCGCTCGGCGCCTTCCTTGATCTTATCGTCGAAATAGCCCGCAATCTTGCGCAGCGATTCTGCGATCTTTGAAGGTCCGAAGAAGTTATATTCGCACCAGGGGATACCGAACTTTTCTTCCATGTGGCGGGAGATGTAGTTCATCGAACGGTAGCAATGCAGAATGTTGAGCTTTGCCTTCGGCGTCGCCTCGAGCTCGGCGAGCGAACCGTCACCGGACCACTGCGCAATCACCCGCAGTCCCATTTCCTCCAGCAGAATTCGCGATGACCAGGCGTCGCCGCCGATATTGTAATCTCCGATGATCGCAACATCGTACGGCGTCGGCTCGAACTTTGAATTGCCCTCGGGCTCGAGCTTGTCGAAAATCCAGTCGCGCACCGCATCATTGGCAATGTGGTGGCCGAGCGACTGCGACACGCCGCGAAAGCCCTCACAGCGGACCGGCACGATGGTCTTGCCGTCATATTCCTTGGATTTCGCTCTTGATACGGCCTCGATGTCATCCCCAATCAGTCCGATCGGGCATTCCGACTGGATAGTGATGCCGTTGTTGAGTGGAAAAAGCTCCTGGATTTCGTCAATGACTTTGACCAGCTTCTTGTCGCCACCAAATACGATATCCTTTTCCTGGAAGTCGGAGGTGAATTGCAGGGTCACGAAACTATCGATGCCCGTCGTGCCGACGTAGTAATTGCGCCGCGAGCCCCACGAATACTGACCGCAGCCAACCGGGCCATGGCTGATATGGACCATGTCCTTGATCGGTCCCCAGACCACCCCCTTGGACCCTGCATAGGCACAGCCTCTGATGGTCATCACTCCGGGTATGGATTTGATGTTGGACTTGACCCCGCAGTCGGACTTGCCGGCTTGGTGAACGTTGAGGTGCTTGGCGCGCCGTTTCGCGGTCTTCTCCGGATAGACCTTCAGCACCTCCTCAATCAGCTCTTTGTTGCGAGCCCTGATTTCTGCGATGCTCTGGGTCGTGGCGAGACTCATGCTGATGTCCTTCAAGGGTTAGCTATTGGGAGAGCGACTTCCTGAGCAAGACTTTTGCAACGAGCATGCCAATGCGGCGCGAGCACAAAAAGCAGAGTGATTGAAATCGATTAGCGCATTCCGTGGTCTCGGACTGGGTATTGTTGCTAACGCGACATCGCGCTTTGTCCGAAGAACCCTTCGTTTGGTCCTGTTCGAAATGGAACACGGGCTGGCACTACGTGAAATGCACCGCGCGATTTGCGGCGCGCGGCTGTTGATCGCCGTACTTCGCGATCACCCTGGCGGGAGGCAGCCCGCAACGAGGGAAACCGCCCGCAGGGCCGGCTGGCCGACTGCGGGCTTGCCAATGCCATCTATGCTTGCCGAGACCTACAGAGACTTACCTCTACGATGGCGATGATGCCCCATGGGCAAGACCTCATCATCATCCCGAGGTCAATACAAACTGGCCTAGCCACTTAGACGTGGCAAGCTCGCCGGCTCACGAGAACAGCTGCCGCGCCTTGATGAGCGCCAGCACGAGCGTATCAATCTCTTCACATGTGTTGTAAAGTCCGAAAGATGCGCGGCACGTCGCCAGCACGCCGAAGCGCTCGAGCAGCGGCATCGCGCAATGGCTCCCCGCCCGAACCGCTACTCCGGCACGGTCGATGACGGTGGCGATATCATGCGCATGCGCGCCTTTCATATCAAAGGAGATGACCGGCCCCTTCTCGGCCGTCGTCCCGATCATGCGCACGGAGTTGATGTCCCCCAGCTTCTCCTGCGCGTAAGCGAGCAGCGCGTTCTCGTGCTTGCGAATCCGCTCCTTGCCTATTGAATTGATGTAATCCACAGCCGCCCCCAAACCGATCGCCTCGACGATCGGCGGCGTACCTGCCTCGAACCGGTGCGGCGGACCACCATAGATGACGCCCGCACGCGAGACCTGACGGATCATCTCGCCGCCACCGTTGAAGGGCGGCATCGATGCCAGATGCTCAGACTTGCCGTAAAGCACGCCGATCCCGGTCGGACCATAGAGTTTGTGGCCTGTCATCACGTAGAAATCGCAATCGATGTTGCAGACGTCGACGGTCAGATGGACGCATCCTTGCGAGCCGTCGACCAGCACCGGGATACCACGCGCATGTGCGATCCTCACGACGTCTTTGACCGGCAGGACGGTACCTAGCACGTTCGACATCTGGGTGATCGCAACCATCTTGGTGCGCGGGGTCAGGAGCCGCTCAAATGCATCGAGCAGGAAGTTGCCGTCGTCATCCACTGGCGCCCATTTGATGACTGCGCCGAGCCGTTCCCTTAGAAAATGCCACGGTACGATATTGGAGTGGTGTTCCATAATAGACAGAACGATCTCATCACCCGGGGTGATGCGTTCACGGCCAAAGGTCTGGGCGACCAGATTGATGGCCTCCGTGGCGCTGCGGGTGAAGACGATCTCCTCGTTTAGATGTGCGTTCACAAATCGCGCCACCTTGGTACGGGCACCTTCATACGCCTCGGTCGCCGCGTTAGCGAGGTAGTGCAGGCCACGATGTACGTTGGCATACTCGCTGGAATACACCTGCATCATACGGTCAAGCACCGCCTTCGGCTTTTGCGCGGATGCAGCGTTATCGAGGTAAACAAGCGGCTTGCCGTACACCGTCATGGCCAGCGCAGGAAAGTCCGTACGCAGACGGTTGACCTCGTAACGACCATTGCTAATCGCGGGATGCACGCTCATCGCCGCGCCTGCAGCCAGTGTTCAGCTTGAACGGTCACAAAATCGCGTAGATTCTCGGCGGCGATCTCCTCAATCGGCTCGCCAAGGAACGCCTTTATCAGCAGTGCCTGCGCATCCTTCTCGGATAGACCCCGAGCGAGCAGATAGAATACGAGAGTGCCATCCAGCGAGCCTGATGTCGATCCGTGGCCGCAGGTCACGTCGTCAGCCAAGATTTCAAGTTCTGGCTTATTGTCCGCCTCGGCCTGGTCGGACAGAAGCAGCGCGCGCGTCGTCAGCGTGGCGTGCGTCTTCTGCGCGGCGGGACGAACGACGATTCGGCCCTGGAACACCGAGCGGCCGCAATCATCGACGACCGCGCGGAACTTCTCCCGACTGCTGCAATGTGGTGCGGCATGGTCGACGACGATTGTCGTATCGGCGTGCTGCTTTTCCCTGAGAAGATTGATCCCGTTCGCCGAGAGCTTGGATCCTTCGCCGGCCAGCGTGACGAATCCCTGATAGCGACTGATGGAACCGCTGCAGGTCATGTTGAAGAGATTGAGCTTCGCCCTGGCGCCGACTGCGATGATTCCCGACGAGATGTTCACGGCGTCAGCGGCATCGGCTGCCACCCGGATATGCGAAAGGCTCGCCTCGTCACCAACCAGGACGATGATCGCATCGTTGGTTTGATAACCGCTCGCGCCTTCAGCCGAAACGAACGTTTCCACCACAGCCGCATGCGCCCCTTCATCGAGCTGCACATAGGACCGCGTAAAGTTGGACACCGACAATCCGGTTGCTACGTGAACGATCTGAATCGGACGCTTCACCGCATGGCCCTCAGCAACCGTTATCACCAGGCCATCGGTCGCCATTGCGGCATTGAGCGAGATCACCGCATCAGTCGTCGTCGACAGCACCAGACCCGCTATCGCGCTATTGGCCGAGTTCTCCAGAACCTCACGCAACGACCGCACATTGACCCCATTCTCCAGCCTGCCGGCGTCGGATAGCTCAGGCGCGAATATGCCATCCACCAAAACGAGTTTGACCGCCTGATCGGCAGCCGCTTGTTTGGCCGACGTCTGCGCGCGCACCAGCGCAGCTGCGTCCGGTCGCGGAGCGAGTGGCAGTACCTCGCCGATCAGGGCGCGCAGATCGGTGTATTTCCAAGCCTCCATACGCCGATGCGGGAGGCCGGCACGCTCATAGGCCTCGAATGCCCTTGCACGGATACGGGCGACAGGGCCTGTGCCAGGCAGGCGTCCATGCGCCGCGGCGAAGACATTCCCCATTAGGCGTCCGGCGCCGGCTTTGGCTAAAACCTGGTTCATCAGGAAATTCCTTGAGCCGTCAGGCCGCGTCCTCGAATTGGGCGTAGCCACAAGCCTCGAGCTCCAGCGCGAGTTCTTTACTGCCGCTCTTCACCACCCGGCCCTTCGACATCACGTGCACGACATCGGGCACGATGTAGTTGAGCAGCCGCTGATAGTGGGTGATCACGACCATCGCGCGCTCCGGCGAGCGCAGCGCGTTGACGCCGTCGGCGGCAATCCGCAGCGCGTCGATATCGAGGCCGGAGTCTATCTCGTCCAGGATGCACAGACTCGGCTCGAACAGCGCCATCTGCAAAATCTCGTTGCGCTTCTTCTCGCCGCCGGAAAATCCGACATTGACGCCGCGCTTGAGCATGTCCTGTGGGATGTTGAGCGACTTGGCGACCTCGCGGACCTTTTTCAGAAATTCGGGGGTGGAGAATTCCTGTTGGGCGCGCGCCTTGCGCTGGGTGTTCAGCGCGGTGCGCAGGAAGTTCATGGTGGTCACGCCGGGGATCTCGACCGGATACTGGAACGCCAGGAACACGCCCTTAGCGGCCCGCTCATTGGCCTCCATCTCCAGGAGGTTCTCGCCCTTGAATAGGATTTGTCCGCTGGTGACCTCGTAGCCCGGCTTGCCGGCGATGACTTGAGAGAGCGTCGATTTGCCGGAGCCATTCGGCCCCATGATCGCGTGCACCTCACCCGCATTGATCGTAAGATCCAGGCCGCGAATAATTTCGCGGTCCTCGACATCAACATGCAAATCTCGGACTTCGAGTAGCGCCATTCTGATCTGATCCCTGAAATGCGTCATCCGGAACGGCGAGCCGTATTCGGGAGGGCTCGCGGGACGTTTAGTTATCCAACAGATCCCTCGAGCGAGATCGAGATCAACTTCTGTGCCTCCACCGCGAATTCCATTGGCAGTTTTTGCAGAACGTCCTTCGCGAAGCCGTTGACGACGAGGCCGACGGCCTGCTGCTCGCTTAAGCCTCTGTGCACGCAGTAGAACAGCACATCCTCGGAAATCTTCGACGTCGTCGCCTCATGCTCGAGTATCGCCGAGGCGTTCTTGGCCTCGACATAGGGGACGGTGTGAGCGCCGCATTTGTCGCCGATCAGGAGCGAATCGCAGGCGGTGTAGTTGCGTGCGCCGGTGGCTTTACGGTGCGCACTGACGAGGCCGCGATAGGTGTTCTGCGATTTGCCGGCGGCGATGCCCTTGGAGATGATCCGGCTCGACGTGTTCTTGCCGAGGTGGATCATCTTGGTGCCGCTATCGACCTGCTGGAAGCCGTTCGAGATCGCGATCGAGTAGAACTCGCCGCTCGAATTGTCGCCGCGCAGGATGCAGCTCGGATATTTCCAGGTGATCGCCGAACCGGTCTCGACCTGGGTCCAGGAGATCTTGGAATTCCGGCCGCGGCAGTCGCCGCGCTTGGTGACGAAATTGTAGATGCCGCCCTTGCCCTCGGAATTGCCGGGGTACCAGTTCTGCACCGTCGAATACTTGATCTCGGCGTCGTCAAGCGTGACCAGCTCGACCACCGCGGCATGCAGCTGGTTCTCGTCGCGCTGCGGCGCGGTGCAGCCTTCGAGATAGGAGACGTAGGAGCCCTTGTCGGCGATGATCAGCGTGCGCTCGAACTGGCCGGTGTTGCGCTCGTTGATGCGGAAATAGGTCGACAGCTCCATCGGGCAACGCACGCCCGGCGGCACGTAAACGAACGAGCCGTCGGAGAACACCGCCGAGTTCAGCGTCGCGAAGTAATTGTCCGTGGTCGGCACCACGGTGCCGAGATATTTCTGCACCAGCTCGGGATGCTCGCGGATCGCCTCCGAGATCGGCATGAAGATCACGCCGGCCGCCTTCAGCTCCTTCTGGAAGGTGGTCGCCACCGACACCGAATCGAACACGGCGTCGACCGCGATCTTGCGGCTGGGCGACGGCGCGCCGCCGGGCGGCGGCTCGACGCCTTCGAGGATCGCAACCTCGCGCAAGGGAATGCCGAGCTTCTCGTAGGTCTTGAGGATTTCCGGATCGATCTCGTCGATCGAGGACAGCGTCTTCTTCGGCTTCGGCGCCGCGTAGTAGTAGATGTCCTGATAGTCGATCTTCGGATAGTTGACGCGCGCCCAGGTCGGCTCGGTCATGGTCAGCCAGCGGCGATACGCCTCCAGGCGCCATTCCAGCATCCAAGCCGGCTCATTCTTCTTTGCAGAGATGAAGCGGACGGTGTCTTCCGACAGCCCCTTCGGGGCCTTGTCGGACTCGATCTGCGTCTCAAACCCATATCGATACTGGTCGACGTCGATGCGCCGGACGCGCTCGACCGTCTCATGTACAGCTACCATTGCCCACTCCGCTCGCGCAAGGACGACTCCAGCCAGTTCCGCTCCGCCCTCTCCGAGCTGATCGCGCAAGTCTCGGCCAACTCGGGGCCAGCGAGCGAGAGAATCAGGCGTCGGATCCAAAAGACGCACGCCGTCGGTAGTGTCGTCATCATGCTTCGCGCCGGAGCCCCACTCATCAGCTACTCCTTATGTCGGCACGCAGGTCTCGGGCACCGGGCAAACGACGGCGCATTGCGGCGCGTCAAAATGCCCCTCACATTGGGTGCACTTGGTCGGATTGATCACATAGATGTCGTTCTTCAGGCTGATCGCGGCGTTGGGACATTCGAACTCACACGCACCGCAGACGGTGCACTGGGACGCGATTATCTTGTAGGCCATTACTGCGATTCCATAAGCAGAAGGTGCGGGACGGTTTCTTGCGTTCAAGTCTTGTGCCAAAGAGCCTAGGTTTGATTTGTCTCGGCTATTTTCCATAGCGCATGTCGTCGCCTCGACGGCGTGTCGCAAATTCTACAATCGGCATCACAGTAGCTTGATCTCGATGCCGTGGTTTGAGCGCATCGTCGATCTGACGGCGGTCAGCCGACCAGGTGAACCGCGATCGCAGCCCCAGGGCGCCATCCTTCCCATTGCTGCGGTGGCGCGGCTACAATCAGGTCGCCCCGCCTCTTCCCAAGTGCTCCGCTGCTGCGTCAGGTCGCCCTGGCCCATTTTATTGGCTCTGCTCACCGGAACGACGGCGGATTCGGCGCGTCTCCACAACACGGCTAGAAACGGTCGCGGCGATCGCGCCAGATAAAGTCACACTCCGATCATCGCGGGCTCTCTGGGTGAGCGGCTGCACGCAATGTTCAATCCCCGCCGGCAAACCTGCATTCAGGTGCCATGTGTGGGGCGAAAGTACATTGTTTCGCATCACGAGGACGACTGAAATCCAAGCGTGATCGTCTAGCGATCCCGGCTTCGCTCGGCGTTCCAAACAAATGCCAACTGCGCTGAGCGGGTTGATAGAGCCGAAAAAAGGCCACCCCGAAGGGTGGCCCAAGTCAGGGAGGAAACGCCCCGTAAGGGCTTCTGGGATCAGGCCGCAGCCTGTTCGATCGGTGAGAAGGGGAGCCCGAGGCTCTCGGCCACGGCCTTGTAAGTTAGCCGGCCCCGATGGACATTGAGTCCCGCGCGCAGATGCGGATTTTCGAGCACGGCGGAAAAACCCTTATTGGCCAGAGCCAGGCCAAACGGCAGCGTGGCGTTGTTCAGTGCCTCGCTCGAGGTCAGCGGCACGGCGCCGGGCATATTGGCCACGCAATAATGAATGACGCCATCCACTTCGTAAGTTGGATCAGCGTGAGTAGTTGGGTGCGATGTCTCAAAGCAGCCGCCCTGATCGATAGCGACGTCCACGATCACGGCCCTCTTACGCATCGAACTCAGCATGCCCCGCCGGACTAGCTTCGGCGCGCTCGCACCTGGAACGAGCACCGCCCCAATCACCACATCGGCCGCAAATACCTCCTCCTCCACCGAGCCGATGGTCGAGAACCTGGTCCGAACGCGCCCTTCAAATAGCTCATCCAGCTCGCGGAGCCGGGGTATCGAGCGGTCGACGATGGTGACCTCTGCGCCCAAACCGATCGCCATGCGCGCCGCATGCGTACCAACGACGCCACCTCCAATCACCACGATCCGAGCCGGCTGAACGCCCGGCACCCCACCGATCAACAGCCCTCGTCCGCCTGCACTCCGCTTCAGGGCGCTACCCGCCGCTTCGATCGCAAGTCTACCCGCGACCTCGCTCATCGGTGCCAGCAGTGGAAGACCACCATGCGCATCAGTTACGGTCTCATAGGCGATCGCAGTGCATCCGGATTTTAGGAGCCCCTTGGCCTGCTCCGGATCCGGGGCCAGATGCAGATAAGTGAAGAGGATCTGGCTCTCCCGCAGCTGGCTCCATTCGGACGGCTGAGGCTCCTTAACCTTTACGATCATCTCGCTCGATGCGAATACCTCAACTGCGGAAGCTAGAATCGTTGCGCCGGCGTTGCGGTAATCGTCGTCGGTTGCACCAATGCCCGCGCCAGCATTGGTCTCGATCATCACGCGGTGGCCCGCGGCCACGTATTCGCGAACAGCTCCAGGGGTAAGGCCCACGCGATATTCGTCCGCCTTGATTTCCTTGGGAACTCCGACCTTCATTTGAAAACTCCCTGCCCGGAGAGCTTTTCTAATCGGAAGAGCGCAGCGATATTGCGACGCAGGCGCGCAAATGGCGCAGGAATTCGGCGATCTTTGACCAACGGCGCAGGATTCAAACAAACAGATACTGCGCGGATTGAATGACCACTCTGAGCTTAACCATCGTTCCCTCCGCGGCCGACGTCTTGATAACGTCTACTGAATTACCTTCCGCGGCGATGACAATGGGCCTTCCGCTCAGAGCGAACGTATCCTCACCTCATTGCCTGCGAATCACGCGTTGGCTATACGCGAGGTCCATGACTGCATAGAACCTTGGTGGTCAGTCCGTTCTCCCGAGCCGCCTAGACCCAGGAGGGGAGATCGCGAGTCTCTGATCTCAAAGCTGCTCTTGTGCAACAGTAGGCCCAAAATCAAGCGGCACGATGCAAGTCGAAGCCTTGTAAAGAGGCTTGTAGGAGCGGCCTACGCCTCCCTTCAGCCTTGGAGTGGCAAGTGGGAGCAACGACTTTGCCTGGGTTGAGCCACCGCGAGCTGCGCGATGGCATAAGTCGTTTCGGATTGGGTTCTCGGGTCGTGGAAAAGCTAACAACGAAAACCAAGCCTTGCCGAATTTCGTGACGAGTGAACATCGCAGCCTGCCAGTTGAGCAGGACCGGCCGCAAATTTTAGGCTCGTTTGTCGGTGCTGATGGCTAATGACCATTGATCTCAAATTTGGTTTCCCAAAACTCGGAAGATGCGCATGCATGACGCCTTCATGCCCGCCGCAAATGGGCGCGACGTGTTCAACAGATCCGTGGCAATTGTTCGCCCGACAACCAATCGACAATTCGTCCGCCGCCGAAACCGGTCGCCATCTGCACAAATTTGTGATCGTCAGCTACCGCCTCACCAATATCAGCTGCATCACATCCGAGCGGATGCGCCTTCATGGCTGCGAGCACGGCATCGGCCAAATCGGGCGCGACGATCGCAACGAGCTTGCCCTCATTAGCGACATGGATCGGATCAAGCCCAAGGAGTTCGCAAGTGGCCGCAACCGCGGGCTTCACCGGAATGGCCGCTTCCTGCAGACGGAACCCGAGTCCGGATTGATGCGCAATCTCGTTGAGGGAGGCCGCAAGACCGCCGCGCGTGGGGTCACGCATCACCCGGATGCCGCGGCCACCGGCCGCAACCATGACGGCTACAAGGTTATGCAGCGCTGCGGAATCCGAGACGATCTCGATTTGAAAGGCGACGTTGTGGCGCGTTGACATGATCGCCACCCCATGATCGCCGAGGCTACCGGACACCAGGACACGGTCCCCGACTCTTGCTTTGTCGGCGGACAGATCGAGCCCATCGGCCAGAACCCCGATCCCGGTCGTGGAGATGAACAGACCATCCGCCTTGCCGCGCTCGACGACCTTGGTGTCCCCAGTGATGATGTAAGCGCCGGCGCCGCGCGCCGCTTCGCCCATCGAATCCGCAATCGTCTTCAGATCCGAAAACCGGAAACCTTCCTCGATGATGAAGCTGGCCGATAGATAGAGAGGACGCGCGCCGGCCATGACGACATCATTGATCGTGCCGTGCACAGCGAGTGATCCGATATTGCCGCCGGGAAAGAACAGCGGCGAAACCACATAGCTATCGGTCGTCATCACCATCCTGCCTGTCGTAACGTCAAACGCCGACTGATCATTGCAGCGGGCGAGCCATTCATTGCCGAAGGCTTGGTGAAAAAGGCCCGAGATCAGCTGTGCCATGGCACGGCCCCCGGATCCGTGGGAAAGATCAACGCGTCCGTTCTCGAGGTCGAGCTTGCGTTGATCGGCCTTTACGCTCATGACATCCGCCTCCCCCCATCATCGCGAACTCGGCCATATGTCCAATACGCGGCACAAGCACCTTCCGATGAGACCATGCAGGACCCTATGGGAGTTTCCGGCGTGCAGACGGTTCCAAACAGCTTGCAGTCAACCGGCCGCTTGGCGCCGCGCAGGATCGCGCAGCACTCGCACGCCGGATTGTCGGCGACACGCAGCTCGTGCATCGCAAAACGCGCCTCGGCGTCATATCGCGCGTAAGCCCGCTTCAGCTTCAGTCCGCTGTTGGGTACGAGTCCAAGCCCACGCCATTCGAACTGCTCCCGCAGTTCGAATACCTGCAAGACCTCGTCCTTGGCACGCCGATTTCCTTCGCGCGTCACCGCGCGGCTGTATTGGTTCTCCACCTCATAACGGCCTTCGTTCACCTGCCGCACCAGCATCAGGATCGCCTGCATGACGTCGAGCGGTTCAAATCCCGCGATCACGATCGGCTTACCGAATTGTTCCGCCAGAGGCTCGTAAGGCCGCGTACCGATGATCGTGCTGACATGTGCAGGCCCGACGAAGCCGTCAATTGCGACCCCGCCGATATTGCGGATCTTCGGGTTCTCGAGAATGCTGTGCATCGCAGACGGAGTAAGCACGTGGTTGCAGAACACGCTGAGACCCTTCAGCTTCTTCTTCTCGGCAATCCGGATCATCACCGCTGTCGGGGGCGTCGTGGTCTCAAATCCGATGGCAAAGAAGACCACCTCTCGGCTCGGCACCTGTTCGGCGAGCCGGATAACGTCGAGCGTCGAATAGACCATCCGAATGTCAGCGCCGAGCGCTTTGGCTCGCAACAGGGACTGTCCTTGCGACCCGGGCGCGCGCATCAGGTCGCCGTAGACGCACAGGGTGACCTCCGGGCGCTCGACGAGCCGGATCGCCATGTCGATTCGGCTGGCGGGCAGAACGCAGACGGGACAACCCGGCCCGTGAATCATGCGGACATTCGCGGGCAGCAAATCCTCCAGGCCGTAGCGGGAGATCGCATGCGTGTGTCCGCCGCAGAATTCCATGAACCGATAGGCTCTTTGTGGACCGGCCTCGGCGCCAATCGCACGCGCCAGCCCCTGCGCGATGGTCTTGTCGCGAAATTCGTCGGCATATTTCATGATCGGAGCTCCAGCCCTGCGCGGCCCAGTTCTTGCAGGAGCTCCATCGTGCGCTTGGCTTCTATCGGGTCGATCTTGGCCAGCGCATGGCCGACATGGACAAGGACGCAGTCGCCGACGTCGAGTTCGTCGATGAGAGCGATCGATATTTCCAGGCTGACGCCGTCGATGGACACGATCGCCATGTCGTGGGGAAGAATTTTCGCGATCTTTGCCGGGACCGAAAGACACATATCAGGCTGTTCCTTCCAGGGCTGACGACTGTTCAGCAATCTGCAGGGCTGCAATCCAAGCCTGGCCAAGGCTCAAGCCACCATCATTGGGTGGCACCTGCCGTGGCATCAGCGGGATGAGACCGACGCCGCTGCAACCGCGCTGGATTTCATCCGCCAGCACCACGTTCAGGAAGCAGCCGCCGCTTAGAACAACGGTATTGACCCCGGTCGTTCGCGCAGAGTGCGCGACCCAGTCAATGCAGGCGGCGGCGAAGGTACCATGAAACAGCCCGGCTCCGTCCGCGGCGTCAATCTTGTCTGCAATCAAGCGTGCAAACAGCGGACGAAGCGACAGCACGCCGCCATCGATAGTCCAGCCGGCATCGAAAATCGCAGTCCGCCGCACCAGCGCCTCGAGCTTCATCGCAGCTTCGCCCTCATAGCTTTGCACACTCGCAATCCCCAGCAGCGCCGCTGCTGCATCGAACAACCGGCCCGCGCTGGTCGTGGTGGCCCCGCCCGGCTGATCAAGTAATGCCTGCACGCGCTCAGCCTGCCGTTGCGCTGCAAAGCGAGGCCCGATTTCGTTTCCCCGGCCGACCAACTGCAATATTGCGCTCGCCATGCGCCACGGCTCGCGGGCTGCACGATCTCCGCCAGGCATTTGCAGGGGCGCGAAATGCCCGATGCGTCGACACCTCATCCCTTCGCACAACAATAGCTCACCGCCCCAGTTGCCACCGTCGGAGCCAAAGCCATGGCCGTCGAGCACCAGCGCAAGCGCAGGTCCCGCATGGCCATGCTCAGCGATGACGGCCGCAGCGTGTGCGTGGTGATGCTGGACAGCGACCCGCGCCCGGCCGCTTGCTTCCGCAAACCGGATAGACGCCATATTGGGATGCAGATCATGGGCGATGACGACAGGCTCCACGTCAAGGGTCGATGTGAGGTGCCGGACCGTCTCCTCGAATACACAGATGCCTTCGGCCGTATCGAGATCGCCAATATGCTGGAACACGAAGGCTTCGTTGTCCCGCGTGATGGTGACGGTCGATTTCAGCGCGCCGCCGACGGCGAGCACGGGCGGCACAGACCTCGCAAGCCGGATCGGTTCGGGAACATAGCCACGAGCGCGACGAATGAATTGGGGCCGGCCCGCCACCACCGACACCACGGAGTCATCGGGACGCGTTAGGATCTCGCGATCATGGGTCACGACAAGGTCGGCGATCCCCTCGAGTCGTCGCAGCGCCTGCACGTTGTCGATCAGTAGCGGTTCGCCGCAAAGATTGGCACTGGTGGCGACGATGACGGGGCCGGGCCCCTCAAGCCATGCTCCTGTCGAGGCAAGCGCATGAAAGATGAGGTGATGCAGCGGGGCTACAGGCAGCATGACACCCACACGCGATAAGCCAGGAGCTATGCCGGGCGCTAGATGATTGCGTGTAGGTAGAAGGACGACGGGGCGAGCTACGGATTCGAGTAGCGCAAGCTCGGGCGCATTCGCGTCCGCGATCTCATTGACCCGCTCTATGGAACCGACCATGACCGCGAACGGTTTCTCAGGGCGCTGCTTTCTGCTGCGCAAGCGCTGCACGGCGCCCTGGTTGCGCGCGTCGCACAGCAGCTGGTACCCGCCCAGCCCCTTTATCGCCACGATTTGGCCGCCGGCGATCGCCGCGACAATGGCGTTGATCCCATGGCTGAGCCGAGGGCCACATGTCGGACACGCGATCGCCTCCGCATGGAACCTGCGGCTCGCCGGATCGACATATTCAGCCACGCAGGCGGCACAAAGCCTAAAAGCCTCCATAACCGTGTTGCGGCGATCGTATGGAAGCTGCTCGGCGATGGTATAGCGCGGGCCGCAATGCGAGCAACTGATGAAGGGATAAAGGTAATGGCGACTTTCTGGATCGAACAACTCACTGAGGCATTGCTGGCAAGTTGCGGCATCGGCGACGATCCGCGTTGACAACTTGCCACCTTCGCTCGTGCCGATCGAAAAGTCTTTCACCGCGAGCGCCGCGGTCTCCTGAACGCAGACGTGGTCGATGCGCGCCAGTGGAGGTGCCTCGAGCGGCAAAGCGGCGACAAACTCCGATGCACGGTCACCCTCGACCTCGATCGTGACGCCCTCGGGGCCATTGATGACAAATCCCGCCAAACCGTACCGCGTGGCGAGGCCATAGACGTAGGGACGAAAGCCGACCCCTTGCACAGCCCCGCTCACGCGCACGCGCAGCCGTTTTCGGTCGCCGCAAGCGGCGGTGGCGCTCATCGCCTTGTGTCCTCCGCGGCGCGCCTCAGATGCGCCGCCTGTTTATCGATCCAAGCGTAGAGCGCGCCAAACCCCTCGCCGGTACGCGCCGAAACCGCGAGCACTTCGATCGTTGGATTGACGCGCCTTGCATATTCGATGGTCCTGCCCAACTCGAACTCAAGCACGGACACCAGATCAATCTTGTTGATCAGCATAAGCGAAGAAGCGGCAAACATATCCGGATATTTGAGCGGTTTGTCTTCACCTTCGGTAGTCGATAACACCACGATCTTGCAGGCCTCGCCAAGATCAAAGGCTGCGGGACAGACCAGATTACCGACGTTCTCGATGAAGAGAATACCTCGCGTGAGCAGCGGCAAGCGGCGATAAGCCTCGCCAATCATTGCAGCATCGAGATGGCAACCCTTGCCGGTATTGATTTGAATAGCTGGCACGCCGACCGCCCGAATGCGTTCGGCATCGTTCGAGGTCTGCTGGTCGCCTTCGATGACCCCGATCGGGCGGCTGCGCCTGAGCTCGGACGCGGCGCGGACAAGCAGCGACGTTTTGCCTGCACCGGGACTGGACACAAGATTAAACACGAGCAGATCATCGGCCACGAAGCGCGCGCGGTTGTCCACCGCGATCCCGTTATTCTTGCCAAGGATGTCGCGCCCGATCTGAATGACCCGCTCGCTGCTCATGCCCGAGACCTTCAAGGCAGCCGGGCCGGCGCCGCAGCTCGGAAACGCCTGCCCACCATGAGCCTGCTGATGGCCAGGACGATCGTGGTGATTATGACTGTGGCGAGCCCGATATGAATGCTGCAGGCTTTGGTCACCATGCAGATGGACGTGATGGCGATCGCAATCGTCCTGCACATGAGCACGGCAACACCCCTGGCCTTGCCCATCATCCGCTTCGGCGTGTCCGGTTAAAGACGCCTGTTCGCCGCAACCACATACGGTACACATCAATCGATCTCCAGCTCTTTCACTCGCATCTGTTCGCCCGCGGTTACCTGCAACTGATAGCTGCCGCAGCAAGGACAGCACTCACCTCGCCGCGCAATTTCCACGCTCTTCGAACAGGTCATGCACCAGGCCAGGCCGGGGAGTTCGACGATTTTTAGAACCGCGCCATCGGCAACGGTCCGCGTTGCAACGGCTGCAAAGCAAAACATGATCGCTTCGGGCGCGACATGGCTCAGCGCCCCGATTTCCAGGCAGACGCTCCGAACCTGCGAAAACGATCGGCGACGCAACTCTTGCTCGACGATTTCGATGATGCCCAGACAAAGCGCCATTTCATGCATCGCCAACTTCGCGAAGATTGAGTGTGAAGCCGACGCAGGGGTCGAGCGATGCAATCGCCGCACGAACCGCATCCTGATGTCGTCGCGCCGTCAGCACCGCGCCCTGCAGGCTCCGGACAAGCGGTCCGCGCCGATGGAAATTCCATTCCGTCGGCGGAAGAAATTCGAAGCGGGATATCTGGCCCTGAGGATCAAGCTCAACCGCGTGATAGAGGCGACCCCTGGCGCATTCGACCGCGGCCGCTGCACGGCCAGGGCCTAGTCTGTAGCTTTCGATGATCCCGTGCTCGGCCGAATCGATGTGAGCACCGGCCTTGAGCCAAGCGCATAGCCGAACGATTTCCGCAATTCTGGCCTTCAGCCGTTCGACCGCCCCCGACCGACCCGGCGGGAGCCGATCACGCGTCATCTGGCGCGCCCATGGACCCGTCTCGGGCGCATGCCCCTCAAGATCGGGACAATAGCAAAATGTCGCGTCATTCGCGAGCAGCCGTTCAACGATGTTGCGGTCGTCGGCAACCGACAGGAACGAGTGCTCGATCGGGACTGACTTCAAGTCGACCTCATCAAGCGCCGCAATGCGAAGCGCGAATGGGCTACCTGGCCTCAGCGCGCCATCTTCATTCGTTATGCCGAGCGCGGCGAGCGCGGTCACAATCTGCGCTATCGCTTCGCGTCGAGCAGAGCCGCAGGCTGGCTGTGCGCTGCCCACAAGCACTGAGATTCCCCGCATCAGGGAGCGGATCGCAGCCGCATTGGCGATGTTCGGCGTGAGATGTCCGACAAAGAGACTACGCAGCAATTCTGCGATGCGCTCGGCAACGACGAGGGTAATACGACGCTGCTTTGTCGAGCGGATGATCTCTTGGTCGCGCGCGGCCTCGACCGCGGACAGCAATGCAGTTTGTTGCGCAACGGCACATAACGCGAAGAGCCGCGGCAGGGCCTTGAGCAACGACAAGGCCTGCTTGCCGGCGAACAGCCGTGCCAGCGGCGGCCGGACTCGTGGCAGGATCTCGACTGCGGCGATTACGTCAGCAGCAAGCGATACGGTGACTTCGATCTTGTTGCGGGCGGTGAAGCTCATGCGCACCGTTCCGCCATCATCTCGCGCAAGAAACGCCAGCGGTCGCGCGAACTGAGATCTGGCGAATGGATCCGATGTGACGCTGGCCGGTCGTCCCGCCACATCATGGCAGGGACCGCCACTTCGGCACGGGCGGACCGCATGTCTTCGTGCGCGAAGAACGCCGACAACAGCGCGCAACAGGCAATCAAGCCCAATAGCGCGATCTCGCTGACAATAAGTTCAATTTTGCCGGCTCGAACTCTCGATTTCCGCTCAACACGTGGTTGCCGAGTGCCGTTACGCAGGATGACAACCACCTTCATAACCCAAGGCGCGCCCATCATGCCAACGACCCGCGCTCACGCGTGCGAAATCTGATCACTTCGACCCCGAACGGTTCGTTCGAGCGTCGGGGGAGATGCTTGCGGCAACCTATTGGGATATTGCGCCACCGTGCATGCGCGCGCCGTCCGCGAGAGCCCGCCGGATGCCAAATATTCTCTAAGCTCTTCATGTGAAGTAAGCCTCGATGATTTCCTGCAAGCGTTCGGCGGAATCCTCGAAATCCTCGTCGGCGGCCAGCGCTACAATCGGCACGCCGCCGACCTCCAGCGTATCCAGGATGATGCTGTCCATAGAATTGAAGAACTGCACCGACCAGACGTTCCGGATTCCGGTCGCCTGGACTCGGCATGAACCGTAGCCGCGGAAGATGAGCTGGACCGGACCTTTGCCTACGCTTTGCTGCAGAAATGCCAGGTCGACAGCGCTCATCGGCAGCAGCGTGAGATTGATGACATGCGCGCCCATGCCAGAGCGCCAGCTGCGGGCCCGCTCGCGTATTTCGGCGAGCACCGGGAGCACGTTCATCGCGCCGTCCGGCGCCGAGCCTATCACGAGATCGGTGGACGTCAGGTCGGTTGCGGCGCGCCGCACGATCTGCGGGATCGCCCCGATCTCAACATATTCGTGTGCCGGCTCCGACCCGATGCGCACGCGCCAGATGCCCGCCAGCACGGCCTCCCGGATTTGCACCAAAGAGCCATCTGGCAGCGCAACGACGCCGGCAACCTCGCCCTCCCCAAGCACTTCGGAAATCAGCTTGCGCTCGAGATCGCTGAGATTCGCCAGTTTGTACAGTTGCGTCCGTGCGCCGCTTTTCTGGCCGCCAACGGCAGCAGCGGCGCTCGATAACAGCGCGGTGGCATTCGGACAGATTCTCGCAAGCTCGTCGCCTTCGCGCCAATCGCGCTTGGTGAGCGCCCCCACAGCCGTCGGCCCACTATGGATTACGCCGAGACTTTCCGCGTCGAGTGGGAAGTCGCTTACCGCCTGGTCGGCGCCTTCGGATGCGACGCTGGCCGCTGTTTTCATGATGCGACGTTCCGTTGGATGTGCCAGGAGGCAAGGCTCTTGGCGATACAAGCGCTAGGGGCGTGTGGCCGAACGATCGGTGCCGAGATGCGGTCGATCTTGACCAAACGGACCTGGTTCTTGCCGGTCAGGCGGAATGTATCGTGCTGATGGCACAAGATCGGCGTCGGCTGGCCACGCAGCCCGAGCCGTCCGTTCAGTTCGTCACTGGCGCCGCGCGCAGTCACTGCGCCTCGCATGCGCCGCCGAAGCGCCTTGATCAGTTCAGAAAGGAAGATTGCGACGTGCATGGCCCAGAGCGAATACAGGGGATCGGCCGCCGACAGCAGCACCACGACCGCCCTCACGGGATCGTGCGTGGCCAGACGCCCATCGGCGCTGCCGCTCCCCACCTCGGACAGACCGGCCGTGCCAGATCATGCTGCGCTGGCTGGAACTTCATCGGACGCCTTCTAGTAATCTTTGGTTCTGCTAGGGAGGGGTATGAGCAAGGCACATGCCAATCATCGTCTCGCTGCGATCGCGCTCCCCCGCTCGGATCAGCGGCTCAAAGCGCTTGACATTTTTCGTGTAAAGGGTGCCTGCGATTGCGGTTCGATTTGTGAGCAAGCGTGGGCAGCGCAACGTCCGCAAGCGCCACCACTAGCGTAGGTGCTCGGGCAATTGCGGCTCATGACCGATCAAGTCCGCAAAGAAGCGATCGCAGTCCTCGCCGTTGAGGCCGGCCTCAAGCCCGTCGAGTGCTTGCGAGATCAGCCTTGCTTCATCCCCGTCCAACAGCCGCACCGCGGTATCGATATGGACGAGCACCTTGGCGCCGAGCGACGCGTCGGAGAGCAGCATGACCGAGACACGCCGCTGTTCATTGCCATGCTCGCACAGCGCCGTGATGCCGTCTGTCTCAACAATCGTCATTGGCAAGCCAAGGCACATGGTCAGCCGCGGGCCGCTAGATCGGCCGCGCTCTTGTTTCATAGTTTGCACGGTCGATATTGTTCGCCAACAGCCGTTCTGATGCAGGCAGCGGCGCGGTCCGCAGTTTTGCCGGTGCGCCCCACTGCACCAACAGTTCGCAAGCCAGTTCAATCGCAGGCGCAATCTGAAACCGCACCGGAGCAGTCAGCGGACCGCCCCAATGCTCCAGGTCCAACGGCTGACAGCCGATGAGAGCGAGCTCTCGCGGGCAGCGGCCAAGCAGGTCGGCCGCACTCAAGACCTCCTGAAAGCCGGTCTGATGCAGGCTCACCTTCTTGGCTGCGGTAAATTTCGGCACTTCGTCATCTCGCACGAGCTTCAACTGCCCGGGCGGCAGTCCATAGTCGACGGCATCGAACACGATCAGGCAGTCCGCCCACTCAAGAAAACTGACGAGGTAGAGCCCCTGCGTGCCACCATCGAGGATGGTGACGTTGTCATGGGTGAGGTAGCGGCGGTGAAACTCCTCGACCACTCGCACGCCGAATCCCTCATCGGCCCACAGGATATTGCCGATGCCGAGCACCAGGATCCGCTTCTTGTTCTCCGAACTCAGCATCCGCTTCCCAGTCAATCGCGAAACTCGCGTTCACCCGAAATCATGGAGGAGATACTTCGGCGCGACATGACGTCTTCCCGGATCACCGCGTAGATATGGACGAGCGCAAAGCTCACGATTACCCACAGGCCGAGATGATGCCAGGTATGGACGTCCTGACTGTTCGGCCAGATTGCAAACACCCAGCCGAACAACTCGTACTGCCAGCTGTCACTACCGGCGCCCTGCCCATAAAGTGCAAAGCCTGTGACGACCATGAACGTGATCGTCTGCGTAAACATGAAGAAGATTGCGAGTTGAGCTAGGCGATTGTGCCCGACACGTCTCTCGGGCTCGACTGCAAGGAAAGCATACCAGAGAATCTCGTGGTACACCTCGCGCCAAAAACTCCTGCGCCAGAGTGGCGCGCAAAAGATCTGCATGGCATACGGGTTTCCCATCAGGGCCCAGTAGATGCGCAGCAGAAAGCCGACGCCGAGCACATATCCCGCAGAGAAATGCGCAACGCGGATATAGCCAAACAGGAAATTGCCGCTTGCCTCTCCCGGCATCGCCGGTGTCCCGGTTCCAATGAGATAACCGGATATACCCAGCACCAGAATGGCCGCCGCGTTGACCCAATGGCACAGTCGCGCCGGCGCCTCATAAACGTAGGCGACGCCATGGCCGTCACTGCGAGCGGTCGGTGCCGCATCGACCGCCGTAAGGGGGTGCGGAGCCTTGTCCAGCATGTGCCTAACGAACATTGACTGAAGCCATTTCTTGGCCGGCAGGACTGATCACGTGGGTCGAACACGCCAAGCAGGGATCGAAGGAATGGATCGTTCGCAAGATCTCGACCGGCCGACGCGGATCCGCCATCGGAGTACCGATCAGGGAGGCCTCAAAAGCGCCAATATTGCCCCTGGAATCGCGAGGCGACCCGTTCCACGTCGTCGGCACAACACATTGGTAATTGCCGATCTTGGTGTCCTTGATCTTGATCCAGTGCCCGAGCGCACCGCGCGGCGCCTCAGTGAAACCGTAGCCCTTGGCCTCCTTGGGCCAGCTTTCCGGCTTCCACTTGCTGACATTGGCAGTTGCGGTATTGCCGGCCTTGATGTGGAGCACCAGCTTGTCCTGGAAATAACGCATCTGATGCGCCGCCCACTGACATTCGAGCGCTCGGGCCGCGGTACGGCCAAGCGTCGAAAACAGCGCAGTCAGGGGAAGATTGAGCCCCTTGAGCAGTCTCTCGGCCGGCTCCTTGAACTCGGCTTTACCTTGCGCACAACCGATGATGTATCGTGCCAACGGCCCGACCTCGACGGCGTGGCCGCGCCAGCGCGGCGCTTTGATCCAGGAATACTTGCCGCCTTCGTCGAGTTCCTTGATGTCTGTCCTGCTGCCTTTGACCTTTCCCCCAAGCTGAAAGCTCGGCTCGGTGACGCCATCCCAGGGATGCAGACCGCAGGACTCGCTCGGGTACTTATACCAAGAATGGGCGACGAATTCCTGGATCTGCTCGGGATCGCCATGGTCAATCGGCAAGATCTCCTTGAGATTGCCATCAAGAATGACGCCGCGCGGCAACTTGAGACTTCTCGCGGAACAGTCGTTGGCGCTTTCGGGGATGTCGCCATAGGACATCACGCTTTTGCCCGAAAGCCCGCCGCCATAGAGCCAGTCCTTGTAGAACGAGCCGATCGCTGCAATGTCGGGCACATAGACCTGCTCGACAAACTCGATCGAACGGTCGACGATCGAGGACACGAGGTTAAGCCGCTCCATATGGATCGCGCCCACCGCGCCAGTTCCATCGATATTGATCGCGCATGGCACGCCGCCGACCAGCCAGTTCGGATGCGGGTTCTTGCCCCCATAAATGGCTTGGATCTTGACGATCTCCTTCTGGAAGTCGAGCGCTTCCAGATAATGCGCCATGGCCATCAGGTTCGCTTCCGGTGGTAGCTTGTAGGCCGGATGACCCCAATAGCCATTCTTGAACGGACCAAGTTGACCTGATCCAAAGAATCTGGTGAGCCTGATCTGCAAATCCTTAAAATAGCCAGGAGACGACAGCGGCCAGGGCGAGATAGACTGCGCCAGCGCGGAGGTCGACTTGGGATCGGCCTTGAGCGCGGAGACCACGTCGACCCAATCCAGCGCGTGCAGATGATAGAAATGCACGAGGTGATCATGCACAAGCAGGCACAGCTGCATGATGTTGCGGATCGAGTTGGCATTCTCCGGAATGGAGATCCCTAGCGCATTCTCAACCGCGCGCACAGAGGTGAGCGCATGGGTGCCGGTGCAGACACCGCAAATCCGCTCGGTGAACGCCCATGCGTCACGCGGATCGCGCCCGCGCAGGATGACTTCGATGCCGCGCCACATCGTCCCGCTCGAGACTGCATTGCGGATCACGTTGTCGGAATCGAGATTGGCCTCGACACGCAGGTGGCCTTCGATCCGGGTCAGCGGATCGATGACAATTCGCTTACCAGAAGAATCGAGGTTGAACCCATTCGGTGTCCTGACGCCCACCGTCGCCCTCCCCTCAACTCGGTTTACTTCTGTGAGCTGCGCGATCCGGCTTGTGGGTCAAGCGCTTCACGGCCGTGACCGCCGCGTGCGCGGCGACGGTCAGTCCAACCGCGCCGGCAGCGGCCATGCCGATCTGATCGGCGTTGCTCTCGATGCCGAACTGCTTGATGGTCGTGAGCCGGTCGTAAAATGAACCTTTGTCCCAAAAGCCGTCTTCGGAGCAGCCGAAGCAGCCGTGGCCGGATTGAACCGGGAAAGAAACGCCGCCGTTCCATCGAACGGCCGAACAGGCATTGTAGGTGGTCGGCCCCTTGCAACCCATCTTGTACAGGCAGTAGCCCTTGCGTGCGCCCTCATCATCCCACTCCTCGACAAATTGCCCAGCGTCGAAATGGGCACGCCGATAGCACTTGTCGTGGATGCGCTCGGAATAAAACATCCTTGGACGTCCTTGGCGATCGAGCTCCGGAAGCTTTCCGAACGTGGTCATGAAGGTCACCAGGCCGGTCATGACCTCTGCGATGGGCGGGCACCCGGGCACCTTGATAATCGGCTGGTTGGTGATCACCTTATCGATCGGCGCCGCGCCAGTCGGATTTGGCTTGGCCGCTTGCACGCAGCCCCACGACGCACATGTTCCCCAAGCGATGATCGCCATGGACTCTTCCGCCATCGACCTGAGCTTTTCAATGAACGGCTTGCCGCCGTCTATGCAGAACATGCCACCCTCGTTCAGCGGCGGATTGCCTTCGACGGCAAGCACATACTTGCCTTTGTACCTGGCACGGGTTTCCTCCAGGATGGCTTCGGCCTGATGTCCTGCCGCCGCCATGATCGTATCGTCATAGTCGAGCGAAATCATCGACAACAGCGCATCTTTGATCAAAGGATGGGCCGAGCGGATAAAGCTTTCCGAGCAGCAGGTACACTCGAGCCCGTGCAGCCAGATGACGGGCACACGCGGTTTGGTCTCCAGAGCGGTGGCAATACCGCTTGCGGCGAGCGGACCGAGCCCGAAGCTCGCAGCCGTCAAACTGCAGAATCTGTTGAAACTGCGACGCGTGATACCCTGACGTCTGATCACGCTGTAGAAAGTTTCCGTCGCCCCGCCCATGAACCCTTCCAAGTGCTCGTCGGCCGTAACGAATTACTGACGTCCAGCAGCAAGAAACAGGCCACGGCATAAGAAGCACTTGGCAGATGCCAAGCCGCCGCTTGGCAGTCTGCAATGCGGACTGGCGAGCCCAGCTAGCGAGGTACAAGCTCGCGTCTGATCGCGCCCATCGTGTTAGTGGTCCGGTTTTGAACGTCGACGTGGGAACTCCAACAAAGCAGCACAACGGTTTACTGCTGCGCGGCGAATGCGTCATACTCGCTTTAAGCAAGGCGCGCGGCATGACGATTGCTTGACAGAGTTGGTGCCGTTGCCAGGCACCAGATCGGTCACCGATTTCGTCCCTGGTTGATACGCCAGCGGCAGCTTGGTAATGCCTTCGTTGAAAACATGCTTGTCGCCTTGACCGGCGGAGTTGCGAAACCCGGACAGAGACGCGCGACTTGATCAGAGCTATGCGAGGGCCCGCCATAACTGAGACCTGATGTGTGGCGATCAAGATCGTGGCCGTAGATCGGAGAACTCTGCGCTTCGAATTTGATTGAACCGTCAGGCTGCCGCACCGCACCTTCATGTTTTCGAATTCCGGGATCGCTGAGATTGGCCCGCAGCGGCAGGCGCCCCTTTTCCATCAGCATAAACCCAACGACCGCCAGCATCGGTTTGGTCATCGACGCGGGTGCGAATATCGCATCGACGTTCCTTTTTCTGGATCGAGGCCCGTACGCCTTTTAGCGAACCATTGCCGTCTCCGGCGATTGCAACAACCGCGCCCGGTACCCGCTGGCCCGCGATATCGCGAGCGAAGAATTCGTCTAGTCTGGCACGCCGCTGCTTAGAAACTCCGACGTCATTGCCCCTCACCTCGAGCAGAGGGCGCAGAGTATGCCGAATTGTAGCTGATTCCGTCATCCGCCGCGGCCATAACAGGCGCGTTCGCTGTGTCCTCGCCAAGGACGGACGGATCTGGCTTGCAATACTGCTGCACGCTCATGATCGGACATGTCTGGCCGTCACGTCGCAAGCGATTCGAACCGGCGAAGTGGGCCTACCCTCATGTGCCTCTCCTAGCACAGCATTTGTCGATGAGGGTTAAAGTGAAAATGACGGCAAAGGCGAACATCACCATACCGCCGGCAACCCAACTTGCCTCGCGCCAGCGCGATGCCTGGACGTAGTCTATGACGTAGGCTGACAACACCTTGGTGCGCCCAGGAATGTTGCCGCCGATCATCATCACGACGCCGAATGTGCCGATCGTATGAGCAAAGCCAACCACGGCAGCCTTGAAAAACTCCAGTCGCGCTAGCGGCAGGCCGATGGTAATGAAAGCATGCAACGGAGAAACGCGCTGACTGACCACAACTTCCAGCGGACCGTCGCCTATCGCAACAAAGGCGTTACGGATCGGTTGCACCACCAAAGGGAGCGCCGAGAGGACCGATCCGACCACGATTCCTGCAAAAGTAAAGGCGAGCGTGTGCTCGCCCCAGAAAGAGGCGAGAAGGCCCCCTGGACCGTTCGGGCCGAGCAGGACGAGTACGCAGAAACCGAGCGCAGTCGGCGGCAGCACAAGCGGCAGCGCGATGATTGTCGCTACCGCGTCGCTCAAGACCGTCTTTGAACGTGCTAGCCACCACGCGAGCGGCGCGCCAACAACCAGGAGGATCATCGTCGTCACGCTGGCAAGCTCGATCGTGAGCGCGACGGACTGCCAGATCTCCGCCGAAAAAGCATCCATGTGCGTCAGCCCGCCGGTGAGAGTACGTCGCCATACCGGCTCAGCGATCGCCTGCACGTCTGGATCGCTGAAGGATTTGGCGTGCATCGCCTGTTGGTCCGGTCCAACCTCCAAGAACCGGGCGTCTGACCAGATTGACTCGCAAAATCGCCCGCTAACAGCCGGCGTATACCCGCTTCGCTGCCTGTTAGCGGCGACAGTGCAGTGGAGCTGAGGTCAGACTCTCCGGTCTCAATCAATCGATGAGCCTGCGGGATGGGCGCACGCCGTATTAAGTTCGGCTGCGCGGCTTCCGACATGGCGGGCACATTCGTTGTGTTCGCCCCAGCCGCCCCTTTTGAGGCGACGACGCGCCTGCAGCTCGACAGCATCGTGAACGACAACGGCTTGCGCGTATCCGCGCCATTTAGGACGTTCGAAGTCGAATTCGCCGCAGAGGTGAAGTGATTTTCCGGAGCCGCAGGGCCGTTCTCAAGCAGCCGTCTCGGGCGAACGCTGTCGCCCGAGTGAAGCGCCTGAAATTTCGCAGCTTGCGGGGCTCGGCTATATAGCTCGGTGCTCGCGGCAACGTTCAACACGGTCTCGGGCCGCTTCGCCCGTCTCGACAACGCGGCAGGCTTATCGTGCGGCATGCGGGATTTGGTGACGGCTGCCACATTGACGCGCGTCGTTTCTGCGAGCAAGAGCGGCATCGCAAGCCTCATCGGAAACTCCTGTGACAGGGCCGCTTCGACCGGTCTGACGACGCAGCTCCTCGCTCGCTATCAAGCAATCTCTGTGCCGCTTGCGAATTGTGGCGTGCGTGAGCAAAACGCGCATAGATACCAGCGTTGCTGTGGAGTGGACCTAACGCGCTGTCAGGTTTCCGGCATCTCTGTTCTCAAGCAGACAGCGACGGCACAATGAAACGGCAGAGTTTGCCGCCCGAGAGATGCTCTTGGGGTTTTACAACGCTCCGCGTTCACTCGACGCTCTTCACGTAGATTCTGCTTCGACGAATTGGCTGGTTTGTTTAGGGCCCCTCAACCGCGAGCGCGACCAGCGCAAGCAACTCGCCACTGTACCATTGCAAGAATAACGCGACTGAAAGTAACGCTTTCAGAGTTCATGGCGCGGAGAGCTTTTGTCTTGCCTTGAAGAAAGACAATCGGGCGTCGCCGACCGTCTTTATCCGGCAATCATGCGCGCGCTGTTCTATGATAGCGTAGCACAACCTTGGGACATGCATTAGTTGTGCCGAGAGCTTGGCCAGGACATGCTGCCGAAACCAACGCGTTGCAGCGAACCTACAGCGCGTCCGGGCGATGCAGTATATCGACGGTGATAGTGCCGCTGGCGCGAGAGACACATGCACAGATCTTTTCGTTCGCGTGCTTTTGCTGCTCGCTGAAGAAGACGTCGCGGTGGTCTAGCTCACCGTCGATGTTGACGAGGTCGATGGCGCAGACGCCGCACTCGCCGCGCCTGCAATCCGCAATCACCTCGTAGCCGGCCTCATTGAGCACGTCCAGCAACGAGCGATCGCGCGGTATCTCGATCTCGAAGGCTCGATCTGCAAGGCGCACCCGGAAACCTTCAGTCGGCAGCGAGCCGCTCGAACCGAAGGTCTCATAGCGTAGGTCGGATAGTGCGCGTCCTGCACCCGTCCAGGCCCGGCGCGCGGCATCGAGCATCCGCATCGGACCGCACAAGAGGGTCAAGGCGTCAGGCGGCAGCGAGGCGAATAAGTTATCGAAATCGAGCCGGCGCGCTTCGTTACCTGCATGGACAATAAGCCGCTCGTTCAGCAAGGGGGCGAGAATGTCCAAATAAACGGCTTGCTCACGGGAACGCACCGCATAATGCAAGGTAAAGTCGGCATCGCGGCGGGCCAGCGCTCTGGCTGCACCAATCAGTGGCGTAAGGCCGATGCCGCCCGCGACGAGGCAGTAGTGCCGGCGCGCCCAGTCGATCGGCAGCAGCGAGGCCGGCCGCGTGATGGCCAGCCGCGCGCCCGGGGCGAGCGACCACATGTACCGCGAGCCGCCGCGCGAGTCTTCCGCGCGCCGCACCGCGATACGATAGCCGGCTCGGTCGGCCTCGCCGACCAGGGAGTAGGACCGCGTCTCCGGGCGCCCATCGATAGTGACGGCGATATTGATATGGCTGCCGACCGGATAGGCTGCGCCATCGAAGTTTTCCGGTTTGATCAGCAACTCGCGGACCGAAGGCGTCAGATCGCGCGTCGCGACAAGGGTTGCGGGTGTCCAGCTTTCCATGAACCGCATGCAGGTCTCCTTTAATCGCCTGCCATCCTGATGAGCGCCAGTCCCGGCAGCAGGTCAAAATGCGTCTTGTTCTTGAGCACCAGGCGCAAATTGCGCGCCGCCACTCGCGCGTGTTCGCGCATGATTGCTTCGGCCCGCGCGCCTTCGCGGTTTTCGATCGCGTCGATCACGACGCGGTGTTGATCTTGCGCAATCAAGAGTGTGTCGCGTGCATCCGGTAGTGTCGATTGGGTCACCACAAAGCCGCTGGGCGAGGCGAATGGCAGCGCGGACGCGCGATCGACCTGCCGGATCAAGGGCGCACTGCGTGACAATTCGGTCAACAGCGCGTGAAACCGTGCATTGAACGCAACGTAGGAGGAGAAAGCCTCGACGGAGATTGGATCCTGGCGCACCAGGCCGTCAATCTGGTCAAGGCACCCTTTCAGAGGCTCGAGATCGCGCGACGAAACGCCGCGCTCGGCGGCAAAGCGCGCGGCCAGACCTTCCAGCGTGCCACGCAGTTCGATCGAGTCCAGGACATCTCGCTCTGAGAACGCCTTCACCATGAAGCCGCCAGAAGGGATCGCTTCCAGAAGTCCTTCCTCCTCCAGCCGAACCAGCGCCATTCGCACCGGGGTGCGCGAGGCGCCGGTCGTCTCCACCGCCTGCAACTCGGAGATCCGCTCGCCCGGCCGCAAGTCGCCCGACAGGATCAGATCGCGCAAGCTGAGCTGGACGCGCACCGTCTGTGAGACGGAGCGATCGGTGTCGCGCTCGGCCATGTCCTACTCCGCAGCCTGCCGGCCTTGCAGCGCGTTCTCGGCGTCGATCATGCGATCTATCAGACGGCGGGCCCACATCGCGCCCGTATCGATATTGAGATTATAGAAGACCCGGTCAGGATTTTCGTCGATCGCGCGCTGCTGCGCTTCAAGAATGACCTCATCCTCACGGAAGATGCCGGAAACGCCCTGGCGTAGTTCGGTGGTCAGGCGCTGTTCGTTCAGACGGTAATTGCGCACGAATGCCCAGAAATAATGGCAGCTCGTTTCCGTTTCCGGCGTGATGGTGTTGAGGACAATACCATTGACGCCGGCCGAGCGATTGCCTTCGGGCGCGCCGGTTTCAGCGGGCGCCACCCCGACGTCGATATTGATGGTGCACGGCGCCTCGAAACGAATGATTTGCCAACGGTCCACCGGACCAGGTTTTTGCAATTGTTTGGCCCAGAACGGCGGCGCGTTGATCCCCTTCATCCAGCGCGTTACGGTGGCGGTTTTCTCGCCATGAGTGACGTCAAACGGCGCTTCCGCGATGGCGTCATTGCCGATGCTGGCGCCATGCACAAAAGTTTCGTGCGTCAGGTCCATGAGGTTGTCGACAACCAGACGATAATCGCATTTCAGGTGAATGGTGTCACCATCGCCGGCCCAAGCGGAATCATCGTTCCAGTGCATATCGGGCACCAAACCCGGATCGGCTAGCGCAGGATCACCCATCCATAACCAGACGAACCGATGGCGCTCGACGACAGGATAGGCACGCACACAGGCGGAGGGGTTGATGGTCTGTTGCGAGGGCATGAAGGTGCAACGGCCCTGCGCGTTGAATTTCAGCCCATGATAGCCGCAGGCGACGCTGTCGCCCTCAAGGCGACCTTTTGAGAGCGGCACCAACCGATGCCAACAGGCGTCCTCCAGCGCTGCGACTTCGCCGTTGGTGCGCCGATAGATCACAACATGCTTGCCGCAGATCGTGCGGGGCAACAGCGCTTGCTTTACCTCGGCATCCCAAGCGGCCGCGTACCAGGCGTTGGTCGGAAAGCAATGGGTCATGTGCCGATTCCTCGTTTTTGGACACTTAGTGTATACATAATCGGCAGATTTCGCTGGAAATATGACAAATTCTCGTGCTTTCGATGGTAAGTCTGTATACAGAATTGCCACAACAGAGAGCCATCGCGTTCCGCTCGGCCATAACGAAGCATCAGCTTGATTTGCACACAGCAAACCAGCACTGCCCGCGGAATCCCACCTCGCCGGCCTGCTCATCCCGCTGGATCTCGGCCCGTGCACCGTCGCTCTCCTCGTAGGGTGACCAGCGACGCTCCTGGCCTGCGTAAGGGCGCAGCGTTGGGCGCTTCTTGGCCGGCGTACAGTCCCTTTGCCGGGATCGGACGTCGACGTCTCGGCGCCGAGATCGGCGCACGCTCTCAACTCATCCAGTGCGTAGATGATGCGACCGCCGATCTTTCGATACGCCGGCCCCGTGCCATACGTGCGGTGCTTTTCGAGCGTGCGGCGGGACAGGCCGAGATAACGCGCAGCCTCCGGTGTGCGCAGGAACCACGCGTATAAGCCAGACATCGGATTGGGCATTTGAGAGCTCCAGGTGATTGACGCGCCGAGAACGGCGGCGCTGGCGTTCGTGCCACATCATGCAGAAGCGCGCTCTCGGAGGGGATATCGAACATTGAGGGGCGACTTTCGACACCCCTAGTACAAGGCATATTCGTCCCTGCGCCCTAGCCGCAAAGTCGGCAATGGCCTCCGCGCACCAGGACCACCCCACCTTGCACCAGACGGACCGTGGGGCTACGCAGATCGCGCGATTTCCACGCCCGATCCCCTTGCAAGAAGCGCCTCTCGTTTGTGAGGGGGAACGGTTCTTTGCAAAGTCGTCCACCGCTTGACGGTGTTTTCCTATTTGGCACTGCTCCAGCAGACGACCTTGCTCAATCATCACTCACGGATGCAAAGACGCACATTGTGGACTGGACATGCGCAAGGTGATCAGTCGGCTTCGCAAGATTGCAGAAGCAGAATCGCATTGCGCGCGAGAAATTCGCCTAACCGTCCGGCTTCACCGGGCCATGTACTGCTGGATTGGAGCACGCTCACCGTCATCCAATTGTCGCAACTCTGTTCGAACCCGCCAGTACGGTCGGAGTCAGTCACGCTGGTCTCGTCCTGCCTGACAAAGAGGTCGAAAACGAAGGATCAAAGCTGCAAAGGCGGAATGATCGAGTTGAGAAATCCATCGTAGCGCTGCTTTTGCGAGACGGCCAAAGGCGCACCCAGGGCCGAAGGCGGATACACCTTACATCGACCAAACCTGCCGAGCCGCACCGTTAGCACGGGCCTGAAGATGCCCCCGCGCACGAACGGGCTTCATCGCTAGCAAACAACACAGCGCCCTTCGCCAAATCAAAGATTTCCCAAGGAATCCAAATCTAGCCTAGAGCCTTGATCACGCCACACTTCCATCGCGTGGATACCTGCGATCCAGACAATCAATTTTACCAATGCAGCGCATTGTTGCATCAACTCAGCACTTGACGCATACCGATCACACTGAGCTTCTGCGCCGAGACATGACTCGGCTAACGTGCTCGCCAGTGCAAGATATGCGTCACCTGAGCAACGCCTTCGCATTCGGACTTGCCAACGCGGTCCGAGCATTCAACGAACCTCGCCAGGAGGCAGATGGTTTCCGATCGCCGTTTGAATGGCTGCAGGTTGGGCGTCTGGTGCAAATCTTGCTTGACGAAAAAGATAACGTAATTGAACGCCTGCCTTTGGAATGACGCGCCGGCTCTCGGAACTGTCTTCAATCGGACACGGCTAAAATGACAGCCTCGTATGAGGCCGACGCCTCTCAACGATGCGGCGGCCCGCATTCGAGTGTATTCGGGAAGGAAGCGTCATGACCACCATGGCAACTGCGGCACCCGCGCGCGCGTCGCAAACTTGGTATAAGATTCTCTACGTCCAGGTGTTGATCGCGATCGTGATTGGCGCCATCGTCGGCTGGCTATGGCCATCGGTTGCGACCAACGACTGGGTCAAGGCGCTCGGTGACGGCTTCATCAAGCTGATCAAAATGGTGATCGCGCCGATCATCTTCTGCACCGTCGCATCCGGCATCGCGCATATTCAAGATGCAAAGAAAGTTGGTCGCGTCGGCGTCAAGGCGCTGGTCTATTTCGAGATCGTCTCGAGCTTTGCCTTGATGTTGGGCCTTGTCATGGGCAATCTGTTCCAAATCGGCCATGGCCTTGCCGTCAAACCCGATGCTGCGGCGGTCGCCAATTACGTCAAGCAGGCCGAGGCCTCCAAGGCGGTCGATTTCTTTCTCAATATCATTCCCGAAACTGTGGTCGGCGCCCTCGCTCGCGGCGATGTCCTGCAGGTGCTCCTGTTCGCGATCCTGTTTGGCTTTTCGCTGATGGCGTTGGGAGAGCGTGGAAAGGGGCTGCGCGGCATGATTGACGACGTCGCGCATGCGGTGTTCGGCGTGATCGCCATCATCATGAAAGCGGCCCCGATCGGTGCATTCGGCGCGATGGCCTTCACGATCGGCAAGTTCGGGCCGGCGGCGCTGGGTAATCTGATCGGTCTGATCGCGTTATTCTATGCCACGGCCGCGGTATTTGTAGTGGTCGTGCTCGGTCTGATTGCGCGGATCGTCGGCTTTTCGATCTTCAAGTTCATTGTCTATATCAAGGACGAGCTTCTGATCGTGCTCGGCACCTCGTCCTCGGAAAGCGCGCTGCCGCAATTGATGGAAAAGCTCGAGCGACTGGGCTGCTCCAAGCCCGTGGTCGGCCTCGTGGTGCCAACCGGCTACTCCTTCAACCTCGACGGTACCAACATCTATATGACGCTTGCGACATTGTTCATTGCCCAGGCACTCGGGGTCGATCTCACCTTTGGCCAGCAGCTCACGATCTTGCTCGTGGCAATGCTGACCTCGAAGGGGGCAAGCGGCGTTACTGGCGCGGGCTTTATCACGCTCGCCGCGACATTGTCGGTGGTCAACCCGGCGCTGGTTCCGGGCATGGCAATCGTGTTCTCGATCGACAAATTCATGAGCGAAGTGCGAGCCCTTACCAACATCACCGGCAATGGCATCGCCGCTGTGTTCGTGTCCTGGTGGGAAGGCGAGCTTGAGCACGCGACGCTACACGCCCGGCTCAAGCAGCCCACCGATTCCACCAGTATCGACACCAGAAACACAAGGAGGTAGGCCCCGCATTTTCGCCGTGATTTCAAGACGCGTCGAACTCGAATTTAGCCAACTTCGTGATTCCCCGTAGTTCAAATCGGCACAACCGACTTGAACTGCGAGCCGGAACATCTTTTCGCGGGATTTGCGGATCGCATTACCTGCTCCGCGGCGCCCCCCCGGCAACGGCTCTGAAAAGATCCCCGAAACGAGGTCAAAAGAGACTTTTTCCGTAGTCCTTTTCAAACGCGCCTTTCGAGGTGAAAGCTCCTGGCCATTCCAATGCCGGCGCACGATTAGCCGCGGGTGCTTGGCGCTGAACTGGCCTCGCCCGACCGATGATGTGGTGGCGATCTTGCTGGCGCAACTCGCTCATCCGTTGTTTCCAGTGCGTGTTGCGGCATCAGACCGCAATGGGCGTCATCACCGTGGATCAGATTAGCACCTTCACCAGACCGAGATGGATCGCACAGAGGTAACGTCATCGGCTCTACAGCTTGTTGCTGCTCTTTCCAGATTAGGCGAGGCGTGTCTCATTGTTCCACGTCAGCGTCTTGGCTGAGCCGATGTAGCCTTGTCCCCACGTTGGACGCGCCCTGGCGCGACGCGGCAGTGCTCTGCCGGGGCCTCCCTCGGCCTCGAGCGCCTGCGAGGATTATCGGCAGCGAAGCAAAACAGACATCTCAGGCTCGATTGTACGCATGTCAGCGCGCGATATTGAAAGGTTTAGGACAACTATACCTACGTTTGTGATGCGCCTTTCTTCGGCGCGTGCTGAGTTCAGCTGCAAGCAATCGATCTCGGAACCGCACGAGCGTCTCTCGGGACAGAAAGGATTGCCCCATTTTTGCCTAAAATGTTATAGCTCTCCCGCCGCAGAAAGGCTGGACGGTCTAAGAATGCTTAACCAGATCAGTAGTTTCAAACGTTCAGCCACACAGTTTGCTTTCGGCAGCATAACGCTGGCGGTCGTGACGCAAGCTTCTTTGTACCTTCACACGCATTTCGCGGCGACGGCGTTCGCCTATCTGCTAGTGATATTGCTGTTTTCATTGATCGGCTGCTTTATCGCATCATCCGCGCTTTCAGTCTTAGCCATCTCTGCTTTGGCGTACTACTTTGTGCCCCCGGCGTTCAGTCTGCGGATCGACGACCCTCAAGCTCTTCCGGTGGTCGTCGCATTCTTTACTGTCTCGATTGTCGGAACGCACCTGATCGGAAAAGTCCGCCTGGAAAGCGAGGCTGCACGTGAGGCTGCGGCCAAGCTCCGGCGCAGCGCGGCCGATTTGAAGGACCGCGAAAAACGGTGGCACGCAATCTTTGAACACAACCCGGCCATGTATTTCATGCTCGACGAAGCCGGTACTGTCCTCAACGTCAATACATACGGCGCGACACAACTCGGCTATGCGCCTGCCGAACTAATCGGTCAATCCGTCCTGGGATTCTTTCTTGAGGAGGATCGCGCGTTCGTTCACAGATGCGTTCGAAAGTGCTTTGAAGATATAGGCCAATCGCACAGTTGGGACATCCAGAAAGTCAGAAAAGACGGCTCTGTATTGTGGGTACGAGAAAGCGCCAAAGCCATGCTATGGGCGGACGACCAGTCCATTGTCCTCATAGCCTGCGAAGATGTCACGGAGCGAAAGCTGACCGAACTTGCTCTGCAGCGGAGCGAAGCCCATTTGGCCCAGGCGCAGGAGTTGAGCCATACAGGCAGCTTCGGATGGAACGTTACTACCGGCGAAGTCTTTTGGTCAAAGGAGACTTTTCGAATTTTCCAGCTCGACCCGCCGACGGTTCCGGGGCCACAACTCGTCGTCGAACGCACTCATCCAGACGATAGAGCTTCGGTCCAAGAGACCATCGATCGAGCGATGCGGGACCCAAAGGATTTCGAGCATGAATACCGGCTGCTGCTGCCGGACGGCTCGGTGAAGCACATCCATGCACGCGCGCGCGCCACGACAACCTCCACTGGTGACATCGAGTTTGTCGGGGCAGCGACGGATATCACGGCGGCACGGCAAACAGAACAGCAGCTACGCCGTAGCGAAGCCTATTTGGCCGAAGCCCAGCGTCTCAGTCACACGGGCAGCTGGTCCTGGGACGTCTACAATCTCGACTTTGTGTATCGCTCCGCTGAGGTCGACCGTCTATTTGGCTTTGAACCGCAAGAGACTGTATCGATCGAGACCATTCGGTTGCGCATTCATCCAGATGACCTGCCGCGGCTTCAGGAAGTGCAGCGCCAGGCTATTGAGGGCGAGGAAGGGCGCTTCGAGTATGATTTCCGAATCCTTCTGGCAGATGGCGGGATAAGGCGCATACACTCCGTCGCGCATGTGGTGGTCGGCAGCGATGGCAATGTGAGCGAACTCATCGGAACACATATGGACGTCACCGAGCAATACGCCGCTAGGGAACGCCTGGAAAACACACTTTCTGCACTGAGCGAAAGCGAGCAGCGCTTTCGCGATTACGCCGAAACAGCTTCCGACTGGCTCTGGGAGACAGGACCAGATCATCAGGTCACCCACCTGTCCGAGCATACCAGCGCTGCGGGAATATTGGCGACGGGATTGATGGGCCTGCCTCGCTGGGACATCGCGTGCGACGTCGAGGAAGACCCTGAGAAGTGGCGGCAACATCGGGCGGCGCTGGAGGCGCATCTTCCGTTTCGGGATCTCGTCTATCGCACTGTCAACCGTATGGGATCTCCGATCTACGTCCGGACGAGCGGCAAGCCTTTTTTTGATTTAGACGGCAATTTCCTCGGCTACCGCGGCGTCAGCACCGACATCACCGCCATGATTCGCGCAGATCAAGCCGAACAAGAGCTCCGAAAGGCACAGGCGGAGCTTGCACATGTGACGCGTGTGACGACGTTAGGCGAACTTACAACGTCCATCGCCCACGAAATCAACCAGCCACTCGCCGCTATTATCAGCAACGCCGACGCGTGCCTCGGTTGGATGAACCGCGAAACTCCTGACCTATCCGCCGCGCGCTCTTCGGTTGAGTGGATAATCGAAGACGCAATCCGGGCAAGCGAGGTGATCCGTCGCGTTCGCGCACTTGCAAAGAAAGGCGAGATCGAGATGCTGCCGCTCGATATCAATGACGTCGTTAAGGATGCCATTGCGCTGGTGACACGAGAGCTGGTTAGCCACCAAGTACCGCTTAAAACCGAGTTAACGGCAGCGCTGCCCGCGATATTCGGCGACCGGATTCAGCTGCAACAGGTGATCATCAATCTGGTAATGAATGGGATCGAAGCCATGGACGCAGTTACGGACCGAGCGCGCGAACTGGTGATTCAGTCATCTAAGGACGATACGGGACATGTGCAGCTTACCGTGACGGATTGCGGCGTCGGGATCGCTGAAGATGATACCGACCGAGTGTTAGACCCCTTCTTCACGACAAAATCGAGTGGCCTTGGCATGGGTCTTTCGATCTGTCGCTCGATTGTGGAAGCTCATGGAGGGCGCCTTTCAGTCGTTCGCAAGCAGGGGCCGGGGGCAAGCTTTCGGTTTGACCTGCCGTTGCACAAGGAGCTCGTGCTGTGAGCGAACGCTCTGCGCCCCCGCGCGAAGGCAGCAAGGCTGACGCGTCGGCAAATGCGATAGTCTTCGTTGTCGAAGATGACGTCTCGATGCGTCGGTCGCTAACGAACCTTTTTCAATCGGTCGGCCTGGACGTCGTTGCATTCGGGTCGGCCCGCGAAATGCTACAGAGCAGGCTTCCCGATGTTGTTAGCTGCCTGGTCCTTGATATCCGGCTGCCAGGTCTGAGTGGACTTGAGTTCCAGGCTGAGCTGGCGCGGTTGAACATTCATGTTCCGATCATTTTCATCACCGGCCATGGCGACATTCCCATGAGCGTCAGGGCCATGAAAGGCGGAGCGGTCGATTTTCTCACCAAACCGTTTCGCGATCAGGAACTGCTTGACGCCGTGGTCGCCGCGACCGAGCGTGATCGCAAAAGACGGAAGACTCAGCAGACCGTCGCGGAACTGCAGGCTCTATTTGAGACCTTAAGCCCGCGCGAGCAGGCAGTGATGAAGCTGGTCGCTACCGGCCTGATGAACAAGCAGATAGCCGCCGAGCTGGGGCTCGCCGAGATTACGGTCAAGATCTACCGGGGACACCTAATGAAAAAGATGCGCGCCCGGTCGCTCGCGGATTTGATCAGAATGACTGAGACGCTGAGCATCCGCGCAAACCGACCCGAACAAACCTAAGTATGATTTTACAATTTCACCTCTCAAGCCCACTTTTCGCCCAAGGTGGCTAATGCTGCGGCGGCCGCCATTCCTGCGTCCGGAGGGCACGTCTTGTCCACGCCTTTAATATCTGTCGTTGACGACGACGCGTCGGTCCGCGCGGCGACAGAGAACCTTTTGAAATCGCGTGGCTACATCGTCCAAACATTTGCGTCGGCCGAGGACTTTTTGAAATCACCGCGGTTGAACGAAACTTCCTGCGTAATTACGGATGTGCAGATGCCGGTCATGAGCGGCTTGGACCTGTTGGCCGAAATGCGGACCAAAGGTCTCAGTGTGCCGTTCATTTTCATTACTGCCTTCCCGAACGACCGCGTGCGCGCCTCGGTCCTGAGCTCGGGAGCGATTGGCTTTCTGGCCAAGCCCTTTGCCGGACACACGCTGATCGAGTGCCTCGATGCTGCATTGAAGTAGAACCGCGGCTGCTGGCACGCCTGAAACTAGCCGGCCGCCAACTTCATGTCCGATCTCAGCACTTCTCACGCGAGACGCTCTCGATCAGCTTCTTGGCGTCAAGCGCGCGGCACCTGTAATAAGAACTCCTGAGGATCTTCTGGAATCAACTTCCCGAATCAGCTGGCAGAGCCAGCGGTCGATTTCCCACTTTGCTTTATTGATCCGTGACCTGCTCCGCCCGCTGGCCACGTCGATCCAGAACAGCGCTCCCGCCGCGAGACGCAGGTACTTGGCATTCCGGGTTCCATTCATCTATGTAGGCTGGCGCTCAGGGTGATCTTCCCCCGGAACGGATTCGATGGGCTTGAGCGCTTGCTTAGCTCGGTCCAGTCTAGCAACGTACTGCTTACGACGACGAAAGAGCTCCGCTCAGCCCAGCAGCTCTCTGGACTGAATTGTCGAACCATTTGCTTGCATCTTGTTTATGATCGACGTTGGTTGGCATGCGAAGAGCTCTGCGGGACGCACTCCTGCTCAGCGCAGTGCCACTGCCCGTCACAGATGTTTCCTCTTGTCTACCGGAGCGTGGTATCGCTCCGCGCCTTTCTTCAGCCATATCTGAGGCGGCCTCTTTGCTGCTCACCAACTCTTGCGCCTCATTAGATCGCCTCGAGAACCTCCTCCTCGAAGCCACCCCATATACTCAACGCGCAGAACGCCCGGTCTCCTTTCGACCGCGGGGCGCACTTTTTTGGCCGCGCCTCGCGCAGTTTACTACAGACGCAAGCAATTCGATCGGTTGCGTTACGCAGCGCCGCTCTTATGCCCGGTAATCGCTAGCAGTTCGGCGAAGACCAAGCCGGCCGGTGCTCCTCTCTGCATACCGTTTTCCCTCAAAGCGCAGGAGCTCTTCTGATTGCGAGCCGCCGAAGGCCGCCTAACGTAGCGAAGAGTAGTACGTGACATGTTCTACGCGACCATGTTCCGGGCAGCTTATGATCACATGAAATTATCCTCGTATTCGCATGATAAGGAACTTTCTTCCATTTCAGGATCCCTTCTTTCGTTGTCGTCAACTTTGGAACGATAGCGCGCAGCAGCACCTTTTCGCTGCCACTCACCATCACTGTTCCTTATCCAATTGTCTGAGTTCTCTGGGTCGAGAATCATATTGTCGGCATCAACCATCAACCTCGACAAACCCCATCTGCTCCGCACGGGCTCTTGCTTGCGGATGAGCCGGACGCAAATTGAGCAACGGCCTTTCGCCGTTCACTCGAAGTGGATGCTCGAGCAGAATATCGCCAGCGTTCTCGACGAGTGGATGAACGACCTGAAGATCTACAGTCGAGGTAGTCCCAGTTCGCCCAGGAAACAGCTCGTGCCATTTTTTGACGTCGAACTCCGTCATGCTGTCGCCGCCCTCCATTCTTAGAAGCCCGACACTTCTTTCTCCTCATTGATAGCTGAAGTATCGCGCATGTCGGCGATGAGCTTGATTTCCGCGCCGCAATAGGTTCGCGCTGCGGCGATGAATGACGACCTATTGATCTCTATCACAGGAGGCCTTGGAACTAGCGAATATGGTCCCGTTACCAAAGGCGAGCTGCCACTGGAGCCCGGTGCAGCTAAGTTCATATTGGCGAACCCATCCGCGAACCTATCTGCATCCGTTTGCTCGTCAGCTTCGGCAAAGCACGAGGATTGGAACCAGGAGGAGCCATTTATCTGATTATACATGGCGATTGGTGCTCCCAACGGGCATATAGTTCCGCATTTGGTTCAGGCTGTTAGGCCCTTCGCAGCTGATAGGCTGGCAGCCTTACCAAAACCTGACGCGAGACCGTGAATGCCCTCCAATCCTTTCGGCAAGCTTTCCTAAAGCGGCACGAACGTAATGCACGTCGCATTGGCCTAGTCAGGATTGCGGCGATGCTACGAGCATGGCTCGCAATGTCAGCCTATCAGGAGAGGGATCAATCGATAGTTCACCTATTGAACGGCGCCGTCGGACGCTCTCCTTAGCCGCGCGCTACGCTAGACGCATCTCCAGATCGCAGTCTCGAAAAGTTCGGGGGAGCGCGCTGCCCTGCTAACGATTAACAGAAGTCGCGACAACCAAATCTCCGCCAACTATGACCAACTATGGATAAGCGCGAGACTACAACCTTTCAGGATTTTGAATCCACCGAGCTGGCGCAGCCACCGCCGCCTAATGGCCAGACAACGGAGAAGCACCTCGACATTGCCGCGGCCGCCTATTCGACGGTGACCGATTTTGCGAGATTGCGCGGCTGATCCACATCCGTCCCCACAACGACGGCAGTATGATAGGCTAAGAGCTGCACCGGGATGGCATAAACCAACGGCGTAAAGCTTCCACCCATGTCCGGCAACACAATGGTCATGAGCGTGTCCAACGTCGCTTCCGAAGCGCCCTTCGCATCAGTGATCAAGATGATGTTGCCACCGCGAGCCGCGACTTCTTGCATGTTCGAGACGGTTTTCCCGAAAACCGCGTCGTAAGGCGCGATCACCACCACGGACACGGTCTCATCGATCAATGCAATCGGTCCGTGCTTGAGTTCGCCGGCCGCATAGCCTTCTGAGTGGATATAGGAGATCTCCTTCAGCTTGAGCGCGCCCTCGAACGCCAGGGGAGCCGATGTGCCTCGACCGAGATAGAGCACGTCGCTCGACTTGGCGATACGACGCGCGAGTTTCTCGATCTGCGGCTCGATCAACAGCGCCGCAGCAATCAGCCGCGGCACTTCGACAAGCTCGCGGACAAGCTTCGATTCATCGATCTCGGACAGCTTACCCCGCTCTTTGCCTGCTGCCAGAGCAAGCGCCGCCATTACCACTAGCTGGCAGATGAATGCCTTGGTGGAGGCGACGCCAATTTCTGGTCCCGCCAGCGTCGGCAACACGGATTCGCTCTCACGCGCAATCGTCGATGTCGGGACGTTGACCACAGATATCGTGTGCAGACCCTGGCTCTTGGCGTAACGCAGCGCAGCCAGCGTGTCGGCGGTCTCCCCCGACTGCGAAATGACGATCGCGAGATCGCCCTTGCGTAAAGGAGCCTCCCTGTAGCGGAACTCAGATGCCACATCGATCTCGACCGGCAGGCGTGCTAGCCGCTCGAACCAGTATTTGGCGATGTGACCGGCGTAGCTTGCCGTGCCGCAGGCCGTAATCGAGATGCGCTGAATGGAATTGAAGTTGAACGGCAGTTTGAGCGGCAGGGCTACGCGCTCGGCGCCAATATCGACATAATGAGCCAATGTCTGCCCGGCCACTATCGGCTGCTCGTGGATTTCCTTGGCCATGAAGTGGCGATAATTCGCTTTGTCCGCCAGGAGTGACGACGCGCCGGACTTTGACGGTTCCCGATGAACAACAGTGCCGTCTGCGCCATAGATCACGCAGATCGTGCGGGTAAGCACGGCCCAGTCGCCGTCTTCAAGATACGTAATGGTATCGGTCAACGGCGCGAGCGCGATCGCGTCCGATCCGAGATACATTTCGCCGTTACCATGCCCAATCGCAAGGGGCGATCCCTTGCGCGCACCGATCAAAAGATCGTCGTGGGCTTTGAACAGGAATGCCAGCGCGAAGGCTCCGCGCAGCCGCGGCAGCGACGCCTGTACCGCATCCCGCGGCGAGTAACCATTCTTGAGATAAGATTCGACGAGATGCGCCACCACCTCGGTGTCCGTCTCTGAGTTAAAATGGGCTCCATTCCGCTCCAGTTCGGCTCGCAGCTCGCGGAAATTCTCAATGATCCCGTTATGAACGACCGCGACATTTTCCGTCGCATGCGGATGAGCATTGCTCTCGGTCGGCTTTCCGTGAGTTGCCCAACGGGTGTGACCAATACCGGTGTGACCCGACGGCGGATAATGGCGCAGCCGTTCCTCAAGGTTTCTCAGCTTACCTTCAGCGCGCCGCCGCTCGATACGGAGACCTTCGAGCGTCGCGAGGCCCGCGGAGTCGTAGCCACGATATTCCAATCGCTTGAGCGAAGCGACCAACTGCCCGACGACCGGACCACGCCCCAAGATGCCGACAATTCCACACATACCGACCAATGCAACCGAAGTTCAAGGAGGCTGACGTTCCTCCTAACAGGAAGCTCTTCATGAAAGTCGCCTGCCCGATCATAACCGGTGATCAATTTCGGGATTTGCGGCGGCCGCATGTTATATTGCCGCCGCATTCACAAGCGTGAGTCAGGTCACTTTCAACCATCATCGTTTCGTCCAGCCACATTCCGCTTTCGGTGACAACCATCAAGTACGAGCCGCGATGTGGCTGCGACTGGCGTATGTCGTGATTTGGCTCATCATCACTGTGAGCCATTCACGACTCTTCAGTTCAAACTCCCTAAAAACTGTCGGCGGCGCCGCCGAACCGGATGGCGGCTGGTGCAGCGGCAAACAAGTCCTCGCGTCTCGTTGAAAGACTTCTTCGAGAGGCTCACATCCCGCATCGGCGGCGGCCATTTTGCAGGTGGAAAGATGCAACCTTCCCACGGCGCCTGCATGGAATTTGCGCAGCGCGCGCTAGCGTGAATTGTCGTGCGTTACGTGAATAGTCATGCGTTATTGGAAACATTTTGTCGCGCTGGTTTAAGGGGCTGATCATACTCGGACGGACACAAGCTATGCTAGTCGGGATGAGACTAACGATCGGCATCGATAGCTCTATTGTACGAACGTAAGCTTTCGATATCGAAACGTTTGAAGAACCATACCAACGTTTGCAATTCTACCGATTTCGTAGTTGCGTCGACCGTCCGCTGCCTACGCGAACAGGCCGTTGCCGGAAGCGTTTATCATCAATATGGTCGACGACCTTACCGCTTCCAGACTGCGTGTTCTGTTGGAAGTTGAAGGCACACGCCGCGCGCTTTGCAGGCTACGATATCGATGCGCAGGCTTCACTCTCGCTGAGTGCTGGCCCGCACGCTGTCATTCCGGCCGTGCACTGACATCTCCTGACTTGTAACTTGGGACCTCAACACGTCTCTCTCCGGCCATGACCAGACCACGTCCGAATGCATTAACATGCGTTGAGGATAGGTAGGGAACACAGCCGTCGGCTTCTATCTCATGGGAAACGTCGCCGGAGCGCGCCTGGCCGCGCGTAACGGCGCCTGTCATTCATTTCGCCAGGGTAGGGTCATCACGGGTATCAGGGAGGTTCCGGGGGTTAGTTGACTTCCTTTCTTTGAATCTCAACTACACTGGCAACCCTCCAGGCTAATACAAATCAATGTATGTAGTGTGCATGCCTATATGATGTGTATGTTGGAGCTAACGATCGCTTTCCTCTGTTTGCGGGTGGAGCGCGCTAGCGCATCTAAATCTCTCGATAAACCGCTTCGCAAGTAGCGTTCCTAAGGGGGGGCTTTCTTTCCAGCGCAACTAAGAGGGACGATGGCGGCTCAGGATTCAAAGCGGCGCGTGGCGCTGATCACCGGCATCACCGGGCAGGACGGCGCGTACCTCGCCGAATATCTGCTTGGCCTCGGCTACACCGTGCACGGGATCAAGCGCCGCTCATCCTCGTTCAACACCGCGCGGGTCGACCATCTCTACCAGGACCCGCATGCCGGCAACGTGCCGTTCCTGATGCACTACGGCGACATGACCGATTCGACCAATCTGATCCGGCTGATGCAGCAGATCCGGCCGACCGAGATCTACAACCTCGCCGCCCAGAGCCACGTCCAGGTCAGCTTCGAGAGCCCGGAATACACCGCGAACGCGGACGCCATCGGCGTGCTGCGCCTTCTGGAGGCGATCCGCATCCTTGGCATGGAAAAGGAGACGCGGTTCTATCAGGCCTCGACTTCGGAGCTCTACGGGCTCGTGCAGGAGGTGCCGCAGAAGGAGACCACGCCATTCTATCCCCGCTCGCCCTATGGCGTCGCCAAGCTCTACGGCTACTGGATCACGGTGAACTACCGTGAGGCCTATGGCATGTTCGCCAGCAACGGCATCCTGTTCAACCATGAGAGCCCGATCCGCGGCGAGACCTTCGTGACGCGCAAGATCACGCGCGCCGTCGCCCGCATCGAGGTCGGCCTCGAGAGCAAGCTCTATCTCGGCAATCTCGATGCCAAGCGTGACTGGGGCCATGCCCGCGACTATGTCGAAGGCATGCACAAAATCCTGCAAGCCGACGAGCCTGATGATTTCGTGCTCGCGACCGGCGAGACGCGCTCGGTCCGCGAGTTCGTCGAGCTGGCGTTTGCTGAGATCGGCCGCAGCATCGAATGGCGCGGCAAGGGCGTCGAGGAGGTTGGTGTCGACAAGGCGTCGGGCAAGACCCTGGTGCAGATCGATCCGGCCTATTTCCGCCCGACCGAGGTCGATCTCCTGATCGGCGACGCCAGCAAGGCGCGCGCCAAGCTCGGCTGGGCGCCGAAGACGCCGTTTGCGCAACTGGTGAAGGAAATGGTCGCCAGCGATCTCGTCGAGGCCAGGCAGGATGTGGCCAATGGCAAGCACGGCGTTTGAACTGAAGGGCAAGACGGTTTTCGTCGCCGGCCATCGCGGCATGGTCGGCTCGGCGCTGATGCGCCGGCTGGCGCGCGAACAGGCCGATCTGCTGACGGTGTCGCGCAGCGAGGTCGATTTGCGCGAACAGGGCGCGGTGAACGCCTGGTTTGCCGCGAAGCGGCCGCAGGCCGTGTTCCTCGCCGCCGCCAAGGTCGGCGGCATCGTCGCCAACAACACGCTGCGGGCCGAATTCCTCTACGACAATCTCGCGATCTCGACCAATGTGCTCCAGGCCGCCCACGCCAATGGATGCGAGAAGCTGATGTTCTTCGGCTCGTCCTGCATCTATCCGCGCCTGGCGCCGCAGCCGCTGCGCGAGGATTCGATGCTGACCGGCCCGCTGGAGCCGACCAACGAACCCTATGCCATCGCCAAGATCGCCGGCATCAAGATGGCCGAGGCCTATCGCAGCCAGCATGGCGCAGATTTCATCAGCGTGATGCCGACCAATCTCTACGGCCCCGGCGACAATTATCATCCCGAATACAGCCACGTCGTCGCCGCGCTGATCCGCCGCTTCCACGAGGCCAAGTTCTCGGGCGCCAGCAAAGTCGTGGTGTGGGGCACCGGCACGCCGCGCCGCGAATTCCTCTATGTCGACGATCTGGCCGACGCCTGCATCCATCTGATGAAGACCTATTCGTCGCCGGAACTGGTCAATATCGGCACCGGTGAGGACATCACCATTGCCGAGTTCGCACTCCTGGTCGCCGCCGCTGTCGGCTACCGCGGCGAGATCAGCTTCGACACCTCGCGGCCGGACGGCACGCCGCGCAAGCTGCTTGACGTCAGCCGTCTGGCCAAGCTTGGCTGGCGCGCCCGGACCTCACTGGACGAGGGCATTGAGTTGGCGTACCGCGCGTATCTCGCCCACAGCAATAAAAGCCGCCAGAGCGATCTTGCTCGTCCCCGGGAACCGGGCTTGAGGGGGGACAATCCTCCACGACCAGTCGGCGGTGAATCTGCTAGCGATCTGGCGGCCCGAGCCACTCGGTCATAATCTACTTCGCCATGTGATTTTTTTGGGGTCGTTACCGGTCTTCTTCGTCAACACCGCGACCGGTTGGATGCCAACATCTGAGTGGCCGGGCACATCCTGGCCACCGGCCCGACCAACCGACTTGCATGAAGATGTCGAATGATCATGATCGCGGATGTCCTGTTCAACTCCCCGTAAAGTCGAGAGTCGATAAGCGCGATCTGAAGTCGATGCCGAGCCACGGCCGATCATGGAGTCGGAACGCGCCAATGTTCCTCTTCAGCCACACCTAGCGATAGTCCGCTATCACCTTCCGCGCCGACAGCGTGACGAGGCACATGAGCGCACCTAACATTCCGAACGCCAAATGCAGACCAACCATATGAGCGATAACCCCGACGCTAGCGGGACCCACGAGTATACCCGCGTAGCCGGCCGTCGTGATGACCGCGATCGCAAGGCCCACTGGTATCATTTTCTGTTTACCAGCGCAGCGGCATAGGACCGGTACAACATTCGAAATGCCCAATCCGATAAGCAGGAAGCCCATCATCGCAATCACCGCAACCGGCGCGGCCACTACAGCCACGAAACCTGTCACAATCGGCAGAGTTCCGAACATTAATAGGGCGCAGTCGCCGAATCGTGCCACGGCGGCATCTCCGCCGGCACGGCCAACGGTCATGGCGATGGAGAAGAGCATAAAACCGAGACCCCCATGCGCCTCCGCGAGAAGACCCCGACCAACGAGAAGCAAGGCGCTCCAGTCGGGCATTGCTCCTTCCACAAGAAAGGTGATAGCCGCGAGTGCAGCAACTAACAACACGCTGCGATGGGGCAAGAAAGACCATGGTCTCCGTTGCGTCCGACCTGTTGCGTGTAACCGCGGCCAGGCCGACACAATTGCAAGCATCATGAGCGCCGAGCAAACCAGCGTCGAAGCACATGGGTCAAGCCGCAGCGAGAGGAACGCGGTCATGTTGGCAGAGCCAGCGAATTCGCCAATGCTCTACTGGGCGTGGAATCCGGACATCAACGGACGGCCTGTGGCGCGCTCCACTTCGATTGCGTGAATGTTCATAGCTACATCGATCGAGCCAACTGAAGCGCCGAACGCAAACAGCACGGCGCCTTTGCCGATAATTGTGTTGGCTATACTAAGCAATGGCAGGATAAGCGCCAGGCCATGTCCGCCCGTAAGTATCATGGGCTTGCTGCCGTACCGCCCGTTCGAAACGCTGGTCAAAAGCATTGCGACGACTGACCCAACGCCGAGACAGAGAAGCAGTAGACCAAGCATGCGGTCATCTGCCGCAAGCCGCTCCTTGGCGAGCGGCACCAGCGGCGCCCAGGCCGCGAGGCCGAATCCGGCGACAAAAAATGCGATCCGAGTCGCGAGCAGGCCAGCTGACCCGTCAGAAGATGGTATCACAGGGTACTCCTGAGAGAACGAGCTCGTGGGCGGGCACCCGTCATCTGGGTGCGCTCGCCTACACCCGGTGCACAGCTCCCCGACAAGGTTCTGATATTTTTTATTCGTTGCAAGTGCGATGCCATTGCCAAAGATCGCGCAATCCTACGGGCGCGGGTCACAATGGGAGTGAACGGCGAACGCCTTTCCCTTACGTGTTCCAGCTCCTTCTTTTGGATGAGCTAGCCCTACGGCGGCCGTCATCTTCGAAACTCGCGCATAGAAATCGCGGCCGCATCCGATCAAGACAGCTTTGTCGCAAACCGGACAAAGCCGACCGTGCAGCTCCTGCATGTACGTCGAGGAGACCCAGTAGAGTACGCTATTCTTTGTTGCTGCGGCAATGGCCGGCGGGCCAATCAACAGCCGATCAACCATCGGACGAACCTCTGCGTTCTGAGTCTTGACAACGGACATCAGGGCGCTGCTCAGGGGCCACCTACCTGATGATGCGCGGGAGGATCTGACACAGCGCTACGCCGCGCCGTATCGGACATTGTCAGATGTCCGCCAAAGGAACGCTTCTAAGCTGAACAACAGCTGCCCGTCAGCTCGCCATCAGCTTGTCTGGGTATCCTCGCAGCAGGGCCTAAGCAGCCCGAATTGATACGTAGAGATTAGCGCAGCACAAAGGTGAATCGTCATGTATGATCGAATCAGTGGCTCATCCACACGCACTAGCCAAGCCGACGAACCGAGTCAGTCGGTGGATAGCGGCAGCTTTACGGAAGCACTTGCAGATCTCGCGCCTCAGTGGAGCTCACAACCGGGGGAGTTGCCTGACAAGATGGGGGCCTGCTGCAGCAGGCCAGATACATCCGCTCCAGAGCGTCCGGCCACCTCCTTGTTTGAATACAGAACGGCCGACCTGCGTGATGCGAATGTGGACGGCATCTGCGTTGGGCTGACTGCGGAGTGGTTCCGCCTTCTTAACAACAGCCCATCAACCCGAATGAGTGCGCTCACACCCGGATCGCAAACGCACGCCTCAGCGGCCGAACGGCAGCAGCAATATCAAAATCTCAAGGATCGGTTGCGAAGCAGGGGATTAGAATCTTCTCAGGCCGACTTTGAGGCACAAAACACCGTTTTGGAGGACGCTGGCTTGGAACCGACTGGAGAAGAGAAGAGATTCGCATTTGGCAAGTCTTCGAACGTCAAGCGCATGGTGAACGAAATCAACGAGGACGGATCGAACCATTTGCTCAGCTTGTATTTCGCGGAAGGCGGCGCACACACAGTGGCGACGTCGGCCTCGAATGCAACGATCACGGTTTTCGACCCTAACTATGGAGAATTTACTGTTCGGTCAGATCCGGACCAGATGGCTTCATTCTTTCAAAGCCTCGCCCATCGTTACAGGGATCCCAACGGGCAACATCTGTCGACAATCACGACGCAAAGGATGGAGTGAGTTGGGCCTTCAGGCCGCTGGTGATTGACGCCTTCCGTGAAGGCACGGATGCGTCGGCCGGCGCTTGCGTTCGGTCGCGGCGTCGGGGGCCAGCTCTGCGGCGGATAGAGGAATTGCCTTGCAAGAGCTTGGCTGCGGTGAATGAGGCTGCAATGGCAATGATCGTGGCGCATACGAGCGCCGCGACGAGAACGGTCACCCGGACGGATTGTGAACCTTGAGCAACGTGTCGCTCCGGCGAAGACTGCCTTCGCCGGAGCGATACCAAGTTCAGTGCCTTGGCGGCGTAACTCTGCGCCCGCCAGTAGAGCGGCAAGCGAGTCGCGCAGGGGACCCTCACCCCCGCGCGCTGCCAGGTAGGGTCGAGGACTTGCGCGCCTGTTTAGGTCGATGTTCGTGTTGCCTGTTGTCTCGCCCTTTCGTCTGCGAGTGTCACAATATCTCGACCGTGCTGCGTTTCCAGCCCCCGCCACGTCGAACGCAGCATGCGGATTGTTGCTTGGCATGTCCTTGCCACCGTGCTGTCGCTTCCACCCCGCTGAGGTGAGATAGCCGTATCGGTCAGATTTCGGCTGCCCAAGCTGCCTTCGCCCTACGGATGCGGGCTCGGCCCTCAGATCCAATCACTTTCGAGGCCACTTCTGCGTTTATTTTCATTACGGCCCGGTGACTCGTAATCTCCCCGAAGAGAGACCTCGTCGATAGGCTTCAGAGTCTTGGTTTCCCGCCACCCTGCTATCCAAACTCGGGGCGCCTGACTTTTGCCCCGGCAGGTTTGTCTCCCGCTGAACACGCTAGCCTTTACTGGACACACATCCGGACGTAGACCTCTCGGCTCATGCGGTCAATGAGCGAAGAGCTCGGGCTGAGCCCGGACCAACTGCGCCGGGACCATGTCCAGCCGCTCGCTTCAATATTCGCCGATCCGGTGTATCTCAGGGACAGGTCTTGTCCTCGATGCCGTGCCCGATCTCTTAGACCCGAAGCTTCGCGCCGATGCCTTTTTCGAGATTCTGTGGCGTCGCACCGTTGCGCTTGTTCTTTTGGACACGCGGCTTACCGAGACGCGCTGGCTTGCGGCGTTTAGGAATGGTCTTGGAAGACACCGCATGTTTGGACGGTCGGACAAGTAATTCGGACAATGTCGTCGATGCGCAGAGGCTGCGATCGATGCTCGCACATCTCGGGCGCACACTCCATGTCGACCTGCTGGCCGACTGCTTCTTTGAACCTGATACGGCGCTCTGCCTCGACCGCGAGAACGCGGCGATCAGTCGAACCGTGCCTGCATTGTCCCACTGTCGTCCAGATCGCTATCCGAACGCCTGCGTCACGCGCCATCATCTGGCGCCTTGGCAGGCGTCGATCGCCGAGGGCCAACACCTACTGCAAGACCGGCGTCTTTCATCCCTCCAGCGTCAGGTCCTGACAGGGGACAACGAGTGCATGCGGCGGCTCATCGCGCCCCTCCTTGAAGGATCACCAGAATGACCAAGCAGATCAGCGCCGCCGCCTTCTTATCCACTGAAGCCGCCATGTCGCGGCTGTTGAGCCATGGCGACAGCGAGCCGACATACACAATCGCTCGTCTGGCATCGGAGGCCGGACTGTCGCGTGCAACACTTTACGGGGCGCCCGAACTGCTCGCGAGATTCCGCGCTGCCATCGTGTCGTCCGAGGCAGAGGTGAAGAGTCCACCGTCGTCGACGGATCGCGTCCGCCAACTCGAAGCCGAGTATCATGTTGCGCAGCCGCGAGACTGAGGAGCTTCGTGCCTTGCGATTATCTCAGCACAACTTGGCGCAACATGTCCAGGCGCTCAGTCTTCTCGTACGCGAGCAAGAGAAACGGATCGCCCACCTTCAGGCCGAATCGTCCGAATCGGAACGCGATGCAACGCTCGTGGCGTTTGCTGCGGCGCCGCGACGTTGACGAGCACTGCCCCGATCGGATTGCGCGCGCCGCCTCCGGTAGCCGCGGTCGGACCGGATGAAGGACTCGAGCATGTGTGGGATCAACGTCGCGGCGTCGACCGGCTCATAAAGTCGGCTGTGCTCGGCGGCATAACGCTCGAGTTCTTCCTTTAGAGGCTCCGAGATGCTGATCGTCATGCGGACGAGACCGGCTTTCGGCAAGCGGCCGAGTTTCAGATCCGCCATGCGCCACCTCCCTCGGTAGATGCGATAGAGACATGTTGACTGTTCAGATAATTGGCGTAGGCAGCGAGGTCCCGGTGGACGTTTGCCGGCAGTTCGTGCGTCACTTTGATCGCCTTATCGTCTTCGATCGCTCCAAGCTTGAGATTTGCCATCACCTTATCCCCTGTAGGGTTCGAGCACGAGGTCGCGGTTGACGATCACTCTCACCGGGAAGCCCTGGCGGATCGTCAACGTTGGCTGGATGTTGAGATTGCGGCGAACCAGCTGCTGCCCTGTCTGATTTGCGGAATCCCCCGCCCCGCGCCGGAGCGCAGCAACGAGGTCGCTGTTGGTGCTGCCTGTGTCTGCGCCCGAATTGACCTCCGTGCCGACGGCGAGCAGCGTCGAAAGCGCAGCTGCGCCCAAGAGCTCTTTCCAGTGATTGTCGACCTCGTCCTCGAGGCCGGAGTATCCAGATGCATCTGCGCCAGGCTGCCGTTCCAAGACGATCGAACGCCCGTTCGGCATAATCAGCCGCGTCCAAACCAACAGTACGCGCGACTGGCCAAATGCCACCTGGCTGTCGTAGGTGCCGATCAGCCTTGCCCCCTGCGGGATAAGGCGAGCTCGTCCCGTTGGACTGTCATAGACAGCTTCCGTCACTTGCGCCGTGATCTGCCCCGGCAGATCGGATCGAATGCCCGTGATGAGAGCGGCCGGAATGACTGTGCCGGCCTGCACCACAAACGGCGAAGCTGGCCTCACGAGGCGATCCGGACTGGTCGTCCGGCGGTCGACGGATGCGCTGACGAAGGCGAGCTTCCGTTCCTGGCCATTTTGGGCGAACGTTTCATCAGATGATGTCGTAGCATTCGAAGGCGTTTCATTGGCCGATGTCACAGCGGTCGAGGGACGGACATTGGTGCTGGCAAAGACCTTGCTGGTACGCGCCGACTCGCTCTCCTGGTTGACACGCTGCTGTTCGGCATCAACCCCAAGTGGAGTTGAGGTTGTCGAGCCCTGGGCGGCGACGATTGGCCGGCCGAGATCGCCGGGCAGAGGCGGCCCGAGACGAGGCACGTCTTTCGGGATCTCAGCGTAGTCTTTCGGCAGGGTTGTAAGCTGATCGGCGACATTGTGGTGGTCGGTGGCGTACAGCTCCTCCACGGCCGGCGTGCCCGGGCGCTTCTCATGCAGAGCCCAGAATACCGCACCAGAGATGAGCACGAGCACAAGGGCGCTGCCGCCGGCAAGGACTTTGCGCGACAGGCGCACAACTTGCGGCCGCCTTGGCCGGAGCCGCAATGTTTCGGCAATCTCTTCCGGTGGCTTGACCCGGCGCGCATCATTGGGCGTATCGTTCGACTGGCCTGTATCGGTCACAGCGACCTCCCGTCAGTTCGCACGATCCTGACCTTCTGCTGGTGCTCCTCCCCTAACCGGAGTTCCGCGGCCGCAAACAAGCGGTCCACGATCAGGACGTTGCCGTAGGCGCGGTAGTTGACGAGCTCGGTCTTACCGTCAGGCCCGATCACAAACAGCGGCGGCATCTCGCCCTGGCCAATGCCGGGCGAGAACTCGACATAGACCTTGCGGCCGTCGTCATAGGCGTTGACCGGACGCCAAGGCGGGCTGTCGCCCTCGATAGCGTAACGGTAGCGGCGCGCGGGAAGATCCGGAAGGAAGGGTGTCGGCGGCAGCGCCCGATAACGTGCGCCTTTATCTTCCGGATAGAACCAGGCAACCGAAGGCATGTAAGGCTTCTCGCGGGAGCGCAGTTCGACCAGGTAGGTGCGTCGGTCGGTGTTGACGATAAGATTGGTCTCGATCGAGGGACGCGTCGGCTTGACCATGATGTGGACACGGCGCGTGTCGCCACTGCCGCTTTCGGTGTCGCCGACCACCCAGCGCACGGTATCGCCGGCGGCAACAGGTCCCGATCCGATCAGCTGCTCACCAGGCTCGAGTGCAATGTCAGTAATCTGCCCTGGTGCGGCGTAAATCTGATAGAGGGCGCCTGGACTGTAGGAAAACACCTGCACGGCATTGTAGTAGCCGGCTTTGCGTGGCTCGACGCGTGCGGCGTCATTTGCGGTCTCAATGCGCTCCGCCGGTTCCTTGGCTTCCGCGCTCTTGCCGCCGCGCGCCGCCTTCCAGGCCGGCGGCACATGCAGCGGCTTCGGGCGATCGTCGGAAAGCGCTGGCAAATCCGGTGTAGGCGGAATGTCCTTGTCATAGCTTATTTGCGGTGGCTTGAACGTGGTGCAGCCGCCAAGGGCGGAAACACAGACCAGAAGAGCCATAGGCAATCGCGGCCGCACTTTACGCGACGCATGAACAAGATGTAACGGCATGGTTAGCCCAGCTCCTTCGACCAGTTGATTGCGTTGACATAGATGCCCAGTGGATTCTTCCGCAGCCGATCCAGATCACGTGGCATCTCCACGATGACGGTGATGATCGCGCTCCATCGCTCGGTCGCGGCAAGCTGGCCGTTGTCGTAACGGCGTTCGATCCAGGCCAGACGAAAGCTCTCTGGCGACGCCCGAATGACGCTCGAGACCTCGATTGCAATTTGCGTCTTGCCAAGTTTGGCGAAGGGATCGTTGTTGCGGGCGTAGTCATTGAGTGTGGCCGCGCCCCGGTCCGTCGTGAAGTCGTACGCGCGCAGCCAGTTTTCACGCAGCACGATGGCGTCCATCGGCAGGCCCCGCACGTGCTCGATGAAGCGAGCCAGGTGAAACGCGATCTGAGGGTCGGTTGGCTGATAGCCGGCATTCGCAGGCGCGACGGTTTTTGCTTCGCCCAATTGATCGACCTCGACCACCCAGGGCGTGATCGTGCCGTGCGCTGATTGCCAGACAAGAGCGCCGGCAAATCCTGCGGACAGAAACAGGCAGCCAAAAGCCATCAGGCGCCAGTTCTTGGCCTGGACGCGTGCTGCGCCAATGCGGTCATCCCAGACCTGGGCTGCGCGTTGATAAGGAGTGACTGCTTCCGGCGTGCGGCCATAGTGAACGGCTGATCGTTTGAACATCGTTAGCCCCAAGGTATGACTGAGAACGGGATTAAGGGAGAAAAGCGTCAGCGATCACCTTCCGAAAGGTCGACTGCCCCCCCGCCTCCGCCGTGATCTCCCGATCGGATCGCATGCGTTGCAGCCGATGCCCCATGCTGGATGGTCTGCGCCCGCTTCATCCGATGAACCCATGCGGGCGCGCTGTCGGAAGCAATCGTAGAACTCCCTTCCCGCTTACTGACATCGCTCGCTCTTGCACCGAGACCAGCTGCGATCGAGCGCAAGGGGCTTGCAGTAGCCGAACCGCTCGCCTCGGAGCCGGCCTGGCTCGCCGACCGGAACACGCTCGCCGTGCCAGTCGCAATGGTGGTCCCTCCGCGCGCCGCGCCCGCGATGGCACCGCTGGCAAGACCGGCGGCGCCGGCTGCAAGACCAGCGCCGGCCGCAACCATTCCGCCGGCGGCGAGGCCTGTGCCCACGGCACTACCCGCGCCAAGCTGCGGGCCGCCAGAAACGATGCCATTGGCGATGCCGGGTCCGAAAATGCCAAGACCGAGCAAAGAGAGAGCACCGAGCACCAGCGCCATGGCGTTCTCGATCGTGGGCTGGTTGCCACCAAAGCCTGACGTGAATTGCGAAAACAAAGTCGATCCGACACCGACAATGACGGCAAGAACCAAAACCTTCACACCTGACGAGATCACATTGCCGAGGACCCGTTCGGCCGCAAAGGCGGTCTTCCCAAAGAGGCCGAAGGGGATCAGGACGAAACCGGCAAGCGTCGTCAGTTTGAACTCGATTAGCGTGACGAAGAGCTGGATCGCGAGAATGAAGAAGGCCAGCAGCACCGTCATCCATGCGAACAGGAGGACAGCGATCTGGACGAAATTCTCGAAGAAGCTGACATAGCCCATCAGCCCTGAAACAGAGTCAAGGATCGGACGGCCAGCATCGAGCCCGACTTGCGCAATTCGGCCCGGCCGCAGGAAATCTGCCGATGAGAGGCCGGTCCCTGAGGCTTTCAGCCCAAGACCGGCAAAGCTCTCGAAGACAATCCGAGCAAGGCTATTCCAATTGCCGATCAGGTAGGCAAACACGCCGACAAACAGAGTCTTCTTGATGAGCCGGGCAATGATCTCCTCATCACTCCCAAAGGACCAGAACAGGCCGGCGAGCGTGAGGTCGATCGCAGCTAATGTGGTCGCGAGATAGCCGACTTCGCCCCCGACGAGGCCAAATCCGGAATCGATGTAGCGAGTGAAGGTTTCCAGGAATTGGTCGATGACGCCTGTGCCGCCCATGGCTCACTCGCTTTGGCTTGGAACGGGTGGATAACCGGGCGAGAGACGGCTTTCGTCCTTACGCGGCACAGGAGATGGCGAAGGTCCGACGCCCGCCCGGCTATCCGAACCGTTCGAAGATCCCCTTCCCCCCAAAAACCGGCTGCGCTGGTCGGCCCAAATGTTCTGGCATTCGAGGAGAGCGTCCTTCTGCTCGTAGGTAACGGTGCGGCATTGGTTGAGCTTTGCGGCGGCCGCATCACCCTTGGGAACGAGCGTGGAAGATTCGGGTGGGCGCTCGTCGCCCCGCAGGCGAATGGCGCAAGCCGCGATGGCGAGAACCATAAGCGCCGCAGCCATCGCCATGGGCAACTGTTCAAATCTGCTCTTCATCATCAGTGGAACATCTGCACGGTAGCTGGTTGATAGCCCTGGCCCTGGGCGAGGAAGCGCCGCAGCTGTTCTCTGCCCTGATCCTGAGCTGCTGCGCGCTGCGCAGCTTCAAGCGTTTGCGCCCGGGATTGCGCAACCACGCTTGCCGTAAGATCCGATAGCTGCTGCGCTTGGAGCGCAAGCAGCTGATTGCCTGCCTGGCTTGCCTGAAGGGCGCCCGACGCGCCCTGGCTCGCGGTAACCAGGCCCGACATTTGGGTCCGGTTGGTGTCGAGATTCCCGACGACGGTTGCTTGCACCCGCATCGCGTCCTGCAGGCTGGCGACCGAGTTCTGCCAGCGTGCTTGCGCGTTGGCGACCATGCCCCCATCAGACATGCTCGATGATGCCGGCGCGTAAGTCGTGGAGAAGGTACGATCGATCTGCTGCACGTCGTAGGCGATGCGTTGAGCTTGGCCAAGCAGTTGCTGGGTGCGCTGGATCGATTGCTCGAGCTGCTGCAACGACGAATATGGCAGGCTCGCCAGGTTCCTCGCCTGGTTGATCAGCATCTGTGCTTGGTTCTGCAACAATGTGATCTGGTTGTTGATCTGCTGCAGCTCGCGCGCAGCCGTGAGCACGTTCTGCACGTAATTGTTCGGATCGAACACGATCAACGCTTTGCCGTCCCGAGGAACATGAACGATGGCGATAGCGATCAAGCTCGCTGCCGACAGCCGACGGAGACGGTTCATGGCAAATTTCCTTCCTTCGCAAGCTGCGGAATGAGATTGCAGGCCCAGCCGAGGTCACGTGTCTTCAGCCAGGCCTCGACAAAATCGTCCTCGCTGTGCTCGTTAAGGACCTGCTCGATGAGAGCCTGGTCGGCCTTGGAAGACGCGGCCGCGAAGGCAAGCGCGATTTCGCCGAGGCCGAGCTCGAACAGTCGGTTGCCCCGGCGCGACTGGCAGTAGTAGTCCCGCTTCGGCGTCGCTCGCGCCAAGATCTCGATTTGCCGGTCGTTCAGCCCAAAGCGGCGGTAAGTCGCCATGATCTGCGGCTCGATGGCACGGTCATTCGGCAGCAGGATCCGGGTCGGGCAGCTCTCGATGATTGCGGGCGCAATTGCGGATCCGTCAATATCGGCAAGAGATTGGGTAGCAAACACGACGGAAGCGTTCTTCTTGCGCAGGGTCTTTAGCCATTCGCGGAGCTTGCCGGCGAAATCGGCATCGTCCAGCGCAAGCCACCCCTCGTCGATGATGAGCAGCGTGGGACGGCCGTCAAACCGGTCTTCGATCCGGTGAAACAGATAGGACAGAACCGCCGGTGCGATACCGGTGCCGATCAATCCGTCGGTCTCGAACACCTGAACGGAGGCCTCTCCCAGTCGCTCGCCTTCCGCATCCAAGAGCCGCTCAAAGGGACCACCGAGGCAGTAGGGCTGCAGCGCGCGCTTCAAAGCATTGGATTGGAGAAGGACGGAGAGCCCGGTCAACGTGCGCTCCCCAACTGGCGCCGAGGCGAGCGAGGTCAAAGCCGACCAGATATGTTCCTTCGTCTCGGGGGTGACCTCGATGCGCTCGCGGCTCAAGATGGATGCTATCCAATCGGCCGCCCAGCCGCGTTCCCCAACGTCCTCGATTCGCGCAAGCGGCTGGAGCGCCACAAACTTGGAGGATCCTCCACTGACCGCACCGCCAAGATCATGCCAGTCGCCCCCCATGGCGATCGCAGCTGCGCGGATCGAACCGCCGAAGTCGAAGGCAAAGATTTGGCTCAACGGATATCGCCGGAACTGCAGAGCCATCAGCGCGAGCAGCACCGATTTGCCAGCGCCGGTCGGTCCGATCACCAGGGTATGTCCGACATCGCCGACATGGAGCGAAAACCGGAACGGCGTCGATCCTTCGGTCTTGCCGAAGAACAGTGGAGGAGCCTTGAAATGATGGTCCCTCGCCTCTCCCGCCCAGACGGCAGACAGCGGAATCATGTGGGCCAGATTCAAGGTCGAGACCGGCGGCTGGCGGACGTTGGCGTAAGTTTGGCCCGGCAGGCTGCCGAGCCAGGCTTCGATCGCGTTCACCGTCTCGGTCATGCAGGTGAAGTCGCGGCCCTGGATCACCTTTTCGACGAGGCGGAGCTTTTCGTCGGCCGCGCGGGGATCCCTGTCCCAGAGCGTGACGGTTGCAGTCACAAAGGCCTCTCCGATCTGATCGGAACCCAGCTCCTGGAGCGCGCTGTCGGCATCCATCGCCTTGTTGTGGGCATCGGTATCCAGAAGCGTGGAGGCCTCGTTCGTCATCACCTCTTTGAGGATCGCGGCGATCGACTTCCGCTTGGCAAACCACTGCCTCCGGATCTTGGTCAGGAGCTTCGTGGCATCTGTCTTGTCGAGCATGATCGCACGGGTCGACCAGCGATACGGGAACGCCAGACGGTTGAGATCATCGAGAATTCCGGGTGTGGTCGCGCTCGGAAATCCAACGACCGTCAGGATGCGCAGATGTGCGTCGCCCAGCATCGGTTCCAGCCCGCTGGTCAACGGCTGGTCGGCGAGCAGCGCGTCGAGATACATCGGGATTTCCGGCACGCGCACCCGGTGCCGCTTGGTCGATACTGTCGAGTGAAGGTAGGTCAGCGTTTGCTCGTCATCGAGCCAGCCGCAATCCGGCATGAAGCCCTCAACGAGCTGCAGCACGCGGTTGGTCCGGTCGACGAAGCCCCTGAGCAGCTCGCGCGCATCCGCTCCTGCGCTGCGATGGCTGCCCTCATAGAGGAGACGCTCCGCAGCCGCTGCACTCTCTGCCGGGGGCAGATAGAGCAATGTGAGATAGTAGCTCGATTCATAGTGCCTGCCGGCTTCCTCGAATTGCGCTTTCCGCTCCGCATCCACGAGGGCCGATGCGACATCCGGGAACATGTCCGGCGGGTAGCGCCCCGCCGAATGCCGCTGCGCTTCAACAAAGACAGCCCACCCGGAGCCGAGACGACGGAGCGCGTTGTTCAGTCGGCCTGCCACCGCAACGAGCTCGGCCGGCACGGCACTGTCGAGGTCAGGCCCTCTGAACCGTGCCGACCGCTGAAACGAGCCATCCTTGTTCAAGACAATTCCCTCATCGACTAGGGCGGCCCAGGGCAGGAAGTCGGCAAGGCGCGTATTCGAACGGCGATATTCGGCAAGATTCATCATGGGACAACTTCATGCGCTGAGATGACCGGGGACGCGAACGTGGCGGCGCACAACCTCCACGAACTCTGGATCGCGCTTGGCAGCCCAGACCGAAGCCATGTGGCCGATGAACGCGAGAAGAAGGCCGGCCAGCCACAAGCGCAGGCCAAGGCCGAGTGCGGCAGCCAATGTTCCGTTGAGGATCGCGACTGCACGCGGCGCACCACCCATCAGGATCGGTTCGGTGAGCGCGCGATGGACGGGGGCGACAAAGCCCGCGACTGGCTCATCCATCAGATCACCACCCCGCCGCCGAAGGAAAAGAACGACAGGAAGAAGCTGGAAGCGGCAAATGCGATCGACAGACCGAACACGATTTGGATCAGCCGCCGGAAACCGCCTGAGGTGTCGCCGAAGGCAAGCGAAAGCCCTGTCACGATGATGATGATGACCGCGATGATCTTGGCGACCGGACCTTCGACCGATTGCAGGATCTGGTTGAGCGGTTGCTCCCAGGGCATGTTCGAGCCGGCAGCAAAGGCCGGCGCGCTCGCCAGGTACAGGCAAGCGAACGCTGTAGCCGAAAGGAAGGTCCGCCCGAGATGTGATCGCGTCATCATGACTGTTCTCCAATTTTCGAAAGGCTGTAGTCGCCCGATGGTCCAAGGTCGGTGACAGAAGCGAGCTCGCTGAGGCGCCGTTGGGCACCACGGCCGGAAAGCACGGCGATAACGTTGATGGTCTCCGCTATCAGCGCACGCGGAACGGTGACCACGGCCTCCTGGATGAGCTGCTCGAGCCGCCGCAGCGCCCCCAACGCTGTGCCGGCGTGGATCGTGCCGATGCCGCCGGGATGGCCCGTTCCCCAGGCTTTGAGCAGATCGAGCGCCTCGGCTCCGCGGACCTCTCCGATCGGAATACGATCGGGGCGCAAGCGAAGCGAAGAGCGAACCAGGTCAGAGAGTGAGATCACGCCGTCCTTGGTCCGCAAGGCTACCAGGTTGGGCGCCCTGCACTGAAGCTCGCGCGTATCTTCGATGAGGACAACGCGATCCGATCCCTTGGCGACCTCGGCGAGAAGCGCATTCGTCAGCGTCGTTTTGCCGGTCGAGGTGCCGCCCGCGACCAGGATGTTCTTGCGCGCCGCAACGGCATGACGAAGCACGTTCGCCTGCTCCGCGTTCATGATGCCGGCAGCGATATAGTCGTCCAGGCCAAACACGGCGATCGCGGGTTTACGGATCGCGAACGCCGGTGCGGCAACGACCGGCGGCAACAGGCCTTCGAAACGTTCGCCGGTTTCCGGCAGCTCAGCCGAAATGCGGGGCGAGCCGGGGTGAACCTCGGCACCCACATAATGTGCCACCAGCCGGACAATTCGTTCGCCGTCTGCCGCGGACAGGCTCTCGCCCGTATCGGCGAGCCCGCTCGATAGCCGGTCGATCCACAGTCGTCCATCGGGGTTAAGCATCACCTCGACCACGGACGGATCTTCCAAAAAGCCCGCGATCGCAGGTCCAAGCGCGGTGCGGAGCATGCGTGCTCCACGCAATTCGGCTTCCGAATGGAACGAATGGATTGCCACAACTGCCCCCAAGGCTCACCGAGGCAGCCAAGGATCAGCGGCCTCTCATGGGGACAACTAGAAAAGGCAGAACCAGCGGCATCGCAACAATGGGAGAATGCGGTTCGTAGCCTGGCGTAGAAGAAGAAAGATCCGGAAAGAATGCTTCCGACGCGCCACAGAATGAAGGTCCAGGAGATCAGCCCGTCAACAGGCAGGCCTCACCACTCAGCATGTTCATCCCCCTCCAGCAGGACGAGATCGGCCGCTGGAACAACGACCTCAACCGAGCTCCGGCCGCCCGCTGCCAGGCTTATGGCAGGAGCCTCGGCCTTCCGTTTCCGGCCACCAAGCGGCGGGACGGAAAACCAGACGAGCGCTGCAAGCTGCAGCAACATGTTCACTCCGAACGCGACCTGGTAGGCAATCAAGGGATAATGCCCAGCCTCAAGAGGCCAATGCTCGAGAATCAGTCCCGTCCCGTACTGCACAACGAATGCCCAGCCAAATTGCAGGACGTTCAGGGCGCCATTCGCGCGTGCAACGAGGTGGGTCGGGAAATAATCTCCTATGATGGCGTAGGTCAGAGCCGTAGCCGATCCAGCGACCGACACCACGAACCATGGCAGCAGCGACGGCCAGGGTGGATGCAGGATCAGCACAAGCTCGGCTCCAATCAACATCACTGCCACGGCAGCAAGGACGGCTTCCGTCTTCTTACCGCGATGGCGCACCCAGTTTGCAAGCACGCCCAGGCCTAATGCACTGAAACTCAGAGCGACCGCCATCAGGAACAATTCATTGACGAGTCTAGCTCGATTCAGCCGTTCCACATCGCAAAGCCAGGGTGCCGCCCACAAGGACTGCAGTGCCCAGGCCGATCCGATGCAAGTCGCCGATAACGGCGCAATTCGCCAGAACCAGGCATCCGAATAGACGGTTCTCAGGCTGACGGACTTGCTGCTGGGCTGTGGCCTTGTGCGTCGTTCAGGAACCACGACATGAATTAAAACTGCGGCAAGCGCAGTCACGGCTGCGAGCGCTCCGAACAGCCCCCTCCAGCCGAAACGGTCCAGAACCACCTCGGCAGGAGCTGTCGCTGTGACCGCCCCGAACGATCCCAGCATGATCATAAAGCCATTTATCACGGCCATCCGTTCTTTTGGAAACCAGAGGACGATGATTTTGAGGCCAGACATCAGGGACGCGGCGCTCCCAAGTCCGATCATCGCGCGAGCGATGAGAAGCGATAGGAATCCCGTCGATAGTGCGAAGAGCGCGGCCCCCGCTGCGGCGACGGCCAAGAGCGCGCCCTGCACCCGTCGCGGTCCGAAGCGGTCGAGACACATACCGATCGGAATCTGCGCTGCCATAACCACTAGGAAATAGACTGACGTGAGCAAGCCCATCTCGGCAGCGCCAAGCCCAAGATCGAAAGCGAGGCGGCCAGCAATCAGCGTGTTGATCGTTCGGAACAGGTACGCAAGGTAGTATCCGGCCGCAAAAGGAAGAAAAGCGCACGCTATGAGCCTCCACATTGGAAGCGGCCCAAATATGTTTTCGGGCAATACCGGCGTCGGGCTATGCTCTAGCGCACGGGTGACAGCCGGCCCAGCTGGCTCAGCAAAACGAGTTGGGCAGGTTCCGAAAGCTCGCCGTGCTGCCGCCCTCCCCGGCGGCAGCATTTGGCTTGGATATTTCCTCAGCGGCGGTCGTGGACAGTCCTTTCGAATCCTGTTGTTCTTGCGTCCCAATCTTTGACGTGCCGCTGGGAGCCTCATGGGCAGCTCGACCGGCCCTGCCGAGCCGATCGATCGTCTCCTGTATCAACGGTTGTCGGAGCCGTACCCGCCGCTCGACCTGCTCGACCAGAATCTTGAAGCGCCGCTCGCCAAGCAGGCAAGCCTCGCCCTGCTGGGATTGCGGCATGGGCGGCGTCACGGTGAGCTGATAGCGCGCGTGCAGGGCGACTGTTTCGGCAATGGTTGCGATCGCATGTTCGAGCCTGGTCATCTGACCAATCATCCGGTCCAGCTCCTCCTGGACCAGCCTTTCGGCAGGTGGCGCAGGATTAAAGAAGCGCTCCAGCGCTGTCTCGACGATCATGCTTTTACCGAGCCCCGGGCGGCTGGTTGCAGCGTCCAGTCGCTCGAACATGCTCTCGGAGAGCTGAACGGTTATCTTTCTAGTCCGCGGCGCTTCGCTCAGATTCGGCAGAGCATCCGACCCGTCACCGTTCAGGCCCGAGCTGGGCTGCGTTTCGAGGTCTCCATTGCCTTGCATATTCCACTTTCTTGCATTGCGGCCGTACCAGGCCACGCGACGGCGTTTCGGCCGCGACGTGGATCCGATCGAAGCCGCTGAATCGCCCGGAGCGACGGCGGGAGGAAGAAGAAGCAGGTCGGACGTCACTTCAACGGCACTGAACCACCTTTCGTGGCCTGGCGTAGCGAAGAAAAGAAATGGCGCCCTGATTGAAGGGGGATGCGAGAGCGGTCTATTGGTCGGCCGAAATCATGATGCTTGGGCCAGCTTCCGGGTTTGCACAGCCCGTCGTTCCCTTGCGCAATTGCAGGTCCGTCATTTCAATGGGCGGCGCCGCAACATCGCCCGTCCGTCGGCACACGCTCTACTCGGCTTTCTCAGGGGCGTGCAAATCGACGCTCACCTCTTTCAGGACGGTCGAGCCGCTTGAAAGACGCCTTCCCAGGGCCTCAACGAAACGATCATAGCGTTCGGCCCCTTTGGCGCGTGCGGCCGGGCCCGAATGCTCCGGAAGCGCCGGGGTCGAGGTCAGCCAGAATCGGATGAAGAGCGCAACCGTCTCAAGCGTGATGCTGTCATTGCGTTCCAGTCGCTCAAGAACCCGCGTGACCCGGTCCAGGCGTTTTGCGATCACCGCCTCTCGCCGGTCGGAATCATCAGGACCAAGGAACGAAGCGATGGCAGCTTCCGCAACCAGCGACTTGGGCTGCCCACGATGCTTTGCGAACGCATCGAGAGTTTTGAACGTCTCTGGGTCGAGGTAGATGCTGAGCTGGATTTTTTTCATTTTGGTGCGCTCAGAGGTCAATCCCATCATCCGGGTCGAGACTGGCGGTCCTTGCCACGCGCTGCATCGGTTCAGTCACGGCTTGGGCATGGACGTCATCAGCATCGGCCTCGTCGAGGTCGGCATCGAACTCGTGGTCGGCGACAGGTGCCTTGACCTCGATCTCCTGATGCTGAGGCAGTTCCGGTTCGCGGCGAAGACCTCCATTCGGGTCGTCGCTCCCGTGCTTGCGCCTCGACAGGAGATGGGTTGAAGGCGCAATTGGGCTGCGGGCTGACCAATCATCCGCTCGTGCGGGAATGCTACTCAGTTGAGCTCGCGGCGGCTGCAACAGGCGCTGCTGAAACTGCGGATCCTCATAGTAACGGACCTTGGTGGCGCGTACAGGATGCAAGCCGGAGACCATCACAATCGCTTCTTTAGGTGAGAGCTGCATGACCTCGCCCGGCGTCAGCAACTGGCGAGAGGTCTCCTGACGGCTCACCATCAGATGTCCAAGCCACGGGCTCAATCTGTGCCCCGCATAGTTTTTCATCGCCCTGAGCTCGGTCGCCGTCCCGAGCGCATCCGACACGCGTTTGGCGGTGCGCTCATCATTGGTCGAGAAGGCGATCCGAACGTGGCAATTGTCGAGGATCGCGTGATTTTGACCATAGGCGCGTTCGAGCTGATTGAGGCTCTGGGTGATGAGGAAGCCGCGGATGCCATACCCGGCCATGAAGGCCAGCTGGCTCTCAAAGAAGTCGAGCCGGCCCAGCGCGGCGAACTCATCCAACATCAGCAGAAGCTTTTGTCCGCGTCGCTCGCCATCCAGGCTCTCGGTCAATCTTCGGCCGATCTGATTGAGGATGAGCCGCATCAACGGTTTGGTCCGAACGATGTCGGAGGGGGGCACGACGAGGTAGAGTGAGACGGGCTGCACACCGTCCACCAGGTCGCGGATTCGCCAGTCACTGCGCGCGGTGATTTTCGCGACCACGGGATCTCGGTAGAGGCCGAGGAAACTCATCGCGGTTGAGAGTACGCCCGAGCGCTCGTTCTCGCTCTTGTTGAGAAGCTCGCGCGCGGCTGAGGCAACGACGGGATGAACGCTGGTTTTAAGATGCGGTGTCGCCAGCATTGCGTTGAGAGTGACGTCGATCGAACGGGATGGATCCGAAAGGAAATTGGCGACACCGGCGAGGGTCTTGTCGGCCTCGGCGTAGAGGACATGCAGGATCGCACCGACAAGGAGAGAGTGGCTGGTCTTTTCCCAATGATTCCGGCGTTCGAGTGCCCCTTCCGGATCGACAAGAATATCCGCAATATTCTGAGCGTCTCGCACTTCGCAGTCGCCACGGCGAATTTCGAGAAGGGGGTTGTATGCGGCACTGGCTGGATCGGTCGGATCGAATAACAACACCGGCCCGATGCGCGAGCGCCAGCCAGAGGTCAACTGGTAGTTTTCACCCTTGATGTCGTGGACAATTGTGGAGGCGGGCCATGTCAAAAGTGTCGGTATGACAAGGCCAACGCCTTTGCCGGAGCGTGTGGGGGCAAAGCAGAGCACGTGCTCGGGCCCGTCATGCCGCAGATAACTGTCCTCGAAGCGGCCGAGTATCACGCCATCAGGCCCCAAAAGTCCGGCCCGCCTCACCTCGCGTGCATCCGCCCAGCGTGCCGAGCCGTACGTGGTGACGTTTCTCGCCTCGTGTGCGCGCAGAACGGAGAGCATCATCGCGAGTGCGATTGCCGCGAGGCCACCACTGGCGGCGATGGCGCCGCCCTCAAGGAATATTATTGGCGCGTAAGCATCGAATTTGAACCACCAAGGGAAGAAGGCGGTCGGCTGGTAGATCGGCCAATGCCCAAGGTTGAACCAGGCGGGTCCAAGCTGTGGCTGAAAGGCAAGTCGCCACGCTGTCCATTCGGTTGCCGCCCAGAGGAACGCGAGCACGACGAGACAGACCAGGATGACTTGATGCCAAATGATCTTGGTTGCGGACATGGATTGGAGATGTGGATAGCATCCTTGGCCTTTGCACAACTAAGCCCGCCCGCGCATCGCACGCGCGCGCGTCCTGGCGCGTGATTCGGTGGGTCTGCGAACGGATTGCCCGCCGTTCCCGAGGCTCCATGCGGTGGGACGATGATGCGTTGTAGAGCACAATCGAATTGATCCCAAGCCTCGATGATCTCGCATCGTATTGCGCCGGCACGATGCTCAAGCTCGCACGGCGACCTTGCCGCATTCTTGCAATATCTGCGCGAGAACGGCGATCGGATCGCACATTTGGTGCCGGTGGTTATAGCTACGCGGACCGCTGAGATAGTCCGTTGAATCGGTGCGGTTGTCCAGTTGACGTGATCGTATCAAGCCCTAACTGAAAGTCGCCGCCGGAGCCCGTTTACCTTGAGCAATCGCGCTGGCATAGCAGCTCTAAATTGCGCAAGCTCCCATCACGCCGAAGCTACAGCGCGAGATCAATTTGCAGGTCCGTGCGTGGCCGGCATTGATCGCTGGAAGGCAGAAGTGATAGATTGCAAATCCAGTTGGGGCGACTAAAGCCAGCCGCAATGCCTTCTTCTCATCTCGTCCATTCGGTCCGATATTGGTTTCGGGTTATCTCGGGCCAACCCGATGTCTTTTCGTATCCGATAGGACGCAGGAGCTCTCTCTATTGCTCGAGCCCGGCTCACAGTTGAGCGGCGTATCCAAGCAACGACCCGGTCGATGAGCTGCCAGCGGTTTCTATTGGCCTGTCTATCCAGGACGGCGGCTTCAATCGCGGGTGCTGACATCTGCCTCAGTTGTTTCATCATCTCCAAACGAACTCGATCTTCGATGCCGCGTATGCACGTCTTCGACATCGACCGTCCAACAGTGCCCCTTCAGTCGCTCAATCCGGTTGCGACTCAAGCAGTGCCTCAAGATCTGTATCTCCTAACGAATATTTCATCCGGATTGATGCATTTGACGGCACGTTGACGCTTAAATCCTGCGTTCAGGTGCCACGTTCGCCCGATCTTGGCGGGCCGGGTTAAGACCCGGCGTGTGGCCGCAATTGCCCAATGGGCTCGGCCGGTCGCGTCTTCAACAACCTGGCCCCGACGCTGCGAGAGCTTCCTTCGTGCCGAGATGTCCGTCGCCCCTGACGTGAGCGGTCGGATACGACAACGAGACCCACATGGCTGGTTCAACGTTGCTAAACAACGGCGATCCTCACCCCGACGCCAGTGGCATCCCAGACTTGGGGCAACTGGTCGCGACCCTGCACGCTCCATCTAAACCGACTTACTGGCAAGGAGCGCGCCTTGAGAAAAGGCTGGGTCGTGCTTAAACGCAGTGTCGGCATGCGGCGGGCAGGCAGAAGTCTCCCTCGTGACGGATGCCGGAACAGCGCGCTTGCGCGAGCTTTGTGGTCGCTTTGATGCAGTTAGGCGCTTTTAAGCGGCGACATACTGAGCACCGGCTGGCCCTGTTCGATTACACGAGCGATCGTGCAAGTACAGCTTGGCTTGTGGCATATGTTTCGTCGTCCGCAGATCGAACGCGTGGACGTCGAGCCGAAGATCGGAACAATAAAGCCGGTGGAGTGAGCAGGCACGGCTTGTTGTGCGGCCCGCCCCGTCATCGATGCACATCTTCTCTCTCAAAAGCTGTGTCGGCTGTAGTGGCTCAAGGAGAGGTCGCCAAGGTTTGCCTTTGGTCGTTGCCCGGCAGCTCGAACGCCGGCCCAACTTGCATCACGGAGCACTGGCCGCTCCTTGTTGCATGAATGCGGGCACAACCGGACGCACATCCGATATCGCAGTCTGAGGGAGATCGATGGATCACAGCGAGAGCCCGCGTTTCCGACCGAAGCTCCAATCTACGCCGGCAGGACCGGCGATGCCGTTCACCTGGCGCCCCAGTTCGCGCTCTAGCGTCGGTATCCAGGGCACGAGCTGAAAGCCGAGGCCGTTGTCGATCATGGCAAATCGGCCTGAGGCAAGCGACAGCCTGTGACGATAGATCCCCGAAACGGATTCGCCTGCATCGGCAGGCAAATGCGCCAGTCCGGTTTCGGCGGCTAAGCGCCGGCCTACTGCTTCGAGTTCGCGGCCGCGAAGCGTCTCGATCAAGTTGCGGCCGAGCGTCACCTTGTCTCCCGACCGGCGTGCGAGCCCCTGCCCTGCTAGTATGTCGATGCGCCGATCAAGCGCATGTCGCACCTCGGAACCAAAGCCGGCGCGCGAAAGCCGGGCAGAGTCGCGCGCCACGAGCTGCCGGTCGAGCCAGGTCGCGCCTTCCGCCGCGACCTGCTGGTCAACAGTGAGCTCGGAGCGCACTGCAAGCGCGATCCGTGCTCGGCCATGCCCGTCTTCGAAGCGCCGGAGTTCCACAAGGCCGCCGATCGGTCCATCGCCAGTCGCTTCGATGCTGGAAAGTTTCAGGTGATGCACGCGTCCGTCAATACCGTCGACGATGGCAAACGCTGAGCCCCTAAGCTCGTCGTCGTGTCCCCGAGCGATGAGACGACCGATGACGGGCTCGGCGTGGCGCTCGCCTTCGAGCGCCCAGGATGATGGTGGGCGTGCCGCGCCATCCTTCGCGAGGCTCTTGTGTAGCCGCTTGATGATGTCGCCGCGCTCGCCGAGCGCGCGCAATCGAGTCTCGGCGTTGGGAGCGAGCACCCAGCGAGCGGGCCCGGCAGGCTCGGCCAGGCCCAGCCGTTCCAGCGTCCGCATCCGGCCGATCCGAAACTCCCGCAGTGGGTCGAGGCCGGCATCCCGGCTCGGCCTCAAATCGATGACCCCGTCGGCAGCCCCCGCTTCCCGGGCGAGTCCGCGATCGAGCCTGGTGAGACGTTCGGCCGTCAAATCCGCTTCGAGCTGGCGGCGGATCTCGAGCTCCGAGCGCAGACCAAGCTCGCGGGTAACGAGCTCGCCAGCGCGTGCCCGTAATCCCGTTGAGACATACTCACGGCTAATGACGAGGTCCTTTCCGTCATCCGCCTGCCCCCGCACCAGAATGTGGATATGCGGGTGCTCGGTGTTCCAGTGATCGATGGCAACCCAGTCTAGCCGAGTGCCAAGGTCCTGCGAGGCCTGGTCCATGAGCTCGCGGGTAAAGTCGCGCAGATTGGCGAGTTTACCGGCATCGTCGGGCGAGACGATGAACCGGAAATGATGCCGATCACCTTCACATCGGTCGGCGAAAGTACGACCGTCGGCATCATCTCCCGCCGCGTCAAACAGTTTGCCGCGTGCCCCGTCCCGGGTAACCCCGTCGCGCTGAAGATAGCCAATATGAGCTCGCAGCGCGCCCGGCGAGCGCATCCGGCGGACCACACGCGCCTTTACCATAACCCCGCGGGTCCTGCTGTTGAGCAGACGGTTGGCGGCAAGGCTCGCCGCACGGCCGCGCCCAAACTTGCCGCCACGGCTGCTGGCACCTTGCGAAATACCGCCAGCCTTCTGGGCAGCCTTGAGCGCCTGCGCCAGAAACGGTCTTGTCCGCGGCGCACGCGTGGAGCGGATGCGGCCCGGACGGATGCGGAAATCGTCGTCACCAGTCATGTAGTGCTCCTCAGGGTGTCGAAAGCTGAGCGAGACCAGCGCGTTATTCAAATAGGAAAATTGCGCGCGATATTCGCAATGTTCGCAGCAGCACTGGAATTTGCTGGTGTTCCATGCCCGACCGACCGGCCGCACCTTGCGGCTTTTATCCTGCCCTCCCCCGTCGCCTGGTCCTTCCCTAGTGGCCACCGCGCTCAAAGCTGCGAGTACTTTCGACAGCATGCGAGGACATGCGATTACTGTCATCGCGACTGTCGCTCGCCTGAACGACGCACAAACAGATCCGCCGCGCGAGGTAGAAATGCGGTTGCGTGTGCGCGAGGCGTGTCTTTGGGCAAGCTCAGTGATTGCTCAACCGATGTGGATGAGCCGTTAACGAACGAACTGTCGGATCGACGAACAAACACGGTCGCCTGTCGCCAGTCGACTATTCGTGTGATAACCGCGCTGCCACGCTCCAGTTGATCTATGCCAAGCAACGGTGCAAGACGCTGGACGTAGGCTTGTGTTTCATCCGGAAGCGGTCGCCCCAGTGCCAGGTGCTCTTCATACCGCTTCGGTCCTGCATTGTAGGCCGCAAGAAAACCTGCTGATCCGAATCGATTCAGCATCTCGCGAAGGTATGCCGTACCGGCAAGAATGTTGTCGTGCGGATCAAACGGATCTAGGCCGAGACCATATCGAACGCTCAGCTCGACCCAAGTCTGCGGCATGATCTGCATCAATCCGAGGGCTCCGCGCGCCGATATGGCATTCGGTTTGCCACCGCTCTCGATCTCGATAACTTCCTCGATCCAGTGTTCCGGGATTCCACATCGATGCGAGGCTTCGACGATCGAGGATGTGTATGGTGTGATGGAAGCCGGATTCGACAGGCGCCTCGCTTGTGCACGTGATGCGGGTTCCGCGCCGCCGGCCCAGGGCAGTCCGCCCCTCAGAAGGGCGCCGAGACAGCAAACAATAATTAAAGACGGCAACCGACGCTTTGTCTTCGGGCAGAAAGCGATTTTGATTCGATCTTGCGACATGCGAGAGTACCGGTCGGGCCGGTCGGGCCTGTCGATCGTTGTCGATATCGCCGGAACGAAGGATGAGTATTGGCACGAGCAAAACAGCTTGATGACAGACCAATCGAGGAAGTTGGACATGATCACTCCTCACCGGTCCACACCGGAAGCGCCTGCCCAATCACTGCGGATCGCGCGATTGGCCCGAAATAGCGGCCATCGAGTGAGGCTGTGGACTGCCAGTTCATGAGAAACACTTCGTCTTGGGCGATGACGCGGCAGCCCTGCCAGACCGGTAGTGGTCGTCCGCGGCCATCACGCTCGCGTGCGCGACCCACCTCGATATTGTCGACGGCAATGGTGAGCCCGGTTCTGCAGACTGTTTGCCCCGGCAGCGCCAACACGCGCTTCAGCATCGGAACCCCGCTCGGCAAATAGCCGTTGAAATCAAGAAAGCTGGCCAAAGGCTCCGGCGGACGAGCAGCCACAAGCTCGGTGACCCGCAGCGAGCGGAGTTCTTGCAAACGATAGAGCCCGATCGGAACGCTTTCGGACGCGTTCCAGATGTAGACTGGCGTGGTCTGTTGACCCGCCGACATGATGAGAGCCACAGCCCCGATCGCTGCCAAAATCGTAGCGGGCCGCCGCATCAGAGTGCTATCCTTCGCCGATTAAGCCAGGCTTGGTGGCGCGAGCGGGTGTATGTCCGCGGGTTTTCGTTGACAGACACGCGGTTGTGCACGTGATGCCAATATTCGGGAGCGGCGTCGGCTGGATTAATGCCGAGCGCTTCCATGGCCTCGATCAAGTGCAGCACGTGCTCGACTTTGGGCCAGCCAGATAGCCGTAGAAGGCTGTCGCCGCCGGGGTTGATGCAAGGAACTGTCGAGTATCGCTGTCCCGGTGCGACCGCGCGCAAAATGTCGATCCGAGACAGCACCGCCCCAAAGTCATTCGACGTCCAACGCACGAATGCGAAGATGCTGCCGGGCGCAAACGAAAGGACGCGCCGATGACCGTCAATGATCTTCTCCGAAGCGGCACGGCCAAACCGGACCCGGTTCTCGATGCGCTTCTCGAGCCACAACAGCTCAACAGTGGTGTGGTTGCTCACCTGGCGGCCTCCGCTTGGTCGAGAGAGGTATGAAAGAAAGAAGTCGATGCTCAGCCGCCGGCGCATCGCAGGTGCCGTTTTGCGAATGGCAGAGCGATCGTGGGGAAGAATGCGGGGGCATCGGCGCTGTGGAGCGCCCGCATCAGGTCTCACGGTTAGAGCCGATGGGCACAGATCCGTTAGAAAGAATCCGAAGGATTCCCGGTTAGCAGAGTTACGGCGGCGCGAAGTATCCGCGTGGCAATGGTTTAGCCGCGCTTTTAGTCCCCAATAGCACGAGGGTCCGGTCCCCGATGGCACGAGGGTTCTGGTCCCTGATAGCACGAGGAGATTCACAGCCTATCCACCGCTCTGGAGAGGGCGCGGCGCTTGTGCAATCGTCGGGTGAGCGGCTCCCCGGAAGCCGGAGCGAAGTTCAGTCGCTCTCCGCCATTCGGGTCGTTTGTGATGAGAAGCTGATACCCCGGCAAGGTTTGGCGACGAACGATCTGATGCAGATCGTAAGCGAAGTGCTTGAGCGGCGAAAGGGTACCCGACTTGGCGTGCAGGTGCGCGAGATCAAAGCTCCAGCCACCACTTTGACGGCCGCCGTGCTTGCGCACGAGACGGTAGAGCCACCGTTCCAATCCCCCAGTCAAATCGAAATATGCGCGGTCGATGGTCAGGACGAGCGCGTCATTAAGAACGCCGGTATAAAACCAGTCGGGCAGTATCAGCTCCAGTCCGCGGGGCTGGCCGTGCACATCGGCTGTCTCTTTCCATTCATTGATCCACGAAAAACGATGCGCTCGTCGTTCCGTTGGCTGACGGATTGACGTCAATACGGTGGTCGATTGTAGCCGATCGAGTGCAGCTTTGAGGCGGTCGTAGTCGCGCACGCTAGTGCCGCGACCGACGAATGTCAGGATCTCATATGGCGTAGCGGCCATCAGCCGCGATGTCTTCAGACCGGCGTCGCGGGCCTCGACCACCTGTGACGCAGCCCAGATCAGAACGTCCGCGTCCCAGATGGTCGCCATGCCATGTTCAGGCACTGCCTCGACTCGGATCGCGATGGTTCCTGCCTGGAAGGCGATCGGCACAACGCGTTTTGACTTTGCCAACGAGAAGAACGGGTAAGCCATCAGATCTTGCGCATCGCGGGGCGCCAGGTCGCCGGGAATGGTACGGAACAGATCGAGTTGGTCGCGCTCCGAGTAGCGCTTTCTGTGAGGAGACAAGTTGCCGTCCGACATGGTCAACGTCGCTCCTTGCCTGCATACGGAATGGGTGTGTGGCGTTTGGCCGGCAACACCGATCCTGCGCCTGGATCGCTCGTCGACGTCTTGGCTCCGCGGTCAACCCACGCTTTGAGATCCTCAAGCGAATAGACAACGCGGCCGCCGAGCTTGCGGTAGGTCGGGCCCGTGCCGTAGGTGCGGTGTTTTTCAAGCGTCCGGCCTGACAGACCCAGAAAGCGCGCAGCTTCGGGAGTTCGTAGGTATCGCGGCGGCAAGCCGGCGTTCGGGTCGAGCATTTTCGAGCCTCAGTGATCGTCTGGAGCGCAAGCGAATGGACTTGCGTGGCGGCGGTCACGATGGCGGAGCAGAAGCCCTTAGGGGGATGCCGAACATGCGGGGACGCTTTTCGGTACCCCTGCCCTATCTCTTGCGAGATATTGGCCGAAACAATGCGCGATGGCCGCCGGGCACCAGCGCACGGCCGGACTGCACCAGCTGTCAAACGCCATGCGAAGGCGCGGCAACACCACCTCTTCTGACGCGCCTCACCGAGAATGACGAACCGCTCGTAAGAAAGTTCGGAGTACGTGCGGACGGCTTCCCGCACGAACTTGGCGGCGTCTTCGTCATTCTCAGGTAGCCGAATGCCCTATTATGCGCGCGGTTCGGTCGGCGGGCTCCGGCCGAAAGTACCGGACCGGGCCGGGATCAACGCGGGCGATGATGCTCGCCGAACGGCTCGATATGAAAGCCTGCTCCCGCCCGGCAACGCTCGGCTCCTCGATTTGGAGCACGATGCGCGACAGATAAAAGGGGGCGAGATTGTTCTCGGGTTCTTCGACCGCGATGAGGGTCAGGACCGGCAACGGGATGCCACCGGCCTGGAATGCAGCCCTGGCGGAGCCGTCGGCGATCCGGCCTTCGATGTCGAGGGTCGCGGGGTCATCGCGAGATGGAACAACGAACGTTGGCCGTCGCTCAGATCCTCCAGCCCGCGGTCGCGCCCTTCCTCGTCGGGATGAAACACGACCTCAACCTTGCGGATGACCTCTTGGAAACGGAGGTCAACAGGCCGGAACACTGGCTTTGTGCCTGTGTCAGCGGTGTGCACCTGCCGCCAGCGCCGCTCCACAGCCTTGGACACGAAACCGACGGCCGCCTCGGCGCCAAAGGTGCATTGAGGCGTCCGCCCGCGTCCAAGAGCCGTCGATTTTTTCCCCGGTTTCCCGCCACCGATCAAGGACAGAGGGTCAGATGGGATAGAATTACGATTTTGTTAACCGCACGGCCCCCTGGAGATATTGTAATCTTCGTGCTACATAATCGCCAAATCTGTAGTGCGAAGGTGACAAATGCCAACCCCACACAATCCCCCTGCCGCCGTTCGGCGAGCCATGCGCAAGCTCGGCGCGGACATCCACGATGCCCGCCGGCGCCGGCGGCTGCCGATGGCGGTGGTGGCCGAGCGCGCCTTCACGTCGCGCTCGACCCTGCAAAGAGTCGAGGCTGGGGACACCAACGTGAGCATTGGCATCTATGCGGGCGTCCTTCAGGCGCTTGGTCTGCTCGATGGTCTGAGCAAGATCGCCGACATCAGCAACGACAGCATCGGACAGGCGCTGGCCACCGCCGAATTGCCCAAGCATGTCCACCTCAAACGCAAGACCCGAGCCTCACGAGATGGCTGACTTCGAGGTGCATATCGATCTGGGCGGCCACACGCGTCCTATCGGACTGGCGAGGAGCAATCGCGTTCGCGGCGCGGAGACCATCCTTTTCGAGTATGACGGCTCATGGCTCGACGACGCTGACCGGTTCTCGCTGGAGCCAGCCCTCGCCCTGACGCGCGGCACCTTCGTTCCCGCTGCCGGCCTCGCGACTTTCGGCGCCATCGGCGACTCCGCGCCCGATACCTGGGGCCGCCGTCTCATGCAGCGCGCCGAACGCCGCCTCGCCGACCGCGCAGGCCGTGCCGTCCGCACGCTTGCTGAAAGCGATTACCTGCTCGGCGTCCCCGACGAGACGCGGCTCGGCGCACTCCGATTCCGCTGGGTCGGCGAAGACACCTTTCAGGCGCCGATCCGCGGCGGCGTACCGGCCCTAATCGAACTCGCCCGGCTTCTCCAGATCACCGAGCGCATTCTCCGGGACGAGGAAACGGACGAAGACCTTCAGGTCATCTTCGCGCCCGGCTCCTCCCTTGGCGGCGCACGGCCAAAGGCATCGGTCATCGACCAGCACGGCAACCTCTCCATCGCCAAGTTTCCAAAAGAGACCGACGACTACAGCATGGAGACCTGGGAGGAGATCGCGCTGCAACTGGCCGGCCAGGCCGGCATCGCCACCCCGCAACACGAACTCATCGAAGTGGCCGGCAAGGCGGTCATGCTATCGCGACGCTTCGATCGTGACGGTGCGACCCGCATCCCCTTCCTGTCCGCGATGGCGATGATGGGCGCCAAGGACGGCGAGCATGGCAGCTATCCGGAGATTGTCGACGCTCTCGCACAGCATGGCGCGCAGGGAAAGACCGACGCCCATGCCCTCTATCGGCGCGTCGTCTTCAACGTGCTGATCTCCAATGTCGACGACCACCTGCGCAATCACGGCTTCCTCTGGCTGGGAAAGGCCGGATGGTCACTGTCTCCGGCTTATGATCTCAATCCCGTGCCAACCGATGTGAAGGCGCGCGTGCTGACCACAAACATCGATCTGGACGAAGGCACCTGCTCGCTCGACCTGCTTGAGGCCGCGTCAACGTACTTCGGGCTGACACTGGCGCAGGCCCGGACGATCATAAGGGAGGTCGCAACGGTCACCGCCACATGGCGCAACATCGCCAAGGCAATCGGCGCCCGGCCGGCCGAGATCAACCGCATGGCAAGCGCGTTTGAGCACGACGATCTTCGGCGAGCGCTGGCGCTATGACCAGAACGTTCCTTCACAGCTTTGATCCACCAGCGGCAAGTCCTGTCGCTTACGACACCGGCGAGCCCCCTACGAGCTATTGTCGATCTCAGACTCGAAAGCGTCACCGACATTGTGCCGCAGTTTGTCTGAGATCACGCACATCAGAGTTCGACTGGCGCTCACTGGAGTCACATGCTCAAGTTGGTAGGCCGAGAATTTCACTTGGCTACGGAAGCAGAAGCGCTTCACGCAGGAAAATTCGCCGAGGCTCCGGCTTTACTCAGCATTATATCGGCGGTTTGGAGCGTGGACGACGCAATCCGGCGGTGGTGACCTTGTCCGAACTCGCCAGTGCGTTAGATGCTAGCCATGTCGACCTTATCTCGCCTGGTGAAAATTTTGCAGCCGGCCCAAAGCCTAAAGCGAAAACCATCGCCGTCGTGGACTTTAGATTGATCGTCTGGCGCGCCGCCTTGCTGTTGGCTGAAGAAGGAGCCCCGCCCGAGTTGCGCGGGCGGGGCTTTGATGGTGTGTCACTCGCCGCTCTTGCGCGGCCGCGACCAGAGCAGGTTGTAGCCCTCGCCACCTTCATCGTCGAACAGGTTGGCGTAGATCGGTGCGTTGAACGAGGGATCGTCGAGCTTGAGTGAGAGGTAGTCGCGTCCTTCTTCGGAGCGCTTCGCCCAGGCGGCCCCGATTTCCGCGCGGCCCACATAGATGCGGTGACTGGGAGCGTTGTCGTTGGAGCGGTTGGTCTCGGCGACGATGCGGACGCCCTTGGCCTGCAGGCTCAGGGTGATGATCTCGCCCTGGAAATCGTTGCCGACCTTCTTGAAAGAACCGATGTTAGCCATGTCACTTCTCCTGTTGTGTTTCGAGCCCGCGACCACCGCGGCCTCGATGGCGATCTAGAGGCCAAGGACGATCGGCGACGCACCCGCTGTTGCGGGCCGGAGCGCAGCGGAGGACGCCGTTGTGGCGACTTTCTTGTCTCGCGAGGAATGGGCGCAGCCCAGGGGAAGAAAGTCGCATCAACGGCGTTGCGGCTCAGACGATCGAGGCGAAGCCGGTCTTTGGCCAGATCCAGCCATCAACGAGGCCACGTGCGTCCGCGTGCTCAACCGCAATCTCGGGAGAACGTGGCGTAGCTCGGTTGTGCTGAGCAAGAGGCCCGAACGAAATCCGGCAGAAAAAGAAACAATCTGCAGCAAAGGGCGGTATTGTCTCCGAGGAATAACCAAGACACGCGGCTCCGCCGCGGCTGAGTGGGCTAGCCGAAATGCTTGCGGTTGGTGGAAGCGCTTCGAAGAGGACTGCCCCACCCCGTTCAGGTCCCGATCATCCCTCGTTTCAATGCGCCGATCTATGCCAACCTGTTCGATGATGAAGGCGGCGAGCGATCATCCCCGCGCCTGGCGCCCGTAAGAATTGGTCGTGAGGGCCTGCCCACCAGCCCGGCCTGCTCGAACGCGCCGGACTCCGTAAATGCGGTCAAGCGCACCCACGACGCGCCGCCGATGTAAAGCGCCCCCAGGCAAGCAAACACCTCCCGCCAGGCCAGCGAAGGCACCCCGATCTGGGACAGGGCCGACACAACATGGTAGCCGGCAACAGCGGCTGGAACTGCGAATGCGCTCGCGATAGCGAAACGCAAGGTCAAGGATCGAGTGCTGGCGACGGCGGCCTGACCGAAGACAAGCGCCATCGCGCCGCCGGCTGTACCGATAAGCAATGCGCCGGCCACGCCGGCGCCGCCTTGTAATGCCGTCGTCCCGATACTCAGCGCAAGAAAGAACGGCAGGGCATGCACCGCGAGCGCGAAGATCGCCCAGCAGAACAAACCGATTCCGAGTGTGTTGAGAACAAGCCCAAAGGCGAGCATGGTGGTGGCTCCATGTGCATGGATTTACCCATCGCGCCTTCCACCACCACCATGGCGCAAATCCGCTCTTAGAGCCGAAACGAGGCGGAGTTGCGGCGCCTGCAACTCCGCTTTGATGCCAAGGGCGAGCAGGCGGCGCTCACGCGCCGCCGAACCTCCAGACAGGGATGCCGAGCCGCTTGGCCTTGTCGGCGAGGTTGTCCTGGATTCCCGTACCCGGAAAATGCATGACGCCAATCGGCAGGAGTTCGAGCATCGCGTCGTTGCGCTTGAAGGGTGCGGCCTTGGCATGTTTCGTCCAGTCGGGCTTGAAGGCGATTTGAGGCACTTTGCGATTGTTCGCCCATTTGGAGGCGATCAGTTCAGCGCCTTTCGGGGAGCCGCCATGAAGCAGAACCATGTCGGGATGTTTGGCGTGGACCTTGTCGAGGCGATCCCAGATCAGGTTGTGATCGTTGAAATCAAGCCCCCCGGTGAGTGCAATCTTCGGTCCTGGAGGTAACATGACCTCGGTCTCGGCGCGGCGCCTGGCGGCGATGAAGTCACGGGAATCAATCATCGCTGCGGTCATCGTGCGGTGGTTCACCAGCGATCCCGATCGGGGACGCCAGGACGAGCCCGTGTGAGTTTCAAAGCGTTCCAGGGCCTGGTCGCGGAACAGTTCCAGGCAGTTGCGACGCTCGATGAGCGTGAGACCTTCGGCCGTCAGGCGCTCGAGTCCGACCGATTGCACCTCGGAGCCGTTTTGCTCAAGCTGGCTCTTGCGCTGCGCCTGTTCGTTGTCGTCGAGCTGGCGACCGATGCGGTCGACAGCGCGATGGAACAGGTTGACGGTCGACCAGAGCAGATCGTCAAGGTCCGGCTCAAGCCGAGTATCGCTCAACGTGGCAACCAGGGCATCAAAGATGTCCGCGACGGCGCCGGCGATGATCCGGCCCTCGGGAAGGGGCCGTGGATCTGGTTGGTCGTCGAAGGGGCGATAGCCGTAGAGTTGTAGCTCGGCGAGAACGTGATCGGTTTGAGATGCGGCATGCGGCGGTTCGATGTCGTCACGGTCGGTCATGGCGGGGAATCCTTTGCCGGAAGCGGCCGCGCCCATCGCGGCCTTCGTGGCGATCACTCAGACGGCGGGCGGAACGGGCCAGAACCCGATAGGGCCGAAGCGGCAGCGGAGGATGGCGCAGCCCGGCTATTTTGCTTCGCGATGCAAAGCGCGCGGGCCAGAAAGAATAATGTGTCTTCTCATCGCCGGCGCGCGGCGGAAAATAGCCGGGCGCAGCCATTGCCGGCCCGCACCCGCCTGCCGTCCGATCGCCCTCTAGAAGGCCGAGGTCGTGTCCTCTTCCGGCATTGATCCTCTCGCGACCGACAACGACGACGTCGAAATGCCGGAGCTATTACGCGACCACTGTCCACCAATGCAGGAAGCGGACGACGTCCTCTGGTACGAGTTGAAGCCACAACGCCGCTCGGAGGCTCTCAAGACCGCAGATGTGCAGATCTTCGTTGAAGTCCCCCAGCCGGGGCGATAGTACGACCGCTTCGATGCCGGCGTCTTGCGCACGCCGGGTGAGGGTTGCCTGCACAGCATCTCCGGCGGCGTCGGCATCGCGGGCGATGTAGAGCCGACGCAGGCCCGACGGCAGCAACATGGCTGAAAGGTGATTGGCCGACAGCGCTGCAGCCACGGGCAAGGCCGGCAATGCGTAACGCAGCGATAGCATCGTCTCGATACCCTCGCCGGCCGCGAGCACGTCGTCCACCACGCCGAAGCGAACGGCGTTGCCGAGCAGGTCGCCCATGGCGCGTCGTGGCGTGTCGATCGGAGCCTTGCCGAGCCGCACGCGATCAAACCCGGCCGGGTCAAGCCAGGTACGGTGCACACCAGTGATCCGTCCAGCGAGGTCTGTGACGCAGGCGATCATCGCCGGCCAGGTTTCGGCCGGCAAATGCTCGTCCGGCCGATAGTAGCAACGAGGATGGAAGCGGAGACTTCCGCCATGGTGGATGCGGGCTATTCCGCGACGCCGCAAATACCTTTCAACTACCGTTCCGTCGATTGGGCGCGACATCGCAAAGAGCCGTCGGGCGGCTTGCTGCGATCCAGTCGACGCACGCGAACGCATGGGTTTCGGGGCCGATTTCTGCTCGCAACGAGGCAGTTTCAGAAACCGCCGCGCTTCCTCGGCGACCTCGCGGAAATCGCGGAAACTCCGGCATTCGCGGATGATGTCGAGGAGATCGCCATGCTCCCCGGTTGCGGCATCGGTCCACTTGCCGGCGGCGCCCTTCGGCGATTCCAGGAGCCGCACGAACAATGAACGGCCCGGGGTGTTGTGGACGTCGCCGACCACCCAGTACCGCCCCGCCCGCTTGCCGTTGGAGAGATAGTGTCGACACACCGCCTCGGCCTCGCGCGCAAGCCGGCGTGCCAGTTCGGAAGCATCGCGAGACATCACGCGGCCTCCCGATCACTGATGCGCGCAACAGGATAGGTGCCGAGCACGTTCGAAAGGATCTCGACGCCCTTCCCGTCCGCGGGCACGAACATCCGCAGCTTCCAGGAAATGATCTCCCCAAAGAGGCCGTAAGCCCGGAGGCGATCGCGCATCGTATCGTTGAATCCCGACAGCTCGATGCGGTACGCGCCCATGACCCGAACGCGGCGAAGCTTAAGTCCTTCCGCGAGATCAATGACGGTCCGTCCCTCCATCAGCGCGGCAAAGGCAGCGTTGGGCGTCAGCGCGGGCGCCTGCGCAGCAAGGAGATTTGCGACCCAGCTAGCCGAAACCTTGCGACCGATGATGCGTTCGCCGGCATCAGTCTGAAGCCGATAGACGCGGGTCGATTCGTTCGGCAGCCGCTTCCAGATGGGTAACAGCAGGCCCGCCACGACATGGAGCGTGCTTTCCGTGAACTCGGGAATCTCGGCAAGCTCCGCTAGCCAGGCCGCGGCAAAGCATTGATGGTCCGCCTGGGCCCAGTGGCTTTCCGTCATTATGCCCAGAGGGACCGTGTGCTGCTCCATCGGCCGGATCAGGCGAACGCGCTGTTCGATGTCACCGTCGTCGAGCATCACGCTGGCCGCCGGGACCTGCACGGCGGCGCGCGCCGACCGCTCATTGACCAGCAGGACAGCACAGCGATCGGAAAGACGATCGAGAGCGTCATCCAGCCGCATAGGATGGTTCCGCTGACGCTGGATGATCGTGAGCAGCCGGGCCTCGGCGCAGGTAGCCGGATGGATATAGATCGTCCGCCGGTCGGTAACGACAAAGCTCTCGGCGCGGAGAGTTTCCAGCCCGACATCATAGGCGCCGGACGCAACCGCACCCTCGATCCGAGCGGTCAGGAGCTGCTCGAAAACGGTGAACAGGATATTCTGAAGCTCAACGGTAAGCGCGAGCAATCTGTTCAGGAAGGTCGTGATCGGCGGCAGATCATCCCTGAGCCCATTGGCATCGGTCAGCTTAAGGCCGGTGGCATCCTCAAACCTTTCGAGCGAACATCCTTCGACCTTGCCCCGCACCAGCAGCGTGTAGAGTTGGCGCAACGCATCGCGCCCGTACGGGCTTTCGAGATTGTCCTCCGGCCGGAACAGGCCCTGCCCCCCGGTCTGGCGCTGACCGCGGGTGATGGCACCTAGCGTGTCGAGCCGGCGGGCAATGGTGCTGAGAAAGCGCTTTTCGGCCTTCACGTCGGTTGCGATGGGACGAAACAGCGGCGGCTGCGCCTGGTTGGTCCGGTTGGTCCGGCCGAGCCCCTGGATCGCGGCGTCGGCCTTCCAGCCGGGCTCAAGCAGATAATGGACGCGCAGGCGACGGTTTCGGGCCGACAGTTCGGCGTGATAGCTCCTTCCCGTGCCGCCTGCGTCGGAGAACACGAGAATGCGCTTCACATCATCCATGAAGGCCGAGGTCTCGGCGAGGTTGGCCGAACCGGCGCGGTTTTCGACCACGAGCCGGTCGCCCTTGCGGACGACGCGTCGCGAGCGGCCGGTCACTTCGGCGACCATGTCGGCGCCGAACCGCTGCACGACCTGGTCGAGCGCGCCGGGTACCGGCGGCAGCGAAGCGAGCTTCTCGATCAGACGGTCACGGCGGGCGACAGCTTCTCGACTCTCGACCGGCTGGCCGTCACGGTAGACAGGCCGGGAACAGAGATTGCCCTCCGAGTCGGTGAAAGGCTCGTAGAGCTGAACCGGGAAGGAATGGGCGAGATAGTCGAGCACATACTCGCGAGGGGTAATGTCAACCTGGACGTCGCCCCAGTCTTCGGTCGGGATCTCAGCGAGCCGGCGCTCCATCAGCGCCTCGCCCGTTGAGACGATCTGGATGACGACCGCATGGCCCGCTGCGAGATCGCGCTCGATCGAGCGGACCAGCGAGGGCGTCTTCATCGAAGTCAGAAGATGACCGAAGAAACGCTGCTTGGCGCTTTCGAAAGCGGATCGCGCTGCCGATTTCGCCTGCCCGTTGAGCGTTCCGGTTTCGCCGGTGATGTTGGCGGCCCGCATCGCCGCGTCGAGGTTGTTGTGGATGATGCCGAACGCATCGGCATAGGCGTCGTAGATGCGAACCTGCTCCGGTGTCAGCTGGTGCTCGACGAGATCGTACACGACGCCCTCGTAAGAGAGCGAGCGGGCCGCGTAGAGCCCAAGCGCCTTGAGATCGCGCGCCAGCACCTCCATGGCCGCGACACCACCATCCTCGATCGCTTCGACGAACTCGGCCCGCGTGGCGAACGGGAAATCGGTGCCGCCCCAGAGGCCGAGGCGTTGGGCATAAGCGAGGTTGTGCACCGAGGTGGCGCCCGTGGCCGATACATAAAGAACGCGCGCGTTCGGCAAGGCGTACTGGAGCCTCAGGCCTGCGCGTCCCTGCTGAGAGGCCGCCTGGTCACCGCGCTCGCCCTTGCCGCCGACCGCATTTTGCATGGCATGGCTCTCGTCGAAGACGACCACTCCGTCGAAGTCGGAGCCCAACCATTCAGCGATCTGCCTGACACGCGAAAGCCTGTCGCCACGCTCGTCGGTTCGCAGCGTAGCGTAGGTGGCAAAAAGGATACCTTCCGAAAGCCGAATCGGGGTGCCCTGGCGAAACCGCGACAAGGGCGTAACAAGCAGGCGCTCCATGCCGAGTGCCGACCAGTCGCGCTGCGCATCTTCGATCAGCTTGTCGGATTTGCTGATCCAGACCGCGCGGCGGCGGCCCTTGAGCCAATTGTCGAGCAGGATGCCGGCGACCTGCCGCCCCTTGCCCGCCCCGGTGCCATCGCCGAGAAACCAGCCGCGGCGAAAGCGGACGGCATTCTCGGCGTCGTCGCGCGCGGCCGCTACAACGTCAAACGTCGGGTCGACTGTCCAGGAGCCCGTGAGAAACTCGGAATGCGCTTCGCCAGCATAGATGATGCTCTCGAGCTGGGCGTCCGACAGAACTCCATCTGCCAGCAGCCCCGGAGATAGGTGCGGACGATAGGACGGTTTCGGCGGCGCAACGGAGGCCATCGCCGCGGACTGCACGAGCTTGGTCGGATGGATGCACGATCCGGGAATACGAATCGACTGCAACGCATATTCCTCATAAAGCGCATCGGTCAGGCGGGCGCCTTCCGGCGGCGACCATTCGATCGTTTCGTACGCAAGCTCTACGCGTTCTGGTGCTGTGCCTTCGGAGGTGGACGATGAGCGTGGTGCAAAGGCACCAGCCGATCGTGACATCGCAGGGCGCTTAATGACGTCAACCAGAACCGGCGTGGAGACAGGCTCCCGCGGAGGCACATGCTGGGTCACCCAATCAAGCAAGGTGGCGACATCGCCTGCGTTGCCTTTCGAGGCGGGAAAGACCTTCGGATCTGAGGCAGGCAGCTTATCGATCACCAGCAGCCTTGTGTCCGTCTGAGTTCCGTGCCTGGCGTAGACGGCGCCGTCGATCGCGGCAGAAAGCACCACCCGCCCACGGTCCTGAAGCCGAACAAAGGCGTCTCGCCATGCCGGATTGTCCGGCGCGAAGGTTGCCCCGGTGATGGCGACGAGACGTCCGCCGTCGCAAAGGCGAGCCAAGGCTGACCCGATGTGCCGGAGAGCCGCGTCCGCCATCCGTTGGTCGACATTTGGCATCGCCGAGAACGGCGGATTCATCAGGACGACGCTCGGTACGACACTCGCATCGAGATGATCATCGATCTGGGCCGCGTCGAACCGGGTGACTTTACCGTTGGCGAAGAGATGATCGAGCAGCCGCGCACGGGACTCGGCCAACTCGTTCAACGTCAGAGCGCCGCCCGCGAGCTCGGCAAAGATGGCGAGCAAGCCCGTCCCCGCAGAGGGCTCCAGAACGCGGTCGCCGGACGTAATGCCGGCCGCGGTGCATGCGGCCAGCCCGAGCGGGATCGGCGTTGAGAATTGCTGAAACGCCTGACTATCTTCGGAACGGCGCGCATGTGTCGGCAGGCAGCTCACGATTTTCGTGAGCATTGGCAGCATCGCGGCCGTCGAGCCAGCCTTGGCGCGCATGGCCGGGCCAAACTTGCGAAGGAACAGAACGGTTGCCGCCTCGCAGACGTCATAGGCGGTCTTCCAATTCCAGGCGCCGGCCGCGTCTGAGGCGCCGAAGGCAGCCTCCATTGCGCGGCGCAGGACGCCGGCTTCGATGCGCCGGCCGCGTTCCAGCTCGTTCAAGAGCTGTCGGGCGGCCCTGATGGCGGCGGAGGTGATGCTTGCAGCGGCACGCATCGAGAGCGGTGCGGCGGAGGCGCCGCCGGCGAGAGATTCGGGCATGGCAGGATTTCTTTCGGAGAGCGGGAATGGGCGAACCATCAGGCGCTCTCCTTGATCCCGACGGCTCAAACCCCTCCCGGCCCGGCTCTCCCTCTGAGCCCTCGGCCATAAGAATGGGGACCGGCGCTGCACACCGGTCCCCAAGCAACTGCGGGCTGGCCGGAGCCATCCCGCTCTCTTATGTCACTCGGCCGCGTCGAGCTGTTCCGGCTCGTCGTCACCGGCATTCTCCCGATTCTCGGCGTCGCCAAGGAATTCGGGCAGCGGGTCCGCTTCACCCTCCTCTTCCGCCAGCGATACGGTAGCGTCGGTGAGACGCAGCGGCTCCGGCAACCAGCCCGAACCATCGAGAAGACGCTCGGCCTCCTTGGCCATGTCGGCCTTCTTCAGGTGCTCGATCAACTGCGCAGAAGATTCGTCCCTTGCTTCCCGCACGGCCTCCAGAATGCGAGGCTTGGTGACCCGACCGAGATAGTTGTCAACGGTCGGTCTCCAGCCAGCTCGAACCATGTCGAAGTCGACGGCGCGCGCCAGCACATCGGCCTGATCGAGACGGGTCTGAACGCCATGGGCGGAGATGCGGCCCTGATTGGTGCGGTTGGCCGGCTCATGGACGGCATTGACCGCAAATGACGCACAATGAGCGAACAGCGACGCTTGTGCATCACCGTCGAGGGCGGTGAGCGCATCCCAGAGATCGTTCTCGCCCTGTGGCAATCGTGCCTTCCAGGACTCGTGCCGTGCCTCGACGGCCTTCGCGGACGCGCTTTCCCTCAGGCCCGGGGCTTGAGCGGGGAAGGTCGGCGTACGAAGTCCGATCTCAAGGCAGCTTCCGGATGACGCGAACCGGTAAAAGGCCGTCAGCACGAAGTTGTGCAATACTGCCTGGAACGCGATCGCTGGACTTTCTGCCAGCGCATCCCGCAACGCCAGCGTACGATGCGCCGTCAGCTCGGTAATCAATCGATCGGGCAATGGCCTTGTCACATCGTCATCATCCCCGTCGGATTCGACCGGGCTACCCGCGACCGAGACCACGGTGCGCGGACCGGAAGCACCGACCTCGCGTCCCTCGGTCGATGACGTATCGGCGCTCCGGCTGACGTCAGGATCGGTTGCCGGAAGGTCGTCCTCTGGCCGGACGTAACCGCGGTCCACTGAGAGGCGTCCTTCGGAATCGATACTGACGAAGACGCCAGCGCGGACAATCTCCGCCGGATCGTAGAGCACCGACCTATCTTCGAACGCCATCAGTGCCGCCTCGATTTCGCCGAGACGCTGATCGACCTCGTCGGGCAACTCATCGGCATGCTGGTAATCGGATTCAAGCTTGGCGTGCTCGGCGTTGAGAGCGTCGATGGTGGCATTTTCCTCAGGTGAGAGATCGACAGGTTTGCCCTCGATTTCTCGCAGACCATCAGTGTGACCGTAGGGAAAATCGCGCGCCACCGAGATCCACTTCCAGCCTTCCGCGGCAACCGTCTCGGCTTCGGCCTTGAGTTTTTCTGTCACCAGGCGGTCGAGCAAGGCGACGTCTTGGAGCCAGCCGCCATTATCGTGCTCGAACAGGTCCCGCAAAACGCCGCCGCCAGCCTGCTCATAAGCATCCAGCCCAACGAACTGCGCGCGGCGATCGGACGCGCGCACGGCATTTTCGGTCAGCATTCGCCGGATCTGATAGGGCTCGTCATAGCCAGATCGGCTGACGTTCTCCCAGACCTGCTCCTGTCTGGCGTGGTCGGCTGTAACAGAGAAGGCCATGAGCTGCTCCAGGGTCATGCCATCTTCGGCATAGACGTCGTGCAGCTTTGGCGACACGGACGCCAGCCGGAGTCGTTGCTTCACGACGGCCGGCGTCACGAAGTGCCGAGCAGCGATATCCTCCTCGGACAACCCGACGCCACTCAAGGTCTGGAAGGCTCGGAACTGATCGAGCGGATGAAGCCCTATCCGCTCGTCGTTCTCGGCGAGCGAGTCGTCTTCAGCGATGCCCCCCTCACGCACGACACAAGGAACGGCCTGCGTCTTCGCCATGCGCTTTTGCTTCACAAGAAGTTCCAGCGCGCGAAAGCGCCTGCCGCCGGCCGGCACCTCGAACATGCCGGTTTCATTGCCTTCCTTGTCCACAACCGCTCGCACGCTGAGACTTTGCAGGAGCGTACGCTGCGCGATACTTTCGGCGAGTTGCTCGATCGAAACCCCCGCCTTGACGCTCCGAACGTTCGACTGGCTGAGCACCAGCTTGTTGAACGGAATGTCGCGCGAGGGCGACAGGGTGATCTTCTGGACAGACTTCGTCATGTCGATTCTCCACGACGGGCGGCCGGGAGCCTCTCTCTCGGCCTCCAACCCGTCGCGAAAGACCGCGGCTCCCCTCTCACTCTCTTTTTCGAGGTGACCGGCGAGAACTTCACGCCGCCTCCTGCTCCGCCCCCTCCGTCGTCGTGTCGACAACGGATCCCGGCAGGAATCCAAGAAGATAATCCGCAACCTTGCTGGCCTGTGATGCGGCACGCACAATCGCCCGATTGTCCTCTCGCAGCACGTCCAGCCAGCAACCGATATAGTCCGCATGCCGCACCGTCGGCGCAATACCAAGCGAGGCGCAACTGAACGCCGACGATATCTCTGCGACGAGTTCCTCGAAGGCGTACTTCCTGGTGCCGTAGCTGCCCGACAAGTCACGGTTGAGACGCGACGGATGGCCGCTGGCATGCGCCAACTCGTGCAAGGCCGTTCGATGCCAGTTGATCGGCTCGAAATAGGCTTGCGGCGGCGGCACCTGCACATAGTCTTCTGCTGGTACATAGCAAGCGCGGTTGCCGCCGATCCGGAAGTTGATACCGGTTGCCTTGATGAGCTTTTCGACCCGCGGCTCGATCAGACCTGGCGGCGGGGGCGGCGCCGTCATCGCGACCTCCGGAGGCAGATTGTCGCACTGATCGGTATTAAAGACCGTGAAGCGCTTGAGGAATGGAATGGCCTGCGCTTCGTCACCTGTTTCGCTCGCTCGCCGCTTTTCCTCGGCCGGTACAAAGCGGTCGGCATAGACGACGGTCGTGCCGCGCTCACCCTTGCGGACGTGGCCGCCGAGCGACAGCGCCTGGCGGAACGTAAGCCAGCTCTGACCTGTAAATCCGCGTTCGGTGGCAGCGCCCCAAAGAATTAGAACGTTGATGCCGCTATATTGACGACCGGTCGTGGCGCTCTTCGGCATGGCCAGGGACGCGTTCGCCGCCGAGGTACCCCAAGGCTGCACCCACGGCACTCGGCCGGCCTCAAGTTCGCGGATGATCTTGCTGGTGATCTCATCATAAAGGCTCGTCCGGTCTTCACCGGTGCGCCGTTGAAGATAGCGTCTCGACATCGCGAGTCTCCGCGACGGGCGCCGCAAGCCTCTCTCGCAGCCCATAACCCGTCACGTCAAAACCCGCGCGGCACTCTTACTCTCAGCCTCCAAGGGAGAGAATGCGAAATCTGCGACGCAGCCCGCCTACCGTCCGATTCTTCATGGGATTTGGCCTTGATAGGTGCCGAGGGCCGCAGGCCCCGGCCAGGCGTGCGCCAACGGCGCATCGCCTCAAGGATATGGCACCCGCAGGAGCGTGAGCATAGCGACGCCGAAGGCGGCACGCGGGACCGAGTGCAGCGACGAGACCGGTTAAGAGGGTACCCGGGAACGGGGCAGTGATAGCGACGCCGTCATACTTGATGACGGCGGGACCCTTTCACGAGTGCCCCCGGCGAGGAGCTCCGCAGTCCTGCGCGAGGGATCAAAGCCGGACGGCCCAGACGCAAAGCGGCTGGGTTCACGAGAGCCCGATGCGGCGGCAGCCGCACGCGCACAAGCGGACGAATCCTCCAGTCAAAGAGTCTAAACTTCCTCGCGCGCGTTCGTCTGCGCGTCATAGATCCTGATCTGAAGCCTGGGAAAACGTCTCTTGAGTTCTTCTCCACCTGCCCTGGCGCCGTCTCTGGTCGCAAATTCGGTTTTGAGTCGACCGTCAACTTCAAGCGCGTAACCAGAGGTCGGCAGTTTACGGGTAGCTGCAACCATGTCATTCCCATCATTCAGTGAGGTGGCTGGAAATGATGGGTAGCGTGAGTCGCCCAACCCACGCCAGAGCCGCCTGCGAAACTGTGGTGATCGGCCATCGGACGTTTGTGGATTGACACCCGACAGTCGACTCCATCAAGGACGGGCATTTGCATCGTCCGAACAGGCGGACGGGTTTCCGCTTGCCCGGATGCATGCACGATAGAGCCAGGGCTCGACGTAGCTGCCCTCCCAGAGTCCCTGGCCGGTACGCTCAGCTTCGCGCTGAGCTTCGTGATATCTGCCTTTTGAGTATTACGAGGGATCGCCACAATCTTGGGTGCGGCCGATGCCGGCAAAGGCACGCAATTTCGACTTATTCTCCGCCCTCGTAGAACAGTTCCAACGGCAGGCCGACCAGCGCCTTGCCGATCCAGTCGCGCGCGATGACATTGGACGGCCCCATCGCGATCGCCGCGCGCGCGTCGCGATAGGCACGCTCGATCGGGCCGCGGTGATAACCATACCCGCCCGTCACCGTCAGCGCCGCCGCCGCAACCTTATTGGCGACCTCAGCGGCGTGCACCTTGAATTCGGTCAACGGAATCAGGATTTCGCTTTGCGGCTTGCCGGCGCGCCAGAGCGCGTCGAGCTTGCCTGCGAGCTCGTTGCGCCACGGCCGCAGCGTCTCGACCAGCACCTTGGCAGCGCCGAGCTCCTGGCGGATCGCCTGATAGTCGGAAAGGCTCTTGTTCCTGTCCTTGTGCACGAAGCTCGTGGTGTGGGCGACCGCCGCGTTTAGCGCGCCGCGGGCGACGCCTTCCCAGACCGCCCCGAGCCCGATCAGATAGACCGGCGAAACGCCGTCATAGATGATTTCCTTGCCCTGCCCTTCGGCGCCGAGCCGGTCGCGTTGCGGCACAAGCACATTGCTGTAGCGGATCGGGCCCGAATGATTGGCGCGCACGCCGAGCGCATCCCAGGGACGGGACTCGATGCCCTCCGCGTTGCCATCGACGATGAAGAAGATGATGTCGGCCTGGTCCTTGGCGCCAGGCGTGCGGGTCTGCACCACATAATAGTCCGCCTGGCCCGAGCTCGTCGTGAACGATTTCTCCGCATTGACGCGATAGTCGTCGCCGTCGCGCGACGATTCCGAGAGATTGTACCACCAGTGACCGCCGGTGGCGCGCTCGCTGGTCGAGTAGGTGCCGAGCAGGCTGTCGCTACTGGCCTTCAGCCAGCGTTCCTTCTGATCGGTGTTGCCAAACAGGTTGATGGTCTGCGCCGCGCCGACATGCATGACATAGACGAGGCCGGTGGATGCATCGGCCTGCCCGATCCGGTAGGCAGCCTCGGCAAAATCCGAATGGCCGAGGCCGAGCCCGCCGAACTGAGGCTCGTTCAGCACGCCGGTCCAGCCGGCTTCGGCAAGCGCGCGCAGATTCTCGCGCGGAAAGCGGCTCTCGCGGTCGTTGCGGTCGGCATTCACTTTCACCGTCGCATCGATGGCGGCATCAAGCCTGGCGTATACGTCGTCGTCGATCTTGCGTGCGAGATTGTCGTTGGCCATGGTCATTCTCTCCGGGTTGCAGTCATGCGACAGCCTCTGTCGGCTGCCTCCGGCTCTGATCGCCTTGAGACGATCCGCCGAGATAATGTGTCTTGATGTCGGCGCGCTGGCGCAGCTCGGTGGCCGCGCCGGCCAGCACGCTGCGGCCGTTCTCGAGCACCACCGCGTAATCGGAAAAGCGCAGCGCCACCGTCGAGTTCTGCTCGGCGACCAGGATCGACAGCCCCTGCTCGCTGTTGAGCTGCTTGAGCGCGCGAAAAATTCCCTCGACGACCAGTGGCGCCAGACCCATCGATGGCTCGTCCAGCACCAGAAGCCGCGGACGCGACATCAAGGCCCGGCCGATCGCCGTCATCTGCTGTTCGCCGCCCGAGGTCAGACCGGCGAGCGAGCGGCGATGCTGCTTCAGGTGTGGGAACAGCGCGTAGATGCGGTCGAGATCCGCTGCTATCTCCGCCCGCCGCGCATCGCGCCCCATCGCGCCGGTGATGAGATTTTCTTCCACCGTCAGCGAGGCGAAGCAATGCCGCCCCTCGAGCACCGGCACCAGACCGGCGCGCACCAGCGTCGCCGCCGAGGTGCCCGCGGCGTCGCGGCCGTCGAAGACGATGCGGCCCGCGGTGATCTGGCCGCGGCGGGCGGCGAGCAGCGCCGAGACCGCCTGCAGCGTGGTCGATTTGCCGGCGCCGTTGGCGCCGAGCACGGCGACGATCTCGCCGCGCTGCACGGCGAACGATACGTCGCTGACCGCGGCGATCGCGTGATTATAGGTGGCGGCCAGTCGCTCGACTAAGAGCAGGGTTTCATTCATCTGTTGATCCCTGGCGTTGCAGGCGCGGGAGCCAAAAGCGCTCCCGCGCCTGTCGCAACATCAGTTGCTGACCGCTTCGTCGCCGGAGGTCCGCACCTTGATGCCATGCTCCTTGGCATAGGCGGCCGCGGACTTTTCGATGATCGGGCGCAGGAAGGCCCAGTCCGGCGCGATCCAGCCCGAGACCACCTTCCATTTGCCGCCGTCCCACTGCTGGAACGTGACGCGGCCGTCGCCTTCATGATTGTCCCAGGTGACGTTGATCGAATGGAACAGATCCTTGGCGCCGAGCGCCTCGACCCGCGCTGGATCGAGCTGGAGGTGCTCAAAACCCCAGCGCACCTCGTCACCGGTCAAAGTGCGCTTGCCGAACTTCGCCTGCGCGATCCGGATCGCCTCGACATTGAGGATGCCGTTCACGATGCCGAGATTGTGGTAGACGCTGCCGATCCGCTTCTTGTCGTCGAGATTGCCCTTGCCGGCGCCGTAGACCGTCTTGATCACCTCCTGCAGCACCGGATATTGCTCGCCGGAGGCCTGCGTGGTGATCGCGATATAGCCCTTGGCGGCGTCGCCGGCCGGGATCACGTCTTCCTCGGAATTGGACCAGACGTTGCCGATGATATGGTCGGCGGGAAAGCCGACCTTCTGCGCGGTCTTCAACGCCACCGGGTTCATCACGCCCCAGCCGCGCAGCACCACGTAGTCAGGCTTCGCGCGCCGGATCGACAGCCATTGCGACTGCTGCTCGTTGCCGGGATGCGGCACCTCGATCTGCTCCAGGCTGAACTGATACTTGTCGGCCAAGAGCTTGTAGATCGGGATGGTCTCCTTGCCATAGGGCGAGCCGTGATAGAGCACGACGAGCTTCTTGCCCTTCAGCTTGTCGACCCCGCCCTCGCGGCTCGCAATGTAGTTCACGATTCCCGAGGTCTCGCTGTAGGGATTGAGCAGCAGCGGGAAGACGTAGGGAAACACGCGGCCGTCGGTCGAATCGGTGCGGCCGTGATTGATGGTGATCAGCGGCACCTTGTCCCTGGTGATACGATCGATCATGGCGTAGGCGATGCCGACCGACAGCGGATTCCAGGCGGCGACGCCGGGCCTGCCCTTCAGCCGCTCATAGACCTCGACGCCGCGCTCGACCTCGTACTGGGTCTCCCCTTCGTCCCAGGTCAGCTTGACGCCGTTGACGCCGCCATCGCGGATGTTGATCAGATTGAGATAGTCGATGAACCCGCCGAAGAAGCCGGTGCCGCCGGCCGCATAGGGGCCGACCCGGTAGCTTTGCAGGGGGAAGAACTGCTCGTCGGCCCGGGCCGCCGGTAGCCCGGCCAGCACCGAGGCAACCGCCGCGGCGAAAGCAAATTTCAGAACTCTCGACTTAATCATCGTCAGCTTCTCCAGTGGTGCGAAATGTCATGTGTTCCGAGCGGCGACTTGCCGCGTGAGGGCGGTCCAAAACCGGTCCCAGAGCGCGATCAGGCCGCGCGGTTCGGCAATCAGGAACGCGATGATCAGCGCGCCGACGACGATGCGCTGGCTCATCTCCAGAACGCCGGAATCGAACACGCCGCCGAGCAGGGCCGCGCCGGCGCGCGACAGGATCAGCGGAAACACCACGATGAAGGCGGCGCCGAGAAACGCGCCGCGCAGCGAGGCCAATCCGCCGATGATGATGATGAACAGGATCTGGAACGAGTGATCGAGATTGAAGCCGGCCGGCTCGACCGTGCGCAGATAGGCGAAGGCCCACAACACCCCCGCGATACCGATCAGGAACGAGGAGACGCCGAAGGCCAGCAGCTTGGTGCGCAACAGCGGCACGCCGATCACCTTGGCGGCGAGCTCATGATCGCGCACCGCGACGAAGTTGCGGCCGCTCTGTGAGCGCAATAACCGCAAGGTCAGGAAGGTCGCTGCTGTCACGACACTCAGCGAGAACACATAGCGGCCGGCCGGGCTGGTGAACGACAAACCAGCCACGTGCAGGACCGGGGCATCGATCACGCCGGACGGATTGTCGTTGGAGAACCAGCCGAACTTCGTGAGCGCCCATTGCACGAAGAATTGTGCGGCCAGGGTCGAGACCGCGAGGTAGAATCCTCGCAGCCGCAGGCTGGGCAGTCCGAACACGATGCCGATCGCGGCCGCGATGAGGCCGGCGAGCACCAGATCGACGAGCAGCGGCAGTTCGGGCAGCCGGAGGTGGAGATTGTAGGTGGCATAGGCGCCGACCGCGAGGAAGGCGGCGGAGCCCAGCGACACCTGGCCGGCATAGCCGGTGAGAACGTTGAGCCCGACCGCGGCGAGCGCCAGCGCCAGAAACGGCGTCAACACCGCATCCAGCAGGTAGTCGGAGCCAAAGAACGGGATGACGCCAAAGGCGATCACGGCTGCGACGGCAATCGCGATGGTCTCTACGCCGGCGCGCTGTGCTGTCGAGGTTGCTGCGCGCATCGCCTAGACCCTCTCGACCAGCTTCTGCCCGAACAGCCCCGACGGCCGGACCAGCAGCAGCACCAGCGCCACGACATAGGCGGCCCAGGCCTCGATGCCGCCGCCGAACAGCGGCCCGACATAGACTTCGGCGAGTTTCTCGATGGCGCCGATCAGAAGACCGCCGATGATCGCGCCGGCAATTGAATCGAAGCCGCCAAGCACCAGCACCGGCAGCGCCTTCAGCACCACGAGCGACAGCGAGAACTGCACGCCGAGACGCGCACCCCACAACAATCCGGCGACCAGCGCGACGACGCCGGAAGCCGTCCAGACGGTGGCCCAGACCCGCGGCAGCCGCAGGCCGACGGCGAGCGCCGCGAACGGATCTTCGGCGACCGCACGGAACGAGAGCCCGGCTCGCGTGTAACGGAAGAACAGCGAGAACAGCGCCACCAGGCTTCCCGCGACCACTGCTGCGAACAGGTCGAACCGGCTGATGAAGACACCGGCAATATCCAGCGGCACGTCGCTGATCCCGATGTCGAGGCCGTGAACCTGGGTGCCCCACAACAGCTGCGCGGCGCCCTCGATCACGTAGGACAGCCCGAGGGTTGCCATGAACAGAGTGATCGGCGGCTGGTTGATCAGCGGCCGCAGCACCGTGCGCTCGACGGTCACGCCGAGCACCACCATGATCGCCAGGGTGATCAGGAACGCAAGCGGAAACGAGAGGCCGCGCTCGACCAGGCTGACGAAGGTCAGCGCCGCGAACAGCAGCATGGCGCCCTGCGCAAAGTTGAGCACGCCCGAGGTCTTGTAGATCAGCACGAAGCCGATCGCGACCAGCGAGTACATCACTCCCGACAGCAGACCGCCGACCAGCACCTCGATCAGAAACTGATAATCGAACATCAGACCGCGAGCTCCGTGACGTCCTGATGCGCAACACCGAGATAGGCGTCGATCACCGCCTGGTCGGACCTCACCTCGTCGGGCGTGCCGTCGGCGATCTTGCGGCCGTTGTCGAGCACCGCGATTCGGTCCGACAGTCCCATCACCACGGCGATGTCATGCTCGATCAGCACGATGGTGGCGCCATAGCTGTCGCGCGCATTGCGCACGTGCTCGGACAGTTCGCGCTTCTCGCTCAAGGTGACGCCCGCGAACGGCTCGTCGAGCAACAACAAGGTCGGCCGCGCGACCAGCGCCCGCGCCAGTTCGACCCGCTTCTGCAAGCCGTAGGGCAAGCTTCCGGCGGCGCGCTCACGGACGTCGCCTAAGTGCAGGAAGCCAATGACATCCTCGGCGGCGGCGCGGTTCTCCGCCTCGATCCGGCGCGCCAGCGGCGAGCCGATGATCTGGCGCAGGAAACCGGCGCGGACGCGGTGCGCGAGCCCCATCAGGACATTGTCGAACACCGACAGCCCCTTGAAGATCGCAAGATTCTGGAACGTGCGCGCGACGCCGTGCGCGGCGAGATGTGCCGTCGGCACGTGGACAAATGCGCGCTCGCCGAGCCAGACCCGGCCGCGATCGGGACGGTAGAGCCCGCTGATGACGTTGAGCAGCGAGCTCTTGCCGGCTCCATTGGGCCCGATGACCGCGCGGATCTCTCCCGGTGCGACCGCAAGATCGACGTCGCGCAGCGCCGCGACGCCGCCGAATGCGAGCGAGATTTCGTTCAGCGCCAGCACCGGCCGTACCGCGCGATCGCCGGCCTGCGCGAGCACCCGTGTGGGGGCATCGGCAATCGCCGTTGCGCGCGCCTTCCCTTGCGCCGGAGCAGCCTCCAGCGCAAGGACACCGGTATTCGTCGCCACCGCGGTCACGTCGCCAGCCTCCCTATCACTCGGCAGCCTGGGCGTGCGCCGCGGTTTTCGCCTCCAGCGCGCGAACCAGCGGAATGACGCGACGGCCGAAATACTCGACCTCTTCCTGGAAATGCAGGAAGCCGAGCAGCACGAGGTCGACGCCGACCTGCTTCAGCGCGACGATGCGCTCGGCGATCTGCTCCGGCGTGCCGATCAGATTGGTCTTGAAGCCGTCATTGTATTGGACAAGGTCCTCGAAGCTCGATTTCGCCCAATTGCCCTGGCCTTCCGGCGAGGCCTTGCCGGCATTCTTCACCTCATGGCCGAAGGCATTGACCGCCTCCGGATCGGCCTTGACGATGATCTCGTCCAGCACGGCGCGCGCTTCGGCCTCGCTCTCGCGCGCGATCGCAAAGGCGTTGACGCCGATCTTGACCGAGTGATTATTGGCGCGCGCCTTGGCCCTGATATCGTCGACCTGCTTCTTGATCTCCTCGACCGAATTGCCGTTGGTGAAGTACCAGTCCGACACCCGCGCGGCCATGTCGCGCGCCGCGCGCGAGCTGCCGCCCTGAAAAATCTCGGGCAAGGGATGGGCCGGCTTCGGCTTCAGCGTGTAATCGGTGAAGCGGTAGAAATCGCCACGGAAGCTGAAATTGTCCTGCGTCCAGATTCCGCGCAGCGCACGGATGAATTCTTCCGAGCGGCGGTAGCGCTCGTCGTGGTCGAGCCAGGACTCGCCGATCGCCGTGAACTCGCCGCGGAACCAGCCGCTGACGATGTTGACGGCGACACGGCCCTCGGTGAGCTGGCTGATGGTCGCGATCTGCTTGGCCGCCACCGCCGGATTCCAGGGCCCAGGCAGCAGTGCCGCGATCACCTTCAGTTTCGTGGTCGCCGCGAGCAAGGCGTGGCTGAACGCGACCGGCTCATGCTGGAATTCGGCGCCATAGCCGGCGGTGAAGCGGATCTGGCTCAGTGCATAGTCGAAGCCGCTCGCTTCCGCGATCTGCGCCAGGCGGCGGTTGTAGTCGATGTCCCATCCGGTTCGCTGCTCGATCTTGCTGATGACCAATCCGCCGGAGACGTTGGGCACCCAGTAGGCGAATTTGATCTGATCATGGCTGGCGGTCATTGCAATTACCTCAAATGTTGGACGTGGAGGACGTGACGAGGCAGCACGAAGCGTTCGCGCGGCGCCGGGCCAGCGGGTTACGAAGCGGCTCATGCGGGCCGCCGGCGGATCTTGAATTACGGGAAGGTTGGCGCGATCAGCGTCCCTGATCCGCGCCGGCACGCGCTCGGAGCGTCAACAACACGCCGTGCGGCACGACGTCAGCGGCGCGACGCGGGTTCGAGATCGGTCAAACAGGTCAGTGCAAGTCATCCGCATTCCCCTCGCAAGCACCATCCGGCGAGCAATCAATATTTTCAGAGAAAGCAGAGACGAGCGAGTCCAAGGCAAACTCTTTTTCGGCGATTCCGGGAAAGCGGTATTCTTTTGTTGACGCAAAACGCATCGTTTGATGCTGAGCGGCCGAATTTCTATCCGTATCGGCGCGCCTATGCGGCGAGATCATGCGGCTTGCAGTAACATGCCGGCCCCCCTGAGATGAAGGAGAGGATAGTTCTGATGTTCGAAACGATTCTTTCCTGCACGCCGGACAGCGTAGATGTAAAATCACACGGCAGCGCGTGTCATCTTAGAGATTTATCTCTTGTGACGGCTCGACTGCGCTCAGCCAGGAAAATTGCGGAAACCAACCGGACCGGACTCGCGTCAATGACATGGAGATGGCGTGCCAAGCTTGCGCCCTGGCGTCGCTCGCCGTGACCTGATGACCAAGAGATCGCAAGCGCGTCTATCAAAGTAAGCGCTTTTGAAGCGGAGCGCGAAAACGGCGCCAAGACAAGCTGCCCTTTCAACGATCGTGATTTTCTCCGATAAGCTTGAGAAACACCGCCTGCCAGACTTCCGACGACGCCCCGATCGTGGATTTGCGTCAACATGAATGGTCCTTCTTGGATATCTTATCGCTCGAGGAGTTCTCCTTGACCTCTTTGCCCGGGATAGGCCGCTTGAACTGCGACGCTCGTCGACATTCGCCCCAAACGATCGGCTGACTTTTTCTTGGAGGCCGGCTCGTTTCGAGTTTCGAGAGATTTGGAGCCAGCAAATTCGCTAAAGCTTCTTCATTTGGAAATGTCGGGCGATCGACCATGGGGGGCGGCGACGGCGCTATCGAGGCGCCCGTGCGCGTTGATTGCGGACGCCCTCTTCAACTTTCACGTCGGCGGCTTTGGGAACAGTTCCCCCTTCAGCCGGAGGCCGCCGTATCCGCGATCGCGTATATAACGGATTTATACGCGATTGCGCATAGGCGCTGTTTATACGCGAATATTGATGATTTATGCGCGATTGCGCATGTCTTGTCCAAGAGGCGGGGGATGACCCAACAAATCGCACGAACAGAAAGGCAGCTCGGCGCCATCCTGCGCCGGGCTCGCAAAAAGGCCGGGCTGACGCAATCCGATCTCGGGAAAGTCATACATCTGCGCCAGGCGACGGTGTCCCGGCTCGAAGGAGGGGCACCGGCCATTCAACTGCACACCGTCATGGCAGCATTGGCCGCGCTTGATTTTGAGCTGGTCGTTCGCCCGCGGAGCAAAGCCAGTGCAGCCGATATCGAGGATATCTTCTGATGGCCCGTCCGCGAGCCAAGGAGCCGTTGAACGTGTTCGTGAACGGACGCCAGGCAGGGGTACTCAACCGCGAGTCCAGCGGGGCTATCGATTTCCGATACGATCCAGCCTGGCTCGCCTGGCAATCGACGTTCCCGATTTCGCTGTCATTGCCGCTCCGTGAAGATCGGTACATCGGCGCAGTGGTGACCGGTGTCTTCGACAATCTATTGCCGGATAGCGAGCAAATGCGCAGGCGTGTTGCGGAGCGCGTCGGAGCCAATGGTACCGACGCCTACAGCATGCTTTCGTCCCTCGGCCACGACTGCGTTGGCGCGCTCCAATTCTTGCCGGAAGGCATCGATCCGGGCCGGGCGGGAACGACCGATGGCACATATGTGAGCGATGAGGACGTTAGCAAACTCATTCAAAACCTGGCCACAGCGCCGCTTGGCCTCGGCGAGGACGAGGATTTTCGTATCTCGCTGGCTGGCGCTCAAGAAAAGACGGCTCTGCTGCGCCGAAGCGGCAAATGGTACAAACCGTCCGGGACAACGGCGACAACCCATATTCTGAAGCCGCAGATCGGTCGCTTACCAAATGGGGTTGATCTCTCAAACGGCGTCGAGAACGAATATTTCTGTCTCAAGCTGATCAAGGCGCTTGGCATACCGGCTGCCAATGCAGAGATTGCCGACTTCGGCGGCCGACGCACACTCATCGTCGAGCGCTTTGACCGCCGCTGGACTCAGGACAAACGTTTGCTCCGGCTTCCGCAAGAAGACTGCTGCCAAGCGCTTTCCGTCCCGCCGACCCGAAAATCTCAATCCGACGGCGGTCCCGGCGTGAAGGAAATCTTTGATCTGCTAAAAGGCAGCGATTATCCCGCTGAAGATATCGCGGTCTTCATGCGCGCGGGGATCGTATTTTGGTTGATCGGCGCGACGGATGCCCACGGCAAAAACTTCAGCGTCTTCCTTCATCCCGGCGGACGTTTCCGTCTCACGCCCCTTTATGACGTGTTGAGTGCGCAGCCGAGCCACGATGCAAAGCAAATCCAACCCAAGGCACTTAAACTCGCCATGTCGGTCGGCAAGAGCCGCCACCATACCGTAAATGAGATGCGGCCGCGGCACTTCATCCAGACGGCAGAAATGTCGGGCGTCGGGATCGCTGTCGTGCGCACGATTTTTGATGATCTAGCCACGACATTCGAGGCGAACTTCCAGGAGGTCGTCAAAGCTTTGCCTACAGGCTTCCCGAGAAACCTCACGGAATCGATCCGGATCGCGGCTCTGCACCGCATCAAACTCATCAACGAAGCAAACTAGGCTGGCCGACTGCCGGTCGATGGCCGCCCGCTCTATGGTGATGCGCTGGCCGAAGCTGGCGTGCGTCTGGGGATCCCAGAACATGAAAGCCGTTCGCAGGTTGTTGGCGAGACGGTTCAGATATCGGCCGCCGGGATCCAGTTGATCCGGTCGGGCCAAGATCGCCGACACCGGCAGCGGGTCACTTCGGCGACCATGCGAGCGATTCCAGAGCTCTCAGAAATGCCGAGAGGTGCTCTATGCCTCCGAAGATCGGGCTGTCGTCTGCGCCGAACGGCGCGGCGAGGCTCGGGCATGTGCGATGATGCGGCACAGATCGGATCTCGTAAAGATAGCTTGGGCTTCAAGCCGATCGTCTGTCTAGCCGTCGACGGCGCGCCGTAATCGATTCTTTGGTAGGCATCCGACCTGCCGCGCGGATCGGCGCTATGATCGTCCTCGCGACACCGGTGCGTTGAGAGCTGAGATGGACGCCCGAGCCCTCGAGCGCAACGCGGTTAGCCAACGTCTCACATGACGCGCTCACAGATAGACGGCTTGATGCACAATCGCGGTCACGACATTCACGCATCGATCTTGCTCGGCACCGCAGGCATTCCGATCGCCAAGGCAGCGCCCAATGAGGGCAGCGATACGGCACTCGTTGCCGCCCGTATGGCGATCGAACTGCCGGCCCGTTACCTGGATATCGCTAACAAGCCTGTTGTCATTTCGGTCACGCAATTCCTCGCCGACGGCAATGCGGGCAACGTTATCACCGCGGATGCCGATGTCAGCGGCACCATTCGCAGCTTCGAGAATATCTCCCTGGGCGAGAACGGCGAGCCCTCACTTGAGGAAAAGCTCGATCAGCTAGTCTCGCGAATGGCATCGGAGGCGGCCGTAAATTACGACTGGGCGGTCCGACCGGGTGCGCCGGCGACACGAAACGACCCTGCGCTGTTCGAGCAGATCATCGCGCCTCTCGGGCGGACATGGCCTGGGATGCTCGATACGCCCTGGGCGTGGCATGTTCTCGGAAGCTTTCTCATATTATACCGGCGTCATGCCCGCCCTGTACTTCTCCATCGGAGTTAGCAAGGACGGACGCGGACTCGCGGTGGTGCATACAAAGGAGTTCGACGCGCACCCCGATAGTTTCGCCCACGGGCTTCGTCTCATGACGACGTTGGCAGTTATTGGGACGACCGACAAAATGGACTGGTAGTAGACAACCGGAAGATAGCCTCTAAAGATGAGCCGCGGGTGTATTATTGCGGTTTCACCCCCATCACTGCGCGCCCACCGGCGCGGCGAAAGTGGAAGCAGTGCTTCGCCGAAACCCAATGACGAACGCCCATGATCTGGCGCTTCAACATAGCCCACACACTTTCAATCGTCTGGCGACTACATCTCCTCCGCGCTGCGATGGGCTATGCTACCAGATTGGCCAGTACATCAGCCCTTTCCAAACTAGCCCTTAACGCTTCATCTGACACATGGGTATAAATTTCGGTCGTCGATATGCTTGAATGTCCAAGTAGCTTTTGAACGAACCGAATATCAACGCCACGCTCGATCAATAGAGTTGCGGCCGTATGGCGTAACATGTGCGGCGTGATACGGCGTCTGTTGCTTGATACTTCAGAATAACGACGAAGCGCTCTTCGAACCGATTGGGGTCTCATCGGCCGCTTAAGTCGGTTCAAGAACAGATGCGCAACCTTGATCGGCTCTTTCGCGCGACACTCCAGCAACTGCAAGATCTCAGACTGAAGCACCGCATCGGAGACATAGACATGCCGGTCTCTCGCTCCCTTGCCGCAAATCCTGACGCGCGTTCCTTCCGGGGCGACATCAGAAATGCGTATCTTGCAAAGCTCACCCACTCTTATGCCGGTTGCGATCATTAGGCGAGCCGCGATTAGAACCGGCCTGATGGACGTGCTGACCTTCCCGCCCGTGCTTGCCAAGCTTGACAATACGCCTCGAACTTCTGAGCGCGAGAGACAACGGGGCAGTCCCTTGCGGCGCGGAAGTTCTAGACGCCAGCCATGAAACGGATCTGCCGCCCGGGCCAGGGTGGCCGTCCGTCGAAAGAATGTACGCAGACAAGCGAAGCGTCGACGTGCAGTTGAAATCGAAAGCCTTCGACGCTCCAACAGATCGGTGAGATAAGCGCCGAGATCTGCACTGACTATTGAGGACACCGAACGATCGACACCCAAGAAGCGATGAAAATCGTTCAGATCCGCAGCATAGGCTTCAAGGCTGTGCGTGGACAGCTGCCGTTCGATCGCACAATACCGCAAGTAGTCGGTAACTGCTGAGCTGATCAGCATCAGAAGTACACTCCATTACCCAATTCAGCCAGTCTCTATCGCAAAGACGGCCCGAATTGGCATGGGCTCAAACTCCTTCATGGTAAACGCGATCACAATTTGCGGCTGAAAGGCACATAACTCGGAATTATTGCTTTTTGACCAGCGCTTTTCGGGTCCAAGAAAACGCATTCCTCGATGAGCTCAATGATCTTGTCGAAGAATACGCTCGCAATCATCGTCGAGAACCAACCGACGTATCCCATTGGGATCCGTCTCCCGAATTCGTGCAAACAGTTAGGGCAGCTCTGCCGTTCCCCAAAACGATGGACCCCATCCCGTACAGGTACTCGTATCACCTGCTGACCAAATCGGCGGTGCTCAGAAAGTTGGGGTTGGATTCGAACGAAGTCGGCGCGTTGTTCACCGAGAACGGATCGGAGTCAATTTCATCCGTTTCCAACGCTCTCAAGCTCACGGGGGTGACGGATGTGCATATTCTTGATCCGAGCTATTTCACGACTCATCACAACCTGAGCCGGCTTGGAATCCGTGTCCACCGCACAACGCGAGCGCGGCTTGATGATACACTTGGCGCTCTGCGTAACCTTCCTCCGACTCCTGATCATGCCATCTGGGTTACGGATCCGATCTACAATACCGGCGTCTATCTGCCGGAAGAATTCATTGACGCGTTAGTCGTCAAAGCGAACGAGGGCACAAAGGTGGTCGTCGATGAGACGCTTTCAATTTTTCCAGGACGGTTGGCGAAAGCCATGGGTCCATCCCATCAATTTTTCGGAATTTATACGCCTCATAAGGCGATTTGTGTGAATGGAATGAAATTCTCTATCGTCGTGTTCCGGAAAGCGCTAGAGAGTTCGTTCGAAGATTGGGCCGACGTCTTGTCCGGTGGACTCGGTATCTCCTCGCTCGCTGCGGTCGAGCATTTTCTATCCGATGACTACGACCAATACCGAAAGGCATTCCTCGAGGCGATCGATCCAGTCAGAAAATGGCATACCGAGCTGGTCGCGAGCTTCGGACATAGAGTAGCCTTGGATAAATCCTCAACCGGACATTTTGCGACAGTCTACTTCCGCAACATAAGCGCCTCCCTCGGCACATCAATCGATTTTTTGAGATCCGTCATTGAGCATACAGGCACATTCTTCATTCCCGGAAACAGGAGTGGATTCAGCCCGGACTTGGGATTTTGCTTCCGGATAAACCTCTCCAGGGATTCCTTGCAATTTCGGGGAGCCCTTCAGCGCCTATATCGTCACCTGGCCAATTGAGCGGTTCGCTTCCTGGTCTATTTCGACGCGCAGCAGTTTCGGCGTGAATTGTTCCAGGTCAGAGATAATGCGCTTGGACTGCGAATTTGACGCGAGCTCGAGATACTTCTGCAACTCGCGCGTTACGGTCGGTGACGAAGCGGCGATAGGTTGGAGCGCGCGCCGCCGGATGGCGGCAGGCAAGTGCGGGGAGAAAAGTATCTTCGCGCGAGCTCTGATGTAGATAACGCGCTCCACTATTCTTTCGATCATCGAGAGACAGATGAGAACACTGCTCAAGGTTGCCACCGAAAGTGACAGCATCTCAATATACGAACCTGACCTTGCTTCTATGAGTCTCGGTGCAAATCCGGGAAGCACGCCGCTCCGATGGAGACCGCCAAGCCAATCGCTGAAGGAAATCGATGGCTCGGTATCGAATACGAAAGAGACCAGCAGCTCCTCTGAAGGCGACATGCTCTCCAGCGGCTCTAACAACGCCTCCATTGCGGCAAGCTCGGCGTGCTCGGCATCCTTCAACGCGTGAATCAGTATTTTTACAGCATCGCCAATGTGGCGGCGAGCACCTTCCGCTATGCTACAGACTGTCTCCAGTCCTCGCGCAATCGATAGGAACGGCAGTCGCGACTGCCGCGACAATAGCTCGACAACACGACTAAGAAACTTCAGTTCATCAGCGCCGACCGCGCGTCGGCCATTCGGCTCGCCGGCAAGACTAGAGAAAGCCAATTCAAGCGAATCTATGGGTGTCAAGAGGCCAAAATTCAAACTCAGCATCGCTGCTAGGAAAGGCCAGTGACGGGCCTCGTAAGTTGTACGAAGATCTCTGACGAGGCCAGCGCCACTCGAGTGCTCCAAAGCAGCGCCTCGCCAGACAAGCGTCAATGCATCGAGGTTGTCCGTCGACAAGCCGAAGGTCAGTCCCACAGATTCGGCATTGAAGCCACACCTGTCGAATCCGCATTCTATAAAGAGGTGATACTGCGAAGTGCAGTCGGAAAGATCGGTTCGCTCGAAGCGAGTTCTCTCGAAGCGACAATGCAAAAGGGTAGCCCTGTGAAAACTGCAGTTGACCAGGGCCGTCTCTTCGAGGTCGTTTTCCTCGAAGGTCTGCAATTCGAAGACGCACTCGCGAAATTCGCAGCTGCTGTAGCGACTGGACCTGACGGATCCCTGTTGGAACGAACAACCTTCGAACACAGTCTGAACTGCATCAACGGAACGGAAGTCCGCGACGCTGAAATCGCAATTCGAGAATATGCAAGACTCGAAGACAGCCGCCTCGAAATCCGACCGGCTGAAATCGCATCCTCGGAAGCTGCAATCCCGGAATAGCGTTCCCGAAAAAAGAGACTGTCGGGCGGTGCGTCCCTCTAGGCTGACGCCGATGAGAGTTTCGCCGGTAAAGTCGCTCTTGTCGTCCCATTTCGAAAGGATATCCGCGTTCGAACGCGTCGCAGCCCGAAGCTCATTATCGTTCTTCTGAACTACCATAATTCCGAGTTATGTGCTGTTAGAGATGCCGAATTGGCCGCTCCGAAAGCCCTGATACTAGTAATCCGCGAAGAAAAGGCAATAGAACAACCGCTGGTAAATGGGAATTGTCTCCTCCTCGGGACTAGACCAATGAACGTCTGGGTTGAGCCGCCAAGTCTCGGGCTGCCCTTCGCGCGCCACAGGTCGCAGCCTTACCGGGCCAACAGCAAGATCTCTCACCGGGCCTGATCTTCCCCCAAAACAGTGGACAGGGTTAAGCTGTTTTTAGCTCCATTTCGATCGGGGCGATATATCCGATGGCGGAGTGGAGACGGATCCGATTGTAGAAGCCCTCGATGAAGGTGAAGATGTCGCGCTGGGCCTCGGCGCGGGTCTCGTATTGGCGATGATGAACGAGCTCGGTCTTCAGGGTATGGAAGAAGCTTTCCATCGGGGCATTGTCGTAGCAGTCGGCCTTGCGGCTCATCGATGCGGTGATGCCGGCGGTCGACAGGACCGCGCGATAGTCCTGTGAGGCGTACTGCACGCCGCGATCGGAATGATGGATCAATCCGGCCTCCGGCCGCTGCTGGCGGATCGCCATGGTCAAGGCGGACGAGGCGAGTTCGACCTGCATGTGATCGCGCATCGCCCAGCCGACGATTTTGCGGCTGAAGAGGTCCATGATGGCTGCCAGATAGAGCCAGCCCTCTGCCGTCGGAATGTAGGTGATATCGGCGAGCCAGATTAGGTTCGGAGCCGCAGCTGCAAAGTGACGTTCGATGAGGTTCGACGCGATCGGCATGCCATGACGGCTGTCGGTGGTCCGAACGCGACGCGGTGCTGCCATGATGGCGCGGATGCCGTGCCGATGCATCAAGCGTTCGATCCGGCCACGACTGACGCCACCTCCCTGCGCCCGCATCGCGGCATGGATGCGTGGGCTGCCATAGCGGCCGCCGCTGTCCTGATGGACCTGTCGGATCGAAGCCAGGAGCGCAGTATTAGTGGTTGTACGGGCGCTCGCCGGCCGCTCCCGCCAAGCGTAATAGCCGGCCGCCGAGACCCCGAGCACAGCGCACATCAGCCGCACCGGATAGGCATCGCGATGGTCCTCGATGAAGCGGAAGCTCATGTCCGTGTTCCGGCAAAGATCGCGATCGACTTTTTTAGAATGTCCCGTTCCATGCGCAGCCGCTCGTTCTCCTCGCGCAGCCGGGCGATCTCGGCAGCCTGGTCCGCCGGCATCGGCGCCGCCTGCGTCGCGGGGCGCCGCGTCGCCGATGCCGGCACATGCCGCAGCTTCTCCACCCAGCGCCGCAATACCGAGTCGCGCAGACCGAGTTCCTTGCCGACCGACGTGATCGACCGACCACTCGAGACCACCAGTTCAGCGGCCTGCCGCTTGTACTCCTCGGTAAACGACCGACGTTGACGCTCTTGCATCCGACACCTCTTGGCTCTCAGAGCCTACTACAGGTGTCCACTCATTCGGAGGAGGTTCAACCAGCTCGCCTCCTCACGCAGGATCTTTACGAGTTCTGCCCTTGCCTCGCCTCCCTCGGCGGCTTTCGCTGCATCGACGCAACTCGAGGGATCGATCTCCTCGAACGTTCGGCCCTCACAGAGGGGTCTGAGCAGTTCAATGCCGCTGAGGGCGGAATGCGCCTTCGCAAGCATCGTTGTTTCGGCTTCTGCCGGATCGTAGGCGTCTCCGACGAGCGCCGTGTAGGCCTCCCTGATGTTGCCTCGGGCGCGCTGGACGGACACGGCCGCGCTGTTCTGCTTGGCTTCCTTGCTGGCGACACCAAAGTGATTGTTGAATGCCCTCGTGTTTGTCAGCGAGGCCAACCCCTGTCGCAGCGACGAATAACGCTTCAGGCCTAGCAGCCCGGCGAACGACCGGCCGCGCTTCTGCGGCGCAAAATCGATAAAGTCCTGAAATGTCTTTCCATCGAGAAGGACGAATTCGGGATTGAGGTCCGCCAGAATCGCATGTCCGTCTGCACCTGCACTAGCCGCAACGGTTCGCCCGCCGTCCGCATCGTGCCGGACAGTCACATCGACCTCGGCGCCGCCGCTGGCAGGCACAAGAGTCAGGGTGATCGTTCCCACACCACCCGTATGGAAGCGATTGAGATAGTAGGACGAGCCTTTTTCGGCCGCGGGCAGTTCGTCGAGCTTGGGGATGCGACCGGTAATCGCGTAGACCACCGCGTCAAAGATTGATGTCTTTCCCACCCCGTTCGGTGCGGATACTGAATTGACGCAGTCGGGCTTGAGTTTAAGAACGAGGGGGGCACCCTCGTTGTTGATGCCGCGAAAGCCTTCGATCGAGATTTTCTGAAGATGCCAGCCGCTCATCGCACAGTGCTCTCCTCGGAGAGGAGGTCGTCCCGTGGGGTTCGACTGGCGCGGTCGCTGCGTATAGCGCGTCCAGGAGCGCATCCTGATCGAGGACGATTTCCAGGCTGAGCTTTGAAAGTGCCCCGGACAGCACGTCCGCCAGAGCATCGTCGATTCGTTTGAGCGCGGTCGAGAGCGACGAGATGTTTTGATCGACTGTTTTGCTGTCATCGATCTCGACCGCAATTTCGCTATTAGCCACTATAGTCCCCCAGCAAATGATCTTCCGTCATCCCTAGTCGATGCCGAACCAAGTTTTCTTTGTCGCCGCTTCGATGTCGCGCAAATGGTATGGATTTGATCTCTACTCAAGACGAGTAGCGCGTTATCTACATCGTAGACAGCGCATGTTGCGTACGTTCCGTACAGAATCGATTCTGAGCGGCTTCATCGCTCGCGCGAGCCATCTTCCTTGCGGCCAGGTGTCGCCGTTCTGGCATGCGACAATAGGTCGAGAATCCGCGGAGCGCCTTCGAAATACAAGCGTCGTCGAGCCCACATAGTGCCCTGCTCGAGTGACGGTAACGCTCCACCTTGTCTCGGCTCGCGGCTGTTAGCCCGCTTTGCCGATCGCCCGAGAACTCGAAAAGCTCATTTTCCAGACCTGACAATCTGGACCTCGAGCTTGCACGCATTAGCCTTGAGCTCGAGCAAGATGGGCCTACAGAAACCGCTCGGGGCTTCGAGCATCATCTGTTCGCCGGTGGACCGAGTTCCCTGGAAAACATATCGTCCTTGCGCTGCTTCCAGGGGCCGTTTTTCGGAGTTCGCCATCAAGTACCCGTAGTTCTTGTCATGGCAACCGCGGACGCCGGCATCTAGGTCAGGTAGCTTTCCGGCACAGGCGAACTGCCAGGCTATCTCATCGCCGGATCGCGGTTGATAGTTCGAGCCATCGTCCGCTTGTATCGTGGTCTGGATGGATGTGTCCCCTCCGAACACGACCGAAAAGCGGGCGCCGTTGGGGTCTTGACGCACAGCCGGCCTTACCGATCGCCCGGAGACAATCCGTTTCAACGAGACGACCAGATGCTCGATAGCCTCATCGCGGGCAGGCGCCATAACAAGCACAAGCGCGGCCTGCTGGTCGAGCTCAGCTTGGAGCAGCGTGGCGAGTTTTTGCCGCTCCGCGATCGAGCGAGGATACCCGGCATTTCCCAGATAGTCCGTCCACGTCTGCCCGAGAGTTTTGCCGCCGGGATAGTCCGCTCGGTCAAATGCGCTTGGCCCGAAGTCCGAGACAAACTTCTCTCGGGCAGCGGACAGGGCGGCTAACAGCTGCTGCGCAACCTCTATTTTGGACGATTGAGACTGGACCGCGGGGTTGGCGGACTGTGCAAGGATGGGGCGTTCAGCGGAAAGGAAGATTGCGCCTGTCAGACTTAGACAACAGAGAGATCTTTTAAAGAAAGAGACGAAAAGAATGTTCAAGCAAGCCTCCCAAACACCTTAACCCGAACCACAACCTATGATTAGATAAAATGGGGCGCGCACCCAATTTGCACCCGGCAAAAGCTTACCGCAACCATTAATTGCAGAAATATTATGATCGAAGAGATTGGCGCTTTTTTAAATGCCATACCAGCGGCGGCGGCGAGCCCTCTGGCCCTTATCGCGTATCTGGCAACGGTGCTCGCCTGGACACTGATTGCGTGGCGGGTGAAGCGTTTCCAAATCCTTATGGACAAAATCGAGAAGCTGAAGGAGGAGGATCGGCTGGAGGCGATACGCATTGAAACGGGTCGCATCGTTCCAAAGGGAATGACCGCCGAGCAGTATTTGCGCTCGCGTATTCATTTCTTCATGTTCGCGGGGTTCCTTGCTTTCTGCGCCACCGCGGCTTTTGTTGCCTCCATGGCTCTCATTCGTGTGTACGAGCAGAAGGCTCGTGCAGACGGATACATCAACGAAATACTTGGTCAGCCCGCCTCGTCAACGCTTGAAGCCCCTTCACCTTACAAGAGTGCGATCAACACACTGAGCAACGGCCGAACCATGATCGCGGAGGCACAGGACGAGTTAAAACCTAAAGCAGATCTCGACCGGATAGTTGGCGAGCTGCGGCTGCAACATTTCTCAGGGGATCAAATCAATGATCGGCTCAGCGAGATTGCTGGAACGGCACGGCTGAAACGGGCTAACCAGAAGCTGAACGAGGTCGCAAGCAGGCTCGAGGCGATCTATGAGAAGCTCGCAAATTGCTTTCGAGCAGCGGAATGTAGGCCTGGCGATCAATTCGGGCGAATGTGCAATGCAGTCAAAAGCATCCTTGGCACCATCGACGAGATTAATACGGCAGCGATTGCGATCCCGGGTGTCAATTTCAATGCATCCGGAACGGTTGCGACATTCGGCGGCGGATCGATGGACATTGATTTCACCAATGTGGCTACGCCGAACGTAGCCTATCTGGCGACAGTGGTTTGCGATCAACGTTAGCCCGAGTGGATCGGCTCGTCGCGACTGGAACGAAACTCGACGAACCATTTCGTCCTCTTATGGAGGGGGCACCGGTGCAAAGAACAACGATCATTGGACTCGGCCTGCTGGCGCTTCTTGGCTGCACACCGGCAACCGCCGCAGATTTGTCGACCACAATCGCATCGATGACCGAACCCGCACAGGGCGCCTACACGTTCCTGCATGAGCATCCCGAACTCGGAAAGAAGGAATTCAAGGCGCAAACTTATCTTGAGGATGCGCTGAAGCAATTTGGATTCACCGAGTTTATCGCCTCGACCGAGGCACCGACGGCCGTGATCGCAATTCTTGATAGCGGCAGGCCGGGCCCAACTATTGCGTTGAGAGCTGAGATGGACGCCCGCCCCCTCGAGCGCAACGCGGTCGAGCCAACGTCTCACATGCCGCGCTCACAGATAGACGGCTTGATGCACAATTGCGGTCACGACATTCACGCATCGATCTTGCTCGGCACCGCAGGCATTCTGATCGCCAACAAGGAGCGTTTTTCAGGAAAGATTGTCTTCTTGTTCCAGCCGGCGGAGGAAACTCCGGGTGGGGCCGATGACATCGTGCACGAGAAGATCCTCGAGCGCCTCGGGGTCAAAGCCATCTTCGCCGAGCATGTCGCGCCCGGCATGCCGATCGGGACCATCGGCATCGCGCCAGACTTTGCTCTGGCCGGGAGCAACTACTTTCATCTCAAGATCAAGGGCAGGGGATCGCATGCGGCAGCGCCCAATGAGGGCAGCGATACGCCGCTCGTTGCCGCCCGTATGGCGATCGAGCTGTCCGAATATCCGGCCCGTCACCTGGATATCGCTAACAAGCCTGTTGTCATTTCGGTCACGCAATTCCTCGCCGACGGCAATGCGGGTAACGTTATCCCCGCGGATGCCGATGTCAGCGGCACCATTCGCAGCTTCGAGAATATCTCCCTGGGCGAGAACGGCGAGCCATCACTTGAGCAAAAGCTCGATCTGCTAGTCTCGCGAATGGCATCGGAGGCGGGAGTAAATTACGACTGGGCGGTCCGACCGGGTGCGCCGGCGACACGAAACGACCCTGCGCTGTTCGAGCAAATCATCGCGCCTCTCGGGCGGACATGGCCTGGGATGCTCGATACGCACCCTGGGCGTGGCATGTTCTCGGAAGATTTCTCATATTATACCGGCGTCATGCCCGCCCTGTACTTCTCCATTGGAGTTAGCAAGGACGGACGCGGACTCGCGGGGGTGCATACAAAGGAGTTCGACGCGCACCCCGATATTTTCGCCCACGGGCTTCGTCTCATGACGACGTTGGCAGTTATCGGGACCGCCGGCAAAATGGACTGGCAGTAGGCAACCGGAAGACGCCTCAAGATCAGCCGCGGGTGTATTCTTGCGGTTTCATCACCCTATCATTGTGCTGGCGTGTCGATATTGGAAGGATTAAAGCTCGCTGTCCTATTGGTTGCCGCCGGTTCACGAACCGCTTTCATATGGTCCTTGTAACTTCTCTCTTCAGGCCAGCACACGTGGGAACGTCTGCAGTCGCGGTGGCCCGTCGACAAATCTAGATGCGTCTTAGATAGCGGACGGATCCATAACGTTGTGGGAATGGGGCTGTGCGTCGCCCTGCTCGAAACCGGGGCTGGCAAGCGCGGGGGCAAAGTAACGGCCGCGTGAGATTTTCCCAGAGATTGTCGCGCTGCAAGCACTTGTCGGACCGGTCAAAAGAATCTTTCGGCTGCCACAGAACATCCTTGGCATCCTGGTCTCAGCCAAGTCGTGTATATCCCCGGCAAACTGGTTTCTTGCAATAGCGTAGCGCCGCGCGGATCACGGCGCTGGCGTAGTCGTCACCCACTCGAAAGTGAGGCGATCTAGCGTCCAAGGCCCCGCGAGATGAGGGTACCGACCACAATCTGTTGGTTGATCTCAGCCTGCACCTGGCGGAACTTTGCCAACGTCATCTCGACGCTGGCGTTCTCCACGATGGCGGCAGTTTGACCAAACGAGTCGGCAAAGGCTTGCAGCATATCGCTCTGATCGGATGCAGGAGTAGCCTTGAAGGGACCGAGAAATTGGAGCAGCAATTGCTGCTCAGGCGCCTGAAGCCGAGACATGTCAAAAGGCTTTCCCCTTAATATCGGCGCTGCACGCGAATATTCTTCCCGGCTTGCGCGGAACTCCGAGACCGACTTGGCGAATAATTGTTTCGCCTCGCCCGTGGATCGCTTTTCGAGCTGTGCCATGCCAGCGTAGAAGCTCTCATGTCCCGTGAAGGCATGGGCCGCAGCCGACCGCGTCGTCTCTTCAGCCTGGCCTCCGTACGCATTGCCAATAAACTCAGCCCTCGCGGACGTCGTGCCCTGAAGGAGGAGAACGACGCCAGCAACAACTAGCGATTGTCTACGCATGGCAATCACTCCGTCTTATGCGCGCGAGCGTCTGGAACGGCCCGTCGGACTTATCGGGCAGACGCTTGCTGATCTGGGGTAGCCTGACAAGAATGCAAAAATCAGCGATTAGGCTCCTGCGGAATTCCGCAGAGACATACTCCGAATTTCTATCGACAAGCATGGAGTTGTAGAAATTGAGAAGAACCCCGATCTGCGAAGACAACTTCGCACGATCCTTAGCGTCCAGATTGGAAATGTCATCTGCCTGCGCCGAAACAAGGGCGCTAGGATTGTCGGCAAGAAACTTCAGAATATCGCGCGATTCCTTGTAAACACCCTGCTCGGTCGTGAAGACGAGCGTGCGGTTCGCCTCGCGAATTTGGTACCCGGTAAAGAAAAGACCGGCCACGGTCAGACCGACACCAGCCAGCTTTAGATATGCTTCCATGTCCATGGGCATCGTAATTTACCCCCGCGAGCTTCGTACAGCGTACCGTCGATCCGCTTACTGGTTCAACGCGTCATCCAGGATCGCCCTCAGCCGCGCCGCTCCTTTGAGCAGCTGGCTGTCCAAATCCGCCTTTGCCGAGGTGGGATAATCGTTGTTGATGGTCACAGGGTGATCTTTGTCATTTTGCACCGGCGTTCCGGGCGGTAGCCACTGATATGCCTTGATGCCGATCGCATGCGTATCGTTGGCCCAGCCGGCGACCTTTGCCTCGTCGTATGGAGGGGCGTCGACGGTTGGCAGCGGCGTGGTGTCGAGGGCGTCGGCGTAGCCGCCCCAAGAGTAGGCTTGAAGATCGACGAGCGAGTCGTCCCACATGCTGTGGAAGGTGGAAGACCTCGTGTAGTCGGAGCCATCGGAACGTTTCGCCTGCAAAGTCACGTATAGCTTGTTGCCACCTTCGTCAGCGGTCCGTTCGCTGGCATGTAAGGGCTGATCGACATCGCCCGCGAGATGTACAACAAGCTTCAACGCTAGAACGCGCTCTTCTTTCGAAAGCGACTTGTCCTTCAGCATCGTGATGGCGGCCGGAAGGCCTTTGACGATGCATGTACCCTTACCATTCTTCTCGAGGCAATCGACCGCAGCATCATAGTTCGGATGCGCGACGTCGATATCGACGAAATGCCATCGATACGTTTGCTTGCCGGCGGGCGTGAACTTGTAGTCATCCGCCCAAACCGAGATGGAGGCCAAGGACGTTTCGCCGATCAAGGCCTTGACGTTCGCGAGAGCTGTGGGGCTGAGATGGCGCTGCGCCAGTTCGGCGATAATGGAGTGACCAAGCTGGCCCCACGCGTGGGCGGGGCTTGCAAAGCCTGCGATGGCGACGCTCAGGAGAGAAAGGGCAATACGGGACGACTTCACGGGGCAATCTCCGCGCTGAAGCAATAATGCAATACAACTATCAAACGACCATAGCGCGATGTCTATATGAAGCAATATGACGAGGGGCCACCTTACTCGAAATTTTTTAAACATACACCTTCTGATAGAGTAGATTTTTGGAATGAACGGCGTACCCTGTCGTCACTTGCACCGGTCGGCGTACGGTCGCGTCCGTTGCGAAACACAGGAGCAATAGGTGACCCTTGCTGCGTTTCATCCGTGCTTCGCGACCTTTTCGCGCCACTTTCTGATCACTGCCGGGTTTGCCCTTTCCGCGCACTGGGCAACGCCGGATGCGCAGGCGCGGGATTGGGACTGTGCCAAAAAACATACGATTGATCCGTTGCAACCGACCAATATCGGTCAACTCAAGGACGTGCTGCGGGAATACCGGTATTGTGGCGGCTATGACAAGGAATTCGCCAGCGTCATCAGCAAGGCGAAGGACGAGCTTCAAAAGCAGGCTTCGCAAACCCAGAACCCGGCTCTCGTTCTCGACATCGACGAAACATCGCTTTCAAACTGGCTCGAGATCGAGTTGGACGATTTCGCCTTCATCCCGGGCGGCACTTGCACGCTAGAAACCGGAGCAGCCTGTGGGGACACGGCATGGGAACTCAGCGCTCGCGCAGAAGCCCTGGCGCCGACGCTTGATCTCTTCAACACGGCAAAGTCACTCAACGTAACGATATTCTTCATTACCGGTCGTTCCGACCGCCCCGATCTACGGGCCGCGACAATCCAGAATCTTAAGCAGGCTACTTACGACGGTTGGAAAGAGCTATTCATGCGGCCGATATCGTCCCCGGGTGCAAATGTCACCGAATACAAAACCCGGATGCGGGCTCACATTGAGGACGACTTGCAATACCACATCATAGTCAATGTGGGAGACCAGCAAAGCGACCTCAGTGGCGCACATACGGGTCAAGCGTTTAAAGTGCCGAATCCCTTCTATTTCATACCATAGCAATAGCGATGACTGATTTGGACTGCCATACACCCCAGGACTTGTGCCAACTCGGGGGCGAGCTTAATCACATGCGCGCCGCGCTCCAGGAGGCCGCCGACGTCAACATCGTCGCGATCGGCTCTTCGTCGACCAAAGGCGAAGGTGCCAAGGACGAGGCGAGCAGCTATCCCGGCAGGCTATGTGCCGCCTTTGCTGCCCGATTTGCTCGACCGATAATTCACGTGCTCAATCGCGGGGTCGATGGCGAGGAAGCCGGGAACGAGGAAGCACGGTTCGACAAGGACGTGTTTCCCCATAACCCGCCGCTCGTCATCTGGCAGGTCGGCACCAATGGGGCCTGGAAGGAAAAGGATTACGTTCTGGCCGATGTGCGGGATGCCATTCTCCGGGGCCTCGATCGACTCGCAGCAACGCAGACTGACGTCGTCTTGATGAACTTGCAATACGCCCCGGCACTGCTCGACGAGGATCGGCCCAAGCCCCGTACCCAGGAAATGCAGGATATCATTGCACAGATTGCCTCGGACCGCCGGATCGGCCTCTTCAGGCGCTTTGAGATCATGCGCTACTGGCACGTCAACGACGGCGTACGATTCGACCAGATGATCAGTAACTTCGACGGCTTCTGGCTTCACCAGAATGACTGGAGCTACAATTGCGTCGCCCAAGCCTTGTGCGAGGGCATAATCTCTGGAGTCACCAGCGAGTGATCGTCTGACGAAGACCTCGATCCCTCCACCTGATTTTCGTGCCTCAGAGGGTAAGGCCGAAATCAAGCGCCGCCACCCAGCGGAAGCTCGACCAGCAAGGGCAGCCGACGAAAGGGCAGTGATAGCGACGCGGGCATGCAATGACCGCGGGCACCGAGGCGACTGCATTCGCAAGACCAGTTAAGAAGGCACCCGGCGCGCCGCATCAGTGATAGCGATGCCGCAGGCAAATGCGTGGCCGAGTACTTCCGGCAAGGAGCGCATTATGCCATGCGTGAGGGATTGTGAGCCGAGAGGCGAAGATGGCGCAGTGGCTCCGGGTGAAGCTTAAAGCCCGGCCGAAGGCCACGCCAGCTTCCCGACTGCCGCTGGATCGCATGGTCGTAGTCGCGAGTGTAATGGTCCGGCCTGAATGTGTCTCTGCGCTGGCTTAAAACACCATTTCGGGGGAGCCAAGCTGCGCACGCGCCTTTTCAAGCCGGGTGATCGAATATATAGCCTCAAACGCGGGGTACGCCTTCTGGAAATGAACAAGTGCCGCTTGGCGGAAACGATCCCTGATATTCGTGAACTTGCCCGACATCGTCTCGTAGTCCTTGATGGCGTCATCGAGACGGGAGCCCCGACAAGTCAGCGGTATCACAGCTGCCAGCGGCGTAAACACCGCGGCCCAGTCCAGCTCGCCGGCGCGCCGAAAACCACGGGGCGCCGCAAGGCGGAAAGTCCTGCCCCAACGGAGCCAGCGCAACTCACCAGCCGTCGCTTCGACGGCCACCGAACCGGCTTCTCTCCTGAGTCAATACAAGTTGCTACGTGCCGTCGTTGACGCGCCGTGGGCCACGCGCTTGGATATGAAGATTAGCAGCCACCGAATATTACCAGCCACGTCATAGATCGCTATTGGAGAAGTTGCGATTGCGCGGCGGAGCTTGATTTCAATGCAGCGCCTGCAGTGTAGCTCGCCGCCATTGGCCGGTTCAGAGAGGATGAACACCTCGTCTGGCGGGAACTCTTCGTCGCAGTGATCGCAGTGCGGGTTTTTGGACATACCCTATTTGCCTGCAGTGACGAGCCGGTTGTGACAAATGCCGCATCCGGTCTATGCACGCGGCGTCGGTGAACAATCTAGACAAACATTTTGGTAAACGGGTCTATCGCGGTTGAATACCTAGTAGGTTTTCCAACTCCGACCGTAAAGAATGGAAAGAAGTTTTTGACCGTCTCGATGTAGCGTTCGCGAGGAGTGGATGGCCTCTCGCCTACGACTCCACCCCTTGGCAAATTATCAATCCATTTGAGCTGATCGCATAGCGCGGATACGTCTTTGTCGTCGAAGGTCAAATGACTTCTGTCGTGCGCAACGAAAGTTCGAATGTGGCGTATCGCAATAGATCATCTCTCATACGTGGTCCGTAAACGCCGAGAGCGTAAGCCATCCGAATCTTGACCGCGAAGTTCATGGAGCCGTCATCGCTTCCACTAAACGATTATTTCTGTTCGGCTTCCGCCTCAGGAGTGTTCCACCCTAGTACGCAGTGCGAGAGGATGGCGAGCTCAAGACCCTGCTCCAGAATTGAACCAAGCAGCAAGCAGGTTGCGCGGTCAGCCATTTGGATGCTCGGTTCACCGACTTTCAATTACCCACATTGACCGGCGCGCCATTTCGATACAAGCCATGAGTGTTGCAGCTCTCGGTCTGTTTGCTCGCGATTGCGGCCTGTGTCACGCGCAATATGAACGACAATAAGCGCGCCGTCGCGTTATCTGCACAAGCTCAAGAAGATCTGTTGGATATCTGGCACTACAGTGCGAACAGTGGTCGCCAGAACAAGCCGATCGACAACTTAGGTGAGATGTTTGAGCGCCTGTCGGACAACCCCAACTGGAGCCACCTACGCGATGACCTCATCGCCGGATTGCGTTCGGTCGTCGTGCACCCTCATCTGATCTTTTATCGCCGATCATCCGGAGCAATTCACATTGTCCGCATTCTACATCAACGCCTCGACACGAGTATGCATTTCCGTCAATAGGCCAGGCCGAAATACGGCTCAACAGAGCTAAACAATCGTAAGACCGTATGTCCGCCTCTGCCGATGAGATGGCTCGCCCTACACCGCGCGTCCGAGGGTTGCTCGGGCGGACCGAGCCGATCCTCATCACAGGAGGACGAGCCGTGGCAGATTATGAGGAAGCATTCGTCGGAATCGATGTAGCCAAGCCGAGAAATGCCGTCGCGATTGCGGATGCAGGCCGGGAGGGGGAGGTTCGGTCCTTCGGCGAGGTCGATGCTTCGGCCACCAACATGCGCCGCGTCTTAGGGCGGATCGCCAGCCGGTTTGACCGCGTCCACTTCTGCTACGAAGCCGGCCCGACTGGCTATGGTCTTTATCGCCTGATCCGGTCGCTCGGCCACCAATGCACGGTGGTGGGCGCCGTCGCTGATCCCAAGGAAGCCGGGTGATCGTGTGAACACGAACCGCCGGGACGCCGTTTCTCTCGCGCGGCTGCTACGCGCCGGCGAGCTGACGGCTGTATGGGTTCCCGATGAAGGTCACGAAGCGATGCGCGACCTCGTTCGCGCTCGATCGGCAGCGGTTGAGACGCTGCGGATCCACCGGCAGCAGGTGAGCGCCTTCATGCTCAAGCATGGCCGCACCTATCCCCGCAAAAAGGGCTGGACGATGCGCTATTTTCGTTGGCTCCAGGAACAACAGTTCGACCACCCCGCACATCAGAGCGCTACAAGAAATGGTCGAAGCAGTTCGCGTCGCCAGGGACCGGGTCGACCGGCTCGAGCGCACGATCGAAGAGTTCGTCTCGACCTGGTCTCTGGAGCCGCTCGTGCGGGCGCTTCAAACATTGCGCGGCGTCGATCTGGTCGTCGCAGTGACATTCGCGACCGAGGTCGGTGACGTGAGCCGTTTTCTCTGATGGCGGACTGGCTCGCATCGGCCACCGACAGCGCCTTTGCGGCGGCTGCAGCGTCCTCCGGATTTGCTCCCACGCCGGCGGCACCACCGGTGCGCAACCGGGCGTCCGAGCTTCTTGGATTGAACCCGCAGTATGTCGCCTGCATCACAAACGTTCCTGCCGAGGACGAGACGTCACAGTCCAACTGGCCGCGGATCATTCGGGATGACTTTGCCTACATTTACGTTCGCGATCTTGGGTCAGCGGGAAGCGTCGTCAAATACACGTCGGCAGCAGGAGCTGATATCGAGAGCAAGGCTTTACGATCATAGCCAACGTGGCCGACCAGCTGAGTGACTTAGCCGGAGGCCCCGCCGAATGACATTCAAGGTCGCGGATCCCGCCTACTTCATTCCTTGAAGCTAAGCGCTGTCGAGACTGCCAGACTGGCACAAAAGAAGCCGCCGCCGAGACGGACCCTCGGCGGCGGCTCTTTGCTTTTGCATTGCAGCAACTAGCCCTGTGACCCGACGATCTTATTTCCGGACAGCACAAAGGTCTTGGCGTTCACGTCGGTATCGCGAGAGCCCTTCTTTTTTGCCCGCACCAGTGTGGCGTGTTCGGAAGACGAGCCGGAACCGGCCGAATCCGCGGCATACTTCCGAGCAACTTTGGTCCATTCCTGAGCTACTCTGTCAGGTTTGGAGGGCGGAGCACTCGAATCCCGCCCTTTTGGAGGTGAATCCAAGGGTTCCCAGCCTTCGAGCGGGCCACTGAAAAAGTCCGATTTTCCCGCCATGACATCACCTGTCGTAAATGGGTCGGTCGCCATTATATAGTCTTTCACCAGCCTAGTCCAAGACAGGTAAATTGTCTCAGAATCTTGTTTTCAATCGCGACTTCCTCGATTTTGGTCCTGCCGTGCGGCATGCCCTTTATGTAGTCAATTTTAGCTTGAAAGAGCGCTTCGGCGGGGCGTTTCCCAGCAAGAATTTGCTTCCAAAATGCTGAATGTATCGGTGCTCCGAAGAAGTTGAGGTCGCCATCGACGGGGGAGTAGTGCGCTCCGGTGCAGCCGACGAAGGCGTTGGCGCCTGCCGCCAGGAATGAAAGGGCTATCGACTGGGCTGGGGTGACGACCTGAATAGGGTCGCCGGCCCGATAGGCTAAAGCGCGCGTACGTACGGTCAACGCACCCCAGCAGCATCCGGCAAAGATGACCGCTCCGCAGGGAGCGGGGACGTTGTTAACTGTCATCGCTTCAAGCATGTCTCCCTGGGTCTCCCCCCAAAAGCGCGAGGTGTCCGTATCCGACCCGTGGAGCATGAGATAGATGTGCTTCGCCGAAAGATCGCCGGGGATGGCATCCGAGCGCACCAGCTCGGAGGTGTGCATAAATTCGGCGCCCGGGAGCCCAGAGTAGATTTGATCTGCGAACGGGCGCACAAAGTTGCGAAGGCCAAAACGGTTGACCGGAGGTGGCGAAGCGGTTTCGAACGCCGCCTGCACAAGGTGCGCTGTGTGCCCATCCGGTATCCTGGAGACTGGCACGTCGGCGAGATGGTCACCATCCAGATCCCCGTAGCTCTGATCGCTCCAGACGATAAAATTGTCCGGATCATTCATGGCGCTCGGCCCGATGCTGGCACGCAGGCTCGGTGGAAGTGTGTCATAGCGTTCGGACGGAACGACGTCGTAGCCTCCAACGATGACAACGCCTTTAACGTTTGCATTGCGCGCTTCCCGCTGAATCGCAGCGAATGCATCATTTTCGCCCGCCAGATCCACCATCGGCTGTTTTGGGCGGATCGTGTCGAGAATCCCGGCCGCCTCCTTCTGGCCGATGTTGTCTGCCAGGCGCTTTGAATTTGTGACAAACAGGAGAGGCGGCAGACGATCAATGTTTTTTTTTACAGGATCGCGCGGAGCCGCCGCGGCGACGGCAATTGTTTCCGCAGGATCGATCTCGACGGTGATCGTCACCCTCGTCTTGGTGTGAGGGATTCTTGCGATGATCTCGACTTCCTCTCCGGCGATTCGGCGCACCACCGCCTCTCCGCGCTTTGCGGGAGGTTGAGCCGCTTCTGACAGGACGCGCCGTACAGGCGGCGGTGGCGGGGCCCCCTGTGGTTCGGGACTTTCGCCTTCCTCGGTGATGGCCACGTCCCTTGCATTCGGAGTAGGATCATCGAGGTCGCCCTCGGCAATATCGATCTTGAGCTTGGAGCGTACAAACGAGACCGTTATGACTCCGTTCCGATCGGTCCGCGCCCAGTGATACTTGTCGCTGATGCTCCTGAGCAGCTTCAATACGCCGGGATCCGGATGGCCGGGATCTCCCCTGCCCGTCGAGATTCCGAACGCCTGAGCCTGGTCAAAGGCTTTCAGGACATCCTCGTCGAAACCATTGTACGAGGCGTGGTGGGGCAATTTGACGAACTGATACGGCCCACCTTCCTTGATGGCGTCGATCATCGAGGCCATGTCGTCGTCCAGTCCCGGAACTTCCGGGACCGCAAGCTGCATATCTCCGGTGAGCAGGATTCTCTGCCCGGCCTTGCCGACACTGAGCACGATGCTTTGGTCGTTCAGGGCGGCTCCTGGACCGACGCGATCGAGATACTCGCGTATGTCATCGGTGGCTGCATCGGCACCTTTGACACCGGCCCCCGACAACAACCTCTTGTAGATATCAGCCGCGTCCAGACCTGCATCCGCGTGCCGCAAACTGTCGCTCGCGCGGCGGGCCTTGGTCTTGAGTCTCTTGAGCTCCTCACTACAAATTTTCAGGTGATTGGCGCTGGGACCGAGGATCTTCAGATTGAAGTCCGCGAAGTCCTTCTCGATCTGGGTCACCTTTGCAGATGGGCCGGTGTACCGGACGATCTTTGTGCGGTCGGCCTTCAACTTGGACAGCATCGCCGAATAGTTTTCTGACAGGTTGGCAGCATCGGTGAGGAATTGGTCCAATGCCGCCCGGTCAAGGTCGCCTTGCGGCTCTTCAACGATTGCAGCCACCACTTTGGCGGTCTCGCCATCAAGCGGCGCGTCCTCGCCGTCCGTCGGAAATCCGAGATTCTCGTCGGCCACGAGGGCCTGCTCGAAGGTAATCGTACCGTCCTGCACCAATTTGGGCAGGCACCCGATGTGGTCCGAGTGGCAATGGGTGACAACGAGCAGATCGACCTTGAACGGAGGCTCACCGAGGATCTCAGCGATCTGATCGGGGATCGACGGTGTATCTCCGCTCGACTTCCAATCTCCGGGATGGGCTCCGTCGATCAGAATGCTTCGATCGCCCTCAACGGCGACAATGCAGTCTCCATAGATTTTCGAGCCCATATCCAACAAATACAGCTTCATCAAATGCTCCTTCCCAAGCCCTAACAACGCTCGCGCTTAACTGGCCGCTCTTTCCAGTCGAATCCGTGCAGGCTCAAATCGGTACAACAGCGCTCAAGACACTTTCGTGACGCGCATCTCCAGCTGTCATCTTATCGGGTCGTCGCTTTGGGCTTCGGCATCTATGGGGGTGATCACGACAAATGCTTGAAGAAACAAGCCAGCAATCACTTGATGCTTCTCAAATGCGGTTGTATCGTACTACAATCGCTACCTACTTCAAGCGCTTATTATTGTATTCGTTTCGCCGACCGGCCGATCTCGACGGCCGGAGAAGGACGCAAAATGATGCTGTGTCACTGGGATTGCTCGTCAGTCCGAAGATCGATTTCCAGCAAGCGCTAGAATGACCGAAGACGTGAGCCAGGACGGTTTGCTGCGGACTTCGCGATTGCGGACGTCCTGGAGGGAAAGAAGCTTGAGGAGGGGATCGCCCTCTGCCTGTGCGGTGGCGGTTTTCGCGCGATGATCTTCCATCTCGGAAGTCTGATCTGCCTCAACGAGCTCGGTCTTCTGCCCAGAATAGACAGAATATCAAGTGTCTCCGGAGGATCCTTGGCCGCCGGCATACTCGCCTCGGGCTGGTCTGAGCTCCGCCTCGATTCACAAGGCTTCGCAGAGAATTTCCACGACGCCGTTTCCATCCCTCTACTGCGGCTTGCCCGAATGCGCGTCGATATACCGACGATAGCTCTCGGCTTGCTCCCATTCGTGCACGCGGCGAATGTCGCGGCGTGGATCTATGACCGGGTCGTTTTCCGCAGGAAGACCCTGCAGGACTTGCCCCAGAGGCCCCGCTTCGTCTTTACCTCGACCAGCTTGCAGACCGGCGTTTTGTGGCGCTTTGCGCGGGACTACTCAGCCGAATGGCGCGTCGGACAATGGACGGCCCCTCGGCTTCCCCTCGCTCTTGCGGTCGCTGCATCAGCCGGGTTTCCCCCACTTCTGTCACCGGCCACGATAGATGCGGCGTTCTCGGCCAGGCTCGTGCTCACGGATGGCGGTGTCTACGACAATCTGGGTCGCGAACTGGTATGGAAGCGATACCGGACGCTTCTCGTGAGCGATGGCGGTGCCGTCACACAACCTTCCGGCCGCCCTGCAAGCAACTGGTATTCGCAATTCAGGCGCGTTCTGGATATCTCGCTCCAACAGGGCATCAACACGCGCGTGCGCATACTGAACGGCCTTAACAGAACGCAAGCGCGCAATGTCGCATACTGGGGCTTAAGCACTCCGGTGAGCAGCTATGGTTCAAACATTGCGTTGCCGTTCCCGACCGAACTATCAGAACGCGCCGCCAGCATGCCGACGCGCCTGACGAAGTTTCCTGACGGGGTGCGACGGCTCCTGTTGGAAGCCGGATACGCGCACGCCTCGGCGGCAATCGACGCGAGCCGGGTTCCCGTACTTCGTCGCTCCGCGCCAAATTTCAGCGCACTGCCGAAAGTGTAGGGACGTAGATGTCATTCCTGGCCGCTAACCGCTCATATGAGAGTTGGATGAGAACCCAATGCGAGGTCGTCGAGGACGACCTGGACCGCAAGCACGAGCGGATGAAGGAAAGTTCTTTTCTGTTCCTGAGAGCGACGTTCTTCCGATGGCCTTACTTCCTCAAACATGCAGCTGCGGACGTCCTGAAAATGCCGGCTCCACTCGCTGTAGGAGACGCACACGTCGAAAACTTTGGCACTTGGCGAGATGCAGAGGTCCGATTGGTCTGGGGCATCAATGATCACGATGACGCCTCGTATATTCCCTACGGGTCAGATCTGTTGCGCCTCGCGGTCAGCGTTCGCCTCGCCTCATTCGGACTGGCAAACATCGACGCGGCAACAGCGATATTGGAAGGCTATGAACATGGCTTGAAGTACCCTGGTCCGACGATTCTGGATGAGAACGAGCGCTGGATGAGGAAGTACGTCGCGGTAACTGACGATGAGCGCGATGATTTTTGGGATGGCATTACAAAGTGTCCTGACGCCGACCCTCCGAAAGAAGCGCGTTCCGCACTGCTTGGTAGCCTGCCGGCGAGCGCCCGGGTCGAGCGGTTTGCGCGACGCCGAAAGGGAGGAGGTAGCCTCGGAAGACCGCGGTTCATCGTTATCGCGGGCTGGCAGGGCGGCCAGATCGTTCGCGAGGCTAAAGCGCTCATTCCATCCGGATGGGAATGGGCCACGGGAAATCCCGGACGTCCGAGCCGGTTTGAAGAAATTGCGAAGGCTTCGACACGGTCGCCGGATCCCTTCCTCGGAGTGCGCAACGGCTTCATTGTTCGTCGCCTATCGCCCGATGCTCGTAAGATCGAGAGAAGTCCGGAATTCGACCGCAAGCTGGACTCCAAATTGCTAAGAGCAATGGGATCCGAAGTTGGATCAATCCACGCGTACAGCTCCGAGATAGCCGAGGCGATAGTGGATGACCTCAAGGGGCGCGACGGGAGCTGGTTGCATGCGGCCGCGAAGGCGCTGATCGCGCTCGTTGAAGCGGACTATCAAGAATGGAAGGATTCCGAAAAGAGTTGAGTAGGCAGCCAGGCGAATCGCAGTTGGGAAGCGATTTATCCCACGGCGCGCGACCGGCCTCCAGCTCGGCGAAGATCTGATCATAGAGGCTCGCTTGGTCCGATCCGGGGCGAGCGGTGGCGGACTTTCTGGACATCGCGGGTCTCCGCGACGTGCGCCGGAGGCCTCTCCCCAGCTCTCAACCCGCGCCGATCCCGGTCCGCACTCTCGCTATCGGGGCGTTGCGGGGCGTTCCCGCAGAAGGGGTCGGCCGAGACCTTGGCTCGGCCGCAGGCGAAGGCTTTCCCCGGCTATGCTTCGAGATCGATTCAACGGCTTCCAATCAGCGGACTATTGACCTCCAGGTGGCAGGTCAGACCATCTGAACGCGACGAAGCGCACATAGGATGGACCTTTGCGGTTTTGGCTGGCGGCGCATGGTGGCGGCTGCTTTTTGAAGCAGTGCGACACAAACGCTATCCGACCGGGCACTGCCGCTGGGTTTGCCAGCGTGGATATCTGTCCTCCGACGAGCAATCCAGCGGGACATGCCAACTGCGGCCCCAGATCAGGCGCGTCATTCAAAATAGCCCGCTCGGCTTTCTTGCTCCTGCCGGAGCGTCTGCAGTGCCACCTTATTTGAGGTCGCATCAAACCTCTCGATGAAATGCGCACGGTCCGCAGTCTCAAGGACCCCGTCCGACTGTGTCTCATCTTCGAGAAAACTACGCAGACGTCGTTGGACCGCCGCACTTTCGCGATGGACATGCCGGTTAGTCAGAAGGTCGCGGGCCGCTGCCGATTGCGTATTCCCAGCAAGCCGCTGCGGCGCGAAAACGGGATCGCGCCGTTCAGCACTTCTGGCGATGAGGATTGTGCGGATGCACCACAGCGCACGCTTGGTCAGCAGGGTTGCGTTGAGTTCGTCACCAAATCGGGCGAGATACATCCCGAAGTCTGTCGCCCGATCGATCTCGTCTTGGTAGCTCGATCGGAATTGGAAAGCAGATCGAAGCTTGGCGAGGTAATCGTCTGGATCGATGAGCGGCCTCGCCTCTCGCGCCAAGTGGCAGACGAACAGATCGCCATCGCGTGCATCCTGTTGCAGTTGATGCCATGGGTACAAGAAAAGCGAAAGATGACCGACAGAAACATGGCGGGTTTCCTGGTCGAGGCTCACCATAAGAAGATCAGTGTCGGACCCTTCCGCGTGGTCAGCACGCGCGAGGCTCCCGAACAGTAAAGTTGCGACTACGACCATGATGGCCGACAACCCTCGAGCGGTAGCAGCAGACGTTGGCGTCCGTGTCTGATCATGTGGAAGACCGGGATGCCGAAATTCTTGCAAGAGCTTCAATCGACATCTTTCGCGACAGTGCGCGGGCTTGCGTCACCTCGTCTCGGTTCTGCAAAATGATCTGCTGCTTTTGCGGCTTCAGAACACCGGGTTCGACGTCCAGATTGTATTCACTCATGAGATAGAAGCTGAGACTGAGACGGCACGGACGAATGAGGCGGCCATCTTTCATGCCGTGTTCCGCGGCAACACGGACTTGGTGCTCCGCAGCTAGCTCCGGGTTTGGAATGATCACAAGATTGATAATGTGAACCCATTCGAAATCCAAAGCCGGATCGACCGACGCAGGCCGATGATCGGACACGGACAAAATTCTGTTGAGGTTGTAGTCGCGAAAATCGTTGTGCTCGCGTGACCAGGCGCGGACGTACCAGCGGCCAGCGCTGTGCGAGAGGGCATGAGGAGCTATCGCCCGCGACGGCTGGATGGAGCCCGTCAATGACGCGTATTCGATATCAATCTCGAATTTTTTGCTGATGGCGTCGAGTACACGTAAGAGCACGGTCGGATCGGTGGAGCGCCGACCGAGCGTCAGCACCTCGACCGGCGGGATGGTGTCAAACCAGGTGTCCTCTGGACGCATCCAACGGTTTTCGATTGCGACCAATTGCAGCAGGTAGCGCTCGATCGTCTCGCCGATGAAGGCGGGCGAGAACGCCTCCGTTCGCGTGTACGCCTTTTCCGCCCTGTCATAGCGCAGGTTTCGGGCGGCGAGCTTTTCGTATTGGGCGATGTCGGCGGACGCTTGCTGCGTCGAGATGCCGAATGTGTCCGCCAAGTCGCTCCGATTGAAGCGACCATCCCAAAAGAGGCGGAAATCGATGAACTCGAGCCGTCGGCGAACCCCCCAACGCAGTTGTTCGCCACCGTCCTCCATATGGATCCCTCCAAAAACTCGATTCTCCACCGAATCTCGCGTCTAGTTACTTGACCAAAACCCGGCTTATCCCCATATCTTATGTATGGACGCGGGGGCCGGCAACCTCGTCCTTCTGAAACGAGGTCGTCCGGATGGAAACATTTGAAGAACATCAACAACTTGAGAGAAAGAACAGAGACGCATCACATGACTGCTTCCATCACCCTCTTTCCCGTTTCCAACGGCGCCATGACTCTCATATGTCTTGATAACGGCCAAAACCTGCTGATCGACATCAATATCCGCACCGACGCGGACGATGAAGACCACGAAATGCCGAACGTAGCCGAGGATTTGAAAGGGCGGCTCAAGCGAGACGACGCCGGCCGACTTTATGTCGACGGATTCCTCCTGAGCCATCCCCACTCCGACCACATCACCGGCCTTCGCAATCACTTTCATCTCGGGCCGCCAAGCGAGTGGAAGGAAAAAGACGACAAAATACTCATCCGCGAGATGTGGTCATCGCCCGTTGTTTTCCGGCGGGCGGACGCAAACGGAGAGAGTCTTTGCGAAGACGCCAAGGCCTGGGCCAAGGAAGCACGGCGGCGCGTCGCGCTCTTCCGTGAAAAAGGCTCGTCGACCGGCGAAGGGGACCGCATTTTAATCATGGGCGAAGACGTTGACGGCAAGACCGACGACATTCTCGACATCGTCATCAAGCTGAACGCAAGGCTCACAGCCTGTAACCGCCTGGCTGACGGCGCATTCGAGGCAAGGCTTCTCGGACCGCTGCCGCCGGAAGATGAAGACGACGAGGAGACCCTTCGGCACAACCAGTCTTCAGTGATCCTTCGCTTCTCTCTCAGGGGCGGCGGCATCAGCGACCGTTGCCGGTATCTGACCGGTGGTGATGCCGAAGTCGAAATCTGGAAACGCTTGTGGAAGTCTCACGGCAAAACCAATTCCGACTGGCTTACTTACGATATTCTTCTGCCGCCTCATCATTGCTCGTGGCGCAGCCTGAGTTCCGACCGCTGGAGCGAGCTGGGCGAGAAGGTCAAAGTCGATAGTGATGCGCGAAATGCGCTTTCGCAAACGCGGAAGGGCGCAGTGATCGTCGCGAGCTGTAAACCGATCAAGGCGGATGACGACAATCCGCCTCACGAACGCGCCAAGCGGGAGTATGTCGATATCCTTGATGACGACGCAGAGCGCTTTTTCTGCACCGACGAATACTGGGCTGAAAAAGAAATGGCGCTTACATTTGAGATAAAATCCAGTGGCATCGTCCGTAAGATCGGGACGGCTGCGGCGCTCGCGGCGCCCGCACTCGGCATCAGCGCAACTGCGTCGCATGCCCGCCCCCACGGATCCGCAGGGGAAGATCAAGGCAGTTAGCGGGCAAATCGCAGCATGGCCGAGGAAGAGCTTCGCAGCCACGGCGAGCAGTTTTTGCTGGCGGCGCAAACCCATGCGGAATGCCGCGCGGGAAGATTGATTAAGGTCGCTGACGACGGCTGCCTCATCGAACTCGACCTTAACGTCGAAATGCCGATTGACTACAAGGTCGATGGCGCAAGCCCCAACGGCATACGGACGACCGAGGCCGTCACCGTTAAACTATGGCCGAACTACCCTTGGTCGTCTCCATCCTTTTACTTGCGCTCTGATTTTCCACGCAATCTTCCGCACCTGCAACCAGGTCCTTTGACTCAGCTGCCGCGCCCCTGCCTCGTCGACGGCAGCCAGCGCGAGTATTTCTTTCAGTTCGGACTGGTTGAACTTGGCATCTTTCATCTCGTGCATCAGCTCGTTCTTTGGCTTCAGCGCGCGGCGGAAGGCACATTGATTCACCACGGCCGCGGCTGGGAGCCGACGCTGCGCCGCGATCTCTCTGATGTCATGGTAGTTGATGCCGAGGCGTGCCGGACGGCCGTGGATCGCAACGGAGGATATCGCGTACTCAAGGCAGACTTTGTACGATCAGGCACGGACGAATCCCTGATCGGCCGGGACGCCTGGACGTGGCTGAATGCCAGTCAAGAACAAGTACCCCTCAAGCGCGACGACAAGGAATTATTCGTTCGCCGCAAACGAAACGGCCTCTGGTCCGGCGACACCGTGTGCTGCCTTATCTGGCCCGATAAATTGCCGACTGGCGTCGAGTTTGTCGCCGCTTCGTACATGCCCGAGACAGTTGACAGCTACCGTCGGCTGCTGGAGCGGGCAGACGAACTACACTGCGGCCGTGCGCTGCGTGTTTTTCTCGATAATCTCGAACGGTGCTTTCGGGGTTTTAACCTTGAAGCTCCCCTCCCTATCGGAATCATTCTGTGCGCACGCCGCCCAGCGTCGCTGATTGGATCAAAATCGAACATAGAATTGCTTCCATATGCCTTCGATATCCGGGCGATGAAACAGCGCTCGTCGCTGTTCGCTGCCGGAGACAATGAGCCGGTTGCGCCTGTGATGCAGATCGACGCCACGAACGCAACGTTGCTGCGCAATGTTTCCGGTGCGCCGGTGGTCCCTCCCGTCGCCGTGATCGGATGCGGTAGCGTCGGATCGAAAATGGCGATGCATCTCGCGCGATCCGGTATCAAGATTTCTGTCGTAAGCGACAATGGGCACCTGCGCCCCCACAACATGGCGCGTCATGCTCTTGCGCGTGCGGAATGCGCAAACGCAAAAGCGCCGGAACTTGCAAAAGAACTTGAGCTGCTTGGCCAAAAGCCTGCGGTGCAACAGGGTGACGCTGTCGTAGACCTCGCGGTGAGAGAAACCCGCAAATTGATCCTGCCAAAGGAAGTAGGCTACGCGATCAACACGACCGCCTCTCTCAGTGTCCGTGAAGCTTTGTCTGTACTCCTGGCAAAGGATGTCAAACCGCGCCTTGCAGAAGCCGCGCTATTCGGGCGCGGGGACGGCGGCTTTCTTCTCGTTGAAGGGGCATCTCATAATCCGACCCTGTCTGATCTTGTGGCAGAGCTCTACGCCAGCATAACCGACAATCGCCTGCGCAAGCTGCTCTTTGACCCAGCCTTCGGACTGACCGAAGTCCAGATCGGGCAGGGATGCGGGGCGCTGACCATGCCAATGACCGATATGCGTTTGTCCGCCATGACTGCGGCGCTGACCGAGGAGTTCGTTGGATGCACACAAAACACGATTGCCGCAGGCTCGATTATTATCGGCAGTAAGGCGGAAACGTCCTCGGATACAAAGTGGCAACGGCAGGACGTCTCACCTTTTCAGGTCGTCGACATAGAAGGTCCGGAAGGCTGGACCATCCGGTTGTCCCAAAACGTGTTGACGAAAATCCGATCCGAAGTCGCGCTCTACCCGACTGTCGAAACCGGCGGCCTTTTGATCGGAATGTGCAGCGCACGACTTAGAGCGATAACAGTTGTTGACGTGATCGACGCCCCACCTGACAGCGTGCGGACCGCATCATGTTTTGTACTCGGAACACAAGGCCTGAAAGCGGCGATCAAGGCCCGGCATCGTGAAAGCGGCAATACGCTGTTTGATGTTGGCACATGGCATTCGCACCTTGCCGACCAAGGGCCGTCCGCACTCGATCGCGCGACGGCGAAAAAGCTCGCGATGGAACGGCCACCGCCGTCCGTGCTGCTTATTGCAGCGCCCACGCGGCTTTACAGTTTGATGCACAAGGGGGCGTCTAAATGAGCGCTGCAAAATCGCTGAAGGAGCAAAACGCTTGGCTTATCAGGACCGCCTTGGTTGTCCATGCGGTAGCATTCGCTTATGTTGTTTTCCAACCCTTTCCGATCGTTCAATTCGTAGAGCCGGAGTTGACGCGGAAGCTGCAAGCTTTTTTAGCGCCGGGTTCGATTTCGCTTGGCCTCATCGCGTTGACCCGACTCGTCCTTCTTGGGCTGATACCGCCACAATTGCGCGACCGTTTAATTCACTGGCGATGGTCTAATCCTCTACCCGGTGCGCGCGCCTTTACGAAAATCGGCCCGTCGGATTCGCGCGTTGACATGAGCAAGCTTCAGAAAGAATACGGCGCGCTGCCGATCGATCCAGCCCAACAAGACCGGCTATTCTATTCGATATATAGGAAGCACGCCAACGACGTCGGTGTTCTCGACGCGCACAAGTCGTATCTCGCGGCGCGCGATATAGGCACAATTAACTTCCTGCTGATGATCTTGCTGCTGCCGGTCGCGGCATGGTTCGCCCAGGATGGAAAAACGCTCGCCATCTACGGCGTTTTCCTCGTTTTGGCCTATACCCTGATGTGTCTCGCGGCAAAAGCCTACGGCATGCGGCTGGTTCAGAATTCGCTGGCGGTCGCGTCGCGTTGAGGCGGCTCGATAGAATCGGATAATATTCTCGTAAGGAGCCTTGCTTCATGCGTGTTGAACTCTTCGATGTCGGCCACGGTCAATGCGCCGTGATCACCGCGCCAAACGGCCGGCGGATGATGATTGATTGTGGTGACCGCTGGGGCGAGGAGACATTCTGGACTCCCTCGGTGCATTACTTCGGGCAAACCATAGACCTTCTTGCGTTGACGAATCTAGACGAGGATCACCTCAGCGATTTCAAAGGCATGGTCGAATACTGTAACTTGCCGTGGATTCTCACGAATCCCACCATTGGAGCGCGGGAATTCGCGGTTCTCAAAGAAGATGGAATGGGATCGGGGTCCAAAGCTCTGGCAGCATGGCTTGCCCGTCCGCGAGGATTGCCGGGTGCGCAGCCGGATTTCGGGCCGATTCAAATCCGATGGTATTCATGGTCCTTTATCCCCGGCGCTGCGAACAAGACCAACGATCTGAGCCTTGCCATAGTAGTGCAGTTCGGCGCTTTCAAGATCGTGTTCACCGGTGATCTCGAGGTAGCGGGCTGGCGGCGGCTGCTGACGATACCCGAGTTCCGCGCCGACTTGCTTGGCACGACCGTGTTTGTTGCCTCCCATCATGGCCGGGAAAACGGATGCTGCACGGAACTGTTCGATCTGATCCGGCCGCAGCTCGTGATCATCTCGGATGACGAACACCAATATGACAGCCAGGACACCAACGCCTGGTATCGCAGCCGCTGCACTGGAGCAGTGTTCGCAAACAACGCTCTGGAACGGCGCTATGTGGCGACAACACGTAAGGATGGCTCGATGAGGTTGGATATCGACGCCAATCAGTGGACGATACAGCGTGTCAAAGTTCGAGATTGGCAGCGGAAGTCTCCTACGCCAGCTCCATCGCCAGAATTGGGCGCGCTGAGTGCGCTTCTTGGCTCTGGTCAAAACTCGTTCGGCGCGGGTTTGGCGTCGTTTGCGCCGGGATCGGGTCTCGGCGCGCTCGGCTTGCTGAACACGCACGACGATCCACTATCAAGAGCGCTTGGTCTTGGTGCTCTTTCGCCATTATTGACCAAACGCTGACCTCGTTGCGCGCAAGATCGGTGCCGCCGACGATCGTCGGAAATTCAGGGAGCATTCAAGAAATGGACGTCCTCGAATACTGGCACCCCAACATGAGTTGGACGGGCTTCAGACGGGGAGCGGTCTCAGAGCGGATGTGGGGGTATTGTTGTCAGCTCGTTCAACTCTGCCACGCCCGCGGCCATTGGCAGAAGGTTACGCAAGACATACGCCTGACACCGCCACGTCCGTCGGTTTACGGACCCGAAAGCAAGTATCAGCGTAACAAGCGCCGTATCGAGTGGAAGGTGCGGAGGGACACATGCACCGAGCCGCTTACCTGGCCGCCGAGAGGATAGCGGGCATGTCGCATCTTCTGACCAATGACGACGAGGGCAAGCCCGACTGGAATATGTATTGGGCGCTGCGCATAGCGGTGCGGCATCAGCCGAACCATACGCAAGGACGGTGCAAGGTGGCAGCGTTCAACGCGTTTGAAGCCGATGCTGAGTTGCAGGGCGATCCTCTGGAGATCGCCCGGCGATGGTCGGCAGCGGCGGGCTACCACGACCTGTCGGTGTGATTCCGAAATTGATCACGACCAGCGATCCCGTTTCCGCCAAGGGGGGTACGGGTACTCTCTAGCGCTGGCCTTCTGGCTGCCCGCGGCAGGTGAGCCCCGTAGGGGATTGATGATCTGGATTCCCGGGAAATCATGCTCATTGTCGGTGGCAACGACGTACTCGTTAGCCTAGTCTAGTCACGTCCATATTTGCGCTCGTAAGCCATCGCTTTCTTTTCGCTGACGACGCACGCCCCCTTGCACAGGCCGCAGAAGTCACCTGCGAAGCCGCTCGTTCCCTTGCCGCCGCAACGCGGGCACTTGACTTCGTCTATGCCATCAGCGTCGTACGACTCGAACCTTGCGCTGCTGACGAGACAAGACCCTTTGCAATAGGCACAATAGTTTCCAACTAGCCCCGTAGTGCCTTTTCCCGTGCAGTGTGGACAGTCAACCTCATCGACATCGTCCGGGTCATAAGCTTCGCTTTTGCCTGGCTGACTGTGCACGAACCTTTGCAGTACGCGCAGAAGTCCCCAGCAAGCCCTGTCGTTCCCCGTCCGGTGCACCGGGGACAGGGCACTTCATCGATCTCATCGGGTTCGTAAGCTTGAGCCTTCGCGTGGGATACCACGCAGGACCCTCTGCAATAGGCGCAGAGATCGGATACGAGCCCTGTCGTGCCTCTACCATTGCAGTGGGGGCAGAGAACCTCGTCGATCTCGTCGGCATCGTATGCATCTCGCTTGGTCTCGATGACAACGCACGAGCCCTTACAATATCGGCAGAAATCACCGACGAGACCTGTAAGGCCACGACCACCGCAATGCGGGCAGTCTACCTCGTCGATTTCGATCAGGACTTCTTCGACCTCGGAAACCAGACGCTTCGCTTTCGCGCGTGAGGCCTTCTCGGTCTGCTTGGCTGGCGCCTCGGCTGCGATAGCTGCCAATTTCGGTGCGACCTTCACAAGCGCCTTGTCGGGCTCGGTCCCGGGCGCATCCTTTTTGGCTTGCGCTTGGGCAGCCTTCACTAGGCCTGGAACCTCCGCCAGAAGACCATTCAGCTCCGCCAAGTGGATCGTTTTGAGATTTTTGCTCTTTGCCGTGCCGATCTTTTCTTCAACCGATTTGACGAACTTGATCAGCGACAGTAGCGACTTGGTTGCAAGCGATTCGTATTTCAGCAACCGAAACCGGGCATTCCTCTTCAGCAGTTTCGCTGCTTTGATCTCTTCCGCCGTGACATTCGAGTTTACCTTGAAACCGAGATCGTATTTGGTGTGGTGATTGGGACAGAGATAGATGAGGTTGCTTGGTGCATTGTTCAGCGTCGTGGCTACGGCTTCGATATGAGCGACCTCGCCATTGTCCATGTGACCGCACACGGCGCATCCGTGATAGGACTCTTCCTTCACGTCATCTTTGAAGATTTTCGGAATGTTGGGACGGGTGCCTTCTTTCGGCAGCGGCCATGGCTTCGTCAGATATTCGGCGTAAGACGACAGTTCCCCTTCGTTGAAGATCGGGCCTTCGTTCGATTTGACAAACTTAAGCTTGCGGCTCTCGCCTGGCTTAGGACAATTCTTAGTAAGATATTCGACGGTTTCGACCCGCATGCCCAGATGCATGGCCGCGTCGATCAGCGACAAATACGCCATCGGCTAATTCCCGCCTCACGGATTCTCGCTACGAGTTAGATCGACTTGTCGAAATTCGATCATTCGCTCTCCTGGAACGAGGCTCGGTACAACTCCTCGATCTTCTCCACTTCCTCTGCGGTCAATTGCGAGAACTCATTCTCCCTTGCCCGCCTGGAAAGCGTGCCGCTGTTCTGCCGCAGGAAACCGAACAGGTTGTTGAGCGTCCGCTCGGGCATATCGAACATGTTCTCGATGCCAGCACGGAACGTGTCGAAGTTACGAAGGAAGTTAGTTTCGTTGGGCAGATCCTGCTCAATCGTCTGGCGCACGCATTCGTACAAAAACTCAGCATGCGGCGTCGCATCGAAGAAACGGTAGAAGTCGGCCGTATCATTGAGAACCCTTACGTTGCCCTTCTGGGTAGCTTCCCATTGGACGCAGGGAAGCAACCTGCTGGAATAGCTCTCCAAGACAGTCTTGTACTCCGTAATCCTATCGAGGATAGCCGACGACACCGGGAAATGCAGCCCAGCAGGATTAAACCCTCGGCGCGCGAGAACGTGATGCATCAGGTAGCGGTGGATACGCCCGTTGCCGTCTTCGAACGGATGGATATAGACGAACCCAAATGCCAGTACTGCCGCAGCGATGATGGGATCGAGATCGTTCTCGGCATTATGGTCGAAAGCAATCAAGCCCGCCATCAGCGACGCAATATCTTCATGCCGCGCGTCAATGTGATCGGGAATGGGCCGCTGCGTATCCCGGTCGTACTCACCGACGAAGCCGCCTTCCTGGCGGAAGCCCATCTTCACAAAGCGCTCGTCGCCGATGACGATGCTCTGTAAGCGCAAAAATTCCTGCTCATCGAGCGGCGCGCGACCCGCCTCCCCGATAGCGCGGCCCCACCGCTGAATACGATCCTGTGGCGGCCTTTCTCCCTCGATCACGTAGCTGGACTTCGAATCCTTCAGTAAAAGAAACGCAGCCGTCCGCGCGAGCAGGTCCTTAGGAACTGCGCTGACGACCGCGCGCGCGCGCTCCCTCCAGTCCTGCGCGATAAACTCGCTCAGCGCAGCAGACTTGAACACCAGCGGGCAGAAGTCCGGCGTACCGGGAAGGTTGTTGCGGACACGATGCCGGGTCGAATTCTCGCCGGCCCCTGCGAACTGGAGTTCGGTATCGACCGCATCCACATATGAGACCTTGTCTGCGGGCGGCAGCTTTAGCTCACGGCCAAGCAGCCACTCGTACAGAAACCAGATACGACGGGCGTAGAGACCGGTAGGCTTCTGCCGTACAAGCTCCGCGATCTCGGCTTCCTTTACCGCGAGAAAAAGTCGCTTCAGAACGGCAAGGTCCACGCCCTCGTTCTTGAGAGCAAAAGTCAGGTGCCCCTCAAGAGAGGCCTCCGGCGCGTGCCGCGGCGTATAGATGCGCCAGCCACCCTGCTCCATAATTCGGTGCTTGGTGCCAATCGCCGAAAGGGTCCGGGGGACAGGAACGGGCAACTTGTAAGCGTCGATCAGGGCAGCGTAACCCACCGGGACGGCAGCTTCCGGCAGCCTCCGGTCATGAAAAACGCTCACCGATCCTGAAAATACCACGCTCACCCAAACTCCTCTGAAAAACACTCTCTGCGGTTCCCGAAATTCCTTCTCCAAAGACGCCATTGTCCGAATTTCAGTTCTATATCATGAAAAACCTTCTCTCAATTAGAAACACCTGAAAAACATTGCAAAGTCGCGACATTTCCGCCCGATCACGCGTCCCAAAATCCAAACGGCTTCCATTGTACCCGGCACGAAACGGGAACACCCCCTTGACGCGGCTGTTCCGTATCGACTATCTATTGTTACTTAATAGGTAACACAATTGCCCAAGTATATGATTACTAAACAGGTACCATATGGAAATGCGAGCCAAAGGCAAGCTCAAGGCGGCGCTCGAAAGTGAAGCGGTATGTCAGAAGCAATACGGCCGCGACATGATGAAGAAAATCATGCTGCGACTGAGTGAGCTGCGGGCCGCCGTGTCGCTGGCGGACTTATGGCCACCTATGTCTGGGCCTGAACGTTGCCATGAATTGAAAGGAGAACTTGCGGGCACCTTTTCGATCGATCTGAAACAGCCCTATCGACTGCTATTCGTGCCAATCGAAGAGAATGCCCCGAAGGACCGCTCTGATGAGCAAAAGCGGTGGGCATCGATAACGAAGATCGAAATCGTAGCAATTGAGGATACCCATGGATAGCGATCAGCAAGCTACTCTGCTCCAGCCGACGGCTGTCCCGCATCCTGGCGAGGTCGTGGCGGACTATCTTGAATTTCACGGGTGGGCGCAGCGCGATCTGGCGCGGCGTACAGGCCTCACGCCAAAGACCATCAGCGAGATTTGTAATGGAAAGGCGCCGGTTACGGCGACGACGGCACTTGCCTTGGAGAAGGTACTGCAGCGCCCCGCCCATTTTTGGCTGAACCTTCAGCGTCAATTCGACGAAGCTGAGGCGAGACACTTCGAGCTCGCGCAGTCCGCTCAATGGTCGGACTGGGCTCGCAAATTCCCTTTGAAGGATATGCGGAAGCTCCGCTTTTTGAAGCCGGGGCAGTCTGAAGTAGATGCCTTGCTCCACTTCCTCGGCGTCTCATCGCCTGAAAGCTGGAATGCTGTGTGGAGCGCTTCTCGTGTGGCGTACCGACAAACCCGAAAATTCGCGACCAGCGTCGAAGCAGTTTCCGCGTGGGTCCGCGAAACGGAGCTTGTGGCGGCAGAACTTCAGACGGCGGATTTCAATGAGCACTCACTCCGCGCGTCGATCGAAGAATTGAGGCGCCTGACCAGAACACGGGCCAATGAGATCATGGAACCAATCCAGAAGATTTGCGCGGCGGCAGGGGTTGCTGTGGTGTGGGTTCCAGAACTGCCTCACTGTGCGATAAGCGGCTGTGCGCGATGGCTGTCCGACAGGAAAGCCCTCATTGCTCTGACGCTTCGGTACAAAACTGACGATCAGATGTGGTTTACGTTTTTTCACGAAGTAGGCCACGTGCTCCTTCATAGAAGGAAGCGATCGTTCGTCCTGGATAACGCAGCCGATAATCTTTCGGATCAGGTCGTAGATCCTGAAATGCAACAGTATGAGAGCGAAGCCAATCAGTTTGCCGGCGATACGCTGATTCCACCTGCCGCTCTGGGCGAGTTCGTCCGGAAGAAAAGCTTTACGAACGAAGCCATTCACGACTTTGCGGAAGCGATCGGAATCGGTCCGGGCATCGTTGTCGGTCGATTGCAGCATGAGCGCCTATTGGCGCGTCATCAAGGAAACGCCCTCAAGCAAAAGCTCGATTGGCAGCTTGCTGAGGATGGCGACCAGACTTGGAGGCAATGATGATTGGAAAAATCTTTATAACCAGCAGCGGCTACGATCCGCAGCTTGGGAAACATGTAAAAGACCCTTACCTCGGACCAAAGGCGAGCCTCGGAGCTTGTCGCCCTGATATCAGGCGCCAAGTCAAAGAAGGGGACCATTTGTTCGTGATATCCGGCAAGCTTCCCAATGTGCGCCAATTCGTGATGGGCGGCTTCGAAGTTGCGCAGAAAATCGACGCCCTACAAGCGTACGAGCGGTTTCCTGATCAACGCCTTCGAATGCGTGACGACGGTCAACTGATTGGAAACGTTGTCGTCGATGCGAGCGGCGCACAGCACGAACTCGACACTCATGATCCGGCGACGTTTGGCAAGCGGACCCCCAATTATATCGTGGGCAGCGATTGCATTTCCTTGGTTGATTCAGCGGAGATCGCGCTCGGTCGCGAGCAAACGCTCGATATGCTTCGGGAAATCTTCAAGAAGAACGGCGGATCACCGTTTGAGATCGTCGGCCATTACGGCTCAAAGCTGACTGAAGACCAAGTCATTAAGCTGCGTGAATGGTTGCTTTCACTGAAGAAAGTGACCGAAGCGGCCTAGGATTTTCAAATGAAGGCGCGGCCATGAGACAGCTTGATATGTTTGCCCCGCCAAAAAAAGCGGCGTTAAAGCAGGCGGGTGGTTGCGATATTACGCCTGTCGGAAAACGGCGTGACGGTGGCACGCGATACTGGTGCCTTACACACAAAGCCGATGCCACCGCCAAGTACGGTCGGCCCGCGATGGCATGCCGTGCGGCGCATCTTCCACCGATTTTGCCTCATGAGATTCTCGATCTTGATCTCGACCAATATCCCGGCGGAGTGGGCCTATGGGGCGCTGTTCCACCCGTGTATGATACGACCCGCCTTCCCTTGGATTTTGGAATCCATGTTCACGCGCGGAGGGATTCCGACGGGGACAAAGACATAGACGCTACCTATCGGGCGGTCAGGGTGATTGGCCATCAGCTTCCGACGGAAGGCTTGCTGATTTCTGAGATCGACGCCGTGTACTACATGGTCAGCAGCGAATTCGGATTCGATATGCGTGACGTCCGGTGCACCTATTGTGGATATCCGCATCTCGACAAAGACTGGTTCAGCGTCCACCCGCACCGCCGTCATCTGTGCGCAGGTTGCGGCAAGAATTTTGGCGATTCCGTTGTTGGGATCGGAAATCCTGTTCGCGCAACACAAGAAACCTTGGGGCTGGTCCCGCGAAAGCCTGTTCAAGCTGCACGGGTCCTCAAGCTCCAGCAGAGCGATTATCCCGGTGGCATACAAGTCTGGGGTTCGAACGCCGCGATCATTTGGTCCTCTGAGAAGGCGGAGGAAGAAGGTATTCACGTGCATGCATACAAGGCAGACGGTGAAATAGCCAACCCTGACGACACATTCTCCGCCGTGGAAATAGATGGCGTGAGATTGGACCCCGCCATGGTCCGTACACTGATGGCGCAAAACTCGTTGCCGCATCTCGAAGCGCGTGTCGTTCCCCTGAAATGCAGCCGTTGTCACGAAATGGAATTTAGCCGTGGCGAGCAAGCCTTTACTCCGGTCGTCGGTCGCATTTGCTCGAAATGCCGGGGCGAACTCAGTGGGCCAACTCGACTGCGACGCACAATCGGAAATCCGTTGATAGCTACGCTGGAGCAATTGTCGGCAAGTGCACCGCGCCCGCCGCAGAAGCATGCCACGGGCCTGCTGCCAGAAACGCTATGAGTCCGTACCGCACTCGATTGCCGGTCAAAGGCCGGGCGAGACCGGGGTATCAAGGGCGGCCGGGGCGGAGGAGGATCACCCGGCCTGCACAAGTGGATGTCGGTATAGGTCTTGTCGAAAAGTGGTCCGCGCGGAAGGTCGGAGAGACCGGCCCGGCCGGTCCCGACGCTGCCAGGAGCTCACCCTTGTCCGCGCGAGCGGCGGAGCCCTTCCATGTCCTTTTGCAAGTAAAAAGATGTGCGAGAACGCTCGCCGTGCCGAAGGCAGGGCGACAGAGAACTCTTTTTCCTGTTGGGTCGGGGCGAAGCGCCGATGGCGACGGTCGATCAATCTTCCATTCGCGGGTTGGATAACGCATGAGCGCTTTTCGTCGCGGCCTACCTCTGACTTAGGACGGGCATCGGATTGAACCGGCCCACTGGGCTCTCGAGGATTGCCTGACCGTGCGCTCGGCCCCCGGCCGAACAGGTCGGCGGATTTACATCATAGGCACGGCGACCTCACAGCCAATGGCCCAAACAAAGCCGCTGAGCTCGTGGGCGATGGCGGTGACGACCACGGTGGGCTTTTTGCCTGCGGCGGAGAGCCTGCGATAGCGGCCACGGAGACGAACCTGCGCCTTCCATGCGATGTCCCATACCGGCTCTGGCTGGCGTTCCACAACGTCGGTCTTACCCCACGAGACGCGCGGCTAATAGTGATAGCTCCAGGCTGGCTCTACAAGCATGCGGCGACGCGCCAGGCACCGCCAGGAGTGGCGCCATCGAATCGTCCCCAACTCGAACGACCATCTCGGCGAGCCAGGACGTCCGACGATCCGGTCGTGCTCGACGATCTGCCGGAGCTCGTTCCCACCACCACGGCGGACTGGACACGATCCAGATCTACCTGGGCGACCTGATCGATCTATTCATCGCGGACGCCGCCGCCTCCACCGAAGCCAAGTCTGTTTCGGTCCCCAAGGCCCGGAAGCCGACCATCGCCGAGCTTGAAAAAGTTATCCGGTCGGTTCTCCAAACCGGGCGAACCGTGATCTTCGCGGTCAAGCGGGAGTTAGCACCGGATGATTCAGACAGAACGCCTCCGACATCTCCGGTCGAGATACCCTCGCTATGCTTCGATGACGAGTGCAGGCCGGGCGACGATTCCTTCGACTTTGCGGATGCCGTCGAGACTTGATCACGCCGGCCGGCTAAACCCGGTGCGACAACTCACCATAAGATGTCTGCAAGCCGCGGCCGCGGAAGGAGGAGCGGGGTGAAACCATACCTCGATCAGAGCAAGCCTTTCGGAGGCTAAGTGACCGTGGTTGGCTCGGCAACGAGCCGGCCCCGGCATGGTCCGCAACTCGCGCAGCGAGCCGAGCGCGAGCTTGATCCTTACGTTAATCTCGCTGAGATGTACAACGCTGCGGAAGTGAGCTGGCGCGCGGCGACTTCCACGTCCTAACCGAACGCGCGCGCCCGATGCGAACGAGTTCATAGCACTGACCTGTACTATAGATGGAAAGCGTACTGTAGTTTCTACTTTAAGACCACAAGCGGCAAGCTTTCGGGTGTCGAGTTCGAGAGCGAAGCGGGCGCCACGGCCGATGAAGATGGGCACTATCGCTCCACCGTGGCGCTATGGCAACTGTGCTCGACGATCACCTCACTTTTGCCGTCCCAAGAGTGCCCAATTAGCATTTTCTCTTTCTTTCGATGTCAGACCCCGGATGACCCGAGCGCGGTTCTCCGAAAGCCGCGCCAGCCTCGCCGCCAGGCTGGGATCGCGCGCCGTCATCGGCATGTTGAGCCGAGCCAACCCGGTCCCCGCCGACATACCCTTTCGGCCGTCGGCGATGTGCGTGATCGCGCCATCGCGAAAGCACGCCAGCACGACCAACGCGTTGCGGCCGTAAGAAAAGCTCGGCACGGGTTCGGCGACGTACCGCGTGGCGTCGTACCGGTTTTCTTCGGCGTAATTCAGAATAATGTCACGCCGGCCCTCGGGAACGTGGAGGACGTAAGCGGTTGCGGCAGGCATGAGAGAGATCCTTCAGCCGGAAATTCGACCGGTGGCGCAAACCGCAAAGGTAGGTTCCATGGGGACACGGTTGTAAGGGGAGCCCGCCACAATTGGGTGGGCTGCAGCCCGAGAACCGCATTTGGCTCTCCGTTTAATGAGCAAGAATAAGAACACTTGCCGCCCTAATGAGACGCTGGCTACCCAACGGGACAACGTTTCAAGTGCGTTTCCTAGACAGGCCGGAAAGGCGAAAGTCGTCGAATTCCTTGCAATCAGAGCTGACGCCGGGCTCTTTATTGAAGTTTTTATAAACAACCTTTAATAAGGATATATACTGAACCTCAGTACCCAAGGTTTCCCGTGAACCGCGACCATCTCAGCCATGCCATCCGGGAGCGACTGAAACGGCTCCCGCTGCCGTTCGACGCCCATTACGGGGTCGTTCCACTGCCACCGCCCGAGGAGGGGATTGCGGTGGGGCCGGTCCTCGCACGGCTGAAGGCGGCGGACACGGCCCTTGTCAGGATTGAGACACTCGCGGCGGACCTCAAGGACCCCTATCTCATCAGCCGCATATTGCCCCGGCGCGAGGCTGTAAGCAGTTCGTCAATCGAAGGGACGAACAGCACACTCGACGAACTGCTGTCAGTTGAGGAAAGCGAAGATTCCCCGCAGGGCGAAGCCGCCGCGCAAGTGCGCGACTACGCGCTCGCGCTCGATGATTTTCTACCCCGCGCGCGCAAGGAAAAGCTGAAATTGTTCACGACCGCTCTGATTCAGGATTTGCATCGTGCCGTTATACGTGGCGATGCTGATTATAAGGACAAGCCCGGCGATTTCCGAGAGCGGGTGGTTTGGATCGGCGGCAGAGGCGACATCGCGTATTCGACCTATAATCCAACGCCTCCCGCCGATATCGCGGCCTGCCTCGAAGACACCACGAAATACATGCGCTGCGAGGGGATGCAGGCGATGTACCAGAGCTTCGTCGTGCGCATGTCAGTGGCGCATGCGCATTTCGAGGCGGTCCATCCATTCCGCGACGGCAACGGCCGGGTTGGGCGCCTGCTGTTACCGCTGATGATGGCGGCAGAGGGAATGATGCCGATTTATCTCTCGCCCTACATCGAGGCCCACAAGACGGCTTATTACGACTCCCTCAAGGCGGCGCAGCAACGGCTGGAGTGGCACGAGGCGGTGGGGTTCATGGCAGATGCAGTGGTCGGCACGACCGATGAGCTACTCAAGATGCGCGAGGCCTTGGCCACACTTGGCGCTATGTGGCGCGAGCGTCGAAAATTCCGGCAGCGCTCTGCCAGCCTTCGCGCGCTCGATGTATTACCCCATTATCCAGTTCTAACCGTGAAGCGCCTGGCTAAGCTTCTCGACATCACTGTGCAGGCAGCTTCCCAAGCGGTGGAGCAGCTTGTCGAGTGCAAGATTCTCGTGGAGCGGACCGGCTATGCCCGCAACCGCGTATTCACTGCGCCTGATGCGCTGTCGATTATCAACCGCCCATTCGGTGAAGATCCGATTCTTCCCAGCCCACCTTCATGACGATTATCAGTCCATGATGATCTGATGGTTCGTTCATGCCGGAGAGTGTAGCACAAACGTTCGCATGGTATTGTCCACATACCATTGCTGAGCCAGTGCGATCATGAGCGATTTCTCGAATTTCCGCGCGATCTATAACGAGTTGACTGACGCTGTAACAAGCGCAAAATATCAATTCTTCAAAGACCATTTGGAAAACTTCCTCCGCAACATCGACGACACGCCAAGAGCGCACCGCGTCGTTTCCGACCTGGAGAAGCGTGTCGATTTTCCGACATGGTACGCGGAGTGCAAGGAGACGATTGGGTCCATGGTCGGGAGCGGCACGCTCACATGGCCGAAGGACAAGACCGACAGACTGGCCATGCACATCGCGCTGCTCCGGGCGCTCAGCAATGGCGAGCTGGATATCTATGATTTCTGTGCCGCCTTCCTCTACACGGCTAACGATTACGATACTAATGTCTATGACATATCCCGGCAACTCTTCCTGCCGACGACGCGCGAGTTGATACGCTACATTGAACAGCGTTTCGATGCTGCCGACATTCCGGCATCCGACCGCACCGTCACTATCAATCACAACAGCAAGGAGTATACCGATGCCGACGAGGCGATGGCGGAACTTGAGAAAGCCATCCGCGAAGCCAACGACTTTGACGATCCGGCAGAGAAGGAGCAGCGCGGGGCGGAAATCTCCGCCGCGCGGCGCCTCATAAGATCGAACCGGGTTCGCGTCGATCTGGTCGTGGATCTGATCAAACCAACTGTCGTGCAGTATGCGACAAAAGTGAAGGACGGCATCGTCGCCAACGCAGCCAACGCGACCGTGACCGCATTGGGCGTGTTGCTCGGGTACGCGTTCAAGGCGTTACTCGGCCTGTAACGTTATAGGGAGCATCCGCGTCGACACGGCCCATGTTCAAGGAATGCAGGACCATAACCATATCCAGCGGAAAGGGGCTGAAGTCGCCGTCATCAAGCGAAAAGTGAATGCCGGCCGTTCATCGAGAGCTGGTAGTCGCAGAAGAACAAAGCAAAGAAACGCGGTCATTGGAACGAGGATGCTGGCGCCTATCCATGCAAGAAAGCAAATGCCGGCCACATTCAGAAGCGCGAGTTTCCAATTGAAGTTCATAGTTGGATGGGTCGCAGACTGCATATTGTGCGTTGACGAGGCTGCGCTGCGCTTTTCTGCCAGAGATAGAGCGCTCCCCTGCGAAGGTGGACGTTACTCGTTCGAATCGTATGGGCGCGCCCCTCTCTCTCGAAGAAGTTGGCAATCTTGGCGTCAGTAGCGCCTAAGCGGCAAAGCTTCGCGGCTTGGTCTACATACTCAGGGAGATAAACGGACAAGCGTCCGGGGTTGCGGGCGGCGGTTTGGCCACGCCACTATTACGCGCACGGCTTTAGTGCTATTGGCAAGCATTGCAACCTGCGAGCCATTTCTCCAATGCCGCCGCCCTATCCAGTCCCGCTTTTCACAGGGCAGCGCATCATCGATGATGTCGCTGGTCATGGAATACAGCCCCAAAGCCTTCTCGGACCTGGGCGAGGAAGCCTTGCGCTTCCACTTCCTGGTGCAGCTCAACGGGCAGTACGAGGGAGAAGCAACCGGGTCAGACCTTCAATGGCGAGGGAAAGTCGGACATCATCATCCGGCAAGGCGGGGCCAACGTCTTCATCGCCGAATGTAAAATCTGGCAGGGTGTGACCGCCTTCACCGCCGCCATCGACCAGCTCCAGCAATACGTGACCTGGAGAGACACGAAGACGGTGTTCGTCATCTTCAACCGCAACAAGGGCTTTAGCGACGTGGTCCAGAAGGCACGGGAGGCGGTTCGAGCCCACCCGCAATACAAGTCCGGCCCGCTGGTCCAGGGCCTGCCCGGTTCCGGTACGTCTTCCGCAACGCGAACGATCCCAACCGGGAGTACGCGCTGACCTTGATGCTCTTCAATGTCCCCAAACCGGACGATGCCAATGGCTAGGGCGAAAGAGCCGCCCCTCTGGGCACCGATGTTCAGCCTACCGAACGTCCACGTCAAATTCCCGATCGACGTGGACGGTTTCGCTCTGGTTGCCCCAGACGAGTTCCGCATCAAAGCCATCAAGAAGCAGCAGCCCCGGCTGTGCAGCTTCCTGAAGAAATTCAAGACCGAGTTCGGCGATCCCGTCCAGCCAAGCACCATCATCTGGCGCAAGGACAAGCCGGACACCTATCGCACCATCAGCGCTATCTCCGGATTTCGCGACCTCATATCGATGTCGGTCATTCCCTTGAGCTGGGCCAAGGTTCACCAGTTCGGCCATGTCCGGGGGCCAATGTATTTGGACACATTCGCCGTTTACCCATGGATGGTGGGCAACAAAGGAGAAGGTCTAGTGACCCAGACGCCTTCCCTGCTTGGCTACCATGAGGTCCGACGCCTCCGCGGTCAGACCATGCCGGCGTTGGCGACGCACCAACTCGACCGGCGCGACGTCGATATCTTGCTGATGGCCGGACTCCTGAAACGCTGGGAGCGGTGTTTCGCGAATGACAGCCCGTCCATCGAGGATGAGCGGCTGTTCCGTTCCCTCAACATGGCGAACGCGGCAGCAATGCTTCCTGCGGCCGCTGACGCGAAGCTGTATGACATCGTGAGATCCGTGGCGCTATGGGCCAGCGCGTTTGAAATCCTCTACCCAGCGAAGAAAGAAGCCTACAAGCGCATCTATGCCGCACTCAATGGCATCTCTTGGAACAACTCGGCTTGCTCCACGAAAAGGTATAAGGCCTACGGCGACAAGAGCGGCGCATTGTATGCACGCGTGCGCAGGCGCAGCCACACATCAAGAAGGACGGCAAGCTCTGTCTGGGCGGAAAGCCGGTGCCCGGCGACGGCATCGCCACCGTCAAAAGAGCGCTGTCAGAAGCTTTCCGTCTCCTTGGCGAAAACGAGACCAAACAGCACGACGACGACTTCCGCGAGGATTTCGGCCTCTATTGGCTGAATTGGTCGAGCACGACCGAGCTGATCGCCGAGATCCTGCCCGGACTCGAGGGCATGACGCGATGTAGGCTCGTTCGCGCGGTACAGACGAAGACCGAGGTAACAACGCAGGCGCAAGGAGATCTGTACGTTCGATCGCTGGGTCAACTGTGACGCCGACAGTGCGATGATCTTCTCGTCGTCGCCGCCGTCATCATCCATCTTCAACAAGCCAATCCGCCGCACTTCAAATGCGATCTCCACTTGGCCTGGTCGCAACCGTGGCTCGCCATTAATTTTGACGGTGGAATGAACTCAGCCGGCTCCAGGACGAGCAGTCTTAGGCCGACCGGCTCCCGCGCCTCCTGGACGACAACCTTCTCCTTTCTTGGCGCCGATGCGTTTCGTCAGCTTGCTGCCCCAGCGTTTGAGCGCAGAACCTCGTTACAACGGTCACAAGGACGTTCGCGGCGGTCATCATTCGCCGAACACTTTGTCCGCCTTTCGCCATCACCAGGAGTTCGATCGAGCTTTTCAAGTTTCTCGGTCAGACAGGACTGGGTAAGGAGCAGCCGTGCGAAAGTATCGTGCAAATCCGGCGCTTCAACGAGAACGGCGTTAACTTGACGAGCCAGGTTGGTCGAAAGCTGGCGCCGAGCAGTACGCCGAAGCTTTGTTGGCCACGACGGACCGATCCTAAGCGCGGATCCAGAACGCCGCGATCTTTCCGCCCTCGGCGCCGCAAAGACGTCCGCTTGGTGCTTGGCTCAAGACCGCATGCACGACCATGATCGCACGGCCGTTGCCATCCAAGAATGGGTGTCCATAGGCGAGATCGCCCATCACCTCGCCCGGCTTCTTCACCATCACAGCCGGATCGTTGCCGAGCTGTAGGCCGTATTCTACGGCACGCTGGGCTTGCCCGGGATGGGCAAACAGTACGTCACCCTTGGTGACTGCGGTGTTGGGTGCCGTGGCGGCGCGATCCTCGCCCGCCCATGGGCAAACGTCCTCGAACAGCTGTTTGTGGGTACCAAGGACATCCTGGTACGAAATCTTACTGCGCTTCGTGAGGTCAGCGACCGCATCATCATGTTTGTCAAGGAAGGCGCGATGCTCGAGCTCTTTGACCGCCGTGGGATCATGGCCGACCGGTCGACGATGTCTCTATCCATCGACGTCCTTGGCTCAGGCGCGCGAGATCTTCAAGCGCGACTATGCCGACGTGATCCAGAAGGGCCGGAGCATCAAGATCGCAACAGACACCCGCCCCGGCACGGTCGCCGACATGTTCGAGGGCTATGTCGCGTCGCTCGAGCCCGCCGGCAAGCCGTCCTGGAAGGAGACAGAGAAAGGCCTCAACAAGATCGCCGACACGCTCGGGCGCCACCGCCTCGCGCGTGAGATCGAGTCTGACGAGATCGTCGAGCTTATCCGACCGATTTACGAGCGTGGCGCCCGTTCAATGGCCGACCACGTGCGATGTTACATCCACGCGGCCTATAGTTGGGGGATGAAATCCGACAACGATTATCGGAACACATCCCTGCGCCGTTTCCGTATCCCATACAATCCGGCCTCGGAAATTCCGTGCGCGCAATGCTTACCAAGAAGCGCCTGAAGGCGGCGGCATGACCAAGCGCCCGTCCAAACCCACGGCTCCGCGAAAAGGCGCGAGACCCGCGACCGAGATCGACGCACAAAGCTATCGCCGAACGCCGGCGTCAGACCGGTCACGGTGATGATGATGACCGACGTGATCTTGGCGACCGGACCTTGCACCGACTCCAGGATCTGATTGAGCGGCGTCTCCCAGGGCATCGAGGAGCCGGAGGCGTAGGCCGCAGGGGCTAAAGCGATGGAGATGAAGGCAATCGCCGCGAGTTCGGTGAAGCGGCGGCGAAGGTAGTGAATCGCGGGAGGGCACTGGATTATGATGGGTCCTTGGGTAGCGAGGATTGGCCGCCCGCCCCGGCGGACTGGACGCGCTAATCGCCGGTGGTGGGATCCGAGGCCGGCGACGAGAGCGAGTTCGGCGAGGTGGCGTTCGCTGCCGCGGCCGCGCAGCACCGCGACAAGATCGATGGTCTCGGCGATCAGCGCCTTGGGAACGGTGAGGACGGCTTCCTAGATGAGCTGCTCGAGGCGACGAAGCGCGCCCAGCGCCGTGCCGGCGTGAATCGTTCCTATCCCACCGGGCTGGCCTGTGCCCCAGACTTTGACGAGCTCCAAGGTTTCGCTGCCCGCACCTCGCCGACCGGAATCCGGTCGGGGCGTAGGCGCAGGGAAGACCGAACCAAGTCAGACAGGGACGCGACGCCGTCCTTGGCGCGCGGCGCGACCAGATTCGGCGCGCGGCACTGCAGTTCACGCGTATCCTCGATCAGGACCACGCGATCGGTAGTGCCGGCGATCTCGGCCAGCAGCTATGTCAGCGTGGTCTTGCCGGTCGAGGTGCCGCCGGCGACAAGGATGTTCTTGCGGGCGGCGAGGGCTTCGCGGAGCACGACCGCCTGGCCGACCGTCATGATGCGGGCCGCCGCATAGTCGTCCAGTCAAGCGGCAGGCGTCGACCGTTGCTTGTCTTGATCGAGCAGAGCGAAGATGTGGTCGGCCGCGACCGGTCGACCGATGAGGTATCCCTGCACTTCATCACACTTGGTTTGACGCAAATAGTCGAGCTGCTCGGTGGTTTCGACGCCTTCGGCGACCACACCGATCCGCAGGTCCTGCGTTAGTGTGATGATTGATTTTACGATCGCCGCGCTATCCGGTCGGCTCAACATGTCCCGTATGAAGGACTGATCGATCTTGATGCGTGTGTAAGGCAGTTTCAGCAAATAAGTCAGCGACGAATATCCCGTTCCGAAATCGTCGAGTGCCACCGTCACCCCCAATTGCAGGAGTGAGTTCAGGATCGTTGACGCCGGCGCGTACTTCGAGATCAGCATAGACTCAGTTATTTCGATTTCGAGACGATGAGGAGCAACTCTGGCTTGGGAGAGGGCCTGCACGATTGTCTGTAGGATACTGGTGTTATGGAATTGAGCTGCCGAGAAATTCACGGCGACCCTGAGGTCCGACGGCCAGTTTGAGAGCGTCGCGCAGGCGCGTCGGACCACCCACTCGCCGATTCCGTGAATCAGTCCGGTTTCTTCGGCGATTGGGATGAACTCGGTCGGAGAAATTACTCCACGGACGGGATGCCGCCAGCGCAGCAAGGCCTCGAAGCCAGTGACGCGGTTCTCGCGAATATCAAAGAACGGTTGGTAGAGGAGGAACAGTTCATCTCTGTCGATCGCGAGCTCCAGATCCCGCTGCAGCGCCCTGCGCTCGTGCGCCGATTTGCCATCGCTGATCTCAAAGAAGCAGATCGTTCCGGGCCCCGCTTGCTTGGCACGATAGAGCGCAATGTCGGCATTCCTCAGGAGCTCATGAGGCACGTCGCCATCACGCGGGGCCACTGCGATTCCGACGCTGATCGTCCCCGCGATCTCGCATTTTTCGATCGCGAATGGTTCGGCGAAGGCGCCGACGAACCGCTCGGCGACTTCCAAGGCGTCCTCGACCTTGGTCAGACTGGCCATAACAAGCGCAAATTCGTCGCCACCGATGCGCGCAACAGTATCAATCTGCCGCACGCATCGCTGCAGTCTCGCCGCGGCCTGCACTAGAAATTCATCACCCGCGGGGTGGCCAAATTTGTCGTTCACTTCCTTGAAGCGATCAAGGTCGAGAAGAAGAACCGCGAACTCCTCGCCCGTGCGGGCGAGGCGGTTGAGAGCGCCTTCGAGGCTCTCATTGAAGGCAAAACGGTTCGGCAGTTGCGTCAGGGGATCCCGTCGGCCCCTCCTTTCGGCTTCCAGTTGAGCAATCGTGCGTCTGGTAAATTCGAAAGAATGGGCGAAAACTCCGCGCAGGAGCACGAAGCCATAGGCCGCTACCAGGAGAGCAACGAGCAGATAGACGAAATCGTCGTTTCTGCCGAGGCAAATCGCCGTACCCACAAAGATCGGAGCCGTGAACGCAACTGCCGCCACCGGAACAGCGGCGAAGGCGAACGCGCCACCCGCAAGCATCCCTGAGCAGAGACATGTTATGACGAGCTGCCCGCCATTGGAGGCGTTCGCGAAGAAGGCCACTGGTACAATTGCCCAGGCGGTTCCGAGGGCCAGCGCATTGCGTACCAACCGGTGCATGGCCTGGCGTGACACGAACTGGGGCTTGGTCATCAGTCGTGATGAACGCGCTCTCAAGCCGATCGATAGCGCGCCGCAGACGACGGTCACAGCCCAGATCAGCGCAAAGTTTCTGTCGGGCGAATGCCAAAGCGCAATTGCGAGCACGGTCGCATTGCAGACGTTGGCCAGCATGATGCCCAGCGAATAGCTCAGCACGAGGGAGAGCTGCTCGGCACGAATGTATCCTGCGACCGCTTCATCCGTGGACGGCCCGCCGAATGCCGCCAGATCCCCGGCCAGCAGCTTCGAGAGATAGGAGTTCAGATATGCTTTCATTCTGAGACCCTGCAGGACTGGCTATGGCGTTGGCGCCGACTCTGGAAAGTCGCGGCAAATCTTTGACAAAAGATAAACTTTCGATTGTATCAGCCGCCTGGCGACACCTCACGGCGCGACGAATTCTCGTTGAGGGCTTGGACCGGTTAAAAGTTGAAGACCAACTCTGTTCGTTTCGTACAAACCTATTGCTTGATAGATCGCAAATTTGCGCTAACCGCAGGGTGACAGCCTGAGCACCAAGCGGAATGAAGCGGCGGGGTGTGAGGCCGGTCGGGCTCGACAAAGGTTTAGGTGGGGCACTTGCTCCAGCGACTTTCTCTTTGCGTGACCCTTGCGGTCCGCTGTCCTGCCGCGCGGCACCCGGCGAATAAAAAGGCGGTCTTTTGGTAGCGGTGACGACGATTTTCATGGTGTCATAATCGCACTGCAGCTCTCAGTTGCTGTCCATCCCGATGATTGAGACGGCTGTCTCACGTCGACTCGCTCTCCTGAATATCCTCCAGGATCTCCTGCCGCAGCTTCGGCCCTTGACTGAGCCGGCGCCCGATCGCAGCGACGAAATTGTCGTAGCGCGCGGCCGCCTGTGTCCTCGCCGCTTTTGCAGCCTGTTCAGGGAGCGGCGGTGTCGCAGCGAGCCAGAACCGAACGAATAACGCCAAGGTCTCGATCGAGATCCCCATGTCGCGTTCGAGCCGCACGATGCGGCGATCGACTTGATCAAGTCGCTTCGCAATGGCGGCCTTCCGGGAGACGGTTGGATGCCTTGCGCGTTCGCGCCGCTGGCCTATGACCGACATCCAGGCCGGGAGCATGTGGCTACAAACCGGGGCGGCTCAAAGTAGCACAGCACGCGTTCGAACCCGTCCGCGCTGGAGACGGAATGGTACACTCGATCGCGGAATCGCAATTGCGATTGCACGATGGCGATTGCGCGCGCTAAACTTGAGTCGGATGGCGTTCATTGGGCGAACATGAGCGCTGGGGGAACACCTATGAAACAGCTTAGCGTCGAGCTGCAGCACTGCTACGGCATAAGGGCACTCAAAGAGCAGTTCGACTTCAATTCAGGCAGCGCTTGCGCGATCTACGCACCGAACGGCGCCATGAAATCATCCTTGGCGAAGACGTTTCAGGACATCGCGGACGGCAAGGCTTCAGGAGATCGAGTGTTCCCTGAACGTCCAACCGCCCGGAAGGTCGTCGACGAAACGGGGGTGGAGATCGCCCCGGAATGCGTATTGGTCGTCCGCCCCTATGACGAGGTGTTCGGTCACACCGAGAGGACATCCACCCTTCTCGTCAATGCGGCGCTTCGTGAGGAGTACGAGAAGCTCCACCTAGACATTGATGCCGCCAAGGACCGCCTGCTTGCGGCTCTGAAGGTTCAGTCCGGCACCAAAAAAGATATCGAAAGGGAGATATCACTCGCTTTTACGCGCGAAGAGCAGCAATTTTACCGAGCCTTGATCCGGATCAGAGACGAGCTAGCCTCTCAAAAAGGGCATCCGTTCGCGGACATCAATTACGACATCATCTTCGACGAGAAAGTGCTGACGCTCCTCAACACCAAGGACGTCAAGACAGCGATCGAGTCGTACATCAAGAAATACAACGAGCTGCTTGCCGCCTCGACCTATTTCAAAAAAGGTATCTTCAATTATTACAATGCCTCGACCATCGCGAAGAGCCTTGCGGACAATGGATTCTTCAAGGCCAAGCATTCGATACGCCTGAACGCCGATAAGGCGATAGACATCGCGGACGAAAAGGAGCTTGAGAAGCTCATCAAGGCGGAGAAGGACCAGATTTCAAGCGACAAGGATCTGCGTAAGAAATTTTCCGACCTGGAGAAGCTCATTCAGCGCAACGCCACGGTGCGGGAATTTGATGAATACGTCTCCAACAACGAACACCTGCTGCCGGAACTGTCCAATATCGACAAATTCCGGGAAGAGGTTTGGAAGTCCTATTTGAAGGCCAACTGGGACACCTACGTCGATGTGGTCGACAAGTTTCAGGCGGCGGAAAAGCGACGGGCCGAGATCGAGGCCCAAGCCGCGACCGAGCGTACACAGTGGGAAGAGGTCATCGACGTCTTCAACAGCCGGTTCTTCGTACCGTTTAAGCTGGAGGCCAAGAACCGCCTTTCGGTGATGTTGGGGCAAGAACCCATGCTCTCTTTGGGATTCCGCTTCGAGGACGGCAAGGATTCAGCGGAGGTGCAAAAGGAGTCGCTGGTGGAGGTCCTGAGCACCGGCGAAAAGAAGGCCCTCTATGTTCTCAACGTCATCTTCGAGATTGAGGCCCGCCGCAAATCCGGGCAGAAAACCCTCCTAGTGGTCGACGACATTGCCGACTCCTTCGATTACAAGAACAAATACGCGATCATCCAGTACCTGATGGAAATCGGCGAGGATTCGATCTTCACCCAACTCATTCTGACGCACAACTTCGACTTCTTCCGCACCATCAACAGCCGCCTGCTCGTCCCGTACTCTCAATGCTACATGGCGTCGAAGAGCGAGGCCGGTTTGCAGCTTGCGCGCGCCTCTGGGATTCAGAACGTTTTCGTCCGCGACTGGAAAAAGGCGTTTTTCAACGATCCCATGAAGAGGATCGCGTCAATTCCGTTCATGCGCAACCTCATTGAATACACCAAGGGCGAAGATGATCCCGATTACCTTCGCCTGACTTCCCTGCTTCACTGCAAAGCCGATACAGCCTCAATCACCGAAAGTGATCTCGACAAAATCTATACCGGCTTGTTTGGTGGCAAGGGCGCCTGGAAGAAGCCCGGCGACACGGTGGTCGCGTCGATCCAGTCCCAAGCGGCGCAATGCATCAAGGACGGCAGCACCTCCAAGCTTGAAAACAAGATCGTGCTCTCCTTAGCCGCGCGCTTCTCTGCGGAGAGCTTTATGGTCAAGAAAATCAATGACCAAAAGAAGGTCGACGCCATCAAGGCGCTCCAGACCACGAAGCTCCTTTCCCTTTATCAAGCCTGCAAGGATTGCGATGACGGCGCTGTGCGGGTCATTCAACGGGTTGTGTTGATGACGCCGGAAAACATCCATTTGAATTCGTTCATGTACGAACCCATCCTGGACATGTCCGACGACCATCTTCGCGCTCTTTATCAGGATGTGAGCAAGCTGAGCTAACCGACACTGGTTTGCCTTGGGAGCCGTTGACATTCCATCTATAGGTATATTACTATAAGAACGTGAATGATCTACTGCGCGCGATCAAACCCACCGTATTCGTGGGTTCGAGCAAAAAGGACCTGCGGGCATTTCCCGCAGCCGTCCGAAGCGAGATCGGCCAGTCCCTTTTCGAAGCGCAGCTCGGCGAATACCCGCGCAACGCGAAGCCCCTGAAAGGCTTCAGCGGGGTTTTGGAGATTCGCGACAATTTCGACGGTGATACCTACCGCACCGTCTACACAACGCGTTTAGAGGGCGTCCTGTACGTCCTGCACGCTTTTCAGAAAAAATCGACCAGCGGAATCGCAACTCCGCGGAGGCATATTGACCTGATCCGGCAGCGCCTGCGCGACGCCGAGGCAATCCACAAAGCAACAAAGGGAGACCGATGATGAGCACGAAGAAGAAGCTGCCCGCCCACAGCCGGGGCTCCGGCAACATTTTCGCCGACCTCGGCCTGCCGAATGCCGAAGAGCACCAGCTCAAGGCTGCCCTGATCGTTCAGTTGAAGCGGCTGATGGCCGAGCGGGAAATCACCCAGACCGAGGCCGCGAAGCTGGTTGAGATGAAACAGCCCGACCTCTCCAAGCTCCTGCGAGGGCATTTCAAGCTGGTTTCGGTGGAAAAGCTGCTGCGGATGCTCACGGCGTTCGACCAGGACGTCGAAATAACGGTAAAGCCACATCGGAAGCGTGGCGAGGCCGGCCGGATCACGTTCATTCCGGCCTAGGCCTGCCGAAAGGAGGGTTCATGACATTCAACGCGACGGTGGCCAAAACCGCCCATGAGCCAATCCTTCACTGCCCGAACTGCAACCACGAGATCCCGCTGACCGAGTCGCTTGCGGCTCCCCTCCTGGCGGAGACACGCCAGCGTTTCCAGGAGCAACTGGCAAGCAAAGACGCGGAAATCGCGCGGAAGGCCGAGGCGCTCCAGCAAGAGCGCGAGAAACTCCAAAGGGATCGCGAGCAGATCGACGACGTGGTCACTAGCAGATTGGCGGCTGAGCGCGGCCAACTCGTTGCTGCGGAAGCGAAGAAGGCCCGCGAGGCGGCTGCGGCCGACGTTCAGGCCCGGACGAATGAGGTAGCCGAGCTCCGTCAGCAGCTCGAAGCGAACAACGCCAAGCTGGCAGAAGCGCAGCAGGCGCAGGTCGAACTCATCCGCAAGCAACGCGCGCTGGATGATGAGAAGCGCGAGCTTGACTTGACCATTGAGAAGCGCGTTCAGGCGCAGATTGACCCGATCCAGATCAAGGCCAGGCAGGAGGCCGACGAGGCTGCACGCCTGCGCGTAGCCGAAAAGGACCAGACGATTGAATCAATGACGCGCACCATCGAGGAGCTGAAACGCAAAGCTGAACAAGGATCGCAGCAGTCCCAGGGCGAAGTGCTGGAGCTTGAGCTAGAGGAATTACTTCGCGGCCGGTTTCCGACCGACACAATCGAGCCGGTTGGAAAAGGCGAGCTTGGCGCCGACGTGATCCAGCAGGTCAACGGATCGATTGGGCAGCCTGCCGGCATTATTCTATGGGAGACCAAACGTACCAAGGCGTGGAGCGACGGTTGGCTTGCGAAGTTGCGGGACGACCAGCGCCGCACTGGCGCCGACGTCGCCTTGATCATCTCCCACGCTCTGCCCAAGCATATCGAGCAGTTCGACTTGGTCGACGGCGTTTGGGTGGCCCATCCCCGCTGCGCATTGCCCGTGGCGGTCGCGCTCCGCCAGGCGCTGATCGACGTGAGTACCTCGCGCCTCGTCCAGCAAGGTCAACAAACTAAAATGGAGCAGGTTTACCACTACCTGACGGGAACGAAATTCCGGCAGCGTGTCGACGCCGTTGTCGAGAAGTTCAACGATATGCGCGAAGATCTCGACAAGGAACGCAAATTCATGGGCCGGCAGTGGGCCAAGCGGGAAACTCAAATCCTAGCGGTCATAGATTCCACTGTTGGAATGGTTGGAGACCTTCAGGCCATCGCGGGCAAGGCCATGCCGGAGATCCCGAGTTTGGACATGCCGTTGCTGGAGAACGAGGTCGCCCCCGAGCGAAAGTTAGGATGACGAAGGACCGCGCGCACGCCTGGCGGCCAGGGCCTTGGTATCGTCACTCAAGGCGTCGTTGAACTTTTCTCTATTACAGACCCCTCGGGGTAAGCTTTCTAAAGAGGTCCGGTCGAGTATAGGCTCCCCGGGCCTCTTTTCATTTAACCCACTGAAAATACGAGCCAATCCCTAGCATAGCATCCATTTAAAGTCGATTTCGTATCGACACCGCCGCCGCCCCTCACGATAGCTATCAAAACGCTTTTAGCGACGCGCCTGACAGCTTCTCGTGCTTGATCGCGGGATCGAGCCGCGACCTCCAGTCATTTGCCTGGCGGATAATGCGCGCGCGCTGTTCCAGTGCATGCGCCGTATTCTGCACGTCAGGGCGTGTCTGGAAGCCTTTGGCGGCGTCCTTGCCGGACTCGTAGCCATAGACCTTGGCTGCGACCACCACGTCGCCGATCGCTACGTCCTTCACGCCGCCGGCGACGCCGACGAACAGCGCAACATGGGGCTTGTAATGCTCAAGCGCCCGGACCGCGATTGCGGCAGCGCCCGCATTGCCAGGGCCAGCCTCGACCACCGCAATATCCCAGCCGTCGAACTGCCCTTTGAAGAAGCCGGTACCGTTGACGGTCTCGACCGTGTGCCTCCCGAGCTGCCGCAAGACCGCGCGCGTCTCGACCTCGAGGGCGGTGACGATGACAGCAATGGGGGATTGGCGTTGTGGCACGCGGCAGCTCGATTGGTATGGGGATACACCCCGACATATAGTTGCTCGTCCGATCTTCGCCTAGCGATAATCGCAGTGATGGCGATCATCGGCATGCCGATGATCGCCCAGCAGGTGCTGGTGCTGCGGGTGTTGGTGATGCCGCCGGTGCCGATGATGATGATGATCTTGATGCCGATCGTGCTGCTGGTGCTGCTGCTGGTGATCATGATGATCATCGGCATGATCATCATGGTCATCCCGGCTAGGTCGCCTTGTCCCCGTCCTTCAAGGCGAGGGCTTCTTTAGCTCGCGGCATCAGGAATTCCGCAAGCGTTTTCGCCACATCCGTCAGCAGGCCGGGGTCAACCGCAACCTGCTTGGTGAACGCCGCCCACTGATCCTTCTTGCCGGCGTCCTCGGTAAAGGCCGGGGTGAACGCATCCGGCAGCGCGGTCGGAATCTCGGTCTTGCGGCGCGCGAAGGTCGCCTTGATGGCGCGTGCTAGGGTGTTTAGTCCCGGCATTTGCTGGAGCGGATTGAGGGTGAATCGTTCGGGCTCTGTTGTCTAGGCTTTGCAGATGTATTCTTAGGGCGTGAGGCCCTTCAGGGTCTTCAGCCGCCGAGCGTAGTTGTAGGCGTTTACGAAGTCGGCAAGGTGTGCTTCGAGCTGAGCGTGTCGATCGTAATGGTAGCGCTGGACGGTCGCTTCCTTGATCGTGCGGTTCATGCGCTCGACCTGGCCATTGGTCCAGGGATGCTTGATCTTGGTCAGCCGATGTTCGATGCCATTCTCTTGGCAGCGCATATCGAACAGCCGCGTAAAACTTGTCCCATAGCGCATCCTTCGAATCGTGCGATAAGAATGCACCATCAAAGTTTGGGACTATACACCTAGAACGCCGTCGATTCGATCGGCGGGCCAAGCGGCAACCCTCGGTACCGTATAGGTGTGCAACTCCTTAGCTTTTTCTGCGATTGCCGCACCGGCACTGTCGTCCGAGACGAGCAGTCGTGAGGGGTCTTGGGCCAACGACACAAAAGAAGACAATTTGGCATAACCGTACGTGTGCATTGCAGCCATACGCCCCATGTCAATTTCGTCGATGTCGTCGTTGCTGAACGCCCTGGAAACATGCGGGCTGGTGTGGCATCGTAGATTTGCCATGGAACGTACATGCTCTATCGCGCCGACTTCGTTGTCCACACGCGGCTTGCTGTGTCTGCTCTGGTTCTGAAAACGGTGGAGCTCGAGATACGACGATGCCAGGACCTCATTTAAAACGCCCTTGGCATCGACACTGCCTGCGGACGATCCAGACGTTGTCGACCACCGTGTCGTTCGCTGCTCGGCCAACCTGATCTCGTAACTGAGCGCTCCAACGTTCGCTCCGGCGAGCGATGCGGCTAGTTCGGCGCGCGCCTTGACGAAGGCCGCCGCCCTACACCGTTCGCGCTCCGGGATAGCACCCGCTCTCATATTGCCATTCATCACAGTCGAAGATGATCCACCTTCAAAGTCTGTCAAGACTGAATCTGAAGGCTGGTGGAGCGACCGTAACTCCCTTAACTGCCGGTCAAAGACCGTTTGATCCGGCGACGGGCATGCCGGTGAGGTGGCGTGCGTTCTCATGTCGCCGGGTTGCAGTCGAGCCGAGTCAGCGAGGCTCCATGCATTCCTATTCATTCTGCTTCCCGTATGAGCAAGGACCCTATTTTCTCAGATAATGAAATCAGCTGTCGAGAAGCTGACGAGCCCACAGTTTGGGAAGCGTGGAAGCCTCCCTTTCGGCGCCAACAACGGCACTCCTGCATCACCACCGCTCGCGCGGATCGTCTTCCCGCGGCAAAGCCGGTGGGGATGCGCCAAAGAAGCGCGTCCCAATGGGAAGCGACGTCGGCGCGACTGAAAATTATTCCGCCGGACCGCTTGTCGGCCCATCCTAAGCCGGTGGGTATTCAGAGGGGAAGTACCAGCCAAATCGGTTATTCAGCGGCACGCCATGGCCTGCCTCTTTCCGATAATGCGCTTCCCACATCTTGAACGCCGGGGAATCTCCGCTCACAAAAACCAGTGGGGTTTTCTCACGCCCCAAGCCTTCGCACTCCTTGGGATCAATCCCCAGCGCAGCAAGGCAATCCCTCAGGGTCTCGTTTTCTTCGATGGTTTCGAAGAAGTCGTCAGTTGGGACTCCTTTGCGCATCGCATCGGCCACCAGCTGAAGAAGCTTTGGATCCTCCTCTTCGACCAGGCGATACATTATTCGCATCTGACCGCGCGCCAAATACCGGTCCCCCATGCCGGGGTCTCTGTCGTCGGCCTGCTGCATGACCTTCGCATAGCGTGGGACGTCTTGGATATAAGGAGCGCTGTGCTTCCGAACGGAGGCGGCAACGACTTGCAAGATCGCGTCGACGAGAATGGGCTGGCCGTATTGCTTGATCCAACCGATCTAGGCCTGAATCTGGGTGACGGATTCTCATTGTGAGTCTCTCTGATGCCCGTCAGCTTCTCGACAGCTAACCCTCCTAGAATGGAAACGCACGGATCCGAGTACTCGGACCTGCGAAGTGACCGCAGGGATGGACAATTTGAAGATATAAACCCATTGGATGGTCCAGACGTCTGCCGGACGTACTTCGCCATGCACCCGGAGCAAGCGAGCTTTGAGCAGCACCTGAGCGGATCGCAGCCGGAGGCGGAGAGATGGCCGCGCCGGCAGAGCGTAGAAACGCTTTGCTCGATTGCGCGGGATCGCGATTGTAAAAGTAGCCTTCGAGGACGAATTCGCGGCGCGCCCGGTCAGGTAACTGTCACAAGAGCATCGATATCAACAAGGCTGCCAAGCGAGAATGAAATGGCCCCGTTTAACAACGTCAACCCATCCGCCGCTAGCACGTACTACGTCGAGCCGCACCACGAAGAGGCAGGGCAAGCAAACTTTGAGCAGCGACTTAGAGAGACTCAGCCAATCCACCGAACATCAGCTTCACTCGGGGCTGGATCATCCCGGATTGTGACGGAAGGCAATATGAGAGCGCGGGCTATCCAGAGTAACGAACGGTCCGCAGCCGCATCCTTTGTCAGAACGCGCGCTCAGCTTGCTGCAACGCTCACCTGTGCGAACGTTGGGGCGCTCAGAAGGGAAATCGAACTGGCTGCGCAACAATCAGCACAGTGGCCAACAGCGACTGGGCCGTCAGCCGGCAGTGTCGATCGCAGCCGCGTTTTCGATGACGTAGTGGCATCGTCGTATGCCGAGCTGCAGCGTTTTCAAGATCACGCCACCCATTGCAAGCCACGTGTGTTGGACCATCAGAGCGCGATGGACCATTTGCGTTCGATGGCGTCTTTACGTTACGACGCCGCCCCTTGGAATATTTGGGGAGGGCAACAACTTGATCTGGGTCGCGCGGCGGCAGAGCACATGAGGGGGGATACCGATTCTTCGCCTTTTGTATCACTGTCCGAGGACGCCTCGCGACTGCTCCTTTCGCCGGACGATGCCAATGAGTATGGCGCGAAAGCGATCGCGGAAAGCGCCATTGAGTTGCACACCTACACGGTGCCGAGGGCCGCCACTTGGACGTCCGAAGAGATAGTCAGGATTCTTGAGGACGGGACTGAGAATGATGAACCCAATCTAGCATGGGTGAGCGATACCCCAACTGAGGAGCGCGAGGTACTGTTTCTGGGCGGGAACCTGGATGACTATCGGACCGCTAGCGGACCGAATCCATACAGGAAGTCAGGGACAAAAAGATGAGTGGAGAAGATCCAGAAAGGGGCATTTGTCCTTGTTCCGATACTCGGAAGAATCGGAAGCAGGGTTCGCGGCATTATAGCAGACTGATGGGAGTGGGCAGTGGGGCGACGAGAACCATCGTCGCCCTCAGGCAGAAACCCCACTCAAGCTACTGTCCGAATTTGGGGAGCCAGCTCTCTGCTCATACAAGCTCTCGACGTCGCCTAGCCGAACGATTTAGGTCCCAATCAGAGCGGTGTCACCGAACCTGGCATGCTAATTCCTGATAGTTCGTCGGCGGGCAAAAAGCGTACTGGTGTCGACAACTTCGTCGCGCAATCTAGAGCCTAACGATAGATTGCACGACTATGACGCGAGACTTTGAGCCGCGACTCTCTGACTTCTGAACGCAGCCTACCATCCGGTCAAATGCGGCCCGTTCCCGCTCGATCAAGAAAGCCGACAATGTTCGAAACACTAAGCCGTAAACCCAACGATCCCCTGCTTGCGCTGATTGGGCTCTTTGACGCAGATCCCCGACCAGACAAGATCGACCTTGGGGTCGGCGTCTATCGCGACGAGGCCGGTCATTCGCCGATCTTTCGTGCCGTAAAGGCTGCGGAGCACCTGATTTGTGAGACCCAGAACACTAAGGCGTACGTGGCGCCGGAGGGTGATCAAACATTCCTTGATCTGCTGTGGTCGTTGGTTGGCGGGCATACGGCAACCATCCACGCCTCTGGTGTGCAGACACCCGGTGGCTCGGGTGCTTTGCGGCTCGCTGCCGATCTGATTCGCGGGACCGGAAGGGGTAAGATCTGGCTGGGTCAACCGAGTTGGCCGAGTCATGCAGGAATTTTCTCGGGTGCCGGTCTCCCGGTCGAGACTTACCCATTCTTTGATGTTGCCTCGCAGACCATTCTAGTTGACAGCATGATGAATGCACTACAACAGGCCGAGCCCGGCGACGCAGTTTTGCTTCATGCTTGTTGTCACAACCCGAGCGGCGCTGTGCTGACGGCGGACGACTGGCGTCGGATCACCGCGCTGATCTCTGCGCGCGGGCTTACGCCGTTGATTGATCTTGCCTATCAGGGTTTCGGTGCCGGGCTCGACGAAGACGCCGCCGCGCTTCGTTCGACAATTTCTGCTGTTCCAGAGGCGCTTATCGCGGTGTCATGCTCGAAATCATTTGGACTTTATCGCGAGCGTACTGGCGCGGTGTTTGCGGTCGCGTCTTTGCAATCAGCTTCTGAGACTGCTCGGTCCAATCTTGTTGCTATCGCCCGCGCCAGCTACTCAATGCCGCCCGATCACGGCGCCGCAATCGTCAAGACCATCCTCTGCTCCCCCGAACTATGCCGGGACTGGCGTGAAGAGTTGGAATCGATGCGTCATCGCCTCCTCACGTTGCGAAAATCTTTCGCCGACGCATTGGTAGGAAGATGGTCGAATGCCGTCGCCATCGGCTCGCAAGAGGGCATGTTTTCCATGCTGCCCCTCTCTCAGACCGAGGTGCTGAAACTAAGGGAAAAGCACGGCATCTACATGCCGACATCTGGCCGAATCAACGTCGCCGGCTTGAAGCGCACCGATGTGGCGCGTGTCGCAAGCGCGATCAAGGGGGCGGTGAGTTCCGCACCGGGACATGGGCCTTGATAGAGGCCTCAGACCGCCGTCAAAGGTTCGATTCCCTAGACGGCATTCACGATCAGAGCGCCACCAGCAGCCGGACGGTGGAGAGTGGAGTGCTGAGGGATCGAACCCGTTCTACATGTGCTCAGGTTGATAAGTCCTAGCACACGAGCAGCTTTGCGATCGAAGACGAAAGGCAGCGGGCTACGAAGCCGGCGAGCAAGTCAAGGGAGGAAACGAGCTCTGACCGAAGACGGCAGCGAAGCTGCCGCCACGTGCCAGCTATCACTCAATGAGCTAGTGGCTCGTCACAGCGATTTTGACAGTTCGATACGGCGCCAGCTTAGGATCGGCAAGTCTTCCGGCGGCACGAGGATTTCGATGCTTCTGGGGGCGCCGGCTTGACGGCGAATGAGACCGTCTCGTTCGAGCGTGACGATCATCTGGTGGACCGAAGGCGAACTGACGCGGAAGTGGCGCTGCATGTCGGTTTCGCCGGACCTGCGTCCGAACATGTGCGAGTAGGTATGGATGAAAGCCAGACAGTGGCCCTGCTTCTCGGTAAAGCGCGCGCCTGATTTTTTGACTCATGGATCGATCCGTCCGGAGTCGTCCGTGAAGAATGCGTATCGGCCCGATAGATAAGCAGAAGTTGTCTCGATAAAGTATTCGATTTTGCAGGAAGCCGGGTGTTGGGCCGCGGTTTCTTGCGTTTTGGGATTTCGCTTTCGAGGGATTCGTGATTCCCTGACGGCGGGTCATCGGCATTGGGGAGGGCGATGAGCAGACCGCGGGATGATCGCCAGAAAGACCTGTTGCTTCCGGCGCTCGATCAAATCATCGACATGGGCCACCCGCTGGTGCGGTTGGCGTCGCTTATCGACTGGAAGTTTCTGGATGACCGCTTTGGTTCGGTGTGCCAAACCGGGCCGGGGCAGCCTGGCCTGCCGACGCGGCTTGTCGCCGGCCTGTTCATCCTGAAGCACATGCACAATCTCTCGGATGAGGTGCTGTGCGCCCGCTGGATCGAGAACCCCTATTATCAATACTTCTGCGGTGAGTTGAGCTTCTGCCACCGGCTGCCGTTCGATTGATCGTCGATGACGCGCTGGCGCCAGCGGCTCGGCGAGGAGCAGCTCGTCGCGCTGACCCAGGAAAGTCTGTCGGTGGCGCACAAGACTGGCGCGCCAGATTTGAACGTCGTAGTGCCGTCGCGCCAAGACTGAACCGCCTGGTCGGCAGCATCAAAGGTCCTGCCCTTGGCGATGATGGCACGGTCATAGTCGGATAAGCCCGCCAATGAAGATTTGATGGCCTCGGCCTGTTCGCTGAGGGAGCGCTCTTCGAGCGCCCGCTGATCGAGGGTACGCGCGAGCGTGCGCTGGCGGCGGCGTGACGCATAGGTCTGCCGGATGCGCTCGGCACGATCGGCGCTTTGCTGCGCGACGCGGCTCAATTCAGAGCGGATGGGTGCGGTGATAAATCGTGAGAGTTCATCAATGCGCACGCTGACGCCACTTAGCTGCTTTTGGCTGTAACCCTGGATCGGCAGCAGCGCGCGTACCTCGTCCTCCGAACACGGACGCATGTCGGCATCGGCGATCTTGATCTGAAGGCCTCCATCGCGGCTGTCGCGCCGGACGACGTGAGGAACGCCGTTCACCTCATAACTTACCTGAACTGTGGCGTTGACTGGCTTTAAGGTTTGTTCGATGAGCCGCGCGCGCCGTGCCAGATAGTTCGGTGCATCTTCGTCGGCGATGCCGGGCGGTTGATCGCAAAGTGCCCAACGCAAGTATTCGAGCAGCGTCGATTTGCCGGTACCACGACCGCCGCAGTGAAACCACGGCGATACTTCTCACTAAGCAGGAATATTGCTACGCTTTCTTCTTTGTCGCGGCGGGATAGGGCTCAATTGATGGCAGCTTATGGGTTTCTGGGAGACCTTTCGACCTGGTTGTTGGTACTGAAATATTTGGGCCTGTGCCTCGCGGCCGGCTCTTCCATTTGGGGCACCGTCAACGACCTCGCCATCAAGGGGCCAAATGGCGAGCGGCGCCTGACCAAGGCTGGGGCGGCGGCTATTGGGTTTACAGCACTTGGCCTGATCATCAGCCTTGTGTCTGAGGATTTGCGGCGTCGACAGGATAGTGCCTCGCACGCCGCACAGTTTGTCGCCGAAGCAAAGCGCACGAACGAAATCATCATTTCTGGCCAGCAGTTGGCCGGCCTTTCGTTCCGCTGGGAGTTCACAAGCAGAAGTGCCGCGCTACGGAAAGCGATGGATGATGGCACCAAAGGTCAGTACGAAAACGCCTTAACGTCGCAAGGTGGGGTGCCGGTCACTCCGTTCGAAGTTGTCGACTATGAGGCACTCCTTCTGCCGCTTATTTCTTTTGTTGCCGATCCCAAAAATGGCCTGAACGCGACGCTGCCTCCGCCCGCCGACGCGGCCACCGAGCAAGTGAAACAAAGCGAGAAAAAGCAAGGCTCGACGGTCGTGCTGATGTCGTTGGATGCGTCATCCAACGCGATCCTGTCGTTTGGGAGTATCGGCAAGGATGCCGAATGGGCGTCAAATACTGGCGACAAGATACCCTCGGCTGGTTTTGCAGGGGAAAGCCCGAAGCGCAACGGGGATTCCCTTCCGCAGGTTGTCCATCCGGGAAAGTCGCCGAGTCCGGGGACGGAATTTACCTATGCGATCAGCTGGGACTTGGATCCGGGCACGCTGGCCGGCGTCGTCGACCGCCGAAACCCGGAAATTGCCCCGACTGCAAAGCTTCCAAAGGTGTTCAAGATCGCGATTCTGAACGGCGGACTGGTGTTGCCCTTCCAGAAATTTAACTTCGCAGTCCCAGCTGTCACCCTTTGGGGTAAGCATCAAGACGCTGCTGTCGCAAAGGACGATTTTGTGCCTGACGATGTCAGCAATATGAAAATCACGCTTGTGGTCAACGGCTCCGAGGACGTGCGTTATGACTATTATCTGAAGCGTGTATCAAAGATTGATCTTACCGATGACGACATAGACGTCGATACGGAGTGCACCATGCTCGAATTTGAAGCGAATTAGTCCGCAGGACGCACGAGGCCGGTCGAGCGTTACCCCAGATCAAGGCAGCGGAACGGTGACGGGGGTGGGCGCCCCTTCTTTGTCACCATCAAATAAAATCAGCACGCGCAAGCCCGCGGGGCTTTTGTCCAACGGAAGCAGTGCTTCAGGCTTACGTTCGGCATCAAACGAAGTCAGCTCGGCGAGTAGCGTGACATTCTCGCTCGCCCCATCCCACGAGAAGATGGCATAGACTCCCGGTCCGTCGGCCATCGGGCCAGCCAAAATCAGAATGCCGTCTCCGAAGCGTGCGAGGTCTCGAACCCCGCGGCCCTTGCCCAAGGAAAGACGGAACGGTTCGGCCGCTCCGGGCGGGCCGCTGAACAAGGACTCGACCGCAACGGGGACTACAACGGCTCGCTCATCGCCCAGGATCGGACCGCGCAAGCCTGCCAAGAGGGTGCCATCGCTCTTGATCGCAATCCCTTCGATTGTCAGCCCGTTTTCCTCAAGGCGCTTATCCATTGAAGCGGCCAGGATCGGACTAGACGCAAGAACATTCCGCAATTCATCCGTACGCTCAATGCCATCCGCGGACGTGCCCTCCGTACTGGCAGGAACGCGAACGACTTGGCTGCTCGCACTTATCCGCGCCTTGATTTCATCCGCGTGTTTCTTTGGGTCAAGCTTATGTTTTTTGTCGCGGGGATGCCCGTGCGAGCCGATGACATAGTAAAACCCGTTTGCAAAAGCCACGCCTTCGCCATCAAGTTCAAGCGGTCGGCCTTCGAAAGTGTTGTCGATAAGGTCGATGGTCTTGCCGGCGATGAGCTCGCCATCGTGTAGAGTTACAAGTTGGGCGGCCTGCATATCATCGTCGATGACAAGGCATGAGCGAGGAAAGCCGGTAGCGGTGCTGCAGGCAATGCCGCTGACATCCTTGGACTTTCCGCCATCCTTACCGACCAGTGTTTTCTTGACTGGCCACGCCTGCTCTTCGCGGCAATGCCCCGGATCGGCAGCACAGGCCAGGATCAACAGCAAACAGACGGCCGCGGCGCGGCTATATGACGTGACCATCAATTCCACGGGTTTCAAATCATTTCTCATCAAGGGTTTGACAGTGGCATGACGCGCCAACCTGGAACTCGCTCGCCCGGCTATCGGCGGTTCATCCGCAGGGTACCGATCTTTAAGGGTTCGGCAGCCAGCGCAAAGGTGAGGTTCTTCTGAGACTGTGCTTCGTGTTCGCGTAAAGCACCGATGATAACGGCATGATCTATCGTGAAGAGCAGCTTCTTATCGAGGCAAGCTTCGACGTCGCTTCGAGGCCTTTTATCTGATACGAGGCCGAAGGTCAGGATCGGTCGGATCACGGGTTTTACATTGATGCCGGGCGTCGTTGCCTTGATCTCCTCCATAACGGGATCTGTTTCCCAGTATTTTTCGACATCAAAGAAGATCATCGGTGTTACTTCGTCGAGGGTCTTGGCGTAGTAGTTGCGCTCCACATCCTGATAGACTTCGCGCATTGTTCCGCCGCCCCCACGGCCGTAAACGATGCCGGCCCGCGAATTGTTGACGAGCGCTTCCTCGCGGAGGCTGTTCTGGAAGTACTTTGCGTAATGGGTTGCAAACGGCATGGTTGGCTCCGCGCCGTAAAGCCAGGTCGGAATCGCAAGGCTTACGGGAAGCGTGGCAGGAGCTTTTCGGCGCACTTCAATCGCAGCTTTGAGCCAATCCCGTGCCTCAAGAAGGGCTTTCAGTTTGCCCTCCTTGATGGTCCAATCAGGGGCGAAGAGATCGTCGAGCATCGGGGCCTTTGGTGCCTTGCCCAGCGCCTCAATCGCATCGTCGAGCTCCTTGGTCGTTTCGGTGGAAGAGAACGTCACACCGAGATGCGCAGCCTCCATCACGCCGGGCCCGCCGCCGGAGACGAGAAGAAAATCCTTCCGGGCCAGGTCGCGGGCAAGATGGGCTATGGCCTTGTACGCCGGGTGGTTTCGCGGAAGGCTATGCCCACCCATAATGCCTACGAGCGGCCGCTGGACTGTCTTCAAGAAGGCCCGCAGTGCATCGGCAATTGCCGCGTCATGCGCCGCCTGTTCGGAACGGATGGCGAGCGAGGCGGGTAACGGCCCGCCATTGGCAACGAACTCGCGGTATATCGCAAAGTCCCGTGACAGCGTGTAGCCCATCTTGTCCCACGGGTTGAATCCGCCAAGCAGGTCCTCCGCTGTGTAGAGTTGGCTGGGCATCGTGACGGACATTGGCGGACACTCCTGGACTGTGAGGAACTCTTCCGATCGCGTTGTATACTGGATGCCGTATTGCGCGAGCGGCACCAGCGGCGATTAAGGCTGGCACAGTTGATCGATTGGGAGGCACAGGTTGCAAGCTCCGGTCGTCGCCTGCTTGCAGCAATGTTGCGCTTTTTGGCAGACCTTCGCGTCATGTGAATCAGCCAAAGAGAAGCTGGCCCTTCTTCCGATGTCGCGACCAACATCCAGCGTGTAAGTTGCATTCTGGTCGGCTATCGGCTTGGAAAGCAATCCAACCGTTAGGCGATCTTTCCTCTGGTTGGTAACTTCAAGCACAGTCAGCTTATCCGGCGGATAGGCCATAACGTCCGACAGGCCGACTTGCGAGAGATCGACACCGCCTCGCGCGACCACGTCAACGGACACGTTCACCCACGAATTTGTCGTCCTGCCGCCCGGCCAAGCGACCGCGATCGCGGGCCCCTGAGTAATCTCGAAACGACCCTCGGCACTTCCATTCTCCGTCGCGACGATGATCGTGCGTGGGCCCAAGTCTGCGTTATCGGAGAGATCGACAGAAAGGTCTAATCTTGTCGCGGACGCAGAGCGAATGCGAACATCCGTCACGTCGTTGTCGGGGCGAAGAGAAATCTGCGAGACCTTCACCTTGGTGAAGTCGATAGAAGAGCCAGATTCTATCACCAGACTGTCAATATATCCTGTCGTGACGGTAGCTGGTGCGACCGAGAGGTCCAGACCGTGGGCGGCACGCCCGCCAGCTATTGCAATGATGGCGCCGATCAGAAGTATTGAAATATGATTACGTGTACCAGTCATAACGGCATCCTGATGAAAATACTATTGGAGGTAACACGTTCTTACCCGCCTCAAATGAGAGGCAGCAACGCTCGCTGTTTCCCATGACAATCGCAAGACAGAGTTTGTGTTAGATCCTCCGCTATAGGGCTGGCCTGGCATTGGAAGCCATTTCCGTGCCGCCCGGGGAATGTCGAAATCGCTTCAGGTCGCGTTATACACGAGATGCACGTATTGCGCGAGCGATATAATCGTGCATTATGCCCTGTGGGTCTGTGGGGGAAGTCATGGTCGCTGCGGTTATGCGCTTCAGCCGACCATCCCACATCTGACGCGATCATCCCTGCATCGCTGTCTCCAGCGCCACGGCATCAGTCGATTGCCGGAGGTCGAAGGCAGTAAGCCTCCGAAGAAAAAGTTCAAGGCTTATCCGATCGGCTATTTCCACATCGACATTGCTGAGCTCCAGACCGCTGAAGGCAAGCTCTATCTCTACGTCGCCATCGATCGCACCAGCAAGTTCGCCTTCGTGCAACTGGTCAGGAAGACGGGAAGGACCTCCGCCTCCGCCTTCCTCGAAGCTCTGATCGCGGCTGTGCCCTACAAGACCCATACGGTTCTCACCGACAATGGGATCCAGTTCACCTTCTTGCCGCGCTACGCGGACGGCCCGACGGCAAGATACGTGACACATATGTTCGATATGCGCTGCCAAGAGAATGGCATCGAACATCGGCTGACCAAGATCAAGCATCCCTGGACCAATGGGCAGGTCGAGCGCATGAACCGCACGATCAAGGAAGCGACCGTCCAACGCTATCATTACGATCGACACGATCAGCTCGAAGCACACCTTGCCGACTTCATTAACGCTTACAACTACGCTCGGCGGCTGAAGACCCTGAAGGGCCTCACGCCCTACGAATATATCTGCAAAGCCTGGACAAAAGAGCCCGAACGATTCACCCTCAATCCGCTCCAGCAAATGCCGGGACTAAACACCTAGCGCGGTGGCGATCGAAACGACAGAACGTATACTAACCCACAGGCGGCAGGGCAGCGGCCCTTATCATCACGTCCGCGAGCGCTTCGGCCATGTGCGTTGCGCTCCAATCGCTGTGATGTAGCCGATCGGCATCCGATGGATCGACCATCCGGTCGAAGGAGATTTTCTCGATCTCATGCCATTGACGCATCAGCTCAAAGCGCTTGAAGACATTTACTGGTACGCGCGCGCCCGCCGCCGCGTCCTCAATAAGCTGTACCGTGGCACGGGCGCTTGCGATCTTTTCCGCTGTCAGTACGGCCGGCGTGAATTGGACATCCATAAGGATGATGTCGACGAGCGCATCGGCGAGCAGCGCCAAACCCTCCCGAAGGGCCGCGGCCACCGGCTTGAGGTCCTGGTTTTTCCAAGCGGCGTTGGTGCCGACCTGCCAGATCACGACCGACGGATGTTCGGCGATGACATCCGTCTGCATGCGGCGCAGCTCGTCCGGCGCCTCTTCTCCCCCCACGCCGCGGTTGAGCACGTCAAAGTTCCGACCAGGGCGGCGCGCACGCAGCGCGCTCTCAAGCCGATAAGGATACGGAACGATGCCGCCTTCTCCTGCGGTAGTCGACGAGCCGATCGCGGCGATCTTGATGGTGCCCTGCCCTGCCAACTCGCCAGCCAATCGGTCCATGCGAAGGCGAAACGGAATGGGCTGGGCCGGGATCACGTCGAGCGTCGTATTCATCGCGGCACCATCCTGATCTCGCGCGGTCTACCGCCACTGTCGAAGCGTCATCAAGCAATGGTCTAGTCCGCGACTGTAGAGTTCACTCTGGAGGTCGATATGAAATTGCACGGGCTCATTGCATTGGCAACCCTTCTAGTCCTCGGAGTATCGCAAGCGGCGCAAGCGCGCGATCTGACGGTCGCGACGTGGAATCTCGGGTGGCACCTGAGCCAAGCCGAGGCCAAGGACTGGATACGCGACTGCGGACAGCCCTTTGCACTCAACCCGGCGACCGGGCTTTTCGAGCCCTCCACGACGGGGGCGACGAAGCCGGGCTGGGAGCTTCGGTGGGGGCGCGACGCCAAGATCAAGTGGGACATCGCGCTAAAGCCACCATGTGACGTGTTTCAGACCGGCTCGCACAAGATCGTACCAGTGACGGAAATAGCGTATCAAAAGCGAGCGCAGCAGATCAGGGACTTCATCAAAGCGAACGTCGATGCCGACATCCTCGCTTTTCAGGAAGTGAGCGGCGAGACGGCGGTTCGAGAGATCCTGCCCAACAATGGTGCCGACTACGACATTTGCTCGTTCGATAGTTTCAAGGTTCAACGTCTTGCAATCGCCTGGAAGCGGGCGTTGGGTGCGGCGTCCGGTTGCGCGGCCGAGCCGACGCTTTCGCTGCCGCAGCTCAATCCGACCGATCAAGTGCGACCCGGCCTGTCGGTGCTGCTGCAAATCGATGGCAAACCCCTGAGAATCATGACGGTGCACCTCAAGTCTTCGTGCGTCAGCCCGCTCGAGGACAGAGGTAAACTTGACGGGGGTGGGCCTGCTTGTCCGATTCTTCAGCAGCAGGTTCGTCCGCTTGAAGCATGGCTTGAGTCCCGGTCGGCGGGCAATCCGGTCATCTTGATGGGTGATTTCAATCGCAACCTCTCGCATGAGAAAAGTTCAATTGCTCCGTCGGCGGTCCGGTCGGACGGCAGCGACCCGGCCTCGACCCTGCCCGCCGGTGTCCTCGTCCGCAGCCTTTCTGGCGAGGTAAACGACAGCACGCCGGCGGAAAGCGCATTGACGCATCTTGAACCCGAATGCCCGGTGAACGCCGTCGCCAAGCAGATGTGCGAACGCTCAAAGCGTGAGCTGTTCGACCAGGACGCTCTCAAGCCATTGACGCGCGCAGATAGCCTTGGCTGCCGCAACCCGATTGGCCTTGACCAGATGCTTGTTAGCTCCAGCCTGACGGCTGGCGGCCCTGCCACCAAGGTGGCCATTGGCCGTTTCGGCGGAACGCGGCCTGCAACGGCAGAGCATCCGGACCCGCTGTTGGCAATCTCGGATCATTGTCCGCTGAAGGCCACCTTGAATTTTTAAAGTCGTCAAACCGTGCCAGTCGTTTCGACCAAGGCGGCCCGTGTAATTCTACGCCGATCACATTGTGGAGAGCGTATCCGTTAGACGGTTCGCAAAAGCACCGTTTGAAAAGCCGTTTTAGCCAGCTCGTCTGCGGTGGAAGAAAGTCAAGGAGCCGCATGAAGGGACGATCCCGATCTTTCGGAGGCGAATGAAATCCGTGGCGCCCATACCCATTCCGCCGAATTCTGGCAGGAGCGTCGTGCGGATGATGCGGTGGTGGGCGGACGAGTTCGACCGGCTAAGGGAGCACGGCGTGTCATCAAAATGAGTGCCTGAGGAAGAGCGCGTTCAAAGTGGGGCTGCCCCCTTAAGTCGCACGTCCATTAGTTCGACATGTTGGTGTCAAGGAGCGCCAGAAGTGAGCGCACCATTACTAGTCGCCGACGTCCGATCGTTGTCGTGACGATACGCCCAGTTCCTATCAACTCGTAAAGCTTCGTGCGTCCCAAGCCGGTCACTTCGCATGCATCGTCAATCGTGCAGGTGAGCCGCTGGGCGAATGGTATCGTGCTCGGTTCTGCGGCTATCGGAGGGGATAGACTGACGTGTGACTGTTGTCCGCCAGCTTTCTCTCTTCGATTGCATCTCACACGGCCCTCCTATTCGCACAAAGCTCGACAGGACAAGAGTTGATTGTGCGGCGAGCAACGTCAATGCGAACATGCGAGGGGGCTCGCGTACGACAGCGCACATCAGCGGCGGTTTGAATATTTTCGGACACCAAGGGCGACGAAGAAATTTTTCGCGAATGCCCCAACCAAAGTGAGGCATCGCGCCGTGGCTATTTGGCGAATGTCAGCAACAAATTCCGCAAGCGTTCGCCGCTGTTCACCTGCGTCTTATTCAACCATTATTCAACGAACGCGGCTGATGGCAACCTAAGTGCCTGAGTTTGCTGGCGCTCCCTAGGGGAATCGAACCCCTGTTTCAGCCTTGAGAGGGCCGCGTCCTAACCGCTAGACGAAGGGAGCGTTGAGGGGGAAGGCAATAGCCTTGAAATCGGCCTGCCGCAAGATGGCTTGTGCGTTGCGGTGGGGATTTTGTCATCCATGCTTACCATGCCGTGCCGGCGATTTCGGCACGGGAGCGGCCCCGGAACGCCCCCTGCGGGGGCCTCAGCGCGCCGCCCCCGCACGGACCAGCGACGCGGCCGCGCCACGCGCATGATGGCCACCTCCGGATGTCATGTCTGCATCGTGCACGGCCCTGCTTTCGCCAAACGGAAATGCAAAACACCTGGCTGTGAAGTCACCCGACGGCCTGCCTCTGCTAACATCGCAGTTCTTCACCATGCTGCGCCGGGCAAGGCGCTCGAGACGCGAGAGGAGTGCTTGGAACAAAGCGCAAGCCCGCAGGCACGACAATTTGGCTCACGAATATCTTGGCAAAAACAAACATCAACGCGGCCGCAGGCCATGGAAGACGTTCCGCCCTGCCCGCACCGGTCAATAGCTTAAGCAGAGCGAGGACAGACCATGATCAAACTAAAAATCAACGGCCAGGAACAGAATTGGGACGGCGACCCGGATCTTTCGCTGCTGTGGTATCTGCGTGACGAAGCCGGCCTTACCGGCACCAAGTTCGGCTGCGGCCAGGCCCTGTGCGGCGCCTGCACCGTGATCATCGACAAGGAGGCTGTGCGCGCCTGCATCACCTCGGTCTCCGACGTCGCTGGCCGCGAGGTCACCACCATCGAGGGGCTGCACCCGACCGGCGACCATCCGGTGCAGAAGGCGTGGCGCCAGGTCAATGTTCCGCAGTGCGGCTATTGTCAGGCCGGCCAGATCATGCAGGCCGCGGCGCTGCTGGACCAGAACCCGAAGCCCAACCACGACCAGATTCGCGAAGCCATGTCGGGCAACATCTGCCGCTGCGGCTGCTACCAGCGGATCGAGAATGCCGTCCATCTCGCATCGACGGGGGTGTGACATGAACATCCGCACCAACATACCTACCAATTCTGGCAAGCTTCGCGGCTTCGAGAAGCACGTCAAGGTCGAGAATCTTTCGCGCCGCAGCATCCTCAAGGGTCTCGGCATCGCCGGCAGCTTCGTGCTCGCCGCGCCCGTGATGACGCGCCAGGCATTCGCCTATGAGACCGGCGCGGGCAAGATGCCGCACGGCGTCGTGGTCGATCCACGCGTGTTCGTCGCGATCGCCCCCGACGGCGTCGTCACCATCCTGGCGCACCGCTCCGAGATGGGCACCGGCGTCCGCACCAGCCTGCCTTTGATCGTCGCCGAGGAAATGGAGGCCGACTGGTCGCGCGTCCACGTCCAGCAGGCGCATGGCGACGAGGTCAAGTTCGGCAACCAGGACACCGATGGCTCGCGCAGCACGCGGCACTATCTGATCCCGATGCGCCAGATCGGCGCCTCGGCACGCGCGATGCTGGAAGCCGCCGCCGCCAAGAAATGGGGCGTGCCGGTCGCCGAGGTGAAAGCGCAGAACCATGAGGTCGTCCACAGCGCGAGCGGACGCAAGATTGGCTTCGGCGATCTCGCCGCCGATGCCGCCAAGGAGCCGGTGCCTGATATCAAAGGCCTGAAGCTGAAGGATCCGAAGGACTTCCGCTATCTCGGCAAGGGCCAGGTCTCGATCGTCGACCTGCACGACATCACCACCGGCAAGGCGCATTACGGTGCCGATATCCGCCTGCCCGGCCTGAAATATGCCGTGATCGCGCGGCCTCCGGTCACCGGCGGCAAGGTCAAGTCGTTCGATGACAGCGCGGCGATGAAGGTACCCGGCGTCGAGAAGGTGATGGAGGTCAAGGGCTGGCCCTGGCCGTCCAAGTTCCAGCCGCTCGGCGGCGTGGCCGTGATCGCGCGCAACACTGGTGCCGCGATCAAGGGCCGCGACGCGCTGAAGATCGTCTGGGATGACGGCGCCAACGCCAAGTACGATTCCGTCACCTATCGTTCGTCACTTGAGGAAGCTGCGCGAAAGCCCGGCCTCGTGGTGCGCAAGGAAGGCGACGTCGATGCGGCCTTGAAAAGCGCCGACAAGGTCATTGTCGGCGAATATTATCTACCGCATCTCGCCCATGTCAGCATGGAGCCGCCGGTCGCGGTTGCCGACGTCAAGGGCGACAAGGCCCAGATCTGGGCCCCGGTGCAGAGCCCCGGCGGCACCCGCGAGGATGTCGCCAAGACGCTCGGAATCCCCGAGGACAATGTCACCGTCAACGTGACGCTGCTCGGCGGCGGCTTCGGCCGCAAGTCGAAATGCGACTTCGCGCTCGAGGCGGCATTGCTGTCGAAGGAGCTCGGCGCGCCGGTCAAGGTGCAGTGGACCCGTGAGGACGATGTGCATCACGACTTCCTGCACACGGTCTCCGTGGAACGGATCGAGGCCGGTCTCGACAAGAGCGGCAAGGTGATCGCGTGGCGGCACCGGAGCGTGGCGCCGACCATCGCCTCGACCTTTGCCGCCGGCGCCAATCACGAAGCGCCGTTCGAGCTCGGCATGGGCCTGATCGACAACCCGTTCGAGATCGCCAATCTGCAGTGCGAGAATCCGGAAGCGGCCGCGTTCACGCGGATCGGCTGGTTCCGCTCGGTGTCCAACATCCCGCGCGCCTTCGCGGTGCAATCCATGGTCGGGGAAATCGCGCATGCGACGGGCCGCGACCAGAAGGAGATGCTGCTGGAGCTGATCGGGAGCCCGCGGATCGTCAACCTGTCCTCGGTGAAGGATCCCTGGAACTACGGCGAGCCCTATGACAGCTACCCGATCGACACCGCGCGGCTGCGCAAGGTGGTCGAACTGGTCGCCGAGAAGGGCGAGTGGGGCCGCACCGTGCCGAAAGGCCATGGTCTTGGCATCGCCGTGCATCGCTCCTTCGTCAGCTACATCGCGACCATCGTCGAGGTCGCTGTCGACGACAAGGGCAAACTCACGGTGCCGCGGGTCGACACCGCGATCGATTGCGGCACGTACGTCAACCCGGAGCGGATCGCCTCGCAGATCGAGGGCGCCGCGATCATGGGGCTGAGCCTCGCCAAATATGGCGAGATCAGCTTCAAGGACGGCAAGGTGCAGCAGAGCAATTTCGACGATTTCCCGGTGATCCGGATCGACGAGTCGCCTGCGATCACCAACGTCTACATCGTGCCGCCCACAGCGGACACCCCGCCGAGCGGCGTCGGCGAACCCGGCGTGCCGCCGTTCGCACCGGCGCTGAGCAACGCGATCTTTGCCGCCACCGGCAAGCGCATCCGCGCGCTTCCGATCGGCAAACAGCTGGAGACGTGAAGGCGATCGAGCGCTGAACGAAAGACTGGACGCCCGCGAGACACATTGTTCGCGGGCGTCTTGCTTAAGCGGCTGGAAAAATTTGAATCATTGCACCGCTCAATCCACAAGCCGTCATTGCGAGGAGCGAGAGCGACGAAGCAATCCATCTCTCCGCATATGCGGGCCGATGGATTGCTTCGCTTCGCTCGCAATGACGTGGACAGACAAACCGGAAGCGGACCGGGAAGCGGCGGGCTCCCCTCTCGCCGCTTCCCGATCGCATCGCCCCCTATCGGTGGTTCGCGCCTTACTTCTTGTTGAGCGCGAACACCCAGATTACGCCGCCTTGCGGGACGTTGTTCTCGAAGCCCGCGACCTTGCCGGCGAGCGCGTCCTGGATGCGCTGCGCGTCGACGCCCCAGCCCGACTGGACCGCGATGTACTGCGTGCCATCGACCTCATAGGACATCGGCATCGCCATGATGCCGGAGTTGGTCTTCTGCTCCCACAACAGCTCGCCGGTCTTGGCGTTGAAGATGCGGAAGGCGCGGTCGTTGGTGCCGCCGGCGAGAACGAGATCGCCCGCCGTCGCGGTCACCGCGCCGAACAGCTGCGACGTCTTGTAGTCGTGCTGCCAGACCTTCTTGCCGGTCGCCGGATCCCACGCCTGCAACTCACCGAAATGATCGGCATTGGGTGCGGGCGTCAGGCCGATGTCCTCCGGCTTGGTGCCGAGCCAGAGCTGACCGGGAACCAGCGGCTGCTTCTCGCCGGTGAAGCCGCCGCAGAAGTTTTCGTTGGCGGGAACATAGACGAGTTTGGTGTTCGGGCTATAGGCCGCCGACGGCCAGTCCTTGCCGCCCCACAGCGACGGGCAGAACTCGACGCGCTTGCCGAGCACGGGCTTGTGGTCGGGATCGAGGATCGGCCGGCCGGTCTCGGCCTCGATGCCCTTCCAGACATTGGTCTTCACGAACGGCCAGCCGGCGACATAGTTGATCTTGTCCGGCTTGCGCTCCAGCACCCAGAAGATCGCATCGCGGCCGGGATGAACCAGGCTCTTGAACGACCGCCCGTCGCGCTGCATGTCGATGAGCATCGGCGCATCGACCTCGTCCCAGTCCCAGGAATCGTTCTGGTGATACTGGAAGTGGGTCTTGATCTTGCCGCTGTCGGGATCGAGTGCGATCACCGAGCTGGTGTAGAGATTGTCGCCGGCATGCATCGAGCCGGGCCATGGCGCGGCGTTGCCGACGCCCCAATAGACCGTCTTGGTGTCCTTGTCGTAGGTGCCGGTCATCCAGGCGGAGCCGCCGCCCGACTTCCAGTCGTCGCCGCTCCAGGTCTCGTGACCGGGCTCGCCTTCGCCGGGGATGGTAAAGGTGCGCCAGAGCTCCTTGCCGCTGTTTGCGTCGTAGGCGACGACATAGCCGCGCACGCCGAACTCACCGCCGGAGCCGCCGACGATCACCTTGCCGTCGACCACCAGCGGCATCAGCGTCAGGTACTGTCCCTTCTTGTAGTCCTGGACCTTGGTGTCCCAGACCACCTTGCCGGTCTTGGCATCGAGCGCGACGACGTGATCGTCGGTGGTGGCGAGATAGAGCTTGTCCTCCCACAGGCCGACGCCGCGGCTGGTCGGATGCAGCTGGAACAGATCGTCGGGAAGCTGCCGCTTGTAGCGCCAGTACTCGTCGCCGGTCTTGGCGTTGAGCGCGATCACCTGCCCCATCGGGGTCGCGACGAACATCACGCCGTTGTTGACGATCGGCGGCGCCTCATGGCCCTCGATGACGCCGGTCGAGAAGGTCCAGGCCGGCTTGAGGTCCTTGACGTTGGATGTGTTGATCTGGTCGAGCGGACTGAAACCCTGTCCGTCATAGGTCCGGCGATAGAGCATCCAGTTGCCGGGTTCGGGATTTTCGAGACGCGCAGAGGTGACGGAACTGTAGTTTTCGATCGGCCCTGCGACGGCGTAGGTCGAAATGAGGCACGTGAATGCGACACAACTCGACAGTAACCACTGCTTGCTTGTCATGAGATGCTACCTCCCTGTTCTGTTTTGTTTTTTAGGTCATGCAGAAATCCCGATGCGGCCTCATCCTCCCTGCTGAGCACCCACCTTCCCGACGAATGGCGCTGCGACCGTGATCGCGCCGTCGGCAACCGTCAGCGGCAATGCCGCGAGGCGACGTGGCGCCGGCCCGAACACGACCTGCGCATTCTGCCGCGGATCGTATTCGGAGTTGTGACAGAGGCATTTCAGAACGTTCTTGTCGCCCTGATCTTGCTTCAACCAGGCAGTGATCGGACATCCGGCATGCGTGCAGATGACCGAGTAGCAGACGATGCCGTCAGGCGCGCGGGCGCGCGTGGCATCGTCGAGTTCGCTCGGATCGAGCTTGACGAGCACGACCTCGTTGAGCCGCGAGCCCTTGCGGACGACCGAGGTCTTCGGATCCTGCGGCCAGGCGCGAATGGGCGGTCCGCCGAGCTTCAGATCATCCGACTTGATGACCTGGCCGGCCTTGTCGCCTTCGGCGCGCACCAGGACGTCGGCCTTTTGCGGTCGCTCACTGGCACCGGGCTGATCTTCATCGTCGGCGGCTGCGGGCTCGATCGCGACGAGACAGGCGCAGCCCGCAAGCGCGGTCAGCAGCGCGCGACGCGTCGGGTCGGTGCACGACGCTGCCGCTTCGGATTCACCGCACTGTTCGCTGGAAGCGCTGGGGTTGGACTCCGACATGGCGCAAGCTGAGCGTGCAACTCGGCCGAAAAGATGGCGGCACACATTCTCGATGCGCGAACGCATGCGCAAAAAATACGCTGCAGCTTTTGGTTGATCGACCGCGCCGCTTCGCGATTGCTTCGATCAGGGCTCGTTGACGAAGCTCAGCCTGCCGACAGGTTTCAGTGTCTTTGCATCAAATGTGCGGATCTCTGTTGCACCGCCTATATCAAGCGTGAGCACCAGCCGCTCGCCGGCGACGCCGGTTGCGACGATACGGGCGCCCTTCGGCAGCGCAGCAGTGACGTCGGATACGGAAACGGGGCTTCCCTCGCTGCGATAAAGGCGGTAGCCGATGGCAATCAACACGACGGCCACGGCCAAGGCCGAGGTCAGGCCCGCGATCAGCATCATGCGCCGCACCCGCGCGATCAGCGCGGCCTGGTCGGGGGTCGGTTCGGTCACAGCGGTGTCGGTCATCACAAGGCTCTATCTTTGCAACAGGTCGATTTGAATCAGGTCTCTTCGAATGGCGGTCGGAAGCTGGAGGTCATCGTCGCAGGCGACGAGGGCTCGGCCCGGCTTGACCGCGTGCTCGCACAGCGCACTGCGGAGCTGTCGCGGTCCCGGCTGAAGGCGCTGATCCTTGCCGGTTCCGTGGCCGTCAGGGACGCCGTCGTGCGCGACCCCGCTTATCATGTCGCCAAGGGCGATACGATCATAATCGACGTGCCGGAGGCCGTGCCCGCCGAGCCTCAGGGCGAGGACATCGCGCTCGATATCGTGTTCGAGGACGACGACATCATCGTCATCAACAAGCCGAGGGGCCTTGTCGTTCATCCCGCGGCCGGCCACGCCACGGGAACGCTGGTCAACGCGCTGATCGCGCATTGCGGCTCGAGCCTGTCGGGCATCGGCGGGGTCAAGCGGCCGGGCATCGTGCACCGCCTCGACAAGGACACCACGGGACTGATGGTGATTGCCAAGAACGACCAGGCCCATCAGTCGCTGACCGCGCAATTCGCCGACCACGGCCGCACCGGTCCGATGGAGCGCGGCTACATGGCATTCGCCTGGGGCGTGCCGAACCGGCCCCACGGCACCATCGACGCGCCGATCGACCGCCATCCGCATGCCCGCGAGAAAATGGCGGTGCGCCAGAGCGGCCGCGAGGCGATCACCCATTTCGAGGTGCGAGAGAGCTTTGCCGGCCGCGACGGCAAGCCGGTCGCCTCGCTCTTGGCCTGCCGGCTCGAGACCGGCCGAACCCACCAGATCCGGGTGCACCTTGCGCATCTCGGCCATCCCCTGATGGGCGACAACGTTTACGGCGCCCACTTCAAGACCAAGGCCGGGCAGCTTAGCATGGAAGGTAAGGACGCACTCACCGCGCTCGACCGCCAGGCCCTGCACGCCTATCTGCTGGCTTTGGAACACCCCCGGACCGGGGAACTTTTGCACTGGGTGTCGGCTTTGCCGGAGGATTTGCTTCTCCTGCAGCGGGCGCTGGCAGCGGCGGTATGACGCACCCCCTTCTGAAAAGCCTTGCCATGACAACAGGTTATAGCTGCCACACGGGGACGTGACGTCAGCAATCCTTCCCTATCACGGACAGTTTGGTGTATGTTGCACCTGCGTTGAATATCCAACGCGGAACATCGCAGCATGGCCGGCTTTAACCCAGCGGCCACCTGCCGGGCCCGCCGCTATCGGGGGCCTGAACCACTGGAGGGCGCAAGTAATGGCCCGTACAGCTACGTTGCCGGTCCTCAATGGAGAATCCGGCCTTTCACGTTACCTCGCCGAGATCCGCAAGTTCCCCATGCTGGAGCCCCAGCAGGAGTACATGCTCGCCAAGCGTTGGCGCGAGCATGACGATCGCGACGCGGCGCATAAGCTTGTCACCAGCCATCTCAGGCTCGTGGCCAAGATCGCCATGGGCTATCGCGGCTACGGCTTGCCGATCTCCGAGGTCGTCTCGGAAGGCAATGTCGGCCTGATGCAGGCGGTGAAGCGATTCGAGCCCGAGAAGGGCTTCCGTCTCGCTACCTACGCCATGTGGTGGATCAAGGCGTCAATACAAGAGTACATCCTGCGTTCCTGGTCGCTCGTGAAGATGGGCACCACCGCGAACCAGAAGAAGCTGTTCTTCAACCTGCGCAAGGCGAAGAGCAAGATCTCTGCTCTGGAAGAGGGTGATCTCCACCCCGACCAGGTCAAGCTGATTGCCAAGCGCCTCGGCGTGACCGATCAGGACGTGGTCGACATGAATCGCCGCCTCGGCGGTGACGCGTCGCTCAACGCCCCGATCCGCGACGACGGCGAAGCCGGCGAATGGCAGGACTGGCTGGTCGACAACTCGCCCAACGCCGAAGCCTTGATGGCCGAGAGCGAAGAGTTCGATCATCGCCGCCAGGCCCTGAACGGTGCGATCGGCGTGCTCAACCCGCGCGAACGCCGCATCTTCGAGGCGCGGCGTCTGGCCGATGAGCCGATGACGCTGGAAGACCTCGCCGCCGAGTTCGGCGTGTCGCGCGAGCGCGTGCGGCAGATCGAGGTCCGCGCGTTCGAGAAGGTGCAGTCGGCCGTCAAGGGCACGATCGCCCGGCAGGAAGCAGCACTCGAGGCCGCGCACTAATCGCGCGGCGGCAAGCCAACAGACACGAAAGCCGGCGGCAACGCCGGCTTTTTTGTTGCCATTGATGGCGCGCGATCTGACTTGGGCGCGCCCGCGAATCGCTCTCAAACGAACAGACTTGTCGCAAGTGTCGCCGCCGAGGTCAGCCTTCCTGCTCGCCGCGGTTCTCGATCTTGCGTAGCGCTCACTTGGTCGGATGGAGTTCCCGCGTTCGGGCTTCCAGTTCAGATTGATCGTGCCGCGTGTGACGTAGCGGCGGTTCTGCGTGTTGCTGCTGGTTTTGTTCGATGACGCTCAGGACGCCGCCGTTGACAGACTCGATGGAGGACGGGTCGTGGGCTTGTTCGGCCCGATTTTCAAAGGGATCGGATGAGTTCGACATGCAGGCGGGGCGAGAGATGCGGAGATCGTCGTTGATGACGACCATCGCAGGCTAACCGGCTGTTGCAGCACGGCAACGCCGTGAGGGATTTTGCCAATCCTCCTTCAAACGGAGGAAGCGAGACGCGCCGCGTCTCTGGGATACGAAGTGGGATGAGGTGGATCAGATAGGAAATCCGCGACCTGCTCGACTGAAGCGCAGCTTCTTGAAAAGGAAAAATCATGACCAGAAAGTACGTTTTGGTTTTCGCTCTGGTGTCATTGTTTGCCCTTCAGATTGATGCGGCCAGTGCATGCAAGGTAATCGGCCGATCGAGGAGCGGTGAGCCACTTTGCATGACGGTCAATGATGGTGCGGGACGTCCATACAAAGACGCTCGACCTGTTGTCTCCCGTGCAGAACAAGCGCGGCGCGACGCTGAAATGAGGAGAGGCGGAACAGTGATGGGAGGCATTCTCGTGTCGCCTTATGTTCCTGGCAGCAGGGCGGATAAGGCGTGGCAGGCGGAGCGCAAGCGACGGGGATTCTGACGGTTCGTCGACGGACGCGGTTGCGCTGCACGCCGTTTTGGGGCGAGGCCGACCACCGCATCACCAATGCTGAAATAAATCTCCGCAGCTCCTCCAGATGGAGGAAGCGGGTTGTGCCGCAGTTATGGAAACGTTGCAGGCGTTGCTTTTCAAATTCCACATTGGAGTAGCCTATATGCGCGCCTTCAACATCAAGTCTGCTCTCATTGCGGCGATGTTCGCCGCCGGGACGCTGACCACGACATCGATCGCTATTTCGACGCCAGCTCAGGCTTGGGGCGATGGTCACTGGGGTGAGGGCCAGGGCAATCGGGGCAGTGGTTGGGGCGGTGGTGGCGAGAGCAGTGGCCGAGGCAGCCAGGGCAGTCGCTGGGGTAAGCGCCCAAATAGTGGTTGGGGCGGCGGTTATGGCGGGGGCAGTAGTGAGAACGGTGGCTGGGGCAACCGGGGCGGTGGCGGCTGGGGTAAGCGCCCAAATGGTGATTGGGGCGGCGGTTATGGTGGGGCAGTGGTGAGAGTGGTGGCTGGGGCAGCCGGGACAGCGGCTGGGGTAAGCACCAAAACAGCGGTTGGGGCGGCGGTTATGGCCGCGGCAGTGGTGAGAACGGTGGCTGGGGCAACCGGGGCAGCGGCTGGGGTCAGAGCCGGAACGGTGGTTACGGCGGCGGTCATGGCGGGGGCAGCGGCTCTGAGTATTGAGTGGACTGCAGGCCTTCGTTCTCAAGAACCGTGCATTGCATCTGGTGGCGATCCGCAAGCCTGAAATGGCTCGCGCGATCTGGGAATATCCGGAATTTGGCGCGCATTTCCTGCCAAAGATGATCGCAAGATGGATCTGTCGTCGCGACGCGCGCAGAGCGTCGCGACAGCGTTGACACAGGACTACGCGTTCGCGGCGGGCCGCCTGACCGCGTCGGGAGCCGGCCCGACTATGCGAGGTGCTCCGAACGACACCGAAGAGGGGCGAGCCAAAAATCGCCGCGTCGAACTGGTCGCCAAATGATGGATATGATGTCGGCGGCAATGCACGGCAATCCGCGATCGTCGCATGGACCAACCGAACGCCCGGCCGCCGTGACAGGGCGCCCATAAACGGCGGCACGAGAACCGCGACCGTCACTCCGCGATCGCGATCATGGTCGTTGAGGGGGATTTCGGAAGCGCCACACTGGAGTTCTGGGCGAACGCGCTTCGCGGCGGGCAAGCTGCTCAGCGCCCATTACGGCCTGACGATCGCCGACGTTTGCATCGCGACGCGGATCAGATCAGCCTGCCGCGCCACGCCGGTCTTGGCGAAGACGTTGTCGAGATGGGTGCGCGCGGTGGTTCTTGCGACTCCAAGCGCGCCGGCCACTTGTTGCAGTGTCTGGCCGGCGAGCAGCCCGGCCAGGATACGTGTTTCCATGGGGGTGAGGCCGAAGGCGACCGACATCGCCTCCGCTCCGTTGGCATCGTTGGACACCGCTCCGACAAAGACAGCCGCTGCTGCGTTCGGTTGGACCCGTGCACGAGCTTCGCTCTGTTTGAGCGGCAAGACATGCGCGAGCATCGGCGGCTCTCCGGGATTCGTGAGCCTGACCCCAAGCCCGGTCTTGCCGAGCGCCGCCTCTTCCCGGTCGACGAGCGCGATGGCCGAATGGAGCTCCTGCGTGGCGGACGGCAGGTTCGTCCGCAGCATCCCGCCGGTGCTGCGGATCGGGCCGTCACCTCGCATCATCGTTTCCGCGGCGCGGTTGGCGTGCAATATCCCGCCTTCCGCATCGGTCATGATGACGCCAACGCTCAGGGCGTCCAACGCTTGGTTGGTGCGCTCGGTCTCGACCATCTTCAACTCGATCAGGTCGCCGATCGCAGCCGCTCGCCTAAGGCGCGGCACCAATACGCGCGCAAGCGCAATCTCGCGCTCCGTGAAGACGCCGACATCCTTGTGTCGGCCGAGCCTGAGCAGCGCGTGGCGGGTTGGTGAATCCATCAGCACCAGCGACATGGAATCGACACGGCCCTGCGGCTCGGCCCATTCCCTTTCCATGCGCGATTGCTCTCGGACTTCGACAGGCACATGACGCGAAATCACCTGCGGCTCGTCGAGCGGCAAGTTACGTACGGTCGCCAGCCGCTGCCAGGACGCGACCTCGGCCGCATGGAATGGGAGGCGCTCCAGCCAAAAGGGGGCGATGCCGACGCTCTTTGTAAGTATGGTGTCGCCGCTGGCCAGATCGGTCATGCCCAGAATAACGTCCTGGCAGCGAAACATCTCCTTGAGCTCGACCAGCGTCGCATCCCAGAGGCCGGGGTCGAGCGCGCAATCGTAGATCGCGCCAATCAGCGCCGAGACCGCCTCGATGGATGGCAGGTCGTGGGCTTTTTCAGCCCAGTTCTCAAAGGGATCAGATGACTTCTGCATGGTGGCGGGACAGGATCGTCTGGATTTTTTCCCAGACGCTTCCAGGCTTCGGAACGTCGAGGCCGAAGATCGTTTCGAACGTGTCGGCAAGATGATCCGCGCTCGTGATGCACTGTTCGCTGACGCTGTCCGCCGTCACACTTCGCAGACAATCGTTGTGCAGGGCGATGTAGCCGTCCGTGGTGTGGCGCAGGACCGCCAGCGCGTTGGTGAACGGCGAGCCGGGATCCTGCGTCAGCCAGCCAAGCGTAGCGGCTATGGCGGCCTCGTCGCTGTGATCAGGCCGGAAATCGAAACTGTGCGCCATGCCGCGCGGATGGTTCCTGAAACGCAGCCAGCCATCGTCTGTCGGCACGATCGAAAACTCGAAACCACGTTGGCTGATCGGTCCGACTGCAAGAGGTACAGGTTCCACGATGGCGTCGGACACACCGACGTCGGCAAGGTACGCGCGGTCGAGATCGACACGCAGGGTCAGATGGTTGCCCATGACGATGTCGCCCAGCGTTTCACGATTGACGCCGCCGCACAGGCGGGTCACGTGGAAGCCGAGCGCGGCGAGTGCCGCGCCGAACAGGCCGTTCATCTCGTAGCACCAGCCGCCACGCTTGCCCTCCACCATTTTTGCGAAGGCGGCGGCCGGAGCGATCGAGGACGGCCATCCCATGAAAGCATCCAGCGCCTCCCAGGTGAAAGCCATGATATGGGCGCGGTGCAGCTTCGACAGGCTGGCGACGTCGAGAGAAACCGGCCGACCGACCCCGATCCTGGCGAGATAGGCGTCCAGTTGGCCGGACGTCAGGGTCATTCCACTTTCGCTGGAAGAGACGTGCGTCATCCTTCGGTCTCCTTTCGATGAACCGTTCTCGAGGTTTTCGATGCCGTGTTTCGGGGCCTGCCGCGATCAGCGGGTGCCAGTCACGCGGCGGATCGAGCTCTGTGGGAAGACCTCCGTGCGAAGTCCTCGATTTCTGCGACGAGCCGCGCCGGCCCCGGACCTTCCTCGGCAATGGCACGCCCAAGCGCCACGGCCCGCTCGGCGAAGCCCGGTTCTGAAAGGACGCGCCGCACGGCCCCGCCGATCATTTGCGGGGGCGCTGAAGAATCGAGGCGCAGGCCCGCACCGTGATAGTCCACGCGCGCGGCGTTGTCGTTCTGATCGCGCCCCATCGGCAGAACGACGAGGGGGACGCCGTGGCTCAGCGATCGTATGACCGTACCGTGCCCGCCGTGGGTGACGACGACGCAGGCTTTGGTCAGGATGTCGTCATGCGCTGCATTGGGAAGAATTGTGACATTCGCCGGCGATTGCAGGCGAAGCCCCTCAAGCGCTTTGCCGAGGGTGACGACCACCTCGACCGGCTCCCCTGCCAAGCCGGATATCACTCGCTGGAGCACATCGGCCTGCCCTTGATTGGTGGTGCTGAACGATACGAGCACGAGTGGCCGTATCTCGCGCGCAGATCGGCTCGTCCAGCGTTCGCGGGCCCAGCTCGGCATCTCCAGCAGCGGCCCCACGTAGCGCACACGGTCTGGCAGGCGCTCGGTGGGAAAGTCGAAGCTGCTGCTGGTGGCCAAGAGATGGCGGCCGGCGCTCAAGGGCTGTTCGTGGACATGGGCCAGCGGCGCAAGGCCGAAATGAGCACGGGCGGCGTTGAGGCGAGGCAGGAAACCGTCCCATAATTGCTCGGCCGTTGCCGAAACCTCGGCGTCGCGCGCTCTGTCGGCCGCCGACCGGGCGGGCTGAAAGCCCGGACCGAACGGCGGATGTCCGGGGAGCGGCCAGAGCGAGATGTTGCTTGCGAGCAGGGCTGTCGGAACCTTCGCAACTTCGCCGGCAAGCATGCTGCCAAACAGCATATCCGTGCCGAGAAGGATATCGGACGGCTCCGTTGCCAGTGCTTCGAGTATATCCTCGGCGTGGGATTGCGCTGGTCCGACGAAGACCCGTTCGCACCCTCTTTGGAAGCCGGCCACGGGATCGGTGGTTTCCCAATCACGCACGTAGCAGCTCTCAGGTGAGCGATCAGCACGGTTCGGGGCGCGCTTCCATGGCAGGAATCGAGCCCCCGCTTCGATCGCCTCCACGCGCATCGTGTCGTCGGCGATCAGGCGCACGTCGTGGCCCCGGCCGGCGAGGGCTCGGACGGCCGCGAGCGTCGGCGGCACGTTGCCGCCGCCTTCCCAGCAGACCGCCAGGATGCGCAGACGCGGCGCCGCATCCGTCGTCTTGATCATCGCCTTGGCCCTTTCTCGATAGAGACCGGATCAGTCGTCGTATCCTCACGCAGCAGGCGCTCGATCGCCTGCGTCATGAGCCGGTGTGTCTCCGCCGCCGAATGTCCTTGCGCCCTGCGCAGCAGATGCCAGATCCAGACATCGGTCTGCACCAGCAACTGCGCGAGCCGATCGCCGCGGGCCTGGCCGTCGAGCTTGTCGAGCCAGGCCTTGAACATGTCCTTGATCCACCCGCGATGACCTTTGCGTCCGCGGTCGAGGACAGCGGCGAACTCTGGAATGCGCGCTTCCTGCCCGAGCGTTCGCACGATGATGTCGCCGGTGCGTTCGTAATCGTCGATCAGGAGCGTGACGATCTCCGCCACGCTTTGCGCCGGCGTGCTCCAGCGTTGGGACTGGATCGAGACATCCATCTGGGCCGCCATGGCGCTGAGCACGCCGGTCTTGCTGCCGAACCGCCGTATCACGGTTTGGCGGGTGGTGCCGGCCGCGGCGGCGATGTCGTCGAGCGTGATCTCGTCGAACCAGCGCTCTGCGAGGAGCGCGTTCAAGGCGCCGACGATCTGCTGCTCGGTGTCCTGAACCGCATTGGCGCGCGCCGACTGGCGATAGGCTCGCGGAGACATCGTGTCGCCCCCAATTTCATGTTACTTAATGTAACTCTAAATTAAGGGCATGTCAAACGGGAGCTGGCGACGTGCGGCAAGCAAACGGACACGAGAGCCGGCGGTAACGCGGCTCTTTGTTGCCATTGATGGCGCGCTGCTACGCTTGTCGCAGGACACTTGCTGGTGTATGTGCTGCCCCCCGCGCAATATCGCGCCTTTTCTGTTCAGCGCTCACAAGGGAGGCGGCATGAAATCCAGATCGATACGTTCCGACCGCCGCCCATCTGTGATCGGCTAGCGATCACGCGCTGAACGCCGCTTCGCGGCCGTTCATCCATTCATCCAATCTGGCTACGAGGGGCGTGACGCAACACGGCGTCGCGCCGTGTCGTCATGTATTTGCGGTTCGTTACACCGCTCATCCACCCGCACAGCCGCGTGGAGAGCGGCTTCTTCCGTGCGTCCTGGTACATCCACCGGAACGGCTGTCCGGATTGGATCCGGCAGGAGCTGTCGGAGCAGTTCAACTGGTTCGGGCAGCATCTGCCGATTCCGGGCCGCATCGCGCGGCACTTCAAGCGGCGCGACTCGATCTGGGGGATTTGCTGGTTCGACCCCGACGCGCATGGCTGCTCGAAGAGGGCGGGCTGCCGGTGCGCACGATCACGACCTCGCGTCAGCGCGAGGTGATCTGGCGCGATGCGCACCAGATCGTCACCAAGCCGTCGGCCGATCTTCCCAAGGCCTTCGCTTGAACAAGGCGTTTGCCTAGACAAAGACCTTCCCCTCAACAGGGGAAGGTCCCGGCCGCGGAAGCCAAATCCCCTCCTCGCGGCCTCATTGCAGTGAGCACGAGCGCCCCGACGGTGGTCAGCTTCGCTCAGACGACAGCAACTGCACGTTCGTTGCCGAGGGCCGGTTTGACAGCGACGCGGGGTCCTGCGTTGAGACGGCGGCGTCGGGCGGCGCTCCCTGGGATGGTCGATGGGCAGCTTGTGCCGGAAGCACGATCACCTTCGCTCCGACTTTCACCCGATCGTAGAGGTCCACGACGTCCTCATTGGTCAGCCGGATACAGCCGGACGAAACCCGCTTCCCGATCGTGTCGGGCTTGTTGGTGCCGTGAATTCGATATTCGGTCTCGCCCAGATACATCGCCCGGGCGCCGAGCGGATTGCCGGGACCCCCTGCCATGAACCGCGGCAGATAAGGCTGGCGCGAAATCATCTCTGCCGGCGGACGCCAATCCGGCCATTCTGTTTTGCGGGCCACGGTCTGTTCACCGGACCACGTGAAACCTTCGCGGCCGACGCCGATGCCATAGCGCATCGCCTGTCCGTCGTTCAGAACGAGGTAAAGGAATGTGTTTCCGGTATCGATGACGACGGTGCCCGGCGTCTGATGACTGGCGTAGTCGACCACCTGCCGAACAAATTTTCCGGGAGCGTCGGCGGCTTTTGGTATTTCGATCCGGGGCGCCGGGACCGGGATTGGAACCGGAGCTGGCGCTGGTGCCTGCACCGGCGCCGCTACGTGAATAGGCGTCGATGGCGCAGGACTAGATGGCGCCGCGACCTGATGCGCGGCTTGCTTCCGTACCGGTTGAACGCTCGCCGGGCGCCACAGCAAACCGTACCCCAATGCGACAGCCGCCACGGCGCCAATCGCAACTCTTCCCGCCACCGGCAGCGCGAGCGCCTCAGTCTTCTTACGTTTGGCCCGCTTTGCCATGTCTTTCCCCCGATCCCTGGACTTGGAAGGGGTACCCAGCAAATTTTAACAAGCTTCGAAGCGATTTCGTTCAGGCTGGAAATCGCCAAGTGTCGTTAACGCCAGCGCTTGTCATGGAAAGGCTCAGCGAAAGCGGGGAACCCGGTACGCGGCGGCGTCAAGCCGGGCGATGACACCGAGATGACGTACGCAATGACGGTGCGTGGTATCGTGCGAGAACCATCCTCATCGTCGTCCCTGCGAAAGCAGGGACCCATAACCACCGACGTTCATCGTTGCGCGATGCTGGAACGGCGAGTCCCGTTCACGACAGATGTCTCGGCGTATGGGTCCCTGCTTTCGCAGGGACGAAGCCCGGAGAAGCCGCGGCCTTTCGGTTCAAGCACTGGCGTCTCTGGAATACTGGATCGCCCGACCGAAGCCGGGCGATGACAGCTGTTTGCTAGCCCGAGCGTCCTCGTCCACACATGACGCGTACCCGCCCTATTCCCCCCACTCCCGCGCCATCGTCGCGAGCGCGCAGCCTTCGCAGTAGCGGGCGTCCTTGAAGTCGATCCAGTTGTGCGCATAGACGTGGTCGAGCGGAATGCCGTAACGCGCGCGCAGCACCCTTACCAGCACCCGCCATGCGGCGATCTGCGCATCGGTCGGGCCCTTCGTGACATCGGGAAAATTGCCGGCGAACTCGACGCCGATCGAGGTGTCCTTGTTCACCTGGCGATAGGTCTTGCTGTTGTCGACGTACTTGTTGTCGTTGCGGTCGGCACCGTCGGTGTGGGTCGGGACCAGATTGTCGGCGACCGCCCAATAGACCGTGCCGTCGGTCTCAACCCAAACCATCACGCCGCGGCGGGTCGGGTTCCTGTGCTGCTCGGCGGCGCCGTTTCGTGCCGAGCCGGCCGGGCCTTCGGTCTGGTGCACGATGATGTTGCGCCACGGGTGGGATTTGGCGACGTCACCCCAGGGCGACAGCCAGACCATCTTCAGCCCAGGAATCTCCGGCGTGCCCTGCGATCGCGCGATCGCTGCAAGATCGGATTGGGCTGATACGGCGAAGGACAGCACGAGCGCAAGGAGTGCGGTGAGCAGGCGAGGCATCATCACGGAAGATCCAGTGTCGCCCCTCGTTAGCACGTCCCTCGTTAGCACGCTCACGCGCGCTTGCGCAGGGTCTCATCCACGAGAGCAACCATCTCGGGCGGCAGCTTCGGCTCATAGGTCGCATAGCCGTTCTTGCCGCCCTTCTTGGCGTCATAGAGCGCATGGTCGGCGGCGGCGACCAGGCGGTCGGGATGCAAGCCGATCTCGCGGCTCCATTGCGCAACGCCGATCGAGACCGCGATCGGAATGTCGTTGCCGGTGCACTGCTCGGCGTCGGCGCGGCAGACTTCCAGCACGCGGCGGGCAATCATCGCGCCCTCGCGCAGCGTCGAGGACGGCAGCACAATGCAGAACTCGTCGCCGCCGGTGCGGGCCAGCATGTCGCCCGGGCGGAGCCTCGTCTGCGCCATCAGCGTGAAGTGCTGCAGGCAGGCGTCGCCGGCGGCATGGCCATGGGTGTCGTTGATGCCCTTGAAGCCGTCGAGGTCGATCACCAGCAGCGCGAAGGCCTCGCCGTTGCGGTCGGAGCGCGCGCATTCCTCGGTCAGCCGCTGCAACAGATGGCGGCGGTTGCCGACGCCGGTGAGATCGTCGAGCAGCGCGAGGTCGGCGACCTCGTTGCGCAGCCGGTCGATCGCCATCAGCAGGAAGCCGAAATTGAGCGCCATCGACAGGAACACCATCAGCAGGATCACCAGCGACTGGCTCGCACTGAAGCGAACGAAAGTGAACTCGCCGGGCTCGAGCACGGCGCCGACGAGGCGCAGCGCATAGATGCAGATCAGCACGGAGGCGACGATGCCGGCAAGGCGCGCGCCGGGGTTGACGCGGCCGTTCTCGGGCGACAGCAACAGCTTCAGCGTCAACGCAAACGGCATGACCTGGGCGACGGTATAGACCAGGATGCGCATCGGCATGCTGTCATAGGCAAAGATGAAGAAGCCGAGGCCGGCGAAGGCGAATGCGGTGGACAGCGCGGTGCTGCGCCAGCCGACCGGCTTGCCGTAGAAGCGCTCGATGCCCATCGCGGCAAGGCCGGCGGCGAACACCATCAGCGTCCCTGCCGCAAGCAGCGGCAGCAGCGAGTCCGTCATCATCACGCGGAGCATCGCGCAGGCGGCGCCGGCGGACGCGACGAAGGTGGACGCGGTCCAGAACCGCGCCGCACCGAAAGCTGGATAGCTACGCGCGACATAGGCCCAGATCAGGCCGAGCGCGAGAAAATTGATAACGAATACCGTCCAAAGCGTCGGAACGCTCAACATCGCCCCTGTTCGAGACCCGTATCGGCCTCGCCTCTCCTGAAATGACCGTCCGCCCCTTAAGGCGTTTTCTCCCAATGGCAATCCCCGTTGCCTTGCGGGACAGGATGCGGCCGCGCCGCTTAACGGACTCTCACCCGCCACGCGCCAATCCGCACCGTGGTTTTGAATTGATGAAGATCGGCGCACCGGCCGTTTGCGCGTCGTTAAGCATGACGGATGCGACGCTGCTGCGACGCGTGACACGCGCACACTGGCGAAAAACTGGCGAAAACACGTAACAGCTGTGGATAACACGATGACAGCGCAGTGACAGCACGCGGCAGCAGCCTCCGAATCTGCTGAGTTTGATACTGAGGATGTTGCGAGGCTGGCCCTCCGCCAAGCATGCCTCGGAGTCGCGTTCAATCCATTAAACCCTGAGAGGATACTATGGCTAAGAAAGCGAAGAAGGCGAAGAAGGCGAAGGCGAAAAAGGCCACCAAGAAGAAGGCCGCCAAGAAGTAACCAATTTTCTCGCCCGGGTAGCGGCTCCTGCCCTGCCCGGGCACCCGATCCGGACCATCCAGGCAGGGACGCAAGGCAGCAGGCGCAAGGCCTGCTTTTTTATTGCCTGCCGCAAGGCGCAAGGGAATGCGACGTCAGCGCTCCGCGAAGGCGAGCTTGGCGCCGAGCAGGGCAAAGCCGGCGGCAAAGCTGCGCCGCAGCCAGGCCATCACCTTCGGCCGGGTGATGACGCGGTCGCGCACCGACGCCGCGAACAGCCCATAGACCGCGAACACCGCAAAGGTCATCGCCATGAACACGAAGCTGAGCTCGACCATCCGCGCCAGCGGGTGGGGTTCGTCGACGGCGATGAACTGCGGCAGGAAGGCCAGGAAGAAGATCGACAGCTTTGGATTGAGGATGTTGATCAGGATCGCGGTCACGATCACCCGGCCGCTCGAGCGCGGCTTGATCTCGGTGTCGACGGCGAGCGCGCCGCGCTCGCGCAGCGCCTGCCAGGCCATATAGAGCAGATAGACCACGCCGCCCCATTTCAGCGCCGCGAACGCCATCGCGCTGGTGTGCAGGATGGCGGCAAGGCCGAGCATCGCCGCGATCATCTGCGGCACGATCCCGAGCGTGCAGCCGAACGCCGCCGCCACGCTCGCGCGCGAGCCCCGGGTCAGCGCCACCGCCAGGGTGTAGAGCACGCCGGTGCCGGGCGAGGCGACCACGATCAGGGTGGTCAGCAGGAAGGACCAGGTCATTTCAAATCCTCAAGGACATCAGCCGCCAATATCACGTCCCGCCCCCAGGGCGGAAGCAGCCAGCGGCTGGTCGGCCCCTCGCCAGCGCTGACAACTCCGTTATGGAGGACCCTGGTCTTGTCGGGATCTGCTCTCGTCAGGACCTGCGCGACCCGCTACCCGACAGCTCCGACGCCTTCATCTCGGCGACCCGGATGACGTCCAGCGGCGCCCAGGGCTTGGACCAGAACAGGGTGCCGTCAGGCAGGCGCTGCCGCAGCGGCTTGCCCGAGGTCACGATCACATCGAGATTGGGGCTGTATTGCTTCGCGACATGAGCGAGCTCGACGCCGGTCATGTTTCCGGCCAGCTCGACATCGGTCAACATCAGCACGACGTTGTCGCCGTTGCTCCGCAGCACCAATTCTGCGGCCTCCGCGCTCGCGCAGGAGATGACCTCGAATTCGCTCTCCTCGAGCAGCAATTCGATCATCTCGCGCTGCATCGGGTCGTCTTCGACAACCAGGGCCTTCGCACGACAGGGTCTCGATTGTCCCATGGCTGGGCCTCCCTTGGATTGAATGCCTCGGTTTGAGAAGTGTGACGAGGGTCAAACACCTGGGCGCTGGATAGTTCGGTTCCAATCTGAGAAAATTGGGGAGTCCCGCCGTGTTCCTCACGGCTCCCACCCCTCGTTGAGATGGAGCTGACCTGACATGACCGCGATCTCTGGATCAGCCGCCGCCGTAACCGGGGCCGCCAGCGGCATCGGCCGCGCGCTCGCGAATGAACTGGCGCTGCGCGGTTGCGATCTGGCGATCGCCGACCGCGACGAGGCCGGCCTACAGGCCGCCGCCGCCGAGATCGCCAAGGCCAACCAGTCCAAGGCGAGCCCGCGCAAGGTCACGGTGCATCGCCTCGATGTCAGCGAGCCTGGGCAGATCACGGCATTTGCCGAGGCCGCCGGCGCCGCCCATCCCGGGCTCAACATCGTCGTCAACAATGCCGGCGTCGCGCTGCTCGGCCAGTTCGAGGAGATCGAGCAGGCGCAGATGGAGTGGCTGTTCAACATCAATTTCTGGGCCGTGGTGCACGGCAGCCGCGCCTTCCTGCCGCTGCTTTCGCGGCAGCGCGAGGCGCATATCGTCAACATCTCCTCGATCTTCGGCATCCTCGCGCCGCCCGGCCAGAGTGCTTACTGCGCGGCCAAGTTCGCGGTGCGCGGCTTCTCGGAGAGCCTGCGCCACGAGCTTGCGGTGGCGAACAGCCCGGTCCGGCTTTCCGTCGTGCATCCCGGCGGCGTCGCCACCAACATCGCGCGCAACTCGCGCACCGGCGCCGGCATCACCGACAATGCCCGCCGCTCCGAAGCGACCGAGCGTTTCGACGCACTGGCCAAGACCACGCCGACCGCAGCCGCGCAGCGCATCATCGCCGGCATCGAGAAGAACCAGCCGCGCATCCTGATCGGCAAGGACGCCCGCTTCATGGACCTGCTGCAACGCTTCCGTCCTGCGACCTACTGGAGGGTGATGCAGCGGCTGATGGAGAAGACCACGGCGCGCCGGCCGGCGCGCGAGGCGGCGAGGGCCGGTTGAATGTGCGGCGTCGCGGGGTGAGGCGTTGCAGCGCAGACGCGGCACACACCCGTCGTCCCGGCGAAGTCATCCGACCCGTCATCCTGAGGTGCGAGCGGAGCGAGCCTCGAAGGATGCACGGCCCGACCGGTGGCCGTCGACCCTTCGAGACGGCCGCTGCGCGGCCTCCTCAGGGTGACGGTGATTCATCTTCAACGCTGTGCTAATCCGCCCAACGCATACCTTACCCTTCCAGCTGCTTCTTCACCCCAAGCGCCAGCCGGAACAGCGGATCGCTTCGCTCCGACGGATAGAGCGCGCTCTTCGTCACCTGCGGGAAATTGTCGTTCTTCCAGAACGACGCCGGCGCGAACGAGAATTTTGCGACCAGCCGCCGGCCGAAATCCATCTCGTAGGGGAAATAGTTTTCCCTCTCATCGGTGCCGGATACTTCAGGATATTCGCCGAGCAGATAGCCCTCCTGGATATGCGGCCGCACCGCCGCCGGCGGGCAGACGCTGGAGAGCCGCACGATCTGCAGGCCGGCCTCGGCGCTCGCCGTGATCGCGCCGCTGAGGTTCGGCACGCCGAGCACATAGAGGAATGCGGTGCCGGTCTCCGCCAGCGAGGCAAAGGAGGCTGCGATCCGGATCGAATGGGTGACGTCGAGCAGCGGCGTGGTGCAAACCTCGTAATGCTGCAGGATCGACCAGCGCAGGATGCGATGCCGTTTCAGCCGTTCCAGCCCGAGCAGCTTTGCTTTGGCGTATTCCGCAATCAGGATCTGCTCGGCGCGGGCCAGCGCCGCGAACCGCGACGCCAGCGTCGCACGGTCCGGATTGCCGCGGCCGGCCCGGAACAGCGTCGGCTTCAGCGACGAGTTGCGCTTGACGTTCCTGAAATCGGCGCCCTGGCCGCGAAACAGCAGCACATGGTCACGGTTGAGGAATTGCAACTCGGCGATCTTGGTCGCGAGCTCGAGATAGGAGCCGACGCGATGGCCCGGCCCCTCCCGCACCGCCGCGTTCTTCGCGATCTGGCATCCGCGGCGGTCGAAGAACGACCAGATTTTTTGGCTGCCGATCGTTTCCATAGCCCCCACACTCTCAACTCGTCATTCTCGATGCGCAATTGCGCATCTGAGGGGCTCGCGAAGCGAGAGCCCGGAATCCATTTCTCAGCACATTATGCGGCCCAATGGATTCCGGGCTCGCGCTACGCGCGCCCCGGAATGACGGGTGGAGATGGCCGCGGCTTCGTCCTCACCGCCCTACGAGCTGATCGGCAAAGTACCCGATGGTCTTGCGATAGATCACCGCCCTGTTCCACTCGCGCATCGCCTCGAAATTGGCGGTGCCTTCGCCGTAGGGCGCGCCCATCTTGAAGCCGCTGGTATGCAGCAGGTTCGCGGTCGAGGCCAGCACGTCGGGCACCGAGTGGCGCAAATCGACATGGCCGTCGCCGTCGAAATCGACGCCATACTTGATGTAGGACGACGGCAGGAACTGGGTCTGCCCGATCTCGCCGGCATAGGCGCCGATCATGTCGTTGAGCCTGAGGTCGCCGCGTTGCAGGATCTTGAGCGCGGCAAGCAGCTCGCCTTGGAACAGGTCAGTGCGGCGGCAATCATGCGCCAGCGTGGCGAGCACGCGGAACACCGGCAGCTTGCCCATGTCGCCCTTGCCGAAATCGGTCTCCAGTCCCCAGATCGCGACCAGGATCTGGCGCGGCACGCCGTATTGCTGCTCGATCTTCGAGAGCAGCGCGGCGTGACGCTGCAACATGGCGCGGCCGCCATTGATGCGCCCGGCGCCGACGCGGGTTGCGACATACTGCTCGAAGGTCTTGTTGAAGGTGTAGCGCTGCCGCCGGTCGAAGGCGAGCACCCCGCCGTCCTGCTGCACGCCGCCGAGCGCCTGTGAGATCACATCCTGCTGGATGCCGGCACTGGCCGCCTCCTGCGAGAACGACTGGACGAAGGTGGGGAAACTGCCGCCGCAGCGGGCGGCATAAGAGGGGGTGGCAAGCAGCAAGGCGCCGAACACAACCGCCAAACGACACCTGAGCATGCAACAATCCCTCCTGCTTCGAATGGCCGATCATGCCACGGAGCAAACGAGGCAGTCAAAGCGTCGGCACCGCCACTTGACCTCTCACGGACTCGGCGTCGCCCCGGGCTTGCCGGTGAACTTGGCGATCCAGGACATGTTCTCGGTCGCGAGGATGTTCTCGCATTCGTTGACGAAGTCCGACCATGACGGGCGCGGCCGATTGGTGCAGTCCTCGAGCCGCCGCGCCGTGGCACGATAGGTGGTGACCAGGAAATCGTAGCGCGAGGCTTCGACATGGGCGAGCACAGCGCCGCCGAGCGTGGTCAGCACGGCCGTGAAGGCGACAATGTCGAACGGAACACCGGCTATCACAGGCTTGGCTTCCACGCCGGCAACCGCGGTAAGCAGGGTTGCCAGTGCGGCGAGCGCGAATTCGACGTGCCGCAGGCGCGATGCAATGACCTGATAGCGGGCGGCCCGCTTCGTGAACCAGCCGATATGCCCCTGCACGCGCTGCGTGATGTATTGCTGCTGTTGCAGGCCCTGGCGGGGCAGCGATCCCTGCCCCGTGGCCTGGACCAGCTGCGGCAGCAGGTCCTCGCCATCGGCCTCGATCTTTCGACCCTCGTCGTCAAGCAAGGCGTCCGCCTTGGCCGCGTCGTCATAGGGGGCTGCGCTGGCGGCAAAGCGATAGGCCTCCCGCTTCAGACGCTCCGAGATCGCGCGCGCACGCACCCAGGACGAGATGCGGTCGGCGCCGAGCAGACGTTGGGTGAAGAAGGTCGCGATGGCGAGGCTCACGGCGCCTGCGATCGCAACCGTGCTGCGCGGCGCGGTCGTGTTGTCCGGCAGCTGGCTGGCCACCGCGGCCAGCACCGCACCGAGCGACGACAGGGCGAACACCGACCAGCGCGCCCGGTCGATGGTCGATTTCAGCTGGTTTGCGGTCTCTGACCACTGCGCCTGGCGGTCCGCAATCGTGTCCAATATGGCCATCGCAAATATCCTCGAGCAACGCGCAAATGATTTCAGGACAACATCGGCTCCAGCGGCATGATCACAAAACAGGTCTTGGAATAATCGATATTCATGCTCGTTTTCAAATATCGTCGAGCAATTCAAAGGATCATTCTTATCCAATTGCAACCTTTGGTCAAGACAACCGGAGCACGAAATCCTGACGCGCGGACGACGCCGATTGGCGGCCCGCGCCGGTCGAGCCGGCCGCCGTGTATCGGAACAGCACACAGGGAGTGTGGCGGAAGCTCAGTCCCTGAGCTGCCGCTCCAGATCGACGAAGTCGATCTCCGCCCAGCGCTCGGAGATCTTGCCGTCGTGAATCCGCCAGAACGTCATGCCGCGGAATTCGACGTGGCGGCCGGTCGGGGCAATGCCGCGCCACGGGCTGCGGTGCCGGCCGCGCCAGACGAAGCGGCCGGCGACGATGTCGCGCTCGGCCACCAGGCATTCCGCCACCGCCGAGAGATCGGCAAAGGTCTCGTGCATGGCCGTCGCATGCGCGATCACTTCCTCCGCGCTCATCCGCTTGCCGGCGGCATGGTCGAAGAAGTCGGACGCCAGCTGCGCGCGGATCGCATCGGGATCGAGCTGATTGGTCTTGGCGTCGTAATGCGCGAGCACCAGCGCCTTGTTGGCGTCGAGGGTGGCGTTGGACATCGGCGGGGCGCCTTCGATCAAAGGAAAAGTTGCAGAAAAGGAAGGATGCGCCTCATACGCGAATCGGACGGGACGGTGCAAGTGACGATGGTCAGAAAAAACCGACGCTTTCGACCCGCGCGCGTTTCCATTGCGAAGCGAAAGGCGGTCGCCCGGAAACCGCGCCGACCTGGGCGCGGGCTGCCGCTCTCGGAGCCCGCCCGATGCGGACGGCACAACCAGCGGCATGCCGGCGGTAACATCATCCGATGGCTTGACCATGCCAGTGGCATGCAAGCGGCGGCGCGCGGCATCCGGCGGCGCATGGCCAGGAGCAATTCGGGGCGCGACGCATGAACGCCACAGGCATCGGCTGCGACCAAGAAGCACGAATTCGGCTCGCCGGTTCCGCGCCACGTGCAACCGGCCGCCGTGTCTTGTTCATGCAAAGGCGCGCCGCTAAAGCGTCGTGAGCCTGTTGCGACGAAGCCGTCATTTGCGGGGAACGCGTTTCGATGACGGACGATACGATGAGGATGCGCCATCGATGACGATCACCGGGGGTCTCGCACGCGCGCGCAGGATAGCCGCATCGCTCAGTATCATCCTCGTGTTCGGCGCTGTTCTGATCGGACCGATCGAGATCGCCGCAGCGCAGAACTCCCCCGCCAAGCGCATGCCGGCGCAAGGCGCAGGCGGCACACAGGCGATCGGCGCGCAGATGAAGAACGCCATCGCGCTGACGCGCGGCGGCAAGATCGACGCGGGCTATGCACAGCTGCTTGCAGCGCTGGATGCGACAGACAGACTCGACGACGCACAATTCGTCATGGAGCAGTATTTCGACGCGACCGCCGCGCTGCGCGCGGTCAAGCGCGACGATCTGGCCGAAAAACTGTTCATCCGCGCGTTCAAGGGCAAGGCGGCGGCGCAATCGCCGCCCGGCAATGCCGACGTGCTCCTGATGTACGCGATCCTCATATCCGACCACGCCAGGATCGCGGAAGCAGTCCCGCTCTACATGAAAGCGATCGCGGCCTTCAACGCCTATTGGGGCGAGGGCTCCGAGGAATCGCTGATCGCCAACGACAAGCTCGCGGTCGCGCTGTCGGCTAACGGCTCGGCGGCGTCGGCGACCAATCTCGGCCGGCACAATTTCGAGCTCTCCGAGAAAGCGCTGGGGCCCGACCATCGCACCACCTGGAAGCTCGCCAACAACTATGCCGACATGCTGCGCGAGATCGGCGCGCCGGCGAAGACGCTCGAACTCGATCTGTTCGCGATCGAGAAGCGCGCCAGGCACTACGGCGAGAACCATCTCAACACGCTGGTGACGGTCAACAACGCCGGACAGGATTTTCTCAATCTCGGCCGTTTCGACGACGCCCGCCGCTATTTCCGCCGTCATCGCGCGATCGCGACCGTGCTCGCGCCGAAGGATCCGAGCTTCGCCGGCCAGGCCGATGCCTGGCTGTTCTACACCGATATGCTCGCCACCGGCGATGCCGCGATGCCGCAAGCCGATCTGGAGCGGCTGGAGGCGATCGTTGCCAACGAGGCGAATTTCGCGGATTTCCTGCGCATCAAGGCAGCTGGGCTGGCGGCCGGCAAGCGCGAGCAGCGCGGCGAGCGAGATGCGGGCATGCGGCTGCGCGAGACGGCGCTTGCGATTTCGACCCGCGCCTTCACCGCGCAGCATCCGCTCAGCTTCGAGATCAAACTCGGCATCGCGACAGCCTTGATCGCAACCGATCCGAACCGCGCCGCGCGCGCGTTCACCGCGCTCGACCGCGAGATGTTCGACTGGATGAAGCGCGAGGTCGGCACATCAGGCGATCGCGCCGTCGCGGAAGCGATCCGCGCCCATGCCGACCATCTGCTGTTTGCGTTCGGCCGCTTCGCCACCTCCGCCGGGTCATCGGTGGCGCAGCCGGCCTTTGCCGCCGCGGTGCTGCGCTGGAAGACGCTCGGCGGCGGCGATGCCACCGCGCTGCGCCAGCTCGAGACGCAGATGGCGGGCAAGGACGAGGAGACCGCGGCGCTGCTGCGCGCGGCGCTGCGGCTCAACGGCGAGAAGCAGGAGCTGTTCTCGTCGGGCAATATCGACGACTGGGCGAGATCCGTGTGGCAGCGGCAGGACGCGGCCGAGAAGGCGCTGAACAAGCGGCTCGACGCGATCGGCGCGAAGCTGCCGCAGGACCCGATCCGCCCCTCGCAGCTGCTCGCACATGACGAAGCCGTCATCAACTATTTCATCACGCGGCAATGGAAGGCGGATCGCCAGTCCAAGGAGCCGCTGTCCGCAACCGTGCTCTACGCCATCGTCGAGACCGCGACGAGCGAGCCCCGCGTGGTCGATCTCGGCGATCCCGGCCGGATGGTCGACACCGGCGTGCGGACCGAGATCGCGCGGCTGCGTACGACGCAGGCCGCCGCGCCGGATCGCGACGCCAAGACGGCAGGCAACAAGACAGCAGACAACAAGGCGCCCGACGACAAGGCGCTCGACAGCAAAGGCCGCTTCCAGAACCTCCGCGCGCGGCTGTTCGCGCCGCTGGAGCCTGCCCTGAAGGACAAGACCACGCTCTATGTGGTGCCGGACGGCTTCCTGTTTGCCGTGCCGTTCTCGCTGCTGCCCGGCGCCGACGGCGGCCTGCTGGAGGACCGCACCACGGTCCGGATGCTGACCAGCCCCGACGCGCTGATCGCAATCCATGTGCGCGAGAGGCTCGACCGGACGGGCGCGATGCTGCTCGCCGGCGGCATCGAATACGGCCAGCCGGGGCCGATGCCGCTGCCCGGCACGAAGACCGAGATCGAGGCGATCGCCAAGCTCGCCCGCGCGCGCAGCGCGCCGGTCGAGATGCTGACTGGGCGCGGCGTCAGCGAAACTGTGCTGCGCGAGGCGATCGGCAAGGCCCGCATCGCGCATCTGGCGACGCACGGCTTCTATCACGACAGCACGGCGTCCGGCCTCGATACGCTCTGGCAGAGCGGCATCGTGCTGTCCGGTGCCGGCGACAGCCGATGGCCGCTGCGCGACGAGAAGGACGGCTATCTCTATGCCTTCGAAGTGATGGACTGGGACCTGTCCGGCCTCGACCTGCTGGTGCTCTCGGCCTGCGAGACCGGCCGCGGCGACGAGAGTTTTGTCAGCGGCCTGCGCGGCCTGCCGACCGCGCTCGGCATCGCCGGCGCCCGCCGTGCGCTGCTGACGCTGTGGCCGGTCGCCGACGAGGGCACCGCGAACTTCACCGTGCGCTTTTATGAGCACCTGGCGGAGGGCCTGACCTATTCGGATGCGCTGCGCCAGACCCGGCGCGATGCGCGCGACGGCAAGGTCGCGGGCGCCAGGGACGCGAGCGTGTGGGCGGCGTTCGTGCTGTTCGAGGGCTAAGGCACGCCCCGCCTTGCGCAAGGGCCGTACGCCGCCGAATCGTGCAGGGCAGATCGGCACGGGGGGCAGGTAATTTGCTTTGACAGCGGCGGCCTGATCGGGGACAAGCCGCCCATGCCGAAAAAACCCGGGACCAATCCCAAAGGCGAATTTGCCTTCTTCAACGTCTTCTATGAAGACGGCTCGCAGCGTTCCAACCGCCGCGTGCCATCGGAGCTGCTGGGCGGGCTGGACGGCGACGAGCCGGCGCGCGCCTTCCTGCGCGAGCAGGACCGCGAGATCGCCGAAAAGGGCGGCCGGCCGCCGCTCGAGATCAAGACCATCGAGCGCGTCGGCGCGAAGAAGAAGTAGCGGCGTCGCCTTCGCATTGATCAACAGCGAGCGCGCTGCTCACGCCTGCAACGAACAGCGGAGCAAGCGGTACCCCTCTCCCCGCCCCTCCCCCGCAAGGGGGGAGGGAGCCCTTCCGCCAGTGCTTCACTCACATTGTGACTGTCATACAACGCGCGTTGTGGCGCGATGTGCCGTTGTGACGCGATGGCAAGATTGGTGGTCAACGTCAGGTGACCACACTCGTCAGGCTCCCTCCCCCCTTGTGGGGGAGGGTGGGGAGAGGGGTGGCCCCGGGCGCTGGCGTTGAGAATTTGCGAGATCTCTACAAATCAAAACGGCGGGCCTTTGCCCGCCGTTTTTGTTCCGATGGATGCCCGGGTCAAGCCCGGGCATGACGACCGAATTAGTTATCCAGGAAGCTCCGCAGCTTCCGCGACCGTGACGGGTGCTTCAGCTTGCGCAGCGCCTTGGCTTCGATCTGGCGGATGCGCTCTCTCGTCACCGAGAACTGCTGGCCGACTTCTTCCAGCGTGTGGTCGGTGTTCATGCCGATGCCGAAGCGCATGCGCAGCACGCGCTCCTCGCGCGGGGTGAGCGAGGCCAGTACCCGCGTCGTGGTTTCGCGCAGGTTCGATTGGATCGCCGCATCGATCGGCAGGATCGCGTTCTTGTCCTCGATGAAATCGCCGAGATGCGAATCCTCCTCGTCACCGACCGGGGTTTCGAGCGACAGCGGCTCCTTGGCGATCTTGAGGACCTTGCGGACCTTCTCCAAGGGCATGCCGAGCTTCTCGGCGAGCTCTTCCGGGGTCGGCTCGCGGCCGATCTCGTTCAGCATCTGGCGCGAGGTGCGGACGATCTTGTTGATCGTCTCGATCATGTGCACGGGGATGCGGATGGTGCGGGCCTGGTCGGCGATCGAGCGGGTGATCGCCTGCCGGATCCACCAGGTCGCGTAGGTCGAGAACTTGTAGCCGCGGCGATATTCGAACTTATCGACCGCCTTCATCAGGCCGATATTGCCTTCCTGGATCAGGTCGAGGAATTGCAGGCCGCGGTTGGTGTACTTCTTGGCGATCGAGATCACGAGACGGAGGTTGGCTTCCACCATCTCCTTCTTGGCCTGACGGGCCTCGCGCTCGCCCTTCTGCACGCCGTGCACGATCTTGCGGAATTCGCCGATCTCGAGCCCGGTGAGCGCCGCCAGCGACTGGATCTCGTGGCGCAGGTCCTTGATGCGGTCCTTCTCGTGATGGACGAAGTTCTTCCAGCCCTTGGCCGACAGCTTGGAGACGCGGTTGAGCCAGCGCGGATCGAGCTCCGAGCCCTGGTAGTTGCGCAGGAAATCCTCGCGCGCGACGCCGTGGCTGTCGCCGAGGCGCAGCAGGCGGCCCTCGAACGAGACCAGCTTCTTGTTGATGTCGTAGAGCTGCTCGACCAGTGAATCGATGCGGGCCTGGTTGAGGCGTAGCGACTTCACCTCGACGATGATCTCGTCCTTCAGCTTCTTGTACTTGCGCTCCTGCGAGGGCGACAGCGACTCGCTCTGCAGCTGGTTGGCGATGTCCTGCTCCTGCAGGCGGCGCAGCTTCTTGTACTCGGATGCGATCTTGTCGAAGGTCTCGACCACCTTCGGCTTCAGCTCGGCCTCGATGGCGGCGAGCGACATCTGGTTCTCGAACTCGTCGTCGTCCATGTCGGACTCGGCGGCGGCTTCGGCCGGATCCTTCTCCTCAACGCCGGCTTCGCCACCGGCGGGCGCGGCGCGGAACGGGGTCGGCGCCGGCGGCGCTGCCGGCGGCGCGACATGGGCCGGCGCGCCGGCCTGCACGTCGCCGCCATTGCCTTCAGCAGCGGCGCCCTCGGCGCCGTTGTTGCCGATCAGGTTCGGATTGATGCCGCCCTTCGACTCAGGGCCCGCATAGGTGGCTTCGAGATCGATGATGTCGCGAAGGAAGATCTTTCCTTCGTTGAGCTCGTCGCGCCAGATGATGATGGCCTGGAAGGTCAGCGGGCTTTCGCAGAGGCCCGCGATCATCGCCTCGCGGCCGGCCTCGATGCGTTTTGCAATGGCGATTTCGCCCTCGCGGGAGAGCAATTCCACCGTGCCCATCTCGCGCAGATACATGCGCACGGGATCGTCGGTGCGCTCGCCGGGCTCCGACTTCTTGACCTCGGTGACGGCCTTCTGCGTGACCTCGACGAGCTCGTTGTCGGTCTCGTCGTCGCCGTCGTCCTTCTCGTCCTCGCCTTCGCTATCATCCGCCTCGGTGACGTTGATGCCCATGTCTGACAGCATCGACATGATGTCTTCGATCTGTTCGGGCGAGGTCGTGTCGGAGGGCAGCACTTCGTTGAGCTGATCGAAGGTCACGAAGCCGCGCTTCTTGGCCTGCTTGATCATCTTCTTCACCGCGGCATCCGACAGGTCGAGCAACGGCGACGGCGCGTCAGCGGCATCCTTCTCGGGAGCATCCGCTGCCTTGTCGTCTTTTTCCTTGTCCTTAACCTGCAGCGTCTTTGCCTTGGTGGCCATTCACTAAGCTCCCGAAACGCGGTCATGCAGAATGGCGCCACGCACGCGCATCCGCACGAAATCTAGATTTACTCTCTCGACGCACAAAGGGCGGCGCAAAATCTCGCCACCCCTCTGATCCGTCTCGACGGTTTCCATCTTGAAATAGCCGCGAGGCTATTAAGTTTCGCTTAACCCTGTTTTTGCAGCCAAACCATGGATTTGGCGAGTCTTTTTGCGGGTTCGGCCAGCGCCGTCCGCAGCATTTTTGTTATCAGACATTACGCTGGAACCGGCCCGATAATTCGCCGAACCCTTCAATCAGGGCTTCGGTCCCATCGGCTTCTGCCATCCGGGCCTGGATATCCTGCAACCATGCCAGATTGGCCTCGCTGGAGTCTTCAGCCAAGGCGGCTTCCGCATCTTTTCTTTCCCTAAGTAAGGCGTGGGTTTTCTGATGCAAGGCAACGAGTTGACGCCAAGTCGATAAAACATCCTCGCGCGCCGCGCCGATCTGCGCCCCCCACACCGCCTGGGTTGTGATCACCCGCTCAACCCTTTGAAGTATCTGCGATAATCCGCCCGCCTCGAGGTCGGCGCGCATCTTCTCGGCCTGCTCCTCGACATCAGGAGAGTGGTGATGGTCGTGGGCAAAGGCGGCGATTATCGCGGCCCGCAGCTTGTGGGCCTCGGGATGGGCGAGCTCGAGGGCCGCCACCTCCTCGAGATGGTCGTGCAGCAGCCAGGGGTGATTGATCAGGGATTGCAGGATCAGCGCCTCGCGGCTCGAGATCGCGCTGCGCTGGCCGCGCATGATCGGGCTGTTGGCCAGTTGCTGGCTCGCGGCCTGATAGGGGCCCCGTGAAAACCCGGGGATGCCGCCGCCCTTGGCGCCGAACCGGCTGCCCTGACCCGGGCCGCGGGGGGCAAACTGGCGGGGTGATTCGCCGCCACGTCCACCACCGAAATTGCCCCTGTTGCCGTAGCCGCCGCGGCCGTAACCGCCGCGCCCTCCCTCCGGGGCAAAGTTGCGTTGCAGCCGCTCCTGCAAATCCTGCCGGTAATAGCGCCGCACCACCTCGTCGCGGATGCCGCCCGTGAGCTCGCCGATCCGCGCCTCCAGTGCTGCGCGGCGTTCGGGGGTGTCGAAATTGCCGCCCTCGATCTCGCGCGACCAGATCATTTCAGCGAGCGGCCTCGCGGCGCCGATCACATCCTCGATCGCGCCGCGGCCGCCGGAGCGCGCGAGATCGTCAGGGTCCTGCCCTTCCGGCAGCAGGGCAATGCGCAGGCTCTTTCCCGGCTTGAGCTGGGGCAAGGCAATGTCGGCGGCGCGATAGGCGGCCTTCTGGCCGGCGCGGTCGCCGTCGAAGCAGAGGATCGGCTCGTCGACCATCTTCCAGAGCATCGCCAGCTGGTTCTCGGTCAACGCGGTGCCGAGCGGCGCGACAGCGCCGGGAAAGCCCGAGGTGACCATCGCGATGACGTCGACATAGCCCTCGACGACGATCAGCTGCGCGCCGTCATGCGCGGCCTGGCGCGCGGTGAACAGGTTGTAGAGATTGTCGCCCTTGTGAAACAGCGGGGTTTCCGGCGAGTTCAGATACTTCGCCGGAACGTCCTTCTCCAGCGCGCGGCCGCCGAACGCGATGACGCGGCCGCGGGCATCCGTGATCGGGAACATGACGCGGTCGCGGAAGCGATCGAACGGCACCGGCTTGTCCTCGCCGGACACCAGCAGCCCGGCCTCCACCATGTCCTCGGTCGAGATGCCCTGCGCGCCCAGATGCTCCTTCAGCGCAAAACGATCCGGCGGCGCATAGCCCATCCGGAACTGGAGCTGGGTCGCAGGTGAGATACTGCGGTCGGCGAGATAGCCGCGCGCCTTGGCGCCGTTACGTGAGGCCAGCGTGTCGGCGAAGAACTTTGTCGCCAGTTCCATCACTTCGTGCAGGGTGCGGCGATGCTGCTCGTGGCGCGCCGCATCGGGCGTCACGGCCGGCAGCGGGACACCCGCCATCGCGGCGAGACGTTCCACCGCCTCGGGGAAAGTCACGCCCTCGGTCTTCATCAGGAAGTCGAAGATGTTGCCGTTCAGCCCGGACGAGAAGTCGAACCAGGCCTGCTTCTGATCGTTGACGAAGAACGACGGCGTCTTCTCCTGCTGGAACGGCGACAGCCCCTTCCACTCCCGCCCGGCCTTCTTGAGCTTGACGCGCCGGCCCACGACTTCCGAGACCGGAAGCCGGGCGCGCAGCTCATCGAGGAATTCGGGCGTAAAACGCATCAGGGTGATTCTGGGCTCGGGCGACGAATCGCGGACAACCGGTTAGCCATATAGCGGCACGACCCGGCATGCCGAACAATGTGGGGCTTTTCCGGGCTATTCACAGGCCTGCCTGTCACCGCTCCGTCGAGCGGGCTACCCCCGAATCCACGGTGGAGAGCTTGCACGGCAAGCTTGCCCCCTCCCCGCTTCCGGGATTGGATAGCACCATGTTCACGACATTCAGGGGCGGACAGAGCGGCGGCTGGCAGGTCACGTCCATCACGCGGGTGAAGGGCGAGACGCTGCCGAAGGTCGCGGCGCTGTCGATCGTTGCGAGCGACTCGATCGCGCTGCCGCTGCTGCCGGCGCAGACCTCCTGGCGGCTCGCCGGCGTCGCCAGCTATCTGCGCTATACCGAGAAGGACGAGCGCGAGAAACTTGCCGCCGTGCAGGCCGGGCTCGGCCGCAGCGAGGCAACGCATGCGGCGCTGATCCCGATCAGGAAATCCGCGGCGTGGTGGGAGCTGACGCAGCCGGAGCGCCGCGAGATCTTCGAGGACAAGTCGCACCACATCGCCGGCACCTTGAAATTCCTCCCTGCGATCGCCCGCCAGCTGTTTCACGCCCGCGACCTCGGCATGCCCTTCGACTTCCTGACCTGGTTCGAATTCGCCCCCGAGCATGTCGCCCTGTTCGACGAGCTGGTCGGCATGCTGCGCGCGACCGAGGAGTGGAGCTATGTCGAGCGCGAGGTCGACATCCGCGTAGAGCGGGAAGTGTGACTTCCCCTTCGGTCATTGCCGGGCTTGACCCGGCAATCCATCAAAGAAGGACACTCGCGAAGTGAGATGGATGCCCGGGTCATAGGCGAGCGGAAGCGACGCCGTCCTTCGGACGGCTAAGCCCGGGCATGACGACGTATGCGGCTACACCGGGTGCTAATGCTCCAGAAACTTTCCTGACGCAATCCGCGGCAGCTCGGTGACGGGCCAGTTGTAGAGATAGGTCCACGCCTCGCTCACGCTGCCGTCGGCGCGCGTGACAGCAAGCATCTCGCGGACATATTCGGTCGGCGGCGGAAAGCCCTCGCCGCAGGCTTCGTACATGTCGAATTCGCGCAGCATGGCCTCGCGCTCGCGCAGGCGAAACAATTCGCCGTGCACGATGTCGGCGGGATCGTCGGACGCCACCAGGCCCGGATAATGCTTCACGAGGTAGAGCCGGCCGCGACACTGCGCCGGCCCGAGGAATTCGGCATTGCCTGCGAGCAGCTTGGCCATCGGATGGTCGAAGCCGCGCATCAGCGTGCCGTAGACGAAGAGAAGGTCGGAAATCATGGGTTCAGTTGTCATTTCGGCAGAACGGGGCAGTAAAACTCACAGGCTGCGCCTCACACTCGCTGTCGTCCCTGCGAAAGCAGGGACCCATAACCACAAATCCAAATCGTGGCGCGACGCCAGAACGACGGGTCCCGTCAATGACAGGAGCCGCGGCGTATGGGTCCCTGCTTTCGCAGGGACGACGACGGAAAGCGCTGCAAAGCTCCGAGCCCTAAATGACGGAACGGTCGAGAAGAATCAAGCCGCCACCACCTCATCGGTCACCACGACGAACTTCGTCAGCGTCATGCGGCCGAAGCTCGTGGTGAGCGCGACGTCGGCGGCGTCGCGGCCGGTCGCCATCAGGATGCGGCCGATCCGCGGCGTGTTGTGGCGGGCATCGAAGGTGTACCACTGGCCCGACAGATAGACCTCGAACCAGCCGGAGAAATCCATCGGCGCGGGATCCGGCGGGACGCCGATGTCGCCGAGATAGCCGGTGCAGTAGCGCGCCGGAATGCCCATGCAGCGGCAGAAGGTGAGCGCCAGATGCGCGAAGTCGCGGCAGACGCCGGCGCGGCCTTCGTAGACGTCATGCGCCGACTTCATGTGATGGGCGTGCTCGTAGCCGAACGTCACATGGTGGTGCACGAAATCGGTAATCGCCTGCACCCGCGCCCACCCCTGCGGCGTGTTGCCGAACAGCGACCAGGCGACATCGGTCAGCTTGTCGGTCTCGCAATAGCGGCTCGGCATCAGATAGAGCAGCATGTCGTCAGGCAATTGCTCGATCGGAACCTGCTGTGCCGCCGGATTGACGACATCGGGCAGCCCGGAATCCCGCAGCAGCGCGCTGCCGCGGAAGGTAACGCCACCGCCGGGGGCGACCAGACGGCCGCAGACATTGCCAAAGCCGTCGCGATAGAGGCCGATCGGGACATCCGGCTCGGCCGCAAGGCTCTCGGTGCCGACGATGTCGGCGTAGCGTGACGGATGGATCGACAGCATGATCACCATCGGGGTCGGCTGCGGAGCCGTGTAGGTGATCTCGAAGCCGACCTTGATCTGCATCGTCAGGCCGTCTCCCGCTCCGCCGCATTCTCGCCGACCGACACGACCTTGATGTCGATATCCATGTCCAGAAAGGCATCGGTCGGGCCGAGATAGACGCCGTGCAGCGGGATCGCCTGGCGTGGATCGCGCGCGACAGCGACGCGGATCAGGTCGCGCGTGCCGACGATGCCGTTGGTCGGATCGAACTCGATCCAGCCGGCGCTCGGCAGATAGACCTGCACCCAGGCATGGGTCGAACCGCCGCCGACGTAGCCATGCGCGCTGTCGGTCGGCATCGCGAGATAGCCGGAGACGAACCGCGCGGCGATGCCGAGCCGGCGCAGTGCCTCGATCATGAACAGCGCATAGTCGCGGCAGGTCCCGGACTGCGTCCGCAGCGTATCGAGCGGATGCTGGGTGCCATGCTCAAAGCGCTTGCGGTAGCTGAACGCCTCACGAATGCCATGCGTCATGTCGCTCAGGATCTTGAACGTCAGGGTCGGCGCCTCGACATCGAGGAAGCGCCGCGCCCAGGTCGACAGCTCGCCGTTCGGATCGCCATATTGCGGCGTGATGAACTGCTGCAGGTCGGGAAATTCCTCATCGTCGTAGAGGAACGGATAGAAGTAGGCGGCGTCATCAGGCGTCAGCGCGAACCTGTCGGCCGGATTGTGATCCACCGTCGCGGTCGAGACAAACGACAGCGTGTCGGCGCGCTCGTCGAAGGCGGCGATCGCGACGCTGTTGCCGAACACGTCGTGGATCCAGCGCAGCGACATCGGCTGTGGGTCGATCACAAGTGCGCTGTCGAGCACGCGCAGATCGTGGCCGTCGCGGGGGCGCAGCATGATGCGGTGTTCGCCGAACGCCACTGGACGCGCATAGCGATAAACGGTCTTGTGATGGATAGTCAGGAGCGGCATCTTCAAACAATCATCGTGATTTGGGCCGCTAAATCTATAGAGAATGCTGCTCGATTCCAAACCAGCATGCCCCTTGAATAGGCAAAGTTGAGGAAAAAGCCCGTGAATCACGCCGGTGGCCCGTTCTTTCTGCTGACAAACACCGATGTTTCACCGGTTCTTGAACATAATCCTGGCGGCCGCTCGCCGTTCCTTCTGACTTGCGATCATTATGGCAGGCTGATTCCCTCCCCGCTCGGCGATCTCGGTCTGCCTGAAAGCGAGCTCGTCCGGCACATCGCATGGGACATCGGCATCGCCGGCGTCGCAACCCGGCTCTCCGAGCTGCTCGGCGCGCACCTGATCGCGCAGCGCTACTCGCGGCTCGTGATCGACTGCAATCGTCCGCCGCATGTCGCAAGCGCGGTCCCGCTGATCAGCGAAGCCACCACCGTTCCCGGCAATGAAGGCCTGTCGCGCGAAGCCGCCGAGATGCGCCGCGCGCAGATCTTCGATCCTTATCACCAGCGCATCGACGAGATCATCGACGAACGTACGCGTCAGGGCATTCCGACGGTGCTGGTGTCGTTGCACAGCTTCACGCCGGTCTACGCCGGCATCGCGCGTCCCTGGCACATCGGCACGCTCTATCACCGCGACAAGGCGCTGCCGCCGCTGCTGCTGAAGCATCTGCGCAGCGAGGGCGATCTCGTGGTCGGCGACAACGAGCCCTATGCAGTCAGCGACGAGACCGACTACACGATCCCCGTACATGGCGAGAAGCGCGGCCTGATGAATTCCGGCATCGAGATCCGACAGGACCTGATCTCCGATCAGGCCGGCGAAACCGCATGGGCCGAGCGGCTGGCGCGCGTGCTCGGCGAGATCGAAACGACGTTGCGTGCGGAAGCGCTGATCTAACGCAGCTGCTGGAGCATGATCCGGAAAAGTGCGAAGCGGTTTTCCCTCGCCACAAACGCGTAAGCGTTTGCGCGGTGATCGTGCTTGAACAATGAGCTAAAGCGCAATGATGATTCAACCTGATTTCATCGCGCTTTAGGTAGTGTACCCACAGCAAATTTTGGCGGCGTGACGCGTGGATGGCATATCCGCTTTGCCCCGTTAGCGGCCAAGGTCACGCGGCGTTGCAATATGTCGCGAAGGGCAAGAGAACGGTCAAGAGCGGAAGGAGGAAGCCCGCTCGTGGAACAATGGCACACCCCGCTGGTCGACTGAGTTTGGCGGCTTCGCGATACCATTTGCTTACCGTGTGGGCGGGCTCTATGCTGTTGTCTCAATCCAACGCCGGTTGAGGTTTGGCAAGACAGCAATGGGAGGTCAGCCCATGGCGAGCGTTGTCAGTCTTTTTGTCTCCCCTGCTATTGGACGGCCGATGCAGACGTGCACATCAGTGCGGGCTTTTGCTGGTCGGGGATTGGAAGGGGATCGATACGAACGCGGTGAAGGCTCCTACTCGAAATTGGCGCGTGTGGCCGCGCGGCATGTTTCCCTGATCGCCCGCGAAGCCATCGAAGCCTCGAATGAAGAATTGGCCCGGCGCGGGCTTATCCCCTTCGAAATGAACGAAACACGGCGGAACATCGTCGTCGAAGGCATCGACGTCTATGGATTGCTGGGCAAGGAATTTCTCATCGGCGCAGTGCGCCTGCGCGGCTCCGAACCGACCATACCATGCCGCATCCCGTCCGCAGTCGCTGGCAAGACCGGATTTGCGGAAGCTTATCGCGATCGGGGCGGCGTGCGGGCCGAGGTCCTCTCGGATGGAATTATTTCGATCGGCGATCTCGTTCAAACGGATTGATTGCCCCCTGGCTGTCTGCGTAAATCGGCATGACGTGCTGCGTCACAGGAAACGAGCGGCAATCGATGGGACGGTCGCGGGCGGGTTGACCAGCAAAATTCATGCGCTCGTGGAGACAGATGGCCCGCCGGTTCGGCTGCGCTGACGCCGGATGAGGCTCACGACAATCGGCTGGCCAGAGCCGCTCGCTCGCGCCCGATCAATTCGGCCGGCGCCGCCAGATGAACAGCAGATAGAGCAGCACGGGCAGGCCGAGCGCCACCCAGGAGACGGTATCCCACCAGCCGTCTCCGACGAGCGCGCTGATCAATCCCACCGTGCTGACGATCGCGATGACGAGCGGGGCGGCGAAGATCTGGCTCAATGAACGATGTGCGACCATGCTGATGTCACGACGTGAGCGCGGGGTTGTCGATCGAGGCGGCGTTGGCGATGGCGCGCTCCTGGCTCACGCCCGCCTTGCGCCGGCGCAGCCACAGATAGACGCCGGTGACCAGGATGAAGATGGTGAGGATGTCGAGCAGCGCCCAGACGATCTTGAGCGGCATGCCGCCATAGTCGCCGAAATGCAGCGGCTGCGACACATACAGCGTCGACACATACCAGGGCATGTCGCGGCTGTCGGTCAGATCACCGGTTTCCGCGTCGATCAGCGCGGGCTTCAGCAGCCGCGAGGTCAGCGGCGTATCGCCGTGCAGGAACACCGCGTAGTGGCTCTTGCTGCTGAACAGGGTTCCCGGGAACGCGACGAAGCTCGGCGTCATTCCCGGTACCGCATGCCTCGCAACCTCGACGGCCCCGTTCAGCGAGGTCAGCTTCGACGGCACCGGCCGGTCCTTGTACTGCGCGGTCATTTCGGCGAGCTGACCGAATTGCCACATCTTGAGCACGAGGTCGGCCCAGGTGTTGATGACCCCGGTGAAGCCAACCACCAGCGTCCAGGCCACCAGCAGGATGCCGGCGAGATTGTGGACGTCGAGCCAGCGTACGACGCGGGTCCGCTGCGCGCGGTAGGCGCCGAAGCGCAGCTTTCGCATCGACGGCGCGTAGACGACGATGCCGGAAATGATCGCGACGCAGAATAGGATCCCCATCAATCCAAGGAACAGCTTGCCGGGCAGGCCCGCGAACATGTCGGTGTGCAGCTTCAGCATGATGTAGGTGAAGCGGCCGGTCACATCAGGGGAATCGAGATAGGCGCCGGTATGCGTATCCATCCGGATCAGGAGGTTGCTGGTGGGATCGGCGTCGATCGTCGGGCCAACGCTGACCCAGATCGCGCCGGGCTCGTCGCGATCCCAGATCAGGAAGTGAGGCACCTTGCCCGGCGCCCGCGCGAGCGCGTTGCCGAGCAGATGATCCAGATTGGCCGGCGGCGTGCCCGCCGGCGCCTCGACCGGCTTGACCTGGCTGTGCAGGAGATCATCGATCTCGTCGTGGAAGATCAGCGGCAGGCCGGTGATGCAGAGCAGCAGCATGAACAAGGTGCAGATCAGGCTGGTCCATTTGTGGACGGCGCCCCATCGCCGCAGGGATTTGGTCGTCGCAGTCAACTTCGCTACCTAATTCCAGTCTCCATTCTTGTCGTCACTAACACGACGACGGATGTGCGCAGCCGGGCGGCGATTAGAACCCGTCCAGTGTTGGACTTATCGTTTGATCGTGTTGCGATCTCGCAACGAGAGCGTCCGCGAACTGCGACGATGCGTCTCGGCCTTCAGCGCGATTTCCTGGGATCGTTCTAAATTGGATCGCCGCGTTCAACCGGCTGACGCGACGTGGACAGGATGCTTCGCGCGCCATTTGGGACCCGGCCCGCGCATGTAGTGCAGCTCGGGCCGGTAGGGATCGCGCATTCGCGCGATCAAATTCTGCCAGCCGGTCGTGATCGCGTTCAGGCCGCGGCGCAGAGGTAGCAATAACAGCAGCGACGGCATGGCGCGCTCTCAGTGCGGTTTGCCGAGAACGAATGCGAAGGGCAGGATGACGATCTCCTCGCCGTCCTCGTCGCTGACATGCACGGCCCAGTCGCGCCAGTCTTCCAGGCTGACCGTTGCGACCAGCGAGCGCATCATGCGGGTCGCCGCCTCGCAGGCCTCGGCGAGGCTGGTCACCGAGGTGCCGCGGCGATCCATCAGCACGCCGCGCGTATTCGAGCAGTGGAAATAGACCTGTGTCATGTCCTGGGCCATCTGCGTATCCTCGCAAGCTCCGGGCGATCGGGCTCGCCCTTGCATGACGAAGCTTTACGTGGGCAGCGCGAGCCGATCCGTGACGCGGCTCACATAAGCGCGCGGGGCGGCGCCAGGCCGCGGCGCCGCCTTCACCAGATCGCGATTTGACAGTTCTCCTATATTTGTCAAAATCGTCAAATGGGACCGAAAACCCGCATTCTCGACGCCACCATGCTGGTTTTCCGCCGGCACGGCTTTCGGCGCTCCTCGATCGAGCAAGTCGCCGAAGCCGCCGGCCTGACGCGGCAGGCGCTCTATCATCATTTCGAATCCAAGGAAGCGCTGTTCCGCGCCGTGATCGAGCGCGTGCATGAGTCCGCGATCGCGGCCGAGGAGGTTGCCGTTGCCGAGGCAGAGACGGCGGGCGGCAATCTCGGCGACATCCTTGCCGCGGGCATGACCGCGCGGATGTCGACCATGATCGCGTCGCTGGACGGCTCGCCGCATCTCGAGGAATTGTATTCCGAGCACCTCGTGCACGCGCGCGATCTCTACCAGACCTACGCCGCACGCTATGCGGAGCGCATGGTGGCCACCATCGCGCGGACCGTTCGCAAGCATCAGCTGGCGCTGCCGCAGGAGCTCTCGCCGGCCGAATTCGCGCGGCTGATCGAAATGTCAGTGTACGCATCGAAGTCGCAGTATCCGGCGATGCAGCCGGCGGACGCGTTCCTGAAGGACATGGCCATGATGGTGCGAACGCTCTGCGCGGGCGCGGTGCCGAAATCCTTGCCAAAATCCGGGAAGCCGCCCGTCAAGAAGGCGGTAATCGAGGACAAGCCGACACGCCGCAAGACAGGAGGACGTCCATGAACACGACGACCGTCAATGGCCACGTTGAATCGCTGCCCGATGATCCCGATGCGCTCTTGATCGACATCGTGCGCGACCAGCTCAAGCTCACCGGCACCAAGCTCGTCTGCGGCGCCGGCGTCTGCGGCGCCTGCACCGTGCTGGTCGACGGCGCGCCTGTCGCAAGCTGCCTGATGCCGGCGCATGCCGCGGCCGGCAAAGCGGTGACGACGGTGGAAGCCATCGGCGCCGCCGGGCTGCATCCGGTGCAGAAGGCGTTCATGGCGCACGACGCCCTGCAATGCGGCTTCTGCACGCCGGGCTTCATCGTGGAGGCGACCGCGTTCTGCGACCGCTGGCGCGCCACCAGGGGAACGGCGGTGCCGTCACGCGAGGAGATCGGCGCGGCGCTGTCGGGCCATCTCTGCCGCTGCGGCGCCTATGACGGGATCTTCCGTGCGGTGGCGGACGCCTGCGCCGGCCGCTTCGACGGCGACAATGTCACAGCGCCGCGCATCGAGGCGCGCGACAAGGTGACCGGCGCGGCAAAGTACACCGTCGACATCAACCATGACGGCCAGCTCGAAGGCCTGATCCTGCGCTCGCGCGAGGCGCATGCCCGCATCACCGCGCTTGATCTGGCGCCGGCGCGCGCGCTCACTGGCGTCGCCGCAGTGTCGCTGCTCGGCGACGACCGCATCGTGCGCTATGTCGGCGAGCCGATTGCGGCGGTCGCCGCAAAGGACCGCAAGACGGCGCTGGCCGCGCTGGCTGCGATCAAGCTGACCAGCGAACGGCTGCCGGCGGTGGTCGGGCTCGACGCCGGGCGCAAGGATGGCGCGCCTGTGGTTTTCGACCGAGCGAACCGCAAGCGGGCCGGCAATGTCTCGGAGGCGGCCGGCGGGCCGGCGCCATGGAAGCAGAACATCCGCGGGCCGACCGCTGTGTTCTCGACGCGCGCCAAGAAGGCCCGCAACTGGGTCGACGAGGCGCGTCAGGCCAACAATCGTCTGCTCGTCGAGGCAACCTTCCGCACCGCCACGCAACAGCATGCATGCCTCGAGCCGCATGCCGCGGTGGCGCGCTTCGACGGCGACCGGCTGACCTTGCACGCCTCGACCCAGCAGGTGTTCCACCTGAAGGAGCAGATCGCAAAACGCTACAAGCTCGATCACGACAAGGTCCGCGTGATCGCCGATCACGTCGGCGGCGGCTTCGGATCGAAGGCGAGCCTGGGCGTCGAGACCATCGCCGCCATCGAACTCGCGCGCGAGGCGAAAGCGCCTGTCAGGGTCGCCTACGATCGGCAGGAAGAGCTCTCCGTCGCCGGTTATCGTCCGGCCGCAGAACTGAAGGTCGCGCTGCTGCCCTCCGACAAGGGGAGCCTGAAGGCGCTCTCGGTCACCGCGCATGCCGATACGGGCGCTGCGACCAACTCGACCATCGCGGGCCTGGCGCGGCTGATCTATCCGGCCGAGGCGAAGGACCTTTCGGATTTCGACGTCATCAGCAATTTGCCGCCCGGCGCGGCCTTCCGCGGCCCCGGCGGTCCGCCGATGGCGTTCGCAGTGGAGCAGGCGATCGACGAGGCCGCGCTGCGGCTCAACGTCGACCCGATCGCCTTGCGCAAGCGCTGGGATCCCGATCCCAACCGCCAGCGCCTCTACGACTGGGCATCCGGGCTCGAGATCTGGCGCAATCGCAAACCCGCACAGAATGGACGCTACCGCCGCGGCATCGGGATGGCGACCGGCTACTGGCTCTATCTCTGGCAGCCCAACGTGAAGGTCGAGGTCGCGGTCACGGGCGGCCGGATCGTCGCCAGCACCGCGACGCAGGACATCGGCACTGGCACCCGCAGCGTGCTTGCCGACACGATCGCGCGCGAGTTCGATCTTGAGCCTGCCGACATAGAGGTGCGGATCGGCGATTCATCGCTGCCCGAAGGGCCGGGCTCCGGCGGCAGCCGCGTCACTGCCTCGGTGATGCCGCCGACGCTGCAGGCGGTGCGGAAACTGAAGGCCGCGATCCTCGAGCAGGCGACACGAAAGCCCGTGCCCGGCTCGAACGCGCCCTGGCGCGAGTTGATCGCGCGCTCGCCCGATATCGCCGTGGTCGAGTCGCGCGGCGAGGACGGCAAGAACACCGCGCCCGGCATCCGCTCGCCGCTGCGTGAGGTCGGGCTGATGGGCATGGTGTTCGGCTGGATGATGCGCCGCTTCTCGAACATCGCGGTCGGCGCCGGCGTGCCGAGCTCGGTGCAGGTGATCGAGGTGGAGGTCGACACCTGGCTCGGCCATGTCCGCGTGCTCAACGTCCACACCGGGATTGCGGTCGGCAAGATCGCAGCGCCGGCGCTGGCGCATAGCCAGGCCTGCGGCGCGGTGATCCAGGGCCTCGGCTACGCGCTCTACGAGGCGCGCGAGCTCGATCCGAGCAGCGGCGACGTGCTGACCGCGGGGATGGAAGATTATCGCATCCCCGGGATCGCCGATACACCCGAGATCGATGTCCATTTCGACGAAGCCGGCTTCGACCATGTGCTCGGCAACAGCGTCGGCATCGGCGAGGCCTCGACGGTGCCGACCTCGGCCGCGGTCGCCAACGCGATCCACGACGCGATCGGCGTCCGCCTCACCGAGATTCCGATCCGGCCCGACCGCATCGTCGCCGCGCTGAAAGGGAGGGATGCCGCATGAGCGTCGCAACCGCAGGCGTCATCGCCGCGCCCGAATTCCGCGCCGCCGGCACCGATCTGTCGGAGCGCCGCCGCAGCGGCCTGTCGTGCGGATCGGTGATCGATCTCACCGCCAGTCCCGATACGGTCGGGATCGCGTGGGGTACGGACGGCACGGCGCGGATCGGCGCGCTGACCGCGATCGCTGCGATCGCCTCCGACGCGCGGCTCGCGCAGGCCTATCCCGGCATCGCCGCGGCGGCGCAGGGCCTTGCCACACCGCAGATCCGGCACATGGCGACGCTCGGCGGCAACCTCGCACAGCGGTCGCGCTGCTGGTACTTCCGCAATCCGCAGATCGCCTGCCTGAAGAAGGGCGGCTCCGAGTGTCCGGCGCGATCCGGCAACCATCTCTATCACGTCGCGTTCGATCTCGGCCCCTGCGTGGCGCCGCATCCGTCGACCATGGCGATGGCGCTCTTGGCCTATGATGCGAAGGTGACCACGGACCGGCGCAGCGGATTGTCGATTTCAGACCTGCTCGGCGACGGCAGCAACGGCACTGTCGACAATCTGCTCGCGGCAGGCGAACGGATCGAACGGATCGAGCTCCCTGCCCCGCTGGCCGGCGAGCGCGCGCTCTACAAGCGCGCGATCAGCCGCTCATATGCGGAATGGCCGCTGGTCGAGATCTGCGTGCGGGCCGTGCTATCAGGCGGCGTGTTCCGCGAGGTCCACATCACCGCCGGCGGCATCGCCCCGGTCCCGCTGCGTCTTGCCGCATGCGCTGCCGCGCTGCAGGGAAAGCCGGCCAACGCGTCGACCATCGCGGAAGCCGCCGAGCTGGCAACATCGGGGGCCAAGCCGCTGACGATGACCGGATACAAGCTCGACCTGCTGACGGGCCTGGTGCGCGACGTGGTCGAGCGGATTGCTGTGTAGCGCGCAGGCTCACCGTGCCCGGGTCAGCGCCAGCCAGATGCCGCCGCCGATCATGAAGCCGCCGGAGACGCGCGACATCAGCCGGGTCCGCTCCTTGGAGAAGAACTTTCGGGCGCGGCCGGCCGCCAACGCGTAGGCGGCGTCGGTCAGCACGGCGGTCGCCATGAAGGTGACGCCGAGCACCGCCACCTGCGGAATGTGCGGCTTGTCCATATCCATGAACTGCGGAATGAAGGCGCCGAAGAACACCAGCACCTTCGGGTTCGAGAGCAGCACCAGAAAGCCCTGCAGGAAGAAGCCGCCGCGCGGCGGCGGCGGCCGATCGTCAGTGCCGACGCCCTCGACCGGCGAGCGGATCAGCTTGATGCCCAGCCACACCAGATAGGCCGCACCGGCGAAGCGCACCCAGTCGAACCAGTACCCCATCGTCGCCATCAGCGAGGTCAGCCCGACCGCGACGATGCCGATCACGATCGCGAGCCCGACCTGCGCGCCCAGCACATTGGTGAGCGCGGCGCGCGTGCCGTAACGCAACCCGTTGGCGATCACCATCGTGACGATCGGACCGGGCAGCAGCGCCAGCGCAATGCAGGCGGCGACGAAGGCGAAATAGGCTTGCAGGGACATTGGGGGCTCGTCTGTTCTTTCCTGACATTATGCATGTGGAGAGAGTGGATGGAAGCGGCAGGTGTCGCTCCCTCCCCCCGTCCTTCACGGGGTCGAGACGAGCGCAGCTCGCTCTTAGAGGGTTGGGGTGAGGGGCTCTCTCCACCAGGCGGTGTGAGCCGAGAGACCTGTGCCCCCTCACCCGGATCGTATCTTGCGATGCGATCCGACCTCTCCCCGCAAGCGGGGCGAGGTAAGGAAGACGCACGCTGCGCTCAACGGCCCTCCATGGCCGCGATCATCCATGCTCTGATCTCTCGCCCCTCCAGAAACTTCAACGTCGCTCGTTGGATCCGCGCCGCATCTCCCCCGCCCTGCGCCGCCACCGCCATCAGATCGCAACGATGCGAGGCCGCGATGCCGATCGCGGTGCGCTTGCCATCAAGATCGTAAGCCCTGATCCGTCCGCGCATATCGGCGACATCGACGACATCGCCGGTCTTCAGCGGCACAAAGCGCGGGCTGATCATGTCGACATCGGAAACGCGATCGACCTCGTCGTCATCGGCAACGCCGCTGTCGCAATTGCAGAAGCCGAGTTTTGGCCTGAGATAGACCTCGACCTCAGCGCCGCACTCCGCCACACCGCAATGGAAGGCGCGGCCGGCGGGCCAGCTGTCACGCGGGAACGGCCAGGCGATCTCGCGCCATTGCGCGGTCCGCGGGGGCGCCATCTCGTAGCCGGCCACGGCCGAGAGGCCGCCGAGCGCCAGGAACATCGCCGCGATGACCGGCCACGAGCGCGTCATCGCCGGCTCACGGCAGACCGGCGACGGCCCGCGCCGCGCCGGTCAGTTCGAGAATGTGCAGGCCGGTGTTGGCGCGGTCGACCGCGTAGATATAGCCGCGCTCGTCGGTCTCGACATTGTTGGTCTGGATCGCGACCTTGCAGCGGTCCTTGCTATCGATCGTGACGCAGCGCTTGTCGGTCGCCGCGGTGATGGCGGGAATGAAGTAGCCGACTTCCTTTGGATGATAGGGATCGCGGATATCGAGCGCGCGGACGCCGGCGTTGAAGAAGGCGATGAAGGCGAGCTTCTTGTAATAGACCGGCGCCATGCTCTCGTTCGACGAATGCGAGCCGAACCGGCCGCCGCGCTCGCAGAACGCGCCGGAGGCCTCGGGCACCGTATAGTTCGAGATCATCATCGGCCGCGCTTCCGTCGTGACGTCGGCGAACCACACCATCTGCCGCGCCTCGCCGCACTCGTTCTGGATCGCCTCATCGACGATCATCACGATGTCGCGGCTCTTGCCGTCGTTGTCATGGGCGAACTCCGCGATCGGCATGCCGGGCATCGGAAACACCGTGTGCGCGCCGTTCAGCGCCGACAGCGGCATCCGTGCGATCTCCGGGAATGTCAGATTGTCCGGTGTCGGCTCCTTCGGCCCGTGCAACAGCTTCTCGCGATCGACGATCTGCAGGAAGCCACCCTTGTTGGTGCCGTAGCCGAAATAGACGCGGTTGCCCTTCGGCCCGGTCGAGATCGGCCCGTGCAGTTCGGTCGGCACCGCGCCGGTCGCGCCCGGCTCCTGCCCGGGCAGACCGAAATCCCTGATCTTCTTTGGCTGCGCCGGATCGGAGAGATCGTAGATTTGCGTCATGCGCCGCGTGCGCCAGTCCGGTGCGCCCGACACCAGGAAGGCGATGCCGGTGTCGCATTCCCAGAAATTCTTGTGCGTGTCCTTCAGCCCGCCGATCCGGCTGACCAGCACGGGATTTGCGGGATCGGCGACGTTCCAGATCTCATGCGCTTCGCTGCCGAAGGTGCGCAGCATGTAGACCGCGTTGCGATCGCCCTTCGGCAGATCCTTGCCGTCGCAGATCCGCACCATCTGCGCGCCGCCGGATTCATATTTGCCTTCCTGTCCGGGAATGTGCCGCAGATATTTCGGATGCGCAGGATCGGTGACGTCGACGATCGAGGTGCCGTTCGGCTCGGCCTTGCCGGTCATCGGGTTGACGGGATCGGGAATGTCGTCGGTGCCGCCGTGATGGCCGATATAGGCGATCCATCTGTCGCCCTGGTGATGGATGGTCGGCTGATAGGCGCTGCGTGCCTGCAAGTCGCTGGTTCCAACCAGCCGCATGTTGGAGGCTTCGGGCGGGTCGCCGATCTTCTGCTGGGCGCTCGCAGCATTTGCGAGCAGGACAAGAAGAAACGTGCAGCAAACTGCCGTAACGCGACCACCCATGCGCATCACCCCGAGTTCCCTACCAATCTGCGTTGGCTGCGCGGGACGCTAGCACGGCGATACCAGCGCCCAAACACACGCTCTTGACATGCAACCATTTGGTTGCCTATTATCTGCCCCATGGATGAAGTCTTCAAAGCCCTCGCGGATGCCTCACGGCGGACGCTGCTTGACCGGCTTCACGATCAGAACGGGCAGACGCTCGGTGAGCTCTGCGACGGTCTCGACATGACGCGTCAGGCCGTCACCAAGCACCTTGGGATTCTCGAGGAGGCCAACCTCGTCACCACGGTCAGGCATGGCCGCGAGAAGCTGCACTACCTCAACCCGGTTCCGATCCATCAGATCGGCGAGCGGTGGATCAGGAAATTCGAGCGCGGGAAGCTCGCCGCGCTCAGCGAATTGAAAAGACAATTGGAGAAGCGTGATGAGTAAGCCGGACTACGTCTACGTCACCTATATCGAGACCACCGCCGAGAAGCTGTGGCACGCGCTGACATCGAGCGACTTCACCGAACGCTTCTGGTTCGGCTATCGGGTCAGCTCGGACTGGAAGGTCGGCTCGCCCTATTGTTTGATCAAGGACGGCAGCCGCAGCGTGCAGGGCGAGGTGCTGATCGCCGATCCGCCGAACAGGCTCGCCTATAGCTGGGACGTGGTGAAGGAAGGTCATGCGCGCGAGCAGGTCTCGCGCGTGACCTTCGACATCGAACCGCACGGCGGGGTCGTCAAGCTGACCGTGACACACGACAACCTCGGTCCGAAGACGCTGCGCGACATCTCCGGCGGCTGGCCGATGGTCATCGCGAGCCTGAAGAGTTTCCTGGAGACCGGGCGCGAACTGCCGGCCGAGCTGCTGACGAGCGGCGCCAGGGAGGCCTACCATGCCTAAGCCCGAATTCGTCTACGTCACCTATATCGAAACCACGCCGGACAGACTGTGGGAGGCGCTGACCAACAGCAGCTTCACCCGGCAGTACTGGTTCGACACCGAGCTGAAATCGGACTGGAAGGTCGGCTCGCCGCTCGCGCTGGTGACGGGCGGCGAGACCACCGACACCGGCGAAATCCTCGAGGCCGATCCGCCGCGGCGTCTCGCCTACACCTTCAAGCACGTGCGCGACGAGGAGATGCGCAAGGAGCCGGCGACCAAGGTGGTCTTCACGCTCGAGCCGCATGGCAAGATCGTGAAGCTGACCGTGACCCATGAGGGCTTCGGCGTGGGCAGCAAGCTGCTCGACGGCATTTCCAGGGGCTGGCCGGCGATCCTGTCCGGGCTCAAGAGCCTGCTCGAGACCGGCAAGACGGTCACGATCCCGCCTGCCGCACTCGGGATCGACGGCTTCGAATGACAATGAAAATCTATCGAAGGACACGTGCGGACATGAACATCGAGAAATTCAAGCCGGCGATCGTCTATGCGATCTACATCGCCGCCACGCCGGAGAAGGTATGGCAGGCACTGACGAATGCCGAATTGAGCCGGCAATATTTCTCCGGCAACGCGGTCGAGGTCGACCTTCGGGTCGGCGGCGCCTACATCGTGCGCACGCCCGACGGCGCGCTGCACATCTCCGGTGAGGTGATCGCGTGCGATCCGTTGAAGCGGCTGACCGTCACCTTCAACGTCAACTGGCCGCAGCTCGTCGAAAAGCTCGGGCCGACGCTCGTCACCTACGAGATCGAGCAAGCCGGCGACGGCGTGAAGCTGACCTTGCTGCAATCGCATGACCGCCCGATCAGCGACGACATCCTGTCCGGCGGCCGCACCGGCTGGCCGGCGATCCTCTCCAGTCTGAAGAGCCTGCTGGAGACCGGCAAGGCCATGGTGATCCCGATGCAGCCGCCGCAGCGCATGCTGGCCGCGTTGAAGGAACTGGGAATTCCGATGCCAGGGTAGGACGAGCGATGCGCGTCATACTCCACCGTCGTCCCGGCGAAGGCCGGGACCCATAACCACAAATGCTTGTGTTGCGCGACGTTGTGGTCCCAGCGAATTCTAACCGCTTAGAGCGGTGGTAATGGGTCCCGGCCTTCGCCGGGACGACGGTGGAGGCCGGGACGACGGTGGGGGGTTAGCCCAGCGCCCGCAACTCCCGCCGCAGCACCTTGCCGGTCGCCGTCATCGGCAGGCTGTCGGCGAACTGCACGAAGCGCGGATATTCGTGGGCGGCGAGTTGCACCTTGACGAACTCCTGGATCTCGCGCGCCAGCACGTCGCTCGGCGCATAGCCCGGCCGCAGCACGATCCAGGCCTTGATCGATTCGGTGCGGATCGGATCCGGGATGCCGACCACCGCCGACATCGCGACCGCCGGATGCTTCATCAGCGTGTGCTCGATCTCGGACGGGCCGACGCGATAGCCGGCGGTGGTGATGACGTCGTCCTCGCGGCTGAGGTACCAGAAATAGCCGTCCTCATCCTGGACGCCGAGATCGCCGGTCAGCAGGAATTCGCCGGCATATTTCTTCCGCGTCGCTTCCGGATTGCGCCAATACTCGATCATGGTGCAGGCGCACGGCTGGCGCACGCCGATGATGCCGCGCTGGCCGCGCGGCAGTTCCTCGCCTCTGTCGTTGACGATGCGAACGTCGAAGCCCGGCGTGGCACGGCCCATCGAGCCCGGACGGATCGGAAACAAATTGGAATTGCTGCCGATCACCAGATTGCATTCGGTCTGCCCGAACACTTCATGGGCATCGATGCCGAAGGTCTCGCGCACCCAGCCCAGAAGCTCACCGCCAAGCGACTCGCCGCCGGTGAAGATGCTACGCAGCTTGACGCCGGAATTTTTCACGTTGGCCTGCCGCATCAGCTTCAGGGCGGTCGGCGGCAGGAACACGTTGCGGATGCCGAGCTCGGCCATCATCTGCATCGCGGCCTGCGGCTCGAACTTGCGGGCGCGGTGACCGACCATCGGAATGCCGTGGTACCAGAACGCGAACAGGCCGTTGATCAGCCCGCCGATCCAGGCCCAGTCCGCCGGCGTCCACATCAGGTCGCCGGGTCGCGGCAGGAAGTTGTGGCACATCTCGACATTGGGCAGATGGCCGAGCACGACGCGGTGCGCATGCAGCGCGCCCTTCGGATTGCCGGTGGTGCCGGAGGTGTAGATGATCAATGCGGGATCGTCGGCCGAGGTGTCGACGGTGGCAAATTCCGGTGACGCCGACTTGATCGCGCTCCAGAACGACTTCGTACCGGCAGGCGTCGTCTCGCCGACGATATAGACGCTCTTCAGCTCGGGCAGGCGATCGCGGATCTTGGCGATCTTCTCCCAGCCGGCCTCATCGGTGATGACGGTCTTCGCCGCCGAGTTCGACAGGCGGAATTCGAGCGCGTCCTCGCCGAACAGCGCAAACAGCGGGATCGAGATCAGCGCCGCGCGGAACGCCGCAAGATGCGCGACCGGCAATTCCAGCGATTGCGACAGGAACACCGCGACGCGGTCACCACGCAGCAGGCCGTCGGCGGTCAGCACATTGGCGAAGCGGCGCGAGGCGTCCGCGACCTCATCGAACGAGGTGCGCGTGGTGCCGCCATCCTCATCGACATAGATGAGCGCAAGCCGCCCGGTGCCGTCGGCATGGCGATCGCAGCATGCCGTCGCCATGTTGAAGCGCGCGGGAACGTCCCAGCGGAAGTTGCTGTAGAGCTCGTCGTAGGTTTTGGCTTCCTGAAGCATGGCCGCAGACTAGACCATTGCTGTGAGACCATAAACCCTTCTTGCGGGGAATGCGGTCAGGCTGCCGCCCGCTGCATTGCGATCTCGGCCTCGAGGCTTTCGCGGTCGCGATAGATCGACGCGACCGCGAGCACGCGCCCGCCGCGCTTGTAGCGGAGCATGCAATCCCTGCCGGCAATACTGCCGTCCACCGCGATCTGGTCCCACTGCTCGGCGTGCCCGACATAGTTGATCGGCACGTCGTAATGCTGGCTCCAGAAGAACGGCACCGCATCGAACACCTCGCGCTGCCCAAGCATATTCCGCGCGGCGGTCTGCCCCTGGCGCTCGGCCACCGCCCAGTGCTCGACCCGGATGTTCTCGCCGCTGTGCGGATCGGGCCAGCGCGCGATATCGCCGGCCGCGTAGATGCCGGGAACGCTGGTCTCGAGACAGGCGTCCACTTTCACGCCGCGATCGATCGCGAGCCCGGCCCCTTCCGCCAGTACGAGCCGCGGCTTCACGCCGACACCGAGCACGACGAGATCGGCATCGAGCGCCGGCCCGCTCTTCAGCTGTGCGCGCTTGCCGTCGATCGCGGTCACCGTGTCGCCAAGGTGGAAGACCACGCCATGCTCCTCGTGCAGCGCACGGACGAAATCGCCCATGGCAGGCCCGAGCACGCGCTCCAGCGGCCGCTGTTCCAGCCCGACCACGTGAACCTCGATCTCCCGCGCGCGCAACGAGGCCGCAACCTCGAGCCCGATGAAGCTTGCGCCGATCACAACCGCGCGGCGGGCGCCGCTGGCCGAGGCGATGATCGCCCGGCAATCGTCGAGCGTGCGCAACACGTGAACGTGGGGCTGGTCCGCGCCCGGGATCGGCAGCCGTAGCGGCTCCGCACCGGTCGCCAGCAGCAGCCGGTCGTACGAAATCGTTTCGCCGCCGGCGAGCACGACGTTGCGGCGGCCGGCGTCGATCGACTGGACCTCGGTCCTGAGTCTGAGATCGATCGCCGCGTCGGTGTAGAAACTCTCCGGCTTCAGCGGCAGCCAGTCTTCCGGCGCGCTGCCGGCGAGGAAATCCTTCGACAGGTTCGGCCGGTCCACCGGCGGCGTGGCCTCGCCGCTCAGCATGACGATGCTGCCGCGATAGTCCTGCCGTCGCAGCATCTCGGTGGCGGCAAACCCCGCTGCGCCTCCGCCGACAATCACGATCCTGCCGGGCGCATCGCGCGGGCCCTTGACGCGGGGCTTCGGCTGCTCGCGCTTCTCGCGCACGACGATGCGATCGCCCTCTCGCTCGACCTTCCAGACCGCGAGCGCATTGAAGGCGGGCGCCGCGGTCGCTTCACCGGTGCGAACATCAAAGCAGGCGTGATGCCAGGGGCAATGGACGGTTTCGCCCTCGACCACACCTTCGGCGAGCGGGCCGTGGTAATGGCTGCAATGCGCATCGATGGCGAAAATATCCGCCCCCGAACGCACCAGCAGCACGTCATCCTCGCCGACATGGCCGAGCAACATCGCGCCCGAGAAGTCGGCGAGTGCGACGCCTTGTGTCAGATCCGGACCGGAAGGAGCTTGCTGATCGGCCATGGCCTATCTCCAGTTTTTCCAGCACGTCACCCCGAGGGCACCGCCCTCATCAGCTTCCCTGCATGTAGCGGACCGGGTTCTCCTGATCCGCCTTGAAGATCTCGGCGGCCTCGGCGAACAGCGCCGCAACGGCAGCCGCCTTCAGATCAACAAACGTCTCGAAGCTGAAATTGTTGCCGCCCGCCCGCAATTCGCCGAGCTTGCCGGCGTAGCAGGACACCAGCGGCTTGCCGCCGCGGGTCACCGCGACATAGATGCTGATGTAGTTCTTCTGCAGCGCCACCCCGATCACGGGCCAGACAGCCGTCTTGCCGGACCTGATCGCATAGCGAAACTGACCGTAGCCGATCATGTTCATGCGCATGCCGGCCTCACCGGCCGGCGTGCCCGCATGAAAGTGCCGCTTGAGCGAGGGCGCGGCCTTTCGCATCACCGCATGCAGTTGTTCGAGATCCGCGGTCCGGCCGGGATCGAAGGCGAGGTAGGCTTCCAGACTGTCCGCCGCGACACGAAACATCGGAAGCCTCCGCCGCTATCCTACCCTCACAGGGCGAGTCCTGCGTAGCCCGGATGAAGCGAAGCGCAATCCGGGGACCTCGCCGAACGGATAGACTTACCCGGATTTCGCTTCGCTGCATCCGGGCTACGAAATCAGGACGACAGCGCCGCCTTCACCAGGCCGCTGGCCTTGCCGAAATCCATCTGGCCGGCGTATTTCGCCTTCAGGGCGCCGATCACCTTGCCCATATCCTTGATCCCGGCAGCATTGGTCTCGGCGATAACAGCCGCTATCGCGGCCTTCACGTCGTCATCAGACATCTGCTTCGGCAGGTACGCGGAGATCACGGCAATCTCCGCGCGCTCCTGGGCGGCGAGCTCGGCACGGCCGCCCTTGTCGTAGAGCTCGACCGATTCCTGGCGCTGCTTGATCATCTTCTGCAGGACGCTCAGAAGGTCGGCATCGGACAGTGGCGGCTTGCCCTGCCCGCGCGCGTCGATGTCGGCGTTCTTGATGGTCGAATTGACCATGCGCAGCGTGGAGAGCTTGCGCTCGTCCTTCGCCTTCATCGCTTCCTTGACCGCCGTATTGATGTCGTCGCGCAGCATCCTGGTGTCCTTAAGCCGGTAATCTCTTCATGTAGGCAGTTTGCAGCCGCGGGACAACCTAGTTCCTAAGCCACTCGACCAGCGCATCGGCGCAGGCCTGCGGCTGCTCCAGTTGCGGCAGGTGACCGCAATTGGCGAGCACCACGAGCTTGGCCCCGGGAATCCCGTTGGCCATCTCGTCCGACAATAAATTCGGAACGGTGTTGTCGGTATCCGACGTCAGCACCAGGGTCGGGCACTTGATCCAGGCCATGCCCGGCCGCGAATCCGGCCGGCTGAGCACCGCATTTTGCTGGCGGATGAAGGCTTCGGCGCCGACATCCTCGCTCATGTCGTCGACGATCCGGCGCAGGCCCGCATCGCCCTGCCGTGACGGATGCACGAAGCCCGGAAACAGCTCGTCGACCACGCTCCGGTACTGACCGTTTTTGGCACGCTCCATCATGCCGCGGCGACGTGCGGTTGCTTCCGGCGTGTCGGCCCTCGCCTGGGTGCTCATCAGCGCCAGTTTCGCGACCCGCTCGGGGGCCTGCCGCATGATCTCGAAGGCGATGTAGCCGCCCATCGAGTGCCCGGCGAGCGCAAAGCGCGGCGGCGCCTCGGCCAGGATCCGGCGGGCGATCGCGCCCATATTGTCGTCCCTGACATGGTTGGCGACCGTGACCGGCCCGCACCGCCACAGCGCCGGGATAACCGGGGCAAAGATCCGCGGTGAGCAGATGAGGCCCGGGACGAGCAGGATCGGCATCGTATTGTCCATGCGGGAGCTCCGGACCGGGTCATTTTCGGCAAGCAAACGGCCGCTTCAAGGAACTTTAGATTAAAAGGCCGTTCCGGCCTGTCAAATCGGCCGGTATTGCCGTGTGAATCGGCACCCTTTCGCTTTGACGCCGCAGGGTGCGGCGACTATTTAAAGGGCTCATGACAACCCCCGAAAACGCTCCCGCCTGGCCGGACCACAAACCGACCGCGCTCCTTGTGCTCGCCGATGGTACCGTGCTGGAAGGCTTCGGTCTCGGCGCGGAAGGCCACGCCGTCGGCGAGGTCTGCTTCAACACCGCGATGACCGGCTATGAGGAGATCCTCACCGATCCGTCCTATGCCGGCCAGATCATCACCTTCACCTTCCCGCATATCGGCAATGTCGGCACCAACGAGGAAGACATCGAGACGGTGAACATGGCCGCGACACCCGGCGCGCGCGGCGTGATCCTGCGCTCGGCGATCACGGATCCCTCGAACTACCGCGCCACCAAACATCTCGATCAGTGGTTGAAGGCCCGCGGCATCATCGGTCTTTCCGGCATCGACACAAGGGCGCTGACCGCGCTGATCCGCTCCAAGGGCATGCCCAACGCCGTGATCGCGCACGCCAGGAGCGGCGAGTTCGACCTGCACGCCCTGAAGGAAGAGGCCCGCGAATGGCCCGGCCTCGAGGGCATGGACCTGGTGCCGATGGTCACCTCCGGCCAGCGCTTCACCTGGGATGAGACCCCCTGGGAGTGGGGCAAGGGCTTTGGCCAGCAGACCGCGCCGGAGTTCAACGTGGTCGCGATCGACTACGGCATCAAGCGCAACATCCTGCGCCTGCTCGCCGGCGTCGGCGCCAAGGTGACCGTGGTGCCGGCGACGACGGCAGCCGAGGACATCCTGGCGATGAAGCCGGACGGCGTGTTCCTGTCGAACGGCCCCGGCGATCCCGCCGCGACCGGCAAATATGCCGTGCCCGTCATCCAGAAGGTGATCGCTTCGGGGACGCCGACCTTCGGCATCTGCCTCGGCCACCAGATGCTCGGCCTCGCCGTCGGCGCCAAGACCATGAAGATGCATCAGGGCCATCACGGCGCCAATCATCCGGTCAAGGACGAGACCACCGGCAAGGTCGAGATCACCTCGATGAACCACGGCTTCGCGGTGGACCAGGCGACGCTGCCTGCTGGTGCGACCCAGACCCATATCTCGCTGTTCGACGGCTCCAATTGCGGCATCGCGCTCGAGGGCAAGCCGGTGTTCTCGGTGCAGTACCACCCCGAGGCCTCGCCCGGCCCGCGCGACTCGCACTATTTGTTCCAGCGGTTTGCCGATCTGATGCGGAAGAAGAAGCAGGCGGCTTAGGCTTGCACGTGTCATTGCCGGGCTTGACCCGGCAATCCATCCCTTGAAGAAAGATGGATGCCCGGATCAAGTCCGGGCATGACGGACTGTCGTGTGCCGCAAGCATCGACGTGCGACCATGCGCCTTCGCATCACATCACGGGACATGCCGACATGACCGACAGCGTCACCCCGAAGCCCGCATATGGCGTCTCCTCGATCGAGGTGATGGCGTCGATGCCGGGGCTCGACTTCGTGCGCGGCATCTTCGCCCGCACCTTGCCGGAGCCGCCGATCATGGAGAACGTCGAGCCGTTCGACTGCACCGCCGAGCCGGGTCATGTGGTGATCCACAGCATCCCCGGTCTGCGCCACTACAACCCGATCGGCTCGGTGCACGGCGGCTATGTCGCGATCCTGCTCGATTCCGCAATGGCGCTCGCGGTGCAGACCACCCTGCCGAAGGGTTCGGGCTACACCACGCTGGAGTTCAAGATCTCCTTTGTCCGCGGCATGAGCCAGGACACCGGCAAGATCCGCACCGAGGGCCGGGTGCTCAACGCCGGCCGTCGCGCCGCGACCGCCGAAGGCCGCATCACCGATGGGAACGGCAAGCTGATCGCGCACGCGACCACGACCTGCATGGTGTTCGAGCTTCCCAAAAACGCCTGAAGGCAATCGCGTCCTGGCGCATTGGAGGCATGACGAAGCGCGCTGGATTGGCGGCAGTGCTCTGTGATTGAGTTCCCCGGTCCGAGATCAGGCCACATGATCCGGCCTGGAAGGAAGGAAACACCCGATGACCTCAACCAATCCGGACATGACCATCCGCGACATCCGCGTCACGATGTTGCGACTGCCCTGGGCCGACGATCGCTGGCTGAAGGGCGCAGCGCTGGGCGCGACGCGCGACATCCTGATCTGCGACGTCGAGACATCCGGCGGCATCACCGGCATGGGCTATCTGTTCGTGTTTCGCCCGGCGATGCAGTCGATCGCGGCCTGTCTCGACGAGTGCATCATCCCGCGCGTGATCGGCAAGGATGCCACTGCGATCGAGGCGATCTGGCGCGATCTGTGGACCGCGACGATGACCTATGGCCGCGGCGGCATCGCAGCGATGGCGATGTCGGCGCTCGACATCGCGCTGTGGGATGCGGTGGGAAAACGCGCCGGCCTGCCGCTGCACCGGCTGTGGGGACACTATCGCTCGGAAATCCCGATCTATGGTTCCGGATGCTTCCGCGGCGCCGGCGGCGACGGAATGATCGAGAAGGCGCTGCATTTCGTCAAGCAGGGCTACAAGGCGATCAAGATGCAGGTCGCGCATGTTCACACGCCCGCGCAGGACCTCGACAATGTGCGCCGCATGCGCGAGGCGCTCGGGCCCGACATCGACATCATGATCGACGTCAACATGGGCTGGAGCGCCGATGTCGCCATCGAGATGGGACGCAAGTTCGAGAAGTACGATATCTACTGGCTCGAGGAGCCGGTGCCGGCCGACGATTTCGCCGGCTATCAGCGCATCGCGGCGGCGCTCGACATGCGCGTCGTCGGCGGCGAGACGCATTTCACGCGCTACGATCTGCGGCCGTTCTTTCTCAATCCCTGCCTGCCGATCCTGCAGCCCGACCCGATGCGCGGCGGCATGACCGACCTGCGCAAGATCGCGGCGCTTGCGGACACGTTCGGCATCACCATCGCGCCGCATCTGTTCCCCGAACTCAATGTGCACCTGTTGGCTTCGATCCCGAACGGCATCTGGTGCGAGAACATGGCCCTGATCGACGACCTCTGGGTCGATCCGCCGGAGATTGCCAATGGCATGATCACCGCGCCGGAACGGCCGGGGCATGGGCTCCAATTCAAGGACGAGGTGCTGAAGTTCAAGATCTAGCCGGAACGGTTTCCGGACCGACGGTTTGATATCACCGCCCCTCGCAACGCTGGAGAGCCGCCATGCCGGTGGTGAGTAAGGATGCCGAGCCCCTGACCATCGTCTTTCAGGACGACGGCCTGGTGCCGAACAATCCGATGCCGTTTCTGGTCTACAAGGGTGCGGTCGACGTCGGCAAAAATCCCGAGGCCGCGATCGAGCAGCTGTTCGGCGACAATGGGTGGGGCGCGATGTGGCGGAACGGCGTCTACGACTTCGCGCATTACCACGCCACCGTGCACGAGGCGCTGGGGGTCGCCCGCGGCAGCGCGCGCGTGCAGTTCGGCGGCGAGCGCGGGCGCGCGCTCGAGATTGTCGCCGGCGACATCGCGATCCTGCCGGCCGGCACCGGGCATCAATGCCTGTCGGCGAGCGGCGACTTCAGCGTGGTCGGCGCCTACCCGCCGGGCCCGCCGATGGACCTGCAACGGCCGACGCCGGAGAACCACGCCCGGGCGCTGAAGACGATCCCGCTGGTCGCGATCCCCGCGACCGATCCGGTGATGGGCAAGAACGGGCCGCTGGTGCGGCTGTGGCGGCGGTGATGCTTCTGGCGAGCGCAGCTCTCTTCCCTTCTCCCCTTGTAGGAGAAGGTGGCGCGGATGAAATCCGCAACGGATGAGGGGTCTGTCTCCGCGGAGAGAACCCCTCACCCGGCTTCATCTCGCTCCGCTCGATTGCGCCACCCTCTCCCACAAGGGGAGAGGGTGAAAGTCAGGCAGCGTTGCTGCCTTCCTGGCGGCTTGCCTCGAACAGGAACCAGGTGCGGCGCTCGGTTTCGTCGATGAAGGTTTCGAGCAGGCCGGCGGTGCCGGAATCCTCATGGTCGTCGGCGAGCTTGTGCGCCTTGCGCATCGCCGCCGCGATGTGCTTGTTGTCCTCCATCAGCTCGCGCAGCATTTCGCGCGGCGGGACAAAGTCCTCGTCATTGTCCTTGATGGTCTGATGCTTGGCGATGTCGCCGATCGACCTCAGCGTCGCGCCGCCGAGCTTGCGTACCCGCTCGGCGAGCTGATCGGTGGTCGCGAAGATCGCGTCCGACTGCTCGTCCAGCAACAAATGGTAATCATGGAAATGCCGGCCGCTGACGTGCCAGTGAAAATTCTTGGTCTTCAGGTAGAGCGCGAAAGCGTCCGCCAGAAGCGTGTTGAGCGAGGCCGAGATCGTATCCACCGCGGCTTGCGGGAGATCGTTCGGCGTGTCGAGATCGGGCGAGATCTTGTCAGTCTTGGCGTCACTCTTGGCTTTGCTCACGTTGGACCTTCCTGTTAGGAACCCCCGTATTTCGGCGCATTGAACATTGGCCGCCGGACCGCTAACGCATCATCAGCCCACCTGTTCCTGGAAGTCAGGAACCCGTTCTGCCGGATACCAAACGCGATGGATGAATGGATCGACTATTACGATTCCACGCATACGATCTATGCGAGCCGACTGCACCGCGACCTTCATTTCCAGGTCATCGCCAACGACATCATCGGCTACATCACCTCGCCCGACGCCGTGGTGCTGGACTATGCCTGCGGTGAGGCGCTGTCGGCGGCAAAGGTCGCCAATGCCTGCGCGCAGCTCTATCTGGCGGAGCCGGCGCCCGGCGTGCGCGGCCGCCTGGTCGCGCGCTTCGCATACGACACCAGGATCCGCGTCCGCTCGCTCGATGAGCTGAAGAACATGGCGGCGGATTCGATCGACCTCGTGGTGATGAATTCGGTGGCGCAATACATGACGCCGCAGGAGCTCGACTCCGCATTCGACGTGATCCACCGCCTGCTGAAACCCTCGGGCCGTTTCGTGCTCGGCGATATCCTGCGGCCTGAAGTCGGCATGGCCAGGGACGTCATCGCGCTGCTGCGCTTTGCGGCGACCCATGGCTTCCTGCGCGATGCCTTGATCGGGCTCGCCTCGACCGCGCTGTCCGATTACCGGCAGCTGCGCACCAGGATCGGGCTGCAGCGCTACCGCGAGGACGAGATGATCGCGAAGCTCGCCGCCGCAGGCTTTGACGCCACGCGCGCGCCGCGCAACATCGGGCACAATCCGTGGCGAATGACGTTCGTGGCGCACCACTGATCAGAGGTTGCACAAAATATTAGGGTTAACCAAAAGTAAACGTAGCGGCCGCTGAAATAATCAGCAATGATCCACTCGGCCCGGTGGCGGAAGCGTCGACGCGGCAGTGGTGCAACACTGTTTATCCTGGTTCAACTCCAGGCCGGGCCTCCACGCTTCGCCCTGACGGGCTACGCGTGGCGCAGCCACGCAGGACCGGCGGGGCAAAGCGTGTCCGGCGTAGCTTGAGCGTAGCGAAAGCGTAGACGGACTGGGCAGCGAGCGCAGCCGGGCCTCGGCAGCCTCCCCGCGTCCCAATCGCCCCCCTCGAATGAGCCATTTCCCCCAGAATCGCAGTTGATTGGGTGTTTTTGGGGGTTTCGCAGGTGCGGAAACTGGTCTAAAGACCACCCGCGCGCGAGGGATCGCGCTTCCGGCGCTACAAGATGTGGCGCATGGCTCGAGGGACGCGCGGGACGCGCGCCCTTTTTTTGTGCCCAAATTCCAGTCCGCGAGAGCTGATGCCCAAAAGAACCGACATCTCCACCATCCTGATCATCGGCGCCGGTCCCATCGTGATCGGCCAAGCCTGCGAATTCGACTATTCCGGCACGCAGGCGGTGAAGGCTCTGAAGGAAGAGGGTTACCGCGTCGTCCTCGTCAATTCCAATCCGGCCACCATCATGACCGATCCGGAACTGGCGGACGCGACCTATATCGAACCGATCACCCCCGAGATCGTCGGCAAGATCATCGAGAAAGAGCGCCACGTCATACCGGGTGGCTTCGCGCTGTTGCCGACCATGGGCGGCCAGACCGCGCTGAACTGCGCGCTCTCGTTGCGCCGGCAGGGCACGCTCGACAAGTTCGACGTCGAGATGATCGGCGCCACCGCTGATGCCATCGACAAGGCCGAGGACCGCCAGCTGTTCCGCGAGGCCATGACCAAGATCGGGCTGGAGACGCCCAAATCGCGGCTCGCCAACGCCTCGGCGCTGAAGAAGTCCTACCGCGACAAATATCTCGCCGAGCGGGAGAAGCTGTCCGGCGAGGCGCTGGAAGAACTCGAGCGGCAGTGGACGCTTGGCGAGAACGAACGCCGCAAACGCTATCAGGAGCACGCGTTCGGCGAGGCCTTGATGGCGCTGTCGGAGATCGGCTTGCCCGCGATCATCCGGCCCTCCTTCACCATGGGCGGCACCGGCGGCGGCATTGCCTACAACAAGGAAGAGTTCCTCGACATCATCGAGCGCGGGCTCGACGCCTCGCCGACCAACGAGGTGCTGATCGAGGAAAGCGTGCTCGGCTGGAAAGAGTACGAGATGGAGGTGGTGCGCGATAAAAAGGACAATTGCATCATCATCTGCTCGATCGAGAATCTCGATCCGATGGGCGTGCATACCGGCGATTCCATCACCATCGCGCCGGCCCTGACGTTGACCGACAAGGAATACCAGGTCATGCGCGACGCCTCGCTGGCGGTGCTGCGCGAAATCGGGGTCGAGACCGGCGGCTCCAACGTCCAGTTCGGCATCAACCCCGTCGACGGCCGCATGGTCGTGATCGAGATGAATCCGCGCGTGTCGCGCTCGTCGGCGCTGGCTTCGAAAGCCACCGGCTTCCCGATCGCGAAGGTCGCAGCCAAGCTCGCGGTCGGCTACACGCTCGACGAGATCGCCAACGACATCACCGGCGGCGCCACCCCCGCCTCGTTCGAGCCGACGATCGATTACGTCGTCACGAAAATTCCGCGCTTTGCGTTCGAGAAATTCCCCGGCGCATCCTCCACGCTGACCACCTCGATGAAGTCGGTCGGCGAAGTGATGGCGATCGGCCGCACCTTCCAGGAGAGCCTGCAGAAGGCCCTGCGCGGGCTCGAGACCGGCCTGACCGGCCTCGACGAAATCGAGATCGACGGGCTCGGCCGCGGCGACGACAAGAACGCGATCCGCGCCGCGCTCGGCACGCCGACGCCGAACCGCATCCTGCAGGTCGCGCAAGCGATGCGGCTCGGCTGGACCGACGAGGAGATATTCAACTCCTGCAAGATCGACCCCTGGTTCCTGGCGGAGATGCGCGCCATCGTCGAGATGGAGGACAAGGTCCGCAGCAACGGTCTGCCGGCGAACGCATTCTCGATGCGGATGCTGAAGGCGATGGGCTTCTCCGATGCACGGCTCGCCGTGCTCACCGAAACCACCGAGGCCGACGTCACCGCCAAGCGCCACGCGCTCGGGGTGCGCCCGGTGTTCAAGCGTATCGACACCTGCGCGGCCGAGTTCGCTTCGCCCACCGCCTACATGTATTCGACCTATGAGCGACCGTTCGCGGGCGAGCTTGCCGACGAGAGCGCGCCGTCGGACCGCAAGAAGGTGATCATCCTCGGCGGCGGCCCGAACCGCATCGGCCAGGGCATCGAGTTCGACTATTGCTGCTGCCATGCCTGCTTCGCGCTGGAGGACGCCGGCTACGAGACCATCATGGTCAACTGCAACCCGGAAACGGTGTCGACCGACTACGACACCGCGAACCGGCTCTATTTCGAGCCGCTCACCGCCGAAGACGTGCTGGAAATCATCGCGACCGAGCGCAAGAACGGCACGCTGCACGGCGTGATCGTGCAGTTCGGCGGCCAGACCCCACTGAAGCTTGCCCGCGCCCTCGAAGCCGCCGAAGTGCCGATCCTCGGCACCTCGCCGGATGCGATCGACCTCGCCGAGGACCGCGACCGCTTCAAGCGCGTGCTCGACAAGCTCCGCCTCAAGCAGCCGAAGAACGGCATCGCCTATTCGGTCGAGCAGGCCCGCCTGGTGGCCGCCGATCTCGATCTGCCGCTGGTGGTGCGTCCGTCCTACGTGCTCGGCGGCCGCGCGATGCAGATCATCCGCGAGGAGACCCAGCTCAACGATTACCTGCTCGGCACCCTGCCCGAGCTGGTGCCCGCCGACGTCAAGGCACGCTACCCGAACGACAAGACCGGGCAGATCAACACCGTGCTCGGCAAGAACCCGCTGCTGTTCGATCGCTATCTGTCCGATGCGACCGAAGTCGATGTCGACTGCCTCTGCGACGGCAAGGACACCTTCATCGTCGGCATCATGGAGCATATCGAGGAAGCCGGCATCCACTCCGGCGACTCCGCGTGCTCGCTGCCGCCGCATTCGCTCGACGCGAAGACCATCGAGGAGCTGGAGCGGCAGACCCGCGAGCTCGCGCTCGGCCTCGACGTGGTCGGCCTGATGAACGTGCAATACGCCATCAAGGACGGCGAGATCTACGTGCTCGAGGTCAACCCGCGCGCGTCCCGCACCGTGCCGTTCGTCGCCAAGGTGATCGGCATGCCGGTCGCCAAGATCGCGGCGCGGATCATGGCCGGCGAGAAGCTCGCCGACTTCAAGCTGAAGAAGAAGAAGCTCGACCATGTCGGCGTGAAGGAATCGGTGTTCCCGTTCGCGCGCTTCCCCGGCGTCGACACCGTGCTCGGACCGGAGATGCGTTCGACCGGCGAAGTGATGGGCATCGACCGCTCGTTCGAGGTGGCATTCGCGAAGAGCCAGCTCGGCGGCGGCACGCGCGTGCCGCGGCAGGGCACGGTGTTCGTCTCGGTGCGCGGCGACGACAAGATGCGCATTGCGGATGCGGTGCGGCTATTGCACTCGCTCGGCTTCAAGGTGATGGCGACCTCGGGCACGCAACGCTATCTCAGCGATCACGGCGTGCCGACGGAAAAGGTGAACAAGGTGCTCGAAGGGCGTCCGCACATCGTCGACGCCATCACCAATGGAGACGTCCAGCTGGTCTTCAATACCACCGAAGGTCCGCAGGCCCTGGCTGACAGCCGCTCGCTGCGGCGGGCTGCCCTCTTGCATAAAGTGCCATATTACACCACTCTTTCAGGCGCGGTGGCGGCCGCGCGGGGGATCCGGGCCTATCGGGACGGGGACCTTGAGGTCCGCACGCTTCAGAGTTACTTTTCCGAAAGCTGACCGCTGCCCGGGCTGAAAGCCCGAAGCGGTCAATTAGCCGAATGGCTGGAACTCACCGCGCGATTGGATGTTGTCACGGCCCTTAGCGGGGCCGAAAATCACTGGGCTTCCGGGCGCATTCGCGTCCTGATTCCTGCGTTAGCTGAACTGGATATTCGTGCACGGCCGCCGGGCGCGCACGATGAAGGACGAAGATGATGGATAAGGTTCCGATGACCGCGGGCGGATACGCCGCGCTGACGGACGAGCTCAAGAAGCGACAGTCGGAGGATCGTCCGCGCATCATCGAACACATTGCGGAAGCGCGTTCGCATGGCGACCTCTCGGAGAACGCCGAGTATCACGCCGCCAAGGAAGAGCAGTCGCACAACGAGGGTCGCATCGCCGAGCTCGAGGACAAGCTCGCGCGCGCCGACATCATCGACATTTCGAAACTGTCCGGCGACACCATCAAGTTCGGCGCGACCGTGACGCTGATCGATGAGGACACCGAGAAGAAGGCGGTGTGGCAGATCGTCGGCGAGGTCGAGGCCGACGCCAAGAAGGGCCGCATCTCCATCACCTCGCCGCTTGCGCGCGCGCTGATCGGCAAGAAGAAGGGCACCACCGTCGAGGTGATGGCGCCGGGCGGCGCCAAGGCCTACGAGATCACCAAGGTCGAGTGGCGGTAGTTACCTTGACGTGACTGGTGCAAAAAGGCCGCGTGTTGCACGCGGCTTTTTTTGTGCCCGCGTTTTTTCCCCGTCTGACAGCAATGTGAGTGGAGGGCGGGTAGGCAGCATACTAGTGAGGCCGTGACATGTTTATGCAGTATAATCATGTCGGGGACTGGGGCGGAGCCGATGATTGCGTCGCAACACGCATCGCGGCGTGTCACCGTGTCACTGGTGCGTTCTCTCGCAACTTCCGTGGAGCGAGGAATGATTCCAGGTGCAAGGTGTTGACATCACACTCGGGTGGCGGACACCGTGTGTTTCTGCATCGTGCAATGTTCCAGCGTGTCAAACAGGGGGTTAATGACAATGGACCAGATGTTTTCCAAATGGCAGCCGACGGCGCTGAGCTTGTTCCGGTTCATCACTGGACTGCTGCTGTTTCAGTACGGCGTCGCGAAAATCTTCAAGTTTCCCGTGCTCGCCTACTTCGCCAATATCCCGCCGTTGATCCAGGCTGCGGGCTGGCTTGAACTGGTGCTCGGCGCGCTGTTGATGCTCGGCCTGTTCTCGCGGCTGGCCGCGTTCATCCTGTCGGGCGAGATGGCGTTCGCTTATTTCCTCGGTCACATGTTGAAGAACCCGGCCGAGCCGGTGTTGCTGCCGCTGCTCAACAACGGCACCGCGGCGATCCTGTTCTGCTTCGCCTGCCTCTACCTCGCGACCTCGGGTCCCGGCCCGATCAGCGTCGACGCCGCTATGGGCAAGAAGTAACAACGCTGAGCCCGTCCCGTTCAATCGGGACGGGTCCGTCACGGTTGCGCCACAACGGACAACGGCAAGATCCGTCGAGCAATGCAAGGATAGTCAGAGAGCCTGGGGGCGCCGTCCGAGCGCGATGGGACAAACTCGAAGAGCGTTGCAAAGATGGAAGAGGCGCGGTCCGGCGGACGATCTTCCTGGCGGTCCAAAAAAGGCATCTGAAGCCCGCTACATACTGAAGGTCAGTTGCTGCTCGCAGTTTCTGGCTGCTTTGCGCGAAAGTCCAACATCAGCGCCAGTTTAGATAACGTTTTGGTGGGCTCGAACTTGTATTCCGCACCGATCCGCATTGGATGCCAATGCAACCATCTGCCCCTTCATCTGAAGAAAGCTCGGAATCGTTCCCGATAGCGGCTTTGCCCAAGTGCAGCCGCTAGGTGGTCCTTGGCGGGAAAACTAACGATCCGAAGCGAGTTGCACCGTTTGGCGCCCCCCGTTCATGTCTCTCAACTGGTTTACGTATTCCTCAGGCTTCAGCAAATGGAACGGCGCCTTCAAACCCATGAAGCTGGCGATGCGACCGATAAAAGCCGTGCAGTTGGTCGTTTCCGCGTTCCAAACAGGCGAACTCGCCTGAAGCTCCTTGATGTAGGCAAAGACTTTCTTCGCGTCGGCCTCACTCAGGTACACGCGATAGCTGGCCGTCAAATACTGGACGTCAAGATCGCCGTAGCTTGCTCCCGTCTCGGAGGGCACCCACATAAGGTGGCCAAGCACGTAAGGCAGGACGTCGCCCGCCGGGTGCAGCCCCGCAACTTCAACCAGCTTCTCGCTTGTCTTGCCGTACCAGACAAACGCATGCCCATAAGAAGCTGCCGTGCGCGCACGAAAGTCCACGTAATACGGCCCTTTGGCCGTAGACCTTCGAACCGGCTTCACGCCGGCTCCGGAAACGGAAGCACTCGGTCCAGCAACGGCTGCCGCCACAACCGACCTTGACGACGGCTTACGCGGTTTGTCCTGCTGCAGCGGGGCTTGATCCGTTTGCGCAGCCAATTGCTGCGCATAACCGATGCCGGCTTCCAAAGTCATGGAAGCCAGAACGATACCAATTCCGCCGAGCAGCCGCAGGCCGCTCCGTTTCCGATTCGATTCCGGCACCTTCAGACCCTCACAAGGGCAAGATATCACCCCAGAACATCACCTTCAGCAATTGCTGAAGGAGCGCGTTGTCGGGGCGATCCTCGAGTTAACCCTTCGTTACGATCGGAGCTTTTCCAACCGGGGTCTTGCCGACCGGGTACTTGCCAACCGGATATTTGCCGATCGGCATCTTGCCAATCGGAGCCTGTTCGGCGACCGGCTGCGGACGAGGAAGGTCGGCTGCGCTGGCAGCGGCCATAAAACCGAATGCAGCAACTCCAACAACCAGAAATTTCAACATCGTGATCTCCGAGATGGATAGCTTGAGTCTGAACACCATACCCTCTGACGGCTACGCCGCAATTAACGCTGTGCCGAAGATTGCACTCGCGCGGCATTTCCTTGCCGGATGTGACAAAAACGACACGGCTGGTTGCCTTGCGTGGGTCCCAATGTAGAGGCGGGCGAGACCCACCTCGTACAACCGGCTCAGAACAGCCTCGGTATGATGCGTCCGGTCCGTGCCATATACTCGCGATACTCGTCGCCGAACGTTTCCAGCATCATCTTTTCTTCCCTGGCAATCCGGCCGAAAAACAACGTCCCAAATCCGATCAGGCCAGCAAAACCGGCGACCAAATCCGGCAAGAGCAACGCCTGAGCAGCAGCCCAAAGCCAGAATGCGGAATACATGGGGTGCCGAATTTTCTGGTAGATCCCGTCTGTGATCAGGCGGTGATTCTCCCGCACGTCGAGACTTACCGACCAATTCCGGCCAAGAGCGCGATGGGTCAGCCGGAACATGACCAGCGCCGCGATCGCAACGAAGACGCCCAGCCAGGCTTGCGCTGGCCGGAAGTCGTACGATGCGAAATGAGGTATGGCCGTTACAACGTAGACGAATGGCACTATGCCGAGACCCGTCAGCGATATCAGCAGCAGGGCGCTCTCGCGAGGGCCCCGGGCGCTCCGCAGGACTTTTTCACGGCGAGCACGGCGCGCGTACCTGTAGCGGATCAGATACCAGCCGACCGCCATCACCACAAACACGAACTTGGCAATACCAGGCGTCATCGTGGACCAAGCGCTAACTTCGCTGGCGCGCCAACCTTGCCGACCATCGAAAGGGCGCCGTCTTGAGCGAGCGTCTGAGATTTGACCGAAACAGGTCTGCGGACCAACATGTAGCAATCATACAAGGCTTGCGGGTCGATTCCACCGATAAGTTGGCAACTTGCGACGGCGAAGCCTTTTCTATCTCGCCCGCGGCGGCGTCACGATGGCTTTCCGGTCTATCATCGCCAACACGCGCGGGAGCAACTGCGACGCTATGAAGGCATGACCGTCAGCCGTCAGGTGGATGAAGTCAAAAGCGTAATAGTGCGGAGGAATCTCTTCGTCGTACACGATCACTTTGATGGCGCGATCACGCAACCGCCGCTCCATCGCCGCGATGTTGGCCGCCCGCTGCTCCTTCGCGACAAGGAAACGCCTGTCATTGCCTCCAGGCTGCAAAATGGCGATGTCGGTTCCCTTTGGCACGTCGCTATCAAGGCGCTTGAGCATGCCAGCCGTGGTATCGAAGGGAACGCCGGCATTGACGACGCTCGCATTGATGCCCTTCTCCCTCAGCAGGGCTTCTAGCTTGGCGGGGTAGGCGCCCTGCTTCCCAACGTACCAGCCTTGCGTGTTGCTTGCGCCAACCGCCACGATATGAATCGGCCTTGTAAAGGCCGCGCACACGGTCGCCAGGATACACAGGGCCACAGCGACCGAGCATTTTCTGAACGGCGTCACCGACTGCCTCCGGCCTGAAGTGCTAGAGAGAACAATACGATCACCGCCCCCCGACAGAGACGGACCCAAAGCCTTACATGCGGTGTCAATCCCCACACTTCAGCAGTCTTTCGGGCGTCACGCTAGGAATTGGTTGAAGCTCCGGCCGCAGGCAAATCCGAGTTCGAAGGATTCTGGCGTTGTCGTGGGCGCGCGACAGCGGGTCCGATTGCCTTGATCTTTCGTATCACCAGGCTATGCAACGCCGCGCTCTTATCGATGTTGAAGTGGTCGACGTTGACATCGCTAACCTTAAAGTTTGTAAGCTCGCCGCGGAAGCCGGGGCCGCGACTTATTCGATCGCTTTCATGCTTGTACAGATTCAGAACCCTTGCGACATTCGCCGTCGCCGCATGAGGCGATGTGCCGTCGAACGGGACAACCAAAGCGACCGGCACGCCCATTTGGCCGAGGTACTCTGCCATCGACATCACGGCATCCGCACCAAGAGAGTGCCCGACCAGTACGACAGGTCCGCGCTGGCCCGCTCTATATTTTGCAATAATTTCGTCGGCAACGCCTCTCCACTGGGCGTGGTTGGCGACGTCCGCGGCGATGCCGGCCGCGCGCAGCTGGGCGGCAAGGTCGTCCATGCCCAAGGAAAAAACGTTCAACAGTCCGCGGAACAGATAGACGTGCGTCGCGGAGGAATGCAATCGAGCCTGCGGACCCGTCGATCTGAGTGCAATCGCAATTCCGGGACGCGCCTGAGCCCCGCTGTTCGAATACAAGCTGCTTGCAAAAAGGACTGTCAGGACGGCGCATACCATCGCCGCGCTGTAACGTAATCTTTCCATTTCGGGATCCTCGCCGACCTAAAACCCAGTCGCATTAGCGCAAACTTGGGAATCGTGACAATCAAGAACGAATTTTGAAACACATGTTGAGGCGCGCAATTGTTTGCTGTCGCGGATTTGCCACACTGGAAAGAGCGATTCGGGCGGCGCCCCCTTCACCACGTCCGGCGTCAATTGGCTCCCATCGCGGCCTGTCCTCTGCACTTTTTGATCGAAGCCAATCTCAATGAGTGCGACGATCGCGGCGGAGTGGTAATTTGATAGGGTGGCCCCCCATCATCCATGTCAGTTCAGCAAGGATTGCGAATCAACGTTGCAAGGGTTCCGGAGTAAAGTGCCGATGCGTTTCAATTTTTCAGGATGAGTGGCACCCAATGTCCATGCAGATTTCGAGTTGCTAGATGATTCGACGACGGCACGTCTTCCACGTTGGCGGTTACGATCCCATTACTCCGGAACAGCAGGTCGAACGCCTGCGCCGGTCGCTCTCGAGCTTCGATAGGATTTGGGGCGCTTCTTCACGGCTGTCGGAAATCTCGAACACATCTGCAATCGATGCTTCATGCAACGTGGAGGCGTGGGGTCCAAACTGGAAAACCAGCATTACCTTCGAGATGCTGCGCTGGGATGATCTCATTCGGTGCGATTCGAAAGTCGGGCTGGTGCCTCGTCTCGTACAGTCCGCGAAAGCGCTGTTCGACTCCATCATAACGGGAACACTGTTCAGATATGCGACCGCGAGCTGGAAGTACGCCCTCTTTTTCGTCTTTCCATATTGTTGTTTGCTGCTGATCGCATTGTGCAGCGTTGGGCTATCGTATCTGGTGATCGGGCCCTTACACGCTCCACTTTGGGTGGAGCTGCTGCTTGGCATTTTTCTGTCGCTTGCCATCTTCGTCAGCGTTGTACTCTGGATCGGACCGAAGCGTCGCATAAACCACATTCTCGATGACGCCATTTTCTCCCACAAGTTCCTTTACGGGCGCAGAAGCGAACTTGATGCGCGACTCGACGATTTTGCGGGGCTGATCGCAAAGAGAGCTCAGGCTGCAAAAGTTGATGAAATTCTCATTGTTGGCCATTCTCTTGGCGCCGCACTCGCAATAGCGGCGGTCGCGCGCGCTCTGAAATTGGATCCCCTGCTTGAAACGCGCGGACCGAAGCTGTGCATTCTCACAGTGGGCGCCACTATTCCCAAATTCGCATTGCATCCGATGGGCGGCCAAATTCGGGAAGCGGCACAACTTGTGGCCGGAACGTCTGCCATCGACTGGGTCGAATACCAGGCACGAGATGACGCGATCAGCTTCTATCGCTTCGACCCCGTCACGCTGAAACGTACAAGCCGGGACTATTCAGGAGAGCACCCCAAGATTCGGCGTGTCCAAATACATTCAATGATAAGTCCGATCCGCTTCAGACGTCATCGATTCGACTTCATGCAGATCCACTATCAGTTCTTGATGGGAAACGATCAGCGTTCGGTTTACGACTTTTGCATGATTACTTGCGGACCGCTCGAGTTCGACGTCGCGACCTCATCATCCGGGGCAGTTGGACTATTTGAGGCAAACGGTTCGGTGATGACTGCCGGAAGTTGACGAGGTGCCTCTTCACTCCAGCTCAAACATCGGATGCCGGCGCATCGCCCGAAATGACGCGCCACGGCGCGCTACCCCGCCGCCTTCAGCCCCAACGGCACTGCCGCCTCGTATTTCGAATTGTGCAGCACCAGCGACGTCCTCACGTTGCGCACATGCGGCGCGGCCGTCAGGTGGGTGACGAAATCCTGGAACGTGGCCATGTCGGGGGCGACGCATTTGAGGATGAAATCGACTTCGCCCGACAGCATCCAGCATTCCCGCACCAAGGGCTCGGCGCGCACGAAATTCTCGAACGCGCGGAGATCGGCGTCGGCCTGGCTCGACAGATGCACCGAGGCGAACACCGTGACGTCGTAGCCGAGGCGGCGCGGATCAAGCAGGCCGCGGTAGCCCTGGATGTAGCCCTCCTCCTCCAGCGCCCGGACCCTGCGCAGGCAGGGCGGTGGCGAGATCCCGACGCGTTTGGCGAGTTCCACATTGGTGATTCGGCCATCGGCCTGGATCTCGGCGAGGATTTTGAGGTCGATCTCGTCAAGGTTCTTCGACACGCGACTTGGGTTCCCTCAGGGTTCGGAAGGTTTGGCAGGTCTGCCGGCAACTCTCATAGCGCAGCCAGCCTCCATTGCGCAATTTTATTGCGCGTGCAGCGCACGATTTCGCGAATGTGACTTCAGTTCCGGGGAAAAATCGCTGCCATGGATTGCAAATCTTGCATAGCTTCCCAGATATCCTAGACTTGGATTTGACACTTTTGGCGCCGCCGTGACGCGTTTCCGGGGCGCTTCCCGCACAAGTCCTTGATCAAAATCCCCAAAACAGAGGGATCTCACAATGCCCGCGCCTACCCATGCCAAGGTCGTCATCATCGGGTCCGGCCCCGCCGGTTACACCGCAGCGATCTACGCGGCGCGCGCGATGCTCGAACCGATCCTGATCCAGGGCATTCAGCCGGGCGGGCAGCTCACCATCACCACCGACGTCGAGAACTACCCCGGCTTCGCCGATGTGATCCAGGGCCCCTGGCTGATGGAGCAGATGGAGAAGCAGGCGGCCCATGTCGGCACCAAGATCGTCACCGACCTCGTTAACAAGCTGGAGCTCGGCCACCGCCCGTTTCGTCTGACCTGCGATTCCGGCGACGTCTATCTCGCCGAGACGGTCATCCTCGCGACCGGCGCCCAGGCGCGCTGGCTCGGGCTGCCCTCGGAAGAGAAATTCCAGGGCGGCGGCGTGTCGGCCTGCGCGACCTGCGACGGCTTCTTCTACCGCGGAAAGGAAGTCGTGGTGGTCGGCGGCGGCAACACCGCGGTCGAGGAAGCGCTGTACCTGACCAATCATGCCTCGCAGGTCACCATCGTGCATCGCCGCGATCATTTCCGCGCCGAGCGCATCCTGCAGGAGCGGCTGTTCAAGCATCCCAAGATCAAGGTCGTGTGGGACTCCGCGATCGACGAGATCTGCGGATCGGAGAACCCGAACAAGGTCACCCATGTGCGGCTCAAGAACGTCAAGACAGGCGCGCTGACCGACCTCAAGACCGACGGCGTCTTCATCGCGATCGGCCATGCGCCGGCGACGGAGCTCGTCAAAGGCCAGATCAAGCTGAAACCGTCGGGCTACGTCGAGGTGGCGCCGAACTCCACGGCGACCTCGATGCCCGGCCTGTTCGCCGCCGGCGATGTGGCGGATGAAACCTTTCGGCAGGCGGTCACCGCCGCGGGCCTCGGCTGCATGGCGGCGCTCGAGGCGGAACGCTTCATTGCTCTTCGCGCGAGCGATCGCGCAGCGGCGGAATAATCATGGCACGCTCTCGCGACGGATTTACGGATATGGATTGGGACAAGCTGAAGGTCTTTCACGCGGCGGCGGAGGCTGGCAGCTTCACGCATGCCGGCGAGCAGCTCGGCCTGTCGCAATCGGCGGTCTCCCGCCAGGTCAGCGCGCTGGAGCAGGAGCTCTCGGTCTCGCTGTTTCACCGCCATGCCCGCGGCCTGATCCTCACCGAGCAGGGCGACCTGCTGTTCCGCACCGCGCATGACGTGTTCATGCAGCTGCAGGCGGCGCGCGCAAAGCTCACCGACAGCCGCGAGCGGCCGAGCGGCGATCTCAAGATCACGACGCCGCCGGCGCTCGGCATCAACTGGCTGATCCCGCGGCTCGACGAGTTCGTCGCGCTCTATCCAGACATCCGGATCTCGCTGATCGTCACCGACGAGGATCTCGACCTGTCGATGCGCGAGGCCGACGTGGCGATCCGCACCCGCAAGCCGACCCAGCCGGACCTGATCCAGCGCAAGCTGTTCTCGATCGGCTTCCATGCCTATTGCTCGCCGGAATACATCAAGCGTTTCGGCACGCCGCGGACGCTTGATGATCTCGACTCGCACCGCATCATCATGCTCGGCGACTCGCAGGTGCCGCCGCATCTGCAGAACCGCAGCTGGCTGATCGATGCCGGCCGCAACGGCTCCGGTCCGCGCGAACCCTACTTCAAGGTCAACAACATCCTTGGCCTGGTGCGCGCCTGCCAGCAGGGCCTCGGCATCGCTGCGCTGCCGGACTATCTGGTCGAACAGAACAACCTCGTGCAGCTGTTCGGCGAGTCCGACTCGATCGCGCTCGACACCTACTTCGTCTATCCGGAAGAGCTGAAAACGGTGGCCCGGGTGCAGGTGTTCCGCGACTTCGTGGTCAGCAAGGCGCAGCGCTGGCCGTCCTGATTAAGCCGCCCTTATGGGCTTGGTTATGGGCTTTCCGCGCTGCCCCAAGAGGCCCCTGAATCTCCGCATGACTGACATGCGACCTGGATAGTTGCTGCAGGGCGTTGATGGGGATCATAGTGTCTACACGCTGAGCGGTCGCGTCGCGCATATGTCCCCCTCCTCCAGTGGCGCGGAAGTTCAGTAATCCCTCTTGGAAGGTGATTGTGTCGGCCTCACGTGGCCAATACCTTAAGCCGGGCTCATCGAGCCCGGCTTTTTTTCATACGCATGTCACGCCCAACGTGCCGCACGTCACGGTCAGCATGTGGATTGACAACAACCTCGCAGCGCAGCATCATTATCCAATGATCACGACTTCGTGCGCCGTTCTGTCGTCGAAAAAAGCTCCCCTCCCGGGGACACGAGATCGCGCGCGATAAGATCACCTTCGCATTCAACCGATCCCGCAACCCCGCCGCTTGGACGGGGTTTTTTGTTGGTCCCGTCTCCGGCTTTGCCTTCTCAAGGAGATGGAACATGACTGAGCTTCACCAGCAATTGCAGGGCCTTTGGCTGCCCCTGATCACGCCGTTTCGCGACGGCGAACTTGACGTCACCTCGCTACGCCGCCTCGTGCGGCACTATGCCAGCGGCCCCGTCGACGGGTTCATCCTCGGTGCAACCTCCGGTGAAGGCATGGCGCTCAGCACCGATGAGCTGGAGGGCCTGGTGAGCATCGTGCTCGACGAGCTCAGTGCCAACTCCCGCCATTTGCCGGTCTGTCTGGGGCTCTCCGGCGCCTCGACAGCCCGCATGAAGGATGCGCTCGATGATACGGCCGACTGGCCGATCAACGGCTATTTGATCGCGAGCCCCTATTACATCAGGCCCTCGCAACGCGGGCTCGTGCAGCACTTCAACGCGCTGGCCGATCACGCGTCATGGCCGGTCGTGCTCTACAACATTCCCTATCGCACGGCGGTGAACCTGACCAATGAGACGCTGCTGACGCTCGCGGAACATCCCAACATCGCCGGCATGAAGGATTGTTCAGCCGACCGCGCGCAGTCGATCGACTTCCTCAACCGCAGGCCCGCCGGCTTCCGCGTGCTGACCGGTGAGGACGCGCAGACATTCGATGCGCTCTCGGACGGCGCCGACGGCGCGATCCTGCTGTCCGCGCATCTGGAAACCAACACCTTCGCTTCGATCCGCACGCTGCTGCGGCAGGGCAAGCGCGACGTGGCACTCGCCGCCTGGCAGAGCGTCGTCGGCCTGACCCGGCTGTTGTTCGCCGAACCGAGCCCCGCGCCGGCCAAGCACTGGCTGTGGAGGCAGGGGCTGATCGACAGCCCCGAGGTGCGGCTGCCGATGGTCGAGGTGAGCGAGGATCTCGCAACCTGGCTCGACGCCGAGATGGAGCGGCGCGCGCAGCTGCTGCTGCCGGCGTGACTCTTGTAGCCCGGATGCAGCGCAGCGAAATCCGGGAGTCGCGCACACGGTAGAACCGCCCCGGATTTCGCTTCGCTTCATCCGGGCTATGCAGTGGCACTGCCTCGCTCCGCGTTTGCGGGACGAGGCACTGTTGCTCAGTCCAGTTTCACCCGCGACAGCCGCAGCGCGTTGCCGATCACGCTGACCGAGGACAGCGCCATCGCGGCGGCGCCGAGCATTGGCGACAGCAGGATGCCGAACAGCGGATACAGCACGCCGGCCGCGATCGGCACGCCGGCGGCGTTGTAGACGAAGGCGAACGCCAGGTTCTGGCGGATGTTGCGCATGGTTGCGACCGACAATCGCCGCGCCCGGACGAGGCCCATCAGGTCGCCGGTGAGCAGCGTGATGCCGGCGCTCTCGATCGCGACATCGGTGCCACCGCCCATCGCGATGCCGACATCGGCCGCAGCGAGCGCCGGCGCATCGTTGACGCCATCGCCCGCCATCGCGACGGTGCGGCCCTCGCCGCGCAGCCGCTGCACGACCTCGCTCTTGCGCTCCGGCAGCACGCCGGCCTCGACCTCGTCGATGCCGAGCGTCTTCGCCACCGCGCGCGCCGTGGTCTCATTGTCGCCGGTCAGCATCACGATGCGCAGGCCCGCAGTGCGCAGCGCCTGCAGCGCATTCGCCGCCGACAGCTTGACCGGATCGGCGATCGCGATCACGCCGGCGACGCGCCCATCGACCGCGACGTAGATCGCCGTCGCGCCGTCGCGCCGCGCGGCCTCGGCGGCCTGGTCCAGCGTTGACGTTACGATCTTCAACTCGCCCATCAGCACCGCATTGCCGAGCGCAACCTGCTTGCCTTCGACCGTTCCGGTCGCGCCCTTGCCGGAGGGCGAGGCAAAATTGCTGACGGCGGCCGATGCCAGCTTGCGCTCCCTGGCGGACGCGATGATCGCCTGCGCCAGCGGATGCTCGCTGCCCTGCTCGACACTGGCGGCAAGGCGCAGCACGTCATTCTCGTCGAACCCTTCGGCCGCGATGATGCGCACGACCTTCGGCTTGCCCTCGGTGAGCGTGCCGGTCTTGTCGATGACCAGCGTGTCGATCGCTTCCATCCGCTCCAGCGCCTGCGCGTCGCGGATCAGGATGCCGGAATGCGCGCCGCGGCCGACACCGACCATGATCGACATCGGCGTTGCCAGTCCCAGCGCGCACGGGCAGGCGATGATCAGCACCGTAACCGCGGCGACCAGCGCAAAGGTCAGGCGCGGTTCCGGACCGAACACCGTCCAGGCGATGAAGGCGAGCACGGCAGCCGCGATCACCGCCGGCACGAACCAGCCGGCGACGCGGTCGGCTAGCCGCTGGATCGGCGCGCGCGAGCGCTGCGCTTTCGCCACCATGTCGACGATCCGCGCCAGCATGGTGTCGCGGCCGACCTTCTCGGCGCGCATCACGAGGCCACCGCTCTGGTTGACGGTGCCGCCGATCACCTTCTCGCCTTCCGCCTTCGTGACTGGCATCGATTCACCCGTGACCATGGATTCATCGATGACGGCGCTGCCCTCGATGACGACGCCATCGACCGGCACCTTCTCGCCGGGGCGCACGCGCAGGCGGTCACCGACCTTGATCGCGTCGATGTCGATGTCCTCGTCACCATGTTCGGTAATGCGCCGCGCGGTCTTGGGCGCGAGACCGAGCAACGCGCGGATCGCGCCCGAGGTCTGGGCACGAGCGCGCAATTCGAGCACCTGGCCGAGCAGCACCAGCACCGTGATCACGGCCGCCGCCTCGAAATACACCGCGACCGCGCCATGCATGTCGCGGAACGCCGGCGGGAACAGCTGCGGCGCCAGCGTCGCGACGACGCTGTAGAGATAGGCGACGCCGACGCCCATGGCGATCAGCGTGAACATGTTGAGGTTGCGCGTGACCACCGACTGCCAGCCGCGCACGAAGAACGGCGCGCCGGCCCACAGCACGACCGGTGTCGCCAGCACGAACGAAATCCAGTTCGACCAGGTCTGCGGCACCAGATGCATCAGCCCGAGATGGCTGCCCATCTCGAGCACGAACACCGGCAGTGTGAGCGCGAGCGCGATCCAGAACCGCCTGACCATATCGATCAGTTCGGGATCCGGCCCGTCGTCGAGCGATATCTGCTCCGGCTCCAGCGCCATGCCGCAGATCGGGCAGCTGCCGGGACCGACCTGGCGCACCTCAGGATGCATCGGGCAGGTGTAGATCGTGCCGGTCGGCATTGGCGGCTCCGCCTCGCGCGGCTTGAGGTACTTGTCCGGCTCGGCCTCGAAACGCTCGCGGCAGCGGCCGCTGCAGAACAGATACTCCTCGCCCTGGTAGCTGAAGCGGTGCTTGGCGGTCGCCGGGTTGACCTTCATGCCGCAGACCGGATCGATCGCAAACGTCGCCTCGGCCGGCGTCGTGTCGTGTCCATGCTTGCCGCCGCAGCAGGAATGCGCGGCCGCGCCATGATGGTGATGATCCGCGTGCGAATGGTCGTGCTCTGCGTGTGCCACGAGACTCTTCCCGGCCGCTATCCCGGCCTCTTGATTTGTATACCCTAGGGGGGTATATGAGACCTATGAGAGACGAGGTCAAGACATCCTGTTTAAAACGGCTCAAACGGATCGAAGGTCAGATCCGGGGGTTGGCCGCCATGGTCGAGGAAGACCGCTATTGCATCGACGTGGTGACGCAGATCGCGGCCGCGCGCGCGGCGCTGCGCCGCGTCGAGGAAGAGGTCCTGCGCGATCATGTCGCCCATTGCGTCGAGCATGCGATCTCGTCCGGCGACAAGGCCGACCAGCGGCGCAAGATCGCAGAGCTGATGGATGTGATCGGCCGCGCGGACCGGTGAGCGCTGTTTGGCTGTGCGCTATCCGCACACTCAGTGTCGTCCCTGCGAAAGCAGGGACCCATAACCACAGGACGTGGGGATGAAGCGGGCTGGGGCCACAGCGTCGCGCAACAACAACGCCCTGTGGTTATGGGTCCCGGGTCGCGCTTCGCTTGCCCGGGACGACGAATGGAGAAACCGAAGCGAGACCGCGCTCAGGTATTGAAGCGGAAATGCATGACGTCGCCGTCGGCGACGACGTAGTCCTTGCCTTCAAGCCGCAGCTTGCCGGCATCGCGGGCGCCGGCTTCGCCGTTGCCGGCGATGTAATCCTCATACGCGATGGTCTCGGCGCGGATGAAGCCCTTCTCGAAATCGGTATGGATCACGCCGGCGGCGGCGGGCGCCTTGGTGCCGCGGTCGATGGTCCAGGCGCGGGCTTCCTTCGGGCCGACCGTGAAATAGGTGATGAGGTCGAGCAGCTGGTAGCCGGCGCGGATCAAGCGGTCGAGACCGGCCTCTTCAAGGCCTAGCGTTTCCAGGAACTCGGCGCGCTCGGCGCGCGACAGCGTCGCAATCTCGGATTCGATCTTGGCCGAGATCACGACCGCGACCGCGCCTTCCTTCTTGGCTTGCTCGAACACCGCCTTGGAGAAATTGTTGCCGTCCTTGGCCGAGCCCTCCTCGACGTTGCAGACATAGAGCACGGGCTTCGAGGTCAGGAGCCCGAGCATGCGGAATGCGCGCTCCTCCTCCGGCTTGCGCTCGAGCCCCCGCGCCGGCTTGCCGTCGCGCAACAGCACCAGCGCGCGGTTGACGAGCTCGAGCTGCTCCTTGGCTTCCTTGTCGTTGCCCTTGGCCTTTTTCGACAAATTGTCGACGCGCTTCTCCAGGCTGTCGAGGTCGGACAGCATCAGCTCGGTCTCGATGGTCTCGATATCGGCGAGCGGCGCGATCTTGCCCTCGACATGGGTGATGTCGGAATCCTCGAAGCAGCGCACCACGTGGGCGATCGCGTCGACCTCGCGGATGTTGGCAAGGAACTGGTTGCCGAGACCCTCACCCTGCGATGCGCCGCGCACCAGGCCCGCGATATCGACGAAGGTCAGCCGGGTCGGGATGATCTGCCCGGACTTCGCGACCGTTGCGAGCTTCTCCAGCCGCGGATCGGGCACCGCCACCTCGCCGACGTTCGGCTCGATGGTGCAGAACGGATAATTCGCCGCCTGGGCGGCCGCCGTCTCGGTCAGTGCATTGAACAGTGTCGACTTGCCGACGTTCGGCAGCCCGACGATCCCGCATTTGAATCCCATGTTTGTCCCGATCTCTCGCGCGCTCACGCTGCACGGTTGAATGACTGAGGTCGTCATACGCGGGCTTGACCCGCGTATCCATCCCACTTGGAAAAATGGATCGCCGGGCCGAGCCCGGCGATGATGAGGGTCTACTTCGGCCCCTCGTCCTTGGTGTCGAAAAATCCCTTGGCCTGCATCGTCAGATGCACCTTGTTGGCGAACGAGGCGTCGTGCCCCGCAGCCAGCAGGCCGGCATTGTCGGCGACGGCCTGGCACAAGGCCTCCACCCACGCCCGGTCGCTCTTGGCGAAGTCCGACAGCACGTGGCTGTGCACGAGCTCCTTGACGCCGGGATGACCGATCCCGAGCCGCACCCGCCGATATTCGTTGCCGATATGTGCGGAGATCGAGCGCAGCCCGTTATGGCCGGCGATCCCGCCGCCGATCTTGACGCGCACCTTGGCGGGCGGCAGTTCGAGCTCGTCCTGGAATACGGTGATGTCGGCGGGGGCGAGCTTGAAGAAGTTCGCCGCTTCCTGCACCGCGCGCCCGGACTCGTTCATGTAGGTGGCCGGCTTCAGCAGCACGACCTTCTCACGATCGACCACGCCTTCGGACGCCTCGCCCTGAAAGCGACGGCGCCATGGTCCGAAACCATGACGCCGTGCAATCTCGTCGACCGCCAGAAAACCGATATTGTGCCGGTTGCTGGCGTATTTCGCGCCAGGATTACCGAGACCGACAAAAAGGCGCATGGCGCGGCATCCCACGTCGGCGCGCCATCAGACGATCGCGCGCCGACCTGATCGATTACTTCTTCTTGTCGCCACCGCCGGCGGGAGCCTTGGCACCCGCCGCCGGAGCCGCAGCGCCCGCAGCCGGAGCCGCCGCAGCGGCCGGAGCTGCAGCACCCGCGGCCGGAGCAGCGCCACCAGCAGCCGCCGCAGCTGCGGCCTTCTGCTCTTCGGCGTAGCCGGACGGCGGCACGATGGTGACCAGCGTCGCGTCCTCGCGGGTCAGCGACTTCACGCCCTTGGGCAGCGTGACCTCGGAGAGATGCAGGGAGTAGCTGATCTCGAGGCTGCCGACGTCGACTTCGATGTATTGCGGAATGTTGTCGACCGCGCACTCGAGGTCGAGCGCGTGGGTGACGATGTTCACCGTGCCGCCGCGCTTGATGCCGGGGGCGGTTTCCGCGTTCACGACGTGCAGCGGCACGCTGACGCGGATGGTCGCGCCTTCACCGAGCCGCATGAAGTCGACATGGAGCGGGAAGTCCTTCACGGGGTCGAGGTGGAAGTCGCGCGGAATCACGCGGTGCTTCTTGCCCTCGAGGTCGATGTCATAGATCGTGGTCAGGAACCGGCCCGCCAGGATGCGCTGGCGCAGTTCACGATCGTCGACCGAGATGGTGACGGGGGGCTGGTTGTCTCCGTAGATCACTCCGGGAACTCTCCCGGCGCGACGCTCTGCCCGGGCGGCCCCCTTGCCGCTCTTCGGACGCGCGGTCGCCTTCAATTCCTTGACGGTCGCCATAGCGTTAAGTCCTTGTATTTAAAAAGTTAAAGGCCGCAGCGCGGCCCATGCTCAGATCCACAGCAAGCCTCCAGGGGTGCGGGGGCCGCGGACGTGGCGGGCTTTTAGCCCCAAAGGGCCGAAATGACAAGGAAATGAAGGGATTTTTCTTGGGTTGCCGAGGGAGGATCGTAGCCCGGATGGAGCGAAGCGAAATCCGGGGGCTGGCCCCGCTGAGGCAGTGGCCCCGGATTGCGCTTCGCTCCATCCGGGCTACGCGGCGTCCGTCAACCCGCCGAACCGCCGAGCTTGGCTTCCAGCGCCGTGATCCTCGCCTTCAGCGCCTCGTTCTCCTCGCGCGCCAGGCGGGCCATGTCCTTGACCGCGTCGAATTCCTCGCGCTTGACCACATCGAGGTCGCGCAGGATCCGTTCGGCCTGGTTGCGCATGACCGTGTCGACCTCACGCTTGACGCCCTGGGCTGCGCCCGCGGCGTCGTTCATCAGACGGCCGATCTCATCGAAAAACCGGTTGCTGGTCTGGGTCATCTGGCAAAACTCTCCGCGTTCACTGGCTTGCGCAAAAGACAATGGCGATCCCCGCCATCCGGTTCAAGTCCGCCGCGAATGGCGGACCTTACGGGCACTTGCCTTGTCATGCTCCGGTTTCCTTGCAATCGTATGAACTCACAACAGAAATCGCACACATAACGCGAGCAGAAACGCCATGATCGAGCAGACCGTCGAGATCCGGACCAAGGACGGCAAAACCACCACCTTCATCACCCATCCCGAACGCGGCGGCCCCTTCCCTGTCGTCATCTTCTACATGGATGCGCCTGGTATCCGCGAGGAGCTGCGCGACATGGCGCGCCGGCTCGGCACGTCGGGCTATTATGTGATGCTGCCCAATATGTATTACCGCGCCGGCGCGATGGAGCTCGGCCCGATCAATCCCGATCCGCAATCGCCCGAGCGCAAGCGCATGTTCGAGCTGATGCACTCGCTCAACATTCCGCTGGTCATGGAAGACACCAAGGGCCTGCTCGCCTACGCCGAGACGCAGAAGGCCGCCAACACTGGGATCATCGGCACCGTCGGCTACTGCATGAGCGGCCGCTATGCCGTGAACGCGGCGACGCATTTCGCCGATCGCGTCAAGGCCGCCGCCTCGGTCTACGGCACGCATCTGGCGACCGACCAGCCTGACAGCCCGCATCTCGCTGCGCAGAAGACCAAGGCCGAGCTCTATTTCGCCTGCGCCGAGACCGACATCTACGCCCCAGTGGAGATCATCGAGCAGGTGAAGGCGGGCATGAAGGGCTCGAACAACGAGGTCGAGATCTATCCCGGCACCCATCACGGCTTCGCCTTCCCCAAGCGCCCTGTCTACGACCGCGACGCCGCCGAACGCCATTGGGAGCGGCTGCTCGCGCTCTATCGCCGCAACCTGGTCTGAGGCCCGAAGCACGGGATGGCGGAGGCCGCGCGCATTCGAGACTACCGAAGCTCCGACGCCGACGAGGTGAACCGGCTTGCGGCGACCGCCTTCGAGCAATTCCGCGACGCCTTCAACGACTGGCCGGCGATGCGTGCCGGCCTGTCAAAAACTTCTGAATTGAGTTCCGGCGGCGAGATCATCGTCGCCGAGCTCGGTAACCGGCTGGCCGGCGCGGTCGGCTATTTTGGGCCCGGCGTCAAAAAGGCCGCATTCTTCGATCAGGCATGGCCGGTCATTCGCATGCTGGTGGTCGACCCGGTCGACAGGGGGAAGGGACTCGGGCATGCGTTGACGTCGGAATGCCTCGCCAAGGCGCGGCGCGACCGGTGCCGGACCATTGCGCTTCACACGAGCCCCATCATGACGGTCGCCTTGCCGATGTATCTCAGGATGGGCTTCAGCAAGGTGCATGACGCTCCGCCCATTCATGGCGTGCCCTACGCCGTCTACACGAAAGCGCTCTGATCCCGATGCCGTTCCTGCTGATCGACTTTCCGGTGTTCAACCCCGTCGCGCTCGCGCTTGGGCCGATCGTGATCCGCTGGTACGCGCTGGCCTATATCGTCGGCATCGTGCTGGGCTGGATCTATGCCCGCTCGCTGATCAAGAAGCAGCGGCTGTGGGGCGGCCCGGCGCCGATCACGCTGCCGCAGCTCGACGATTTCATCCTCTGGGTCACCATCGGCATCATCGTCGGCGGCCGCACCGGCTACGTGCTGTTCTACAACCTGCCCTTCTTCATCGCGCACCCGTCCGAGATCCTCGAATTATGGAAGGGCGGCATGTCGTTCCACGGCGGCTTCCTCGGCTGCGTCGCCGCGGTGATGCTGTTCGCCCGCCGCAACAACATCCCGATCCTGTCGCTCGGCGACATCACCACCGCGGTCGCGCCGATCGGGCTGTTCCTCGGCCGGCTGGCCAATTTCATCAACAGCGAATTGTGGGGCCGTCACGCCGATCCAAGCGTGCCCTGGGCCATGATCTTCCCCAATGGCGGACCGCTGCCGCGCCATCCGAGCCAGCTCTACGAGGCCGGGCTCGAGGGCATCGTTCTGTTCACGGCATTGGCGATCATGATCCGGATGGGGGCGCTCAAGCGGCCCGGCCTGATCCTCGGCAGCTTCATTGCGATCTACGGCATTGCCCGGATCATCGGCGAGCATTTCAGGGAGCCCGATCCGCAGCTCGGATTCCTGTGGGGCGGATTAACGATGGGGATGCTGCTGTCGGTGCCAATGATCATTGTGGGCGCTATCATCATCACGGCCGCCGTTCGCCGCGGGGCGAACGGGCCGGCGCCGAGTTCAACGTAGAGCGAGAGCAATCCAAGGAAGGCCGTGAGCGAACCCTCCCCACTGCTGGATGAGATCAGGAAGCTGATCAAGCTGTCCGGGCCGATGCCGGTCTGGCGCTACATGGAATTGTGCCTGATGCATCCGCGCTACGGCTACTATTTGTCGCGCGATCCGCTCGGCCGCGAGGGCGATTTCACCACGGCGCCCGAGGTCAGCCAGATGTTCGGTGAACTGCTCGGGCTGTGGAGCGCCTCGATCTGGCGCGCGATCGGCTCGCCGGACACGCTCCGCCTGATCGAGCTCGGGCCCGGCCGCGGCACCATGATGTCGGATGCGCTGCGTGCGCTGCGCGTGCTGCCGCCGCTTTACCAGTCGCTCAGCATCCACCTCGTCGAGGTCAATCCGGTGCTGCGCGAGAAGCAGCATGCCACGCTGACCGGCGTGCGCAACATCACCTGGCACGACAGCATCGACGACGTGCCGGAGGGACCGGCGGTGATCCTCGCCAACGAATATTTTGACGTGCTGCCGATCCACCAGATGGTCCGCCGCGAGACCGGCTGGCACGAACGCACGGTCGGGATGGATGCCAATGGCAACCTGTATTTCGCGCCCGCCGCCGAGCCGACACCGCACTTCGAGGTGCTGCTGCCGCCGCTGGTGCGCGCCGCCCCGCTCGGCGCGGTGTTCGAATGGCGGCCCGACAGCGAGATCATGAAGCTCGCAACGCGCCTGCGCGACCAGGACGGCGCCGCGCTGATCATCGATTACGGCCATCTGCGCAGCGACGCCGGCGACACCTTCCAGGCGATCGCGCGGCACAGCTTCGCCGACCCGCTGAGGAACCCGGGACAGGCCGACGTGACGGCGCATGTCGATTTCCAGGCCCTGGCGCGGGCCGCCGAGGATGTCGGCGCGCGCGTCCACGGGCCGGCGACGCAGGGCGACTTCCTCAAGCGCCTCGGCGTCGAGGCCCGTGCCGCCGGATTGATGGCAAAAGCCTCACCCGAGGTCTCCGCCGACATTGCCGGCGCGCTGAAGCGCCTGACCGATTCCGGACGCGGCGGGATGGGCTCGATGTTCAAGGTCATGGCCATCTCCGACCCGCGCCTCACCTCGATCGCTGGCCTCAGCGATCAGCCTGACGAGACCGAACAATGACATTGGGATCACCGCTGCTGTCGGCCATTCCGGGCCTGCGCCACGCCTTCTTCTCGCGCGAGGGCGGCGTCTCCGAGGGTATCTATGCCGGCCTCAATGGCGGGCTCGGCTCGCACGACGATCCCGCCAAGGTCGCCGAGAACCGGCGGCGGATGGCAGAGCAGCTCGGCGTGCCGCTCGATCACTTCATCAGCGTGCATCAGGTGCACTCGCCCGACGTCGTGGCCGTGACCGGACCATGGAATGGCGCGGTGCGCCCGAAGGCGGACGCGCTCGTCACACGCACAGAAGGGCTTGCGATCTCGGTCACGACGGCCGACTGCGGCCCGATCCTGTTCGTCGATCCCCATGCGCGGGTGATCGGCGCGGCGCATGCCGGCTGGAAGGGCGCGCTGACCGGCGTGCTGGAATCGACCATCGATGCGATGGAAAAGCTCGGCGCCGACCGCGGCGGCATCGTCGCCGCCATCGGCCCGCTGATCCGCAAGGAGTCCTACGAGGTCGGAAACGAATTCATCGAACGCTTCATCGAGGCCGATGCCGAGAACGGCATGTTCTTCATGCCCGCCGAACGCGACGGCCACGCGATGTTCGATCTCGCCGGCTTCATCCGGATGCGGCTGGAAAATGCCGGCGTGCTGATGATCGACGATCTCGGGATCGACACCTATTCCGACGAGCGCTGCTTCAGCTACCGCCGCTCCGTGCACCGCAAGGAAGCCGATTACGGCCGGCACGTTCACGCCATCGCGCTGGAAGGCTGACGCCGGGCGTCTTCATCATTTTTGTGCGACAAGCGTCTTGACTCTCCACCTGCTGGAGACCGGACAAGCGGCGCATGACACAACGCACCTACAGCATCGGCGAGGCGGCGCGGCTCAGCGGAATTTCCGTCCGCAGGCTCCGCTTCTATGCGGACCAGGGGTTGCTGCCGCCGGCCGGCCGCACCGCGAGCGGCTATCGCGTCTTCACCGACGACGAACTGGTTCGCCTCGACCTGATCCGTTGCCTGCGCGATGCGGGGCTCGGTCTCGACGCCATCCGTGAGGTCCTGAGCAAGGAACTCTCGCTGGTCGAGGCGCTGAAGCTCCGTCTCGAAACGCTGGAAGCGGAGATCGCGGCCCAGCGCCGCGTCGCCTCGGCCCTGCGGGCTGCGTTGCGTTCACCGCAACTCACCGAAGCAGATCTGAGGAGATTCCTGACCATGACGCAGCTATCCCGCACTGAGCGCCGCAACGTCGTCGAACACTTTTTCAAGAAAGTGTCCGACGGCATCAACATCGACCGGAAATGGGTCCGGCAGATGATCGAGACGACGGTGCCCGAACTGCCCGACGAGCCGACACCCGAGCAATGCGATGCCTGGATCGAGCTGTCGTCGATCCTCAACGATCCCTCCTTCATCGCCAAAATGCGCGCGAACGCCAGCGACGCCTGGGATCGCGACGCCTTCGATATGGAGGCCTGCCAGGCTGCAAGCGACGCCATTGTGCGCGAGGCAAAGCAGGCGATCGACGACGGGCTCGAACCAACGTCTGACACCGGCAGCGCGATCGCGCGACAATGGCTGGAAGCCTCGGCTCGATTGATGGGCCGGCAGCCCGACCTGGATTTCCGCAACTGGCTTCGCGCCAAATACGCCCAGCATGACGACCGCGCCGCACGCTATTGGGAGTTGGTCGCTATCATGCGGGGGCAGCGGCCCGACAGCAGCCCGAACCGGGAATGGGCCTGGATCGTCGATGCCATGCGGCATCATCTCGCTGACTGACGAGGAATTCGATCCTGCCCCCCCTCGCGGCGCCTGACCAGTCGACTGTTAAGTGCTGTGGCCGTCCTGCCCTAGACGTTAAGCCGTTTTAACGATATCGCAGGACGCAATGAGGGAAGCGTCAAACCACCAGTTTCAAACTGGGACAGTCGTGCGTGCAGCGATCGCAGCCACATGGCTGGCGATTGGCTGCGCACTTGGCGGATGCGCGGCCGGCGGCAACGTGGCCGACTCCTACGCAATGGCGACGCCTGCGAGCGGCGGCGCAACCGTCGCGTTCGAATCGATCGACGGTCCGCCGCCCCAGGTCTTCGACCGCATGGTCGGCGTGCTCGACAGCGAATCCAAGCTGCGCAGCCTGTCGATCGTCTCGCGCCAGGCCACCGCGGCCTATCGCGTGCGCAGCTATCTGTCGGCGCAGGTGGTGCGCGGCCGCACCATGATCGCGTGGGTCTGGGACGTCTACGACAGCAACCAGCAACGGGCGCTCCGGCTGTCCGGCGAGGAGCCCGCCGGCAAGGCCGGCCGCGACGCCTGGGCCGCCGCCGACGAACTGGTGCTGCGCAAGATCGCCCAGGCCGGCCTCAGCGGCCTGTCCAGCATGATCAATGGCGGCCCGGCGCCCGCCCCGGCACCGGAGCTCCGCGGGCCAGCGATGGTCAGCGCCCCGGCCCCCGAAACCGTGGCACTCAGCTATTCCGCCAACTAACCCCCGGAATCTCCCGGGGAAAGGCGTTTTTTGCCCAGGAAAACGTGGGCCGAAGCGCCTAATGGGTTGCCATCGGCGCCGCCTGCCTGATATTCCCTCGCGCACCGAAAACCCGCCGGTTCCGTAAGGACTTGAGATGCTGAACGTCGTATCCAGCAAGGCGCGGGGGGAAGCATCGATGTCGGCAAAGAACGGATCAATCAAGCTCGTCGCCGGCAACTCCAATCCTGCGCTGGCGCAGGACATTGCCAAGGGACTTGGCATCGAACTGACCAAGGCCGTGGTCCGGCGCTTCGCCGATATGGAGATCTTCGTCGAGATCCAGGAGAACGTCCGCGGTTCGGACATGTTCATCATTCAGTCGACGTCGTATCCGGCCAACGACAATCTGATGGAGCTTTTGATCATCACCGACGCGTTGCGCCGTTCCTCGGCGCGCCGCATCACCGCGGTGGTGCCCTATTTCGGCTACGCCAGGCAGGATCGAAGGTCCGGCTCGCGTACGCCGATCTCGGCCAAGCTCGTCGCCAACCTGATCTCGCACTCCGGCGTCGATCGCGTCATGACGCTCGACCTGCACGCCGGCCAGATCCAGGGCTTCTTCGACATCCCGACCGACAATCTGTTCGCGGCGCCCCTGATGGTGCGCGACATCAGAGAGAAGTTCGACCTCGCCAAGGTGATGGTGGTGTCGCCCGACGTCGGCGGCGTGGCGCGGGCCCGCGGCCTCGCCAAGCGCATTAACACCCCGCTTGCGATCGTCGACAAGCGCCGCGAGCGCCCCGGCGAGTCCGAGGTGATGAACGTGATCGGCGACGTCGCCGGCTACAACTGCATCCTGGTCGACGACATCGTGGACTCCGGCGGCACGCTGGTGAACGCGGCCGAGGCGCTGATCGCGCACGGCGCCAAGGAAGTCTCGGCCTACATCACCCACGGCGTGCTGTCCGGCGGCGCCGCCGCGCGGATTGCCTCGTCGCGGCTGAAGGAACTGGTCATCACCGACTCGATCCTGCCGACGGAAGCCGTCAACAAGGCGCCGAACATCCGCCAGATCTCGATCGCCGGCCTGATCGCCGAAGCGATCGGCCGCACCGCAGCGGAAGAGTCGGTCTCCAGCCTGTTCGATTAGGGCCGCATACTCGCTGTCGTCCCGGCCTTGAGCCGGGACCCATAACCACCAATTCCCGTTGTTGCGAAGGCTGGGGCCACATCGGGCGCCCACAATAAGATCCTGTGGTTATGGGTCCCTGCTTTCGCAGGGACGACACCGAGTTTGCGGCAGCGGCCAGCAACTCAAAACCCCGGCCGCGGCACATGGCTCATCAGCGTCCGCGCATAGCCGCCGTCGACGATGATCTCCTCACCATTGACGTAGGACGCGCGGTCGCTCGCCAGGAACAGGGTCGCGTCCGCCATGTCCTGCGGCGCGCCGATCCGGCGCATCGGCACCACGGCGGTGCGCCGCTCGGTAACCCCGGGCGTGTCGTAGAACGCCTGGCTCATCGGCGTGACGACGAGGCCCGGGCTGACCACATTGCTGCGGATGCCGTGCGGTCCCCATTCGGCGGCGAGCTGCTGCGAGAGCATCACGACGGCGGCCTTGCTGACGCTGTAGGCGCCGCTCTGCCCCTGCGCATTGCTGGCGGCGATCGAGGCGACGTGGATGAGGCTGCCGCGACCGGCCTTGCGCATCTGGCGGCCGAACGCCTGCGCGCAGATGAAATAGCCGGTGAGGTTGACCGCCAGCACCGCATTCCATTCGGCGAGCGGCAGCGTATCGAGCCCGCCGGGACGCAGCACCGCCGCGGTGTTGACGAGGATGTCGCACGGACCAAGCGTGCGTGCGACGGCATCGGCCGCAGCCGCGACGTTGTCCTCGCTGGTCGTGTCGCAGCTTGCGACGAGATGACCATCGCCGAACTCGCGAAGCTTCGCCTTGGTCTCAGCCAGCCCGCGCTCGTCGCGATCGAGCGCGGCGACCCTGGCGCCGGCGCGCGCGAAACTGACGGCGGTGGCGCGGCCGATGCCGCCGCCTCCGCCGGTGACGACGGCAACGCGGCCCGACAGGCCGAGCCAGTCGGAAGCTTGTTGTTCAGTCATGGGCGCCTCCCGCGCGTTCTGATTATGCCGGCAAGCATAACCGAACGCGCCGGCTGCGCGAGCGATCCCGGCACGCAGCCGGAATCGCTTTTGCGTCGGGCCTTGAACTATTGACGCGCTTCTTATCTGCGCATGATCTTTTCGGAAAACCGCTTCGCACTTTTCCGGATCATGCGCGCTAGCCAGGTATTCCCGCCGCGACCTGGCCGCGCAGCCGTTCGAGGCTGAGCAGCGTGTTGGCGCAGGCTTCCGCGACCTCGATCCCCTTGATCACGAAGTGCTTGCGGAAGAAGTCGTAATGCACCTCGGTCTCGTGGAATTGCTGCGGCGTCAGCACCGCCGAGAACACCGGCACCTCGGTGCGCAACTGCACATCCATCAGCGCCTTGATCACGGTATCGGCGACAAATTCGTGGCGGTAGATGCCGCCATCGACGACCAGCCCGGCCGCGACGATCGCGGTGTAGCGGCGGGTCTTCGCCAGCAGCTGCGCATGCAGCGGGATCTCGAACGAGCCCGGCACCTCGAACACGTCGACGTTGGTGATGTGGCGCGCCTCGATCTCCTTCAGGAAGGAGATGCGGCACTCTTCCACCACATCGCGATGCCAGGACGACTGCACGAAGGCAACGCGCTGCGGCTTGGCGAAGTGCGGATGCTCCGGCGCCGGCGGACGAGCCGGCGTATCGGGAGCGCTTGCTGCTTCGGGGGTTTGGTCTTGAGAAGCTTGAACGTCTTGGTCTTGCAACATCTGATTCATGGCTTTCCTCTTTCAGGACCAGAATCAGGGCATACGGACAACGACACAAGCCCACACGAAATCGCGTTGGCTGCCGCAACCGTTCTCTTTCATCCGGACTGTAACCGTCGGCTTCGGAATTGCACCGAATCTGCTGACCCTTCCTCCGGCTTCGCGGAAGAAGGCGCTCGCGGGCTTGGGCTCATCACCCTTTACCGCCGGTGGGGATTTTCACCCCGCCCTGAGAACATCGGCACGCCCGGGATGGACGTGCCTGAGGCGAAATATGACCAAACCGCGACAGCTGGGCAAGCACCTTTGGCATGGGGAAACGGCATGTCCCCATGAGCGCGCTGCGGCCCTTGCAGAGAGATGTGAGCGCCCGAAAGGCTGATTCACGTGTGCGGCGAAGCGCCTGCCAATGGTTAATAAATCGTTACGCGAACGCCTAGATTCCGATTTGTTCGCAAAATCACAAGTGTGGCGGAGATCAGCTGTGGACGATGCGCGCTTTGGCTGTGGACGGACTCGGCGTGCGGTTGCGCGGATTCCGCAAATCACATCACTTCATCGGCGTCAGGTCCAGGGGCATCCGGAAGCCCGGTCAAGGAACTGCACTCGGCCACGACGCAGTATGTCGCAAGTGCCGGCTTCCGTGTGCGTATCAAGCGATCATAAGAACAAGGTCCGAGACGGCATGTCCCTCCTCGAAAGCATTATCGATTCCCGGAACAACCCGCTTGCGGTGGTCGAAGATATCGCCACCGACAACAACTGGGCGTTCGAGCGTTCCGGCGAAGACGAGGTGACGATCGTCTCCAAGGGAGACTGGATCGATTATCAGCTCTCCTTCACCTGGATGGGAGAGATCGAGGCGCTGCATCTCGCATGCGCCTTCGACATGAAGATGCCGCAAGCGCGCCGCGCCGAAGTGCAGCGGCTGGTCGCCGCGATCAACGAACAACTATGGGTCGGCCATTTCGACCTGTGGACCCACACCGGCATGGTGATGCATCGTCAGGCGCTGGTGCTGCCCGGCGGCCTCACCGCCTCCACCGCGCAATGCGAGGCCATGGTGGTGAACGCGATCCATGCCTGCGAGCGCTATTATCCGGCGTTCCAGTTCGTAGTGTGGGCCGGCAAGTCGACCGCCGAGGCGATGGCCGCCGCAATGTTCGACACCGAGGGCGAGGCGTAACCGCGTCCGCATGCTCAGTGTCGTCCCGGCGAAAGCCGGGACCCATACTCCGCGGCCCCAGTGGTTGAGCAAACTGCTTGTGGCGCCCGCTTCGCTTTACTAGAACCACCTGCGGTTATGGGTCCCGGCCTTCGCCGGGACGACGAGCGGTGACACCTGTGAACACAAGCAGCGCACTGAAAAATACGACCGGCACCATCGCGCTTGCGGGCGCGGGCAAGATGGGCGGCGCAATGCTGACCGGCTGGCTTGCGCAGGGCCTCTCGCCCAAGCAGGTCGCGGTGATCGATCCGCATCTTTCGCCTGAGATCTCCGCGCTTGCGGCGAAGGGCGTGCGGCTCAATCCGCTGGCGACGGAGCTCGGCACGGTCGACACGCTGGTCGTCGCCGTGAAGCCGCAATCGTTCCGCGACGCCGGCGCCGCGCTGAAGGCGCTGGTCGGTCCGTCGACACTCGTGGTCTCGATCATGGCCGGCACGACGATGTCAGCGCTGGAAGACGTAGTCGGCGGCGCAGTGGTGCGCGCGATGCCGAATACTCCGGCGGCGATCGGCCGCGGCATCACGGTCGCGGTGCCCTCAAAGCGCGTCACCGCCGCGCAGCGCGCCATGACCGACGCGCTGCTGAAGGCGACCGGGCTGGTCGAATGGGTCGACGATGAAGGCCTGATGGACGCGGTGACCGCGGTCTCCGGCTCCGGCCCGGCCTATGTCTTCCTGCTCGCCGAGGAGCTCGCCCGCGCCGGCGTCGCGGCCGGCCTGCCCGAGCAGCTCGCGACCACGCTGGCGCGCGCGACCGTCGCCGGCTCCGGCGAGTTGCTGCATCGCTCGGATCTGCCGTCGGCGACGCTGCGGCAGAATGTCACCTCGCCCGGCGGCACCACCGCTGCCGCGCTCGAGGTGCTGATGGCGAGCGACGGCATGCAGCCGCTGATGACCCGCGCGATCGCCGCCGCGACCCGACGCTCGAAGGAATTGGCGAAGTAGCTGCGAGTACACTCCCTGCCCGTCACCCTGAGGTGCGAGCGAAAGCGAGCCTCGAAGGGTGCGCGGCCCGTGGCCCATCCTTCGAGACGCGCTACGCGCTCATCAGGATGACGTCTGAATGTGCGGTCTAGGCCGCGCCGAGGCGCTTGTTGAAACTCTCGACATTGATCAAACCGCGGGCGTGGCGGCCTTCGCCGAGCTTGCGCGTGCCCTCAAAGGCCTCGACCGCGAAACGGATCACGCGGCGCTCGACCGCGATCACCTTTGCAGTGGTTCGTACGGTGGCGCCGACGAGCGCGGCGGCGAGATGGCGGATATCGACCTCGGTCCCGACCGTGACCCAGCCGGGCTGCAGCGCAGCGCGGATGGCATCGCCCGACGCCATCTCCATTTCGAGGATCATCATCGGCGTCGCATAGACCATCGGCATGCCGGGCACGAAATGCCCGACCGTACGCTCCGGCGGCACCACGAGCATGCGCTCGGCGCTCATGCCGATCTTGATGAAGTCGCGTGCGTCCATTAGCGCCTCAAGGAGACTGTCGTCCCGGGCAAGCGAAGCGCGACCCGGGACCCATAACCACGAATTTCAGTTGGTCGATGGCTGGGGCCGCAGCCTTTGCCAATCAGCGGCATCGGTGGTTATGGGTCCCTGCTTTCGCAGGGACGACCCGTGGAGAGATAAGGGCTATTTCTTCGCCGCAGCCGCGCGCTCGACGAAGGTCTTGCCGCCCTTCATCTTGTGATGCAGCGGCGCTTCATTGATCTGGATCACGACGGCATCGGCGTCGACGCCGAGGTTCTTCACCAACGCCTGGGTGATGTCGCGCATCATGCCGGCCTTCTGTTCGTCGGTGCGGCCGGCGGCCATGCTGACAGTGATCTCGGGCATCGGAATAACTCCCTGGTTGTTGTTGACGCGCAAACCGGTCGTCTGCCGGTTTGGCTGGTGCGCCATCTTTTTGAAGATGGATGCGCGGGTCAAGCCCGCGCATGACAAACCAGCTATCCCCAGTTCACGTCGTGCCGCGCGAGCACCTCGCGAACCTTGGCGACCAGGTCGGCCTCTGCGCAAGAGAACTGGGCGGGGCGCGTTTCGCGCCATTCCTGATTGGACGCGATCGCGGCCGCCGCCTTGGCGCCCTCGATCAAATCCTTGATCTGCACCTCGCCGCGCGCCTTCTCATCGGAGCCCTGGATGATCACGCAGGGCGAGTTGCGGCGGTCGGCATATTTGAGCTGGTTGCCCATGTTCTTCGGGTTGCCGAGATAGAGCTCGGCGCGGATGCCGGCCTGGCGCAGCTGGGCAACCATCTTCTGGTAATCGGCGACGCGGTCGCGATCGAACACGGTGACGACGACGGGCCCGAACCCGGCCTGCGTATCGAGTTGGCCGAGCATCGTCAGCGCGGCCTGCAGCCGCGAGACGCCGATCGAGAAGCCGGTGGCAGGCACTGGCTCGCCGCGGAAGCGCGAGACGAGGCCGTCGTAGCGGCCGCCGCCACCGACCGAGCCGAACCGAACCGGGCGGCCCTTCTCGTCCTTGGTGTCGAGCAGCAGCTCAACCTCGTAGACCGGGCCGGTGTAGTATTCGAGGCCGCGAACGACGGTGGGGTCGATGCGGATGCGATCCGCGCCATAGCCCGACGCAGCGACCAGTTTCGCGATCTCTTCGAGCTCGCTCACCCCGGCCTGACCAACTTCACTCTTCGCGAGGTAGGTCTCGGCCGCAGCGATGGCGTCTTTCCAATCGTCGCGCTTCTGCGTGACGGCCAGAACGATATCGGCATCCGCCGGGCTCAGCTCGGCGCCCTTGGTAAAGTCGCCCTTGCCCTCTTCGCCGCCATCCCACCGCCCGGGACCGAGCAGCTTGCGAACCTCATCGGCAGGAAACTTGTCGAGCTTGTCGATCGCGCGCAGCACCGTGAGCCTGCGGCCTGCGTTCTCGTCGCCGCCGAGACCGATCGCCTCGAGCACGCCGTCGAGCACCTTGCGGTTGTTCACCTTCACGACATAGGAGCCGCGCGGAATCCCCAGCGCTTCCATCGTGTCGGCCGCCATCATGCAAATCTCGGCGTCGGCCGCCGACGTCGCCGAGCCGACCGTATCGGCATCGAACTGCATGAACTGGCGGAAGCGGCCGGGACCCGGCTTCTCGTTGCGGAAGACATAACCGAACCGATAGGACCGATAAGGCTTCGGCAGTGCGTCGAAGTTCTCCGCGACATAGCGCGCGAGCGGCGCGGTCAGGTCGTAGCGCAGCGAGATCCACTGCTCGTCATCGTCCTGGAACGAGAACACGCCCTCGTTGGGCCGGTCCTGGTCGGGCAGGAATTTGCCGAGCGCGTCGGTATATTCCATCGCCGGCGTCTCCACCGGCTCGAAGCCGTAGAGCTCGTAGACGGCGCGGATCTTCTCGACCATCGCCCGCGTGGCATTGATCGCGGCCGGGCCGCGATCTTCCAGCCCGCGCGGCAGGCGCGCCTTCAGTTTCTGGGGTTTTTTGGGTTTCTCGGCCATTGGCGGCGTTTACCAGCGGACGCGCAAGGCGGCAACCCGGCTCTGCGCCTCCGCCGCCGCCGAACACCGGTCCTCAGGACTGCTCCATCCGCGCGCGAAGCGCGTCGGCGTCGGCCTTCGGCATCGATTTCAGCAGGGGCTTGATGGTCTCGCCGCCGACGATCTTGCCGTTGCGCATGAACATCCAGTCGGAGATGTCGGCCTGCTTGAACTCGGCGAGGTCGCCGGCCCGCTTGCCCGGCAAATCGCGTGGCTGGTTGGCGAACCGGCCGGAATAGCCGCCGCTCGGCAGCTTCTTCACCTCGCGCATCCAGATGTGCTCGCCCTCGTTGCGATGGGTCGGAAAACGGACCTTGAGCGAGTGCTGGGTCTCCGACGGCTTGGGCGCCTCATAGGAGGCCCAGAACGCCGGAAGCGTCTCGCGCGCACGGCTGATCGCGGCGTTCATCTCCGGGTCGGCCGTACGGACATCGATCACAGGCGAGTGGTCCTCGGCGCGCGCCGTGTTGGTTCCGGTGAGCGCGAACGCAGCCGCAATCAGCACGGCACAGATCAGACGTGTTACGGGAGTTTTGGTCATGTCATCACGCAAGTGAGGGATTGTTTGAAGCGGGAGGCGAGACTTGGTCGCGCGCTCGCGGCAGGCCGTTCATACGATGACGGCAGACAACACGGAAAAATGACGACCGAAGCGAAGCGTCGGCTTGTCGGTGTCCCAAAGCGAAAGCGCCTCTCCCCTGCACAGGAAGAGGCGCCAAATCGAAGCAGGTCAGCGGTGGAACCGCAGTGTCAGCCGACGTTCCTGATCCAATTATGCGGGTCGTTGGTGCGACCGTACTGGATGTCGACCAGCTTCTTGCGCAGGCCCATCGCGACCGGGCCGGCGACGCCGCCGCTGATCTGGAAGTCGCCGCTCGCCGAGCACACCTTGCCGATCGGCGAGATCACGGCCGCGGTGCCGCAGGCGAAAGCCTCCTTCAGCTTGCCGCTGGCGGCATCAGTGCGCCATTGCTGGATCGTGTAGGGCTCCTCGCGCACGCGCGTGCCGGTATCCTTGGCAAGCGCGATGATCGAGTCGCGAGTGATGCCGGGCAGGATGGTGCCGAGCGGCGGCGTCAGCAGCGAGCCGTCGTCGAAGGCGAAGAAGATGTTCATGCCGCCGAGCTCCTCGATGTAGCGGCGCTCGATCGCATCAAGGAACACGACCTGGTCGCAACCGCGCTCGATCGCTTCGGCCTGCGCGCGCAGGCTTGCGGCATAATTGCCGCCGCACTTGACGGCGCCGGTGCCACCGATCGCGGCCCGCGTATAATTCTCCGACACCCAGATCGACACCGGCGCGGGACCGCCCTTGAAGTAGGAGCCGACCGGCGAAGCGATGACGGAGAAGATGTATTCCGCCGACGGCTTCACGCCGAGGAAGACCTCGCTCGCGATCATGAATGGCCGCAGATAGAGACTGCCCTCGCCGCCCGGGATCCAGGCGCGATCCATCCGCACCAGCTGCTCGACCGCCTCGATGAACACGTCCTCGGGCAGCGGCGCCATCGCCATGCGATCGGCCGAATCGTGGAAGCGCCGGGCATTGGCGTCGGGACGGAACAGGTTCACACCGCCATCGTCGCGCCGGTAGGCCTTGAGACCTTCGAAAATCTCCTGGGCGTAGTGCAGCACCGCGCCAGCCGGATCGAGCGGAAAATTCGCACGTGCCTCGACGCGGGCGCTGTGCCACCCCTTGCCCTGGCTGTAGCGGACGATCGCCATGTGGTCGGTAAAGACGCGGCCGAAGCCCGGGTCCACGAGCTTCGCCGCACGATCCTTGTCGGACGTGGCGTTCGGCGAAGGCTGGATGTCGAATTTCAAAGTCATTTTTCTTGCTTTCCGCTGTCGAAACCGGCGCCATACCGGGCGACGGCCTGTTTCCCCCGGAGCCATCAGGCTCGGCTGGTGCGAACTTCACCACCGCCGGCAACCCGGCCGGTTTCCATCGCCAACATGCCGTTTAGACATGCTTTTGCGGAGTGCTGAAGTCCAGTATGTTTGCCGAAATGCCGCTCGACAATCGCACGGTAGTCCAATTTGCGGCCCAAACCGCCTCACAGGCTTTTTCAGGCCGCCTCAAACGCTGTCGCGGACGGAACGATCTAATGTTTCGTCGTGACAGGCAGTTTTGTAACATTGAACCCAAGATACGTCAATATGACTGACATAAATATCTCAGGCATGGCTGCCAAGCCCGATTCGCAGGGAGATGATCACGCTCCTGCGGCGGGCGGCCGCGACCTGCGCTGGGACATCATCGAGCTGTTGTTCTTCGCCTACCGTGACTTTGTCGGCGACGCCGACCAGGAACTGGAGGCGTTCGGCTTCGGCCGCGCCCACCACCGCGTCATCCACTTCGTCACCCGCTATCCCGGCCTGAAGGTCGCCGACCTGCTCGACGTCCTGCGCATCACCAAGCAGTCGCTCGGACGCGTGCTCAAGCAACTGCTGGACGAAGGCTACATCGTGCAGAAGACCGGCAACAACGACCGCCGGCAGCGCCTGCTCTACGCAACGCCGAAGGGCGAGGCGCTGGTCGCCAAGCTCGCAGGGCTGCAGACCGACCGCATCAACCGCGCCATCGCCGGCATCGATCCGGCCGGCGTCGAGACGGTTCGCCAATTCCTCCGCGCGATGATCGACCGCGACGATCCCGACAAGGTGCTCGAAGCGATCTTCGGCGGCGGCAAAAAAACAAGGGAGTGAACCTGGTGCAGGCTGCAACCCTGATGCGCACGCCGGTCGAGCCGGCCGACGATGCGCCGCATCTCCTGCTGGTCGACGACGACCGGCGCATTCGCGACCTGTTGTCGCGCTTTCTCTCCGGCGAAGGCTATCGCGTCACGACGGCCATGAGCGCCACCGACGCGCGCGCCAAGCTGCTCGGGCTGCATTTCGACCTGCTCATCCTCGACGTGATGATGCCCGGCGAGAACGGCTTCGACCTCGCCCGCTTCATCCGCACCTCCTCGACGGTGCCGATCATCATGCTGACCGCCCGCCATGAGGCGGAAGCCCGCATCGAGGGCCTGCAGATCGGCGCCGACGACTATGTCGCCAAGCCGTTCGAGCCGCGCGAGCTGGTGCTGCGCATCGGCAATATCCTCAAGCGCACCGCGCCGCCGCAGGTCACGGTGATCGAGCAGATCGCGTTCGGCCCCTACATCTTCCACATCGAACGCAGCGAGCTGCGCCAGGGCGAGGAGATCATCCATCTCACCGACCGCGAGCGCGAGATGCTGCGTATCCTCGCAAGCGCCCCCGGCGAGACCGTGCCGCGCGGCGAGCTGACCAGCGGCGGCACCGTCAACGAGCGCGCGGTCGACGTGCAGATCAACCGCCTGCGCCGCAAGATCGAGCACGATCCCGCCAATCCGCTGTTCCTGCAGGCGGTACGCGGCATCGGCTATCGCCTGGTCGCCTCGCCGTAAGATGCAGCCATGAGCACGCTCGACACCGGCCTGACCCTGATCAAGAACGCCTCGCAGCGCGTCTCGAAGGCGAACGGCTGGATGGGCAATGCATTCAAGAGCTGGATGCCGACCGGCCTCTACGCCCGCGCGCTGCTGATCATGATCGTGCCGATGGTGATCCTGCAGACCGTGGTCGCGTTCGTGTTCATGGAGCGGCACTGGAACACCGTGACGCGGCGCCTGTCCGCCGCGGTGGTCTCCGACATCGCCGCGCTGATCGACGTCTACAAGAATTATCCGCAGGACAAGGACCGCGCGCAGCTGCGCCACATCGCCCAGAAGCTGCAGCTCGTGGTCGACTTCCTCCCCGCCGGCGACATGCCGCCGCCGGGACCGAAGCCGTTCTTCTCGCTGCTCGACCAGACGCTGTCGGTGCAACTCGGCCGCCAGATCAGCCGTCCGTTCTGGATCGACACCGTCGGCAAGTCCAACCTGGTCGAGATCCGCGTTTCGCTCGACGATTCGGTCATGCGGATCTTCGCCCAGCGCAGCGCGGCCTACGCCTCCAACTCGGAGATCTTCATCTTCTGGATGGTCGGCACCTCGTCGATCCTGTTGATCGTCGCCGTGCTGTTCCTGCGCAACCAGATCAAGCCGATCCTGCGGCTCGCGGATGCCGCCGAAAGCTTCGGCAAGGGCCGCGAGGCGCCGAACTTCCGGCCGCGCGGCGCGCGCGAGGTGCGGCGCGCGGCACAGGCCTTCATCGAGATGAAGGCGCGCGTCGAGCGTTCGATCGAGCAGCGCACCGCGATGCTCGCCGGCGTGTCGCATGATTTGCGCACCATCCTGACCCGCTTCAAGCTCGAGCTCGCCTTGATCGGCGAAGGCCCCGAGATCGACGCGATGCGCAAGGACGTCGACGAGATGTCGATGATGCTGGAGGATTACCTTGCCTTCGCGCGCGGCGATTCCGGCGAGGTCGCGCAGCCGACCGACATGGCGATGGCACTGGAGGAATTGCGCAGCGACGCCGAGCGCCACGGCCATACCGCGACGGTGGCATTCCACGGCCTGCCCGTCGTCACGGTGAAACCGGCCTCGTTCAAGCGCTGCCTCGCCAACCTCGTCTCCAACGCGGCGCGCCACGCCAACACGATCTCGATCACCGGCCAGCGCGACCACCGCTATCTCAACATCACGGTCGACGACGACGGGCCCGGCATCCCCGCCGCCATGCGCGAGGAAGTGTTCAAGCCGTTCCTGCGGCTCGACGATGCCCGCAACCAGGACGAAGGCGGCAGCGGCCTCGGACTTGCGATCGCCCGCGACATCGCCCGCTCGCATGGCGGCGACATCATGCTCGGCGAAAGCCCGATGGGCGGCCTGCGCGCGGCGGTGCGGATACCGGTGTAGCTACCAGCGGTAAGACAAGGTGCCGATCACCTGACGCCGTTCGCCGGCATAGCAGTAGCCGGACTGACAGGTCTGGTAGTGCGTGTCGAACAGATTGGTCGCGTTCACGCGCGCGGTGGCGCCGAGCCATCGCCGGTCGAGCTTGCCGAGATCGTAGTCGATCACGGCATCGAACAGCGTTCTCGCCGCATTCTGGAACGTATTCTGGTCGTTGCCGAAGTTGGTCCCGATATAACGGACACCGAGGCCGAGCCCGAGCCCTTCGACGGGGACGCCGGACTGGAACGTGTATTTGCCGAAGGCCGCGAAGGAATTCCTCGGAATGCCGGAGAGCTCGTTGCCGGTCGTATCGGGATTGCCCTGCGTGATCACGACGTTGAGATGGGTGTAGGCCGCGGTGAGATCAAATCCCTGCTTGAGCGCCAGCTTCGCCTCGAGCTCCACGCCCTTCGATTCGACCTGTCCAGTTGCCGCCTGAAACGCCATGTTGCTCGGATCGGTGCGCAGCACATTGTCCTGCGTGATGTCGAACACCGCGGCGGTCAACAGCACCGGCACCTGCGGCATCTGGTACTTGATGCCGATCTCTTTCTGCTCGCCGGTGGTCGGCTTGAACGGCGATCCCGATGCATCGACGCCGACCTGCGGGGCGAACGCCGTCGCGTAGCTGACATAAGGCGCAATGCCATTGTCGAAGACGTAAGCGAGGCCCGCGCGACCTGTGAAGGCAGTCGCCTTCTGCGTTGACGGCACGCCGTCGAGACCTGCGGTCGTCGTCTGCGAGACCCAGCTCTGGCGGCCATTGAGCGTCAGGACGAAGCCGCCGAGCTTGGCCTGCTCCTGCGCATAGACCCCGACCTCGTCGGTCGACTGCTTGTTGAAGATCGAGAATGCCGGCGACGCGATCGCCTGGGCACCATAATTCATCGTCAGGAGATTGAGATCGGGAGCCGGCCCGTAGCCGATCTTGTCGTTGTAGTAGGAGTGCCCGTAATCGACGCCGAACAGCGCGGTGTTCTTGATCGCGCCGAGCATGAACTTGGCTTCGGCCTGGTTGTCGAGCGTTACGGTATTGAAGCTATCCAGGATCCGCCACGCGGAGCGCGACGCAAGATTGGTGCTGCTGTCGGTGGAATCGATCTGGGTGTATTTGGCGTCGGTGTCGACCTGATAGAAGCGGAAGTTCTGCCGCACCGTCCAGACGTCGTCGACATTGTGCTCGAACGCGTATCCGATACGGTACTGCTTCTGATCCATGGCGCTGAAGGCCGGATCATTCGAATAGAGGTTGGTCAATTTTCCGTCGGGTGTACGGAAGTTGCCGATGCTCGCGGCGGTTCGGCTGCTTTGATATTCGCTGAGGATCGTGAAGGACGTATCGACGTCCGGCCGCCAGGTCAGCGCAGGCGCGATATAGGCGCGATCATCGTCGTTGCCGGGATACCAGGTCTTCGCGTCACGAAGCAAACCCGTCAGCCGGTAGTACAGCTGATCGCTGCCGGGCACCGGACCACCGATATCGAAGCTGCCCTGGTAACGATCATAATTGCCGGTCTGCAGCTGCACCTCGCCGAACGGCGTCATGGTCGGCCGCTTCGTGGTGACGTCGACGATGCCGCCCGGAGAGCCGAGGCCGTAGAGCCCCGAGGCCGGGCCGCGGAGGATCGACACGCTGTCGAGACCGTATGGCTCGATCTTGGGAATCGCGAAGTTGCCGCCGCCCTGGCGCAGGCCGTCGCGATAGATCCCGGTATAGGTCGCATCGAAGCCACGGATGTAGAAACTGTCGAACCGGGGATCGTAGCCAAACGCCGTGGTCGTGACGCCGGGCGTGTAATTGACGGCGTCCTTGAGCGTCTGAACGTTACGATCCCTGAGCTCCTTTTGCGTGACCACCGAAAGTGACTGCGGCGTCTCGATCAGCGCGGTGTTGGTCTTGGTGCCGGCCGTGCTGCCGGTCGCAACGTAACCGGTCGTCGTACCGATCGCGCCGGCCGCGCCTTGCGAGCGCGGAGCCTGGTTCTGAGCGGGCGCCGCGGCAGTGCGGCGTCGGCTCACCACGGTGGTGCGCGAAGACCTGGTGTTCCGACTTGAGGCGACGGCACTGCGCTTCCTTGCAGCGCCAGGCTCATCCACCGTCACGGCGGGAAGCACGCTGACATTGTTCTGCGGAGAGCTGGTTTGCGCCTGAGCGCTGGCGACGTTTGCATCCATCGACACAAGCATGACCGAACCGAGAAACGCTGCGTTCATCGCAGCCGTTGATGCAAGCAAGCTGCGCTTGCTCCGCGACGAAGCCATTCCCACCAAGCAATCCCCACACTTCCGCAAGGCCGATCTTGATCGAGCCGTGTGCTCGTCATCGAGCAAGCTCGATTGGGGCGGACTTCTATCGGCGGGATGCGCGAAACTCCACACGCGCAAAATAGAATCCATTGAAGCGCGCGATGCATGACGCTGGAACGATTCAAGATGCGCGACACTGGAGCGATTCAAAAAGACATGTTGTCGCAGCAAACTTTTCAACGCGAGGAATTCGATGCACGTCGTCGCTCTCTCAGAGAGTCTCGCGTGCGAGACACGCAGCGATCACTCAATGAAGTTGATGGCGCCCTGCAATGCCGTCGTGGATTGCGCGCGGCTGCGACCAACACCGGACATCATGTTTGACATCCATTCTATTGAAGGTGAGAGGCCGGTGACCGCCTTGCGTCGAGACGCGCGCTTGGCATCAACCTTCAGCGACAATGGTGAAGCGAATACGCTGACGTGACGGAGTTGGCGCACACGGTCCAACGGCATCATTGCGAACTGACGGGTCGCGCGAACGAACGCTCAATGAAAGGCAGCGCAGAACCGCTTGGCGGTTTTGTCGCGGGTTGCTCGCAACGATGGTGGTGCAAAACGTCACGTCCTCTCAACATGAAAGAGAACGTGCTCAGGCGCGCGGCGCCAAGTGAATGCGCTGCGCCTATTTCTGCTTGGGCAGGAGGCCCTTCAGCTTTTCCATATCCTTGACGTTCATCTTCATGCCGCCGGGCATGATGATGTCACCGGGCTTCTGGTCGCTCTTGCAGGCGCCGAGCCATTTCGCCTCGATGGTCATCGTGGTGTCGCGGGAGCCGGCCGCGCCGCCTTCCGCGTGCGAGGTGCTCTTGACCGTGTAGGCAGAATTGAAATCGCCGACGATCTCGGCATGGCTCTTCATCGACATGCCGGCGACGCTGCACACGCTGTCGCTGACATAGCCGGTCGCGGTCTTCTGGATGTCCTGCTTGGAGCAGACTTCCTTGGCCATCGGCGAGGCCGCCGCGCTCATCTCCTTGTCGGTGGTCTCGTCGGTGCAGTGCTGCATGGTGATTTCCGGCATCGGCCCGCCGGTGCGCACCATTTTCATCTCCCACAGACCGGCCTTGCGGATCGGCAGGTCGACAGCGCTGGCCGCGCCAGTGGACAGGACAAGGCAAACAGCAGAACCAAGCAAGGCAAGCTGTCGGGTCATGCGGTGAGCTCCCGGCTGAACGATCGAAGGATTTGGAGTGCGCTCAGTAGAGCGTGCGCACCGGCCTCTGGGCCGAACCGTAGGGCACCCAGCGGCAGGCGAACGAGATGTAGCCACCCGGGTAGCGCTGCATCGCAAGGAACTTGACCACCTTGCCGTAGGAAGCGCAGTGATCGACGGCGAGCTGCCGCGCGTCGGTCTGGGCCGCCAGCGTATAGGCGATGATACCGCCGGTATCATTGCCCTTGAACGGCGGCACCGGCTGCATCCAGTCGGCTCGCGCCGGACCAACGGCCAGCATCCCGCAAACGGCAACCAGGCACGCGGCCAATTTCCTTCGCATCGCAGACTCCATTTCGCTTGCGACCAACATAGAGTGCGCCGGCGACCATGGAAAGAACGAGCCGGCTCGTGGAGGTGGACTTCTCGGCAGGTGTTGCCGCGCTGCACTTGACCTTGCCGGGGCTTCACGGCACCGTCCCCCGCATCTGATCATCGGGTGGATTCCCATGCGCAACCTGTTCAACTCCCCCAATAAACTCAGCCGCACGCTTGGCCTCGGCGCCGCGCTCGTGGTCGGCCTTCTGGCGTTCGGGGGCACGGCTCAGGCCGCCAATCCGTTCGAATTGAATTTCTGGCTGTCCGGCCCGCGCTATGACGGCCATGTGGCGCCGTGCGAGAAGGCCCTGGCGACCATCAGCGATCAATTCCATGAGAAAGAAGCCACCTTCTGGAATTCGCCGCTCGTGATCACCGGCTTCAGCCGGATCCACGAAACCGCGTTCCGCCCTTGGCAGTCCGACAACATTCCGCGCCGCTATTGCTCGGGAGACGCGGTGTTGAGCGACGGCAAGGTGCGCAAGGTGCACTATTCGATCATCGAGGACGGCGGCTTTGCCGGCACCAACCAGGGCGTCGACTGGTGCGTCGCCGGGCTCGACCGCAACTGGGCCTACAACCCGTCCTGCAAGGCCGCCCGGCCCTGATCTCCGAACAGTTCGGTCAAAACGGAAGCCGCCGCCATCCAGACGGCGGCTTTTGTTCTTGAAATGTTCTAGCGGCCTGCTAGGCTCTGAATGGTCGCGTGAGGGGAGCGTTTGATGCCTCGGTTGGTCACAATTTCCCGATTTCTGATTTCAGTTGCCTTTGTTCTGTGTGGTGCGATGGGGGCCTCGGCCCAGGATCGCCGGCAGAATGCGCCCGGCGAGTTCGATTTCTATGTGCTGTCGCTGTCGTGGTCGCCCTCGTTCTGCGAGGCGGCGAGCGAGCGCGGCAACAACGGCCGCGGCACCCAGGCGCAATGCGGCGGACGGCCATACTCGTTCGTGGTGCACGGGCTGTGGCCGCAATATGAGCGGGGCTTTCCGGAATACTGCCAACGCCCCTCGCCCCGCCTCGCCCGCAACATCATGACCTCGATGCTCGACCTGATGCCGGCGCCCGGGCTGATCTACAACGAGTGGGACAAGCACGGCACCTGCTCCGGCCTCGGCGAACGGGCCTATTTCGAAGCCATTCGCAAGGCCCGCGCCGCGGTGAAGATCCCCGAGGAATTCCTGCAATTGACGGAGCCGAAGACGATCGCGCCCGACGAACTGGAGACGGCGTTCATCAAGGCCAATCCGGGGCTCAGCAACTCCGCAATCTCGGTGACCTGCGACAGCAAGCGGCTCAGCGAGGTGCGGATCTGCCTCAGCAAGGATCTGCAATTCCGTTCCTGCGAGGAAATCGATCGCCGCGCCTGCCGCCGCGATCAGGTGCTGATGCCGCCGGTTCGCGGCGGTTGAAGTCCCGTCCGCGTCAGGGCCGGGCAGACGCGCGTTGTCGCGCCGAGTGTCCCGGCGATGGACGCCATCACGAAACCAGCGAGATGAGGCATAGATGCCCGGGACAGGCCGGGCATGACGCAGTACAACATGCGCACCCTCTGGAGCGCAGCGTCATCGCATGAACTATCGTCACGCCTTTCATGCCGGCGGCTTTGCCGACGTCATCAAGCACATCGTGCTGGTGCGCATGCTCACCTACCTGCAGGAGAAGCAGGCGCCATTCCGCGTCATCGACACCCATGCCGGCGCCGGCCTGTATGATTTGACGTCGAGCGAAGCGCAGCGCGGCGGCGAATGGCTGACCGGCATCGCGCGGCTGATGCAGGCGCGGCTCTCCGACAAGGCACTGCCGCTGATCGCGCCCTATCTCGACATTGTCAGAGCATTCAACCCGCGAGGCGAGTTGAAAGCCTATCCCGGCTCGCCGTTGATCGCGCGGGCGCTGCTGCGTCCGCAAGACCGTATGACGGCCTGCGAGATCGAGCCCGTGGCGCGCAAGCAATTGATCGATGCATTGCGACGCGATGCGCAGGCGCGCGTCGTCGATCTCGACGGCTGGATGGCACTACCCGCATTCGTGCCGCCGAACGAGCGGCGCGGCCTGGTGCTGATCGATCCGCCATTCGAAGCGAAGGACGAGTTCGAGCGGCTGGCGAGTGCCTTCACCGAAGCGTTCGCGAAGTGGCCGACCGGCACATATCTTTTGTGGTACCCCGTAAAAACCCGGAGAGCTACCGACGAGCTCGCGCGCAGCGTGGCTGCAGCAACAGCAAGCAGTCGGCCCGCGGGCAAATGCTTGCGTTTGGAATTCAGTGTGGCGCCGCAAGAAACCGGCGCAGGCCTCGTTTCTACCGGCCTTTTGATAGTGAATCCGCCGTGGACGCTGGCGAGCGAGCTGAAGATCATCCTGCCCGAACTCGAGAGACCGCTTGGTCAAGGCGGCGCCGGACGCTTCAGACTCGAAACGCCTAAACCTTGATCGGTAGCACCCACTGAAAAGTTCTATTTGAGCATAGGCAACGCGCGCGGAACCGTATTATGCTCATCCTGTTACGACTGGCTTTACGTTCCGCTTCCGCGAATGGTTGCGGCGGAGTGACAAGGCCGAAATAAAATCCAGGCAGACCGGTGGCGTGACGCCGGCCTGTTCAGGTGGCCAAGCTTCCGACAAGCGAATGTCGGTCAACCGCTACGCGGCGTGCGCGTAGCGGTGGAGCAATACGGGGGAGGAGTTTCCCGATGGCCATGACTGGGACAGTCAAGTTCTTCAACGGAGAGCGTGGCTACGGCTTCATCAAGCCTGATGATGGCGGCCGCGATGTGTTCGTTCACATCACAGCTGTCGAGCGTGCAGGATTGAAGGACCTGACTGAAGGACAGCGCATTACGTTCGAGGTTGAACCCGACAAGAAGGGCAAGGGCCCGAAGGCGGTCAACCTGGTGGTTTCATGATGAGCGCGCGCGGTGCGTGGCTCGTGATGAACGGCGAATGAAGCGTTGCGTGTGAGTTGACTGCCGGGCGCGTGGCTCGCGCTCGCTGCACGACCGCCTGCATGATGCGGACGCGATTGACGGTGCCCGCATATCCGGTGCGTGCGGCCGCCCGACTGGTTTCGCGGACGCCGCGGCGTTCATGCAGTCGCGCGTGATGTCGTCGTGCTCGGCACAAAGAAAAACCCGGCCGCGCGAGGCGCGGCCGGGAGTTGATGTCAGACGTTTTCTTGTTCTCAGAAGTGATAGTTGATGCCGGCGCGAACCAGGCTGAAGCTGTAGCCGTTCGGCGCGCCGCCGGTGATCGTGAAGTTGCTGTTGGCGAGATCGACGTAGAGATATTCGATCTTGGCGCTCCAGTTGGGGGCAAAGCCCATCTCGGCGCCGGCGCCGACGGTGAAGCCCGCATTGGTATGCGACTCCGATATGCCAAACGTCTCGCCGCGCAGTTCGCCGAAGGCGAGACCGCCGGTCGCGTAGAACAGCACGTTGTTGACTGCATAGCCGGCGCGGCCGCGTACGGTGCCGAACCATGGGTTGGAGAACTTCCAGGGCGCGAACCGATCGTCGGCAGTGGTGCCCTGGATATCGGCCTCGATGCCGAACACCCACGGCGAGCCGTTCTGGAAATTGTAGCCGGCCTGCACGCCGCCGACGAAGCCGGACGGCTTGGTCGGGTTGTTCTCGACCGAACCCCAGCCGTAGCCGACGTTGCCGCCGAGATAGGGGCCGGCCCAGCTATAGGCATTGAGCGGCTGATAGACGGTATAGGGCGAGCCGTAGTTGAGATCGGCCGACGCCGCCGAAGTCGTCCAGCCTGCGACGATCAGTGCCAACGCACGCGCACCAAACCGGGTCATAGGTACTCTCCACCACGCAACTGCCGCAGCCCGCAGGCCCAGGGCCGGCGTGGTTACGGAATTCCACTTTTTTCGCTAAGGTTTATCGAGAGTTTTAAGTTAAAGGGTTGTTAAGCCCGGTTAGCGGCCCGCTCATCAGTCTTAACAATGTGTTACCGACCCGCCCCGGCCGGCCGCGCTGGGCCAGTAACGCGCTGCAATCGGGGTTGTTTTCCTGCGCCGCCAGCGCTGGCGACCGGTCGCCCAAGCGCTTAATTTACGGCCCATGGTTCACGATTCTCCCGAGCGTCCGACGCCGGCCCCCAAGGCTGATCCCAAGACTGATCCTAAGGCGCGGCGCAGCGCAAAGTCCGATCTGCCTCAGGACGACCTGACGCTCGACACGAGCGACGTCGATCCGGAAACCTCCGCCACCGAGGAGGAGGAGGATGCACGTCTTCCCGAGGCATCGGAGGACGCCGCCGAGACAATCGCCGAGGGGACGCTCTCGATCGGGCATGAGGCGATCGAGAACGCGGTGCGCCTCGCCCCGACCTCGCCCGGCGTCTACCGCATGCTCAACGCCGCCAACGACGTGCTCTATGTCGGCAAGGCGAAGAACGTCAAAAAGCGGCTGTCGTCCTATGCGCGGGCCAACGCGCCGCTGCCGGCGCGCATCCTGCGCATGATCGCGGCGACCACGCATGTCGAGATCGTCTCGACCACGACCGAGACCGAGGCGCTGCTGCTCGAAGCCAATCTGATCAAGCAGCTCCGGCCGCGCTTCAACGTGCAGCTGCGCGACGACAAATCGTTTCCATATATTTTGATATCGGGCGATCACTGGGCGCCGCAGATCCTCAAGCATCGCGGTGCGCAGTCGCGGCCCGGACGCTATTTCGGCCCGTTCGCCAATGCCGGCGCGGTCAACCGCACCATCACGGCGCTGCAGCGCGCGTTCCTGATCCGCTCCTGCACCGACGGCTTCTTCGAAAGCCGCAGCCGACCCTGCCTGCTCTACCAGATCAAGCGCTGCGCCGGCCCCTGCACGCGAGAGATCGATTTTCCCGGCTATACCGAACTGGTGCGCGAGGCGACCGAATTCCTTTCCGGCCGCAGCCACGCCGTGAAGCAATTGCTCGCGGCCGAGATGGAGAAGGCTTCCGGCGAGCTCGAGTTCGAGACCGCGGCGCTATACCGCGACCGCCTCGCGGCACTGTCGGCGATCCAGTCGCAGCAGGGCATCAACCCGCGCACGGTCGAAGAGGCCGATGTGTTCGCGATCCACCAGGAGGGCGGCTATTCCTGCGTCGAGGTGTTCTTCTTCCGCACCGGCCAGAACTGGGGCAATCGCGCCTATTTCCCGCGCGCGGAAAAGAGCTTCACGCCCGAGGAGGTGCTGTCCTCATTCCTCGCGCAATTCTACGACGACAAGCCGCCGCCGAAGCTGATCCTGCTGTCGCACGAGATCGAGGAAAGCGCGTTGCTCGCCGACGCGCTGTCGGTGAAGGCCGGATCCAAGGTCGAGGTCTCCGTGCCCAAGCGCGGCGAAAAGAAGGAATTGATCGGCCACGCGCTCACCAACGCGCGCGAGGCGCTCGGCCGCAAGCTCGCCGATACCGCGACGCAAAGCCGGCTGCTGGAGGGCATGGTCACGACGCTCCGCCTGCCGCATACGCCCAAGCGCATCGAGGTCTACGACAACAGCCACATCCAGGGCACCAACGCGGTCGGCGCGATGATCGTGGCGGGACCCGACGGGTTCATTAAAAACCAGTACCGCAAGTTCAACATCAAGTCCGAAGGGCTGACGCCCGGCGACGATTACGGGATGATGCGCGAGGTGCTGGAGCGCCGCTTCAAGCGGCTGCTGAAGCCGCCGGAAGGCGAGGCTGCCAAGGACACTGCAAAGGCAAGGGACAAGGCGGACGACGACTCGTTTCCGCAATGGCCCGATCTCGTCATCATCGACGGCGGCCGCGGCCAGCTCAACGCGGTCCGGGAGATTTTCGAGAATCTCGGGCTGACCCAGGTCTCGCTGATGGCGGTGGCCAAGGGGCCGGAGCGCGATGCGGGGCGGGAAACCCTGTTCATGCCGGACCGCGAGGCCATCAAGCTGGAGCCGCGCGACCCGGTGCTCTATTTCATCCAGCGGCTGCGCGACGAGGCCCACCGCTTCGTGATCGGCTCGCACCGCAAGCTGCGCAAAAAGGACATCCGCGAGGCCGGCCTGCAGGAGATCCCGGGCATCGGCCCGTCGCGCAAACGTGCCTTGCTGCACCACTTCGGAACGCTCAAGGAGATCGAGCGGGCCTCGATCGCCGACCTCGGCAAGGTTCCCGGCGTCAGCGCCGAGAGTGCCCGCAAGATTTTCGAGTTTTTCCACGCCCAGCCGGGTTAAACCAAAGGCGAGTCATCAGGGCGTCGCCTGCGAAAGGGCATCTAGGGCATGATGCGGAAAAGTGGCAAGCAACGTTCCGAAAAGACCATGCATAAACAAGGGGCTAAGGTGCCATGACGATTCAGCCTAATCTCGCCGTGCTTTGGCGCCCGCACGGTTGACCTTCTGGCTTCAGCGGTATTGGTAGAACGGATGAACATCGCGACGACCCGGGGACAGACCAAGACCATGTCCCTCCCGAATATCCTCACCTACGCCCGGATCGCCGCGATCCCGGTGGTGATCGGCTGCGTCTACTGGCAGTCGATCCTGGACGGCCCGTTGTGGCTGCGCTGGGTGGCGCTGGCCGTGTTCATTGCGGCGGGGATCACCGACTATCTCGACGGCTACTACGCCCGGATGTGGGACCAGCAGTCCGCTTTCGGCCGGATGCTCGATCCGATCGCCGACAAGCTGCTGGTGGCCTCCAGCCTGCTGATGCTGGCCGCCGACAATTCGATCCATGGCTGGACGCTGTGGGCGGCGATCGTGATCCTGTGCCGCGAGATCCTGGTCTCGGGCCTGCGCGAATACCTCGCAGGGCTGCGGGTCAGCGTTCCCGTCACCAAGCTTGCGAAATGGAAGACCACGATCCAGCTGGTGGCGATCGGCTTTTTGATCGCGGGCGAAGCCGGCGAGCAGGTGTTCCCGGCCACCACCCTGATCGGCATCGTGCTGCTGTGGATGTCGGCGATCTTCACGATCTACACCGGCTGGGATTACTTCCGTGCCGGCATCCATCACCTCATCAAGGAGGATGAGGGATGAAGCTGAAATATTTCGCCTGGGTGCGTGAACGGATCGGCAAGGCCGAAGAGATCGTCGAGCCGCCGGCCGAGGTGCGCACCGTCGGCGAGCTGATCGGCTGGCTTGCCGCGCGCGACGACGGCTACGCCCATGCCTTCGAGAAGCCCACGGTGATCCGCGCCGCGATCGACCATGCCCATGTCAAACCCGACGCTGTGATCTCCGGCGCCCGCGAGATCGCGTTCTTCCCGCCGATGACCGGCGGTTAGATCTTCCAATGGCTATCGCAGCAACCATCCGAATCCAGCAGGCCGACTTCGACGTCGCGCAGGAGATCGCCACCTTAAGCAAGGGCCGCACCGATGTCGGCGCGGTCGTCAGCTTCAGCGGCATCTGCCGCGGCAGCGAACAGGGCGAGCCGATCGCCGCGCTGACGCTCGAACATTACCCGGGCATGGCGGAGGCCGAGATTGCGCGCCACGCCGACGAGGCGCTGGCGCGCTGGCCGTTGCAGGGCCTCACCATCATCCATCGCTTCGGTCGCATCGCGCCGGGCGAGAACATCGTGCTGGTCGTGACCGCCTCGGCGCACCGGCAAGCCGCGTTCGAGGCAGCCGAGTTCCTGATGGACTATCTGAAGACCAACGCACCGTTCTGGAAGCGCGAGGAAAGCGCGCGCGGCACGAGCTGGATCGAGGCGCAAGGCCATGACGACGCGGCCGCCGCGCGCTGGACCAAATCCTGATGGCGAAGCGCAGCAAAGTGCCGGCCAGGCTCAGCCCCGCCGCGCCGAAAGCGCCCAAGGAAGCGCCGAAGAAAGCGCCGAAGGTCGGCGCCGGCGAGCTTCACACCCTGTTCGATTTCCTGCGCTACGCGGTCAGCCGCTTCAACGCGGCGAAGCTCGTGTTCGCGCACGGCACCACCGATCCGGTGGCCGAAGCCGCGTTCCTGATCTGCGAGACGCTGCATCTGCATCCCGACCAGTTCGAGACCTTCGCGAACGCGCGCGTCACGATTGCCGAAGGCAAGCAGATCCTCGATTTGATCGAGCAGCGGATCGCGACGCGAAAGCCGGCCGCCTATCTCGTCAACAAGGTCTATATGCGCGGCCTGCCGTTCTATGTCGACGAGCGCACCATCGTGCCGCGCTCTTTCATCGGCGAATTGCTGGATTCGCATTTCGGCGGCGACGAGGACGGCACCTCGCTGATCGGCGATCCCGCCGACGTCGAAGGCGTGCTCGACCTTTGCACCGGCTCCGGTTGCCTTGCGATCCTGGCCGCCCGGCATTTTGCCAACGCCGCGGTCGACGCGGTGGACATTTCAAAGGATGCGCTCGAAGTCGCCGCGCGCAACGTCGCCGACCACGGCCTCGACGATCGCCTCACACTCCATCGCGGCGACCTGTTCAAGCCGCTCGGCGACAAGCGCTACGACCTCATCATCTCGAACCCGCCCTATGTCGATGCCGAGGGCATGGCCGCGCTGCCGCGCGAGTGCCGCGCCGAGCCGAAGATCGCATTCGACGGCGGCGCCGACGGGCTCGACATCGTCCGCCGCCTGCTCGATGAGGCCAAGCGGCATCTGACCCCGCAAGGCGGGCTGCTCTGCGAGATCGGCCGCGGCCGCGACAATCTCGAGGCCGCCTATCCCAACCTGCCGCTGCTCTGGCTCGACACCGAGGACTCCGAGGGCGAGGTGTTCTGGATCGCTGCCGCCGACCTCTGACCGGCGCGCCACGGCCGGCCCCGGTCTATTACGGAGTCCGACTTCGAGGCCGAGCAGGACGAAGCGAAAATCGTGTGCAGTTCCAGCCGGTTCGGAAGATCGCTGGCCCGTCGAATCAACAATGGTGCTAAGCTTGCGCTCCGGGGACGTTCGGAGAGAGGGCGCGGGCGCGCGACATGATTCGCATTTCGACGATCTTCATCGCCATCTGCATGGTGCTGGTCGCAGCCTCGCTCGGCTTTGTCCTGTATTCGGTGGCGGGTATCAGCGGATCGGAATCGGCGATCGTGGCGCTCACCGCCCTCACCTGCCTGATCCTCTACAACGCCGTCTCGATGCGGCTGCGCGACCGCAGCGATGTCGGCGGCCAGATCGCGGATCTGTCGCGCGGCACCGCCGACCTCGCCCGCCAGGTCGCCGAATTCGGCCGCCGGCTGGCCGCGGTCGAAGGCCGCGTCGCCTCGGCGAACTCCACCGGCGCCGACCGGATCCAGGGCATGGCCGGCGAGATCAACGAGCTTGGCGGCCTGGTGCGGCAGCTTGCGGCGTCGGTCGCCCATCATGAGGACCTCCTGACGGCAGCTCCCGTGGCGCAGCCGGTCGCCGCGCTGCGCGACGATCTGCTGCAACCGGTCCCGCCGGCTCCGACCGTCGTGTTTGCGCCCCCGCCGCCGGTTGCGCCCCCATCGCCGATCTCGCGCAGCCAGACCCAGCTCATTGCCGCGATCAGGCACGCCATCGACGAGAACCGCCTCGACATCTACCTGCAGCCGATGGTGACGCTGCCGCAGCGCAAGGTGCGCTACTATGAGGCGGTGACGCGGCTGCGCGACGAACGCGACCAGGTCCTTGCCGCCGACGATTTCATCGAGGCGGCCGAAGTCGGTGGCCTGATCGGTCGCATCGACCACATGGTGATGCTTCGCTGCGTCCAGGTGCTGCGCCGCCTGATGATCCGCAGCAAGGATGTCGGCGTGTTCTGCAACGTCTCGGCGGCGACGCTGTCCAGCCCGCAGCACTTCACCCAGTGTCTCGACTTCCTCGAGGCCAACCGCGCGCTGGCCCCCTCCTTCGTGCTCGAGTTCAAGCAGGCGACGTTCCGTAATCTCGGCCCGGTCGAAAGCGAGAATCTGGCGGCGCTGTCGCAGCGCGGCTACCGGTTCTCGATCGACCACGTCAGCGACCTCCGCCTCGAGCCGCGCGAGCTCGCCGACCGCGGCGTCCGCTTCATCAAGGTGCCGGCCGCGCTGCTGCTCGACGCCAGGCAAAACGCGACCGCCGATATCGATCCCTCCGATCTGTCCGACCTGCTCGGCCGCTTCGGCATCGACCTGATCGCCGAACGGATCGAGGGCGAGCGCTCGGTGGTCGACCTGCTCGACTACGATGTCCGGTTCGGCCAGGGCTTCCTGTTCGCCCCGCCGCGGCCGTTGCGGCCGGAAGGGGCATCTGCTACCGCCGAGGCTCCGCAGACCAAGCCCCAGGACCTCAATGGCGCCGGCACTTCCGCACCCGTCTCCAGCCCCGCAGCGCCACCGCGCACTACCGGCAGCGCCGCGCTGGCGCGCCGCGCGCTCGGGCCCAACTGACCGGCGGTTCGCATCATGACATCGCTGCGTTTCGTGGAGCGGCTGCGCGACCTCACTGGCGACGTCGACGTCGTGCTGTCGGACATCTGGGGCGTCGTGCACAACGGGCTCGAATCCTTTCCCGAGGCCTGCGAGGCGCTGCACACGTTCCGCCAGCAGGGCGGCACCGTCATCCTGATCACCAACGCGCCGCGTCCGGCCGATTCCGTGCAGCGCCAGCTGCGCAAGCTCGGCGTCGCCGACGAGACCTATGATGCGATCGTCTCCTCGGGCGATCTGACGCGCCATTTCGTGGCCGATCATCCCGGTCAGAAAATATTCTGGATCGGCCCGGAGCGCGACAGCTCGATCCATCGCGGCCTCGACGCCACATTGGTGCCGCTGGAGCAGGCCGACTACATCATCTGCACCGGCCTGTTCGACGACGAGACCGAATCCGCCGAGGATTACCGCGACACGCTGCTGAAGGCGCTCGAGCGCAAGCTGACGCTGGTCTGCGCCAATCCGGACATCGTGGTCGAGCGCGGCGACCGGCTGATCTATTGCGCCGGCGCGATTGCCGAACTCTATCGCGAGCTCGGCGGCGAGGCGGTCTTCTACGGCAAGCCGCACCGGCCGATCTACGAGCGCGCCATGGCACTGGCTGCGGAACGTCGCGGGCATCCGACCGAACTCAGCCGCGTGCTCGCGATCGGCGATTCCGTGCGCACCGACCTCACCGGCGCCCATGGCTTCGGCATCGATCTCCTGTTCGTCACCCGCGGCATCCATTCCGAGCAGTTCGAGGGGATCGAGCAACTCGATCCCGCCTCGGTGAAGGAATTGTTCGGCCATCCGCCGCGCGCGCTGATGCGCGAGCTGAAGTGGTAGCGGGCACCCCCGCAGAGGCGCGCTGCCAAAATATCGAAAACAACCCCATGCAAAGTAGCCGGCGGCGGCCGACGTTCGGCCTGGCAACTTGACACGTCGGGCAACTCAGAGATATTCTTCTAGTATTCCGAAATTATGCAATGCTTTGGTCCCGTCATCCTGAGGAGCGCGCTCTTGCGCGCGTCTCGAAGGATGCACGGCCACCAGCCGGGCCGTCGACCCTTCGAGAGGCCGCTTCGCGGCTCCTCCAGCGACAACGGCAAAGCCGTTGCGCGGGGGTGACGGTGAGGCGGCGCTGGTCATTGCTGACGCGCAATGAGATGAGGATGAATTGTGATGCGATGGACGAGCGCTTACGCGGTCGCCATGTCCGGGAAGACCGCTTCGATCTTGGTCTTCAGCGTGGCCGCGTTGAACGGCTTGACGATGTAGTTGTTCACGCCGGCCTTCTTGGCCGCGATCACGTTCTCGGTCTTGGATTCCGCCGTGATCATGATGAAGGGCGTGGTCGCGAGATTGGGATCGGCGCGGACTTCCTTGAGCAGGTCGTAGCCCGTCATCGGCTCCATATTCCAGTCGGAAATCACCAGGCCATACTTCTTGCCGCGCATCTTGTTGAGCGCCGCAGAGCCGTCGGAGGCATCGTCGATATTCTCGAATCCAAGCTGCTTGAGAAGATTCCGGATGATGCGGATCATGGTGCTGTAATCATCAACCACCAGAACCGGCATGGACAAATCAACCGCCATCTTTTCCCCCAAAACGCCTGACGCAACTTGGCTTCTGCACGAACGCAGCTTTCCGCCAACGACTAACAGCAGGCGTTAAACAGCGCGTTAACCGGCTGAATCCGGATTGTTACGGATTTGACGCGATTTTCGCTATGCTTGACTTCCACGCCGCCGCCGCGTCACGGTCCGGCCCGCAACAATCATGCTTAAGAATCCTTGAAGAATCCCTGACATGAGCACCGGCTTTACCGTTATCCGCGACAACACCCCTGAAAGCGCCATTCCGAAAGGCGCCGTGGTCGCGATGGGAAATTTCGACGGCGTCCATCTCGGTCACCGCGCCGTGATCGGCGCGGCGCTCGCGATGGGCAGAGCGCACGGCGTGCCCGCGCTTGCCGTGACCTTCGAACCGCATCCGCGCAGTTTCTTCAGCCCGAACACCCCGCAATTCCGCCTCACGGACGAGGCCAACAAGCTGCGGCTGCTCGCGGCCACCGGGCTCGCCGGCGCCGTCGTCATGACCTTCGACAAGGCGCGCGCCGGGACCACGGCACAGGACTTCATTCACCATGACCTGATCGGCCGGCTCGGCATCAGCGGGATCGCGGTCGGCTACGACTTCCATTTCGGCAAGGGCCGGGTCGGCTCGCCGAGCCTGCTCGTCAGCGAAGCGCCACGGCTCGGCATCGAGGTCGATGTGCAGGCCCATGTCGACATCGAGGAGCGCCCGGTCTCCTCCAGTGCCATCCGCATGGCGCTCGCCGAAGGCCAGGTCGACGATGCCACCACGATGCTGGGCGGGCCGTGGTTCGTGACCGGCAAGGTGATCCATGGCGAGAAGCGCGGCCGCGACCTCGGTTACCCGACGGCCAACATCCGCCTCGACAAGCATTGCGGCTTGAAGCACGGCATCTACGCAGTGCGGGTTGGCAAGGCCCAGGGAAATGACCGGGTTCGATTCGACGGCGTCGCAAGCTTCGGGCGCCGGCCGACCTTCGACAACGGCGCGCCGCTGCTCGAAGTGTTCCTGTTCGACTTCAAGGGCGATCTCTACGACACGGTGCTCGATGTCGCCTTCATCAGTTTCATTCGCGAAGAGCTGAAATTCGACACCATCGAGGCGTTGATACGCCAGATGGATGACGACAGCGCCAAGGCGCGCGCGGCATTGGCCGCAGCGCCGGACGCGTTCCCGCGGCTCGGAGTGATTGGTTGAAGACAGAGAAAGAGAAAATGCTGGCGGGCGAGCTCTATCGCCCCGATGCCGAGCTTGCCGCCGACCATACCGCGGCGGAACATTGGATGGCGCGCTACAACGCATCGGGCGTATCGTCCGCAGCCGAACTGCACGCCCTGCTCTCGCGCGCTTCCGCAAGGTCGGCAAGGGCGCCGTGATCCGCCCGCCATTCTTCTGCGACTACGGCAGCAATATCAGCCTCGGCGACGGCGTGTTCCTCAACTTCAATTGCGTGATCCTCGACGTGGTCGAAGTCGTGATCGGCGATCGCACCCAGATCGGGCCCGCGGTGCAGATCTATACCGCCGACCACCCGCGCGACGCCGAGACCCGGCGCACCGGGCTGGAATTCGGCCGCCCGATCCGGATCGGCAGCGATGTCTGGATCGGCGGCGGTGCCATCATCCTGCCCGGCGTCACGATCGGCGACGGTGCCCTGGTCGGGGCCGGCAGCGTGGTGACGCGGGACGTCGCGTCAGGCGCGATCGTGGCCGGAAATCCGGCCCGGCCGCGGCAGCCTTAGGGCACCCTGGCGGGCCGGATTGGCCGCTGGCTGGTGGTGGGTCAGTTTGGAAAATGACCGCGACACGGCCGCTTGCCCTCTTCCTCTGGCGTAGGATCACGGTCAGGCGTCTCGCCCGTCGCGATATCATTGATCCGCTCGGCGAGTTGGTTGGGGTCCTAGGGGCATATGGGTTTGCTAGACATAGGGAGCAACCAAGTTTTCGCGCGACCAATCCCGCGCCTCTGCTTCGCTTTTGAATGGCCCTTCCGGACGACAACAATCTGGGTTACCGCAATGGTGCAAGACGTAGTTACCGGCCTCCAGTAGCGGGCCGCCAGCTATTGAACCGTCAGAGCCTTTCCCGGCCTCAAACCAAACAACGGCGGGAGACCGGTAGTAAGCCGCCCGAGCGGCTTTCTCTTCCGGGGACCATTCGGCCACGTAGGCTTCGCCGTTCCACGACACTTTCATCTCGCCAATATGCGCCCTGAGCGGCCGGATTCCTAGGCGTCGCAGCCCGCCACAATCAAACTGAGCCACTACCCGCTGGCTGAGGGCTTTGCGATTGCCCGCTTGGCTGCTATGGAAACCCCATGTTTTCGCGGCGCATCATACGGATTAGCGGCCCGGCTTCCGCCTGAGCCTGAAGGCTCGGCGCAAGACCGGGACTTCGCCGTTTTCACCCGCGATTGATCGCGTATCCGCGCCCGCACCTGCCAAATCAGAGCTTTTATGTCCGACAAGCCGCAAAAGACCGACGCCCGAAAGACTGACGCTAGGGACTATTCCAAGACCCTTTACCTGCCGCAGACGGAATTCCCGATGCGCGCCGGCCTGCCCCAGCGCGAGCCGGAAATCCTGAAATACTGGAACGACATCGGCCTCTACGACAGGCTCCGCCGGGAAGCCGACGGCCGCGCCAAATTCGTGCTGCATGACGGCCCGCCCTACGCCAACGGCAACATCCATATCGGCCACGCGCTGAACAAGATCCTCAAGGACGTCGTGACCAAGAGCCAGCAGATGCTCGGCTTCGACTCCAACTACGTGCCGGGCTGGGACTGCCACGGCCTGCCGATCGAATGGAAGATCGAGGAGGAGAACTACCGCTCCAAGGGCAAGCAGAAGCCCGACTTCCGCGACTCCGCCGCGATGGTCGCGTTCCGCAGGGAATGCCGCGCCTATGCGACGCACTGGATCAACGTGCAGCGCGAGGAGTTCAAGCGGCTCGGCATCATCGGCGACTGGGACCACCCCTACGAGACGATGAGCTATCCGGCCGAGGCCCAGATCGCCCGCGAGCTGATGAAGTTCGCGGCCAACGGCACGCTGTATCGCGGCTCCAAGCCGGTGATGTGGAGCGTGGTCGAGAAGACCGCGCTTGCCGAAGCCGAGGTCGAATACGAGGACTACACCTCCGACATGGTGTGGGTGAAATTCCCGGTCACCTCGCCGGCGCATGGCGCGCTGGCCAATGCCTCGGTCGTGATCTGGACCACCACGCCGTGGACGCTGCCCGGCAACCGCGCAATCTCGTTCTCGCCGAAGATCGCCTACGGCCTCTACAAGGTCACGGACGCGCCCGCGGACAATTGGGCGAAGACCGGCGATCTCCTGATCCTGGCCGATGCGCTCGCCGCGGAAGTGTTCAAGCAGGCGCGCGTCACGTCCTATGAGAAGGTCCGCGATATCCCCGGCGACACGCTCGACGCGGTGGAATGCGCCCATCCGCTGCGCGGCTTCGGTGGCGGCTACGAATTCACCGTGCCGCTGCTCGCCGGCGAGCATGTTACCGACGACACCGGCACCGGCTTCGTGCACACCGCACCGAGCCACGGCCGCGAGGACTTCGACGTCTGGACGGCCAACACCCGCGAGCTCGATGCGCGCGGCATCCCGACGGCGATCCCCTACACCGTCGACGAGAACGGCGCCTACACCGCGCAGGCGCCGGGCTTCACCGGAAAGCGCGTGCTCAACGACAAGGGCGAGAAGGGCGATGCCAACGAGGCGGTGATCAAGGCGCTGATCGAGGCCGGCAAGCTGCTCGCGCGCGGCCGCCTCAAGCACCAATATCCGCATTCCTGGCGCTCCAAGAAGCCGGTGATCTTCCGCAACACGCCGCAATGGTTCATCGCGATGGACAAGCCCATCGTAGACGCCCCGGGCAAGCCCGGGGCTACGGACATCGCGGAGAATGGCCATGCGAAGAAGGGCGACACGCTGCGCGCCCGCGCGCTGCAGGCGATCTCGGTCACGCAATGGGTGCCGCCGGCCGGTGAGAACCGCATCAACGGCATGATCGCCAATCGCCCGGACTGGGTGATCTCGCGCCAGCGCGCCTGGGGCGTGCCGATCGCCGTATTCGTGCGCGAGAACAGCGACGGCTCGGCCGAGATCCTGCAGGACGAGGTGGTCAACCAGCGCATCACCGAGGCGTTCATGGAGGAAGGCGCCGACGCCTGGTACATGGACGGCGCCCGCGAGCGCTTCCTCGGAAGCCGCGCGTCGGAGAACTGGAAGAAGGTCGACGACATCTGCGACGTCTGGTTCGATTCCGGCTCCACGCACGCCTTCGTGCTGGAAGACCGCCAGAACTTCCCGCAGCTCGGCAACATCGTCCGCAAGATCGACGGCGGCAATGACACCGTGATGTATCTCGAAGGCAGCGACCAGCATCGCGGCTGGTTCCACTCGTCGCTGCTGGAGAGCGCCGGCACGCGCGGGCGCGCGCCGTATGACATCGTGCTCACCCACGGCTTCACGCTCGACGAGAACGGCCGCAAGATGTCGAAGTCGCTCGGCAACACGGTCGAGCCGCAGAAGGTGATCAAGGATTCCGGCGCGGATATCCTGCGCCTGTGGGTCTGCGCCACCGACTACGCCGACGACCAGCGCATCGGGCCGGAGATCCTGAAGAACACCATCGAGACCTATCGCAAGCTGCGCAACTCGATCCGCTGGATGCTCGGCACGCTGCATCATTTCAAGCCGAGCGAGAAGGTCGCCTTCGCCGAGATGCCCGAGCTCGAGCGGCTGATGCTGCACGAACTGGCCGGCCACACCGAGACCATCCGCAAGGCCTATGCCGCGTTCGACTACAAGACCGTGGTCGCAAGCCTCGCGGCCTTCATGAACTCCGAGCTGTCGGCGTTCTACTTCGACATCCGCAAGGACACGCTGTATTGCGACCCGCCGTCCTCGGTGGCGCGCAAGGCGGCGCTGACCACGATCGACCTGCTCTGCGACGCGATCCTGAAATGGCTGGCGCCGATCCTGAGCTTCACCACCGACGAAGCCTGGCGGATGTACCGGCCGAATGCCGAGCCCTCGGTGCATCTCACGCTGTTCCCCGAAGGTCTCGAGCAGTTCCGCGACGACGCGCTCGCCGCGAAGTGGGAGACGATCCGCAACGTTCGCCGCGTCGTCACCGGTGCGCTCGAGCTCGAACGCGCCGCCAAGCGGATCGGCTCGTCGCTCGAGGCCTCGCCGGTGATCTACATCGCGGACAGACAGATGCTGGCAACGTTGTTCGATATCGATCTCGCCGAGGTCTGCATCACCTCGAACTACGAGGTGCGCGAGGGCGAGGCGCCGGCCAATGCCTTCCGCCTCGATGCCGTGCCCGGCGTCGCCGTGGTGGTCGAAAAGGCGGTCGGCACCAAATGCGCGCGCTCGTGGAAGATCCTGCCTGATATCGGCGAGGATCCCGAATATCCCGACGTCTCGCCGCGCGACGCGCAAGCGCTGCGCGAATGGAAGGCGCTGGGGGTCACGGCCTAGCCGTCGTCCCTGCCTAGTGCGCAATTGCGCACGGGAGCAGGGACCCATAACCACCGCTCCCTGGAATGGACTGAGGTTGATGACTCCGAGTCATTCAAGCAACACCCGACACGGCGTATGGGTCCCTGCTCCGTGCGCAACGGCGCACTCGGCAGGGACGACACCTTTGGTGGGCTGGCAATGACCTCTCCCGTTCGCGCCGGCGTGCTGGCGGCGGTCATCACCCTGATCGCCGACCAGGCCTCCAAGCTCTGGCTGCTTTACGTCTTCGGCATTGCCCGCCGCGGCGCGGTCGAGGTGACGCCGTTCTTCGACCTGGTGCTGGCCTGGAATCCCGGCATCAGCTTCGGCTGGTTTCAGAGCGAGACCCCGGCGGCCCAGATCCTGCTGATGGCGATCAAGGCCGCGGCCGTGATCGCGCTCGCGATCTGGATGGCGCGGTCGCGCACCTGGCTCGCGACGGTCTCGCTCGGCCTGATTATCGGCGGTGCGATCGGCAACGGCATCGACCGCTTCGCCTATGGCGCCGTGGTCGATTTTGCCCTGTTTCATGTCGAGATCGGGGGAAAAACCTTCAATTGGTACGTATTCAACCTCGCCGATGTGGCGATCGTTGCTGGCGTGGCGGCCCTATTGTATGATTCCGTCATGGGGACCCCCGCCGTAAAAGCGCCCTGATCCCGGCCGATACGAGCCGGTCGGCGGCCGACCTGCACCGAGCGGAACTGAGCACTAAGCCAGTGATCGCTTTGGCGAATTTTGAGATGGGAATAGCGCGATGCGCAACACCAAAGTCCGCGGTTACCTGATCGAGACATCCCGGCTGCCGCTGATGCGCGGCCTGCGTCTGGCGTTCGTTGCGGCCGGAATCGGCCTGGTCATGACGGCCGGTCCGGTGCGTGCCGGCGACGACGAAGATGACGGCGATGACGGCCTGACCTTCGAAGAGCGGATCGTCGACAATCTGATGACTGGGCTCGGCGCCAAGAGCGCCGCCAGCAAGGGCATCGATTATCGCGAGCGCTCGCCGCTGGTGGTGCCGCCGAAGCTCGATCTGCCGCCGCCTGCCACAGCCGCCCAGGTCAACGCGCCGAACTGGCCGAAGGACCCCGATATCGCGGCGCGCAAGGCCGCGATCGCGGCGCGCAAGAAGGAAGTCAAGAAGGAGCCGTGGCAGTCAGCGGTGGCGTTGACGCCGGCCGAGATCGAGGCGGGCCGCAAGCAGCAGACGGCCACCGAGGGCCGCAGGGAGCCGATTGAGCCGGGCACCAACACCAATCCGTCGCTGATGCCGAGCCAGCTCGGCTACAACGGTGGTCTGCTCGGCATCTTCAAGGGGAACAGCAGCGAGTCCAAGCCGTTCAAGGGCGAGCCGACGCGCGAATCCCTGACCGAGCCCCCTCCGGGCTACCAGACGCCGTCCTCGGGCTTCGACTACGGCACAGGCCCGATGAAGCCGAAGGTGAACGAGGGCCAGTACGACGTCATGACCGGAAAACCGGTGCAGTGACCGCTTGGCCTCCGCGGGCGAAGGCTGACATGTGCAAAGCTTAATGCGGGGTGGCGTGTGTCTCTCCGCTTCGTGACGACGGGCACGGGCATGACCGTGTACGATGGCCTGCTTTCGCGCCCCGGCCGCGGGTCCGGGCTTTCATAAGGACCGTGATGCGCTCTCGCCGATCGATTGCCCTGTTCGCCGCCGCCTTTGTTTCGACCATCCCGCTGTCCGGCACCAGCGTCCGCGCCCAGACCACCGTCACCTCGGAACGCCCTGCGAGCTTCACGCTCGACAACGGCCTGCAGGTCGTGGTGATCCCCGATCACCGCACGCCGGTCGTGACGCAGATGATCTGGTACAAGGTCGGCTCCGCCGACGAGACGCCGGGCAAATCGGGCCTCGCGCATTTCCTCGAGCATCTGATGTTCAAGGGCACCGCCAAGCACCCGGCCGGCGAGTTCTCGCAGACCGTGCTGCGCGTCGGCGGCAACGAGAACGCCTTCACCTCCAACGACTACACCGGCTACTTCCAGCGCGTGCCGCGCGAGCAGCTGCCCACCATGATGGAGTTCGAGGCCGATCGCATGACCGGCCTGATCCTGAAGGACGAGAATGTGCTGCCCGAGCGCGACGTCGTGCTCGAGGAGTTCAACATGCGGGTGGCCAACAACCCGGATGCCCGGCTCACCGAGCAGATCATGGCCGCGCTCTATCTCAACCATCCCTACGGCCGGCCGGTGATCGGCTGGCACCAGGAGATCGAGAAGCTCGATCGCGAGGATGCGCTCGCCTTCTACCGGCGATTCTACGCGCCGAACAACGCGATCCTGGTCATCGCCGGCGACGTCGACGTCAAGGATATCCGCCCGCTGGTCGAGAAGAATTTCGGCCCGATCCCGGCGCAACCTGCGATCCCCGAGAAGCGTGTCCGGCCGCAGGAACCGACCCCGGCTGCGCCGCGCACCGTGACGCTATCGGATCCCCGCGTCGAACAGCCGAACCTGCGCCGCTACTATCTGGTGCCGTCCGCGACCACGGCGGCGGCGGGCGAGAGCCAGGCGCTCGATGTGCTCGCGCAATTGATGGGCGGCGGCGCCAACTCCTACCTCTATCGCTCGCTGGTGATCGACAAGGGCCTCGCGATCTCGGCCGGCGCCGGCTATCAGGGCACCGCGCTCGATCCGTCGCAATTCTCGATCGCGGTAACGCCCAAGGCCGGCGTCGAGTTCGCGCAGATCGAGGACGCGATCGACAAGGTGATCGCCGACCTCGCGCAGAACCCCGCGCGCGCCGAGGATCTCGAACGGGTCAAGACCCAGCTGATCGCGGAGGCAATCTACGCCCAGGACAACCAGGCGACGCTGGCGCGCTGGTATGGCGGCGCGCTGACCACCGGGCTCAGCATCGACGACATCAGGAGCTGGCCGGATCGCATTCGCGCCGTCACCGCCGAGCAGGTGCGCGCAGCAGCCGCCACCTGGCTCGACAAGAAGCGGTCGGTGACCGGCTATCTGATCAAGGATACTGCGCCGAAACGCGAGGAGAAGCGCTCGTGATCTATTCCATCACCCGCCGCGCGGCGCTGATCGGCGGCGCCTGCGCCGCGATGCTGACGCTGACGTCAGTACCCTCGCAGGCCGCGGCCAAGATCCAGCGGCTGGTGTCGCCCGGCGGTATCGAGGCGTGGTTCGTGCAGGACGCCACCGTGCCGCTGATCGCAATGGAGTATTCCTTCGGCGGCGGCGCCGGCCAGGATCCGCCCGGCAAGCCCGGTGTCGGCAATCTGGTCGCCGACCTGCTCGACGAGGGCTCCGGCGACCTCGATTCCAAGTCCTATCATGAGCGGCTCGAGCGCCGCGCCATCGAGCTCAGCTTCCAGTCCAACCGCGATCAGTTCCGCGGCTCGCTGCGCATGCTCAAGGACAACAAAGACGAAGCCTACGACCTGTTGCGGATGGCGCTGACCTCGCCGCGGTTCGAGCCGAAGGACGTCGAACGCATCCGCGCCCAGGTGATCTCGAACCTGCGCCGTGAATCAACCAATCCGTCCTCGCTGTCCGGCCGCAAGTTCCTCGAGCTCGCCTTCGGCGATCATCCTTATGCCAGAGCGGCGACCGGCACGCTCGAGAGCGTGCCGACCATCGAGATCTCCGATCTGAAGGACTATGTCCGCCGCATCATCGCCAAGGACACGCTGCGGATCGCCGTGGTCGGCGACGTCGATGCCGATACGCTCGGCAAGCTGCTGGACAAGACCTTTGGCGGCCTGCCGGCCAAGGCCGAATTGACGCCGATTCCCGACGTCGTGGCCACCAAGCCGCCGCAGCGCGCCTTTGTCCCGCTCGACGTGCCGCAGACCGTCGTCACCTTCGGCGGCCCCGGCATCGTCAGGCACGACCCGGACTTCATGGCCGGCTATGTGGTGAACCACATTCTCGGCGGCGGCGGGCTGTCGTCGCGGCTCTACAAGGAAGTGCGCGAGAAGCGCGGGCTGGCCTATTCGATCTATGAAGCGCTGCTCTGGATGGATCACTCCGCGCTGTTCATCGGCAACACCGGCACCCGCGCCGACCGCGCCGGCGAGACCGTCGATGCGATCGAGGCGGAGATCCGCCGGATCGCCGAGCAAGGTCCGACGCAGCAGGAGCTCGACGAGGCGAAGTCCTATCTGAAGGGCTCGCAGATGCTGGCGCTCGACACCTCCTCCAAGCTCGCGCAGGCGATGCTGCAATACCAGCTCGACAAGCTGCCGATCGATTACATCGAGAAGCGCAGCGCCATCGTCGATGCGGTGACGCTCGACGACGTCAAGCGGGTCTCCAAGAGGCTGTGGGGCAACGGCCTGCTCACCGTGATCGTCGGCCGCGCCCCGCAAGCCGCAGCGCAGCCGGCATCGGCACCGCCGAAGGCGAACTGACGCGGTTACGCGCGTAGCGGTTTTCCACACGCACTTCCCGTATGGCTACCCCTCTCCCCAACCCTCCCCCGCAAGGGGGGAGGGAGCCTGAGAGGCGTGCTCACCTCACGCGAGTCCTCGGTTACGACTGACGCTCATTGCGTGGATCGTTAGGGACGTATCGGCGGATGGGCTCCCTCCCCCCTTGCGGGGGAGGGTTGGAGAGGGGTGGCCCCGCACTCCGACCGCTGACGTAACGAACGCTGCATCAACACCGCCCAAGCACGCCCGGCGCAAACCCGCTATCCTGCGGCCGCCGATTCTTCCCTCCACCGGGTGATGTCATGCTGCGGCTGTCCCGCGACCTTACGATCGACGAGAACGACATTGAGATCGTCTTTGTCCGTGCCTCCGGTCCGGGCGGGCAGAATGTCAACAAGGTCTCGACCGCAGCCCAGCTTCGCTTCGACACGCACAAGATTGCGCTGCCGCCGGACGCCGCGCAGCGGCTGGCGCGGCTTGCCGGCAGCCGCATGACCAAGGACGGCGTGATCGTGATCCAGGCGTTTCGTTTCCGCACCCAGGAACGCAATCGCGCCGATGCGATCGAGCGGCTGTTCGAGATGCTGAAGGAAGCGATGGTGCGGCCGACACCGCGGCGGCCGACCAGACCGACGCTCGGCTCAAAGAAGCGCCGGCTCGAAGGCAAGAAACGCCGCAGCGACATCAAGGCGGGCCGCGGCAGTCAACGTTTCGACGATTAGGGAATACCGGACGCAGCGCACGCGCGGCGCTGCATCCGGGATCCGATCATCGCGGGATCAATACTTCTTGGTTGCAGGCGCCATCTCGGAACCGCTGCTCGACTTCGGTGTCGCGTGGCCGCTGCCGACCGTTCCCTTGTTGCCCGATTTGGCGCTGGTGCCGCTCTTTTGCGTCGGCGAAGTCGGCTGCGCCGCCATTTCCTCATCGCCGCTGCCGGACATGCCGCCGCCCTGCTGCATGGTACCTCGGCCCTGTGCACCGCCGCGAAGCTGGGTGTCCGGCGTCGTCGCGCCCTGCGCCAGGACGGGACCGGCCATCGCGGCCGTGATGGCAAGGGCGAGCACGCTGGTCTTTGCAAACGTCATCGATTTCTCCAGGACTTTGATTGACGATGGACGGAGCGGCGCAGGTGTGCGCCGTTTGCAACGCCGACCCTGAACCCCATCGTGCGAGACTGAATTTTCCGCAAACGGCGCACGCGCAATGCAAGCGGCGGCGTGTGGTGATCGTGCAGGGATTTCGCGGTCATTTTGCGGATTTGTCGTCCGCATATGCGGCAACCATCGGTTCCGCGCCAGATCAGCGCCCAGCTTTGTTCTGCTGTGAAACAGCCCGCTACTACCAACGGCCGATTTCGGCCTCCTACAGTCACCGCACAGAGGCGGTGATGTATATGACAAAGCTGCGCGCGAGGTGGACGTTGGCGCTGGGATTTTGCAGCGCGATGTTTGCAGTGCAAATGGCCGCTGCGCAAATGCCGTTGCCTGCTGCCAAGCCGCCCGATGGGGCGACACTGTTCAAGCAGCAATGCGCGACCTGCCACACCACCAACACCTCGGATCCCGTCCGGCAAGGACCGTCGCTCTCCAAGGTCGTCGGCCGCCATGCCGGCAAGGCCGACGGCTTCAAATATTCCGCAGGCTTCGCAGGAGCGGATTTCGTCTGGGACGACGCCAGGCTCGATGCCTGGCTGACCAATCCACAAGAGGTGATCCCCGGCGCCGTGATGGCCTACCGACAGGCCAAGCCGGAAACCCGCGCCATGATCATCGCCTATCTGAAGGAGCTGAACTGAATGGCAAAACCCGTGCATTCGATGATCCGCGTGTTCGACGAGGCAAAGGCGCTCGATTTCTACAAGCGCGCGTTCGGGCTCGAGATCGCGGACAATCTGAGATTTGGCGACTTCGCGCTGATCTATCTGCGCCATCCGTCCTCGCCCTTCGAGGTCGAGCTCACGGTCAATTTCGACCGCAAGGAGCCCTACACGCTGGGCGACGGCTACGGCCATCTCGCCGTCGTCGTCGATGAGGTCGATGCCGAGCATGCGCGTTTCGAGAAGGAGAACCTGGCGCCCGGGCCGCTGCGCGACTTCAAGCATGACGGCAAGACGCTGGCGCGCTTCTTCTTCGTCTCGGATCCCGACGGCTACAAGATCGAGGTGATCCAGCGCGGCGGGCGCTTCGGCTAATCCAATCAGAAAATAAACTACGGAGGAAACCCATGAGAGAAATCGATCGACGCAGCAAATATGACCGGCGTGTGTTTCTCAAAGGCGCGGCCGTTACCGCACCCGCAGTCGCGATCGCGACATCGACCGGGCTTGGCATCACCGATGCGTGGGCCGACGAGGCGGGCACGCTGACGCCGGCCACCATGAAGACATTGCTGAAGGTGGCGCGCGACATCTATCCGCACGATTTCCTCGGCGACAGCTACTACATCACTGCGGTCAAGCCGTGGGATGACAAGGCCGCCAAGGATCCGGCTGTCAAATCGCTGATCAATGAGGGCGTAGCCCGGCTCGATCAGGCGGCCAACGACCGCCACAAGATGCCTTATGCCCAGATCGCCTGGGAGAACGATCGCGTCGCGCTGCTGCAACAGATCGAACAGAGCGCGTTCTTCCAGAAGATCCGCGGCGACCTCATCGTCTCGCTCTACAACAACAAGGAGGTCTGGCCGCGGTTCGGCTACGAGGGCTCCTCCGCCGAGCATGGCGGCTACATCAAGCGCGGCTTCGCCGATATCGACTGGCTGCCGAAGGCCTGAAGCGGACAACGTCGGGAGGAAACAATGGCAAAATTCGATCTGAATGACAGCGGCGTTGTCGTGATCGTCGGCTCCGGTGCCGGCGGCGGAACGCTCGGCAATGAACTGGCGCAAAAGGGCATCAAGGTCGTGATCCTGGAAGCCGGACCGCGCATCGAGAACCAGGACTTCATCAACGATGAATGGGACAGCTTCACCCAGCTCGCCTGGTCCGACGCGCGCTCGACCTCGGGCAGTTGGCGCGTCCACCAGGATTTTGCGGGCCTTCCGGCCTGGATCGTGAAGGCGGTCGGCGGCTCGACCACGCATTGGGCCGGCGCCTCGCTGCGTTTCGACGAGCATGAGTTCAAGATCAAGTCGGCCTATGGCGGCATCCCCGGCGCCAACCTGCTGGACTGGCCGATCACGCTCGCCGAGATGGAGCCGTGGTACGCCAAGGCCGAGGACAAGATGGGCGTCACCCGCACCAATGGCATCCCCGGACTGCCCGGCAACAATAACTTCAAGGTGATGGAAGCCGGCGCCAGGAAGCTCGGCTACAAGGAGGTGCACACCGGGCGGATGGCGATCAACAGCGAGCCGCGCGACGGCCGCGGCTCCTGCCAGCAGATCGGCTTCTGCTTCCAGGGCTGCAAGTCGGGCGCCAAATGGTCGACGCTCTACACCGAGATCCCGAAGGGCGAAGCCACCGGCAATCTCGAAGTGCGCCCCGGCAGCATGGTGATCAAGATCGAGCACGACCAGTCCGGCAAGGTGACCGGCGTGGTCTATGCCGATACGACCGGCGCCATGCAGCGCCAGAAGGCCCGCGTGGTCGCAGTCGCCGGCAACTCGATCGAGAGCCCGCGGCTACTTCTCAACAGCGCCTCCAGCATGTTCCCGGACGGGCTCGCCAATTCGTCGGGCCAGGTCGGCCGCAACTACATGCGGCACATGACTGGCAGCGTGTATGCGAGCTTCGAGAAGTCGGTGCATATGTATCGCGGCACCACGATGGCCGGCATCATCCGCGACGAGGCCAAGAACAATCCGAGCCGCGGCTTCGTCGGCGGCTACGAGATGGAGACGCTGTCGCTCGGCCTGCCCTTCATGGCCGCGTTCCTCAACCCCGGCGCCTGGGGACGCAGCTTCACCAGCGCGATCGAGGGCTATCCGCGGATGGCCGGCATGTGGCTGGTCGGCGAGGACATGCCGCAGGAGACCAACCGCGTCACGCTGGATCCCAAGATCAAGGACAAGTTCGGCTTGCCGGTCGCCAGCGTACATTTCGACGATCATCCGAACGACGTCGCGATGCGCGATCACGCCTACAAGCAGGGCTCCGCGGTCTATGAGGCGGTCGGCGCCACCGTGACCTACCCGACGCCGCCCTACCCCTCGACCCACAACATGGGCACCAACCGGATGAGCGAGAAGCCGCGCGATGGCGTGGTCAACAAGTTCGGCCAGTCCCACGACATCAAGAACCTGTTCGTCTCCGACGGCAGCCAGTTCACGTCAGGCGCGGCGTGCAACCCGACGCTGACCATCGTGTCGCTGGCGATCCGGCAAGCCGACCACATCGCCGGCGCGATGCAGCGCAAGGAGATCTAGTTCACTCTGAAGCTGAAGCGGCCTTGTCCTTGCCAGGACAAGGCCGCCTTTCTTTCGAGGTGACAGACCAAAAACTATGGGCCGCTGATATCGGCGTTATCTCTAATCAGGATCGCTAGCTCCCTCGCTCGGGTTCGAAGCCGATCCAGCTCGTCATCGGACGATGATGATAGGACCAGATCATTAAACGAGCCCATCCCGCCGTAGGCACCCAATAGCCGCTCGATGCCATGAAAATCGCTGTTTGCAATCTCGCGGCGAGATTTTTCCACCCAATCCAACCAATGCGAACTCCACCTGTCCTCACGCAGCAAGGTCGCCAGGCGATCCAACACGATGATGAGTTCTGGCACTGCGGCCGCGGGCGACGAGGGACTGTTCAAGTGACGTCTATTCCGCGGCGTCAAGGATGGGCTGGCGCTGAAATTCGGTGACCGGAGCTGCACTCTGCGAGCGATAGATCAAGCAGCAGCAGCGCAGCAGCGATGCGAAATTATTGACCTCGCCATGGTGATCGAGCACTTCGCCATAGAGCGTGGTGACGAACTTGGCGACGCTCATCCCCTCCTTTGCGGCGATCTCCTCCAGTGTGTCCCAGAACGACATCTCCAGCCGGATCGAGGTGCAATGACCGCCGATCCGCAGCGACCGGGTCTGCGATTCATAATTGCGCTGCGGCAGGTGCGAGAATAAATGGCACATGGCTATCCTCCCGATCGGATTATAATTTTTCTAAACGATATACCCGCGCGTGCGGCGTCACAATCGCCACGTAGGGCGTAGCCGGTCCACACGCGAAGGTGAGTGTCTTCAAGGCGATAGGCCGGCTCCATCCCCAGCTAAAGGCAGCCATTCGCGGGCCGGCCCATGCATTTGGCCGGCGAGCCGACTAGAATGCCGCCGAACCTCGAATCCCTGTCCAATCACGCAAGCCATGCCCGTCCGCCAGCTTCCCGAACAGCTCGTCAACCGCATCGCCGCCGGCGAAGTGGTCGAACGGCCTGCGAGCGTCGTCAAGGAACTGGTCGAGAACGCAATCGACGCCGGCGCGAGCCGGATCGACGTATTCACCGACGGCGGCGGGCGGCGGCGGATCGGCATCACCGACGACGGCGGCGGCATGACGCGCACCGATCTTGCGCTTGCGGTCGACCGCCACGCCACCTCGAAGCTCGACGACGAGGACCTCTTGCGCATACGCACGCTCGGGTTCCGTGGCGAGGCGCTGCCGTCGATCGGCGCGGTGGCAAAACTCGGCATCACCACGCGCCATGCCGGAGAACCGCATGCCTGGTCGCTGTCGGTCGAAGGCGGCGAGAAGTCGGAGGTCATGCCCGCCGCGCTCGGCCAGGGCACCCGCGTCGAGGTCAACGAACTGTTCTACGCGACGCCGGCGCGGCTGAAATTCCTCAAGACCGACCGCACCGAGGCGGAAGCGATCCGCGAGGTGGTGCGGCGCCTCGGCATGGCCCGGCCCGACATCGCCTTCACGCTGGCCGGCGAAGAGCGTGCGCCGGTCACCTGGGCCGCGGCGCTGCCCGGCGCGGCCGGCCGCTTGACGCGGCTCGGCGATATCCTCGGCACGGACTTTCGCGCCAGCGCGATCGAAGTGCGCGCCGAGCGCGAGGGCGTCACGGTCGAGGGCTTTGCCGCTGCGCCGTCGCTGACCCGCGCCAATGCGCTCGGGCAATATCTGTTCGTCAACGGCCGGCCGGTGCGCGACAAGCTGATCCTCGGCGCGGTGCGCGCGGCCTATTCCGACTATCTGCCGCGCGACCGCCATCCTGTCGTCGCGCTGTTCGTGACCTGCGACCCGCAAGAGGTCGATGCCAACGTGCATCCGGCCAAGACCGAGGTGCGCTTCCGCAACGCCGGCCTGGTGCGCGCGCTGATCGTGCACGCTCTGAAGGACGGCCTGGCGCGCGAGGGCAAGCGCACCGCGGCCAACACCGCCGACGGCGCCGCGCTCTCGGCGTTCCGTCCCGCCTTCACGCCACCGCGCCCGGGCAATTGGGACTGGCGCAGCTCGCCGTCCTATCCGGTCAATCCGCTGCGCGCGTTCGAAGGCGCGGCGGCGCCGGCCTTCGCCGAGCCGGGACAGGCCGCCTTCGACGTCGGCACGCCGACCGCCGATGTCCGCTTCGAGGCCGCGGCCGCGCCCGATATGCTCGACCGGCCGCTCGGCGCCGCGCGCACCCAGATCCACGAGACATATATCGTCTCGCAGACCCGCGACGGCCTGATCGTGGTGGATCAGCACGCGGCACATGAGCGCATCGTCTACGAGAGACTGAAGGCTTCGCTGGCGAAGAACGGCGTGCAGCGGCAGATCCTCTTGATCCCGGAAATCGTCGAGCTCGATGAGGCGACCGTCGAAAAACTGCTCGATCGCGCCGAGGAGCTGGCGTCGTTCGGGCTCGCGATCGAGTCCTTCGGTCCCGGCGCGGTCGCCGTGCGCGAGACGCCCTCGCTGCTCGGCAAGGCCAATGCGGCCGGGCTGCTGCGCGACCTCGCCGAACATATGGCCGAGTGGGACGAGGCGCTGCCGCTGGAGCGCCGGCTGATGCATGTCGCCGCCACCATGGCCTGCCACGGCTCGGTCCGCGCCGGCCGCCGCCTCAAGCCGGAAGAGATGAACGCGCTGCTGCGCGAGATGGAAGACACACCGAACTCCGGCCAGTGCAACCACGGCCGCCCGACCTATGTCGAGTTGAAGCTGAGCGATATCGAGAAGCTGTTCGGGCGGCGATAACCACCGCACCTTCCGTCGTCCCGGGCAAGCGAAGCGCGACCCGGGACCCATAACCACCGATGCCTCCGTTAACAAAGGCTGGGGCCCCAGCGTGCTTTCACAACACACTTTCGTGGTTATGGGTCCCTGCTTTCGCAGGGACGACAGATTTAGGGCATCCTAAGAACCCTTGCGCGCGAACACCTCCAGCGCCGTGCGAAGCTGCGCGATCCATTCGTCGCCATCTTCGAACCCGCCTGCCGCGATCCGCTTGCACACCTGATCGAGATCGTCACCATCGGCTGCGTGCCTGCCGACCTGCCGCGCAATCGCGGCATAGCCCTCCGTCAGCAGCACCAGACCCGGCGCGCTCGCTGCAACATACTGCTCCCGCGCCTCGCGGAAGAGCTGCGAGGCTTCGTCATACCGGCCAAGCGCCAGCTCAAACGCCGCCACCATCCAGACACCCGTTGCCTCGCGCAGCGGTCCGCGCTCCAGGGTCCGCACCAGCCCGAGCGAACGTTCTGCAAGCTCGCGCGCGGCCAGCAGATTGTCCTGATCGATCGGCTTGTTGGAAACGCTCCAGCCCGGCCAGCAATCGGCCGCCGCATTGTACGTCCAGCGCTGAACCATCATGAGCGCTTCGCGTTCGTCACCATCCTGCGTGCCGCGACGGCGTTCGATCTGGTCGGCGGCATCGCGCGCCGCCGCAAGCAGTGCCACGTCATCGCCGGCGCCGCGCAACGCCTTGACCCGCGCCTCAAGCTGACCCGCGAGCTCAGCGAGCGTTTCGGCCATGGTTCGCACTCCGCAAACGATGATGAATCAGTCGTGGGATGGAGAAAGCATAACCACCATAGAGTCAGCGGATGACGCTGACACCCATGCGCCCCTACACTTTTTCGCGAAGGAACACGAACTCCGTGTCGTCATAGGCGCGCCGCTCGAGCTCCTCGAACCCTTCGGGCGCAGCGAACGCCGCGGCCTTCGCCTCCTCGACGACGAGCAGCGCGCCCGGCGTCAGCCAGCCGCCGTCGCGCAGCGAGGCGAGCGCCTTGTCGGCGAGCCCCTTGCCATAGGGCGGATCGAGGAACACCAGCGAGAACGGCTCGACCGGATGCGCAGGTCCGAGATCGGTGGCATCCCGGCGATAGACCTTGGTGGTCCCGCCAAGGCCGAGCGACTCGACATTGTTGCGCAGCAAGGCTCGCGCCTCGGCGCCGTTGTCGACGAACAGCGTGAACTTCGCGCCGCGCGACACCGCCTCGATGCCGAGCGCTCCGGTGCCGGCAAACAGATCGAGCACGCGCGCGTCCTCAATCGGATTGTCGTAGGCGTGGACGAGGATATTGAATACGGACTCGCGCAGGCGGTCCGCGGTCGGACGGATGTCGCGGCCCGACGGCGACGCGAGATTGCGGCCCTTCAGCCTGCCCCCGACGACGCGCATCAGGGTGCCCACACTGCTTCAGCACGGATAGTCGGCTCCCCTCCCCCTTGTGGGGTCCGAGGCGAGCGAAGCTCGCTCTCGAGGTTGGGGAAGGGGGTGCCCCACGGGCAGACTACCCGCGTGGCACCCCCCTCCCTGCCCCTCCCCCACAAGGGGGGAGGGAACGGAAAGAACGTTGATCGCGTCGAAGCGAACGAAGCCGACTTATCCATCGTCGCGACCGCTCTACTCGTCCTTCGGCGTGAGATCGCGCTTGCCGTGATAGCCGCGCTTGGGACGGCGCGGCGGGCCGTAGCCGTTGGCCTCGTCCTCGTTGCGGGCGCGTGCCTCCTCGCTGCCGGTGCGCTGCACCAGCACGCGGCGGCCCTTGCGATCGTTGATCGTCTCGCGCTTGCTGGGCTTCGGCTTCCTGGCGGGCGCATCGTCGCCGCCGTCAGCTTCGCGCTGCTCCGGCCGCGTGAAGTCCGCACCTGCGACCTTGGCGATCTTCTCGCCGAGCTGCTCGCGCAGCACCCGCGTCTTGACCTCCTCGACCTTGCCCTCCTCGAGCTCGCCGAGCTGGAACGGGCCGTAGGAGATCCGGATCAGCCGGTTCACCTCGAGCCCGAGATGCGCCATCACGTTGCGCACCTCGCGGTTCTTGCCCTCGCGGATCGCGAACACCACCCACACATTGGCGCTCTGGTCGCGCTCCAGCGTCGCGTCGATCGGCCCGTATTTGACGCCGTCAACCTCGACGCCGTCCTTGAGCTGGTCGAGCTGCCCCTGCGTCACCTCGCCATGCGCGCGCACGCGGTAGCGCCGCAGCCATCCGGTGTCGGGATGCTCCAGCGTCCGCGCCAGGCCGCCGTCATTGGTCAGCAGCAGCAGGCCCTCGGTGTTGAAATCGAGCCGGCCGATCGAGATCAGCCGCGGCAGGCCCTCGGGCAGATTGTCGAACACGGTCGGCCGCCCCTCGGGGTCGGCGTGCGTCGTCATCAGCCCGCGCGGCTTGTGATACATGAACAGCCGCGTCCGCTCGCGCGGCGGCAACGGCTTGCCGTCGACCGCCACGACATCGTTCTCGGTGATATCGAGCGCCGGCGAGTTGATCACCCTTCCGTTGACGGTGACGCGACCTTGGGTGACGATCTCCTCGGCATCGCGGCGCGAGGCGAGGCCGGCGCGCGCCAGCACCTTGGCGATACGTTCGCCCGCCTTCTTCGGCTTCGGCTCGGGACGCTCGCGGCGGTCATCGTAGGAGCGTTCGCGATAGGCACCCCGGCCGCCGAAGGCCGGGCGCTTGGCAAAGACCTTGCTGTCGTTCTCATTGTCGCGGCGCGGCCGATCGCCGAAACGGCCTTCGCTGCGCGGATGCTCCTGCCAGTCGGTGCGGCCTTCGGGGCGCTCGCGCCGGCGGCTGTCGCCACCAGCCTCGTCGCGCTCCCAGCGCGGCCGGCTGAACTTCGGCCGCTCCGGACGATCGCCCTGCTCGCGATCGTCGCGGGAGCGCGAGAACCGCGGCCGCTCACCGCCGCCGCGATCGTCGCGCGGCCTGTCGTAACGCGGCTTGTCGAAATTGCGCGGGCCGTCGCGGAACGGACGCGAACCACGCTCCGGACGATCGGAACCGCCTTCGCGCTTCTGCCACGGCTTGGATTCGCCGCGCGGCGGCCGGTCGCCAAAATCCTTGCGCGGGCCGCGATCGCCCCCGCGATCCGCCGCACCGCGCTTGAACTTGCTGTCGCCGCCGAATTTCCGTGCGGGCCGGTCACCATCGCGCGAAGGACGGTCGCCGAACGATCGCTCGCCACGCGGCGTATAGGGCCGCTTCTCTCCGTCACGCTCGCGCGGCGCGTAAGGCTTCCGGTCGCCGAACTTCCGATCGGAAGACCGCCCCGCCGGGCGCGCATCATCGCGATCGCGCCGCGGCGGGCGATCGTCGCGATTGAAGTTCGGACGGTCGCCGCGGGGCGTGTAGGGCCGCTTTTCGCCGCCGCGGTCTTCGCGCGGCTTGAACGAGCGCTTTTCGCCATCCCCGCCGCGATCAAATCTCGGCCGGTCGCCGCGCGGCTTGAACGTGCGCTTCTCGCCATCGCCGTCTCGGGCCGGGCGATCGCGGAATGGCCGATCGCCACGGGCGTCATCGCGGTTGAACCTCGGCTTGTCGCCGAACTCGCGGCGCGGCGGACGGTCCTCGCGATCGCCGCGATAGGGCCGCTTCTCGCCATCGCCCTTGCCGGCAAACTTCTTGTCGCCAAAGCCGCGCTTGGCAAATTTCTTGTCCGGCCCGCGGGCGGCGCCGGAGCGGCCCTTGCCGCCGCCGGCGCGGCCCTTGCCACCGCCGGGCCGATCACGCCGGCCGCGGGAATCGTTGTTTTTGTCGCTGTCGCGGGGCATGAATAATCTCGCTGGACGTTCAATTGGGGTGCAAGGGCAGCCGGGCGTACGCGCCCTGTTGGCAGCGCATTTGACGCAAAACCGGCATCCACTTTTGCTGAAGGCGAAGCTACTAGCAGGTTTCTTCCGATGATACGAGGCATGTCAGCCCCTTCTTTCATGGATTTGGCGCTGAAAACGGCCGAAAACGCCGGAAAAGCCGGCGAAGTTCCGATCGGATGCGTGATTGTCCGGGGTTACGAGATCATCGCCACCGCCAGCAATCGCACCCTGACCGACCGCGATCCGACCGCCCATGCGGAAGTCCTGGCGATCCGGCAGGCGGCAGAGGCCATCGGCACCGAGCGGCTGGTCGATTGCGACCTCTACGTGACGCTGGAGCCCTGCACCATGTGCGCCGGCGCGATCTCCTTGGCCCGCATCCGCCGGCTGTATTACGGCGCCGCCGACCCCAAGGGCGGCGCGGTCGAGTCAGGCGTGCGGTTCTTCGCGCAGCCGACCTGCCACCACGTCCCGGAGGTCTATGGCGCCGTCGGCGAGACCGAGTCGGCGCGCCTCCTGCGCGAGTTCTTCAGGGAGCGGCGGTGACGAACCAGTAGCCCGGATGGAGCCAACGGGACGCGCGTTCCGCGCTCCTCAGGGTGACGGGGATGCAGCGCAATCTCTCCCCTCGTCGTCCCGGCGAACGCCGGGACCCATAACCACAGGGTTGAGTCGTTAGAAAGCTGTAGCCCCAGCGTCGTGCAACAATGACCTTCGGTGGTTATGGGTCCCGGCTTTCGCCGGGACGACATCGAGTGTGTTGCGTCATCGAGAGTCATACATTCACGGTCTCTTCGGACGACGGTACGCGCGCCGCATCACCCCGCCAGGAAAAACTCGCGCAGCAGCTTCGCCGTCGCGTCCGGGGCCTCCTCGGGCAGGAAATGCCCTGACGCCACCGGCGCGCCGCTGACGTTGGTTGCCCAGGTCTTCCAGGTGTCGAGCGGCGTGGTTGCCGCGCTGGCAACGCCGGCATCGCCCCACAACGCCAGCATCGGGATCGTGATCTTGTTGCCGGCATCGACGTCGGCCTTGTCGATCTCAAAGTCGGCATAGGCGCCGGCGCGGTAGTCCTCGCACATCGCGTGGATGCGGGCGGGATCGCGGAACGGCGCAAGGTAATGCGCGAGCGCGCGCGGATCGATGGCCTCCAGCGTCTTGGTCCTGGTCTGGCTCGCCATCTTCTCCTTGAGGAAGAATTCGCCATTGTTGGAGATCAGCGTTTCCGGCAGCGGATAGGGCTGCGCCAGGAACGCCCAGTGATAGATCTTCAGCGCCGAAAGGCGATTGAGCTTCTGCCAGTAATCATAGGTCGGCGCGATATCGAGCACCGCGAGCTTCGACAGCCGGCCGGGATGATCGAGCGCGAGGCGGTATGAGACGCGGCCGCCGCGGTCGTGACCGGCGAGTGCGAAATGCACATGCCCGAGCTGCTCCATCGCCTCGACCATGGTCTTGGCCCAGGCCCGCTTGGTATAGGGCGTATGGTCCTTGTCGCTGTCCGGCATGTCGGACCAGCCGTAGCCCGGCAGGTCGGCAATGATCAGCGTGAACCTGTCGTCAAGCTTCGGCGCCACCGTATGCCACATCACATGCGTCGAGGAAAAGCCGTGCAGCAACAGCAGCGGCGGACCCTTGCCGCCGACACGGGCGAAGATGCGGCCCTGCGCGGTGTTGATCCATTTCGACTCATAGCCGGGAAAAAGATCAGCGAGATCAGGCATCGATACCTCCCCGGTCGCGTGCGCCGTGCTTCAAACTTTGTTCGGCGTTGCCGCTGGCCCAGGTGAGGTTTATGCCATCCTCAAGCCCAACCAACAACAACATGAAACGAGGAAGTGCCATGTCGATCGACTTCGAGATTCCCGCCGAAGCCAAGGCGATCCGCGAGAAGGTCCGCAAATTCGTGCACGACGAGTGTATTCCGGCGGAAAAGGAACTCGACACCAAGCCGCTTGCCGAGGTGCTGGCGCCGCTGCGGAAGAAGGCCCGCGCGCAGGGCCTGTGGTGCCCGTTCGTGCCGAAGGAGTATGGCGGTATGGGCCTCGGCCCGCTGGCGAATGCGCTGGTGCAGATGGAGCTCGGCGAGAGCATGCTCGGCGCGCTCTCGATGAACACGCAGGGGCCGGACGATGCCTCGATGATGACGATCCTGGCGCATGGCACCGAGTACCAGAAGGAGAAATTCCTTAAACCGCTGTTGAACGGCGAGAAGCGGATCTGCTTCTCGATGACCGAGAAGGCCGCCGGCGCCGACGCCACCGGCATGCAGACCACCGCCGTCAAGGACGGCAACGAAAACTACATCCTCAACGGCGAGAAATGGTTCTCCTCGTCGGCGAGCGTCGCCGACCTCGCGCTGGTCATGGCGAAGACCGATCCGAACGCGCCGCGCCACAAGCAATACTCGACCTTCATCGTCGAGCTGCCCAACCCCGGCTACCGCATCAAGCGCAACGTCGCCAACATGGCGATCGAGGGGCCGCATGACGACGTGATCCACGGCGGCCACTCCGAGATCGAGATCAAGGATCTGAAGGTGCCGGCCGACAACCTGCTCGGCGGCGAGGGCAACGGCTTCAACATGGGCCAGCACCGCCTCGCCTATGGCAGACTGCGCCACGGCATGCACAACGTCGCCAAGGCGCAGCGCGCGCTCGACATGGCGGCCGCCCACGTCACCAAGCGCTCGACCTTCGGCCAGCTGCTGGCCGACCGCCAGGCGGTGCAGTTCATGCTCGCCGATTGCGCGAGCGAGCTCTATATCGGCCGGCTGATGCTGCTGCACATCGCCTACAAGGCGGAGAAGGGCCTCGACATCCGCCAGGAGAACTCGATCGCCAAGATCTTCCATGCCCACATGGTGCACAAGGTGATCGACACCGCGATCCAGCTCCATGGCGCGCTCGGCTTCAGCCAGGATACGCCGCTGGCGAAATGGTACACCCAGGTGCGCTCGCAGCGGCTCGTCGACGGCCCGGACGAGGTGCACAAGTGGAAGATCGGCAAGAACGTCATCAAGGCGTTCCGCGAGCACGGCACCACCGCGAGCGCGGCGGGTGGGGATTTGCTGTAGCCGTCATTGCGAGCGCAGCGAAGCAATCCATCTCTCCACAAGCGGAGAAGTGGATTGCTTCGTCGCCCCAGCGCAAAATTGCTTTGCAATTTTGTCGCGAGCTCCTCGCGATGACGTGGCGAGCTAGGCCTTTTCCTGCTCCACCGCCTGCCAGGCGATGTCGCGGCGGCAGAATCCCTCGGGCCATTTGATGCGATCGACGGCCTGATAGGCGCGGTCGCGCGCCTCGGTGACCGTCGTACCCATCCCGCAGACGTTCAGCACCCGACCTCCGTTGGCAAGGATTGCGCCGTCCTTGGCCACGGTGCCGGCGTGGAAGATCTCGACACCTTCGACCTTGGCGGCGTCATCGAGGCCATCGATCCGCGTGCCCTTGATGTAGTCGCCGGGATAGCCCTTGGCCGCCATCACCACCGTCAGCGCCGGGTCCGGGTACCAGCGCAGATCGAAATTCTTCAACTGCCCGTCGATGGAGGCGAGAAACGCCGGCACGATGTCCGACATCATCCGCAGCATCAGCACCTGGCACTCGGGATCGCCGAAGCGGACATTGTATTCGAACAGCTTTGGGCCCTGCGCGGTCAGCATCACGCCGGCATAGAGCACGCCCTTGAACGGCGTGCCGCGGCGCTTCATCCCGGCCACCGTCGGCAGGATGATGTTCGCCATGATCTGGTCGTGCACCTCTGATGTCACGAACGGCGTCGGCGAATAGGCGCCCATGCCGCCGGTGTTCGGCCCCTTGTCGTGATCGAACACCCGCTTGTGGTCCTGCGCGGACGCCAGCGGAATCGCGGTCTCGCCATCGCACAGCGCAAAGAAGCTGATCTCGCGGCCCGACAAGAATTCCTCGATCACGACCTCGGCGCCGGCCGAGCCGAACGCGCCCTCGAACATCATCGCAATGGCCGCCTCGGCTTCGGGCAGCGTCTGCGCCACCACGACGCCCTTGCCGGCGGCGAGCCCATCGGCCTTGACCACGATCGGCGCGCCCTGGGCGCGGACATAGGCCACCGCGTCCTTCGCATTGTCGAAGCGGCGATAGGCACCGGTCGGAATGTTGAACTCGCTGCAGAGGTCCTTCGTAAAGCCCTTGGAGCCCTCGAGCTGCGCAGCCTGCTTGCTGGGCCCGAACGCCTTGATGCCGACCGCGGCGAGGTCATCGACGATGCCGACGGCGAGCGGCGTCTCCGGTCCGACCACCACCAGATCGACCGCGTTGCGCTGGCAGAATTCGATCACCGCGGCATGGTCGGCGACATCGAGCGCGATGCACTCGGCCTCGCGCGCGATCCCGGCATTGCCCGGCGCGCACCAGAGTTTGGTCACCAGCGGGGATGCGGCGATCTTCCACGCCAGCGCATGTTCGCGGCCGCCGGAACCGAGCAGGAGGATGTTCATCTGTGTCGCCGATTAAAGGGGTTGTAACGCCATTTCGTCCGGTTTAGCACGCTCCCCGACCGCAGCAAGAAGCGGTTCGATCAGATGTGGATATGTGATTCGACGCTTGAAACGAGGCGTCCGGACCTTGCACACGGGGGCGAAAACCCCGATTCTATAGGCCAGATGACCGCCGCTCCGAATCTCGTCAACGCGCCCGAATTCACCGTCTCGGAACTCTCCTCCGCCCTGAAGCGGACGGTGGAGGACCGGTTCGGCCATGTCCGCGTCCGCGGCGAGATCTCCGGCTTCCGCGGCCCGCACTCCTCCGGCCACTGCTATTTCGCCCTCAAGGACGAGAGCGCCAAGATCGAGGCGGTGATCTGGAAGTTCGCCCATGCCCGGATGCGCTTCAAGCCCCAGGAAGGGCTCGAGGTCATCGCCACCGGCAAGCTGACCACCTATCCGAACTCCTCGAAGTACCAGATCGTCATCGACTCGCTGGAGCCGGCCGGCGTCGGCGCGCTGATGGCGCTGATGGAGGAGCGCAAGAAGAAGCTGGCGGCCGAGGGCCTGTTCGACGAGGCCCGCAAGCAGATTTTGCCCTGGCTGCCCGAGGTGATCGGCGTCGTCACCTCGCCGACCGGCGCCGTGATCCGCGACATCCTGCATCGCCTCGAGGACCGCTTTCCCCGCCGCGTGCTGGTCTGGCCGGTCAAGGTGCAGGGCGACGGCTCCGCCGAGCAGGTCGCGGCCGCGATCCGCGGCTTCAACGCGCTGCCGGAGGGCGGCAGGATCCCGCGGCCTGATCTCTTGATCGTCGCGCGCGGCGGCGGCTCGTTGGAGGACCTGTGGTCGTTCAACGAGGAGATCGTGGTGCGCGCCGCGGCCGAGAGCCACATCCCGCTGATCTCGGCGGTGGGCCACGAAACCGACATCACGCTGATCGACTTCGTCGCCGACAAGCGCGCGCCGACGCCGACCGCGGCCGCCGAGATGGCAGTGCCGGTGCGCAGCGAGCTGTTCGTCGAGGTCACAGCGCTCGCCCGCCGCACCATGGTGTGCTGGCAGCGCGGCCAGGAGGCCCGCCGCAACGAACTGCGTGCCGCCGCGCGTGCGCTGCCTGCGGCGAACGAACTGCTGGCGATCCCGCGGCAACGGCTCGATCATCTCGCGGCCGGGCTGCCGCGCGGGCTGAAGGCCAATACGCACGCGCATTTCCGCCGCTTTGCCGCGTCGAGCTCGCGCCTCACGATCGGCGTGCTGCGCGGCCAGGTCGCGCATGCGCGGCAGCGGCTGACCGTCTCGGGCGAACGCATCACGCTGTCGGCGCGCTCGCTGCTGCATCGCCGGCGCGAACGCTTCAGCGGGCTCGAGATCCGGCTCAAGGCCTCGAAGCTCGCCAACGCGAAGGCCCAGCGCAACGCGATCGCGCGCGACCTCGAGCGCACCCACCGCCTCGCCGAGCGCGCCCGCCGCGCGCTGCTGACGACGCTGCAGCGGCTTGAGGCGCGGGTCGCCCATCGCAGCCAGCTGCTGTCGGCGCTGTCCTATCGCGGCGTGCTGGCGCGCGGCTTTACGCTGGTGCGCGACGCGCAGGGACACGCACTGCATTCAGCCGCGGCGGTCGGCCCGAACGCCAACCTGTCGATCGAGTTCGCCGACGGCCGCGTCGCCGCCACCACGAATGCCGACCAACCCGCGGCGACGGCGACGCCGGAGAGCCAGCCGAAGCCGCGCGAGGCGAAACCGGCGGCGCCAAAGCGCGTCACCAAGCCGGTCGATCAGGGCAGCCTGTTCTAGACTAGCGCGCCAGCCACTCGGCGACTTGCTTCTGCGCGTCCTTGCGTGCGCTCGCATCGGTGCCGATGTGACCGGGCTCCGTGATGTCGACATCGGACGAGGCCGCGACCGCGTGCAGCGGCAGGTTGGCGCGGTCGAAATCGTGGTAGGCTTCGGGATAGACCACGATCCGCGCCAGCGCGCTGCGGCCGCGCGCGCCGTCGACCATCTGGTGGCAGGCCGATGATGACGTCACATCGTCGCGCGCGCCGATCAGGACCAGCGTCGGCACCCGCGCGCTCCAGCCAAGGCCTGACGAGGTGCGGCAATCCGGATAGAACGCGACCGCCGAGCGGAAATCCGGCTCGACGTTGCGCGACCACATCTGCGGCCGCACCGCCCACAGCAAGGCGGCCGCGCCATTGCCCCAGCCGATCAGGCTGATGCGGCTCTTCGCCACCCATTTCTGCTGCACCAGCCATTGCCGCGCGGCGTTGATGTCGGCGACCCGCGCACGGCGGGTCTGGACCTGATGCTCCCTGATGCGGCACTGGGGCCCGAGCTCGCGCGAGCCGTAGCTGTCCGGCAGCAGCACCGCGTGGCCCGATGTGAGCAATTGCTCGGCCCAGTCGCGATAGCGCGGCAGCACTGGCTCGGAGCGGCCGGCAAGACCGCCGCAGCCATGCAGCGCGATGACCGTCGGGAACGGGCCATCGCCATCAGGCCGGTAGAGCTGCGCGTGCAGCGTGACATTGCCTTCGGGAATTTCGACCTGATGCGGGGCCGGAAGCGGCGCCGCCGCCACCGCGGCCGGCACGGCAAGCATGGCGAGGCACATGAAAACTGACTTGAGGCGCATCCGATCCGGCCGGCTCGTTATGGCGCCGCAAACACAGCGGACCACGGCTGCAACGCTACCATGCACGTCTGCCGCCAAATCATCACAAGTCGGTGGTTTAACGGGCGGACATGACCCCCTATCTGTGATAGATGGCTTGATAAATATCCAGGTGGCCTCGTGCGAGGCAAGGCGGAGAGCTCAAACGTGCTGAACAAGTTCGGTCCCTCGGGCCATGGCGAAGCGCAAGTGCAATATCTCGACGGCGATTTCCGCGTGATCTCGCCTGGCACCTTTGTGCGTTGTGCCATCACCGACGTCCGGATCCCGCTCGACGAGCTGAAGTACTGGAGTGTCGACCTGCAGGAAGCCTACGCCACCCCGACCGCCGTGCTGCAGCGCCACCATCCCGGCGTGCTCAAGCCGCAGGCTTAAGCTCAAGACTGGGTTCATGTGCGCAGCCTCCTGGTCCGCGCCTTGAACAGCTGATCGGCCACCAGGCGCCGCAGTGCGGCAGCATCCTCGAATTGCAGCGTCACCGCGAACGGCACGATCGCCTGCGCCCAGGCCGGCATCCCGGCCGGTCCGCGCAACCGCGCCAGATCCTTTTCCGTCGTCACCAGCGCCAAAGCGTCACCTCTCGCATCGGCAACGAGCTGTTCGATCTCATCCTTCGCGAAGGCATGATGATCGGGGAACGCCGTGTTGCGCACGACGTCGATGCCGCTTGCGCGCAGCGTGTCGAAGAAGCGCGCGGGATCGCCGATGCCGGCGAAGGCGAGTACGCGCTGACCGCGCAACGCACTCAATGAGGCCTCATCGGGCCTCAGATGCGCCGACAACACCGGCTTGCCACGGGACGCGACATCTGCCGCGATCTTCTTCGCGCCACTCCCCTCGCCGACCACGATCAGCGCATCGGTGCGTTCCAGCTGCGGCGACAGGGGTGCGCGCAACGGTCCTGCCGGAATGACGCGGCCATTGCCGACGCCGCGCGTGCCGTCGATCACGATCAGGCAGGTGTCCTTGAGTACGGATGGATTCTGGAAGCCGTCATCCATCAGGATCACGCTTGCGTCCTGCGCGCGCGCCAGCGGCAGGCCCGCGGCACGGTCGCGCGAGACCACGACCGGCAAGGTCGCCGCCATCATCAGCGGCTCGTCGCCGACATCGGCCGCCGTGTGGTGGTCAAGATCGACCTTGACCGGCCCAGCAAGCCTGCCGCCATAGCCGCGGCTGAGCACCACCGGTCGCTCATCGAGCTCGCGCAGCAGTTTCGCCAGCGCCAGCACGGTCGGCGTCTTGCCGGCGCCGCCGACATGGTAATTGCCGACGCAGATCACGGGAATGCCGGCATCGACGCCGGAGCCCTGCATCCGCCGCGCGGCGACCGCGCCATAGAGCGCGGCAAGCGGCCTCAACAATTCCGATGTCCAAGACGATGGCCGGTGCCAGAAGGCCGGCTCACGCATTGGCGGCTCCCATCTCGAGCTGCAGCTGCAACAGATAAGGCTCGAGAGCGGTCACCGTGCGCTCCAGCGCACCACCGAGCTGTTCGACGACGCGCTCGGAGGCCGCAAGCGACGTATCGCGCGCCGCGGGATCGGCGAGGAACTGGCCGAGCTGCTTGACCAGCGCCTCCAGATCGTCGGTGCGCCACGCGCCGCCGGCACGATCGAGCGTGTCATAGACTTCGGTGAAATTGAAGACGTGCGGGCCGTGCACGATCGCAGCGCCGAGCTTGATCGCCTCGATCGGGTTCTGGCCGCCATGCGCGACCAGCGAGCCGCCCATGAACACGATCGGCGCGAGGCGATAGAACAGTCCGAGCTCGCCCATCGTGTCGGCGACATAGATATCTGTTGTCGCGACCGGCAGATCCTCGTGCGAGCGCAGCCCGGGGCGCAGGCCTGCTTCCGTCACCAGCCGCGCCACCGCCTCGCCGCGCGTGGCATGCCGTGGCACGATCACCGTGAGCAGCCCGGGGAAGAATCCGGCGAGCGATTTGTGCGCCTCGATCAGGAGCTCTTCCTCGCCGGGATGGGTGGACGCCGCAACCACGATCGCGCGGCCGCGCGTCACCGACATCAGCCGCTCCAGCTTGGCCGGATCGGCCGGCGGCGCCGCGACGTCGAGCTTGAGATTGCCGGTGACCATGACATTGGGGCTGCCGAGCGCGGCAAAGCGCTCGGCATCGGTCTTCGACTGCGCGAGACAGATGTCGAACCGTCCGAGCAGCGCCCCGATGGTGTTGGAGACCCGGCGCCAGCGCGGGAACGAGCGCTGCGACATCCGTCCGTTGATCAGCACCATCGGCAGCCGCCGCGCGGCGCTCGACAGGATCAGATTCGGCCACAGGTCGGACTCGATGAACAGCGCCAGCGACGGATGCCAATGATCGAGGAAGCGCGCGACATAGCGCGGCGAGTCATACGGCACGTATTGATGGATCACGTCGGGCGGAAAGCGCTTGGCGACGATCGCGGCCGAGGTCACCGTGCCCGAGGTGAGCAGGATGCGCAGGTTGAGCGCGCGCAGCCGCTCGATCAGCCCGACTGCCGCCAGCACCTCGCCGACGCTCGCGCCGTGAATCCACACCAGCGGTCCCTGCGGCCTGGTATCGGCGCTGACGCCGCGCCGCTCGCCGACGCGTTCGGGATCTTCCTTGCCGAGCTTGAGCCGCCGCCTGATCAGCGCAGGCGCGAGCGGCACCATCGCAGACGACAGCTTGCGGTAGACACGCAACGTCATCGGTAGCGAGCTAGCCAAGCGTTGCCTCCGGCCGCCCGACGGCTGCGTAGGCGCGCCGGGTCGCTTCGTTGAGAAGGTTCTCCACGTGCAGCCGAAGCTTTTCCATCGTCGCGGCATCGGCATCGGGCGGCACATAGACCGGCTCAATACCTACCACTGCGCCGCGCCCGAATGGCAAATTGATGGTCGTGGAATCCCAGTTTTTCAACCGGATGAATCGGCTGGTGACCATCGCAAAGGGGATGATCGGCCGGCCGGTTTCCCGCGCCAGCATGATGGCCCCGAGGCCTGCCACCCGCGCCCGCTTCGGCACGTCGGCCGTGGTGGCCATGTTGCAGCCGTCTTCCAGCGTCCGGACCATCTCCAGGAAGGCGCCGACGCCGCCCTTGCGATGGAACGCGCCGGAATGGTCGCCGGACCCCCTGATCGTGCCGATGCCGAGCCGCTCGACCGCCAGCGCGTTGAACTCACCGTCGCGGTGGCGGGAGATCAGGACCTTGGCGCGGTAGCTGTCCTTGGTCTTGATGAACGGCGTCATGAAGTGCTGGCCGTGCCAGAACACGAAGATCGCCGGCATCAGGGGTTCGACGATCCCGTATACGTCATGCGGCTGATAGATGAAGCGGTTGGTGTACCACACCAGCCGCAGATACTCGGCCGCAAGCACACCCAGCACGCGCTGCACGAAGCCGCTGCGCAGCAGATCGCGAAGAAGTCGTTTCAATGGGAGTGCTTTGTGTCCTGCTCGGGATCGAGCAACCGGTGGAGGTGAACAACGAAATAGCGCATCTGGGCGTTGTCCACGGTCGCTTGCGCCTTCGCCTTCCAGGCCGCATAGGCGGTCGCATAGTTCGGGTAAACGCCGACGATCTCGACTTCGTCCAGGTTCTTGAAGATGTTGTGCTCGAGATCGGTCAACTCGCCGCCGATCACGAGGTGAAGCAGCTGTGGCTGGGCATTGTCTGACATGATGGTTTTCCTAACGAGATGCCCGGCAAAGCAAATGAAGTCGTGGTCGTCACGAGTCTGGTCGTTACAGGTCTGGTCGTCACAGGTTTGTCGTAACAAGCCTGGTCGTCACAATCGGAAACGCGGTGCGGATCGGCGGGGCCTCACGGCAGTGGACGGTTGCGAAAATGCTCGACAATGCGGGCATGACGTTCGCGTCCTGCTGCCACCAGCACCCCATGCGTCACCTCCCGGCGATTGTACTCAATCGCATCCCCCGAGAGCGCGGTCATCCTACCACCCGCTTCCTGCACGATCAAATTCGCGGCGGCAAGATCCCAGTCGCGGCTTTGCCCGCCCGCAAAGGCGGCGTCAAGTCGACCTTGTGCTACGCGGCACAACCGCAGGGCCAGCGATCCGATCCGCGGAAACAGCGTGATCTCGTCCGATGTCGGGCTGAGCCGCTGCACCAGCGGTTTCGGTCCGGCCATGCGGGGAAAATCGAAATCGGTGCCCGCGGTCGCGTGCACGCCGCTGTCGTTCAGGGTGGCGCCCTGGCCGCGGGCGGCAAAGAAGAATTCCTCGGTCACCGGCGCATACACCGCCGCGAGCACCGGCGATGCATTTTCAACCAGCGCCACGCTGACGCACCAGTCCTCGCGGCCGGCGAGATAGGCGCGGGTGCCGTCGATCGGATCGACGATCCAGGTGAAGCGCCTGTCGAGCCGGGTCGCGTCGTCGGCGCTCTCCTCCGACAGCCAGCCGTAACCCGGCGTCGCCGAACGCAGCTGCTGCTCCAGGAGGTCGTTGACCGCGATGTCGGCCTCGGAGACCGGTGAGGACGCGCCCTTGATCCAGTTCTTCAATTCGGTGCGGAACAGCGACAATGCGAGCCGGCCCGCCTCCTGCACCGATCTGGTCAGCAAGGCGGCGTCGCGCGCCTTGGTCCAGTCGTCCGTATCAGCGTCCGCCAAGCGTCAGCCCCTCGATGCGCAGCGTTGGTGAATTGACGCCGTAGCGGAATTCCAGATCGTTGGCGGCAACCAGCGACTTGAACATCGGCAGCAGGTGTCCGGCGATGGTCACTTCGCTGACCGGATAGGTGATCTCGCCATTCTCGATCCAGAAGCCGGACGCGCCGCGGCTGTAATCGCCGGTCACGCCGTTGACGCCGGAGCCGATCAGGTCGGTGACATAGAAGCCCTGCTTGATGTCGGAGATCAGCTCCTTCGGCGTCACCGCACCCGGCTCGAGATGCAGATTATACGTTCCGGGCGACGGCGAGGACGACACGCCGCGATGCGCATGCCCGGTCGTGACCAGGCCGAGCTCGCGCGCGGTCGCGGAGTCCAGCACCCAGGTGGTCAGCACGCCTTCGTCGATCAGCGCGATCTTCCTCACCTTGACGCCCTCGGCGTCGAAGGTCTGCGAGCGCAGGCCGCGCACGCGCAAGGGATCGTCGATGATGCGGATATCCCTGGAGAACAGCTGCTCGCCGAGCTTGTCCTTCAGGAAGCTGGTCTTGCGCGCGATCGAGGCGCCATTGATGGCGCCGACGACATGGCCGACGATCGAGCCCGCAACCCGCGGATCGAACACCACAGGCACCTTGCAGGTCTCGACCTTGCGCGGATTTCCCCGCGCCACCGCGCGCTCGCCGGCCTTGCGGCCAACGGCCGTGGGTGAATCGAGATCGGACGCATGCGGCGCGCTGGTGAAATCATAGTCGCGCTCCATGCCGGTGCCCTCACCGGAAATCGCCGTCGTCGAGATGCCGTGGCTGGAACGAAGATAAGAACCGTGGAAGCCGGTCGACGTCACCAGCACCATGCCGCCGATCCCAGTCGAGGCCGACGCACCGCCGGACTTGGTGACGCCCTTGACCGCGAGTGCCGCGGCCTCCGCTTCGATGGCACGCTGCTCGAGCTCGGCCGTGGTTGGGACGGTGCGGTCGAGCAGATCGAGATCGGGGAAATCATGCGCATGGAGCGAGGGATCGGCCAGACCGACATATTTGTCGTCGGGCGCCACGCGCGCCATCGCGACCGCGCGCTCGGCGAGCTTTGCAACCCCGTCGCCGCTGACGTCGTTGGTCGACACCACCGCCTGGCGCTGGCCGACGAACACCCGAAGTCCGACATCATCGCCCTCGGAGCGCTCGGTTTCCTCGACGCGGCCGTCGCGGACTTCGACGCCTTGCGAGACGCCGCGCACCGCGATGGCGTCGGCCGCATCGGCGCCGGCGCGCTTTGCGGCTTCGACCAGACGCTGCGCGAGGTCGCTCAGGCCGGACTGGTCGAACAGATCGGAGGTATCGCCGTGTCGCGATGCAGATGGTGAAGAGTTCACGAACGAATTCCTGCGGATTGAGGGGGGCCCGGAACGAAGGCGACAGACCTAACCAGATGTGCCGGATTCACAGGGAATTCAAGCACTTTGCACCGGCGGGCAACAAAGATTTGAGTGATCGGCGCAAGGCTTCGTCAATCATGCGGGCCAACCTCTTGTCAATCATGGCGCCAGGTGAGGAGCGGTTAACCAGGCTTTTTAAGCCGAAACGGCCATCGCTCGGCTAGGCTCTCACACATCGACCGGGAACATAATCTCGGCGGGGAGACTAAGGCTTTGAGGCGTCAAACACCAACAAGCGGAATCAATTCCGCCGGGTCGAGCCGCGCACTGCGGCTCGACCCTCTTTCCCTTCCGCTCAGCTTCCACGCGCAGGATGCGCGCGCGGATGGCGGCACGCGGCAGGTCGAGCTTCACCGCGAACATGTCGTGCTGCGCCGTGCCGTTCTCGGCATGCGGATGGCGGTCAATGTTCGCGTCAGCGATTTCCTCGGCGTCGCGCTGCGCGGCATCGACGACGCGCAGATGCTGGTGCTGGTTCACCGCGATCCCGCGCTCACCATTCCGCTCGGCACCAGTTCGGATGCCGAAGAGATCAGCTCCGCCTGGCAGATGTGGAGCGACATCTTCCATCTCCCGCAACTGACCGAACCGGCGCCGCGCCAGCCTGCCCCGCGCCGCCGCCGCCGCAACGCAATCCGCGCCCGCCGCCCGAAATTCCTGGTCCGCCGCCGCGCCGGCGTCAGCCTCAACGGCACCAGCGTGCATCGCGACGAGCGCGAGATCATCGCGCGGAATTGAGTTCGTTATAGTCAAGGCTCCCTCCATCGCCGTCGTCCTGGCGAAAGCCAGGACCCATAACCACCGCATTCGGTGATGAACGGGATCGCCGCCCCAGCGTCGCGCAACAATTGAGATTTGGGGTAATGGGTCCTGGCTTTCGCCAGGACGACGATGAGGGTGGGTCGCGATTCAAGTTGTCACACCACGCGGTGTCATCACCCGCGCAGGCGGGTGATCCAGTATTCCAGAGACGGCAGTGATTGAGCCGAGAGGCCGCGGCGTACTGGATCGCCCGGTCGAGCCGGGCGATGACAGCTCAGAATGAGGACGCAGCTTCGCATTCTCTCGCGACCTAAGCCGCGCGCAGCACCGCATCGACGACCAGGCTCGCGAACAGGATGAAGCCGGCGTCGCGGTTGGATTTGAAGATGCGCAGGCAGAGCGCGGGATCGCTGGTGTCGAGCCGGCGGACCTGCCAGGCGAGATGCAGCGCGAATGCCGCAAGGCCGATCCAGGCCGGCCAGCGCGCGCCCGCAAGCGCGAATGCCGCGCCGATCAGCAGCACGGCGAGACCGTAGAAAATCACCAGCGCGCGATGGGTGCGTGCGCCGAACAGGCGCGCGGTGGATTTGACGCCGATCAGCGCATCATCCTCGGCGTCCTGATGCGCGTAGATGGTGTCGTAGGCGATCACCCAGGCGATCGATCCGGCGTAGAGCGCGATCGCGGCCGCATCGATGCGCTCCAAGGTCACCGCAAAGCCCATCAGGGCGCCGTAGGAAAAGGCGAGGCCGAGCACGACCTGCGGCCACCAGGTGATCCGCTTCATGAACGGGTAGATCGCGACGATCACGAGCGAGGCGATGCCGGTCATGATCGCGAAGCGGTTGAACTGCAGCAGCACGGCAAGCCCGATCAGCGCCTGCAGGACCATGAAGACCACAGCCTGCGTCACCGTGACCTGCCCGGCCGGGATCGGCCGCGACCGCGTGCGCTCGACCTTGGCGTCGAGATCGCGATCGGTGATGTCGTTCCAGGTGCAGCCCGCGCCGCGCATCACGAACGCGCCGATGAAGAACAGCAGCACGACGAGCGGGAGCGAGCGAACATCGTGCGCGACGCCGGCGGCGAGCGCCGCCGACCACCAGCACGGCATCAACAACAGCCAGGAGCCGATCGGCCGGTCATAGCGTGCAAGCCGCAGATAGGGCCGCGACCAGACCGGCGCATGGGTGTCCACCCAGTTGCCTGTGGAGTCGGCAACGCGGGCGGAGACATCGCTCATGAATGCGTGATCATTGGCTGGTCAATCATCGGCGCCCAATCATCGGGTCAGGACGTTGCCGTTCAAGGTGTCGAAGGTGCTGCCGCCCTTCTTGGTCGGCGTCGCTTCCGGCAGCGAGGCGGACGAGCCGAGCACGTCGCTCAGCGACGGCCCCGCAGGCCCGCGCGGCTGCGCCGCCGCCTGCTCCGCGACGTTGCAGACCTTCTTCAGCAGCGCCTCGGTATTCTTGTGGCCGTTCTTGAGCTGATCGGAGATCTGCGGCGGGATCCCGCACTTCGACGCGTTGGTGTCAACGTATTTGATCATCTTGATTTCGGCCTGGCTGTAATTGCCGATCAGCTTGCAGGCCTCCTGGGGGCTGGCGTGCCGGTCGCTCGCCGCCTTGATCGCCTTGCCGCGCCGCTCGGTCTCCTCGCGCAGCGGGACGAAATCCTTCATGCAGGCGTCACCGGCGGCGCCGCCACCGGCGCCGGGCGGGGGCGGCGGAGACGACAGACCGCCGCCGGCGATGGGAGCCGCACCACTGCTCGGAAATGGCGACGGCGCGCCGCCGACCCTGGCCGCGGGCGCGCCGTTGACCGGCGGAAACGCAGGATCCGGAGCGGTGCTCGCCCGGCTTGGGCGCGCGCCGTTCACCGGCGGGAACGCGGGGTCCGACGCGGTGCCAGCCTGGCCTTGATTGGGCAGCGGCGCCGGAAAGGCGCTCTGGGCCGCGGCGTGCCCCGCAGACAGGGCGGTCGCGGCAACGGTCAGCACGATCAGTCGGCGGATCATCGAGGGTGTTTCTCCGGCAAAAGGTCCAGGCAACCCCAGCGCAACAAAACGAAGCAACGAAATTTGGGGGCGTTTTACGATTCCTGTGAGCCCTTAACAACCCGTGGATTTGGGCGACAGCGCGGCGTAGGGCCACACCGGCCACATTAAATTGTTCCCCGATTTGAAGCCTTTAGGCCGCGAACGGCGGTAAAACCGGGCCATCGAGTGTGCCTGAACACGATTTTTGGTCATGCCTCGGTTTGAATTTGCGGCCCCACACCGTCCGAACAACAAAAGGGGCCGCGTGCAAGCGACCCCCCCCCCCCCGGACTTCAAAAATGACTTGGTGACAGAAGCAATATATCGACACCACTGTAGTAGTTGGCCGGAGCGTTCCTGACGAGTCCGAGGGACTACGGTGTCGCGAGGCTTGGTTAACTTCCCCCGCCCCCCGCCGCATTGAAGCGACCTTGGCGCTGGCGCCCGATGTCAGTCATGGAATCTGACGATCCCTCCGATCGCAAATCAGCAGCAGTGGGCGATACTTGGCAGCACCTTTGGACTAGAACGCGGCTCAGGAACCTAGGACATGCCTGAACTCGATTTTCGCAGCCCCCGCCTGTTTGTCGATGCCGCGCTCGGTGCCGGCGCGATCGTCTCGCTCGAACGCGACCAGAGCAACTATCTCGGCAACGTGCTTCGGCTTGCCGCCGGCGACACCGTGCTGGTGTTCAACGGGCGTGATGGCGAATGGCGCGCGGAGATTTCCGGCCGCAAGCGGGCCGACACGCTGACGATCGCGGCGCAGACCCGCCCGCAGGACCGCCTGCCCGACGTCGCTTGCGTGTTCGCGCCGCTGAAACATGCGCGGCTCGACTACATGGTGCAGAAGGCGGTCGAGATGGGCGCGGCACGGCTGGTGCCGGTGCTGACGCGCTTCACCCAGGTATCGCGGGTCAATGGCGAGCGGATGCGCGCCAATGTGGTCGAAGCCGCCGAGCAATGCGGCATCATCTCGCTTGCCGAGGTGGCCGATCCCCTCCCGCTCGAACGTTTCCTGGCGGGGCGCGATTCGGCGCGGCTTCTGGTGTTCTGCGACGAGGCGGCCGAAGTGGCAAACCCGGTGCAGGCGTTGCAGGCGGCGACCGCCGCAAACGGCGGGATCGACGTGCTGATCGGCCCCGAGGGCGGCTTTGCCGAGGAAGAGCGCGCGCTGCTGCTGCGCCAGCCCAACATCCTCCGTCTCGCGCTTGGGCCGCGCATCCTGCGCGCCGACACCGCCGCCGTCGCCGCGCTGGCGCTGGTGCAGGCGGCGCTGGGGGATTGGGGAGGTCGTGATGGACGCATCGGCGGAAGGGTTCCCTCCCCCCTTGCGGGGGAGGGTTAGGGAGAGGGGTGCCGCTTGCTCCGCCGCGTGACGGTTCGCGCGGATTCACACTTGCGACGTTCGCGTTGCAAGAGCCGGATTGCTCGGACCTTGTAGAAATCTCGACCTTTGGAGCCCGGGGCTTACCCCTCTCCCCAACCCTCCCCCGCAAGGGGGGAGGGAGCCTGAGAGGCGTGCTCACATCACTCGCAATTCGGCGTGCCCGGCCCCTAGCCAAGCCGTCGCAAAATCGTTAACGAACCCAATCATTAAGCCACTTGGCTGATCCCTGTCGAAACCCTGATGCGGCCATGCTAAGGGCTCCGCCAACACCACCCATGGAACCCCCTCCGGAACGCGATTTCGGAGCGAATTGGACGTCGAGATGAGCGAAGCTGCCGCACCACGACCCGCCGCCGGATCCGCCCCAGGAGCGGCTTCTGGTTCGGCCTTTTGGGCGGATGCGCTGCTGGCCTCGTTCGCGCAGGCCGGTTATCTCAGGTCCGAACCCGCGATCCTGCAGCCGGCCGAGCCGTTCCTCGACCTGTCCGGCGAGGACATCCGCAAAAGTCTGTATCTGACGACCGACCCGAGCGGCGAGGAACTCTGCCTGCGTCCGGATCTCACGATCCCGGTGGCGCGCGACTACCTCGCCTCGCTCCGCGCCGGCCAGCCGGCCGGCTTCAGCTATCTCGGCCCGGTGTTCCGCTATCGCGACGGCCAGCCGAGCCAGTTCCTGCAGGCCGGCATCGAATCCTTCGGGCGGCAGGACCGCGCCGCGGCCGACGCCGAGATGCTGGCGCTGGCGCTGGAGGCAACCACGGCCTTCGGGTTGACCGATGTCGAGATCCGCACCGGCGACGTCGCGCTGTTCAACGCGCTGATCGATGCGCTCGAGCTCTATCCGGTGTGGCGGCGCCGGCTGATCAAGGACTTCAACCGCAAGGTTTCGCTGACCGACGACATCGAGCAGCTGACATTGGCGACCGCGCCGGGCCGCAACGAATATGAGGGCGTGCTCGCGGCCCTCGCCGGCTCCGACCGCAAGGCGGCGCTGGCGCTGGTCACCGATCTGATGTCGATCGCCGGCACCACCAATGTCGGCGGCCGCACCGTTGCCGAGATCGCCGACCGCTTCCTCGAGCAATCGACGCTGAAGGGCGGCGCGCTGCCGCGCGATGCGCTCGCCACCATCAAGCGCTTCCTCGCGATATCGGGCGATCCCGACGACGCAATCGCGCAGCTGCGCGCGCTCGCCGCCGACGCCAGGCTCGACCTTGCCGCGGCGATCGACCAGTTCGAAAGCCGGGTCGGCTTCATGGCGGCGCGCGGCATCGACATAAGGAAGACGCGGTTCGCGACCGCGTTCGGCCGCGGCCTCGACTATTACACCGGCTTCGAGTTCGAGCTGCACGCCAAGGGCAACGGCGCCGAGCCGCTGGTCGCGGGCGGCCGCTATGACGGGCTGATGTCGCAGCTCGGCTCGGCGAGCCCGATCCCCGCGGTCGGCTTCTCGGTCTGGATCGAGGCGATGACCCGGCATGGCAAGGCCGGCGCCACGGGAGGCGCCCAATGAGCACGCCGTTCGTCGTCGCCGTTCCCTCCAAGGGACGCTTGCAGGAAAACGCGGAAAGCTTCTTCGCCCGCGCCGGGCTGACCCTGTCGAAGGCCGGCGGCGCGCGCGACTATCGCGGCACCATCGCGGGTGTCGACAATGTCGAGATCGCCTATCTGTCGGCCAGCGAGATCGCGGCCAACCTGGCGCGCGGCTCGGTGCATCTCGGCGTCACCGGCGAGGATCTGGTGCGCGAGAGCATTCCCGATGCCGACAAGCGCGTGCTGATGATCGAGGGCCTCGGCTTCGGCTATGCCAATGTCGTGGTCGCGGTGCCGCAGGCCTGGATCGACGTCCGCACCATGGCCGACCTCGACGACGTCGCCTCGGGCTTCCGCGAGCAGCACAATCACCGCATGCGGGTTGCGACCAAATACATCAACCTGACGCGCGGCTTCTTTGCCAAGCACGGCGTCGGGGACTACCGCATCGTGGAGAGCGCCGGCGCCACCGAGGGCGCGCCCGCGGCCGGCACCGCCGAGCTGATCGTCGACATCACGACCACGGGCGCAACGCTCGCCGCCAACGGGCTCAAGGTGCTCGACGACGGCGTGATGCTGCGCAGCCAGGCCAACCTCGTCGCCTCCCGCGATGCCGACTGGTCGACCGGCGCCCGCGAGACCGCGCGCGTCATCCTCGACCACATCGCCGCCCGCGCCCGCGCCAGCAAATACCGCGAGGTGCGTACTCGCTTCGCCGGCTGCAACGACGCGCTGCTGTCCGAGGCGCATACCCGCTTCGGCGTGGTCGCCCCGTTCGGCAGCCCGACCTCGTCGGGCATGCTGACGCTGCACTGCCCACCGGGCAAGCTTTACGCGCTCGGCAGCTTCCTGCGCGAGCACGGCGCCGAAACCGTGTCGGTGGTGTCGCTGGACTACGTGTTCGACCGCGAGAACCCGCTGTTCGCCAAACTCGAGGCGTTCCTGCGACAATGAGCAGGCGGGGCCGTTCATGTTGGCGACAGCCGGCCGTCGGTACCATATTGTGTTCATGATCTCTCGTTGTGACGTGTTTTCTTTCACGCGAACCGGAACCCGATTTCGGTGGAAAACGCTCTAGTTCTGGAACCTGACCGATGATGCTGGGCTCTGACGTTTCCAGCCTGACCACAACCGCCAAGACCGCCGCCGCGCAGGGTCTGTCCATCGTCGTGCCTGTCTACAACGAGGCCGCCGGGCTTGTGGCGCTGCACCAACGGCTGATCGACCTCGCCAGCTCACTGCGCGCCCGCTACGGCCTTAACTGCGAAGTGGTCTATGTCGACGACGGCAGCGCGGACAACACGCTGGCGATCGCGCGCGGCCTGCCCGCCGACGGGCTCGACCTGCAGGTGGTGTCGCTGTCGCGCAATTTCGGCAAGGAGGCAGCGCTGATGGCCGGCCTCGACCACGCCCGCCGCGGTGCGGTGCTGTTCATGGATGGCGACGGCCAGCATCCGCCGACCCTGGTCGAGCAACTGGTCGCGCACTGGATCGATGACGGCTACGACGTGGTCTACACGGCGAAGGCGCATCGCGACAATGAATCGGCGTTGCGGCGGCTTTCCGTGCGCGGCTTCTACGCGCTGATCAACTGGGGCGCGCGGCAGAAGATTCCCGAGGATGCCGGCGACTTCCGCCTGCTGTCACCGCGCGCGGCGCTGGCGCTGCGGCAATTGCCGGAGCGCAACCGCTTCTTCAAGGGCCTCGCGAGCTGGATCGGCTTCAAGCAGATCCGCGTCGACTACGAGCCGGCACCGCGCGCGCATGGCGTCACCACCTTCAATGCCGGCCGGCTGATCGGCCTGTCGATCGAGGGCCTGACCTCGTTCTCGGTGGCGCCGCTGCGCTTCGCCAGCCTGCTCGGCGCGCTGCTCGCAGGCGCGGCGTTCCTGTTCGGCCTCTCGATCCTGTGGGAAGTGCTGACCACCGGCAAGCAGGTCCCCGGCTATCCGTCGCTGATGATCGGCGTGATGACGATCGGCGGCGTGCAGCTGATCATGATCGGCATCGTCGGCGAATATATCGGCAAGATCCTCTCCGAATTGAAGGCACGGCCGATCTACTTCGTCGCCGAGCATACCGAGAAGCACGCCGACGGCGGCGCGGCGCAGAGCGCCACCGAGCGGACCGCGGCCGAATGAGCGAAGTTTCGCCGCGCCGGATCTGGCTGTGTGCTGACGATTATGGCTTGAGCGATGGCGTCAACCGCGCGATCCGCGACCTGATCGAGCGCGGCCGCCTCAATGCGACGTCGGTGATGATGGTGACGCCGGCGATCGGCCGCGAGGCGGCGGCCGCGCTGCAGGCTTCGGTGGCGAAAAGCCCGCGCTGCGCGATCGGGCTGCATGTGACGCTGACGGCACCGTTCCGGCCGCTGACGATGCATTTCCGTCCGCTCGACGGCGACATGTTCCTGCCCTTCCCAAGGCTGTTGCGCGCCGGATTGATGCACCGGCTCGACGCCGATCTGGTCCATGCCGAGGTGCTGGCGCAGCTCGACGCCTTCCACGAACTGTTCGGCCGTGCACCCGATTTCGTCGACGGCCACCAGCACGCGCAGCTGTTCCCGCAGGTGCGCGACGGCTTCCTGCGCGCCGTGAAGGAACGCGCGCCAGACGCCTGGGTGCGGCAGTGCGGACGCGAAGGACCCCTCGCACGTCAGCTGGCGGCGCCGAAGGCTTTGGTGCTGAACGTGCTCAGCACGCAATTCCGGATCAAGGCCCAGCGATCGGGCCTGCATTTCAACCCGGCCTTCGCCGGCGCCTATGATTTTACGCGCGGCAGCGAATTCGCGGGCCTGATGCAGGGCTTTCTCGACGGCCTGCCGGAGGACGGGCTCGTGATGTGCCATCCCGGTTTCGTCGATGAAACCCTGAAGAACCTCGACCCGCTGACGACGCAGCGCGAGACCGAACACGCCTATCTCGCAAGCGAGGATTTCCCCGCGCTGCTGGCCCTGAATAAAGTTACACTCGGCTGACCCTTGTTTTGACGCGTTTTCTTCACGCGAACCGGGATCCACCCCGCATCAAGTGCGGGGCAGGCTTCGCTCGAAAACGCTTTGGGTTCACGAAAAGCCGCCGGTCGTATTGTCGCATACAGAAATTTAATTCTGGCCCCCACTCCTTGCGCCACAAAGCCCGTCCTACATCAGCCGCGCGCCGATTCGATCGACGCGATGGAGAACGCCATGACACCGCAAGAACGCCAACTGATTGACGATCTCTTCGACCGGCTCGCCAAGCTGGAGAATGCCCCGCGCGACAGCGAGGCCATGTCCGCGATCATGGCCGGCCTGCGCAGCGCGCCGAATGCGGTCTACGCACTGGTGCAGACCGCATTGGTGCAGGACGAAGCGCTGAAGCGCGCCCATGACCGGATCCAGGAGCTCGAGGCCGCGGTCGGCCAGCAGCAGGGAGCACAGCAGCAGGGCGGCGGCTTCCTCGATTCGATGCGCGATGCGATCTTCGGACAGGGCCAGCAGCAGCCGCACGGCTCGGTGCCGCCGGTGCGCCCGCCGGATGTTGGCGGCAGCCGCCCGGTCTGGAACTCGGGCCAGGCGATGCAGCAGGCCGGCGGCTACGGCCAGCCGCCGCAGCAATACGGCCAGCCCCAATACGGCCAACCCTACGGCGGCCAGCAGCCCCCGCCCTTCGGCGGCGGCGCGCCCGGTGGCGGCGGCGGCTCGTTCCTCGGCACTGCGGCAGCGGCCGCGGCCGGCGTGGTCGGCGGCGGGCTGCTGCTCTCCAGCATCCGCGGCATGATGGGTGGCGGCAGCCATCAATCGCTGGCCGACGCGGGTGGCTTGGGCGGTTCACGCCCCTGGGGCGGCGACCAGTCGTCGAGCAACCTTGCCCGTGACGCCGGGATCAACGATGTCAGTTCGTCCGGCCGCGACAGTGATTCCGGCTCGCGCGCCGGCGCGTTCGACCAGGCCCAGGCCGACCGGGACAGTGACGATGATCAAGACGCCGACGACTTCGACGACAACGGCGGCGACGACAACAGCGATTACGCGTAAACGCGATCGCTGAAACGACAACGGCCGCTCCAATCGAGCGGCCGTTTTGGTTTGATCAATCAGTAGCCCGGATGCAGCGCAGCGCAATCCGGGGCAACTCTATCCGCGGTGAAGCCCGTCCCGGATTTCGCTTCGCTGCATCCGGGCTACATAGACTCCATCCGGGCTAAAATCTTACATCACGACGACCTTGGCGCCGACATTGACGCGGCCGTAGAGGTCGATGACGTCCTCGTTGCGCATCCGGATGCAGCCGGACGAGACGTTGGTGCCGATCGTCCAGGGTTCGTTGGAGCCGTGGATGCGGTAGAGCGAGGAGCCGAGATACATCGCGCGGGCGCCGAGCGGATTCTCCGGGCCGCCTTCCATGTGCCGCGGCAGATCGGGACGGCGCGCCAGCATTTCCGGCGGCGGCGTCCAGGCCGGCCATTCCTTCTTCGCCGAGATCGTCTTAACGCCGGCCCAGGTGAAGCCGGGCCGTCCGACGCCGATGCCGTAGCGCAGCGCGCGGCCGTCACCCTGCACCAGATAGAGGAACTTGTTCGGCGTATCGACGACGATGGTGCCGGCGCCTTCCTTGCCGCTGTAATCAACCAGCTGCTTTTCATATCTGTGATCGAACGGACGCTGCGTCGGATCGCCCGCAGCTTCTTCCTGCTGGCGGATCATCTGCTGCTGCGGATCCATCGGCGGCAGCCCCTGGCGGTTGCCGTAATAGGCCGGCTGCTGCTGATACATCGGCTGCGGTGAATAACCCTGGGACGACGGCGCATCGCCGAACAGGAATTCGATGAAGCCGCCGCCCATGTTGGAGCGCTGCGGCTGCACGTAGGCGGTGCGCATCGGCGGCTGCGGTGCGCCCTGGTTGGCGTAGATCACGGTGGGCTCGGGCTGAGCCGACGCGTCGATCGCCATGGCATGATGGGGAACAGCAATAAGCGAAGAAGCGCCGGCGAGCAGCGCAAGCGTGGTTTTCCTGAACATCGACGTACTCTGTACTGGTTTCGTCGTGACGTATGACGTGGACGGAGCGCCATGCGCCGTTGCACGTGGTCAATAAGCAATGAAAACCGCATCGGTTTGGTAAACGGATCGGCCGTTTCGATTCACCACGTCGGCATTGCAGCGCGGTTTTGCCGGACAGCGTTTATTTTGCGTGAATGCCGCGGCGACATGGTTAATCGCCGGTATCGCGGCGATTCGCGCCATCGGCGCAAACTGTTCCCGCGTGAACCTGACGTTAAATCACCTCTCGCTAGAACGGACTGCAGTGAAGGGGCGGGAATGAAATCATGTCAGTGAAGCGGAAGCGTTTTCGTGTTGAGCAGGCCATGGGCGAAGTCGTGATGCCGGAGCCGGAAGTTGCCGGCGGCGCCGAACTCGGTCCGATGCATCGGGAGATCATGGCCGAGCTTCGCTCGATCCGGGCCCAGATGGCCGCAGCACCCGCGCAGCGCACCGGCGACAGCGTCGATGCCGCCGTCGCCCGCGAAGTCGCCGAGACGCACGCGCTGCTCGAGACCTACCGCGCGCAGGTCGAACAGTGCGAGAAGCTCAAGGTCGAGCTCGACCTGATCCACGACGCCATCAGCCGCACCAAGCGCGAGATCGCCGTGCTGCACGGCAAGAGCTTCAATGGCGAGGAGATGGCCAAGGTCAATGGCGAGCTCGGCGCCGTGGTCGGCGGCACCGAACAGGCCACCCAGCAGATCCTCGAAGCCGTCGAAGCGATCGACCAGGCCGCGACCGCGCTCGCCAACAACGTCACGCCCGACCAGCAGAAGCGGCTCAGCGAAGATATTCAGGAGCGCGTGGTCTCGATCTTCGAGGCCTGCAACTTCCAGGACCTCACCGGCCAGCGCATCAGCAAGGTGATGCAGACGATGAAGTTCATCGAACAGCACATCAACGAGATGATGAACATCTGGGGCGGCGTCGACGCGATCAAGACCCACGTCCCGCCGATCGTCGACACCCGCGAGGGCGATGCCCGCCTGCTCAACGGCCCGAAGCTCGACGGCGACGCCGGCCACGCCTCGCAGGACGACATCGACGCGATGTTCAACTGAGATTTGTCGGATCAAGACGAAAGCGGCGGCCTCAGGGGCCGGCGTTTTTGTTTATGACCCTGACCACTGGCACCCCTTCCCTTCTCCCCTTGTGGGAGAAGGTGGCATAGGCGGCCTTTGGCCGCCGTCTTCTAGAAGGACGCCGATGCCTTGGCATCGGCTACGGCGCCGGATGAGGGGTTGTCACCGCGTGTTCCGACGAGAGTAGGACTCGCGGAGAGAGACCCCTCACCCGGATTGCATCTGGCGATGCAATCCGACCTCTCCCACAAGGGGAGAGGTGCACCGCGTATGCGGCACTAGATCAGCAGATAGCTCGAAGTCCCGCCGTCACGCCCGCGGCGCGCAGCGGACGTAGACCATGTTGCCGTAGCGGGTGGCAGCGTCCTTGTCGACGAAGCGGGTGATCAAGACCCGGCCGTCGAACGAGATGATCTCGCGATCCTGCTCGCCGGGCACAGGTCCGGGCGGGCCGATATAGTTCTTGCCGCTCGGGGAACCCTTCAGCCGCAGTTCCTGCGGGGTGGCCTGGTCGGCCAGATGCATGATGACACCGCCGTTCTGGCCGGCGCCGATCACGTAAGGCTGCTTGCACTGGCCGCGTGCGGCGGCCTCGGTGCGGGCGCGGTCGGCGGGATTCTGGAACGAGGCGAGGCCCCAGCGGCCGACGATCTCGTCGGGGCGGATGCTCGCCGGCATCTCCGGGGCCACGCCCGGTTCGACGTGCCCCGGCTCGGGGTTCGACGACAACGACGGCAGGCTCATGCTGCCGCACGCCCCCAAAAGTGTCGTCAGCGCCGAGACAGCCGCGAACCGTGCGACCAATCGCGCGTTGAGTGACCTGATCATATGCATCCCCCGAACTATCTCCCGGCCGCACCCGTCATGCAGCCAAGCGTAAAACTTAAGGCGGAGCAATGACGTCTGACAAAATTACGTCATCGCTACGATTTGGTTTCCGGTCCACCATCCTATATTGGCCTCACCAAGGCCTTAACCCGTTTGCTTGACAGAAACTGCGCCAAGCCATATTTCCCGGCGCACAATTAGCACTCTTGCACCACGATTGCTAAATGCGCCGGGCGTCCTGCCTGGCGCCGACCGGACCGGCATTCAACGCCGGTCTCGATGAACCGGACCTGAAACCGAGCCTCCAAGAGGGAACGTCATGGCTAAATCCACCTTCCGCCCACTGCATGACCGCGTCGTGGTCAAGCGTATCGATGCCGAGGAGAAGTCCAAGGGCGGCATCATCATTCCGGACTCGGCCAAGGAAAAGCCGTCCCAGGGCGAGATCGTCGCCGTCGGCCCGGGTGGCCGCGACGAGGCCGGCAAGCTGATCCCGATCGACCTCAAGGTCGGCGATCGCGTGCTGTTCGGCAAGTGGTCGGGCACCGAGGTCAAGCTCGACAACCAGGAGCTCCTGATCATGAAGGAGTCCGACATCATGGGCGTGCTGGCGTAAGGCCACGACCAATTCGAGAAACGCGGCGCTCGCTCCGCTGTCACGCCCGGGCTTGCCCCGGGCATCCATCGCACTTCGAAAGATGGATCGCCGGGTCAAGCCCGGCGATGACGAGTTCAGGAAGCTGCAGCCGCTCGTTCAAAATACTGACAGGAGTTCAAATCAATGGCTGCCAAGGACGTAAAATTCGCCGGAGACGCCCGCGACCGCATGCTGCGCGGTGTCGACGTGCTCGCCAATGCCGTGAAGGTGACGCTCGGCCCGAAGGGCCGCAACGTCGTCATCGAGAAGAGCTTCGGCGCTCCCCGCATCACCAAGGACGGCGTCACCGTCGCCAAGGAGATCGAGCTCGAGGACAAGTTCGAGAACATGGGCGCGCAGATGCTGCGCGAGGTCGCTTCCAAGACCAACGACACCGCCGGTGACGGCACCACCACCGCGACCGTGCTGGCGCAGGCCATCGTCCGCGAGGGCGCCAAGGCGGTCGCCGCCGGCATGAACCCGATGGACCTCAAGCGCGGCATCGACACCGCGGTCGCCGCCGTGATCAAGGACATCGAGAAGCGCGCCAAGCCGGTCGCCTCCTCCTCGGAAGTCGCCCAGGTCGGCACCATCTCGGCCAATGGCGATGCCGCGATCGGCAAGATGATCGCGCAGGCGATGCAGAAGGTCGGCAACGAGGGCGTCATCACCGTCGAGGAAAACAAGTCGCTCGATACCGAGGTCGACATCGTCGAGGGCATGAAGTTCGACCGCGGCTATCTCAGCCCCTACTTCATCACCAACGCCGAGAAGATGACCGCCGAGCTCGAGGATGCCTACATCCTGCTGCACGAGAAGAAGCTGACCGGCCTGCAGTCCATGCTGCCGGTGCTGGAAGCGGTGGTGCAGTCGGGCCGTCCGCTCCTGATCCTCGCCGAGGACGTCGAGGGCGAGGCGCTGGCAACCCTGGTGGTCAACCGCCTGCGCGGCGGCCTCAAGGTCGCCGCCGTCAAGGCGCCAGGCTTCGGCGATCGCCGCAAGGCGATGCTGGAGGATATCGCGATCCTGACCGGCGGTCAGCTGATCTCCGACGACCTCGGCATGAAGCTCGAGAACGTCACGGTCAACATGCTCGGCCGCGCCGGCAAGATCGTGATCGACAAGGAGAACACCACGATCGTCAAGGGCGCCGGCAAGAAGAAGGACATCGACGCCCGCGTTGGCCAGATCAAGGCGCAGATCGAGGAAACCACCTCGGACTACGACCGTGAGAAGCTGCAGGAGCGCCTTGCCAAGCTCGCCGGCGGCGTTGCCGTCATCAAGGTCGGCGGTGCGACCGAGGTCGAGGTCAAGGAGAAGAAGGACCGTGTCGAGGACGCGCTGAACGCGACCCGCGCCGCGGTGCAGGAAGGCATCGTGCCGGGCGGCGGCGTGGCGCTGCTGCGTGCCAAGAAGGCGGTCGGCCGTCTCACCAACCCGAATGCCGACGTCCAGGCCGGCATCAACATCGTGCTCAAGGCGCTCGAAGCTCCGGTTCGCCAGATCTCGGAGAACGCCGGTGTCGAGGGCTCGATCGTGGTCGGCAAGATCCTCGAGAACAAGTCGGAGACCTTCGGCTTCGACGCCCAGACCGAGGACTATGTCGACATGGTCGACAAGGGCATCATCGACCCCGCCAAGGTGGTGCGCACCGCGCTGCAGGACGCCTCCTCGGTGGCCGGCCTGCTGGTGACCACCGAAGCCATGGTCGCCGAACTGCCCAAGGACGCAGCACCGGCAATGCCGGGCGGCGGCGGCATGGGTGGAATGGGCGGCATGGGCGGCTTCTAAGCCCGGTCAGAACATTCGCATCGAGATCGAAGGCCGCCTCCGGGCGGCCTTCTTTTTTGCGATTTGATGACGATCAGGATGTAAGGATCATCGCATGTCCCGCGACGCCAAATCACTGACGACAACGCTCGTGCTGTTCTACGCGATCGGCGCGGTGCTCGCGTTGCGCGCCTATGCCTTGGACAGCATCGATGATTTTGCGGTCGTCTTGATGATCTGGATCAAGCACACGCTGATGTTCATCGTCCTCGGCGCCGGCTATTGCCTCTACTACGTCATTTCCGGTTCGACCGGTCACCGTCCAAAAGCGCCGCTGCGGTTTCTGGAAATAGCCTTTCTGGCTGCGGCTACCACGCTCGAGGTTGGCATGCGGATGCACAGTTGAGCGCAAAGATCGAAGGGCGGATTAGCGAAGCGTAATCCGCCGAATGTTCACGCGAGCGGCGGATTACGCCTTCGGCTAATCCGCCCTACCGGCTACCTGCCTACGCGACGCAGATGTCAGCCACCGCCACCTTCTGGAACAGATGCGGCGACGCCACCGCCGAGGCCGGATAGGCCGCGAGCTTGGCCCTGAACTCGGGGTTGGCGAAGGCGGCCCGGAAGGCGGCGGTCGACTCCCAAACCGCGTAGTTCAGATAGGCCGGGCTGTCGCCGAGCGCGCGGTGCAGCTGGGTCGAGATGAAGCCGGACTGCCGCTTCATGATGGCGGCGTCGGCCTGCCAGGCTTTCAGAAAGATCTCCTCGTCGGCCGCATCGAGCGTGAAGAGATTGACGAGCACGATGTTGCTGGCATCGACCGCGAGCTGGCGGTCGATCGGGAATGCGGGATCGAGGGGGCGCATCTGCGGCATGGCTGGCTCCGTTGATATGGTGCTATGATGTCATTTCGATCAGATGGATACATAATATCTTGACATCATGATGTCAATATCAACTTATGGTGACAAATGCCGCAGACCAAGCGAACGCCGGCCGGCGAAGCCCTGAGCGACCTGATTCTCGACCTGTTCAGGCTCAACAGCCTGCTGTTCACCGCCGGCGACCGGATGGTGGCCGGACTTGGCCTGACCAGCGCGCGCTGGCAGATCCTCGGCGCCATCGTCACCACTGAGCGCCCGCAACCGGTCGCGTGGCTGGCGCGCGACCTCGGCGCTGCCAGACAGAACGTGCAGCGGATCGTCAACGACCTGCAACGGGACGGGCTCGTCACCTTCGAGGCCAACCCGCATCACCGCCGCGCCCAGCTCGTCGTGCTGACCGACAAGGGACGGCACGCCTTTGAGGCGGCCATGCGCCTGCAGCTGCCCTGGGTGAACGGCCTCGCCGACGGGCTGTCGATGAAGGACATCGAAACCGTGAGTCGCGTTGTCAGCACGCTGCGCGCCAGGCTGGAGAGCGGACAGGAACCCGACGACCGCGCATGACGGCGATTCTGGAAGCGCCGCCGTTAGGCGGCCTTCTTTTTTGGCCAATGAGACGGAGGTTTGCTAGTTACGACGGAACCGATTCTGCCCTTCGAGGACTCATCGTATGCGCGCGCTCCCGCTCCTGCTGCTCGGTCTTGCCGTCGCCTCGGCGCCTGCTCTCGCCCAGATGAAGCTGCAAACCAAGGCCGCGCCGACGGGCGGCCCCGAGACGCGCTATTTCACCTCGATCGACGGCCTGATGGACGGCAATGCCGACGTCGTGCTGAAGGAAACCCGCCAGGGCAAAACCGTGACCGCGGCCGTGCTCGACGTCTGCTATCCCGCCGACAAGAGCTCGGACCGCAAGGACCGCTTCGTCGCCAACCTCGCCGTCAACGGCCAGACGCTCTCCGGCACGACCCAGAGCGTCGCCGACAAGCAGCCGATCACGATCAAGCTGAACCGCAAGCAGACCGGCGACAGCTTTGAGTTCCGCGGCCAGATCACGATCGGCCAGAGCGTGACCGAGGTCGCCTCGACGGACAATTCCGATCTCAGCGAGAAGGAATTCCAGGACAACCAGGCCACCGAGGACGGCATCACGCCGCAGCCGAAGGACTTCACCGACGTCTCGCCGGAAGCAATCAGCGTTCGGGTGAAGCTCGATGCCGCGGCGGATTTCCTCAAGAGCCTGAAGGGCGAGGCCGTCGAGATCGGCACCTCCAGCCTCGCGGTGACCTGCGATGCGATGCGCTCCGGCGAGCAGACCCTCAACCTCACCGTCGATCCGGAGCACGCCAGCGCGCTGCTTGCCAAGGCGAAATCGACGCCCGGCGTGACGGCGGCCGGTTGGACCAGCGGCGTGGTCGAGATGGACCGCACCATCCGCTTCGCCGCCACCGACTGGCGCGAAGGCGACAAGATCAACAAGGACAAGCTCGCAACCGCGATCGCGGGCGTGCTGGCGAAGACGCTTGCGGCAAAGCCCGCCTCGGCGACCTGGAATGCGAATACCGGCAAGCTCAAGCTGGTGCTGAAGCGGCCGAGCGCGGTCTACCCTGCGCTCGGCCTCACCCAGAATTACGAGGTCACCGCCCTCGTCTCGCCCGACAAGCCCGGTAGCTCCGACAAGCTGATGCTGTGGGTCTCGAGCCCCACTGTCTCGACGTCGGACGACAGCGCCGGCGCCAAGCTCAATCTCTCCGACGATTCCAGCAGCGACGAGGAAGGCAGCGAGGCCAAAGACGACAACGGCGCGATCGACGCGCTGGTCAAGGAGCTCAAGGGCCAGCGCTGGGACGCCGACAAGTCGGTGTGGCGCTGAAGCCGGCGCGCTCGGGAATTCAGGCCGTCCTGCGCTTCAACGGCACGACGTTGTCGCGCGCCGCCTCGGGAGCGGGGTCCGGACCGGACTGAAGCATCCCGTCATCCCTGACGAACAGTTCAGAGCGAGGATCGATCGCAAGGCGCTCGAACAGCGCTTGCAACTCGGGCCGAAGTCCGTCGCCGCACAGCGCGGCGATCGAATGAAATTTGCGCATGATGTTCTCCTCCATGCTGCGGGCAACGATTGCGCGTTGGCGTGTTGCGGGCCACCCGCTTTCCGATTGCACGATGGCGTTCGAGAAGCGGCGCTAAGCGCTATATCGGCCAAGCGGAAGCCTGTCTGAAGTGTGAGCGCATGTCCGATCCGGAATCGGGTGGCTCGACACGCGTCTTCGAATGCTTATTGCGCGCATCGGGACAGCGCCGGTCGCGATACCGGCAACGCGCAAATGGAGACGAAGAGATGTCAGAGGAAAACAAGACCATCGTAGGCCGGTGGTTCAAGGAGTTCTGGGGCAACCCCTGGAATCCGCGCATCATCAACGAGCTCGCCACATCAGACATTGTCGTGCACTACCCGATGCACGAACCGAAGAAGGGCCGCGCCGCGGTCATGAAGTTCATGACTGAGTTTCGCGAAGCGTTTCCGGATCTCAATTTCCGGGGCGTCGGCGATCTCGTCGCGGAAGGCAATCTCGTTGTCGGCCGCTGGGAAGGCGGCGGCACCCACACCGGACCTGCGTTCAGCGACTTCCGGCTCGGCTCGCTGCCCGCGGCCTCCGGACGCAAGATGACATTCGCCGGCACGACCGTGCTGCGCGTGCAGGACGGACGGATCGCAGAAGAGCTCGGACAAGAAGACGCGATCACCGCCATGCTTCAGCTCGGCCTCATCCGCTTGCCCGAACCGGACGGCGCCGCGACGCGGCCCGGCGGCGAACTGCCTGCCGGCTGGAACAACATGCCGGGATCGGCGGCGGCCTCACGCTGAACACGGCTGCGCGGCGTGATTGCATCATGACTTCCGAGCGCTGGTCCCATGCGTTCGGGTTAGGCCAATCGATCGGCTTAGTGAAATTGAAGCTCTCCAGGCTGCCAACTTACTGGACGTATTCCAATGTTACTGCGCCGGCATCGCATCGCATCTTTTGATGCAGTGCCGCCGCAGTCTCTCCGCAGCGGCTCTTCATCAAGCCGGAAAGATCAGGCACGTCGTCGTGCCATGTGCGAGCAGCCGCCCCTTCTCGTCGGTGACCCTGCCTTCCGCCGTGCCGATGCGGCGGCCGCAATTGAGCACCTGGCCCTCGGCGCGGATCGGGCCGGTATCCGGCGTGATCGGCCGCACCAGCGAGATCTTGAATTCGAGCGTGGTCTGGCTCGTTCCGGCATCGAGCGTCGACTGCACCGCAAGGCCCATGCAGCTGTCGAGCAGCGTCGCGGTGAGCCCGCCATGCACGGTGCCTGCCGGATTGAGATGCGCATCCGTCGGCAGCAGCGTGACGACGACGCGGCCGTGCTCGGCTTCAGTCACGTCATAGCCGAGCGTCCGCGCGATCGTGTTGAGCGGCAACGCGCCGCTGGCGAGCCCCTGGACGAATGCGAGGCCGCTCATCTTGAGTTTTTGTTCGGCACTGACGGTGCCGTAGCTCTTGGCCATTGCTGATCTCCATCGGCTCATTGCATCGTGATGTTTGGCAGCCGCTTCCGTCGCAGCGAGACGGGCGAACGGCCGTAGAGTTTTGCGAATGCGGCGTTCATGCGCCTTGCGCTGGAGAAGCCGGCGCGCTGCGCCACCAGAGAGAGCGGAAGATCGCTCTCGTCGATCAGGCGCTTGGCGCGCTGCACGCGCAGCGAGAGCGCGACCTGCAGCGGCGAGGCATCGAGATGCTCGGCGAACAGCCGCGACAGATGCCGCGCACCGATGCCGAGCCGATCGGCCAGCGCAACGACATTGCCGCGGTCGAGGGCGCCCGATTCGATCAGCGCCAGCGCGCGCTCGACCGTGGTCCTGGTGCCCTTCCATGCCGGGCAGAACGGCGCCGCCTCGGGACGGCAGCGCAGGCAGGGCCGGAAGCCGGCGCGCTCGGCCGACGCGGCGCTGCCGTAGAACCGCACATTGCGGGCGAGCGGCGTGCGCGCCCGGCACACCGGACGGCAATACACGCCCGTCGTCCTGACCGCGACGAACACGATGCCGTCCCAGGCCGGGTCGCGGCGCTGAAAGGCTGCATACTGTGCGGCGAAGTCGAGCATGCCATCGCTATAGCGACGCCCGCGCGCCGCGACGACCCGCTTTGCGGAGACGGCGTCCGGAAACGACCGCCTGGAACTAGAGGCGCTTGGTCATGAACAGGCTGAGCGGATCGGGCGCGTAGCCGCCGAACGGCGGGCACTCCTGGTAGCCGGCGGCGCGATAGAGCCCGATCGCCTCCGGCTGCCGGATTCCGGTCTCCAGGCTGATGCGCGCGATCCGCCGGTCGCGCGCGGCGTCCTCCAGCGCGTCGAGCAGGCGGTGGCCGAGCCCGTGTCCGCGCGCGTCGGCCCGCACGAACATCCGCTTCATCTCGGCGTGCTCGGGTGCGATGAGGCGGAAGGCGATCGACCCGACCACCTCGCCATCGCGGCGCGCGACGAGGAAGACCGTATCCGGGACGGCCAGCGTCTCGACGGCGGCGAGGTGATTGCTATCGGGCGGATACAGCGCCTGCATGTGGGCGTCCGACAGATCGATCAGCTGCCGCACGTCGGGCCGCCGCGGGTCTTCGGGGGCGATGCTGATGTCAGGCTTGTGCATCTCTGGCCCAATGCAGGTCGTCGTCGCGATTGTCGGCCGCCCTCACCGCCCCGTCAATTTGCGGGGACTGCGACCAAAAGACTTCGTGCTGCCGCAGTTCGGTCACCGAAAATTAAGGCTCGATTTAGTTTCGAGGATCATCCTTTGCGTCACCGAACACGGGTCACGCCATGCAAGACCGCGAGCCGATCAGTCCTGGGAGCATCTGGCCAACGGATGTGACGGAGGGTCATTCGCCGGCGCAGACGGCGGACCTCTGGGACGTCTCCAACGAGAACCACGACGCCGCCCTGCTGCTGCGGGAGCCGTTCGCCGACCGGATCGGCACCGCGCTGCTGGCAGCCACCGCACTGGCCGCATGCTTCGTGCTGGGATGGACCGGCGGCGCCAACTGGCACGATTTTGCGGCTCCCGCGCCGGTCCCGGTGGCCCAGAAGGAAGCGCCGGTCCCGCATGTTGCCGAGACGCGGCCGAGCCCAAGAAGCGAATCGAGGGGCGAGCGCCGGACCGCGTCGAACGCCGACCCCGCCGTCACCGGCAGCATTCCGAAGAACACCCCTGCCAGCCCGCGCCCGCTCGCTCTCGGCGCCGCGCCCACCACCCTGAACGCGCAGGCCGCCGCGCTCGGAACGAAGCAGCCCGCGGGAGCAGCGGCGGAGACGCGGCCGAGCACCATTCCCGGATGGTCAGTGGTCGAAGTCCGCGACGGCACCGCCGTGCTCGAGGGGCCGGAGGGCGTCAAGATGGCCGCACGCGGCGACGTCGTCCCAGGCCTCGGCCGGATCGATTCCATCGTGCGCTGGGGCAATCGCTGGATCGTTGCCACCGGAAGCGGATTGGTCGCAACGCCCTGAGCCCGCGCGATGCAGCAGCGCGATGAGTTCGTCACTTCTTGCTTGGGCATGATCTTTTCGGAAAACCGCTTCGCACTTTTCCGGATCATGCCCTAGTTGCTGTTGATCACGAAACGCAGCTGCCTGCTTCCGATGAACGTGACCTGATCACCCTGCCGCCGCCAGCTCGTCGTGTCGCCGAGCGCGGCGAGCAAATCCTTGTCGGCCTGCGCCCGGTCCGGTGCGCAGTTGCGGTTCTCCATCGCGCCGGGGACGAACACGATGGTGTTGCCGGCAACCGAGAACTGGCCCTTGCCGCCGTCGCACCACAGCTCGAGGATCACCTCGCCATTGTCGCCGACCTCGATCGAGGGAATCCGCTTGGAGCCCGGCATCCGCGCGGCATCGAGCGTCATCACGAAGCCGAACGGGAATTCTTCCTGGGCCTGTACCGGCCCCGCGCCAAGCGTCGCCGCAACGACCACCAACGCGGCCATGCCGCCGTTCAGAATCCGCTTCATCGAGATCATGCCATTCCCAGCAATTGCAACGCCGCCCTTGTATGGGACGAGGCTGCGATTGGCCAGAATGGCGGCGCGAGAAAAAGCGCTTGAAAAGCAAAATCCCCGCGGGCTCGCACCCGCGGGGATCTCCGTTTGGGCGACGCCTCGCCTCGTTATTTCAGAACCATCGCCGTGAACGGGTAGACATAGGCTTGCAGGGTCACGAACAGACCGACCAGGCACGCCAGCACGATCGAGTGCAGGAACACGTAGCGCAGGATCGACCCTTCGTGGCCGTACCAGTTGGTCGCGGTGGAGGCGACAACGATCGATTGCGCGTCGATCATCTTGCCCATCACGCCGCCCGAGGAGTTCGCCGCCGCCATCAGGATCGGCGACAGGCCGAGCTGCTCGGAGGTGATCTTCTGCAGATTGCCGAACAGCACGTTCGAGGCGGTATCCGATCCGGTCAGCGCCACGCCCAGCCAGCCGAGCAAGGTGCCGAAGAAGGGATAGAGCACGCCGGTCGCCGCGAAGGCGAGGCCGAGAGTGGCGTCGACGCCGGACAGCCGGGTCAAGGTGCCGATCGCCAGCATCGCCGAGATCGTGATCAGCGAGATCGCGCAGAGGCGGATGGTGCGGCCATACTCGGCAATCAGCTTGGCAGGCGAGAAGCCCATCAAGAGACCCGAGATGATCGCGGCGATCAGCATGCCGGTGCCGGTGAACGACAGGTAGGTGAAGCTGAACACGGCGCCTTCGGGCGTCGGCTTGGCGGCCACTGGCGGCACCTTGAAGATCAGCTTGTCGAGCTCGGGCACCGCATAGTTCCAGGTGAAGTTGGCGTTCGCCCAGGTCTTGAAGGCGCCATTGCCCCAGATCAGCATCAGCACGCAGACGATGATCCACGGCAGCAGCGCGCTCCACAATTCGCCCTGGGTCAGCGGTGTCTTGTCGAGCGGCGGTGCAGCCGCCATCGTTGCCGCCGATTCATCGCGGCCGCGCAGCGCGGGCGACAGCCAGAGCTGCCGCGGCTGCCAGACCTTCAGGAACAGGATCAGCGCGCCCATCGAGATCAGCGAGGCGCCGATATCGACGATCCAGGGATTGATGTAGTTCGAGATCACGAATTGCGGGACCGCAAACGACACGCCGGTGACCAGGATCGCCGGCCAGATCTCCTTCATGCCGCGCCAGCCCGCGAACGCCCACACCACCCAGAACGGCACGATCAGCGAGAACAGCGGCAGTTGCCGGCCGACCATGGCGCCGAGGATGTAGGGATCGAGCCCGGTGACCGAGGCGAGGCCCTGGATCGGCGTGCCGAGCGCGCCGTAGGCGACCGGCGCGGTATTGGCGATCAGCGACAGGCCGGAGGCTGCGAGCGGCGAGAAGCCGAGCCCGATCAGCACCGCACCGGTGATGGCGACCGGCGTGCCGAAGCCCGAGGCGCCCTCGAAGAAGGCACCGAACGAGAACGCGATCAGGAGCAGCTGCAAGCGGCGATCCTCGGTGACGCCGCCGACGGCGCGCTTCAACAGCTCGAACTTTCCGCACCTCACCGTGACCTGGTAGAGGAAGATGACGTTGAGCACGATCCAGCCGATCGGAAAGAACCCGGTGACGATGCCGAGGATCGATGCGCGGATCGACATGCCGGCCGGCATCGTGAACACGAAGATCGTGATCAGGTTGGTCACGATCACGGCGACGATGGCGGCGATATGTGCCTTCACCTTGCCGCTGGCGATCAGCACCAGCAGCGTAACCACGGGAATGGCCGCCGACAGCGTCGACAGCCCGGCATTCCCCAGCGGGTTGTAGATTTGATTCCAGGTGCTCATCTCGGGGTCCTTCCCACGTTCTTTTGCAGCGCCCCGGCCTCGGTGCAGGCAGGCGCGCCGGTGCGATTGCGGGAGTCCGTCGGAAGAATTGCAGCCCCGGCTCGCGAATGAACGATCGGTAAGGATCGCTCACATCCTCGCGAAAAATCGAAGGTCCCCCGCCCCTCGCCGTTGTCGTCATGCTAGGGTTGACTCGATCGCCGGGACAAGCCAACGCTTGCATGCCAGACCTACGACTTTAGTCGAGGACCACGCCGATTGTCCCGATTCTTCAGGCCGTTGCGGCCACTTCCCCGGAGACGATAATCTGTGAACAACATTCGCTCGACGCTCGCGACGGTGTGGCGCATCGCCTCGCCCTATTTCAACTCCGACGACAAATGGGCAGGCCGCGGACTGTTGGCCGCGGTGGTGATCATCGAGCTCGCCACCGTCTTTCTGACCGTGCTGTTCAACCGCTGGAACAACGTTTTCTACAACGCGCTGCAGGAGCGCGATCAGGCGGTCTTCACCTATCAGATCGGTTATTTCTGCGTGCTCGCGGCGTTCTGGATCGGCCTGAAGGTCTACCAGCTCTATCTCAATCAATGGCTGCAGATCCGCTGGCGGCGCTGGATGACCACGCGCTATCTCGGCGGCTGGCTGCACGATGCCAACCACTACCGCATTCAACTACTCGGCGATGCCGCCGATAACCCGGATCAGCGTATCGCCGACGACACCCAGCGCTTCGTCGAACAGACCCTGACGCTCGGGATCGGATTGCTGAGCGCCGTGGTGACGCTTGCTTCCTTCGTGTTCATCCTGTGGGGCCTTTCCAATCAGGCGCCGCTGCATCTTTTCGGCAAGGACATCGCGATTCCCGGCTATCTGGTATGGGGCGCGCTGATCTACGCGATCCTCGGAACGGTCTTGACCCATGTGATCGGCAGGCCGCTGGTCGACCTCAACTTCCGGCAGCAACGGTTCGAAGCCGATTTCCGCTTCAACCTGGTGCGGACCCGCGAGAACGCCGAGCAGATTGCACTGCTCCGCGGTGAACCGGCCGAGCGCACGCGATTACTCGATCGCTTCGGATTCGTGGTCGGGAACTGGCTCGACATCATGCAACGAACCAAGAAGCTGACCGCGTTCACCGCGACCTATTCGCAGGCCGCCGTGATCTTCCCCTATGTGCTGATCGCACCGGCCTATTTCGCCAACAAGATCCAGCTCGGCGGCATGATGCAGACCGCTTCCGCCTTCAGCAGCGTGCAGGACTCACTGTCGTTCTTCATCACGGCCTACCGGACGCTGGCTGAATGGCAATCGGTGGTCGCGCGTCTCGATGGCTTCGAGAACTCGATCCGCGGTGGCGATGCGCTCGCGCAGCGGCAGGACATCATCCACGTCAAGCCCACAGCCGGCGACACCATCGATCTCGACGATCTCCTGGTCACCCTGCCGGACGGCAAGCCGCTGCTCGCGGCTGACGGCTTCAGCCTTCGCGACAATGAACGCACCCTGGTCACCGGTCCCTCCGGCGCCGGCAAGTCCACGCTGTTCCGCGCGGTGGCCGGCATCTGGCCGTTCGGCCGCGGCGCGGTCCAGATCCCCGCCAATGCCAGCCTGATGATGCTGCCGCAACGTCCCTATCTGCCGATCGGCTCGCTGCATGACGCGGTGGTCTATCCGGGCAAGGCCGCGCAATTCGATGCGGGACGGGTCCGCGAGGTTGTCACCGCCGTCGGACTGCCGCAGCTTGCGGCGCGGCTCGAGGAAGAAGCGCACTGGAACCGGATGCTGTCGCTCGGCGAGCAGCAGCGGCTCGGCATCGCCCGGGCGCTGCTGCATGCGCCGCAGTTCCTGTTCCTCGACGAGGCGACGGCCTCGCTCGACGAGCCGTCGGAGGCCGCGCTGTACCGACTGATCGCCGAGAAGCTGCCCGACACCACGGTGGTTTCGATCGGCCACCGTTCGACGCTCGACGCCTTCCACCAGCGCAACATTTCGCTGGTCCGCGACGGCGACCGCTTCACCTTGCGTGACAAAATCGAGGTTGGAGCATCGTAAGCACGCCGGAGCTGGGGCTTTTGGCTTAATCGGCTTACCGTGCTTTCGGTTCACCTCTCCCCGGCGGGGAGAGGTCGGCGCGCAGCGCCGGGTGAGGGCTCTTACCCTCTCGATAGACCGTAACCCCTCACCCGATTTGCTCACGCAAATCGACCTCTCCAAAGGGAGAGGTTAGGCCGCCTGTGCTGCTCCAGTTCAGCCCGGCCTCACGACCATCAGGCGGCAATCCATCCAACAAAAAAGGGGCGGCAGATTGCTCTGCCGCCCCCGCGATCCTCGGAAGAGGAAATTACTTCAGGTTGGACATCGCGGTCAGGTCGACCGAGAGCTTGGCGATACCGGATGTGCCGCACCAGTTGGAGCCCGTGCCGCCCGGATTGATCGGGGTGACGTTGGTGGTTCCGCCCGCGGTGAAGTCGCTGGTGAAGGCGCTGCAATTGCCCTTCGACAGGTCGGTGTCGGAATAGCGCAGATCGAGCGTGAACACCTTGTAGGTGAAGCCGATGCCGATGTTCCAGGTGTTGTAGTCGGCATACTTGATGCCGTTCGGGAACGCCGGAACGCCGTAGAAGCTGTCGGAGGTGCCGAGCCACTGCCGGCCGAACTCACCCGACACATACATGCCGACGCCGCTGGTGCCGAACACGGTGCTCGGCGCGGTGTACTTGCCGATGATCGAGGAGTAGTTGCCCCAGGCGCCGGTGTTGAGGAAGTTGGGCGAGTAGTACTCGTTGATGGTGAACGCCCAGTTGTCGTTGATGGTCCAGGTCGCCTTGCCGTAGACTTCGAAGAACGAGACGTCCTTCTTCATCACGTTGCCGTTCAGCAGGGCGTTGGCTGCGCACTCCGGGCTGAGCAGCTTGCCGGCGGTGTCGGTCGGCGCGCCGAAGTAGCAGGTTCCACCCGGATACAGGTAACCCCAGACACCGATGTCGAAGGCGAAGGCGCCGAAGGTCGGGCGGATACCGCCGTAGACGTCGACTTCGGCCGCAGCACGGTTGGCGAAGGAGATGCTTTCGGTCGAGGTGCCGATGTAGAGCTGCAGGTCCTTGTTGACGTTGTAGCGCGGCTCGAAATAGGCGGTGACCGACGGATTGTGGTTCGACTGGGTGACGCCGCGGAAGATGTAGTCGCTCACGATGCCGGCGCCGAAGGCGACGTCCCAGGGATCGAAAGGAGCCGGCGGCGGCGCCTTGACGGCCTTCACCGCCATGTCAGCTGCCATTGCCGAGCTCGAAATCATTGCTAGCGCCGTTGCTAACAAGGCCAGTTTCTTCATGACGATCCCCATCTACTTTTCCAGACAGCCCAGCTCCGGTGGCCCCCAGGGCGCGCGATAACGGACTGCAACTAAATCGCGTGGGATCAATCTGAGGCCCGTGCACGGTACCGTGAAGGCGAAAAGACATGCATCTGCCGACTTTTTAGGCGTTCTGGCCGCCTCGCCACACGTTGGTTGGCGGGTGTTGCATTTGCACCACAAGACTCAGGGCTCCCGCCCCAGTTGAGCGGCACGCAAAATCGGATTCGAGCAACAGTTCGACACACTGCGGTCGGTATCGACGCGAATCGCGTCTCCGCAAAACTACGGACGGCCGATACGGAAAAAGCCGCAGCGGCGTCCGCTGCGGCTTCGATCAGGTGAACCGGTGCAGGTTCGGCTAGTGGTGCTCGCTGTCGGTGCCCCAGCTCGGCGCCGGCTCGTGGCTCGGCGTGGCCCAGCTCGGCGCCGGCTGCGGCGCGGGCTCGGGCGCCGGGGGCGCGGCGGCCGGCTTCGGCGCGGCGGCCTTCTTCGGAGCGCTCTTCTTGGCGGCCTTCTTCGCCGCCGGCTTCGCGGGCGCGGCTTTCTTCGGAGCAGCCTTCTTCGCAGCTTTCTTGGCTGTCTTCTTGGCGCTCTTCTTGGCTGACTTCTTCGCAGACTTCTTCGCGGCCTTCTTCGCAGTCTTCTTGGCCGACTTCTTCGCGGACTTCTTCTTCGCCGCTACCGCCTTCTTGGCCTTTTTGGCCTTCTTGCTTTTCTTCGCCTTCTTCGACTTCGCCATCGTGGTCCTCCTGTTGCCGCTGATTTGAGTCCACCGCGTATTGAAGTGATCGCTTGCCGGTCAGCAGCTGCACCTCGAGGAGAGGCACCTTCCACTTCGCTTGTCGGGCATGATGGCCGCGCGATCGCTTCGCGTCTGTGGCAGGGAAGCGCCGGTCCTTCAGTTTGCGTCAGGGCAAGGCTGGGGTCCGGATCATGCTCGAATGGCAGTCGATCAATTCAATCCTGGCCGGGGACCTCCTGTCGCCCAATCGAGAAGCTCAATCGTGTGCACCACAGGAACTGACGTACCGCCGGCAATCTGAACCATGCAACCAATATTGCCCGCAGCGATCATGTCCGGTTTGACAAGCGCAATATTGGCGACCTTGCGATCGCGCAATCTGCTCGCAATGTCGGGCTGGAGAATGTTGTAGGTCCCCGCCGAACCGCAACACAAATGGCTCTCGGGCACATCTTTCACCACGAATCCATTCTTGGAAAGCAATTCTTTCGGAAGTTGAGTGATTTTCTGTCCATGCTGCAACGAACAAGCCGAGTGATAGGCGACGGTGACGTCGCCTTTCTGCGTTGAAGGCGCGAGCTCGAGGCCAGCGAGATACTCGGTGATATCCTTTGCCAGCGCCGAGATTCGCTCGGCTGCTTCCGCGAAGGTTTTGTCCTCGCGCAGCAGGTAGCCATAGTCCTTGACGACTGTCCCACAGCCCGAGGTCGTCACCAGAATGGCGTCAAGCCCGTTCTGGTCCGCTTCCCTTTGCCACACCGTGACGTTGGCCCGTGCGCGCGCCAGCGCGTCGGCGTCCTGTCCCATGTGATGGGTCAACGCGCCGCAGCATTGCTCGTCCTTGACCAGCACCACCTCGACGCCGTGCCGGGTCAGCACGTTGATCGCGGCCTGATTGATGCGTGGCGCCAGCACCTGCTGGGCGCAGCCCTGCAGCAGCGCGACCCGCCCACGCCGACGGCCGGTCGCCGCAAACACGGTTCCCGCAGCTGGACCCGGCGGCGGCAGGCTGCGCGGCGCCAGCGCCAGCATGGCCTTGATCCGCCGCAGCAGGCCCGGGCTCGCCGCACCGACCGACGGCGTTGGCAGCAGCGCCGTGAACGGACGGACGAGCCCGGCCAGGATCATGCTGATCCGGAACAGGCCCGGCCGCGGCAGCACGAAGGCGAGCACCGATCGCAGCAGCCGCTCGGTCAGCGGCCGCGCGTAATCCCGCTCGATCCTGACCCGGGCCTGGTCGACGAGGTGCATGTAGTTCACGCCCGACGGACAGGTGGTCATGCAGGCGAGGCACGACAGGCAGCGGTCGATATGCTTGACCACGTCCGCCGTCGGCGGCTTGTCCTTCTCCAGCATCTCCTTGATCAGGTAGATGCGGCCGCGCGGGCTATCGAGTTCGTCGCCGAGCAGCACATAGGTCGGACAGGTCGCGGTGCAGAAGCCGCAATGCACGCAGGCGCGCAGGATCTTGTCGGCTTCCTTGATGTCGGGATCGGCGAGCTGCGCCAGGGTAAACTCGGTCTTCATGCCCCCCCGCCTCGCATCGTCCGGCCGCGGTTGAGGACCGATCTCGGATCGAAACTCGCCCGGACCCGTTCGCCGAGTGCGGCAAGCCCGGCCGGCTGCGGCTGGAACACATCGACCGCGCGGCGCACATCCTCGGTGGCACGGATCAGGGTGGCGTGCCCGCCGACCGCCTCGACCTGGCCGCGGACCAGCGCGGCCTGCGCGTCGGCGCCCGGCGGCACCGCGGCCCAGATCAGTCCGCCGCCCCAATCGTAGATCACATCGCCGCCGGTGGCGCGCGACAGCGCCTGACCCAGCGCGCCGCCCGAAGCCGGCGGGCAAACGATGCGCCACACCGGCCAGGCCCCGAGCGCGCCGTTCACCGCGAACGGCACCACGTCGCGCAGCGCGCTCCAGATCAAGGCCGAGGCGTCGTCAGCCAGGCTGTCGACCGTTCCATAGGATGAGAGTGTCTGGCTGATCGAGGCCGCCCGGTGCACCGCCGACGCCGAAATGCCCTCAAGCCGCACCAGCGTGACCGGCTGACCGGAGACTGCGAGGCCGGCGAGCGCGCCGGTCCCCGACCGCAGCGCCGAACCCGGCAAATGCGCCGCACCCGACACGTCGAAGGGCGAACCCAGCGCCGCCGTCATCGCCTTGTTGGCGGCGACGTCGTCGAGCCCGCGCAGCACCAGCGTCCGCTCGGCTTCCGGCTTCGGCATCACCTTGAGCGTCACTTCGGTCATGACCGCGAGCGTGCCCCAGGAACCGGTGAGCAGCTTGCAGAGATCGTAGCCGGTGACGTTCTTCACCACCCGCCCGCCGGTCTTGAAACTGTCGCCGAACCCGGACACCGCGTGCGCCCCGAGCAGATGATCCCGGGTGCCGCCGGCCTTGATACGGCGCGGACCGGCAAGGCCGGCGCCGATCATGCCGCCGATCGTGCCGGCTCCTGCGCTGCCGAGCAGCACGGACATGTCCATCGGCTCGAAGGCGAATTGCTGGTTCTTGGCGTCGATCAGCGATTGCACGTCAGCGAGCGGCGCGCCGGCCTGCACGGTGATGATCAGCTCGTTCGGCTCATAGGAGCTGACCGCGTTCAGCACCGAGACGTCGAGCACCGCATTGGTCGCCATCGGATGACCGATGGCGCGTTTCGATCCGTGACCAATGACCTCAAGCGGCTGCTCGCTGGCGACAGCAGCGCGCACCACCTCTTCGACGTCCTGGACGTCTCTGACTTTCAGCGTTTCCACCCGCTAGGCGGTAACGAAATTTAGCGCCGAAATCAAATGCGACGAACCCCATCGTCGCAACGCCGGCGGACTGGCCCGGGAGCGGGGCTTGCCGCGGTCGGGCCACCCTGCTCGAGGTTTTGGCCACATCCCGCGTCCTGCGCAGGCGGAGACGCAACACTTCGACCGATGCCGAACCATTTTCACGACATCGACATTTCGACCGTCGCCTAACCGAGTGCGCAGCACGATCCCCTATCTCTCGTGGGCGGTTCGGCCGGCACGACGGTTGGCGCAAATCATCTGGAGGCGATCATGAAGCGTTCGGAACTCACGACCACAACGATGATGCTCACCCGACGATCGGCCATCGGCTCGTTCGCCGCGATCATGACGATCGCCGGCGTCTCGCCCTGGGCCGGATCGCAAGCTCGATCGGAGCAAAGCAACGGAGGAATGCAGATGAAGCACTATGCGATGAGCACGAGAACCATCAGCGATGCGATCAACACATCAGGCCTGCTGGTCGTGGCGCAATGGGAAGCCAAGGAAGGCCAGGCCGACAAGGTCGCGGCAATCCTCGACGGCTTCCTGCCCGAGGCGCAGAAGGACCCCGGCACCAAGCTGTTCCTGATCGGCCGCGGCAAGGACAATCCGGCGCAATTCCTGTTCTACGAATTGTTCCAGGACGAAGCGGCGTTCAAGGCGCATGCGGAGAGCGCCTACTTCAAGACCTACATCGCGGAACAAGCGCTGCCTCTGCTCGCCAAGCGCGAACGGACGCAATACGTGCTGCTTTAAGACGGTGCCGCGGGAGGGCTTGCGATGCAGGTCCTCCCCCTCCCGTGCAATATCAGACCGACGCGCGGTTGCCGTCGAGCGTCGCACCCAACTCGATCCGCTCGGGCGATCTGCGCCAGAAGGCTGCGATCGAAATCCGGGAGAGCACCGCCGCCTCGATCTGTTCGACCTGCGCCCTGAGCCGAAGCGCATGCTTCTCGACCAGATGCCAGGACACGAACGCGACGCCGAAGGCAATCGGCAGGCTGATCAGGATGTTCAGATACCAATGCTGAACCGGGGGGCCCAACGCCGCAACGCACTGCTGGACGACGACCCCGTAGAGGTACATCCCGTACGAGTAGTCGCCAGATGACACGATCCAGCTCCGCCGCGGGTTCATGAGCCCCAGATAGCACGCGACATACGCGGCGGGTCCAACAACAAACGCATCGGTGTATCCGGTGGCCATCCCGGCCGCGCAAAGCGTCAGCGCGAGCAGGAACGTGGTGCGGTTGAACGGGACCTTGTCGCGCCAAAGGTAGAAGCCGACACCTGCAAGGAAGCAGAACACGAGCAGCGGCGGACGAAGGTGAAGATAGTGCAGGTCCGAATGGTAGATATCGTGGCAGGCGTAACCGATCTGGGCGAACACCAGAAACGCCAAATACAGCACCCTGTTGAAGCAGATTGTGGTCACGGCGAGCAGCGCCAGGATGACGTAGCACCACAGCTCATATGGGACCGTCCAAAGCTGCGCATTCACCGCAAACGGTACCGGATTGTGCAGAAACACGCCGGGGAGCTCATAGTGGATGTCGCCGACGATATTGTGAAAATAGGCATAGAATTTCGGGTCTGCGAAATACTGCGCAAGGGGAAGCGCAGTGAAGATCGGGCCGATGATGATGGCCGAGAGTGTCGTCTCGACCGCAAGCGCAGGCACAATGCGAAGCACGCGCAGGCCGAGAAATGAAATCAGGCTCTTGCACCTCAGCAAGCTCGCCGTCACCAGAAACCCGCTCAAGGCGAAGAACAGCGCAAGGACCATTGCGCACCCGATGCGGATATGGCCCAGGACCTCCATCGCCCGGTCGATGCCAAAGACGACGTTCGCGCTGTGCAGGCAGATGATGGTGACCGCCAGCGCGATCCTCAGATAGTCGAAGCCTGCGGGCCGATAGCGCGAAAGAGCCAACTGATCGGCCAGGCTAAACTTAGGTTGCATTGTGCTTCCGAGACAACGATTTTGTCGAAAACTATCCAGCAACAAACTAACAAGATATGAACGCATAACGTGCATATCAAAACGAACGCAATCCAGGTGACGCGCCACCGAATTCGCAGCAAGTAATGGTTATCGTCCGGAAAGGACGATCGGTCGAACTGGATTGATCGGCGCCGGCTGGACGACAGCCTCTCGTTCGGCCTGCTTGGGCGATTTGCGCCAGAAGCCGACGATCGAAATCCGCGACAACACCGCGGCCTCGAACGTCTCGACATGGCAGCGGAGCCGCAGCGCATGTTTCTCGACGAGATGCCAGGACGCGACGGCGACGCCGAAGGCGAGCGGCAGGCTGATCAGGATATTCAGGTACCAGTGCTGAACCGGCGGGCCGAACGCGGCAACGCACTGCTGGATGACGAACCCATAGAGATACAGCCCGTAGGAGTAATCGCCTGACGACACGATCCAGCTCCGCCGTGGATTCATCAGGCCGAGATAGCACGCGACATAGGCCGCCGGCACCGGCGCCAGCGCGTCGCCGCGTCCCGTGGCCATGCCGGCGGCGCACAGCAACAGCGCGACCAGGCACGCCGTGCGATTGAACGGCACCTTGTCGCGCCACAGGTAGAAGCCGACACCGGCAAGGAAGCAGAACACCAGAAGATGCGGGCGCAGCTGGATCGGCGCCTCCTCCCAGCGGTAGATGTCGTAGCTCACCAGCCCGACCTGAACGATCGCCAGGAACACGAGGTAGGCCACCCTGTTGAAGCAAATCGTGGTCACCGCGAGCAGCGCCAGGATGACGTAGCACCACAATTCATACGGCACCGTCCAGAGCTGGGCATTCACCACGTCCGGCAGCGGATTGCGCAGGAAGACACCCGGCAGCTCGTAATGGATGTCGCCGACGATGTTGAGAAAATAAGTGTGGAATTTCGGGTCGGCGACGTACTGCGCCAATGGCAGTTCGGTGAACACCGAGCCGATGATGACCGCCGACAGCGTCGTCTCGACCGCGAGAGCGGGCCCGATCCGAAGCACGCGCAGGCCGAGGAAGGAAATCAGGCTCTTGCACCGCTGCAGGCTCGCCGTCACCAGGAAGCCGCTCAACGCAAAGAACAGCGCGAGGATCATCGCGATGCCGATGCGGAACGAGCTCAATATTTCCAGCGCCCGGCCGAGCCCGAGCGTCACGTTCAGGCTGTGCAGGCAGATGATCGATACCGCCAGCGCAATCCGCATATAGTCGAAACCTGCGGGCCGATTGCGCGAAAGCGCCAGCTGATCAGCCAGGCTGGGCATCGATGTGGTCCCGAAGACATGCATCTTGGGAAAATACCGAGGAACAGTTGAAGGCCGTGTAAACGGTGGGCCGCCGCAATTGCAGCACGTGCAACGGCAGCCCTTGCCACGGTCATCGCGGCAAGCATCGGTTAAGGTTATCGGTCGGCTAGCGCGATCCGTCGAAATGGATCGATCGGCGAAGCGCTCGCATATTCCAGTCCGCCTGGGGCCGACACCGATGCATGTTGGCCTTGGGGCCAATAGCCGGCGCGGCACCTGATGCCCCAAAAGGACTGGCCGGCGCTATCGGCATTCGGCGACCGGTGATTTCGATCGCGGCTCAACCGCCGCAGGAGAACCGCCACCATGAACATCAAACCAACGGCCATCGCGCTGCTCGCGATGATCGTGGCCCAGCAGGCGCGCGCCGCAATGCTCACCGACGCCGAGGCGACGTTCCTCGACCAGCTCGCCACCGCGGCCGCGGTGCTCGAACAGCGATGCATCGGCTATGAGGCCAGTGGTGCCGGCGGCGTTCAACTCGGCGCCAGGCTGCTCGGCAGCCCCGACGCCGCCATGGCCATGATCGGCGCCTTTGACGCGGCCATCAAGGCCAACGACGGCAATGACTACGATCCGCGCAAATTCCGCCCCGAGGTGTCCGAAGCTGCCGGCAAGACCTTCAAGCGAGTCCGGGCGGAGTTGGTAGCTGACCCCAAACGGGCCTGCGCCGCATATGGCGATGCCAGCGCGGCGGGCGGCCTGGTGAGACGGTACTAAAACCGCGGGATGTCCGGGAAGGCCAGCTTGCCGGCGTGGACATGGACGCGGCCGAGCTCGGCGCAGCGGTGCAGGGTGGGAAACACCTTGCCGGGGTTGAGCAGGCCCTGGGCATCGAAGGCGCATTTCAGCCGCTGCTGCTGGTTGAGATCGATCTCGGTGAACATTTCCGGCATCAGGTCGCGCTTCTCGATGCCGACGCCATGCTCGCCGGTGAGCACGCCGCCCAGCTCGACGCAGCAACGCAGGATATCGGCGCCGAACGCTTCCGCCTTCTCGATCTCGCCCGGCTTGTTGGCATCGTAGAGGATCAACGGGTGCAGATTACCGTCGCCGGCGTGGAACACATTGGCGACGCCGAGGCCATATTTCTCCGAGAGCTCGCGGATCCGTGCCAGCGCCTTCGGCAACGCGCCACGGGGAATGGTGCCGTCCATGCAGAGATAGTCCGGCGAGATCCGCCCGACCGCGGGGAAGGCCGCCTTGCGGCCGGCCCAGAACAGGTTGCGTTCGGCCTCCGAGGTCGAGATCTGGCAGGAGGTCGAGCCGCAACCCTGCGCGATCGCCTCGACCCGCTTGATCAGCTCATCGACCTCGACCTGGGGACCGTCGAGCTCGATGATCAGGAGCGCCTCGACATCGAGCGGATAACCGGCATGAACGAAGGCTTCCGCGGCGTGGATCGCCGGCTTGTCCATCATCTCCATGCCGCCGGGGATGATGCCGGCGCCGATGATGGCGGCCACGCATTCGCCGGCCGCCTCGACCTCGGCGAAACCGACCATCAGCGCGCGGGCCGTCTCCGGCTTCTGCAAAATGCGCACCGTGATCTCGGTGATGACGCCGAGCAGCCCCTCCGAGCCGGTGATGATCCCCATCAGGTCGTAGCCGGCATTCTCCGCCGACTTGCCGCCGATGCGCAGGATCTCGCCACTCATCAGCACGATCTCGCAGCCGAGCACATTATTGGTGGTCATGCCGTATTTCAGGCAGTGCACGCCGCCGGAATTCTCCGCGACATTGCCGCCGATCGAGCAGGCGATCTGCGACGACGGATCGGGCGCATAGTAGAAGCCGGCATGGGCGACCGCCTGGCTGATCGCAAGGTTGGTGACGCCGGGCTCGGTGACGACGACGCGGTTGTCGAAGTCGATCTCGCGAATCCGCTTGAACTTGCCGAGCCCGAGCAAGACGCCGTCGGCGAGCGGCAGCGCGCCGCCGGACAGCGAGGTGCCGGAGCCGCGCGGCACCACCTTGATGCCCTGCTCCTGGCAATATTTGAGGACCTTTGCGACCTGCTCGGTGGTATCGGGCAACACCACGACCATCGGCGGCTGCCGGTAGGCGGTCAGGCCGTCGGATTCATAGGCCAGCATTTCGGCGGCGCTGTCGATCACGCCCTCGCCCGGGACGATAGCGCGCAAGGCGGCGGCGATTTCGGCGCGGCGGGCAAGGACGGCCTGATCAGCCGCCGGCATCATGATGGACATCGCTGTTCCCTCGGAGCGCTCTGCGCGCTTTGCGGATTTGTTACGACAAATCAATCAGGTCTGCACCTGTTTCAGTCACCCGGCCGAAGGTCGGATTGCCCCGCCCCGCAATGCCGAGTTCTCTCTCGGACAAGCGGACGGCCATGAAACCTGTCAAAGTTTCGTGGCTTGTCCTGTCCAAGCCCGACATGCCACAAACCAAACGCTACCCCCCGGGACGAAACGAAGAGAACCCCATGAACCTAAAGACCTTGAGCGCGCTGGCGGTCGTCACATCGCTGGCCACCGCATCCTCCGCGCTGGCGCAGGATGCCGCCGCCGGCAAGACCTCGTTCAACAAATGCCTCGCCTGCCACGCGATCGGCGAAGGCGCCAAGAACAAGGTCGGCCCCGAGCTCAACGGCCTCGACGGCCGCCACTCCGGCACCGCGCCGGACTACAATTATTCCGATGCCAACAAGAATTCCGGCATCACCTGGAACAAGGATCAGTTCCTCGACTACATCAAGGATCCGAAGGCCAAGATCCCCGGCACCAAGATGGCCTTCGCCGGCATCAAGAACGAGACCGAGGCCAACAATCTGTGGGCCTACGTGTCGTCGTTCGACAAGGACGGCAAGCAGAAGTAATCGGCGGTATCGGACGTCGTCCGCCCTGCGCCAAATGCCAGGGCGCACGTTAGAAGGGGATGGCTTTCCTCGAATAGCCATCCCCTTCTAGCTTTCTGATTTGCACTGCCGCCGCAATCAGCGCGGCAACAGATTGGTCTTGGCGAGATCGACCACCTCGTCGCCGCGGCCGCTCATCACGGCGCGCAGCACCCACAGGCTGAACCCCTTCACCTGCTCCAGCGTAATGGTCGGCGGCATCGACAATTCCTGCGTCGCGGTCACGACGTCGAGCACGGCCGGGCCGTCATGCGCGAGCACGTCGCGGATCGCGCCCTCGAGCTCGCCGGGATCCTCCACCCTGACGCCGTGAATGCCCATCGCGCGGGCCATCGCCGCGAAATCCGGATTCTTCAGATCGACGCCGGTCTCGATGAAGCCGGCGGCCTTCATCTCGAGCGCGACGAAGCCGAGCACGCTGTTGTTGAAGATCACGACCTTCACCGGCAGCTTCGCCTGCGTCAGCGTGATCAAATCGCCCATCAGCATCGCAAAGCCGCCGTCGCCGGACATCGACACCACCTGACGCCCCGGCTGCGCCGCCTGCGCGCCGATCGCATGCGCCATCGCATTGGCCATCGAGCCGTGCACCCAGGAGCCGACCAGCCGGCGGCGGCCATTCATTTTCAGATAGCGCGCGGCCCAGATCGTCGGCGTGCCGACGTCGGCGGTGAACACCGCATCCTCGGTCGCCTGTTCGCTGAGCAGGCGCGCGAGGTATTGCGGATGGATCGGCTTTTGCCCCGGCTTGCCGCGGGCAAGATCGTCGAGGCCGGCGCGGGCGTCCTTGTAATGCGCGAGGCTGGCGTCGAGAAACTTGCGCTCGGTCTTCACGGTCAGCTTCGGCAACAGCGCGGCGATGGTCTCGCCGACGTCGCCGACGATGCCGAGATCGAGCTTGCAGCGGCGGCCGAGATTTTCCGGGCGGAGATCGACCTGGGCGATGCTGATGCCGGTCGGGAAAAACTGCTTGTAGGGAAAGTCGGTGCCGAGCATCAGCAGCACGTCGCAGCCGTGCATCGCGGCATAGCCGGACGAGAAGCCGATGAAGCCGGTCATGCCGACGTCGTAAGGATTGTCGTACTCGACATATTCCTTGCCGCCGAGCGCGTGCACGATCGGGCTCTTCAGCGTCTCGGCGAGCTTGATCAGGCCGGCATGCGCGCCGGCGCAGCCGCGGCCGCAGAACAACGTGATGCGCTTGGCGCCATTGAGCAGCGCGGCCAGCGCGTTCAATTCGGCTTCGGCCGGGCGCACCACCGGCACCGGCGGCAGCAGGCCGGCGTTCGGCGCAATGTCGCGCTTCGGCGCCGGCCGCATCGCAACGTCGCCCGGCAGCACCAGGACGGCAACGCCGCGCTTGCCGACCGCGGCGCGGATCGCATTCTCCAGCATGTAGGGCAGCTGCGCCGGATCCGACACCAGCTCGCAATAATGGCTACATTCGCGGAACAGATCCTGCGGATGGGTCTCCTGGAAATAGCCGCCGCCGATCTCGGCCGACGGAATCTGTGCTGCGATCGCCAGCACCGGCGTGCGGCTGCGATGCGCGTCGAACAGGCCGTTGATGAGATGGAGATTGCCCGGGCCGCAGGAGCCCGCGCACACCGCAAGGTCGCCCGTGATCTGGGATTCGGCCGCGGCGGCGAAGGCCGCGACCTCCTCGTGGCGCACATGCAGCCAGTCGATCGTGCCGCGCTTGCGCAGCGCCTCGGTCAAGCCGTTGAGACTATCGCCGACGACACCGTAGATGCGCTTCACGCCGGCCTGGGCGAGGGTTTCAGCGATGAGGTCGGCGATGTTGTCGATCCGCATGGGGCTTGTCCTTTGGGTGAGATCTGTCGAGCCGCGCAGCCGCATGATGTTCGGCAGGCTGCGACCGCGCAAGCCTCACCGGATCACAGATTCGCGGGGACAGTCTTGTCCGCTGTTGCTGCCGGTTGGACCAACCGGTCCACCATCGCCTCGATCTCGGATGCGACGAGATCGGGCGCTGCGTACTGCACCATGTGGCCGACACCTGGCAGCACGATGAGCTTCGCGTTCGGCGCTGACGCAGCGAGCGGCCGCGAATGGATTCCGGTCGAGACCGTCTTGTCGACATCGCCCGAAATGATCGACAGCGGCGCATTGATCTCCGCATAGCGCGGCGCCTGCTCGACCACGGCGGCCTTCAGCGTGACGAGATCGCGCGCATTGGCGATGAATTCGCGCGGGCGCAGCAGGAGCAATGTCTCGCTGTCGTGGACGAAGTCGGCCGGCATCGGCTGCGGCGCGAACACGCCGCGCACGCCTGATGTCGTGACGAGATAACCGAGCGGCAGCGTGATTGTGTGCGCCAGCAACGGCCCGATCAGCGGCGTCGAGATCACATCATTGTAGCGGCCGGCGCCGCCACGCCAGGGATAGGCCACCGGGGCGAGCAGCACGAGACCGGCGACGCGGTCCGGATGATCCAGCGCGATGCGCAGCGCGAGCGCACCGGCCCAGGAATGCGCCACCACGATCGCCCTGATGATGCCGAGCCTCGTCAGCGCCTCCGCGATCATCCGGCCCTGGATCGCGGGTGTCGAATCCGCCACGCGTTTCCGCGTGCTCCAGCCATGGCCCGGCCGGTCGATCAGGATCACCCGGCGTGTTTTGGCAATGCGGTCGCCGAGCGGCTGCATTGCCCGGAGATTGGAGCTTGCACCATGCAACATCACGACCGGCGGCCCCGCGGCATCGCGCGGGCCGAGTTCGACCACATGCAGCCGCCCGCCGGCCACATCGAGCATGCGGCCCCGAGGCGGAAAGGCCCTCTGTATGAGGATGACGCCGATTTGCGTCGCCAGGGCCAGCGCCAGCCCGGCGGCCGCCAGCGCGATGATCGCGGTTAACATTGAGGGGATCCGGAAAATCTTGGGTAATTGGAGTGTCTTGGGCACCTGAAAATTACGACGAAGCCGAAGTCAGGTTTCGTGTCGATTTGCCCGCAGCCCTGGGATGCCCTTGTTCGGAAAGCCAATTTTCGGTTGTCCGGTTCGCGCTCAGGGCGGAGTTGTCCACAATCCGCCCAGCCTGTGGATAGCGGGTTCATCCCACCGTCATTAGTAATTCCATAGATTGCCGGTGGCAATTTCGCCATCAGAGGCGAGGCTTCATCGAAACCGGGACGCACCCGGGAATGCCTCTTGGCTTGTGCACTGTATCCACAGGAACCTGCGTCCGCTCGACGAGTTCAACGGGAAGTAATCGGAGGAGTACCATGATTTCCGACCCTAGCGATGCGGCCATCGATCAGATCGTGGCGAGTTGCAATGGCGACCTGCGCGGCGCCTTGAAGGCACTGTTGCTCGTGAATGAGCACCTGGAGGCGGAGCTTCAGCAATTCTATGCGGCTGTCGCCCAGGACACCGCATCCCGCGGCAAGTTCCTGCACTAGTCTCCTGCGCCGGCCCGTTTCGCGAGCAAGCATCAAGCTCGCGAGCAACGTGCCCCCTCGCGTCAATCGCACGCAATCAGATGTCGCGGCCTTCGACCTTCTCGGTCAGCTGCTTGACGATCTGCGGCACCTTCTCGAGATAGGGATCGACAGCCAGCGCCTTGCGGAAGGCGTCCAGCGCGCGCTTGTCGTCGCCCATGTCCTGCATGATCATGCCGACACCCGCCAACGCGCCGAAATGGCGGGGCTCGCGGGTCAACACCTGCTGCAGGTCTCCCAGCGAACGGACGTAGTCGTTCTTGAGATAGTAGATCGTCGCGCGCCGGTTCCAGGCCTCGACATAGTCGGGCCGGAGCTTGATCACCGCGTCCAGAAGCTTCAGCGCCACATCGATATTCTGGGCATCGAGCGCGGCCTTGGCGCGCACCATCAACAGCGCCGCGGTATCGCTCGGGGTTTGCAGCCACAACGCCCAGATCCGCGCCTCGACGTGGCGGGCGCTGTCCTCATCGGGCGCAGCCTTCAGGGCGCCGAACAGGAAATCCAGCCCGCGGGTACGGTCGGCCGGAACCTTCGGCAGCTTGGTCGGGGCTTCGGGCAGTTTCTTCTGGGCCTTCGGCGGCGGGACTACCCGCGGATCGTCCTGCGCGGCGGCCGCGACAGGCATGGCCAGGACCGGCACGGCAAGCAGCGCGGCGATCAGGATCGCCAGCCGGCTGTTGGTAGGCCCAAGGAAGTTGAATCCCATGGCCCGAAGTCTAGACGCACAACACCGCGCTGCAAAGCAGCACGGCGTCAAAGACCTGTGAAAGAGATGTGTTGGGATCGGCGCAATCGGCCGACCCGCGCCGGATCAACCCTGGCGCGCCTTGAAGCGGCGCTGAACCTTGTTGATCACGTAGACGCGGCCCTTGCGGCGGACCAGACGGTTGTTGCGATGGCGGCCGCGCAGCGACTTCAGCGAGTTACGGACCTTCATGGGACAATCCTGTTACTTCGAAAGGCCCGTGTTGGAGGCCGTACCTGATCAATGCCAATCGTCGGCAAAAAGCCAATAGTTGGCGAAATGGGATTATCCCGACAAGCGGCCTACCGCGCGGGACGGCCGGGTTCTAAGCCATCGGACCGTTAAATGTCAACCGAGATGGGCCGATTTTCGGCCATATCGCGGCCTGGAACCGGTGTCGGTCAACCTGCCACGCCATTGAGATCACATCAGAAACGGCGACCGTCGCGATATCCGGCGCCAAGCCCCGATCCCGTCGCGGCGCCTGACGGTGGATTCATGGCCGGCGAATCGCGCTCGCACGCCGCGCTCGCGCCCACCCAAGGACCACTTCGCGGCCGAACCGAGCCGCTTCGCCGTCGCGTCCCATCAACTCAGGCCGCTTGCGAAAATTGTTATATCATATAATTATTTTCCGTCACCAACAAACACGCCGCCGGGGAAGCCGAATGCCCAAGCTCAAACTGCCCGACATCGAAAAGGTCACAGCGATCGACATCCACACCCATGCCGAGGAGCCGTGCGGCATGCATGGCGACGACGGCTATGACGATTTCCAGGCGCAGATGGCCGACTATTTCAAGTCGCCGCACAAGCATCCGCCGACCGTGCCGGAGACCGCGGCCTACTACCGCGCCAAGAACATTGCCGCGGTGATCTTCCCGGTCGACGCCGAACGCGAGACCGGTTTCCGTCGCTACAAGAATGAGGAGATGCTGGAGCTCGCCTCCGATCATCTCGACGTGCTGATCCCGTTCGTCTCGATCGATCCGCACAAGGGCAAGCTCGGCGTCCGCGAGGCGCGCAAGCTGATCGAGGACTACGGCGTCCGCGGCTTCAAATTCCATCCGACCATGCAGGGCTTCTACGCCAACGACCGCATGGCTTATCCGCTCTATGAGGCGATCAACGAGGGCGGCGCGATCGCGCTGTTCCATACCGGCCAGACCGGCGTCGGCTCGGGCATGCCCGGCGGCATGGGGATGCGCCTGAAATATTCCAACCCGATGTACATGGACGATGTCGCGGCCGATTTTCCCGACCTCAAGATCATCCTCGCGCATCCCTCCTTCCCCTGGCAGGAAGAGGCGCTGTCGGTCGCAACCCACAAGCCGAACGTCTATATCGACCTGTCCGGCTGGTCGCCGAAATATTTCCCGCCGATCCTGGTGCGCTACATCAACTCGATTTTGCAGGACAAGATGCTGTTCGGCTCCGACTGGCCGGTCATCACGCCGGACCGCTGGCTCGCTGACTTCGCCAAGCTCGATATCCGCGAGGAGATCCGGCCGAAAGTGCTGAAGGCCAACGCGCGGAAGATTTTGGGGATTTAAGGGAGTATCGTCGGCCGCACGCTTGCGGGGCGGCCGATGACGAACCGGGCCGGACTTGCCACCCTCCTCGCCGTGCTCCTGGCCGGGAGCGCGGGCGGCAGGCCTGCGGCGGCAGCCGAAGCGCCTTCCGTGCTGGTCGAGTTCGAAAGCCCGCTCAACAACGCGCAGCCACTGCAGGGCCTGTTGCGGCGGCCGGAGCGACCGGGTCCCCTGCCCGCCGTGGTGTTGCTGCATGGCTGCAGCGGGCAGTGGCGAGAACTCGACGAGCGCTGGGGCAAACGGCTCGCGGCCTGGGGCTATGTCACGCTCACCGTGGACCGGTTCGGCCCGCGTGGCATCAGCAACACCTGCACCGGCGATGTCCCTGCCGCAACGGTTCGCGACGCCTACCGCGCGCTGAGCTTCCTGAGCCGACAATCCATGGTCGATCCGACACGCATTGCCGCGATCGGCTTTTCGCAAGGCGGATGGCTCGCATTGTTCTCGGTCGAGCACGGTGCGATCGAGGTCAACGCGACGGAAAAATTCCGCGCCGCCGTCGCCTTCTATCCGCGCTGCCTCGGCATCAAGGGCAACATGACCGTGCCGACCCTGATCATGGTCGGCGAACTCGACGACTGGACGCCGGCGCAAGAGTGCCGGAACCTGGCGGAAGGCCGCGACGATGACGGCATCTCGCGGCAGCAGGGCCTTGGTTATCCGATCGAACTGATCGTCTATCCCGGCGCCTACCATGATTTCGACGTGCCGCATTACAGCACGCCGGGTGAGCTGCTCGGCCATCACCTAGAATTCAACGCGGCGGCCCGGGATCAGTCCATCGACGCACTCAGGAAATTCCTGTATGCGACGATCGGCGGGCAAGAGAGACCACGATGACAATCAAAGCAATCGTCTTCGACGCCTATGGCACGCTCTACGATGTCCAGTCGGTGGCCGATGTGACCGAGGATGCATTCCCCGGCTATGGCGACATCATCACCCAGGTCTGGCGCATCAAGCAGCTCGAATACTCCTGGCTGCGCACGCTGATGCGGCGCTACCAGGATTTCGCCACGGCGACCCGCGATTCCCTCGCCTACACGCTGCGCTGCCTCGGCCTGCAATATGACGAAGCGACCTTTGGGCGCATCATCGACAAGTATCAGCATCTTGCGCTGTATCCGGATGCCGTCGCCGCACTCGAGGCGATGAAGGACAAGAAGCTCGCGATCCTCTCCAACGGCAGCCCTGACATGCTGAATGCGCTGGTGCGCAATTCCGGGCTCGACCGCCTGCTCGATGCGACCATCAGCGTCGATGCCCACAAGGTGTTCAAGCCGGCGCCCGAGGCCTACACGCTGATCGAGGAGGTGCTGAACGTGCCGCCCGCGGAGGTCCTGTTCATCTCCTCCAATCCGTGGGACGCCTGCGGCGCCAAGGCGTTTGGACTCAATGTCGCCTGGATCGAGCGGGTGACGCCGGAAGCGATGGCGCTGGCCTGCGTCGAGAGCGAGACGGTCGCCCCATTGACGATGTTCAAGGCCCTGCGTACCCAGATGGACGAGCTCGGCGTGGTGCCCGATCACCGGATCCACGGTCTCTCCGAACTTCCTGCCCTGGTGTCTGCCAGATCCTGACTAGCAAGGTCCTGAATAGTATGAGCCTCGCCTCCGTCCGCGCCTTCTTCGCCGAGAAGGCGCCCGACATCACCGTGATCGAATCCGCCGTCAGCTCTGCGACCGTCGCTTTGGCCGCGGAGGCCTATGGCGTCGAGCCGGCACGGATCGCCAAGACGCTGAGCCTGCGGGTCGGCGATCGCGTCGTGCTGATCGTCGCCGCCGGGACGTCGCGGATGGACAACAAGAAGGTGAAGGCGGCGTTCGGCGGCAAGCCGAAGATGCTCGGCCTCGACGAGGTTGCCGACATCACCGGCCACGAAGTCGGCGGCGTTTGCCCGTTCGGCCTGAAGACGCCGCTCCCGGTGTATTGCGATGTATCGCTGAAGGCATTCGACGTCGTGGTCCCGGCCGCGGGCTCGACCCACAGCGCGGTGCGCATCACGCCCGACCGGATGGCCGAGCTGACCGCGGCCGAATGGGTCGACGTCTGCGAAGTCAGGTCTCAGACAGAGGTCAGTGCCTAGCGCACGGTTCTGATTGAATCAGAACCGAAGCTCTTGATTCCGTTCTGACGCGTTTTCTTCACGCGAACCGGTGTCCACTTCGCTCGAAAACGCTCTAGACACTAATCCTCGTCATCGTCGGGCCGCAGCGGCGCAACCGGGGCCGGCTGCATTTGCTGCGGCGCGCGCGGCCGCTGCATCGTCTGCGGCTGCGGTGCGCGACCCTGCGTTTGCGCCTGTTGTTGCGCATTCGACTCGAACACCGCACGGCAGGAACTGCCAAGCAGCGCCGTGTTCTGCCGCAGGCAGGCGACGATCCGGTTGGTGTCGGGAATCTGATCGCTGCACAGCCGCATCACGTCGGGCGTGCACGCCATCTGCTGTTCCCAGGTGCCGCGATACTCCTGCGACGACGCAGGCGTCGCGGCACCGAGGCCGCCGATCGCGATCGCTAAGCTCAGGACAATCCGCTCCGTCTGCATGCCCAATGCCTTTGTTCGTTGAGTTCGGTTCGTTGAGTTCGATTTCGTCCGCACGCATGGGTTCCGCGCGGCGACTTGCTCCAAAAATGGCAAATGAATGCGGCCAAGGATCGTTCGCGCAGACAACTAAATGTGAAGACGAATGAATCTCGGTTCCCTATTCGACCTTGCCGATCTTCTTCGCCGCCGCGATCAACCGCGCGCTGTCGTCGGCAACAAATTTTGAAAACTCCGGCGCGTCCAGATGGGCGACCGGACTGGAGACTCCCTCACCCGGAACGCATCTTACGATGCGTCATAGCCGAAGCTCTGCTTCGGCGTTCTTGAGAACGGCCGCCGATGGCGGCCTATGCCTCTCCCCGTGTGCGGGGAGAGGTGAAACGGAGTCCGTTACGCGTTTCGACGCAAACTCATCTAGCGCTTGCGGCTTGCCTTGCGCGTCTTTGCAACCGACCGCTTCCTGGCTGCGCCGCGCTTGGTCGCGGCCTTCTTGCTGGCGGCTGCGCGGCGGACCGGGGCGGCCGCAGCCGAACGCTTGCGCGGCACGGCCTTCTTGACCGCCTTCCTCGCCGAATTCTTGGCCGCTTTCTTCGCTGCCTTCTTCGCGGCTTGCGGGCGCGCGCGCCGTGCCGTCGACGCACTCCGGCGCCGCGCTCCGCCTCCCCCGACGGGGACGATGTGGTCGTCCGCATCGAGTGTGAGCTGCTGGAGCGGATATGCAGGAAGGAAGCTCGGATCGTTGTAGAGCTTGCTCAGACTGCTCTGATCGAACTTGCCGCCCTGCCCGCGATCTTCACCCGCGCCGGCGCGCCATGCTGCTTCCCAAACCCGGGCCAGGGTCTTGGCGCCGTCCTGCATGCAGGCCGCCGTCGCATCCTTCAGCTTCGACCACAGCACATCGACCTGTCCGCTTCCCATGTGTGAATTGAACAGGTTGACGATGGTCATCGGCGGCAGCCGCTTCACGGTTCGCTGCATCAGCGCGACCACGGCGACCGCGGCATCGCGGCCGGTCGGCGTGCCGCCCGCAGCGATCTCCGCGACGTCGCTGGTCCGGGCGTCGGGGATCATCTTGATGAGATCCTTGCCGTGGCGGCCGATCATCGTGGTCTCGTACACGCTGTGCACCTTGGCGTGCGCCTTGTCGTTCAGATCGAGGCCATGGTGAAATTGCGAGATGTGCAGCGGCTGGCAGGCATCGCCGATGTAGTGCGCGACGATTCCCGCGGCACAGACGAATTCCAGCTTCTTGTTGGCGGCAGCATATTCGACCATCTCGTCGAAGATCTGCCAGACCCGGAACGGCAACGCGCCGCGGCGGTCCTCGCCGATCCCTTCGTAATAGTCGTTCCAGACTTTCGGATCGACGTTGCGCGTGGACTCGGCGCAAAGATCCAGCAGCGTCTTGCCATCCTTGCCCGGCTTGTCCATGTCGGCGAAATGGTTGCTCTCGTCGGTGTGCCGGGTGAAGCGCCAGACCAGGTCGGCGACGTCGGCCAGCGGCGCGAATGCGCCGCGCTGATAGGGCTTGAGGTCTTGGAGCAGCTTGTCGTCGAGGCCGATATTGTCGGCATTGGCGTCCATCATGGCCGAGAGCTTGGGCAGCTTCGCATCGATCAGGCCGGTCGCATAGGCGCCGATCTTGACGTGTCCCCATTCGCCCCAATACTCGGTGTGACCTGCATTCCAGTCGCCGATCAGCTCGACATCGAGCTCGCGGCACAGCGTCGCCATGCAGATGCCGAGCGCGACCTGCATCGGAATCTTGCCGCCCGATCCGAACAATTCCTGGCCGCCCCATTCCAGCGCCAGGGGACTGAGGATGCGCGCGCCGCTGGCGTTCTTCTTCGCATCCGGATCGTCGAGAAACCAGATCGTGCCGGAATCGCCGGGGTAGTTGTTGAGCGGCGTGTCGCCGTCGCGCGGACCGATCACGAAATCGCTGACATACTCCATGCCGCCGACGGTCTTGTAGCGATAGAACAGGCCGATGATCTTGCCCTTCATCAATCCGCTGGTCGCACCGAAGGCGATCAGCGGCTGGTTGATGATCTCGAGGCGGAAGGTGCCGACATTGAGATCGACGACGTCGCCGACCTGTCCGACGCCGTAGACCTGCGCGGTCCAACCCTTGACGTCATCGACGCGGATCAATCCGGCATCGAGATTGGCCACCACCCGCGCGCCTGGCCAGCCGGGATAGACGTCGCTGAAGGCGCGCTTGCCGAGTTGCAGCGCATCGCTGACGCCGAGACGGCGCTCCGTGTTCTTGAAGCCGGCGAAAATCTCGCGCCCGGCCGCGCCGACCACGTGGCGGTTGGAGAGCGCAAACACGGTCTCGCCATTGGTGACGAGACAGCCGATCGAGCCGCGATGGATCTTGCCCTGGATCATGGTCTGGACCGGAAAGCCGCCGCCAACCAGATCGCTCTTGAACACCGGCGGATCGACGACGCCGGGGCTATCCTCGTTCGGATCGACCTTGACGACGCAGGTGGGCACGACGCGCCCGTCAGGCAAATAGAGGAATGGCGGCACCAGTTGGTCCTGCTTCTCCGGATGGTTCTTCAGCTCGGAGCGCTTCATCCAGTCCCGGACAAAGACGAGGATACAGGGCCACGACCAGTCCTTGACCGACGAATTGAACAGCGTGCGCGGCCCGAGCGCTTGCGGCTTGGAATGGTGCCGCCGTTCGGTCGCGTTGCGGTCGTTGTCGCGGATCAGATAGCGGCCGATCGCCGTGGCGTAGACCGATTGCAGATGGGCCAGATGCACATGGTAGGCCTCGCGGGCATCGAGCAGATCCTTCACCGACAATGACGTGAAATCGTGCTTGGTCAGGTCAATCATCTGGTTCCTCCGAAAATGCGCGTTGCGGCAACAGGTTCAGGACGCAGAAATAGACGATCGCGGCGGCCCACGATCATGGGTTAGTTCACACAACTTATACAATTTAAAAGGGATGACACGAATGTGACGGGTCGCGCGGCCTTCAGCCGCGTGTGCGGTGCCGACGACTTCCGGTGAGCGCGGCTCTCTATTTCCGCTGGGCGCGGCCTTTGGCGAAATGGCTGGCGAGGAAATCCGCCAGCACCTCGACGCGGGCGGGACGCGGGCCGCCGGGCGGCGTGACGAGATGCACCGCACCTTCGGGCTGCTTCCAGCCCTTCAGGATCACCTCGACCTCGCCACGTGCGATCGCGTCGCCGACGATGAAGTCGGGCAGGTCGGCGATGCCGAGGCCAGCGAGCAGCGCGGGCATCACGGCCTCGCCATTGTTGACCCGTAGCTGGCCGGCGGGACGCACGCTCGCCTGTTCGCCCGACGCATTGGTGTAGTGCCAGACGCCCTGGGTCGAGAGATAGGCGTAGCCGAAGCATTTGTGCTCGGCGAGATGCATCGGATGGGTCGGCCGGCCGTAGCGCTTCAGGTAGGACGGCGCTGCCACCGTATAGCGCGGCATGCCGCACAGCCGCCGCGCGATCAGCGAGGAATCCGGCAGCCGCGCGATCCGCAGGCCGGCATCGAAGCCTTCGCCGATCAGATCGACGGTGGCGTCGCTCAGATGCAGATCGATCGCGACCTCCGGATAGGCCTCCATGAATTCCGGCAGCAGCGGCGCCACCGTCTTGACGCCGAAGGTCATGGGCACCGCGAACCGCACCAGGCCACGCGGCGTGGTCGATTGCGCCAGCGCCTCGCTCTCGGCGGCCTCGCCGTCGGCGAGCAGCCGCGCGGCGCGCTCCGACAATTTCTGGCCGGCATCGGTCAGCGCCAGCCGCCGCGAGGTGCGGTTGAACAGCCGCGCGCCGAGCCGCTCCTCGAGCCGGCTGACCGCCTTCGAGACCGTCGCCTTGGACAGCGAGAGCTCGGTCGCGGCCGCCGCAAACGACCGTAATTCCATGACTTTTGCGAAGATCGCGAGCGCCTCGAAGTCCGGCAGTTTCGACATGGGCGGCTGTCCTGATCGTTGAATTTGGAAACAATGAGTTTCAATAGTTTCTATTTCTATACCACAGCCGGACGCATATCCAAGTGCCATCAAATTCAATCGGTGGAGAAATCCAATGACCAAGAAGCTCTCAGGCAAGGTCGCCCTCGTGACCGGCGGTTCGCGCGGCATCGGCGCGGCCAGCGCCCGCGCACTTGCCGCGGAAGGTGCCAGCGTCGCGATCAGCTACGTCGCGTCTCCCGAAAAGGCGGAAGCCGTCGTCGCCGAGTTGAAGGGCAAGGGCGTCAACGCCCGCGCCTACAAGGCCGACCAGGCCTCGTCATCCGATGTCGATCAGCTGGTGAAGACCGTCGCCAAGGATTTTGGCCGGCTCGACATCCTCGTCAACAACGCCGGCGTCGCATCCGGCGGTGCAGTCGACGATCCCAAGGCCGACACCGCGACGCTCGCCCGCCAGGAGGCCATCAACGTCGACGGTGTGATCACCGCGATCCGTGCCGCCTCGAAGCTGATGGGTGAAGGCGGCCGCATCGTCACGGTCGGCTCGATGCTCGCCGATCGCGCCTCGTTCCCGGGGCTTGCCGACTACGTCGCCAGCAAGGCGGCCGTCGTCGGCTACACCAAGGGCGCGGCGCGCGACCTCGGACCGCGCGGCATCACCGTCAACGTGGTGCAGCCCGGCTCCATCGACACCGACATGAACCCGAAGGACGGCGGCGAGTTTGCCGAGACGCAACGCTTGCAGCACGCGCTGCAGCGCTTCGGCCGCCCGGAGGAAGTCGCCGCCGGCGTCGTGTTCCTGGCAAGCCCGGAAGCCTCGTTCGTGACCGGCACCGTGCTCAACGTCGACGGCGGCTTCGGCGCCTGACCGCAAATTACCTGGAGACGCCGGGCGCGGTGCGCCCGGCCCCTCGGCAACATCGAAAGGGAAACGACCATGATCGAACTCAGACCATTCGAAGAGCTCAGCGGTGCGGACCATGGCTGGCTGAAGGCCAAGCACCACTTCTCGTTCGCGAGCTACTACGATCCCGACAATGTCAGCCACGGCGCGCTGCGCGTGTGGAACGACGACGAGATCGCGCCCAACTCCGGCTTCCCGGCGCATCCGCACGCCAACATGGAGATCATCACCTATGTTCGCGAAGGCGCGATCACGCACCAGGACTCGCTCGGCAACAAGGGACGCACCGAAGCCGGCGACGTGCAGGTGATGAGCGCCGGCAGCGGCATCCGTCACTCCGAGTACAATCTGGAGCCGTCCAAGACCAAGATCTTCCAGATCTGGATCGAGCCGACGACGAAGGGCGGTCACCCGACCTGGGGCTCGAAGCCGTTCCCGAAGGCGGACCGCTCGGGCAAGCTCGTCACCATCGCCTCCGGCATCGATGGCGACGACGACGCGCTGCCGATCCGCGCCAATGCGCGGGTGCTCGCCACCACGCTGAGGGCCGGCGAGAGCGCGGAATACGCCGCCGACAAGGCCCGCCACCTCTATCTGGTGCCGGCGGCCGGCAGCATCGAGGTCAACGGCGTGCGCGTCAATGCGCGCGACGGCGCCGCGATCCGCGATGAAGCCAAGCTGAAGATCACCGCGCTCGAGGATGCCGAGCTCGTGCTCGTCGACGCGGCGTAGTCAAACCTTCACTCGTCATGCCCGGGCAAAAGCGCGAAGCGCGTCTTCAAGCAGAAGCCCGGGCATCCATCGCGCTTCGCAAGGGTTCTTTCGAGATCGATGGATTGCCGGGTCAAGCCCGGCAATGACGGCCCCCAAAACCTACTCCCCTAACCTCAACCCCCAAAGGAGGCCATCATGGCCAAGGTTCTCGTTCTCTATTACTCCGCCTACGGTCATATCGAAGCGATGGCGAATGCCGTTGCGGAAGGCGCGCGCGAAGCCGGCGCCACCGTCGATATCAAGCGCGTGCCCGAGCTCGTGCCGGCCGAAGTCGCAAAAGCCTCGTACTACAAGCTCGACCAGCCCGCGCCGATCGCAGAGATCAACGACCTACCCAATTACGACGCCATCATTGTCGGCACCGGCACCCGGTTCGGCCGCATGGCCTCGCAGATGGCCAACTTCCTCGACCAGGCCGGCGGGCTCTGGGCCAAGGGCGCGCTGAACGGCAAGGTCGGCGGCGCCTTCACCTCGAGCGCGACCCAGCATGGCGGCCAGGAGACCACGCTGTTCTCGATCATCACCAACCTCCTGCATTTCGGCATGACGGTGATCGGACTGAACTACGGCTTTGCCGGACAGATGAAGCTCGACGAAGTCACTGGCGGCGCGCCCTACGGCGCCACCACGATCACCGGCGGCGACGGCAGCCGCCAGCCCAGCGAGAACGAGCTCGCCGGCGCCCGCTATCAGGGCCGCGCGATCGCGGAGGCTGCCAGAAAGCTGCACGGCTAAGCTTCGCGGCTTGCTACGAGGCAAATGCGATCAGGGCGGCATTCTCATTCGGGAATGCCGCCCTTCGCTCAGTCGTCCTCGCGCGAGGGCACCGACTTGCCGAGCGCCTGCTTCAGCCGCGCGGTGAGCTCCGGATAGTGACGCAGCGCCAGCACGGCGCGGTCGCGTAGCGCGGAGGGCTGCCCGCGCCAGCTCAAGGGTGCGCCGAGATCGACCAGCGGCGTGCGCTGCGGTCTGAACCGCCGCTTGTAGGTGTAATTGCCGATCGAGAAATCGAACTCCCGCACACCGTCCTTGTGCAGCGCCTCGATGGTGCGATCGATGATCAGCCGGCCCGGCGAACAGGCCGACCATTTCTCGCCCGCATTGCTGACGCGGATCATGACGTAGCGCGAGCCGGTGCGGACGCCGAGCAGCGTCGCCACCACCTCGTCATGGGTCGCAAGTGCGGTCATGACAGCATAGCCCCGCGCGGTGCCTTCGCGCACCAGGTCGCGATAGAAGGCGGCGCAGTCCGCATTGTCGAGCACGTAGTTGAGCCCAAGACCGTTCAGCCGCGCGCCCTGCTGCACTTCCGTGATGGAGAGAAGGTCCAGCGCCTCGCCGGTATCTGCGGCGACCCTGAACGAGGCGGACGGCTCACGCGTGAACACGCGCCAGCTCCGTCCCAATTCCTTGCGAACCTTGCGGTTCAGCTCGTAGCGCCAGGCGTTGTGGTCGTCACCGATGGTCAGAAGATTGCCGTTGACGACCGACGGTCCGATACCATCGAGCAGCGCCAGCGGATTGGATCGCGTCGCGAGCTTGACCGGCATCTTGCGAAAACGGATCAGATCAGCTCCGCCGGGAGCTTTGCGCAGCGCGGCCTGCAAATCACGCCAAAACTGCCATGCAGCGACGTCGTCGCGCGGTGCGGCGGGGCCGAGGATCGGCGCGTTGAAGTCGGTGAGGTTGAGGTCGGCGAATTCGACGATGCGGAGGCTGCCTTGCCGGTGACAGATCAGCGGCAACAGTGCAGCCCGCTCGCCGGTCGCGGCATCGCTGACGACAGCGATCAACGGCTCGACACCATCGGTCGACGCGAAGGCCCGGTACCATGACGCATACCATTGCGGATGCTGGAACGCCGTAAGCGGCTCGAACGCGCCCCAGCGGGCGGCGGCCTGCGCCCAGTCGGAAACCAGTTCGACGCGATAGCCGACGGCATAGGCAGCGACACGCGCCCCGAATTTCTCAACCGCTGTCGTCAAGACCGTCATTCCAGCACCTGCTACCGGCACGCCCGCTTAGGCCGCCTCCAACGCCACTTTGGGCAGGTCGACGATCTTGCCGAGATCGCTCTCGTCGAGGCGGAAGTCGATCGCGCGCCGAACGGCGCGTTCGCGCTTCACCCATTGGCCATCGCGCAGCAGCTTCTGCATCACCTGCTTGGCGAAGAAGGTCGGGCCGCGGATGCTGCGGCTGCGCGGCGTGTAGCCGAAGCGATGACGCAGCATGCCGTTGGCGAGATGCAGAATCTGGGCGCGGCGGATGTCGTCGTTCACATAGGAGATCGTCATCGAGATGTTGACGGTGTCGAGGTTCTCGACGCGGTGCGGCGCATTGAGCGGCCAGTTCAGCATCTGGCCGGGTTCGAGATCGATCACCTGCGCATGCCAGTCGTACCAGGGCTCGTAGGGGATATCGACCTCGACGTCGAACAGCGCGATGTTCTCGAGATGCTCGGGCCGGATGAACGGCTGCGTGCTGGGATAGATGTAGACCCGCTTGCGGCCGGCGATCTGGACCAGGCCCTGCCCGGGCAGATCGGCGTGGTAATAGACCTGCGCATCGGGCGACGAAATCAGGATGCCGGCCTGATGGGTCGGCGCATCGAAACCGGGAACCTTGGTGGCGATCTCGCCGAACATCCGCTCGATCATGTCGCGGTAGCGGCGATCGATCGCGGTGACGTTGCGCAGGTTCAGCCACAGGCCACCGCGCGAAATCGCCTCGATCACCTGATGGCCGCGCAGCCTGCCGATCTCGCCCTCGCGCCAGACCCGGCTCGATCCCTTGGCGCCGGTCTTGACCAGGCTGTAATGCTCGCGCGGATAGTGCTCGATCAGCTTGGCGAGATCGTCCATCGAGAACGCCGGCTGCTTGTGCATGGTGTGCTCGAGCCGGATCGGCTGACGGCTCCAGAGCCTGGAATGGTTGTCATCCCAATTCGCAAAGATCTTGCCCGTCGTCATGGTCGTGCTCCTGGCTGCGCTGTTTCGCTTCATCCGATGTCCCGTTCCGGGACGAGCCGGCAGCTCTTGAACAGGGATTGGCAAGAACGGTGCCGTCGCGTATGCGCGCGGGGTTACGCAAAGCTAATGTCTCGCCGATATGGCTAACCGCGACGTTTCCGGAGCCGGCCGCCGTGGCCGACAGGACTGAATGACTGAACCACCCCGATATCGCGCGCTGTTCCTCGGCGCCGGACCGCAGATGCACTGCGGCGTCGGGCAATTCACCGGCCTGCTGCAGGAGACGCTCGACAAGATCGAGCCCTGCGCTAGCACGGCGCTAACCCTGACCCAGACCGAGGGCCGGATCGGCGAGATTTGGCGCGCGGTCGGCCGCGCGGACAGCGTGGTCTGCAACTTCCCGATCGTGGCCTGGAAGCGCGTGATCGCACGCCCGCTGCTCGCGCTGCTGTTCGCCCGGCTGCGGCGTCGCAAGGTTGTCTTGATTCAGCACGAATGGGCCGGCCTCAACGGCATCCGCCGGCTGACCTATATCCCCGCACTGTGGCTCGCCAACACCATCGTGATGTTCTCGCCGCTGGTGCGCCGCGAGCTCGCCGATGACCGCATCATGCGCGGCATGGTGCGGAAATGCGTGCTGGCGCCGCTGCCGCCGAACATCGCAGCGCCCGCCGGCTTTTCGGATTCGATGCTGTTGCAGCGGCTCGTCGCGGCACGCAGCAACGGCCAGCTCATCGTCGGACATTTCGGCTCGATCTATCCCGGCAAACAGCCGAACGGGCTGCTCGAGATCGGCGCGATCCTGAAGCAGCGGGGCCTGGAACCCTTGATCGTCTATGTCGGCTCCTTCATTCGCGGCACCGACAATATCGAGCAGAAGTTCTATGCCCGGGTCGCGGAGCTGGGACTGAAGGGCGATGTGATCGTCTCCGGCTATGTCGCCTCCGATCACGAGGTGTTCGGCCTGCTCGGCGAGATCGACGTGTTCTGCTACTCGCTCGACGAGGGCCTGACCGCGCGGCGCTCGAGCATCCTGGCCTGCGTGCAGTCGGGCCGGCCGCTGATCGTCACCGGCCCGGCGCTGCCGGACGAATTCGACCACCATCCGCGCTTCAAGGAATTGATCGATCGCGGCGCCATCCTGCTGGTGCCGCGCGACGCGGACAGTGCGGCCTATGCCGACCGCATCGTCACGGCGCTGAAGCGGCCGACCGTGCCCGTGCCGTTCGATTTCGACGGCTGGTGGACGGACGTTGCCAACGCGGTCCGCGCGCAGCTCTAGATCTCGCTCCGCATCCGGAACCGGGCCAGATAATGCAGCCCGAATACCGCGATCAGGAACGTCACCCAGATCGTATCGGCGCGATCGAGGAAGAAGCTCTCCATCGACGACAGATAGAGGCCGAACAGCCAGATCCGCAAGAACAGCATCGTCAGCGGGGCATCATTGCCGCCGCGATCCGCAGCCTGGAAGTCGCGCAACGGCTTGACGACAACGGCCGCGATCAACAGGACGAGACCCGGCAGACCGGTCCCGAGCGCGGTATCGAGATAGCCATTGTGGCTGTGCGAGGCGTAGCCCGCCCACTCCTTGCCTTCCTGCAGGTTCTGGATCGCGCTGGTGCCCCAGAACGACTCGAAGCCGTAGCCGGTCCATAGCCGCTGATGCAGCGATTCGAGGGCAAAGGCCCAGATGTCGGCGCGGCCGGTGAAGGAGGTGTCGATCGGCATCCGGCCGGCGATCGCGGCAAGCGTATCGCTCATCACGGTGCCGACGCTGAACAGATTGAGCAGCAGCAGCGGCGTCAGCAGCAGCAGCGCGCGGCCCCACAGCGAGCGGATCACCGGCATCAACGCGGTCAGCATCAGCACGGCGACACAGAGCACGATCGCACTCTTGCCGGCGGTGAAGAACAGGAACACCGCGGCGAGGCCGGTCACGGCGATGCCCGACAGCCAGCCGCCGGCCCGCATCAGATAGATGCCGAGGAAGATCAGCATCGCCATCATCGCGGCCGCGACGTTCTTGTGGCCGAACGCGCCGCGCCAGTTGCCGGCAAGCGCCGGCTCCTGCGGATCGGTGGCCTGGTGGATCGACAGATGCGGCGCCAGGAAGACGCCGAGATAGCAGGTCACCAGCAGCACCAGGGCGGCGATGCCGAACCAGCGCATCAATTCGCCCTGCGATTTCGGCAGCAACAGCAGCGTCGCGGTCACCACGATGACGAACACCGACAACGCCAGGCGGCGCAGCGAGGTGGCGGGATCAGACGACAGCACGACGGTGACGCAAATCCAGCCCGCGAACAGCAGGAAGGCCGGCGTCAGCAATGATTTCAGCGCCGGCAGATTGTCGCGCAAGGTCAGCGCCAGCATCGCAACCGTCAGCACGCCGAACAGGGCGTAAAGCACCGCATCCTTGCCGGTGACCACGTCGCCGACATAGAAGCCGCTCAGATCCGCGAATGGACGGAGCGATATCCAGACCAGCAGGAGGATACCGACAAAGAATGCGCCGCGGACGACATCCATCACCGGCCGGCGCGCAATGTCGGCGATCAGCGCCCGGCTCTCCGCGGTGACGGACAACTCACTCACGACGCGATCTTGGACGCTGCGTAGGGCTGCGGCTCGATGCCGAGCACGGCAAGCGCGCTGCCGACCGCGACCACCATCGGATGCATCGCAATGACGGCCTGCTGCTCGCGCAGCACGATGCGCGTGAAGCGATACAGCGAGAACGGCACCAGGCCGAACATCTTGGCCTTGACGGCCGCGCGCGACCACATTGTCTGCGCCGCCTTGCGCTCGATGTGGTAGTTGATCGCGCCGATCCGCAATCCGCGCCGCACGATCCAACCGAGACTGGTCCGGGTCGAGGGAACGGTCTCGCTGATGACGGCGTCCGTGACCCAGAAGAAGCGAAAGCCGGCGCGGCGCGCCCGCGCGAAGAAATCGTGGTCGCCGCCGCCGAGGAAGTTGAAACGCAGGTCGAAGGCGGGCTGTCCGAGCTTGTCGAACACGGCGCGCCGGATCAGGCAGTTGCCGCAGCCATAGATCACCGGAACCGGACCGCTGGCATGATAGGCCGGCGCAAACGCCGGATGGCGCTTGAGGCTGCCCTTCTGCTTGTCATCGAAATTCGGCCACACCGGCCCGCCGACGATCTCGGCGCCGGAGCTCTCGGCCGCCTGTACCATTCGCTCCAGCCAGTCCGGCGAGGCGACCTCGTCGTCGTCGATCATCAGGAAGTTCTGCGCGCTCGGAAAGGTCTCGAGCGCGGTCTCGAACGCCGCGTTGATCGCCCGGCAATTGCCCTGCCGCGGCTCGACGATGCAGACGCCGTTGAGCTTGCCGGAATTGAGGAACTCGGCGGCGACCGGCGCGCTCTCGCACCGCGAGGCGTCGTTCTCGACCACAACGATTGCAAAGCTGCGTTCAGTGCGCTGTGCCGCCACGGACTCCAGCGTCAGCCGCAGGTGCTTCGGCCGGCGGAAGCTCGGAATGCAGATGACGGTCTCGACGGAGCAATCCAGCGCAGGCGAGGTGGTTACCCAGGCGCGGTCAGCTACAGCAAGCTCGGTCGACATCTCCATGCCCTCCTGGCAATCGCGATCCGCACGACGCATCATCCCGGCACGGATCGGAATGGGACATGGCCGTCCCAAAGTGACCGGCGCGGGCAGCGATACGGCCGCGGATCGAACGTTACGGCGACCTCATGGCAAAATCCGCTCCAGACGAGACCCGCGTTACCGCAACTTCGTCGCAAGGTTAATTTGAAGTCGAACGAAGCCATTTGCAGGAATAGACAGCCGCGCGAGGCGCGCGGTCTCACGATCGGCGCCACCCTGTTAGCTGATCCTTAGGGTTAAGAGCCGTCACGCGCGCGTGCCGCGTGTTGTGCGCTTTAGTTGGCATTCAATTTGCTGATCAACCCATAAATCCTCGATCGATCCGGTCGCAACAACGCAAAACACTGCCAGAGGTTCACCTTGAAAGCGCTCGACCTCGTCTCGCTCGGCACCAAGCACTTCCGCAACGCCCTCTCGGAAGAGCTCTATTTGCGCACCGGACGCGACGTCACGCGTCCGGCGGCGATCTTCGCGGAGGTGGTCGAACGCTGCAACTACAAGTGCCGCTACTGCGACTACTGGCGCCGTCCGAACTATCGCGACGAGATGTCGATCCCCGAATGGCAGCGCGCGCTCGCGAGCCTGAAGGAATTCATCGGCGCCTATCACGTCGAGTTTGCCGGCGGCGAGCCCTACATCAAGAAGGGCTTTCTCGATCTGTTGCGGTTCTGCCGCGACAACGACATCCACTGGGGCGTCACCACCAATGGCGGCGCCTACCTCAACAAGAAGATCGTGGCGCAAACTGTCGAGGCGCACCCGTTCAACATCAACATCTCGATCGACTCCACCGATCCCAAGATTCACAACTACTCGCGCGGCGTTGAAAACTCGCTGAGCGACATCGTGCAGGGCATCCGCAACGTCGCCGAACAGCGCCGTGCCGAAGGTCTGGATTTCCCGATCATCATCAAGCCGGTCGTGCACAGGCTGAACTTCCGCCGCCTGCCCGAAATGGTCGACTGGATCCAGCAGATCGGCGCCACCGCGCTGAGCTTCCAGCCGGTCGAGCAGGGCACGCAAGAAGTCGAAGACGAACTGTGGATCGGCGAGAACGAGCTGGACGATCTCATCAAGGTCCGCGACGAGCTGTTGCGACTGAAGCGCGAGGGCGCGCCGATCCTCAACGGCGAGGCCGTGCTGCGGGCCTGGCCGAACCATTTCCGCCGCGAGAAGGCGCCGAAGGAAGTGATGCCCTGCCGCGTCGGCATGCGCAATTACTTCATCCGCTCCGACGGTCGCCTGGAAACGTGCTGGTTCTTCAAGCCGATCGGCAACGTGCGTACCCAGACCGCACGCGAGATCTGGTACAGCGAGGAAGCCCGGGCCCGCCGCAAGGAGACCGTCGCCTGCGACAAGCTTTGCCTGTTCACCTGCCTCGCGCAGCGCACGCTGCAGGACAAGCTGAAGATGGGCCTGACGCTGTTGACCAACACCAAGGCCGCCTGACGCAGCAGGAGAGGAACAGCAAAGCCCGGTCGGTCCGCGAGACAGATCGGGCTTTTGCTTGATCGTGTTCAGCTCAGCCCGCGAACAGCTTGCGGAACAGGCTCGCGGATTCCCGAAACTGGCCGTTGTCGATCTGCGTCGGCCACAGGCCATCGACATCGAAATAGGCCGCGTAGGCGATCGCAGCCTGATTGGCGGCGAACCAGTCGTGCATCTGCTGCACGAAATACGCGTTGTCGCCGGACTGGCCGACGCCCCATTCCGGATAGCTCATCAGCTTGCCGTGTTTTGCTGCGAAGGTGCGCTGCCATTCGAGACCGAAGGGCGCCTTCAGACAGGAGTTGGTCCAGCGCTCTGCGGCGCTGCCGTCCGATTTGAAGTCGTAGACGTCGAGGCCGATGAAATCGACCATGTCGTCGCCGGGATAGGCGGCGTCGGCCGGCATGTCCTGAGCTCCCCAGCCCGGACACCAGTCGAATTTGAAACTGCCGGAATGGCGACGGAAGATTCTAACCACGCGGCGGAACGCCTTGATGTAATCGTCTTCATGGCCCTTGGCGAACCAGGCCGAGTTGGAGATGTTCATCTCCCAGCCGAGGCGGATGATCGCCTTGGGATGCGCTCCCGCAATCGCACGCGCGGCCGTCTCGAACTCGGCATCGTGCAGGCCGCCCGCGACATCGGCGAGCGGTGTGCCTGACATGGTAAGCGGCACCGACCAAACCAGATTGCGCGCCGGATTGAGCTTCTTCCAAAGCCCCGGCACCCAATCGAGCTTGTGAAAGTCGTCCCAGCTGCTCTGGCCATAGAAGTCGACGCCGAGCACTGACGACCGCGGCCGATTGAGCCATGTCTCCCAGGCCTGCAACACAGGCTCGCGGCCGGTCTCGCCCCAGTTGACGAAGGCGCCGGCAAACCGTGCCGAATTCGCACTGAGCTGCGATCGGGCAGACGGCGCGGCCCGCGCGGTCGACAGTCCGCCCACGGCAAGCGCCGCGACTGCAAGAACACCGCGCCGCGTGATTCCGCGATCAGTTGGCATCGTGCGCTCCAGCCGGCTCGCGCGCGGCGCGCGTGCCAAAAGCGCACAGCGCCGACAGTGCGGATGTCTCGAAATGGACTGATGGTGCGGCCCGCCGTTCAGCCGTGCCGCTTACCCGCCGGAAATACCATCGAATCTGCATGTGCACTCGCCTGCGCCGACCAAATCGGCATTCCAGACGTCAGCACTGCAATATCCGGGCAACATCCCGATCCAGCGTCAAAATCGTGCAGTGAGCGATGCTTTCCGATCCGTTAGCGGCCGCGGCGGGCCGCCATTTACCATTGCTTAGCCATCGCCGCCGCCGGCAGGGCGGTCAAAACGCTCCGGCACCGATCTTGCTGAACTGAGGTTCAGGACAAGTCTGGCGGCCACGATGTTCCGCCCTGACACGGTGTCGCCGGAGAGAGTTACGAGATGAACCCTGTCGCGTTGCTGACCCCGACCTACGGGCGCGATCTGGAAATCTGCACGCTGCTCTGCGAGAGCGTGGATCGTCACGTCACGTCCTTCTCCCGGCATTATCTGCTGGTGCCGGATTGCGACCTGCCGCTGTTCGCGCCGCTGGCCAGCGAGCGCCGCATCATCATTCCGGCCTCCTCCTTCCTGCCCGACTGGCTGCGGCCGCTGCCGCGCATGATCCAGCGCAAGCGTCGCCAGTTCTGGTGGTCGCTGCGCGCCAAGCCGGTGAACGGCTGGCACGTGCAGCAGATCCTGAAGATCGCGGCGACGATCTCGTTGCCCTGTGAGCGGTTCTGCATCCTGGATTCCGACATCGTGTTCTTCCGCGATTTCGACCTCGCACGCTTCCAGTATCCGAACACGATCCCGCTGCTGAAGATGGTGGACGCGGTCACGGCCGACCAGCCGCGCCACTCGCGCTGGCTCGAGACCAGCCACCAGCTGATCGGGCTGCCAACGCCGCCCTTCCCGGCGCCGGATTTCATCGGACACATCATCTTCTGGGACAAGCAGACCACGCGCGCGCTCGCCGAGCGCATCGAGGCCGTCAGCGGAATGAGCTGGATCGAGGCGCTGTGCCGGACCCGCGAGTTCTCCGAATACCTGCTGTACGGCTTCTTCGTCGAAAACAACGAGTCCGCCGCATTGCGTCACTCCGACGTGCCGAAGACGCCATGCGTCAGCTACTGGGACGATCCGACCCTGAGCAAGGACGAACTCACCTGGCTGCTGCTGCGCGCCGACAGGGACGACGTCGCGTTCTCGATCGCATCGTTCTCGGGGACGCCGGTCACGACAATTCGTGAGGTCGTGGCCGAGAGCGACACGATCCTGGCGTCGTCGGCGGCGACAAGGCTCTCGGAGCTCGCCGCATCATGCTGATCGGACAAGCCAGCATCAACCTGACGGCCAACGTGCTCTCGGCGCTGCTTGGATTGCTCAGCGTGTTCATTTTCACGCGGCTGTTCGCACCGCATGACTATGGCGTCTTTCTGCTCGGCGTCGGCTTCGCTTCGGTCATATCGGTCTTCCTGGTCGGCTGGTTTCGCAACCTGATCCTGAGCGGCCACGCCCGCAACGACGGCACCGACGTCCGCGGGCTGGTGGCGTCGGGTTACCTGATCTGCTGCCTCACCGCCCCGATCGCCTATCTGCTGGCCCGCCTCGTCGGCCTCGACGCCGCTGCCGCGCTCGCGGCCGTGGTTCTCGCCATTGCGATCGGCCTGTTCGAGCTGACGCAGGATCTGCTGCGTGCACGGCTGAAGGCGCTCTCGGTCATGAAGGCAACGCTGGTCCGCGCGACCGCCCTGCTCGGCCTTGGCGTCGTGGTTGCGCTGGTCAGCCCGACCGGCGTCCTGCTGCTGCTCGCGGCCGCCTCGGCCTATCTCGTCGCCGTGCTCGTGCAATCGCGTAGCGCATGGCGCGGCACCATCGTCAATTTCGACCGTGCCGACCTGCGCTCGCTCGCCCGCACCGGCCTGCCGCTGACCTTGTCGTTGACGCTGCTCGCGATCTCGAGCGTGACCGATCGCTTCATGATCGCGAACCTGATCGGCGCGGCCGACGCCGGCAAATATGTCGCGGCGCTCGACCTGGTGCGCCAGACCCTGATGATGCCGGCGATGAGCATGGCCGCGGCGTTCTTTCCGATGGCCGTGCAGATCCATGCCCGGCAAGGCGACGCCGCGGTCAGGACCCATCTCGCAGATTGCCTCGAACTGCTTGCCGGCGTCACGCTGCCGGCCTGTCTCGGCTTCGCGCTGATCGCCCTGCATGTCACCAACATCATCCTCGGCGCCGACTTCCGCGCGGTTGCAAGCGAGATCATGCCGGTTATCGCGATCGCCGTGCTGTTCCAGGTGCTGACGCAGCAATATCTGCATGCGAGCTTCCTGCTGTCGGGACGCAACTCCTTCTACCTGATCAACACCGCCTCGATCATCGCCGCGAATGTGTTCCTGTCCTACGTGCTGGTCAGCCTCTACGGCACCATCGGCGCGGCCTGGGCGCGGCTCGGCGCCGACATCGCGGGCTTTGTCTGCGCCCTGATCCTGAGCCGCTTCGCCTTCCGGCTTCCGATCCCGCTCGGCCGGCTTGCTCTGATCGCGATCGCAGCGCTCGCGATGGCGCTCACCGTCGGCGCGCTCGACCGCGCTCTCGACCTCGCCGATCTCCCTGCCAGCATCGTGCTGATCGGGGCTGGGCTCGTCGTCTACGCCGCGCTCTGCTGGCTGTTCGACATCGCGCGCCTGCGCGGCCGGCTGAAGCGGGGCCTTGTCATGTTCCACACCAGATCCGCAAACAGCAACGTTGGATGAGCCGATGAACAGATCCCTCGCGCTTGCTACGCGTCCCGCCCCGCTCACCGAACTTTCCATGCCCGTCCCCGCTGAAATCCATCCGGAATCGCTGCTGGCCTTGCCGCCCGGCGAAGCCAAGCAGAGCCTGCTCACGGTTCACAGCATCCTCGAGGCCCGGCTGCCGGCCGGTCCGCTCTCGATTTACGAGGCCGGCGGCGGCTCGACCAGCTATCTGCCGCTCGGCGTGCTGCGCCGTTCGCATGTGACCGTCGTCGACATCGACGCCGATCAGATCCGCAACAACAGCTATGCGCAGGAAGCCATCCTCGGCGACATCCAGACCCATCGCTTCCCGCCGCAGCGTTTCGACCTGATCATCTGCTACAACGTCATCGAGCACATCCCCGATGTGGAGGCCGTGCTGAGCGGGTTCTGCGAGGCGCTGAAGCCGAACGGGCTGTTGCTGATCGGTGCACCGAACCCGAAGTCGCTGTCGGGCATCGTCACGAAATACTCCCCGCACTGGTTCCACGTCTGGTTCTACCGCCATGTGCGCGGCGAGAAGCACGCCGGACTGCCGGGCGAGGCGCCGTTCCCGACCCATTTCCATCCGCTGGTGACCCTTGGCAACCTCGAAGCGTTCGCGGCCGGCCGCGGACTGCAGGTCATCTACCGGAAGAAGTACGAGAGCCCGCGCTATCCCGAGATGCGCCGGCGCAAGCCGCTGCTGGCCGCGATGATCGACGCCGGAGCAAAGACGATCAACGCGTTGCTGCCGGGCAAGACCGACGTCCGGCACGGCGACTACCATGTGATCTTGCGGAAGCTTGGCTCATGAACGCATTGTGGTCGGAAGCCAGGGTCAAGGTCAGCCACCGGCTGGCGATGCATGTGCAGGTCGGGCGTTTTCGCCTGAACAATGCCACGCCGATGGTCACCTTCACCTTTGACGATCTGCCGAAGAGCGCGGCGACATTCGGCGCCGACATCCTGGAATCCTACGGCGCCCGCGGTACGTTCTACGTGTCGGGCGGACTGGTTGGACTGGACGCACCGGACTGGACCACCGGCAGCGCCGACGACGTCATCTCGCTGCATCGCCGTGGCCATGAGGTCGGCTGCCACACGTTCTCGCACCGCCGCGCCTGCGATCTCGACGAGAGCTCGCTGGCCGCGGAGATCGCGCGCAACCGGACCTATTTCCATTCGCTCGATCCGACCATGCCGGTCGAGAGCTTCGCCTACCCGTTCGGCTACGGCTCCTACGCGCGGAAGCACCAGTTGAGGTCCGAATTCCGCACCTGCCGCAGCATCGTGCCCGGCGTGAACAGCGGCGAGGTCGACCTGCAATTCCTCCGCGCCATGCCGCTGATCGACCGCCAGATGTCCCGCGACCGGATCGACATGGCCTTCGTCGAGGCGGCAAACATCAACGGCTGGTTAATTTTCTACAGCCACGACGTCGCCGACGCGCCGAGCCTTTATGGCTGCACGCCTGAGCTGATGACCTACGCGCTGGAGGCAGCGGCGCGGCGCAATGTCCCGGTGCTGACGATGGCGGAGGCGTTCCGATGCGCCCGCGCTTAAACCCTTTGTTTGCCTTTCTGGTGAATAGTCGGCGAATGAGTATGGTTAATTTTTCGTGTTGCGCCTCCGCGTCGCCTCGTGCGCGTTGCGTGCCCCGAAAGAGCGCTCCTCAGCCGATGCGTGCGGCCATTCAGACGGAAGCTGGGGTCGATGCTTAGCTATGACCAGCCGATCAACCGGGCCAAACCCGAGCCGCGCCGGGCCGCAATCCCGGCCGGCTTCAACGTGCTCGAGCTGGTGCGGCTGCTGTGGGCGCGCAAGGTCGCGATCGTCTCGGTCGCGCTGCTCTGCGCCTGCATCGCGGTCGCGATCGGCAAGGGCCTGACACCGAAATATACCGCGGGCGCCCAGCTCTATGTCGACCCGCGCGAACTGCAGCTGGTCGAGCGCGAGCTGACCCCGCGCGCCCAGGACGTCTCCGGCCTCGCGATGGTGGTCGAGAGCCAGTCGCGCCTGATCACGTCAAACAATGTGCTGCTGCAGGTGATCCGCGACACCAACCTGGTGAAAGATCCCGAGTTCGGCGGTGGCGCCGCGAGCACGGGCCTGCTCGCCTCGCTGCTCGGCCTGTTCGGCATCGAGCCGCGAACCACGGCGGAGCAGCAACAGCAGATCGAGATGACGACGCTCGACACGCTGAACCGGCATATCAACGTCAAGAAGACCGATCGTACCTTCATCGTCGACATCGACGTGTGGTCGCACGATCCGGTCAAGGCGGCGATGCTCGCCAACGCGATCGCCAAGGCCTACCTCACCGAGTCCAAGCAGTCGCAGGCCGAGGCCGCGCGGCGCGCCACCCGCGACCTGTCCGGCCGGCTGAAGGAGCTGCAACAGCGCCTGCGCAACGCCGAGGAGGCGCTTGCGACCTACAAGGCGCAGAACAACTTCGTCGGCTCGCAGGACAATCTGCTCACCGACCAGCAGCTCTCGGTCGGCAACCAGCGGCTGGCCGCGGCGCGGGCGCTCGCGCTCGATGCCCAGGCCAAGTATGACCAGATCGAAGCCAGCCGCCGCGGGTCGATGGACGCGGGTGCGACCGCCGAAGCGCTGCAGTCGCCGACCATCGCAAATTTGCGCTCGCAATATGCCGATGCCAAGAAGCGGCAGGCCGAGCTGCAGGGTGAGCTCGGGCCGCGCCATCCGGCGCTGCGCCAGGTCGAGCAGCAGGTCGAGGACCTGCGCCGGACCATCAAGGAAGAGATCGACCGCTTCGCGGTATCCGCGAAGAACGATCTGACCCGGGCGCGCGACTATGAAGCGTCGCTTAACAAGGCGCTCGACGTTCAGAAGCACCAGAGCGTGCAGATGAGCCAGGCATCGGTGCGACTGCGCGAGCTCGAGCGCGAGGTCGATGCCAGCCGCGACGTCTATCAGTCCTTCCTCAAGCGCTCGCGCGAGACCGAGGAGCAGGAGAGCCTCAACACCTCGAGCGCGCGCGTGATCGGCGATGCGACGATCCCGCAGCAACGTACCTTCCCGCCGCCGATGAGCCTGCTCGCGATGATCGGGTTCATGTTTGGCACCCTCGCTGCCGCGGCGTGGATCGTTGCGGCCAGTCAGTTGGCGCCGGGCGCCGATCCGATCCGCCCCGGGCTCCAGCCGAAGCAGGATGCCGCACCGGAGCGGCAGCCCGTCATCGCCAAGGCCAAGCCGCCGGTGCAGGTGCCGCCCGCGATCCAGCCGGCTGCCGCTCTGATCGACAAGCCCGTGATCGAGAAGCCGCTGATCGCCGAGCTGCAGGAATCCGATGTCATGCGCACGCTTGGCGGCATCCTGACCGGCGACAATCCCGCCGACGTCACGCGGTTCGGCTGGCCGACCCTGCGGACCAGTTCGGCGCTGGGGCCGTTCTCCAACACGATGCGGCAGATCCATGCGGCGCTGGCGACGGGCGCCGCCCCGGAGGCCGTCCCGGTGCTGGCCGTGATCGGCACCGCCGACGATCTCGATCGCAGCGTTGTCGCGCTCAACATCGCGCTCGTCGCCGCGCGCGACGGCGCGCGTGTCCTGCTGATCGACGCCGATGCAACCGTCCACGCTCTGACCGACAGGGTTGCGCACCCTGCCCAGAGCAGCCCGAGTCGGCTCGACTGGCTCACGATCGGCAGCAAGGCGTCCCGCGCCATCAACACCGCAAACGGCATTGCGATCCTGCCCGCGATCAAGGGCAATCCCGCCAAGGCCAGCGAGGCGATCCAGAAAGCGATCGCGCAAGCGCGTTCCGCCGGCGGCTACGACCTCGTGATCCTCGACGGCCCGTCGATGCCGTGGGGTGCGGACGAACGGCGGCTGTTCGACATGGCCGACGGGCTGATCGCGGCGCTGCCGGTGGATCGCGACATCAACGCGTCGATGGAAGACATCATCACCGCGCTCGGGGGCGCGGAGCGCAAGCTCGCCGGTGTCGTTTTGAACGAACTCCAGTCCACCGTCGCAAGCCAGCAGCACGACAGGCAGTATGCGTGAGACACGCGCCAGCTGCGCCGCGTTCGGCGTCGCCGCTACAACATTGATCGCGAGTTGATCGTCCAATGGCCCGGCTATCGATCCCCGCCATCGTCTTCGCCGCACCCATTCTGCTGTCCGTCGCTGCGCGGGCCTGCCCTCCCCTGATCGAAGGCGTCCCGGCGGACCGGATCAAGGCCTTGTCGCGCGGCGTCAATGCCGACGGCTGGATCGTCGATCCGCGGTCGGCGCCGCCGCGCGGCCTGCTGCTCGAACTGCGCAAGGCCGGCCTGACCCACATCCGGCTGCCGGTGCCGGCCGACTTCGTCATGCCGCGCTTCGCCACGAAGGCGGAGATCGACAGCCGGTTGCAAACCGTCGATGCAGCGCTGAAGACCCTGCTCGCACTCGGGTTTGCCGTGTCGATCGACCTGCATTCGGGTCAGCACTTCAATGCGCTGCACAAGGACGATCCGCCCGGCGCGATGGCTGAAATGAAGAGCGCCTGGACCGCGCTCGCGCGGGTCATGCACCGCTATCCCTCCGATCGGGTGTTTGCGGAACTGCTGAACGAGCCGGAGGTCGACGCCGCGCAGTGGCAGGGCGAAGTCCGGGAGTTGGCCGGCTTCATTCGCCAATTGCTGCCGCAGACCACGCTGATCACGGGTCCGGTCAACTGGCAGCGCGCGGACTCGCTGCCGGGCTTCGCGCCGCTCGACGATCCGAATATCGTCTATGCCATCCACTTCTACGATCCGATGGTGTTCACCCATCAGGCCCATTGGGATCGGAGCGAGCCGCTTCACGACGTCGTCGGATTGCCCTATCCGATCCGTGCCGATGATCCGAAGGTTCAACAGTTGCGGGAGCAGCTGACCGCGCTGGACAGGCCCAAGGCGCTTGCGATGGTCGACCGCGCCATCCCCGACCGAGGCATCGACAAATGGCTCGAGCCCGCGGCGGCCTGGCAGCGGCAATATTCCCGTCCGATCATCATCAACGAGTTCGGGGTGCTCAAGGCTGGGGCGCCGCGCGACAGCCGGTTACGCTGGCTCGCCGGCGTCACGGCCTACGCCCGGCAGCAGTGCTGGGGCTGGACCCATTGGGAGCTGTCGCAGGGCTTCGGCCTGGCCGACGCCGTCACCGGCAAGGCCGACCGCGACGTGCTGAGGGCGCTGCTCGGAACGCGCTGACCGATCTGGTTAACCGGTTCTTACACAATGCGCGGCTAGATCGACGATGCGGGTGTGGCACGCCACCCATCCGGTCATTTAGGTCAGAGCCTGTGCGAGCAGACATAGCCCCGCGGCCGCTGTTGGCCGGCGACCTCGTTCCTGCGCTCGGCATCGCCGTGGCATCGATCGCATTCGCGCCGATCATGCAGGCAGCCAATGCAGGGCTCGCGATCGTCGTCGAAGGCTTGATCGGCTGCGCCATCGTGCTCGCGGCGCCGGCCTATGCGCCGTCGATCGCCGTCTTCATCATCTTCTTCCAGAATCTGTTCGTCTCGATCCTGTCGTCCTACATCACGACCGAGCAGGAGATGGATTTCGTCAAGGGCTACAATTTCCTGATCTGCGCGGTGATGTGGCTGGTGACGCTGGCGCTGTACATGCTGCGCGAGCGCCAGCATTCGCCCGAGATCGACCGGATCATGAATTGGGGGCTGATGACCCTCGCGGTCGTAGGGATGTATTTCCTGCTCGGCGCCACGCAGGACGCGCATGCAGCCCTCGTCTATCTGCGCAACATCGCATTTCCGCTGTTCCTGTTTCAGCTGTCGCTGCTGACCGCCGCAACCTTCGAGATCCGCATCACACCGTTCCTGGTGACCGTCGCCACGCTGCTGATCGTCTGCGGCTATGTCGAATTGCTGTTTCGCGATTTCTGGCTCGAGATCACCAACGGCTACACGTTCTGGCACTTCGACGAGCTGAAGGCGACCCGCTCCGGAGCCTGGGAAGCCGAGATGCGCCAAACCGGCAATGTCCCGGTCGATCTGATCGACCGCTTCCGCTTCAGCTTTCTCAACAGCCCGTTGTTCGAGGATCTCGGACTGTCGTCGATCTTGCGCATCTTCGGACCGAACATGAGCCCGATCAGCTTCGGCTACGGGATCGCCTTCTCCATCCTGTTCCTGTTCGCGGTCGGATATCGCTGGCTGGCGCTGGTCGCGATCCCGCTGCTGATCTTCTGCAGCGTGAAGGGCGCGCTCATCCTGGTCATCTTCGTGGCCCTGGCCTGGACGGCCACCTGGCTGCTCGGCGCCACCATCACCCTTGCCGTCGCGCTGGTCGGGCTCCTGGTGTACGCCATCGCCGCGATCTACATCGGGCTCCAGATCGGCGACTTTCACGTGATCGGCTTCATGGGCGGCTGGGACGGATTCCTGCACAACCCGATCGGCCGTGGCCTCGGCGTCGGCGGCAATCTCTCCGAAGGTTACTTCTCGATCGACTGGAACGCCGCGCAAGCGACCGGCACGATGGACGGCGCGGTGGAGAGCGCGGTCGGCGTCCTGCTCTACCAGATGGGCATCGGCGCAGTGGTGCCGCTTGGCTTCTTCTTTGCGGTGGCGCTGAAGGCCTGGCGCCTCTACGCCTCGTCCGGAATTCTCATCCAGGGGCTCGCCGCGTTCGGCACGATGGTCGTGCTGGTGAACGGCATCTTCCAGGAGGAGGCGCTGTTTGCGCCGCCGGCGCTCGGGCTGTTGCTGTGCCTGACCGGCCTCGTGATCGGTCATCATTTGCGCACGCAGGGCAACGATCTGACCACCTCCGGCGGATAGCACATGACACGCGATCAGGCCCGGCCGCGGCGCGACCGGGCTCTCCTCGGCATGCGCGGTCAGAGCGGCTTGATCTGCACCTTGCGGAACTTGACCACGCCGGAACCATACTGAAGCGCGATGTAGCCGCTGGCGTGCTTGGAATCCTGCGCGTCGACGGTCTTCTGGCCATTCAGCGTCACGACGAAATGCGGTCCCTGCGCCGTGATCTCGTAGACGTTCCACTTGCCGGCCGCCTTCGGCATCGGATCGACCTTGCCGACGTCGACGATCGCGCCGGTGCCGTAGGTCGGATCGGGCCGCTTGTCGAAGATGTTGACCTCGTAGCAGACCTTCGAGTCGATCACCTTGTTGCCTTCGCAGCGGATGAAGACCCCGCTGTTGGCGTCCTCGTCGGTCCAGAACTCCGCCCTGATCTGGAAATCCTTGTATTGGGTCTTGCTGACGAGATAGGAGAGATCCTTGCCGTCGAGCTTGTCGGCGACCAGCGCGCCGTCCTTCATCGCCCAATTGGCCTTGCCGACCTCGTCCCAGTCGCCCTGCTTGGTGCTGTCGAGCAGCGTGACCCAGCCGTCATCGCCGGATGCGGCGGTGGAAAATTGCAGCGCGGCCGCACCGATCACAAGTCCCGCCGCCAGTATCGACAGATGCTTCTTCAAGGTTATCCTCCCGTCTTTTGGTTGGCGCGCAACCTATCATCGTCTGCAGCGTCGTAAATGCGTTTTTCATATTGCAACTGCGTTGTGTCACGGCCCGATGCCGCAATCTTGAGAGCAGACATGCGCGAGCGCGTCTTGTCCGGCGCAAGCGAGAGCGATTAGCATCATGCGATATACGGGCGCGGCAGTCGCCCGAACGAGCAGTCGCCCGAACGAATTGACCTGGGAGGATACGATGACGGCGTCGAACCGGTCCTGGCGATACCTCATGATGCCGCTGGCCCTTGCCGGCACGCTCAGCGTCAGCTCCGCGGCCGAACTCAATCCGGCCGCCGTCACCTACAAGTTGCCGGACCAGATTCCCTGGAGCCCGGTCGACGCGCGCAGAATGCCGTGGTGGTCGGCGATCCCTCGAAGCCCGGCTTCTACATGGTCTACACCAAATGGACCAAGGGCAATCACTTCAGCCGTCCGCACTTCCATCCCAACGATCGCTACATCGTCGTGCTGAAGGGCACCTGGTGGGTCGGCTCGGGCCCGAAATTCGATCCCGATCACGGCACCGTGGCAATGCCGGCCGGAAGCTTCGTCACCCATTTCGGCAAGCAGGTGCATTGGGACGGCGCCAAGGATGAAGACGCCGTGCTGCTGATCATGGGCGAAGGCCCGGCCACCGCGACCGAGGTGGAACAGAAGTAGCCGCGTTGCGCGAAGTGGGGGCGATGCTATCATCACGGCCCAACGAAGGGCTTCCGATGCATCCCGCCGCCAAGCTGCAATTTGCCCGCATCGCCGACGAGTTCGCGCGATGGCGCGCCATTGCCGAGGCGGATCGGCCGCCGGCGCCGGCGTGGTGGTGGGGACCGGCATTCGAACTGCGCAATGCCGCCGAGCCGCTGCCGTCCAATTGGTGCCGCCGGTTCCGCCTGCCCGACGGGGCGAGCTTTGCGGAGGCGTCGGCGACGCTGCGCCAGACCCTGGCCGGCCAGGCGATACCGTCCTGGCCCTATGATTTCTCGCGCGTGATCGCATCCACCGATTCCGACGTCCGCGACCTGCCCGTGCAGCCGTCAGACGACAGCGCGTTTCCGCCCTAGATCCGGCCCGGCCTCACCGATCGCCTCGTCGTCCAGCGACGGCTGCAACGGTGGCGACGTCAGCACCGGCGACGTCTTCAACAATTCGGCGAGATCGCGCGGCGGCAGCGGCCGGCTGAACAAGAAACCCTGCATCTCGTCGCAGGCATGGGCGCGCAGGAACTCCTGCTGCTCGGAGGTCTCGACGCCCTCGGCCACGATGGTCATGCCGAGCGCCTTGCCCATGCTGATGATCGCCTGCGCAATCGCGACGTCCTCGGAATCATCAGGCAGGTCGCGCACGAAGGAGCGATCGATCTTGATGGTGTCGATCGGGAACTGCTTCATCAGCGACATCGACGAATAGCCGGTGCCGAAATCGTCGATCGCGAGGCGAATGCCCCGGTGCTGGATCGCGTCGAGCACGCGGACCGCGCGCGTCACGTTGCGCATCACCATGCTCTCGGTGACCTCGAGCTGCAGCAGCGCCGGCGACATGCCGCTCGCCGCCAGCGCCTCGTCGATGTCGTCGAGCAGGTTCGGATCGCCGAACTGCCGCGGCGAGAGGTTGACCGCCATCGTCACCGCCTTGAGGCCGCGGTGCTGCCACGCCATGTTCTGCGCGCAGGCTTCCTTCAGCACCCAGCGGCCGATCGGCACGATCAGCCCGATCTCCTCGGCGAGCGGAATGAACTGCCCCGGCGAGACCTTGCCGAGCTCGGGATGGGTCCAGCGCAGCAGCGCCTCGACGCCGCTGATCTGGCCGCTCGCCATGTCGACCTTGGGCTGATACTCGAGCGAGAACTGGTCGCGCTCCAGCGCGCGGCGCAGTGCGCTTTCCATCGTCAGGCGCTCGATCGACTGCGCCCTCACCTCGTTGGAGAAGAAACGAAAGCCGTTCTTGCCGTCCTCCTTGGCGAGATACATCGCCATGTCGGCATTCTTGGTCAGCGTCTGCACGTCGGAGCCGTCGGTCGGATAGGTCGCAATCCCGATCGAGGCCGTGGTGTGACACTCGTGCCCGCTGAGCTGCATCGGCTGGCTCAGTGCGACCAGGAGTTCGCCGGCGATGCGCTCGATGTCGTGACGTTCGGCAGTGTCCTCCAGGATGACCACGAACTCGTCGCCACCAAGCCGCGCCACCACGTCGCTCGCGCGCAACGAACCGCGCAGCCGCTCCGCGATCGCCACCAGCAGCATGTCGCCGGCGTCGTGGCCAAGCGAATCGTTGATCACCTTGAAGCGGTCGAGATCGATGAACAGCACTGCGAGCTGCCGGCGATGGCGGTCCGCCGCCGAGATCGCGTGACGCAGCATCTCGTTGAAGGTCTCGCGGTTCGGCAGATTGGTCAGGCTGTCATGCGAGGCGAGATATTCGATCCGCTCGTCGGCCTTGTGCTTCTCGTCGGCGCGATCGAAGCTCTCGAGCGCGAACGCCAGATTGTCGGCGAGCCGCTGCAGCAGCTCGGCGAACTCCGGCGTGAACGTATCCTTCTCGATCGCGACGAAGATCATGACGCCGACGACCTCGCCGCTGACGATCAGCGGAAACGAAGCACCGGACTGCGTTCCATCGCGGCGAGCGCGCTCATGGAACGCCGCGGTACCGGTATCGGCGAAATAGTCGTTGACGATGCAGGCCTTGCCCGACCGGAACGCCCTGCCGCAGGCGCCGCGTCCCTCGGGGTGCGCCTCGCTGGTCGAGAGCGTCACCTGGCTCGCCCCGTCGGCGGCCGGGCCTGCGATCGCGACGATGCGGAGATAGTCGCTGCCGGGCTGTGCCAGCGCGATGGTGGTCGAGGTGAACTTGCCGCCGGTCGCTGCCGCCTCGCAGACCAGTTGATAGAGCTCGGCGCGGGACTTCGCCCGCATGATCGCCTCGTTGGTCGCGCTCAGCGCCGCGAACATCCGCGACAGCCGCTCCTTCTGCTCGTCGGCCCGGGCCTTCTCGTCGGCGCGGTCGAAATTGGCCAGCGCGAACGACACGTTCTCGGTGAGCCGCTGCAGCAGCGCCATCATCTCTGGACTGAAGGTGTTGAACTCGCCGGAGAGGAACACCAGCGCGCCGATCGCCTCGCCGTTCTTGATCAGCGGCAGGGCCGCGCCGGACTTGCTGCCGCTGTCTCGCACGGCCGGATAGACATGCGACTCGGGGCCGAAGTCGCTGAGATAATCGTTGCTGATGCAGGGCCTGCGGGTGCGGATTGCAACGCCGGTCAGCGTCTGTCCCTCCGGACGCGTCGCATCGGCCGACAACTGGACTTCGCGGGCCCGTACCCGGTCGGGGCCGGAAGCAGCCACGTTCTCCAGGAAGGCCTCACCGGGGCGCACCAGCCTGATGGTGGCCGAGATGAACTGCCCGCCGACCGCCGCGGCATCGCAGACCAGATCGAACAGCTCGCCGCGGGACTTCGCCCGCATGATCGCCTCGTTGGTCGCGCTCAGCGCCGCGAACATTCGCCTCAGCCGCTCCTTCTGCTCCTCGGTGCGCGCCTTCTCGTCGGCGCGATCGAAACTGCCGAGCGCATAGGCGACGTTGTCGGCGAGCCGCTGCAGCAGCTCGGCGAACTCGGCCGAGAAGGTGTTGCGCTTGGCCGAGATGAACAGCATCACGCCGACCGGCTCGTCGTCGACGATCAACGGAAACGCCGCGCCCGATCGCGCGTCCTCGCGGTCGATGATATCGCGGAACGGGTTGTTGGCGACGTCGCCGAGAAAATCGTTGTCGATGCAGGCGCGCCGGGAGCGGAACGCCCTGCCGCAAACGCCGCGCCCTTCGGGACGCGCCTCGCTGCGCGAGACGTTGAGGCGGCGCGCATTCTCGGCGGTCGGCCCCGCGACCGCCATCATCTCCAGGAAATCGTCGCCGGGTTTCGCGATCAGGATACTGGTGGAGTTGAACCCACCGCCATGCGCCGCCGCGGCGCAGACCAGTTCGAACATCTCGAGCCGCGACCGCGCGCGCATGATCGCCTCGTTGGTCGCGCTCAGCGCCGCGAACATCCGCGACAGCCGCTCGCGTTCGGCATCGGCCTTGGCCTTCTCGGTGGCGCGGCCGAACGTATCGAGCGCAACCGAGACGTTCTCGGCGATGCCCGCCAGCAGCGCGATGATCTCTTCGTCGCGGGCCCAGGAATTGCCGATGAAGAAGATCAGGACGCCGACGCTCCTGCCGAACCGGGTGAGCGGCAGCGCGACACAGGCCATCAGACCGCTCTCACCGGCTTGCGCCTGCGAGGCGCCCGTCGATATCGGAATGTCGTGCTCGATGCACGGCCGTTTGGTCCGGAACGCCTCGCCGCAGATCCCCTTGCCGTAGAGATTGTCCGGGTCGGTCGAAAAGCGCGTCTGCGTGATCAGGTCGAGCGCCTCGCCGGTGCCGGCGACGGGCTCGAGCCAGTGCGTATCGGGCTCGGCCAGCAGCACCACCGTGGCGAAGGATTTGCCGCTGAACACCGCGGCGTCGCACACTCGCTGATAGAGATCGTGCTCGGTCTTGGCGCGAAGGATCGCCTCGTTGGTCGCGCTGATGGCGCCGAACATGCGGTTGAGCCGGCGCATCGCCCGCTCGCCGCTCTTGCGCGACGCCTCATGGTCGAAATTGTCGAGCGCAAAGGACACGTTCGCCGCAATGCGCTCCAGCAGCGACACGATCTCCTCGCCCAGCGAGTCGACCTCGCGCCGGGTCACCATGAAGACGCCGACGCTGCGCCCGTTGCAGACCAGCGGCATCGCCGCCGCCGCACCGACGCCGGCTGCCGCGAGGCCGCTGCGCCAGGCCGCCGAACGGGCATCGTTGACATAGTCGTTGCTGACGCTGGCGCTCTGATCGCGGAACGCCCGCCCCGCGACGCCGTCGCCTTCCGGAATGTTGGCGTGGGTGGAGATGCTGATGCTGCGCAGACGCGCGACATCGTCGCCGCAACCGGCGGCGAATGTCAGCCGACCGGTATCCGGCTCCAGCAAAAAGACGGTCGCAGCCAGGAAGCTCCCGCTCGAGAACGCGGCTTCGCAGACCTTTCCGTACAATTCTTCTGGTGATTTCGCGTACAGGATCGCTTCGTTGGTGGCATTCAACGCCGCGAATGTACGCCCGATGCTCGACTGCACGATCCCTGAAGGCCCCAGGGCCACCCCCTTCAATCTGCCGGGGAACATTGCCCGCGAGAGGCCTAAGTGATGGTTAGTGTATCCGGCAAGTTGTGAGACAAAGTAAACGGCTGACGAATGCCGGAGGCCGTTTTCCGGGATAATACGGACGCCGATGTGCCAGGCTGAGGAGGGCCGGGGCACCCGGAGGCCTGGCTTGCACCGCCGGCGCAGCCAAATTCCGCAGCGCGACCGCGCCCGTTCCATTCGGTGAAATCCTGGCCGGGAGCACCCTGCTGGCGGTATGGCGGACCGGATTTTCCGCCCCTTGCTCGGCGCCCTGCGCTTTGAGAGCATGACGCCGACAACAGCAAGCAAGACCCGCGCATCACGCGGGCGGACCGCGAGGAGAATCCCATGCCGATCGTCCAGGCCGACCGTCTCACGCGCATCGGCGCGGCGCTGCTCCGGGGCGCCGGCGCATCGGAGGAGGAGGCCAATGCGGTCGCCTCCGGCTGCGTCAACGCCAACCTCGCCGGCCACGACTCCCACGGCGTGATCGCGATCCCGACCTATATCGACCGCATCAAGGCCGGCCATATCGTCCCCGGCGCGAAATGGACCGTCGTGCAGGAGACGCCGACCACGACCGTGATCGACGGTCATTGGGGGTTCGGCTTCCACGTCAACGCCAAGGCGATGGAGATGACCATCAACAAGGCGAAGACCGCCAATGTCGCGGCCTGCACCGTGTTCCGGCAGAGCCACGTCGGCCGGCTGGCGCATTACCCGATGATGGCGATGCGCGAAGGCATGATCGGGATCGCGGCCGCCGATTCCGGCCGCTCGCCGAAACATGTCGCGCCGTTCGGCGGCCGCGAGGCCCGGCTCGGCACCAACCCGCTCTCGATCGCGGTGCCGTCCGATCTCGAGGCGCCGTTCTATCTGGACATGGCGACCTCGGCGGTCGCGGCCGGCAAGATCCAGCTCGCGGTGGCGCGTGGCGAGAGCATCCCGAAGGGCTGGATCATCGACGCCGAAGGGCGCGACACCACCGATCCCAAGGATTACCGCAAGGGCGGCGCACTGCTGCCGCTCGGCGGCAGCGAAGGTTACAAGGGAAGCGGCCTTGCCGCGATGGTCGAAGTGCTGTGCGGCCTGCTCACCGGCCTCGGCTTCGGCGTCGAGCCGACCGGCCGGCACAATGACGGCTGCTTCATGGCGGTGTTCAACGTCGCCGCATTCCGTCCGCTGATGGATTTCAAGAAGGAGGTCGCCGACTTCGCCCGCTACCTGAAATCGACGCAGCCCTCGGAAGGCAGCCGCGGCGTGTTCTATCCGGGCGAGATCGAATTCCTGCGCGAGCAGCAGCGGCGCAAGGACGGCATCGAGATCGAGGATGCGACCTGGGGCAAGCTCAAGGCGCTCGCCGCCGACTACAAGCTCACCGACGACCTCGATCTTCGCTGACGCATTCAGCTCCAGGAGAACAACATGACACGACAAATGGCGCTGGTCGGCTTTTTGCAGGCGCAGAACTGCACCAACCTGCCGAGCTCCTGGCGTCACCCGGAGTCGCGCGACGATTCGATGTCGGCGGACTACTACCAGGAGATCGCGCGCATCCTGGAGCGCGGCAAGTTCCACATGGCGTTCTTCGACGATCGCCTCGCAATGCCCGACCGCTACGGCAACGATCACGCCCACACCGTCGAGTACGGCATCCGCTGCGTGAAGATGGACCCGATCGTGGTGCTGACCACGATGGGCATGGTCACCACCAGGCTCGGCCTCGCCTCGACCGCATCCACCACCTATTTCGAGCCGTTCGACGTCGCCCGCCGCTTCGCCACGCTCGATTTGATGACGGGTGGCCGCGCCGCGTGGAACGTGGTGACGTCGGTGAATGACGGCGAGGCGCTCAACATGGGCCGCGAACAGCATCTCGAGCACGATCTCCGCTACGACCGTGCCGACGAGTTCATGGAGGTGGTGCTCGGCCACTGGGATGCCTGGGAAGACGGCTCGCTGGTAATCGACAAGACATCCGGCCGCTTCGCCGATCCGGCCAAGGTGAAACGGCTCGATCACAAGGGCGCGTTCTTCACCTCGCGCGGCCCGTTCACGGTGCCGCGTTCGGCGCAGGGCCATCCCGTGGTGATCCAGGCCGGCGCCTCCGGCCGCGGCCAGCGCTTTGCCGGGCGCTGGGGCGAGGTGATCTTCACCGCGGCGCGCAACCTCGCCAACGCCAAGCAGGGCTATGACGCGATCCGGGGCGAAGCCGCCAAGGCCGGGCGCGATCCCGACCAGATGTTCCTCTGCAATCTGATCACGCCGGTCACCGGTGCGACCAAGGCCGAGGCCGAGGACCGGATGGCCGTGATCCAGAAGCTGCCGCTCGAGATCGACGCGCTGTCGCTGCTCGCCGAAGGCCTCAACTTCGATTTCGGTGCCAAACCGATCGACGAGCCGCTCACGACAGAGGAGTTGCAGGGCATGCAAGGCATGCTCGGCATCCGCGACGGCGTGCTGCGCACCTCCGGCAAGACCAATCCCTCGACCCGCGACTTCATCACCTTCTCCGGCCGCGGCCAGGTGCAGGACGCGATGGTCGGCGGCCCGAAGGAGATCGCCGACCGGCTGGAGGAAATGTTCGAAGGCCGCGGCTGCGACGGCTTCGTCATCGCGGCGAGCTATGTGCCGGGCTCCTACGCGGACTTCGTCGATCACGTGGTGCCCGAGTTGCAGAAGCGCGGTCTGTTCCACAAGGACTACACCGGAACCACGCTGCGCGAGAATCTCGGACTGAAGCGCCCGGCGGCGGGCGCCTGGAAGACCCGCGCGCAGGCCGCGGAATAGAAGGACATCATCATGCGCTGGCTGAAATTCACCGCCGCGGGCACGACGGCAGGCAATACTTCCTGGGGCCTCGTCGAGGGCGACACCGTCATCACCGTGAACGGTGATCCATTCGGTGAATGGAGCAAGACGGCGAAGACCCACGCCTTGAAGGACGTCAAGATCGAGCTGCCGCTGATCCCGCGCACCTTCTACTGCGTCGGGCTGAACTATCTGAAGCATCTCAAGGAAGCCGCCGACAAGGCCGGCACCGTGCCGAATGTTCCTGATCGTCCCGAGATCGGCTACCGCGCGCAGAACGCGCTGATCGCCCACGACGAAAACGTCGTGATCCCGGCGAGCGCGACCGAGAAGATCCATTACGAGGGCGAGCTCGTCGTCGTGATCGGCAAGAAAGCCAAGCACCTCACCGAAGCCAATGCGCTGGACTGCGTGTTCGGCTACACGATCGGCAACGACGTCTCGGAGCGCAGCTGGCAGAAGGCCGACCGCGGGCTGTGGCGCGCCAAGAACGCCGACACCTTCAAGCCGATGGGCCCGTGGATCGAGACCGACGTCGATCTCGATCGCATGGAAACCGCGATCCGCGTCAACGGCAAGGAGACCGGCCGCTTCCGCACCAACGAGATGATCTTCGGTATCGTGCCCTTCCTGGTCGAGCTTTCGAAATACTTCACGCTGTCGCCCGGCGACGTGATGTGGATGGGCACCGACGGCGCCTCGCCGGACCTGAAGGACGGCGACGTGGTGGAGATCGACATCACCGGCATCGGGACATTGCGGAACAGGTTCGTGAAGGAGAAGGTGTGAGGGGGGCACTCCATTAGACCCGTCATCCCGCGCGCGCCTCATCCTCGATGTCGTCCCGGCGAAGGCCGGGACCCATAACCATAGGGTTGAGTTGTTGAAGAAGGCTCTGGCCCAAGCGTCGCACAACAATGAAGAACGGTGGTTATGGATCCCGGCCTTCGCCGGGACGACGATGAGGATGGTTCACAGATCAAGGTGTCACACCACGCGGTGTCATCACCCGCGCATGCGGGTGATCCAGTATTCCAGAGGCGGCTGTGCGTGGCCGACAAGCCGCGGCGTACTGGATCGCCCGGTCAAGCCGGGCGATGACAGTGTGAGTGGGGACGCAGCTTCGCGTTCTCGCGACATGAATTGTCCGAGCTTTGCTCTTCGTTTCGCCGCTCTGAGAACAGAGGGCGCAGGGAAAGCCGGATGCCAATCGCACCCATGGGGCCCGCTAGCTAACGCGCCGCCGCCGACCTGCTCTTCACATGGTCGATGAAGGCGCGCAGCTTCGGCATGATCTGGCGGTGGCCGGGATAGTAGAGAAATACGCCGGGCGTTGTCGTCGCGAATGGCTCCAGCACGCGGACCAGCTTTTTCTCCTTCACGGCGCCGGCGACCAGCGGCGCGGGCACTTGCGCCAGTCCCACGCCTTCGATGGCCGCGCCGACCAGCGTCGGGAAATCATGGCCGATGAACGATCCCGAGACGGCAAGCTCGATCGAACGGCCGTTGTCGTTGAGCGACCACGGCGCGAGCCCGCCGTTCGAGCGCCGCAACCGCAGGCACGTGTGTTCGCGCAGATCGTCCGGGCGTTTGGGCCGGCCGCGGCGCGCGAGATAATCCGGGCTGCCGACGATAGCGAAAGGGAACGGCTTGGTCAGACGCACCGCGATCATGTCCGGGTTGATGAACTGGCCCATCCGGATGCCGGCATCGAAACCTCCGGCCGCGAGGTCGACCAGCTCCTCGCTGGCGGCGAGCTCGACCTCGATCTCGGGATAGGCCTTGCAGAATGACGCGATCAGCGGCTCCAGCAGGATTGGCACCACCGAGCGCGGCACGGTGAGACGCAACAGCCCGGCCGGCTTCTGCCCGAGCTCGCGCGCGGCGCCACTTGCGGCGACCAGCTCCTCGAACGCGGGCCTGGCACGCGCCAGGAATCGTTCGCCGGCCTCGGTGAGGCCGACGCTGCGGGTGGTGCGGATGAACAGCACGGCGCCGAGGCGCGCCTCGAGCGCGCGCACCGCCTGGCTGATCGCCGACGGCGTCACGGCGAGCTCGGTCGCCGCGCGACGAAAGCTGCGGTGCTGGGCGACGCTGAGGAACGCCTCCACGCCGTCGAGCGCCCCCTGCCTGACTGTGAAGTTCTGCTTCATAGCCCGTCAACATTATCGCGAATAGTCGCGCACGGGAAGCCGCCCTACATCGGAGCCACAGGCAGCAGCACCGCGACGCGCGCTGCTCCACGCGACATCACGACAGCAGTCGTGAACGGAGACCTGCGACCGATGAAAACAATCCGTCACACCCTCCTTGCCCTCACCCTCACTTCGACAGGCTTAACCTCCATGACCGCTCCCTCTCTCGCCCAAACCCAGGCGCAAGGCCAAACACAGGCCCCCTCCACCATCACCACCGGCGTGATGGTCATCCTGACCGTCAAGGCCGGCGTCACCCGTGAACAGGTGATGACCGTGATGCCGGATGAAATCCGGCAGACCGTGCAGCTCTATCTCAGCGGCAAGGTTCGCGAATGGTATTCGCGGTCCGACGGGCGCGGAGTCATCCTGCTGCTCGATGCCAAGGATACATCCGAGGCACACGCGATCATGGAAGGGCTGCCACTGTCCAAGCTTGATATCATGGACCACGACTACATCGCGGTCGGCCCGCTGCTGCCGCTGCGCCTGCTGGTCGGCAAGCCTTAAGCGTCAGGCCCTGAGTGCCTCGCCGAGGCCGGACCCGATCGCCGGGTCCGGCCTCCCCGGATCGACAGTCAGACGGGAGCCGACCGTGCCAGTAAGTCTCAACATTCCATTCCTGCTCAGCGTCGCCGGAGCATTTCTGACGAGTGCCGTGGTGGCCGCGACCTATGTCTGGCCGGCGCTCCGCACCTGGCCGCGCCATGAGGCGCTCCGGCTGCTTGCGGCTTTTCATGCCTTCCGGTTTCTCGGGATGAACTTCATGGTCGCAGGTTTCGTGTCGCCGGAGGTGAACCCGGTGTTTGCCAGCGCGGTCGGCTGGGGCGATCTGACCGCCGCAGCTCTTGCGCTGCTCGCGATGGCGGCACTGTCGTGGCGCTGGCCAATGGCCATTCCGATCGTCTGGTTCTTCAACATCTGGGGCACGCTGGATCTTCTCAACGCCTACTTCATGGGCGCGACGAAGAACGCTGATCCCGGTCTGTTCGGCGCCGGCATCTATATCCCGGCCCTCTACGTGCCGCTGCTGCTGGTTAGCCACGTGATGGTGTTCATGATCCTGATGCAGGCCAAGTCGGCGGAAGCATAGGATCGGCAGAGCGCAACACTGCATCAACATCGTCGTCCCGGCGAAGGCCGGGACCCATACTCCGCGGCAGATGTCGTGGACGGGATTCGTCGTTCCAGCGGCGCGCAATAAAGCGCATTCGTGGTTATGGGTCCCGGCCTGCGCCGGGACGACACCGCATATGTGGCACGGTCGTCGCAGCACACCTCAAAACGGCAACACCACGCCGGTCTTGATCTCCTTCAGGATCACGTTGGTGCGGACGTGGCGGATGCCGGGGATGCGGAACATGAACTCGTCGAGGAATCTGTTGTAGGCGTCCATGTCGCGGACGACGACGCGCAGATGATAGTCGGCATCGCCTGTCGTCGCGAAGCACTCCAGCACCTCGCGGCGCTGCATCACCCGCGCGACGAACTCGTCGACGAATTTCGTGTCGTGCCGCTCCAGCGAGACGTGCAGAATCGCCGAGGTCGCAAAGCCGGCGCGCTCGCGCGCCACCAGTGCCGAATAGCCCGAGATGACGCCGGCCTCCTCGAGCGCGCGGACCCGGCGCCAGCACGCCGAGGTCGACATCCCGACGGTTTCCGCCAGCTGCTGGTTGGTGGCGCGGCCATCCTTCTGCAGCTCGGCGAGGATTTTTTCGTCTTGCTCTTCGATCACCGCAGATCTCCGCTTTGGTAGATTGCACCAATATATGATGTTCAGCGCAAAATCATACCGAAATTTAGGTCGCGGGAGAACAGATAGGTAGGACCTACCAGACACTCAGGCATAGCCTTGCCCTTTACACATTGCGATTCCCGGAGGGGTCAGTCATGGGCCAGATGCCGCAACTCGACGCCTACCAGCTGTCCGAGCGCTACAGCAGGGAACGCGGCCGCGTCTTCCTCACCGGCACGCAGGCGATCGTGCGCATCGCGCTCGACCAGATCAGGCGCGACCAGGCCGCCGGGCTCAACACCGCGGGCTTCATCTCCGGCTATCGCGGCTCGCCGCTCGGCGGCGTCGATCTCGAATTGTGGAAGATCGGCGAGCGGCTGAAGGAGAGCCGCATCGAATTCCTGCCCGCGGTCAACGAGGACCTCGCCGCGACCGCCGTGCTCGGCTCGCAGCAGGTCGAGACCCAGACGGATCGCAAGGTCGATGGCGTGTTCGGGCTGTGGTACGGCAAGGGCCCCGGCGTCGATCGCTCCGGCGATGCGCTGAAGCACGGCAATGCCTATGGCTCCTCACCGCATGGCGGCGTGCTGGTCGTGGCCGGCGACGACCATGGCTGCGTGTCGTCCTCGATGCCGCATCAATCCGATGTCGCCTTCATGAGCTGGTTCATGCCGACGCTGCATCCGGCCGACGTCGGCGAGTATCTCGCGTTCGGCGAATATGGCTACGCGCTGAGTCGATTTTCCGGCATGTGGGTCGGCTTCAAGGCGATCTCGGAGATCGTCGAGTCCGGCGCCTCAGTCGAGCTGCCGCCGCCGCGCGCCTTCGCGCAGCCGGACTTCGTGCCGCCACCCGGCGGCCTGCATTATCGCTGGCCGGACCTGCCGGGCCCGCAGATCGAGGAGCGGCTGGAGGCGAAGAAGCACGCGGTCTACGCTTTTGCGAAAGCCAATCCGATCGACCGCCGCATCTACGACATCAGGGACGCGACCTACGGCATCGTCACCACAGGCAAGGCGCATCTCGATCTGATGGAGGCGCTGCGGCTGGTCGGGCTCGACGAGGCCGCATGCCGCCGCTTCGGCATCGACATCTACAAGGTCGGCATGGTGTGGCCGCTGGCGCTGCACGATGCGATGGAGTTCGTGAAGGGCAAGCGCGAGATCCTGGTGGTCGAGGAGAAGCGCGGCATCATCGAGAGCCAGTTCAAGGAGTATTTCTACGACTATCCCGGCTCCAAGCCGGAACGGATGGTCGGCAAGCACGACGAGCGAGGCGCGCGGCTGATCTCGTGGACCGGCGAATTGTCGCCGCGCATGCTAGCCGACGTGCTGGCGCGGCGGCTCGATCCGATGTTTCCGGAATTGCAGCTCGCCCGCCGCGTCGCCGCGCTCAGGCCCGAGCAGGACCGCATGATCGTGGTGCCGGGCGCGACGCGCACGCCGTATTTCTGCTCGGGCTGCCCGCACAATACATCGACCAAGGTGCCCGAGGGCTCCAAGGCGCTGGCCGGCATCGGCTGCCACTTCATGGCGAGCTGGATGGACCGCGAGACCTCGTCGCTGATCCAGATGGGCGGCGAAGGCGTCAACTGGGCGGCCTCGTCGAAATTCACCGGCAACAGCCATGTGTTCCAGAATCTCGGCGAAGGCACCTATTATCATTCCGGCTCGATGGCGATCCGGCAGGCGATCGCCGCCAACGCCAACATCACCTACAAGATCCTGTTCAACGACGCGGTGGCGATGACCGGCGGCCAGCCGGTCGACGGCTCGGTCAGCGTGCAGGCGATCGCGCACTCTGTCCGCGCCGAGGGCGTCGCACGAATTGCGCTGGTGTCGGATGATCCCGCGCAGTTCTCGCCGGCGGATTTGCCGGTCGGCGTCACCATCCACCCGCGTGAGGAGATGGACGCCGTGCAGCGCGAGCTGCGTGCGATATCTGGCGTCACCGTGCTGATCTATCAGCAGACTTGCGCCACCGAGAAGCGGCGGCGGCGCAAGCGCGGCACGATCAAAGATCCCGCGCGTTTTGCTTACATCAACGACCTCGTCTGCGAGGGCTGCGGCGACTGCTCGGTGGAATCGAACTGCCTCAGCGTCGAGCCGAAGGAGACGCCGTTCGGCCGCAAACGCAAGATCAACCTCTCGACCTGCAACAAGGATTTTTCCTGCCTCAACGGCTTCTGCCCGAGCTTCGTCACCGTCGAGGGCGGCAAACGGCGGGCGAAGGGCGCAAGCGCGATCGATCCGCTGGCGCATGCGACGACACTGCCGACACCAGAGCTTGCGCCCCTCGACAAGCCCTACGATCTGCTGGTCACCGGCGTCGGCGGCACCGGCGTCATCACGGTCGGCGCGCTGATCGCGATGGCCGCGCATCTCGAGGGCCGCGGCGTCTCGGTGCTCGACTTCACCGGCTTCGCCCAGAAATTCGGCCCGGTGCTGAGCTATCTGCGGCTGGCGGCGACGCCCGAGGCGCTGCATCAGGTGCGGATCGACCAGGGCTCGGCCGACGCGCTGATCGGCTGCGACCTCGTGGTGAGCTCGTCGGCGAAGGCGTCCGGCACCTACCGCAAGGGCATGCGCGCCGCGGTCAACATCGCGGAGATGCCGACCGGCGACGTGGTGCGCTTCCGCGACGCCGACCTCGCCTCGCCGGTTCGCTTACGCGCCATCGAGCGGGTGATCGGATCAGGCAACCTCACCGCGATCGACACCAATGCGCTGGCCGAGCAGCTGCTCGGCGACAGCGTCTACGCCAACATCATGATGCTCGGCTTCGCCTGGCAGCAGGGCCTGGTGCCGGTGTCGCTGGACGCATTGACCCGCGCGATTGAACTCAACGGCGTCACCGTCGACCGCAACAAGCAGGCGCTGGCCTGGGGCCGGCTCGCCTTTGCCGATCAGGATTTCCTGCCGAAGGCAGACGGCCCTGCGGCCAATGTGCCCGAGACGCTGGAACAGATGATCGCGCGACGCGCAGACTTCCTTCGTGACTATCAGGACGCGGCCTATGCCGCGCGCTACCGCGCAACGGTCGAGCGCGTCCGTCGCGCCGAGGCCGCGCTCGGCGGCCGCCGCGGAGAAGGTGCGCCCCCTCTCCCGCTTGCGGGGGAGGGTCGGGGTGGGGGTGTCTCCACGAGTCGTGACGCGGAGAGAGCCCTCACCCGGATCGCATCTGTCGATGCGATCCGGCCTCCCCCGCAAGCGGGAGAGGCGAACCGAGTCCGTGGCGAGGCCGCACTCCCCCTCACCGACGCCGTCGCCCGCTCACTGTTCAAGCTGATGGCCTACAAGGACGAGTACGAGGTGGCGCGTTTGCACATGCAGACCGGCTTCCTCGAGACCCTCAAGCGCGAGTTCGACGGTGACTTCACGGTGCAGTACCATCTCGCGCCGCCGCTGTTGCCGGCACGGCTGGATGCACGCGGCCGGCCACGCAAGCGCGCGTTCGGCCAGTGGATCCAGACGCCACTCCGCTTGCTGGCGCGGCTCAAGGGACTGCGCGGCACGCCGTTCGACGTGTTCGGCTACACCGCGGAGCGTCGCGCCGAGCGCGAGCTGATCACCTGGTACGAAACGCTGATCGAGACCATGCTCGGCAAGCTCGATGCCGCGCCGCTGCCCGATCTCACAGCGATTGCAAAGGCCCCGATGGAAATCCGCGGCTATGGCCCGGTGAAGGACGCTGCGATCGAGAAGGCCAAGGCGGAGGTGGCGCGGCTGACCGCGCTTCTCACCTCCGCCCCGTCAGATACCAACGACGGCTCAGGCCGCCGCGCCGCGCTTGGCGGGTGAGATCAAGCCGACCACCACAGTCGCAATCACCGCCACCACGATGTTGAGCAAGAGCGCGCCGAGGCCGACATAGAAGGTGTAGCTGGCATCGCCGAGCGAGATGCTGGCGAGCGGCTTCAAGCCGTTGCTCCATGCCGTGTAGGTGCCCCAGCCGATACCGACCGCCCAGCCGAGCAACAGCGCTTCGGCGCGGAACCAGACGGTGAACAGGCCGAACACCAGCGCCGGCAGCGTCTGTACGATCCAGAGGCCGCCGAGCAGTTGCAGGTCGAGCGCATATTGCGTGGGCAGGAGCAGGATGAAGGCGAGCGCGCCGACCTTCACCACCAGCGAGGTGATCTTCGCCACCGACGCCTCACCGGCATGCGAGATGTCCGGATTGACATAGGACTTCCAGACATTGCGGGTGAACAAATTGGCGGCGCCGATGCTCATCACCGCCGCCGGCACCAGCGCGCCGATCGCGATCGCGGAGAACGCGAAGCCGGCGAACCATTCCGGGAACAAGGTCTTGAACAGCATCGGCACCACGTCGTTCGGCGACGTCACCTTGATGCCGGCGGCATAGGCCATGTAGCCGAGCAGCGCGATCAGGCCGAGCAAGAGCGTATAGGCCGGCAGCAGGATCGCATTCTTGCGGATGGTATCCGCCGACTTCGAGGCGAAGATGCCGGTCAGCGTGTGCGGATACATGAAGGCGGCGAGCGCGGAGCCGAGCGCCAGCGTCGCGTAGGGCAGATACTGGGCGGGCTTTAGCGTCAGTCCGGTGGCGCCGCCCTTCGCCGTGAAGGCGTCGTTGGCGGCGGAGAACACCGCGCCATAGCCGCCGAGCTTCGAGGGCACCACGACCACGGCCGTCAGCACCACGATGTAGATCATGATGTCCTTGACGAAGGCGATCAGCGCCGGCGCGCGCAGGCCGGAGCTGTAGGTATAGAGCGCGAGGATCACGAAGGCGGCGATGATCGGCAGTTCGCCGGTCAGGCCCATCGCCTTGATCACGACCTCCATGCCGATCAGCTGCAGCGCGATATAGGGCATGGTCGCGACGAGGCCAGTCAGCGCCACCGCGAGCTCGAGACTGCGCGAGCCGTAGGCGCCATGGACGACATCTGCAGCGGTAACGTAGCCGTTGGCATGCGCCTTCTTCCACAGCACCGGCATCACGGCGAATACGAAGGGATAGACGATGATGGTGTAGGGCAGCGCGAAGAAGCCATAGGCACCGACTGCGTAGACCAGCGCCGGCACCGCGATCACGGTGTAGGCGGTGTAGAAATCGCCGCCGACCAGGAACCAGGTGATCCAGGTGCCGAACTGACGGCCGCCGAGACCCCATTCGTCGAGATGCTCGCTGACCGGGCCGGACTTCCAGCGCGCGGCGAAGAAGCCCATCACGGTGACGAGGGCGAAGAAGAAGATAAAGACGGAGAGCGCTACCCAGGCGATATGATCGGTCATGGCTGCCCCCTCAGCGCTGCTCGTCGGCATCAGGCTGCCGGCTGCGATAGACCAGCCAGATCAAGAGCGATGAGATCGGCACCCAGGCGAGCTGGTACCAGTAGAAGAAAGGAAAGCCGAACAGCGAGGGTTCGGCGAAATTATAGAACGGCACCCACAGCAAGCCGATGAACGGCAGCAGCAACAGAATCCACATGGCTCTCTCCCAGCCCGGGGTGTGATCCAAACCGGCGGGGTTGCCGGCGTCCCGTCATCAACGACCCAGGAACCATTCGTTGCGTCTAGAATCACAGTTGCGGCATGGCGATGCAAAAAGATGTGATCGCCGTGCGCGGCGGCGGCCTATTCGGCCTTGATGCCGGCATCCTGGATCACCGTGCGCCAGCGCGCCTCCTCGGCCATGAAGTAGCGGTCGAGTTCGGTGGGAGGCTGTGCCACCATCACGAGACCCTCATTGACGGCGAGCTTCCTGAAGGCCTCGGCCTGCACGGCCTTGGCCGCCGATTTGTTGAGGCGGTCGATGATGTCGGGCGGTGTGTTCGCAGGTGCGTAAAGGCCGTACCAGGATTCCGCTGAATAGCCCGGCACACCGGCTTCGGACACCGTCGGCAATTGCGGGAATGACGCCGAACGCTCGGCCGAGGTCACGCCGATCGCACGCAATTGCCCGGCCTCGACCAGCGACGCGCAGCTTGCCACCGTCGTGAACATCACCTGGATCTGGCCACCCATCAAGTCGGTGATGGCGGGCGCGGCGCCCTTGTAGGGCACGGTGGTGAGATTGACAGAAGCCATGTGCTTGAACAACTCGCCGGCCAGGTGCGCCGAGGTGCCGGTGCCATACGTCCCGTAGGACAGTTTTTCCGGATCGGTCTTCGCAGCCGCGATCAGATCGGCGATCGACTTGATCGGCGAAGCAGGGTTGACCACGACGACATTGAACGAGCGCGCCACCAGGGCCACCGGCGCAAAATCCTTATGCGCGTCGTAGGGCAGCCTGGCGTAGAGGCTCGGATTGACGGCGTTGGCGAAGGTCGCCATCAGCAGCGTGTAGCCGTCGGCCGGGCTGGCGGCGACGCTTTGCGTGCCGATGATGGTGCCCGCCCCCGGCTTGTTCTCGATGATGACGGTGACGCCAAGATCCTTCTGCATCTCCTGCGCCAGCGTGCGCGCCACGACATCGGTGCCACCGCCTGGCGCGAACGGCACCACGATCTTCACGATATGGTCTGGGTAGAAGGCGCGCGCCGGCGCCGGCAGCAGCACATTTGCTGCGATCGCGAACAGGATTGAGGTCAGGACGCGAAGCGGCATGGCAGGCCCCGGCAGCGGATGAGGTGTTCTTCTCATACACGCGAACGCCATGCGTGGAGTGCCGGGCGGTCATGACGCGAAAGGAAGCGCCCGTGCTGCCAGCCCCGTCGTCCTGAGGTGACCGCTTCTTCAGCGGCCCTCGAAGGATCGACGGCCGGCAGCCGGGCCGTGCATCCTTCGAGGCTCGCTCCGCTCGCACCTCCAGCGACAAAGGCGAAGCCTTTGCGCGGGGATGACGGAGATGGAATCGAGCGCGACTTTCCGATCACGAATACGGATTGATCAGCTTCTGCTGCTCGGTGGCGTGATGCACCAGCAGGTCGATGAAGACGCGCACTTTCGCCGAGAGGTGATGGCGGTGCGGGTAAATGGCGTTCATGGTGAGCTCGACCGGCCGGTACTCGGGCAGCAGCCGAACCAGCTTCCCCGCTTCGAGCTCGTCCCGGACCAGGAAGCCCGCCGCGAGGAACACGCCGACGCCGGCGAGCGCCGCGAGTTTCAGCGTCTCGCCGCTGTTGGAGACGAGATTGCCGGCCACCTTCACCGCGGCCGGCGCGCCTTTGCGGTCGACGAAGTGCCACTCGTCCCCGAACGGGTAGTTGACATGGCGAACGCAGTTGAGGGTCGCGAGGTCGTCGAGCCGCTCCGGTTTGCCGTGCGCCTCGGCGTAGTCGTGCGAGCAGCACAGCACGTGCCGCCAGGTGGCGATGCGACGCACGATCAGCGCGGAATCGCGCGGCTGGATCATCTGCACGGCGAGATCGAAGTTTTCGTCGAGCAGGTCGGCCGAGCGTTCGCCGATCATCAGATCAATCTTGACCTCGGGATAGGTCGCCAGGAACTCGGTGACCGTCGACGACAGGAATTGGACCAGATGGGTGTTGGTGAAGATCCGCAGCGTGCCGCGCGGTACCGATTGCTGCGCGCCCGCAACCTCATCGGCCTGCTCGATGTCGGAGAGGATCTGGATGCAGCGCTCGTAATAGGCCTGGCCGACCTCGGTGAGGCTGACCTTGCGCGTGGTGCGGTTGAGCAGCCGGGCACCGAGCCGGTCTTCCAGCGACTGCACATGGTTGCTCACCATGGTGGTGGACATGTTGAGCTTGCGGCCGGCGGCGGAAAAGCCGCCGGAATCCACGACCCGGACGAAGGCGGTCAAACTGGTCAGGCGATCCATGTAACAAGGTCCGGATTATCAGCGCTGGCTTGATAATGCTTCCAGTTTTATCGGGATTATCACAGCGGACAGGACATTGCATCTAAGGGGCCGTATCCGGCGCCCTTTCTGGAAGGACGCGAATGTTCGGCCAGGAGACAATCATGTCGACCACAACCTATATCCCTGAAGAATCAGCCAAAATCGGCCTCCGCCCGTCGCGGCGGACGGTCAAGCGGGTGGCGCTTGGGCTCGCCGCCCTGCTCGGAATCGCCGTGGCCAGCGACTTTGGCTACGACTACCTCACCACCGGCCGCTATCTCGAATCCACCGACGACGCCTATGTGAAGGCGGACTCCACGATCATCGCCCCGAAAGTGTCGGGCTACATCGCCCGCGTGCTGGTGACCGACAACCAGCCGGTGAAGGCCGGCCAGCTGCTGGCCGAGATCGACGACCGCGACTACCGCACGGCGCTCGGCCAGGCCAAGGCCGATGTTGACGCCGCCGACGCCTCGGTGCGCAACCTCGATGCCCAGCTCGAATTGCAGCAGCCGATCATTGACCAGAGCACTGCGGACGTCGAAGCCGCCGAGGCCAATCTGAAATTCGCCCAGGAAGAGCAGACCCGTTACGACGGGCTGATGAAGTCCGGCTCCGGCACCATTCAACGTGCGCAGCAGACCGACGCGGCGCTGCGCAGCAATACGGCGCAGTTGCAGCACGCGAAGTCGGCGCTGTCGGCGGCGCAGCGCAAGGTCGACGTGCTGACCACGCAGCGCGCCCAGGCTGTCGCGCAGGCCGACCGGGCCCGCGCGGTCGAGCATCAGGCCGAGCTGAACCTGTCCTACGCACGGATCACCGCGCCGGTCGACGGCACGGTCGGCGCCCGCACGCTCCGCGTCGGCCAGTATGTGCAGGCCGGCACCCAGCTGATGGCGGTGGTGCCGCTCGATGCGGTCTATGTGGTCGCCAATTTCAAGGAGACGCAGCTGACCCATGTGCGCAACGGCCAGCCGGTCGAGCTCACCGTCGACAGTTTTCACGGCACCACGCTGAAGGGCCATGTCGACAGCCTGTCGCCGGCCAGCGGGCTTGAATTCGCGCTGCTGCCGCCCGACAACGCCACCGGCAACTTCACCAAGATCGTGCAGCGCGTGCCGGTCAAGATCGTGCTCGACGATCACAGCCTCACCGGCCTCTTGCGGCCGGGCATGTCGGCGATCCCGACCGTCAACACCAAGGCAACCGTGCTGGCCGAGCGCGAAGAGAAGCGCCGCCTGGCGTCGGCGATGCGGGCGAGCGGCGGCTAGCGTCGAACGACTATCGACTGGTTACGCGCGATCGATCACCGCATCGGCGGTCGATCGCGTTTTGCTGTGCCCTCCCGCTGCGTCCCTCCTTCGTGCCGCGATCACCGATGGAAGGGCTCCCTCCCCCCTTGCGGGGGAGGGTTGGGGAGAGGGGTGCCGCTTGCGCTGAGATCAGACGGATCGCGATTGCGCACCTGCTTCAAGTGACGCATCGGGCGGATTGAAGCAGATCGAGCAAATTGACGCGTCAGCGCCCGGGGCCACCCCTCTCCCCACCCTCTCCCGCAAGGGGAGAGGGAGCCTGAGAGATGTGCTCACCTCACTCGTCGACACCACGAAGACCAAATGCAGCGTGCGCTGGCCGCGGGCGCAGTGGCAGCCATATCGATTATCAATCGCGGCCGGACAATCCTTCCAGTCTTTCCCGGATTATCGAAACCGGCCGCCTAATCCATGTTGTGCGGGCAAGCAAGGACGATCCCAATGACCGCGCTCCAGCCCACAGCCAACGCCGCCGCCCTCCCGTCGCCCGCAGCACCTGCCGCGCCAGCGATCCCGACCAAGACCTGGATCGCGGTGATCGGCGCCACGCTCGGCGCGTTCATGGCGGTGCTCAACATCCAGATCGTCAATGCCTCGCTTGCCGACATTCAGGGCGGCATCGGCGCAGGCATCGATGACGGCGGCTGGATCTCGACCTCCTATTTGATCGCCGAGATCGTGGTGATCCCGCTCTCCGGCTGGCTCGCGCAGGTGTTCTCGGTGCGCATCTATCTGCTCACCAACGCGTTCCTGTTCCTGGTGTTCTCCGGCGCCTGCGCACTGGCGCAGGACCTGCCGCAGATGATCGCGCTGCGCGCCGTGCAAGGCTTCACCGGCGGCGTGCTGATCCCGATGGCATTCACCCTGATCATCACGCTGCTGCCGAAGGCGAAGCAGCCGATCGGGCTTGCGCTGTTCGCGCTGTCGGCGACGTTCGCCCCGGCGATCGGCCCGACCATCGGCGGCTATCTCACCGAGAACTGGGGCTGGCAGTACATCTTCTATGTCAATTTGGTACCGGGCGCCGTGATGATCGCGATGCTGTACATCTCGCTCGATCCGAGCCCGATGAAGCTGTCGCTGATCCGCCAGGGCGACTGGCTCGGCATCATCACCATGGCGATCGGCCTCGCCGCGCTGCAGACCGTGCTCGAAGAAGGCAACAAGGACGACTGGTTCGGCTCGCCCTTTATCGTCCGCCTGTCGGTGATCGCGGCCGTGGCGCTGATCGCCTTCCTGATCGTCGAGTTCACCGTCGCGAAGCCGCTGCTCAATCTGCGCCTGCTCGCCCGCCGCAATTTCGGCTTCGGCATGCTGGCCAACTTCCTGCTCGGCATCGCGCTGTACGGCTCGGTGTTTATCCTGCCGCAATATCTGTCGCGCATTCAGGGCTACAACGCCGAGCAGATCGGCATGGTGCTGGCCTGGACCGGCCTGCCGCAGCTCGTGCTGATCCCGCTGGTGCCGCGCTTGATGCAGCGCTTCGATCCCCGCATCGTCATCGGCGTCGGATTTGCGCTGTTTGCCGGCTCCAACTTCATGAACATCTACATGACCAACGACTATGCGGCCGATCAGCTGCTCTGGCCGAACGTCATCCGTGCCGTCGGTCAGGCGCTGGCATTCGCTCCGCTGTCGGCGGTTGCGACGGCCGGAATTGAGGCGGAGAATGCCGGATCGGCGTCAGCGTTGTTCAACATGATGCGCAACCTTGGCGGCGCCATCGGCATTGCCGCGCTGCAGACACTGCTGACCAAGCGCGAGCAATATCACTCCAATGTGCTGATGCAGTCGGTCTCAATGCTGGAACAGGCGACCCGTACGCGGATTGAGGGATTGACCCAGTATTTCCTGAACCACGGCGTTGCCGATCACGCCGACGCCACCCACCGCGCGATCGCGGCGGTCGGCAGGGTCGTGCAGAAGCAGGCCTACATCCTCGCCTTCAGCGACACCTTCTATCTGCTCGGTGTGGCGCTGATCATAGCGCTGGTGGCGGCGCTGTTCCTGAAGAAGCCGGGCCAGTTCGCTGGCGGCGGCGGTGCACACTAGCCCTTTTTACTGAACCCATAACCAAGGAGAACGACCATGAAACCCCGCATGAACTTCTACCAGGCCGCCCCCGAGACCATCAAAGCGCTGGTTGCGGTCGAAAGCCAGATCACCGCGAGCGGCCTCGAGCAATCGCTGATCGAACTGGTCAAGACCCGCGCCTCGCAAATCAACGGCTGCGCCTACTGCATCAACATGCACACCGAAGACGCCCGCAAGCACGGCGAGACCGAGCAGCGGCTCTATCTGCTCAACGCCTGGCGCGAGTCGCCGCTCTACAGCGAGCGCGAGCGCGCGGCGCTGGCCTGGACCGAAGCGCTGACGCTGGTTGCAGAGACGCATGCGCCCGACGCCGACTACGAGGCGGTGCGCGCGCAGTTCACGGACAGCGAGCTGGTCAACCTGACCACGCTGATCGGCGCCATCAACGCCTGGAACCGGATCGCGATCGGCTTCCGCGCGGTGCACCCGGTGAAGGTGAAGGTCGCGGCGTGAGGGCGATCTGTTTTCCCGTCATCCTGAGGTGCGAGCGCAGCGAGCCTCGAAGGATGCACGGCCACAGTCGGGCCGTCGACCCTTCGAGGGCCGCTGAAGAAGCGGCCACCTCAGGGTGACGGGTTTGGCTTTCGTACCATCAGCAAGCGATCCAACGAAGCGCGATGGATTGCCGGGTCAAGCCCGGCAATGACGGATCAAACCGCCGTCGCGCGGGCGAACTCGACATAGATCTCGCGCAGGCGGTCGGTGATCGGGCCGACCTTGCCGCCGCCGACGGTCTTGCCGTCGATCGCGACCACGCCCTGCACGAACACCGAGGCGCTGGTGATGAAGGCTTCCTTGGCGGCGAGCGCCTCCTCGACCGTGAAGGCGCGCTCCTCGATGCGAAGCTGACGCTCCTCGGCAAGTTTGACGACGGCCTTGCGGGTGCAGCCGGGCAGGATCTCGTTGCCGTTCTGCCGGGTCACGATGACGTCGTCCTGGGTGACGATGAAGGACGAGGACGAGCCGCCCTCGGTGACCTTGCCGTCCTCGATCATCCAGGCTTCGCCGGCGCCGGCCGCGGCCGCGGCCTGCTTGGCCAGCACCTGTGCCAGCAGCGCGACGCTCTTGATGTCGCGCCGCTCCCAGCGGATGTCGGGCACCGTGATCACGTTGATGCCGGTCTTGGCCGATGGCGCGTTGATGATGTCCTTTTCCGAGGTGAACATCACAAGGGTCGGCTTGACGTCGGCCTTCGGGAAGGCGAAGTCGCGCCCCTTGTCGGCACCGCGGGTGACCTCGAGATAGACCATGCCGTTGACGAGGTCGTTGCGCTTGACCAGCTCCTTCTGGATCTCCTCGATCCGCTCCAGCGTCTCGGGGAGCGCCAGCTGGATCTCGCCGACCGAGCGCTTCAGCCGCGCCAGATGCGAGGCGTTGTCGATCAGCTTGCCCTCGAGCACCGCCGCCACCTCGTAGATGCCGTCGGCGAACAGGAATCCGCGGTCGAACACCGAGACCTTGGCCTCCGAATGCGGCACGAACGAGCCGTTGACGTAAGCGATCTTTTCCACGCGAGTTCTCCTGCGGACGAAGGGGAGTTTCAGGCCTTCGTATACGCAAATTGTTAACGGGGGAAAACCCTCCACCGGCGCCCCCGCGTAAAGGCTTCGCCTTTGTCGCTGGAGGAGCGCGCCTTGCGCGCGTCTCGAAGGGTCGACGGCCCCGCTGGCGGCCGTGCATCCTTCGAGACGCCGCTTCGCGGCTCCTCAGGATGACGGGTCTGGCTGGTGCAGCGCCTCAGTGCTGCAGGATCTTCGACAGGAACTTCTGCGCGCGGTCGCTGCGCGGCGTGCCGAAGAAATCGGCCTTCTTGGCGTCCTCGACGATCTCGCCGCGGTCCATGAAGATGACGCGGTCGGCGACCTTGTTGGCAAAACCCATCTCGTGGGTGACCACCATCATGGTCATGCCCTCGCGGGCGAGGTCGACCATCACGTCGAGCACCTCGCTGATCATCTCGGGGTCGAGCGCCGAGGTCGGCTCGTCGAACAGCATCGCGATCGGGTTCATCGCGAGCGCGCGGGCGATCGCGACGCGCTGCTGCTGGCCGCCCGACAATTCGGCCGGGAATTTCTTGGCGTGATCCTTCAGCCCGACGCGATCGAGCAGCTTCGTGGCCGTGACCACGGCATCGTCATGCTTGCGGCCCAGAACCTTCTCCTGTGCGAGGCAGAGATTGTCGATGATCCGCAGATGCGGAAACAATTCGAAGTGCTGGAACACCATGCCGACGCGCGAGCGCAGCTTCGGCAGATCGGTCTTGGGATCGTTGACCTTGATGCCGTCGAGGATGATGTCGCCGCCCTGGATCGGCTCCAGCGCGTTGACGCATTTGATCAGGGTCGACTTGCCCGAACCCGACGGGCCGCAGACCACGACCACCTCGCCCTTGGCGACGCTGGTGGTGCAATCCTTCAGCGCCTGGAAGCTCGGCCCGTACCATTTGTTGACGTGATTGATCTCGATCATGATGGCTCAGCTTGTTGTTCAGCGAACAATGGCGATTCGCGCCTGCAGGCGGCGCACGCCAAAGGACGCGACACAGGAAATGACGAAGTAGACCAGCGCGGCGAACAGGTACATTTCGACCAGGCGGCCGTCGCGCTGCGCAACCTTGCTGGCGGCGCCGAGGAAATCCGGGATCGACAGCACGTAGACCAGCGAGGTGTCCTGGAACAGCACGATGGTCTGCGTCAGCAGCACCGGCAGCATGTTGCGGAACGCCTGCGGCAGCACGACGTAGCGCATCGACTGCGCGTAGGTCAGGCCGAGCGCGCTGGCCGCGGCCGGCTGGCCGCGCGAGATCGACTGGATGCCGGCGCGCATGATCTCGGAGAAATAGGCCGCCTCGAATGCGACGAAGGTGATCAGCGAGGAGGCGAAGGCGCCGACCGAGATCGGCCGCGACGCGCCGGTCACCCACTGCCCGATGTAAGGCACCAGGAAGTAGAACCAGAAGATCACCAGCACCAGCGGCAGCGAGCGGATGAAGTCGACATAGAAGCCCGCGATGCGCCCGAGCACCTTGTAGCTCGACAACCGCATCAGGGCGATCAGGGTGCCGAACACGAGGCCGCCGAACGCCGCGAGCGCCGTCAGGGTCAGGGTGAAGCGCATACCCTCGAAGAACAGATAGGGTAGCGAGCGGCGGATGACGTCGAAATCGAGATTGCCGAGCATCGTCATTTGCCCGTGATGTAGCCGGGGATCGCGACATAACGCTCGAGGAAGCGCATCGCGGTGACCACGACGAAATTGAGGAGAAGATAGAGCACGGTTGCCGCGGTGAACGCCTCGAACACCTGGAACGAGAACTCCTGCATCGAACGCGCCTGGCCGGTCAATTCGATCAGGCCGATGGTGATGGCGACCGCGCTGTTCTTGATGGTGTTGAGGAACTCGGAGGTCAGCGGCGGCAGGATGATGCGGAACGCCATCGGCAGCAGCACGTAGCGATAGGTCTGCACCGTGGTGAGGCCGAGCGCGGTCGAAGCCTGCTTCTGGCCACGCGGCAGCGAGCCGATGCCGGCCTGCAATTGCACGGCGACGCGCGCCGACATGAAGAGGCCGACGCCGACCGCGGCGGTCCAGAACGGCGCGTTCGGCAACTGTTTCAGCCACAGCCCGGCGGATTTTGGCAGCAGCTCGGGCAGCACGAAGAACCACAGGAAGAGCTGCACCAGCAGCGGCATGTTGCGGAAGAACTCGACCCAGCAGAAGCCGATCCACGACGCCGTCCGCGACGGCAGCGTGCGCAGCACGCCGATCACCGTGCCGCAGACCAGCGCGATGATCCAGGCGAGCACCGACACCTTGATGGTGACCACCAGTCCCGCCAGCAACAGGTCGAGATAGGTGCCGGTCCCCATCGGGTTCGGCTCGAGAAAGATGTGCCAGTTCCAATTGTAGTTCACGGGTCCCCCGCGCTCTCGCGCCGATCACGCATTACGCCGACATCACGCGCGGCGTCTATGCAAATGTCCGGCCATTTTCCTCCAAAATGGCCGGACATGCTAACTTTCAAGACCGCCGCCGACGGCGACGGGTCATGCGCAACACTGCGATCAGTTCACCAGATAGGCATCCGGATCGGGTGAATCCGACGGCTTGGCAAGCTGCTTCTTCATCTCCGGCCCGAGCGGCACGTTGAGGTTCAGGCCCTTCGGCGGGATCTTCTGGTTGAACCACTTGTCGTAGATCTTTTGGCCCTCGGCGCTGGTGTAGAGCGCGGCGGTGGCGCCGTCGACGACCTTCTTGAACGGCGCGTCATCCTTGCGCAGCATGATGCCGTAGGGCTCGGGCTTGGAGAACGCGTCCTTGGAGATCACGTAGTCGTCCGGCGACTTCGAGCCGGCGACGAGGCTCGCGAGCAGGATGTCGTCCATCACGAAGGCGACCGCGCGGTCGGTCTCGACCATCAGGAAGGCCTCGGCATGATCCTTGGCCGGGATGATGTTGATGCTCAGCCCGCGTGCGACGTTGGCCTCGGTGAGCTGCTTGATGTTGGTGGTGCCGGCGGTCGAGACCACCGTCTTGCCCTTCAAATCATCGATCGAGTTAATCTTGCTCGCCTTCTTGGTGACGTAGCGGCTCGCGGTCAGAAAGTGCGAGTTGGTGAAGGAGACCTGCTTCTGGCGCTCGGCATTGTTGGTGGTCGAGCCGCATTCGAGGTCGACGGTGCCGTTGGCCATCAGCGGGATACGCGTCGCCGAGGTCACCGGGTTGAGCTTGACCTCGAGCTTGTCGAGCTTCAGCTCCTTCTTGATGGCATCGACGATCTTGTAGCAGATGTCCATCGCATATCCGACGGGCTTCTGGTTGTCGTCGAGATAGGAGAACGGGATCGAGGAATCGCGGTAGCCGAGCGTGATCGCGCCGGTGTCCTTGATGTTCTTCAGGGTTCCCGTAAGCTCCTCGGCCTGCGCCTGGCTCGCGCCGAGCGCGGCGGCGAACGCGAGGCCGATCAGATATTTGGATGTCATACGTCTACTCCTTCGTGGAAGCGTCGATTTACTGCGTGAGAATGTCGGCGAGGACGGGTGCGATGTAGCGGCGAAACTGGTCCGGATTCTCGCTCATCGGAAAATGACCGAGCTTTTCCATGATCGTGACGCTGGCGCCCCCTATTGCCGCTGCCGTCCGCCTCGTGTCCTCAGGCGTGCAGGAGAAATCATACTCGCCCGTGAGGAGATAGAGCTTGCATACTTTAGTATCGATTGACGCGACCCGGCCGCGCAGGTCGCCGTCGACACGGTAGAAATACAGGTCGCCCTTGAACACGCCGGGACCGCCCTGCTTGTAGGCCCACAGCGTTTCCATCCGCGCAGGCGCCGGGCTCTGTGGCGCAATCAGCCCCGACACCAACGCGGCGCAGACCTCGCCGCCGTGAACGTCCGCCCGATTGAGCCAGTCGGTGTCGTACCATGGCGTCTGGAAATCGGCGGCCTCGAGCCCGATCAGCGCGCGAAACTCGGCGGCATATTCGATCGCAAGGTTGAGCACGATGCGGCCGCCGATCGAGCAGCCCATCACGACAGGCTTCTCCAGCCGCAATGCGCGACAGAAGGCGCGGATGGTCTCGGTGTAGCTGTTGGTGGTGAGTTGGTATTCATCGCCGGTCCAGCTTTTCGGCGGATTCGACTTGCCATGCCAGGGCATATCGAAGGCAATGACGCGGAAATTTTCGGCAAACGCGCTATCTGCGAGCAGATGCCGCCACTGCCGCGCGTCTGATCCCGCGGTATGCAGGCAGACCAGCGGAATGCCCTTGCCGTTCTCCTCGAAATAGATCCGGTGCAGCTCGCCGCCGATCTCGACGTGAACGTAGCGGCCGACCATCGGCTCGATATGGCCGTTCATGATCGTACCGCTCATGATACGGCCGCCGCGAAATGCTGCCGCGGCAGCGCCAGCAGGTCCTTGAAGTATTGCAGGTGCGCCATGAAGGGATGCAGATCGCCTCCGAGCACCGCCTCGCCGCGCTTGGTCAAGGCCAGCAGATCGTGCCAGCCGGGTTTCGGCTCGGCCTGCCAATAGGCGGCCCAGGCCTGCGGCGTCGCACGATAGGCAAAGCGCCACGAGCGCATCAGGACCGGCGAGGGCACGAACTCGACGATGCGGCCGGCCCGGATCGCGGCGTGAAACGGCCGCGCCGTCGGGCCGAGCAGGCAGTCGCAATCGAGCAGCCGCCCGCGCGAGACCAAGAGCGGCGCCTGGTCGAGCAATGCGGGAATGCCGGCAAACACCGTCGTCACAGCGTCGTCGGTGGCGTCGGGCGATCGCGTCATCTGTCGGGGAAGTTTTCCTGCGGCGGACGCCCCATGATGACCGGAAGGGCGCGATCCCGCAAGACGCCGATGCCCTTGGGTTCCCTGGATTATACGCTTGACCAAACGCGGCTTGCCGGTCAGGGCGCGGGGTGGCGCGCCCTCCCCGCATACTGCCAGGAGCTGCCAATAGTTGCCACTCCGTCAGACCAAAGACCGATTGAATTCCGCGGCTCGGCAGGTCGCGCCAACTCGCGGCAGGCCAATTGTCGCAGTCGGCGCCTTCGCTCTTCCGTTGCCCGCCGCGTTCTGTCCAATGCGCAGCGTGTCCCTGCGACGACAGGGACGATCATTGCCAACACCGAACAAGACATGGCCGCGATCGAACGCGGCCACACGGGGAGAGATCGAGATGTCGCAGCGCAATTCCTGGATGGTCCTGCTCGCCGCCGCCGGCATGCTGCTGTCAACAGCGGCGCAGGCGCAGGATTATCCGACCAAGCCGATCACGCTGATCGTGCCGTGGCCGGCGGGCGGCTCGACCGATATCTCGATGCGCGCGATCGCCGAGAGCGCCTCCAAGGTGCTGGGCCAGCCGATCGCGGTCGACAACAAGGCGGGCGGCGGCGGCACCGTGGGTCCCGCGACCATGGCCGCCGGCGCCAAGCCCGACGGCTACACCATCGCGCAGATCCCGATCACCGTGTTCCGCCTGCCGCTGATGCAGGACGTGTCGTGGGATCCGGCGAAGGATTTCTCCTACATCGTCCACCTCACCGGCTACACCTTCGGCGTCACCACCAATGCGGAGTCGCAGTTCAAGACCTGGCAGGACGTGGTCGACTTCGCCAAGAAGAATCCCGGCAAGGTGACCTATGCGACGCCGGGCACCGGCACCTCGCTGCATATCGGCATGGAGCAGATCGCCTTGATGGCCGGCGGGATCAAGCTGACCCAGGTGCCGTTCAAGGGCGGCGCCGAGACCAACGCCGCGGTGCTCGGCCAGCACACCATGCTGCAGGCCGATTCCACCGGCTGGCGGCCGCTGGTCGACGCCGGCAAGCTCCGGCTCTTGATGGTGTGGACCGGCGCGCGCTCGCCGAACTATCCCGACGTGCCGACGCTGAAGGAGCTCGGCTATCCCATGATCTATGACTCGCCGTTCGGCATCGCCGGCCCCAAGGGCATGGATCCCAAGATCGTGGCCAAGCTGCACGACGCCTTCAAGAAGGCGATCGAGGACCCGGCCGTGATCGCGACGCTGGCCAAATACGACATGGTGCCGAACTACAAGAACACCGAGGACTACAGGAAGTTCGTGGTCGAGGTCACCGAGTCCGAGCGCAAGGTGATCGACACCCTCGGGCTGGCGAAGAAGTAAGAAACAAAGACAGAGAACTGAACTCGCCACGAGCGAGGACGTCATCCTGAGGTGCGCGCTCTTGCGCGCCTCGAAGGATGGACGCGGGCACCGTCGCCCTTCGAGGGCTACGCTGCGCTTCGCTACCTCAGGGTGACGGTGATTGAGAGCAACACATGACAGACCAAACCAACGTCAAACTCCGTCTCAACAACTCCGAGCTCTGGGGCGGGCTGATCGGGCTCGCGCTCGGCGGCTTCGTGATCTGGTCGGGGCTGAAGCTCAAGCTCGGCACCATCAACGATCCCGGCTCCGGCTACGTGCTGTTCTACACCGGCATCCTGATGTGCGTGTTCGCGATCTCGATCATGGTCGCGGCGGTCACCGAGGGCGGTCCGAGCTTCGCCTCGCGATGGGAGAATGCGCGCTGGGGCAAGCCGGTCCTCGTCATCGTCTGCCTCACCGCGTTCGCCTTTGCGCTGGAGCCGCTGGGCTTCCTGCTGTCGGCGATCCCGCTGATGCTGTTGCTGTTGCGGGTGATCGATCCGGTGCGCTGGTCGCTGGCGATCCCGCTGTCCATCCTTGCCCCGCTTGGGATGTGGTGGGTGCTGAAGCACCTGCTCGCGATCCAGTTGCCGAGCGGCATCTTCGAGATCGGTTGAGCGCCCATGGATACTCTCGTCAATGTCGCCCACGGCCTCGGCGTCGCGCTGCTGCCGGTCAATTTGCTCTATTGCTTCATCGGCGTGTTCATCGGCACGCTGGTCGGCGTGCTGCCCGGCATCGGCCCGATCTCCGCGATGTCGCTATTGCTGCCGGTCACGCTGTCCGGCACGCCGGAGTCCGGCATCATCATGATGGCCGGCATCTACTACGGCTCGATGTATGGCGGCTCGACCACCTCGATCCTCGTCAATATCCCCGGCGAAGCCGCCTCCGTCGTCACCTGCATCGACGGCCACCAGATGGCCAAGCAGGGCCGCGCCGGCCCCGCGCTCGGCATCTCCGCGTTCGGCTCGTTCATCGCTGGCACTTTCTCGCTGGTCGCCCTGATGCTGGTGGCGCCCTCGCTCGCCAGCGTCGCGATCGCGTTCGGCCCGGCCGAGTATTTCAGCCTGATGGTGCTCGGCCTCGTCGTGCTGACGTTCCTCACCCAGGGCTCGATGGCCAAGGCGCTGCTGATGGCCTGCATCGGCGTCGTGCTCGGCCTGGTCGGGCTCGACAGCATCACCGCGCAGCCGCGGCTGACCTTCGGCCGCATCGAGCTGATCGACGGCATCGGCCTCGTGCCTGTCGTGATGGGCCTGTTCGGCGTCGCCGAGGTGCTGCTCAACACCGAGCAGGCGATCAGGCGCGACATCATCAACGCCAAGATCACCCAGCTGTTGCCCAACAAGGAAGACTGGAAGGCGAGCGCCGGTCCGGTGGCACGCGGCACCGTACTCGGCTTCTTCCTCGGCATCCTGCCCGGCGGCGGTGCCGTGGTGGCATCGTTTGCATCCTATGCGCTGGAGAAACGGCTGTCGAAGCATCCGGAGCGTTTCGGCCACGGCGCGATCGAGGGTGTCGCGGGGCCGGAATCGGCCAACAATTCCGCGGCCGGCGGCGCCTTCATTCCGCTGATGACGCTCGGCATCCCGCCGAATGTGGTGATGGCCCTGCTGCTCGGCGCCTTCGTGATCCACGGCCTGCAGCCGGGACCGCTGATGATCTCGCAGAACCCAACGTTGTTCTGGGGCATCGTCGCCAGCATGTATATCGGCAATCTGATGCTGTTGGTGCTCAACCTGCCGATGATCGGGATGTGGGTGCAGCTGCTGCGGCTGCCCTACAATGTGCTGTTCCCGCTGATCATCCTGTTCACGATCATCGGCGTCTACTGCTCCAGCAACAACGTGTTCGACGTCCATGTCATGATCGCGTTCGGCGTGATCGGCTATTTCATGCGCAAGCTCGGCTACGAGCCGGCGCCGCTGGTGCTGGCCTTCGTGCTCGGGCCGATGCTGGAGAACAATCTGCGCAAGTCGCTGATCCTCTCGCAGGGCGATCTCATGACCTTCGTGGAACGGCCGATCTCGGCGATCTGCCTCGCCTTCGCGCTGCTGCTGCTGGTCGGCCCGCTGCTGCCGTCGCTGCGCAGGAAGCGCGAGCTGGTGGCGCTGGACGAGGGGGCTTAGCGCCCGACGAGAGGGAGTTGAGCGCATCAAGCCGGCAGTGCGCCCCCTCTCCCGCTTGCGGGGGAGGGTTGGGGTGGGGGTATCACCGCGAGTCATCTAGTGGAGAAAGCCCCCACCCGGATTGCATCTTCGATGCAATCCGACCTCCCCCGCAAGCGGGAGAGGTGAAGCCAGTCCGCGGAAAGACCTACTGCCCGCTTCAACCCGCCTTCGCCGGACGCCCGTTCTTCGGCGCCTGGGCCATCGCGCGGGCCAGCACCTGGGCTTCCTTCTTCAACATGTCGGCGAGCTCGCTTTCGCGGCGGCGGATGCGGTCGGTGGCAGCGCCGATCGACAGCGCGGCGACCACCTCGCCGGCATCGTCGCGGACGGGAACGCCGACGCCGCCCATGCCGGGGAATGCGGCGTCGAGCAGCACGGTGTGGCCGGCCTTGCGCGCCACGGCGATCCGCTCGCGCAGGAATTTTGGCGTGATGCGCGGCGATTTCGCCAGCCGAGGCACGATCACCTCGATCACGGCCTCGATCTCGGCATCCGGCAGCCAGACCAAGAGCGCCAGCGCGCCTGCGCCGACGCCGAGCGGACGGCGGCTGCCGATCTGCAGATAATTCGGCTGCAGCGGGTGGCTGCCGACCGAGCGCGCCAGATACAGCGCCTCGACGCCGGAGCGCACCGACAACAGCGCCGTATCCGCGGAGCGCTCCGACAGCCGGAGCAGGCTCGGCTGCGCCAGCTCGGCGATGTCGACCGAGCGGCGCGCGCCGACCGCCATCACCCGCGCCTCCTGGCCGAGCTCATAGGTCTTGGCGCCGGCGAGCCGACTGACGAAACCTTCCTCGATCAGCGAGTTGAGGATGCGCAGCGCGGTCGCCTTGTTCAGCGAGGTGGTGTCGGCGATGTCGGTCAGCCGCAGCGGCGAGCGCTGCGCCAGCACGCGCAAGATCGCGCAGACCTTCTGGATCGCGTTGAACTTGTCGGGTTGGCCAGGCTCCGGCGGTGGCCTCTTGCGGCTGGTCCGTGCGGTCGCAGTCGTGGAGGCGTTCATGCCTTGGTCTTCCTTGCCTTCAATTCCAAATCCTGAACCGGCACGACAAAGGGATGTGCCGGCGGACATCATCCTAAAACGGATGACGCGCGCCGGACATCGTATACTTTCGTGAGATGAAACTTTGATTGCGACTATCTACGCTGCCTTGCAGCAACGGGATGTTCGAATTTCGCTTCACGAAATCAAGCCAGCCGCAGCCGGCGGATGGTGAACAGCGCCCACAGGCTGAGCAAGCAGACGCCGGTGAGGTAGTAGCCCGGTGCGAGCTCACCGATCGGCGCGAAGCCGCCCATCCAGGTCATGATCGCCGGGCCCATGCCGCCGAACAATGTGACGCCGATATTGTAGCTGAGGCCGAGCCCGGTGGCACGCGTCGCCGCCGGAAACAGCTCCGACATCAGCGCGGCGAGCGGCCCGTAATATAGCGACTTGAGGACGCCGAGCCACAGCACGCCGATCAGGATGATGGTCGGCGTCGGCCTGCCCGTGAGCAGCAGGAAGGCCGGGAAGATCGAGACCAGCAGCAGCAGCGCAAACAGGATCATGTGCGTGGTGCGCCCGATCCTGTCGGAGACGAGGCCTGCGATCGGCGCCAGCAGCGCGACCGCCGTCTGCGCGGCGAATGCAGCGATGAATCCGACCGACGGCGCGAGGTTGAGCGTCTTCACCACATAGGTCGGCATGTAGACGATCAAATAGTTCACCGCGGTCGACACCGCGAGCGCACCGATCGCCAGCATCGTGGCGAGCTTCTGCCGCGCGAACACTTCCCTGACCGGCGAATCCTGCTTGCCCGCCGCCGGCGGCGGCGTCGCATCGTCGACATGGTTGCGGATGTAGATGCCGACCGGGCCGATCAGCACGCCGAACAGGAACGGCAGCCGCCAGCCCCAGGATTGCAAATCCTCGGGACTCATCAGCGACGTCAACAGCGCACCGAAGCCTGCACCGAGCAGGCCGCTGACGCCCTGGCTCGCGAACTGCCAGCTCGCCACGAAGCCGCGCCGCTCCGGCATGTGTTCGACCAGGAACGCGGTCGAGGAGCCGAACTCGCCGCCGGCGGAAAAGCCCTGCACCAGCCGCGCCAGCATCACCGCGATCGGCGCCAGGATGCCAATGGTCTGATAGGTCGGCATCAAGGCCAGCACCAGCGTGCCCAACGTCATCAGCACGATGGACAGCATCAGCGAGGCCTTGCGGCCGTGACGGTCGGCATAGGCGCCGAGCACGATGCCGCCGATCGGGCGGATCAGGAACGACAGGCCGAAGCTGCCGAAGGTCAGCAGCAGCGAGGTGGTCGGATCATTGGCCGGAAAGAACGCCTTGGAGAGATAGACCGCGAAATAGGCGTAGACCGAGATGTCGTACCATTCGAGCGCATTGCCGACCGAGGTCGCGACGATCAGGCGGGTGATGTTTTTCTTTGTGGTGGCGTCGACTTCGGAGGTAAGCGGCGTCGATAGGGTCATCTAGATTCCTTGGCCGTGTCAGGCACTATTCTCTGAACTCGTCATAGCCGACGGCTTCCCCGTCATCCTGAGGTGCGAGCTCTTGCGAGCCTCGAAGGATGCACGGCCCCGCTGGTGGCCGATTCATCCTTCGAGGCTCGCTCCGCTCGCACCTCAGGATGACGGAGAAATAGCGAGCCCTTCCTTCACCCCTTGCGCGGCGTCTCGCCGAGATCCCAGAACAGGCCGGCCATGATGGTCAGCGCCTCCTCGGTCACCGGCAGCAGGATGTGCTCGTCGGGCGCGTGCTGCGAGCAGCCCGGATAGGAATGCGGCACCCAGATCGTCGGCAGGCCCAGCCCTTCCGAAAACACGTCGTTCGGCAGCGAGCCGCCGAAGTTCGGCAGCACCGCTGGCGCCTTGCCGGTGGTGGTGCGGATCGAATTCGCCGCCCACTCGATCCACGGGCTGTCCATGTCGGTGCGCGAGGCGCCAAAGCGCTGCGCGCCCGAGACCTCGACCATCGGAAAGCCGTTCTTGTGCAGATAGTCGCGCACCCCATCGATCACTTCGAGATATCTGGTGCCGACCACGAAGCGGAGCTGCAGCACCGCATTCGCCTTGCCCGGAATTGCATTGGCGGGCTTGTCGATATTGCCCGACGACATCGCCAGCACTTCCAGCGTGTTCCAGGCATAGAGCCGCTCGGCCGCGGTCAGGCCCTCCTCGCCCCAATCCTCCGCCAGCGCCGGCTCGTCCGCCGTCGGCTTGATCTCGACGTCGGCGAGCGCGGCACGGACGCGGTTCGAGATCGGCGGCGGCTTCAGGATCTCGAGCTTCATGCGGCCCTTGCCGTCGACCAGGCTCGCGATCGCGTTGACCAGAATCGTCGCCGGATTGGCCAGCACGCCGCCCCAATTGCCGGAATGGTTGCCGCCCTCGCGCAGGTTGACGTCGAGATGGATGCGGTTGCCGCCGCGGCAGCCGAGGAAGATCGTCGGCCGGTCCGCCGACAGCCGCGGCCCGTCCGAGGCAATGAACAGATCCGCCTTCAGCTCCTCGCGATGCGCCTCGCAGACCTCGCGCAGATCGGGCGAGCCGATCTCCTCGCCGGTCTCGATGATGAACTTGGCGTTGAAGCCGAGCTTGCCGCCGCGCGCCTGCTTCACCGCGCGCAGCGCGGCCATGTTGATCGAATGCTGGCCCTTGTTGTCGGCGGTGCCGCGGCCATAGACGCGGTCGCCCTTGACCGTGGTCTGCCAGGGATTGAGCCCATCGCGCCATTCGCCGACCATGCCGTCGACGACGTCGCCGTGGCCGTAGGTCAGCACGGTCGGCCGCGCGGCATCCTCCTGGTAGTCGGCGATCAGGTAGGGCCCGCGGCCGGTCGGCGACTCGATCAGCCGGGTCTTGAAATCGAGCTCGGCGAAGGCCGGCTGCAGATTCTCGACCAGATAGGCGCGCAGCGCATCGGCCTTGTCGGCATTCAGGCTCTCGGTCTGGTAGCCGACCCTGCGGTCCAGCTCCTGCAGGAACTGTCCCGATTTAAAATGCTCTCGCACGTTTGCGATTGCGTCGGCCCGTGTCGCCATGATTGTTCCTTCGTCCGGTCGCGTCTTGAGATGATTTCTTGGCATGATCCCACCGGAACGCGACGCTTTGCGCCCGGATTATGCTTCTGGAGGCCGGCAACCTATCGGGATCGGCGCGCCACCGGAAGGGTGTGAATCGCGAAGGGGGCCTTGCCAAAACGTGGGAAGTCGCAACAAGTTGCTGCGGGACGCCCGGCATCCGACCGGGCAGCATTCGAAGCGGCGCTCAAGGTTTCGACCAAGGTTTCGACAATGACAAAACAAATCCGGCTCAACGCCTTTGCCATGAACTGCGTGGCGCATCAGTCGCCGGGGCTGTGGACCCATCCGCGCGACCGCACCAAGGACTACAACAAATTGTCCTACTGGACCGATCTGGCGAAGACGCTGGAGCGTGGCCGGTTCGATGGTCTATTCCTGGCCGACGTGCTCGGCGTCTATGACGTCTATGCGGGCAATCCGGATGCGGCACTGCGCAATGCGGCGCAGACCCCGGCCAACGAGCCGTTGATGCTGATCCCGGCGATGGCCGCGGTAACCGAGAATCTCGGCTTCGGCGTCACCAGCAATCTCTCGTTCGAGCCGCCCTACCCGTTCGCGCGGCGAATGTCGACGCTCGATCACCTCACCGGCGGCCGGGTCGGCTGGAACGTGGTGACCGGCTATCTCGATTCCGCGGCGCGCGGTGCCGGCAAGGACAAGCAGACCGCGCATGACGACCGCTACGAACTCGCCGACGAATATATGGAGCTGGTCTACAAGCTCTGGGAAGGCAGCTGGGAGGACGACGCCGCGGTCCGCGACGTCGCGCGCGGCATCTTCACGGATCCCGCGAAGGTGCATCGCGTGCAACACGAAGGCAGCAACTACCGGCTCAACGCGATCCATCTCTCGGAGCCGTCGCCGCAACGCACGCCGGTGCTCTACCAGGCCGGCACCTCACCGCGCGGCCGGCAATTCGCCGCCGAGCACGCCGAATGCGTGTTCATGTCAGGGCCCTCAGCCAAAGTGATCGGCCCGCGCGTGTCGGCGATCCGCGAGCTCGCCGCCGCAAAGGGCCGCAACGCCGCCGAGATCCTGATGTTCTCGATGATGTGCATCGTGGTCGCGCCGACCGAGGCCGAAGCCAAGGCGAAATATGCCGAGTATCGCAGCCATATCAGCCATGAGGGCGCGCTGGCGCTGATGTCGGGCTGGACCGGCGTCGACTTCTCGACCTATTCGCTCGATCAGGAGGTGCGGCACGTGCAGAACGATGCCGGCCGCTCGGCGATGGATAATGTCACCCGCGCCGACCCCGATCGGATCTGGACCGTGCGCGAGGTCGCCGAGCATGTCGGCATCGGCGGCGCCGGCCCCGTGGTGGTCGGCACGCCCGAGCAGGTCGCCGACAAGATCGAGCAATGGTTCGAGGACACCGACGTCGACGGCCTCAACGTCGCGTTTGCGATCTCGCCCGGCGATTTCGAGGACATCGCCGACATGCTGGTGCCGGAGCTCGTCAAGCGCGACCGCTTCAAGAAAGAGTATGCCAAGGGCACGCTGCGCGAGAAGCTGTTCGGCGCGGGGCGCGCCAGGCTCGATGCGACGCATCCGGCGGGGCGATATCGGGTGAAGAGCGCGGCGGCGGAGTGATCGTCTCCGTCATTGCGAGCGAAGCGAAGCAATCCATCGCACCGGGCGAACGGAAGTATGGATTTGCTTCGTCGCTTCGCTCATCGCAATGACGCGGATAGTTCCGTCATCCTGAGGTGCGCGCTCTTGCGCGCGTCTCGAAGGATCGACGGCCACCGGCCGGGCCGTGCATCCTTCGAGGCTCGCTCCGCTCGCACCTCAGGATGACGGGACGGAGCGCGCGCCGCGCTCAATTCACCGAATTGCTGACCATCACCTCGATCAGCTTCGCGCCGGGACGGCTGAACGCCGACTTCATCACGCCCTTCAGCTCCTGCGGGTCGGTCACCTTGATCGCTTCGAGCCCGAGCGAGCGCGCGACGCCGGTGAAATCGACCGGCGGGTCGATGAAATCCATCCCGACATAATTGTCGTCACCATGGAAGGCGAGCAGGCGCTGCTTGATGATGCGATAGCCGCCATTGTTGACGATGACGAAGTTGAGCGGCAGCTTGTGATTGGCGGCGGTCCACAGCGACTGGATCGAATACATCGACGAGCCGTCGCCGGAATAGCACACCACCGGGCGCTGCGGATTGGCGAGGCTGACGCCGACCGCGGCCGGCAGGCCCCAGCCGATGCCGCCGGAGGCGAGCGCGTGATAGCCGTAGCGGTCGCGATGCGGGCGCAGCGCGAGGATCTGCCGCGACGAGGTCAGACCTTCGTCGACCAGGATCGCGTTGTCCGGCATCGCCTCCACGACTTGCAGGGCGAGCCAGTCCGGATCGATCGGCGATTTCAGGGCCGCCTTCGAGATCTGCTCGACCAGCGCCTCGCGCTTCGCCGCCCAGTTCTTCGTCGACAGCGCCGCGAGCCCCTGCCTGGCGCGCGTCTCCAGTGCGCCGCCGCCGAGCTCCTTCAATGCCGGGACCAGCGCGCGCAGCGTCTCCTTGACGTCGGCCTTGACCGCGATCTCGGCGCCGTAGTTCCTGGCGAGATCGCTGTCGACCAGCCCGACCTGCACGATCGAGAGCCCGTCCGGCAGCGGATCGACCTCGCTATAGACCGACATCCGCAGCGGATCGCCGCCGAGCGCGATCAACAGATCATACGGCGCCAGCACATCGCGGGCGACCTTCTGCAGCCGCGCGATCGCGCCCATGAAGCTCGGGCTTTCGGAAAGAAAATGCGAACCATAGGGCGTCGGCGATTGCCAGGCCGGGCAGCCCAGCGTCTCGGCCAGATCGGCCGCCTCGCGCAGCGCGTCGCTTTTGACGATCTCGTCGCCGACGACGATCACCGGACGCTCGGCTTTCAGGATCCGCGCGGCCAGCGCCTTCAACGAATCTTCCGACGGCCGGACCCTTGTGTCGACCCGGGTGGAGCGGCCGAGCTCGATGCCGGCCTCGGCGTTGAGAATGTCACCGGGCAGCGAGATGAACACCGGTCCCGTGGGCGGCGTGGTCGCGATCTTGGCGGCGCGGCGCACGATGCGCGGCAGGTCTTCGAGCCGCGTCACCTCGACCGCCCATTTCACCAAGGGCGTGGCCATCTGCACCAGCGGGCCATAGAGCACCGGTTCGGTCAGGCCGTGGCCCTGCTCCTGCTGGCCGGCGGTGAGGATCAGCGGCGTGCCGGTGAAGCTCGCATTGTAGAGCGAGCCCATCGCATTGCCGAGACCGGGCGCGACATGGACGTTGCAGGCGACGAGCTTGCCGGAGGCTCGGCTGAAACCATCGGCCATCGCGACGACCAGGCTCTCCTGCATCGCCATCACATAGGTGAGGTCGGGATGGTCCTTCAGCGCATGCATGATCGGCAGTTCGGTGGTGCCGGGATTGCCGAACAGATGCGTGACGCCCTCGTCCTTCAGCAGCGCCAGGAATGCCGAGCGGCCGGTTATGCGATTCTTCATGTTTCCTCCAGGCCTGCCGGCGAGTCGGCCGACGGCGGGAGGAGATGACCAAACTTGCGCTTGGGGAGCAATCGAGCCGCCGGTCATGGCCGCATTCCGCTGGCGCGCGCCTGGCTCTCTAGGGCACGCGCTCGTCATTTCACTCCGCCGGCCAGTCCCTCGAAAGCCGGCGCGGGGCAGACGTGAACCTCGACGGGAGCCATCGAATTGCGCGGCCGACTTTAACGCTACTTTAGCGAGAGTGTCCTAAAGCGACGATGGTTTGTCTTCATCAAGCACACAGAAAAGCATGCAGGGCCCGCAGGCGGCTCGATTCGATCGCGGGGGTTCAGTCATGGACGCGCTGGCGGCCTGGAACGGAACCAGGCTCGATAGAGGACCGGGAACGATCGGGCGCGAGAAGCTCGGACTCTATGTCTTCCTGATCGCAGTCACGTCTCTGTACTACCTGTCGAACGGGCCGCTCCTGCTCGGCCACCTTGATCTCGGATGGCACCTCGCCGCCGGAGACCTGATCAGGGAGCGCGGCAACGTCCCCTTTCAGGATCCATGGTCGTTCACCCTCGGCGACAGGCAATGGTACAATCTGTCCTGGCTCTGGGACGTGGTCGCCAGCGTGGTGTTTCAATACACGGGATATACCGGCCTCACATTGGCGGTCATTGCATGTGGCGCCGTCATCGCCGGATATCTTGCATCGATCTGCCTGCGCAGCGGCGCCTCGACACTCGCGGTTGGCATTTCCGTTCTCGCCGCGTGCCTGCTTTACCCGGCGTTCGTGACCGCGCCGAATTCCTATCTCGCCGCTTCGCCGAACACCCCCACCATGTTGTTCTGCGTCGTCTTCTACGCAGAGTGCCTGAAGCGAACCAGATGGTTCCTGCTGCCGGTGATGATGGTGCTTTGGGCCAATCTGCATGGCGGCTTCGTGCTCGGGCTTTTCATCATCGGCATTTTCGGCGCCGCGTCCGTGCTCAGGCGGGACTGGGCAGGTCTTAAGATCTACGGTTTCGCAGCTGCCGGCTGCCTTGTCGCGATCCTGATCAATCCGCTTGGCTGGCATATCTACGACGGCGTCACGACCACGCTCGGCCACTTTGCGCAGGCGAACATCACCGAGTGGTGGTCTTATTCCGCGAACTTCACCGTGCCCGGGAGCATTCCCGGCATCGTCTATATCGCGATATTTGCGGCGTTCGAGCTCCGCCACCCGGCTGCTTCGCCGGCTCCTCTGGAGTCGCGGCTGCTGTCCTGGCTGTTCCTGCTGCTGGGGTTCTATCAATACCGGTACATGTCGTTCTTCTTCATGTTCGCAACGGTGCCGCTGGCGCTTCACATCGACCGGGTGCTGCCCAAGCAGCTCAACGATCTCAAGGTCCAGAGCTCGCTCTTGGTTGCCGGCATCATCGGAATGTGCGCGCTGCCGCTGACGCTGATGGTCGTCAAACCGGCGCTCGCGCTTCCGCAGCTGCTCTCGGAACAGGATGCGCGCGATCTTCAAAGCCATTTTCCGCATGCGCGGCTGCTGAACCACTGGAACGTCGGCGGACTCCTGATCTTCTACACGCGCGGTGCGGTGCCGGTGTTCGTCGATGGCCGATCGGCTACCGCCTATCCCGATGAGCTGCTGCGCGACTATTTCAGTCTGATCAAATGGGAGGTCGATGAGACCGCCTGGGACACCGTGCTTGCCAAGTACAAGATCGACACGGTGCTCTGGGTGAAGGCGCACGAACCGCTGAAGAGGTTCCTCGTCGACAAGAGAGGGTGGACCGAGGAATACGCAGGAACGGATGAGGTCATCTACGTGAAGCACTGACGCAAGGTTGCGTGCGACCGCCTCCCCCGAATGCCGGCACGCGAGCTGGCGTCCTAGAACATCCCCTCGCGCTCGCTGCGCTTCTTCTTTTTCGAACGCTGCCAGACCACGCCGGGATAGCCCTTCAGCGGCACCAGCGGCTCGCCGGTGTAGGCCCATTCCTGCAATTCCTCGATCGCGATGTGATAGAGCGGCTGCCGGCCGGTGCGCCCCGAAAACAGCGCACGCGGGATATTGACCATGTGCGGCGACCGCGCGCGCTCGTAGATGACGGGCGTGCCGCAATTGGCGCAGAAGCTGCGCGCGGTCTTGCTTTTCGTGTCCTCATAGCGCGAGAGCTCGCTTTCGCCCTGCGTGATGCGGAAGCGTTTCTTCCAGCTGCCGACATAAGTCGCATAGACAGCGCCATGGGCGCGGCGGCTCGCAGCGGTGTGATCGTGCCAGGCCCAGCGCGCCGGCACGTCGATCTCGAACCGCACCTTGCCGCACAGACATTGGCCGGCCGCAGGCTTTGCCAGCGCCACCGGCTTGGGCTTCTTCGTCGGCTCGAACTCGTCGTCCGGAAACATCGGGGTCTCCCGGTCTACACGTCATTGCGAGGAGCGAAGCGACGAAGCAATCCATCTCTCCGCAAGCTGGGAGATATGGATTGCTTCGCTTCGCTCGCAATGACGAAGATGGAACCATCGTAGCCCGGATGCAGCGAAGCGAAATCCGGGGACGGTTGATCCGCCGACAAAAGGCCCCGGATTGCGCTGCGCTTCATCCGGGCTACGAAGTCAGGCCTGCGCCATCTCATCGTGCACGGGATAGTCCGTGTAGCCCTTCTCCTCGCCGGCATAGAAGGTCGCGCGGTTGTACTTGGTCAGCGGATAGCCGCGCTGCAGGCGGCGCGGCAAATCCGGGTTGGAGATGAAATAGCGGCCGAACGCGATCGCATCGGCATGACCTTCCGCGACCGCACTCTGCGCGCTGTCGCCGACGAAATTGCCGGCGGTGATCAGGACACCGCTCCACATCGGGCGATACAGCACCATCGCGGACGGCACGTTCTGCCAGTCGACCTCGGCGCGACCGGTGCCCGAGGCGCGCGGCTCGATGAAATGCAGATAGGCGAGCCCGAACTTGTCCAGCGCCTTGATGGCGTGGCTGTAGAGCGGCATCGGGTCGGCCTCGCCGCTGCCATTGGCGATGCCGTAGGGCGAGAGCCGCACACCGACGCGGTCGGCGCCCCAGACCTCGGTCACCGCCTGCGTCACTTCCAGCAGGAAGCGGACGCGGTTCTCGATCGATCCGCCATACTGGTCGGTGCGCAGATTGCTGCGCGATTGCAGGAACTGCTCGATCAGATAGCCATTGGCGCCGTGTATCTCGACGCCGTCGAAGCCGGCGGCGAGCGCGTTCTTCGCCCCCTGCCGGTAGGCCTCGACCATCAGGGCGACTTCACCGGTCTCGAGCGCACGCGGCGTCTCGTAGTCGACCACCTTGCCGTCCGCCGTCATGCACTTGAACTCGGAGGGGATCGCGACCGCCGACGGCGCCACCGGCAGCGCGCCATCCGGCTGGAACGAGGAATGCGAGACGCGGCCGACGTGCCAGAGCTGCAGGAAGATCAGTCCGCCCTTGGCGTGCACCGCATCCACCACCTCGCGCCAGCCCGCGATCTGGGTATCGCTATAGATGCCGGGGACGCCGGGATTGCCGAAGCCGGTGGCGACCACCGGCGAGGCTTCCGCGATCAAGAGGCCGCCGGGCGTGGCGCGCTGTGCGTAATATTCCGCGTTCATCGGCCGCGGCGCGAGGCTCGGCCGCGCCGCCCGCATCCGCGTCAGCGGCGCCATCACGACGCGATGCTTCAGCTCATAGGGACCGACCTTGAGCGGCGAAAACAGCGATGGAGAACTCATGCCTACCCCAAATATTCTTATGTGGTTTCCGTTATAGAGTGGGCATGATCCGCCCCGGAAAGCCGGTTACCACTTTTCCGGACCATGCCCGTTATGTCACGGGTTCATCTTGTTCGCAAAAGCAGGTAGTGGCAATCTAGTGAACAGACAAGCAGGCTTGCCATGTCGAAAACGAGCGCCACATCGCTCCCCTCGTTGAGCGTCCGCATCGATCTCGATGCCGAAGACCGCATCGGACCGGGCAAGATCCTGCTGCTCGAGCGGATCAGGGAATGCGGCTCGATCTCCGCCGCCGGCCGCGCCATGGACATGAGCTACAAGCGCGCCTGGGACCTGGTCGACGAGATCAACCGCATCTGCCGGCAGGCGGCGGTGGAACGCCAGACCGGCGGCAAGAACGGCGGCGGCGCGGTGCTGACCCCGTTCGGCCTCTCTTTGGTGGCGCGCTACCGCAAGATCGAGCGCGATGCGGCGACCGCCGTACGCAAGGATCTCGAGGCCCTGCGCAGCGACATCGGCAAGCCGAAGAAGGCCGCGGGGCGGTAAACGCTGGAATCGGCGGCCGCAGCAAGGGCGCTTACGAAAATATCGAAAACAACCCCATGCAAAGTAGCCGGCGTCGGCCGGCGCTCGACAAGGCAACTTGACGCGTCGGGCAAATCAGGGATATTCTTCTAATATTCCGAAATCGTGCATTGGGATTGCATCCGTCAATGCAATCCGACCTCCTCCCGCAGGCAGCAAGGTTTATCGCATTTCGCGGCAATGCCCTCGTGGGCCATCCTTCGAGACGCCCGCCTTCGGCGGGCTCCTCTGGATGATGCGGCTTGCTCAGTGTCATCACCCGCGCATGCGGGTGATCCAGTATTCCAGAGACGTCTGTGCTTGAATCGAGGGGCCGCGGCGTACTGGATCGCCCGGTCGAGCCGGGCGATGACAGCGGTGGGCAAGGATATACGCCTTGCTTCGCGGCTGAACTATTGGCCCGCATGGTGAGGAGCGCCGCTTGCGGCGCGTCTCGAATCACGAGGCCGAGCGCTTGCGCGGTCGCCAAGACGGTAGATGCGATACCTCTCCCCGCAAGCGGGGAGAGGTGAGAAGCCAGCCCTAACCCGTCTTGATCCAGACCGCCTTGACGTTGAGATATTCCTCGACGTGCTGCTTGCCGGACTCGCGGCCGTAGCCGCTCATCTTGTAGCCGCCGAACGGCACCGCCGGATCCATGGCCTGGTAGCAATTGACCCAGACCGAGCCGGCGCGCAGCGCCTTGGCGACCTGGTGCGCCTTGCTGACATTGGTGGTCCAGACACCCGAGCCGAGGCCGAAGGTGGTGGCGTTGGCGCGCTTGATCAGCTCGTCCGGATCCTTGAACGAGATCGCCGAGATCACCGGGCCGAAGATCTCCTCCTGCGCGATGCGCATGTTGTCCTGCACATTGGCAAACACGGTCGGCTGCACGAAATAGCCCTTCGACAGCGCGCCTTCGGTGAGGCGGCCGCCGCCGGCCAGCGCCTTGGCGCCTTCCTTCTGGCCGATGTCGAGATAGCTGGAGACCCGCTCCATCTGCTGCTGCGACACCAGCGGCCCGATCTGGGTGTTGGGGTCGAGGCCGTTGCCGACCTGCAGCTTCTTGCCGAACTCGGCGACGCGGCCGACGAATTCGTCATAGACCTTCTGCTCGACGAACAGCCGCGTGCCTGCGCTGCAGATCTGGCCGGAATTGGCGAACACCGCCATCGCAGCGCCCGGCACCGCGGCGTCGAGATCGGCGTCGGCGAACACGATGTCCGGCGACTTGCCGCCGAGCTCGAGCGAGACGCGCTTGAGGTTGCCGGCCGAGGCACGGATGATCGATTGTCCCGTGACGTGCGAGCCGGTGAAGGCGACTTTGTCGACATCGGGGTGCGAGGCGAGCGCGGCGCCCGCGGTCTCGCCATAGCCCGGCACGACGTTGACGACGCCGGGCGGAATGCCGGCCTCCATGCAGAGCTCACCGATGCGCAACGAGGTCAGCGGCGATTCCTCGGCCGGCTTCAGCACCACCGTGCAGCCGGTCGCGATCGCGGGGCCGATCTTCCAGATCGAGGCGGTCAGCGGGCCGTTCCAGGGGATGATGGCGCCGACCACGCCGATCGGCTCCTTCAGCGTGTAGGAGAAGATCTCGCCAGGCAGCGAGTTCTCGATGGTCTCGCCGTGGATCGCGGTGGCCTGACCGGCGTAGTAGCGCAGCATGCCGAGTGCGCGCAGCCGGTTGCCGCGGGTGCGGCTGATCGGCGCGCCCATGTCGAGCGTGTCGAGCTGGGACAGTTCCTCGAAATTGGCCTCAACCAGCTCGGCGAGCTTGAGCAGCATGTTCTGCCGCTCGAACGGCTTCACCTTGCTCCAGGGCCCTTCGAAGGCGCGGCGCGCCGCCGCAACCGCACGGTTGATGTCCTCGGCATCGCCCTCGGCGACGGAGGCGAGCAATTCACCGGTGGCGGGATTGTGGGTTTCGAATTTCTTGCCGGAGGCGGCGTCGACCCATTTGCCGTCGATCAGCATCTGCTTGTAAGAGCCATCGGCATAAGGATGGCGCGTGATCGGAATAGCCTGCGAAACAGCCATGTTTGCACTCCCTGTAAAATGTCGGCTGAGGTGTTTTGGAAGCGTTATATCGACGATTCTACAGCGCGGGCACGAAACCGTAAAGCGACGCCGGCGTTGTCGAGGGTGGCGCGCATGAAAACCTCCCATGCACCTGCGTGCATGCCAGGTGCGATATGCTGATTTTCCAACTGAGCCACAGATGTGTCTGGAGACCAACGATGCCCCACCCCGTGATATCAGCCAATCATGTTGCCGTGATCACCGGAGGCGCATCCGGCATCGGGCTTGCCGCCGCATTGCGGTTTGCCGAAGCCGGCATGAAGGTCTGCATCGCCGATCTCGGCGATGACAGGCTGAAGGCGGCGGCGGCAAAACTGTCATCCGCCGCGCCCGGCGGCGCCGCCGACATCATGACGGCTGCGGTCGATGTCAGCCGCGCCGACGAGGTGGCAAGCCTTGAGGCCGCGGTCGCGAAAAAGTTCGGCGGCACCGACGTCCTGATGAACAATGCCGGCATCCAGCCCGGCAGCGCGATGTTCGGGCCTGCGGACAATTGGCAGCGCATCCTGGGTGTCAATCTGTGGGGCGTCATCAACGGCACGCAGGCGTTCGCGCCCAACATGATCAAGCGCGGGCAGCCGGGCCTGATCATCAACACCGGCTCCAAGCAGGGCATCACCACGCCGCCGGGCGACCCCGCCTACAACGTCTCCAAGGCCGGCGTGAAGGCGTTCACCGAGGCGCTGCAGCACGAGCTGCGCAACACCGACGGCTGCAAGATCACGGCGCATCTCCTGATCCCGGGTTTTGTCTTTACCGGGCTGACCGCGCGCGGCCGCACCGAGAAGCCGGCCGCCGCCTGGACAGCGGAGCAGACCGTCGACTTCATGATCGAGCACCTCAAAGCCGGCGATTTCTATATCCTCTGCCCCGACAACGACGTGCCGCGCGCGCTCGACGAGCGCCGCATCCTGTGGGCCGCCGGCGACATCGTCGAGAACCGCCCGCCGCTGTCGCGCTGGCATCCGGATTTCGGCGACGCGTTCGCGGCGTTCGTGAAGGGGAAGTAGTTACACCGTCATTGCGGAGAGCGAAGCGACGAGGCCTGTCATCGGGCGCGCATTCGCGCGGCCCGTTGGCTTGCACTGACGTCATGAGCCGCTGAGACGAGTGTCGGGCCAAGCCGACATGGCGACGTCGATCATGCGATCGAGCATGCTCGGATCACCTCCCGCTTGCGGGAAATTCAATACGGCCTGCAGCACACCGAGATAATACCAAGCCATTGCATCGATGTCGGCATCCTCGGGCAGCTCACCCGCCACAACGCCTTCACGCAGAAGGCCTGCCAAAACGTCACGCTGACGTGCCGCTGCTGCCAGTGTGGCGGCCTGTCCTGCCTTGGATAGTGCCGAGATCTCGGCACAGCTTCGCCCGATCAGGCAGCCCCCGGGCCGGGATCTGTCCGGCAAAAACGCGCGCAGCAACGCGTTCAGTCGCCCGCGCGCGGTATCAGCCTTGGCAGAGGTCATGCGCCGCAAGACGCGCTGCGTATAAGCTGCGAGGGCTTCCCGGAACAGGCCGTCCTTGTCCTGGAATCGCTGATAGAGGCTGGAGCGCGACAGGCCCGTGGCCTCGGTCAGATCGCTGATGGCAGCGGCCGCATAGCCGTTGCGCCAGAAAACCTCGATTGCCGCGGCGATCACGGCAACTTCATCGAATTGCGGCTTGCCGCTCATAAACACCCCGCTTGACATCTTGGAACGATCGTTCCATGTATGTTGGATCGATCGTTCCAAGATACAAGGAGGAGTTCGCTATGTCCAAGGAAATCCAACCGGTGTCGCACAAGCCGCGGATCGCCATAGCCGGTGCCACAGGTCGCGTCGGCTCGACGCTGGCCAGCCTGCTCGCTTCCGATCCGGTCGATATCACGGTGCTGACCCGGCGGCCCGACGCGCCGCAACTGCCCAAAGGTGCCCGCATCGCCGCTGTCGATTTCGATCAGCCGGATACGCTTCAGAAGGCGCTTCGCGGCACCGATCGGCTGTTCGTTTCGCATGGTACGTCGCCCCAGCAGGTGGTGAACGAGATCGCGTTGATCGACGCCGCCGTAGCTGCCGGTGTCCGCCATATTGTCAAACTCTCCGCCCTGGGGCCGGCATCTCGCCTCAATCCGTTTGCCTGGCATATGCAGATCGAGGCACATCTGGCTCAGCAGCCGGTGGCGTCGACCGTCTTGCGGCCCTCGGCATACCTCGACATCCTCAAGCGCGCGGCAGGTCAAATCGCCGCCGGCTCCTGGGCGGGCGCGGCTGGCGAGGGGCGCGTGAACTTCATCGATACCCGTGACGTCGCCGACGTGGCACGCGTGGCGTTGCTCGAGGAATTCAGCCCGGAGTCGCAGCGCGCCTATCATCTGACCGGGACACGGGCCTGGACCATGCAGCAGGTTGCCGAGCAACTGTCGAACCTGCTCGGCCACCCGGTCGTCTACAACCATCGGTCGACCGAGGAACAGCGAGCCGCGCTGCTGGCTGACGGCCTCCCGCCACTGGTCGCCGATCTGCTGGTCGGGCTGGACCAGATGTTTCGCGAATCCGCTCTCGGAGAGACCACGTCGACTGTCGAGATACTGACCGGCAAGTCGCCGAGAACGCTGCCGCAATGGCTTGCCGAAAATATCGAGATCTTTCGGAACTCAACCCAGCACCGGGCCGGCGCTACGCTCGCACGTTGAGCGTTTGCTTGGCGACCAGCTGAGCAATGAGGGGTTTCAGATGAAAGCCTACCTGATTGTAACGTTGACGGTTCACGACGAAGCGATGTTTACAGAGTATCGAAAGCAGGTAGGGGACACGGCCGCGCCGTTTGGGGGACAGTTTCTCGCTGCCGGTGGCAAGGCGACAGTGCTGGAAGGTCAGTGGGAGCATCCCGGCACAGTGGTCGTTGAATTTCCGTCACGAGAATCCGCTGAACGCTGGTACGAATCGGCCGCCTACCAGAAGATAATTGGTCTCAGACTCAAGAGCACGCGCGGCAGCCTGGCTATTCTGGACGGAGTTTGACAAGGCATCTGCGTGCGATCGACGGCGCCGCATCCTCTGGGCCGCCGGCGACATCGTCGAGAACCGCCCGCCGCGGTCGCGCTGGCATCCGGATTTCGGCGATGCGTTCGCGGCGTTCGTGAAGGGGAAGTGAATTCGTAGGATGGGCTAACTCACCCTATCCCCATTCGTGCTGTCATCGCCCGGCTTGACCGGGCGATCCAGTATTCCAGAGACTTCAGTGCCTGAACCGAGGGGCCGCGGCGTACTGGATGCCCCGCATGAAGCGGGGCATGACAGCGGAAAATATGGCGGACAGTAGAATCGTAGGATGGGTAGAGCGAAGCGAAACCCATCATCTGTCCTGCGGCACGCCGTTTGACGGGTATCGCTGCGCTCCACCCATCCTAGGCACCACGCACTCCCTAATTCGCCCGCACCCGCACCGGCGTCGCCGGTTGCGCCACCAGCGCCTCACCGAGTTCGTTCTGCTGGGCGCGCGGGATCGAGAAGCAGACGCTGAAGCCGTCCGATGTTTTGAGCGTCATCATGCCATGGCTCGGATCGGTCGACTGCTCGAGCACCCATGAATCCAGCGGATAGGCGTAGCGCAGGCTCTGGTCGCCGAAACGCGTCTGCAGCGCCTTGCTGATCAGCCCGGGCAGCGTCATGACCAGCGCGCCGACCTGGTTGATCGACAGGCGGATGGTTGCGGGCTCACCCTTGCCGTCGACGAATCCCAGCGAAATGGCGCAGCCGTCGGGCGCGACTTCGCAGGTGGTGAGCTCCTGGGTTTCGATCTGCATGCCGGCACTCCGGATCATTCCTCGTTATATTCACAAAGATATATCGCTATCCCTGCCGCCGTCCAGCCGTTATTCGCGGATCATCTTTGGCCGTGGCCCGCCCGCTGCAATCGTGATATATGACGGAATATAGCGAGGCCCGCGAAGGGCCCGTTTGACCAGGGAGAGCAAAGCCTATGAGTGATTACAAGCTTCTCATCGACGGCAAGATGGTACCCGGCGACCAGACCATGCCGGTGCTCAATCCGGCGACCGAAGAGGTGGTGGCGCAATGCCCCCGCGCCTCCAGGGAGCAGCTCGACAAGGCCGTCGCCGCGGCGAAGGCTGCCTACCCGGCATGGGCCGCCACGCCGATGGAAGAGCGCCGCAAGCTCATCATCAAGATGGCCGAGGCGATCGAGGCCAACACCAACGAGCTCGCGCACATCCTGACCAGCGAGCAAGGCAAGCCGCTCGCGGATGCCACCGGCGAAGTCATGGGCATGGCCGGCTTCTTCCGCTACCTCGGCTCGCTCGATCTGCCGATGCGCGTGGTCGAGAATTCCGGCGACCGCAAGGTCGAGGCCTATCGCCGCCCGCTCGGCGTGGTCGGCGCGATCATTCCCTGGAACTATCCGCTGCTGATCTTGGCATTCAAGCTGCCGTCGGCGCTGCTCGCCGGCAACACCCTGGTGGTGAAGCCTGCGCCCACCACGCCGCTGGCCTCGCTGCGCTTTGCCGAGCTGGTCAAGGACATCCTGCCGAAGGGCGTGCTCAACTTCATCGCCGACGCCAACGATCTCGGCGACCACATGACCAAGCACCCTGACATCCGCAAGATCTCCTTCACCGGCTCGACCGCAACCGGCCAGAAGGTGATGGCGAGCGCATCGCAGACCCTGAAGCGGATCACGCTCGAGCTCGGCGGCAACGACGCCGGCATCGTGCTCGACGACGTCGATCCGAAGAAGGTCGCGCCCGGCATCTTCGAGGGCGCGTTCCAGAACTCCGGCCAGGTCTGCCTCGCCATCAAGCGGCTCTATGTGCACGAATCCGTCTATGACGAGATCTGCAACGAGCTGGTCGCCATCGCGAAGAACACCGTCGTCGACGACGGCTCCAAGCAAGGCACAAAACTTGGGCCGCTGCAGAACAAGATGCAGTACGAGAAGGTGAAGGCGTTTCTCGACGACGCCCGCAAGAACGGCAATGTGATCGCCGGCGGCGCCGCGATGGACCGTCCCGGCTATTTCATCGAGCCGACCATCGTGCGCGACATCAAGGAGGGCTCCAAGCTGGTCGACGAGGAGCAGTTCGGCCCCGTGCTGCCGGTGATCAAATACTCCGACAAGGACGACGTGATCCGCCGCGCCAACGCCACCACCTACGGCCTCGGCGCGTCGGTCTGGTCGTCGGACATCAAGCGGGCGCATGAGATCGCGACCCAGATCGAGGCCGGCACGGTGTGGATCAACAAGCACCTCGACATGGCCCCGAACATTCCGTTCGGCGGCGCCAAGCAGTCGGGCATCGGCACCGAATTCGCCGAGGAAGGTCTCGCCGAATTCACCCAGCTGCAGATCATCAACGGCCCGCCGGCTGCCTGATCTCTCAACAAATGCGGCCGCGACGCCTCGGTCCCCTTGGCGCCGCGGCCGCCTCTATTCTTCACAACGAACAGAGCCCGTCATGTTCGACGCCCAATGCGACCTCGCCGCCCTGGTCTATGACGACAACGACGATCCCGACGCCGTCCTGCGCGACTTCGCCGGCGAGTTGAAGGCGCACGGCGCGCGCGTCGTCGGCATGGTGCAATCAGGCCAATGCGCGGATTCCAGCCTGTCGGCGGTGCTGGTCCACAGCGGCGAGACGTTGCTGCTGGCGCAGCCGCCGGCTCCGAGTACGACAAGTTCTGGTTCGACCGGCTGCAAGCTCGATCTGTCGCGGCTGCAGGACGCGGGCGTGCGCGTCGCCGATGCGCTCGCTGAAGGCGCCGATCTCGTCATCGTCAACCGCTTCGGCAAGCGGGAACGCGACGGCAAGGGCCTTGGCTTTGTGATCGAGCGTGCGCTCGACGCCGATATTCCCGTCGTGATCGCGGTGTCCCGCCCAAGCTTTGCCGACTGGATCAAATTCGCCGGCGGCATGAGCGTGAAGCTCGCCTGTGACCGCCACGCGCTGGACGCCTGGTGGCGCAACGTCTCGCTGCGGACCACGGCCCGGATCGCGCCGAATCACACCACGGTCTGCGAGGCGTTCAAGTAAAGGGGCTTTGTGGGGTGGGTTACGCTCGGCCACCCACCTGCGGACCATCACCGTCATCCCCGCGCAAAGGCTCGCCTTTGTCGCTGGAGGAGCGCGCTCTTGCGCGCGTCTCGAAGGATCGACGGCCCGGCCGGTGGCCGTCGATCCTTCGAGACGCCGCTTCGCGGCTCCTCAGAGCCTGACCGAAAAAGCAGTGAGTGATTTCAGTCGGCTGTGATTCCTTCGGATTTGCAAAGATTCGAGGGAGTGCACCATGCCATGGACCAAAATCACTCGTGCTCAGTATCTGCGGAACGGACTGCGCTATGCAAGCGACATGACCGACGCGGAGTGGCGTCTGATAGCCAGGAAGTTGCCGGGTCGGCGTCGATTGGGCCGCCCGCGGAAGGTTGATCTGCGCAAGGTGGTCGAGGCCATTTTGTTCATTCTGTCCACCGGCTGCCAATGGCGCGCTCTGCCGCGGGAGTTCCCGCCGTACTCGACGGTGCAAGGTTATTTCTATACTTGGCGCGATACTCGCCGATGGCACAGGATCGTGAAGGCTCTGGTCCGACAGGCACGGCGCAAACTCGGCCGCAAGCCGACACCGACGGCGGCCGTCATCGACAGTCAGAGCGCTTCGACGACACAAGCCGGCGGCCCGCGCGGCTTCGATCCGGGCAAACGTGTTAACGGACGTAAGCGGCACATCGTCACCGATACCAACGGTCTCTTGCTGGCCGTCCACGTTCACCCAGCCAATGTTCAGGACGTGCATGGTGCAGTCCCCTTACTGGAGCGCGTGCGAGAGCGCTTTCCGAAGCTGCGTCATGTCTTTGCTGACCGGGTTTATCGCGGAAAGCAGCTTGTTGGCGCGCTCTCCCATTGCGGGCCATGGACCATTGAGATCGTTCAGCGGCCGCCTGGGGTCAAAGGCTTCCAGCTCTTACCACGACGCTGGGTCGTCGAGCGCACCTTCGCGTGGTTCGGCAGGTGTCGCCGCCTCTCCAGAGATTTCGAGGGCTCCGCCTCAACTGAGGTCGCCTGGCTCCTCGTAGCCCATCTCAGACTCTTGACCCGACGCCTCGCTACGCCCTGAAAATACTCAGCTCATTTGGAGTCAGACTCTCAGGATGACGGTGTGAGAATTGTAGCGAGCGACCTTCCCACGCCGTCGTCCTGGCGAAAGCCAGGACCCATAACCACCGAATTCGATTGAGAGTGCGATAGTGGCCCCAGCGTCGCACAACAACAAGCAGTTGGGGTAATGGGTCCTGGCTTTCGCCAGGACGACGCCGAATACATTCGCATTCTCTCAGGATGACGGGAGGGCGGGCTTGCTTACAACGTTTCCTGCTTGTGGTCGCAGTTCTTGCAGGTGAACTTGACGCGGGACTGGCCCTTTTCCGCCTGCACCCGGTTCGGCGCGCCGCATTTGCCGCAAACGGCCTCGATCCTGGTCGTGCCCTGCTTGATGACCAGGTTCCGCTTTTCCATGGTCTCACGGATCAGGCGCTCAGCCTCTTCGCGCAACGATTGCTTCGACATTAACCCCACCGGTCATTGGTTTGCGGGCGGCGTCATAGCACGACCCCGTGAAGCTTTGACAGCAGATATCGAGCTCTATTTTGTGAGTACATCCTAGAGCGCTTTCGAGCGACGTGCATACCGGTTCGCGTGACGAAAACGCGTCAATACAAAAAATCTACACGATGAGCCGGTCGACCGGCAGCCGGAAATGCCGCGGTTTCAGCGGTTTGGAGGGCCGGCCGATGCGGAACACGTTGACGAGGCGCAGATCGGTGCCGATCTTGCCGAGCTTGCGCAGCCGGTCGTTGAAGTCAGGGTGATCGGCCAGCGCCGAGATCGGGCACGCCGCGAGCCCGGCGCGATCGATCTCCAGCCAGGTGCGGTAGAAATGCCGTCCCGTCGTGAGTGGATCCTCACCGACCGGACGACAGAACAGCACGATCGCCGCGGCCGAGGCGGTCTTGGTGCTGTCTGACAGCAGCGATGCGGCGAGGCCGAGACGATCGAGCGGCTTGAACAGACCGCCGAGCACGTAGCGCGCGGCGGTGGCCTCGACCGCGTTCATGGCGAGTGCATCGCGATTGAGACCATCCAGTAGATGGTGCGGATGGTCGGGCGACAGCCGCATCCATTCGAGCAGCTCGGCCCGATAGTCGTCGCCGTGGACAAAGGAGAATTCGGCCTGGTCGGCCCAGCCGGCGATCTCGGCAATCGTCCGGCGGTCGGCGATGCAGATCAGGTCGTCGCGCGCGACGGCGAGCTGCACTAGCGGCGCGGCACCATCCGGCGACGCCGCGAACTTGCCGCGCCACGACATCCGGTGCGCCACATGACCGGCCAACGGATCGGGTGCGACACCTTGCCTGATCGCAAAGCTGCAGAGCGCGGTAAATTGCGGTGACAGCGGCTGCTCGATCGTGGTCATCGCCGTGATCGCGAGGCCGCGGCGATTGAGCGCAAGGCTCATGCCCTCCAGCGCCGCCCCGTGCGACACAAGTACGTCGTGTCCGACGGGATCCGCGACCGGCGCGCGCACCGAGGTATCGTCGACCAGCGCCAGCCGCCCGCCGTCGAGCAAACGCCAGCGGGTCGGCTGGATGTTGTGGACGCTCGGCGCCAGCCGCGCCTCCGCGACCAGCTCGCGCAGCAGATCCGGCGTCAGCTCGCTCATGCCGCGGCCAGCCGCTTGGTGAACAGATGCAGCCGATGCAGCGGCGTGGCGCCGGCCTTCTCGACCTGGCGCAGCGACGGCGCGTTGATGTCGGCGATCCAGGTGCCGCCGAGCGTGCGGTAGCCGGCCTCCTGCAACGCCAGCGCGGTGCGGTAGAGCATGGCGCCGTTGAGGCCGCGATTGTGCAGGTCGCGGCAGACCGACTGGTAGATCAGCACGGCGCGCGTGTTCATGATGCGGTGCAGGACGAATCTGAACGGCGCCGTCAGCCCGATCCGGCCGCCGATCGCCTTGATCAATGGATTGAGGTCCGGGATCGCGATGATCGCGCCGGCGGGCCGGCCGCGGTGATAGACCACGGTGGAAATCCGCTTGTCGATGATCCACATCATATCGCCGGCCTGGAACAGATATTCGGCCGCCGTCGGCGGCACGAACATCGGATTGTCGGCAAAGCCGTCGTTCAGGATCAGCCGTGCATCCTCAAGCCGCACCTTGAAGGCGGAGCGCTTGATCGGCTGCCAGACGAAATCCGGATCGGCCAGCACTGCGCGCTGCTTGTCGCCGAGCAGCTGCTCCGGCTTGCCGCCGTCGAGCGCGATCTCGAATGTCGTCATCGGGAAGGTCGCAGTATAACCGGCGCGTTCGAGGTGGCGCGCGATGTGCGGCGGCGACCACATCATGTCGGTGAACGGCGCATGATCGAAGCCGTCGGTCATCACCCCGATCTGCTGCATCGCCGTGAGATTGAAATTGCCGGCGATGCGGGTCATGCCGCGCGCGGACAGCCATTGCTCAGCGGCACTCAGCAGCGCATCGGCCACATCATGCTCGTCGACGCAGTCGAAGAAGCCGAACGCGCCGTGGCGCGTACCGTGCTTGCGGTTGGAGTCGTCGTGGATCGAGGCGGCGATGCGGCCGACGGGACGGCCGTCGCGATGCGCCGAGAACAGCGCATAGCGGCCATGGCCTTCGGTGACGAACGGATTCTTCGCGGCATCGAACATCCGGTCGAAATCGCTCCACAGCGGCGGCACGTAGAGGCTGTCGGGCCCATAGGCGTTGAGCGCGGCGTCGAAGGCCGCCTTGCGGTCGCCCTCCCGGATCTCTGATATCATTTGGCCTCCGGGGTGAGTGCCAAGAGCCGCCGCACCAGCGCCAGCGCGGTTTCGGTGGCGGGATCGGCCGCGGTGACCGGCACCGCGAGCACGATCAGGTCGAGCGGATCATGCGCGAGCACGATGACATGGGAGGCGCTGTTCGCTGTCATCAGCGACACCATGCGCTCGGCGGCGGGGTCGGTCGGCGCCAGTCCCCACGGCGCCTCTGACCGCCGCAGCACGCGCCTCGCCGACAGGAAGTCGCGGAGCAGCGGCGGATCGTAGCGTCCGAGCTCGTCTTCGCGGAAACGCCGCGCACTCTCGAAGATCGGGTGCCGTGCGAGTTCGGCGATCAACTGCTCCCGCGTCTGCGCCGGCGACGCCGCGACCGAGTTGAGCACGCCGGGCTCCTGCGATTCGAATAGCGCGCGCAGCGCGTCCGTCATCAGCCCGATGGTGAGCACGCCGGCGATCGCGACCGCAACGAACCGGACCATCTGCGCGGCATCGACGTCAGGCGCCATGAAGGCGGCGGCGAGCCCGAGCAGGCCCGACGAGATCAGCCGCAGCGCCATCATCGCAAGGCCATGCCGGCGCGTCTCGGCGCCGCCGCCGGCGATCAGCATCACGGTCACGGTGAGCAGCGCCCCCAGCGCGCCGAGCCGGACCGGGATGTCGGGAAACAGCGTGCGGAAATCGGTCAGGATGAACGGGATCACCACCAGCGCCCCGACCGCCATGCGGCCGATGCTACGGTTTTCCGAAGCCATCAGCGAGGCGCGGTCGCGCGTCGCCAGCAACAGCGCGCAGGTCGCAAAGCCTGCCAGCTGGAACAGCGCCAGCGTGATCGCATAGGGCATCACCAGGCGCTGCAGCCCGAAGGTGCCGCCGAGGCCGAGCAGGACGCCGCCGCCAAGTGCTGCGATCTTGACCGCGCGCGGCGCGTGGCGACGCAGGATGCCTTCGGTGACGATCAGCGCGCCGAGCGGGATCAGCGAGGCCGGGATCACCGAGAGACGGTCGAGCAGCCAGCTTCCGCTCCACCACGCCAGGCCACGGTCGAGGAACAGGGTCGCGATCACGCCGAGCGCGAGCAGCAGGCGGCGGGTCAGCGGGCTCTTGGGGTCGCGCCGGTAGAACGTCATCATCGCCACCGCGACGCCGATGGCGCCGCAGAGATTGACGATGGAATCGGCGATCGCCCCCGAGGTCATGCGACGCCCGTCAATTGATCGATCGCCCGCCGCACCAGCGGCCGCATCAGGGCGGCGATCAGCGGATTGCGCGGCTTCTCGATCGCGGGCCGGTGCGGGTTGAGGAACCAGCCGCGGCAGTCGGTGCCGGAGGTGCGGCCCAGGATCAGCGCGACCGCCTCATAGGCCATCAGCATGCCGGTCGAGATCACCATCGGCGCGAACGACATCCGGCTGCGGCGGCCGGCTGCGACTTCGCCGGCGATCGCGAGGTCGACATAGTTGCGCGAGGAGGAATGCAGCATGACGTGCTCGATCTCGGCACGCATCGCGGCCCGGCGGTCGTCCTCGGTAATCTCGGTCCAGTCCTTGGCCAGGGTCGGAAAGCCGAGGCGCTCCTCGGGCCGCGGATCGTGCGGACGCACCACGATCACCGACGGCAGCGGCGACATATAGGCGTCGATCACGGTTGCGTCCGCGCGCTTGGCAGTCCGGTACAGATGCACGCCGGCGGCGATATCATCCATGCCGTTGACGATGACCGGGCAGCGTTCGGCAATCCCGGCGAGCTCGCTGGTCCAGTTCTCGCCGAGCACCTCGACCTCGATGGTCGGGTTGATGCGTCTGGCGGCTTCGGCGGCGACCGCCGCCTTCTCGCGGCCGACCTCGTCGGCGAAAGCGAACACCTGGCGATTGAGGTTGGAGACCTCGAAGCGATCGATGTCGGCGATCACGAACTTGCCGACGCCGGCGCGCGCCAGCGCCATGAAGGCCGCGCCGCCCATGCCGCCGACGCCGCAGACGAACACCCGCGCCCGGCGCAGCAGCTGCTGCTCGTGCTCGTCGATGAAGCCGATGTTGCGGCCGGTGAAGGAGTAGTAATCGAAGTTCATCGCGCGGTCCCGCCCTCCTGCCTGCGCGGCCGCAATGTGCCGAAGGCGTGGGTGTCGTCCATCCAGTAGACCACCGGCAGCACCAGCCGCTGCAATGCCAGCATTGCGGACGCCGCGAGCAGCGCCGGCAGCGAGCCCGAGGGCACCTCGCTCATGAGATAGCGGCGCGCGCCGGCAAGATCGACGCGACCGATCTGCAGCACATCGTCGCCGCGGCCGTAATCCAGCTCGCGTTCGCAAAATTCGTTATAGACGGCATCGCGATGCTTCGGCGCGATCTCAAAAGTCTTCTTCAGCGCATCCGAGCCGCCGGTATAGGCATTGGTGATGACCGAGCGCGCCTCGTCGAAACCGGCCTCCTCGCCGACGCCGAACACCGCGCGATATTTTGCCATGATGCCGCGCGCGAGTTGCAGATGCGCAAAACTCTGCCGCGCGCCCGGCAGCGGCGACGGGAATACGTCGGAGAAGGTGTCGCTGACCATGCCGACCACCGCCGGCACCTGGGTGACGTTGGAGATCCATTTCGGCCGCAGCCCGTCGCGGGCGAACAGCACCAGCGCGGTCAGGCCGTAGAGAACCCAGGACAGGCCCTGCCCGCGCACATCGGGATCGACCATGACGAGGCCGAGATGGGTGACTTCAGTGGGCTCGCCGTCGAGCGGCACGTCCATCACCGACAGCGCGTTGAAGGCGATCGGCCGTCCGCTGTCTTCCTCTGAGATCAGCGTGATGATGGCGCGCGACAGCCGCTCGGGCTCACCGGAGAAGATGCCGTAGGTCAGGCTCTCCTCGGGCAGCGTCTTGGCGGCGACGATGCGGAGCTGCGCGACCAGCGCGTCGAGCTCGTCCTTCGGCAGCGACAAGCCGGGCGATTCGACGATGCGGGTGCGCTGGCCGGCCTGGGTGCGCAAGGTGAGATCGATGGTCGGTTGCGACAGCGCCTTCAGCCAGAAGCCGCCATGGCTGCGCAGGCCGTCAAAGGCCGCGCGCGCCTTCGCCAAGCTCCTGCTGCCGCGCGAAGCGGGCGTACGATTGTCCGTGGACGCCATTTCTCTGTCCCTCGGGCGCGATCTCTGCACTTTGGCCTGTTAAAGAGCCATGAGTGCAACCTGGCGCTGTTTGCCGCAGGGTAAACAAGGCGTTCCGGAAACGGAACAAGTTGCCCGTAAGAGGCCTGCGACCTATCCACCGTCATTGCGAGCGCAGCTCGTAGCGGCAAAGTGCGTGCTCCTTCACCGTCACCCTGAGGAGCGCGGAACGCGCGTCTCGAAGGGTCGACGGCCACCAGCCGGGCCGTGCATCCTTCGAGACGCGCTACGCGCTCCTCAGGATGACGGGACTGCTAAGTCTAGCGCCCGATCGGCGCAAAGCGTTTTAGGCAAAAGCGGCGGGTGCGAAACACCCGCCGCTTCGTCCTGGCTCCGGCTCACCCTGCCTTGGACACTTCCATCAGCAGGCGCTCGGCCTTGGCGTCCTCGATGCGGTTCACGAACTTGCCGCTCTCGTAATTGTCGCGCACCGTCTTGGTCAGCGTGATGCAGGTCTGGACCAGCATCACGATGCCCATCGTCAGATAGCCCTGCATCCAGATGCTGATCGGCAGGAAGAACACGCCGACGGCGACGAGGAAGGCGGAGGCTGCGAAGGACGCGTAGGTGAAGGCAACCCAGCTGCCACTGTGGGGTTGGATGGTCTGGTTCATGGTCGTCTCCTTGAAGATGTGTGATTTGTAGTTGGCTTGGCTTCAGGCTTGAGGTCTCAGGCTTGAGGTCTCAGGCGGCAGGCGGGCGCTTGGCTCTCAAGCGCGCCAGCACGTCGTCGGCCGTCGATTTCATCCGCGGGCCAAAGCCCTGTTCGGCGAGCCTTTCGGCGACGACGAGCGGCCCCGAGGCGGTGTCGATCTCGAACAGCGCGTCGTCCGCCGCCTGGGTCTCCATCTGCCGCTCGCGCAGCCGCTTCAGCGTGGCTTCCGCTTCCGGCAGCGTCGACTCGTAGGGGCGCGCCGCCTCGATGCCGCTTCGGCGCAACGAGCGCACCGCTTCCGAGGCACGGGCGAGGCGCCGGCCGCGATCGAGCTCGGCAATGCGCGCCTCGGCGTTGGCGACGTGGCGCTTCAGCCGGGTGATCTCGGTGGCGAACAGCGTGCGCGCGGTCATCGCGGCGTCGCGTTCGGCTTCCAGGTTGGCGATCGCCTGCGCGGCTTCGCGGGCGAGGTCGTCCCGGCCGCCCTCGAGCGCCGCCGACGCTCGCACCTCGAGATCGGCGATCCGGGCATTGGTCGCCTCAAGCCGCCGGCCCTCCTGCTGGTCGCCGGCAATGGCGAGCGCCAGGGTCCGTTTCGAGCGGTCGACCGCGGCGGCGGCATCGCGCATCTGCTGGTCGAGGACGACCAGCGCGGTCCGATCTTGCAGTTCCTCCTCGGCTGCCGCCACGCTGCCGCGGAAAATCGTCAAAACAGTTTTGAACATTTGGCCACTCCCTGTTATGAGCATCGCTCATGAATCTCTTGTACCACATAATGAGCATTGCTCAAGAATTATTTGAGCAATGCTCATAGATGTGATTAACGACGGGTGAAACATGTCCAAAGCATTGGAACGACGAGCGAAACTGCGCGAAGCGCTGATCGAGGCGGCGGAGCGGGCAATTGCGGCAAAGGGTCTAGGTGGCCTGAAAACCCGCGAACTGGCCCAGGAAATCGGGGTCGCCAATGGCGGCGTCTACAATCTGGTCGAGGATGTCGACGAGCTGATCCTGCGTGTCGGCTCACGCACGCTGGCCCGGCTCGATGCTTCGCTGTCGCTGGCCGAGATCCGCGGCGCGGCCGCGCCGCGCGAGATGCTGGTGCGGATCGCGGTCGCCTATTGCGACTTCGCCGCCGACAATCTCGAACTGTGGCGCGCGCTGTTCGAGCACCGCATGCAGCCCGGCAAGCCGGTGCCGGAATGGGCCATCACCGAGCAGATGGAACTGTTCCGCCACATCTATAAGCCGCTCGCCGCGCTGTTTCCGCAGCGTTCGCCGGCACAGCTCGGCGTCACCGCCCGAAGCCTGTTCTCCGCCGTGCACGGCATGGTCGCGCTCGGGCTGGAGCACAAGCTGATCGCGGTGCCGATCGGCGCGCTGCGCAGCGAGATCTCGACCCTGACGCGCGCGATGGTCGACGGCCTGACGGCGATGAAGGATTAGCGCAGGTGCCCGTAATCGCACGGTGTCCCCGCCGTGCGGTCAGGCAGAGAAAGGAGGAAGGCCCCTTGCGGAACGATCGAACTGTAGTTACTTACCTCGGATCGAGTTTCGGCCGAACGACTTGGCCTCGCCGCTGATAGCGTGCCTGACTGACGACCCTCACCCCCTGAACTTCGACTTAGCCTGCTGCGCCCTCGGGTGCGGCTCCAAACACGCATCTATACTAAAGGACGATGTTCCATGAGCATGGGAACTGTGAAGTGGTTTAACGGCCAAAAGGGTTTCGGCTTCATTCAGCCGGACGACGGCGGCCAGGACGTTTTCGTTCATATCAGCGCAGTCGAACGCGCCGGCATGAGCTCCCTCAACGAGGGTCAGAAGATTTCTTTTGAAATCGTTGCAGACCGCCGGACCGGCAAATCTGCTGCGGACAATCTGCGCGCGGTGTAAGCTGCGGCAATTAGCCATGCTGCTTTGACCACGGATGAACTGGCAAAGCCTCTGGTTACGCGACCCCGCGACTGGTCACCCGGCCGCGGGGTTCTCTTTATCAACACCGCGCGCAATGCCCGCCACGACCAGGACTTGAACCGTCCGCCGGCAAAGCGGCCTGCGCATCGAAGCAGCTGAGGTCGCGAGCGTGTCCACCAAGATCGATCCGGCTCCGCAGCACGACGACATCATGTACCCGCAGGTGCTCCCGTTCGTGCTGGTCCATTTGGGGTGTCTTGCAGCGATCTGGTCGGGCGTCTCATGGCCGGCGATTGCAATTTGCGTCGCGCTGTATTGGCTGCGCATGTTTGCGGTCACGGCCGGGTATCATCGCTACTTCTCGCATCGAGCTTATTCGACAAGCCGGGCGTTTCAATTCATCCTTGCATTCCTTGCCCAAAGCAGCGCCCAGAAAAGCGTCCTGTGGTGGGCTGCGAAACATCGACATCACCATCTTCATTCGGATACCGAGCAGGATGTGCATTCACCCCGGCACAAAGGCTTCGTGTACAGCCATCTCGGCTGGATCTTCTATCGACAGCACGATGCGACTGATCTGGCGAAAGTTGCGGATTTTGCCGCGTATCCGGAGTTGATGTGGCTGCACAAATTTGAGATTTTGCCGGCGGTCGTGGTCGCAGTCCTGTGCTTCCTCATTGCCGGGTGGCCGGGGCTCCTGGCCGGTTTCTTCTGGAGCACCGTGCTGCTCTACCACGCGACGTTCTGCATCAACTCCCTCGCACATGTTCACGGACGCAAGCGATATGTGACGGGCGATGACTCCCGCAACAATTGGCTGCTGGCGCTGGTTACGATGGGTGAGGGTTGGCACAACAATCACCACGCCTATCAAAGCAGCGCGCGGCAGGGCTTCCGCTGGTGGGAGATCGATGCGACCTATTATGTCCTGGTGGTCTTGTCCTGGTTCGGTGTCGTCTGGGATCTCAAGGCGCCGCCCGCGCAGGTTCTCCGCAACGAGCAGCGCCTGGGATCGCGCGTGATCAAGCGGACGGCTGAGCAGCTTGCCGGCCGTTTCAACCCCGAACACATTGCGCAGGCGATCAAATCCTCAATCCACGAAACCGGATTGTCGGTGCGGGACGCGCTTTTTCTGTTGCAGCATCGTGCCGACTTGCATCTGCCCAGCATGCCAACGCGCGAGCAGTTGTTGGCTGAAGCCCAGGCCATGTTCGCGAAGACGCCATCGCTGGACGACATCGTCGACCGTGCACATGAGCTGCTAGTGGAATCGGTCTGCTTCCTTCTGGCCGTTCCGCCGCCGGTGGCCGGGGTAAACCCGAAAGCTTGAGGGAGCGGTAGCATTTTGCCTCGGGCATCCCCATATAAAGTCAATGAGCAACTGGCAAAAACCGAGCAAGCGCGAACCACCCAAGACCAAGGCCGAATTGCGCGAGATGCTGACCGAGGCGGTGCGTAACACGCCGAGCCCGGACCAGGCGTCGAAGCGCCCGGTAAAAGCCAAAAAGACCGCGGCTGGTGCCGCCGACGTCGATTAGGCCCCGCGCACCACCGACAGGATCGCCCGCCCCGGGATACGACCGAATTCCATTCGCGACGAGCGCGAAGAATTTCGTGAAGGAGCAGCATGCGCAAGCTTCCCAAGCCTACCGAACAAGAGATCAATGAGGGACCCCAAGCGGTGTCTTTTCAGATTGCGAACGGAAACGCGCGGCAGGACTGCATCCTGCAAACTACATTCCCGACGAAGATGCAGGCCCACAAGTATCTGCTTGCGAATTGGCCGACCTTCGAAAAGATGGCACGCGATGCGCTTGCGGCGGGGACCATTGAAGGCGGCCAGATCAAGCTTGCGATGATCTGAACAGCCCCACGGAAACACCCAGACCTCACGGCTCCATCGTGTAGGCGCGCCCGGGTTCGAGCGCGTAGATCGTCAGAAAGCGCAGCGGCCGTTCCGGGTCGCAATTGCGAAACAGCGTGTGCGGAACATCGGCCCGATCCTGCAAGGTCTCGCCTGCCCGATAGTGTCGCGGCGCCTCGTCGCCATAGGCGGACTCGGCAACACCTTCGACGATGAAGATCACGCCGCCGACCGGATGCCGGTGCAGCGGAGCAACGCCGCCGGGCGGATAGGTCACCTCGGCAACGACAAGCTCGCGCTGATCGCCGGGCAGTTGCAGTCGCTCGAGGGTCTTGCGCGTGACGCCGGCGAAGCCGGCTTGCCGAGCGCTTGTCTGATCGTCGTTGCTTTCAGCCATTGGAACCCTTTCCTGTCACGCGCGCCTTTGTCCCGACCGGATCGGGCGCGACTATGGCGGCGCTCCAACGACGCAACAAGCGCCCAAGCATTTCAACACATGTCGCACCGCTGAGGCGAAGCCCTTGCCACCCCTGCTTCCACGTTGCAGGATTCCGGCACTGAACATCTTCAGCAGTGGGCCTTGCATGAAAACGGGTATCGTCGTCGCCGCTTTGGCGTTCATCTTGTCAGCATCAAGTGTCACGCCGGCATCCTCGGCGCAGCCCGTGCCGGAATGTTCGATGTCGGTGACCTTGGCGGATTGGGGCGAGAATTCGAGCGGCGATATCGATGTCGCCTCGGGCGAAAGCTGCCAGATCCCGATCGGGATCCGCGGCACAGTGACGGACTCGTCGATCTCGCAAAAGCCGGCCTACGGCAAATTGAAGAAGATCAACGCATCGACCTTCGAATACAGGGCGAAGGCCAAGTACAAGGGCAGCGATACGTTTGCCATCAAGGCAACAGGTCAGGGACCGAAGGCCTCCGGCACCTCGGTCATCACCGTGCACGCCACGATCAAGTAATCGCAAAGGCGCATCGCAGTTGGTTCCACCTCTCCCGCTAGCGGGGGAGGGAGCACACCGCCTTAGCAACTGCCACTCAGCGTGACTTTACCACGCGTCACGCCGGCCGTGCGCCGGTGCGGATGATCGTGCCGACATGCTGGCCGCGCAGCGCCGCGGTGAGCCGGCCGGGGACCAGGCCGTTCACGACCTGCACGCGTTCGATATGGCGCGCATTGGCCATCACCTCGAGCAGCGCGGGATCGAACGGCAGCGTCCCCTTCAGCTTGGCGAGATCGGTGAAGCTGGTCTCGCGCAGCAGCTGGGCCTTCTTGCCGTCGGGACCATTCGGATCGTCGCTGTACACGCCGTCGACGTCCTCGACGATGGTGAGGCCGGCCGCGCCGAGCGCATCGGCGATCAGGAACGCACCAGTGTCGGCGCGGTGCAACGGGATGCGCGAGACCGGGAATTCATGATGGTGATACGGCGGAAACGCGCTGCCCACCACCGCGCGGGCCGCGGAGAGATGGATCGCGAGCTGGCTCGCGATGGTCGGATGCTCGACATAGGACACGCCCTCCGGCGCGAGCAGGCAACCGAGGATGTGGCCATTCTGGCCGGCCTCGCTTGCGGCGAGCGGCGCGAGCGAGCCGACCGGCAGTCCGAGGTCGAGGCCGACGCTGTAGAGATGGCGGGCGCGGATGCCGGCGCCGGTCAGGATCAGCATGCGGTGCTCGGGCAGCAGCGCGCGCAGCTCGTCGACGATCGGCAGGATCGCTTGATGGCCGCGATCCATGATGGAGCGGCCGCCGATCTTCACCACCTGCACCCAGGGCAGGAGCGGGATCGGGCGTCCGCCGGCGACGGGACGAGTGAGATCGCTGTCGAGCAGGGTCTGGCGCGCGAGCGGCGAAGCGACGTGCTTGATGGTGTCATCCATGGTCGTGTCCCTGCTCAGTTCGCGGTGATGATGGTGCCGACATGCTCGCCCGCGAGCGCGCGGGTAAGATTGCCGGGGACGAGGCCATTGACGACCTGCACCTGGCGGACATGGCGCGCGGTGGCGAGCAGATCCAGCACCGGGAATTCGAGGATCGAATCCTGCAATCCCTTCGCCTTCATCTCGGCGACCGAGATCTTCGGAATGAAGGTGGCGCCCTTCGAGGTCTTCGGGTTCGCGGTGTAGAGGCCGTTTTCGTCCTTCACATAGATCATCGACTTGCAGCCGAACTGCTCGGCCACCAGAAAGCATCCGGCGTCGGTGCGGTAGGGCGGGATCATGCCCTCGGCTGCGGGCCGCATCCACAGCCCGTAAGGCGGCATGCCGCTGAAGATCACCGCGTTCACTTCAGCGAGATAGAGCGGCACGGCCGAGAGGCCGGCGCCGCTGACCGCGGAGATGCCGTGCTTGGCGAGCAGCTGGCCGAGCATCACCGCGTTCTGATCGGCAACCGAGGCGCCGAGCTGCGAGAGCACACCGGCCGGCAGCCGAAGCCCCGCCGCGATCGAGTAGAGATGCCGGGCGCGGGTGCCCGCACCGGTCCCGATCAGCATCTTGTGCACCTTGCGGGCCGCGACGATCTCGTCGACCAGCGGATAGACCGCGGCGCGACCGCGGTCGATGACGCTCTGGCCGCCGATCTTGATCACCGCAGCATCCGGCAGGATCCGGAAGTTCGACGCCGCCTCCGCCGTCGCCAGGAGCTGCGGATCGGTCAGCGACCGCTGCATCAGGAGCGCTTCAAGCTCCGCCGTCGTGTTTGCCATGAGAAACGTCCTTTCTCCAATGCGCCTGGCATTGCTTCCGGATTGCACTGTTAGCGGTAAGCGGGGCGGGTCTCAAGACCTCGATAATTTTGCTTATTTGCCGAGGTCTGGCTTAGTAAGAGGCCATGAATGATTTTACCCAAGCGCTGAATATGGCCGTCGACCTCATCGGCCGTTTTGATCCGGAGCTGCACCAGATCGTCGGCCTGTCGCTCGGCGTCAGCATGACGGCGAGCCTCTTTGCCTTCGCGATCGGGGCCCCGATGGGTACGGCGCTGGCCATCTACCGGATCCGGGGCAGAGTTGCGTTGATCGTTGTCGTCAATGCGCTCTTGGGGTTGCCACCGGTTGTGGTGGGGCTTGCCGTTTACCTCCTCCTATCTCGATCGGGGCCATTGGGCGCGCTCGGGATTCTGTTCACGCCAACCGCCATGGTGATCGCGCAGGCCATTCTCGGCATTCCCATCGTCATTGCGCTGGTGCACCGGATGATGGTGGATGTCTGGGCTCGTTACGGCGATGCCCTTCTCGTCGACGGCGCCTCGCGCTTGCGTGCCACCTTGCCGCTCATGGCTATCGGACGCGACGGGCTATTAACCGCGTTTCTCGCTGCGTTCGGCCGGGCGATCGCCGAGGTCGGCTCGATCATCATCGTCGGCGGCAATGTGCGCGGCTATACGCGCACCATGACCACTGCCATCGCATTGGAGACGAGCAAGGGGGAGTTAAGCCTCGCGCTTGCGCTCGGCATCATCCTCGTAATCCTCTCGATGACCGTGAGCGGGTTGAGCTTCTTGATCGGACGCATCCTGACAGGTCGCTGAAGCGCCAAAAAACAATATTGTTGTTCCAAGGGGGATCGCTCACATGAAGCACTGGTTCGGCTCACCTCGCATCCTCGCAATCATCGCGTTTGCCGCGCTCAGTGCGCAGACCTTCACCCATCCGGGTCGGGCGGAAGATCAGTCAATTGTCGTGGCGTCGACGACGTCCACCCAGGACTCCGGGTTGTTCGACTACCTACTCCCGATCGTCAAGCAGAAGACTGGCATCGAAGTGAAGGTACTGGCACAGGGCACCGGCCAGGCGCTCGACACGGCACGCCGCGGCGATGCCGACGTGGTGTTCGTTCACGCCAAATCAGCGGAAGAGAAGTTCCTTGCGGAGGGATTTGGCGTGAAGCGCTATCCCGTGATGTATAACGACTTCGTCGTCATCGGTCCGAAGGACGATCCGGCAGGCATCAAGGGCAAGGATGTCCTCACGGCGCTGCAGACCATCAAGACCAGAGCCGCGCCGTTCGTCTCCCGCGGCGATCATTCCGGCACCCATATTGCCGAACTGAAGCTTTGGAAGGAGGCCGGCATCGACATCGTGAACGACCGCGGCTCGTGGTACAAGGAAATCGGCCAGGGCATGGGTGCGGCGCTGAACATGGCCTCGGCGTCAAACGCCTATGTGCTGTCCGACCGCGGCACATGGCTGGCGTTCCAAAATCGCGGCGACCTGACCGTCCTGGTTGAAAGCGACAAGCGGCTATTCAATCAGTACGGGGTGATGCTGGTAAATCCGGTCAAGCATCCCACGGTGAAGAAGGAAGCCGGCCAGCGCTTCATCGACTTTCTGATTTCACCGGAGGGACAGAGCGCGATCGCCGGCTATAAAATCAACGGCCAGCGGCTGTTCTATCCCAATGCGAACGATCCCAATGCTTGAGGGGACAAGGAGCGGCCGGCTGATTGCGAGTATGCTCCAACTGATGATCAGCTTAAAGCTATTCAATTGAGAACCGACGTCATCAACAGGGCGATTGCAGCGACCCGCATCCGAACCGCACTGGTAGCGGTAAGCCGGACCGGTCTCAGGATGCAATGGCAATGATGCCGCGCGCGCCCCGCCCATTTTTCCGGCCGCCAGGCCTTACCCGTCGGTCGCTGGCAGCTTGACGGTCACCCGCAGGCCTGAACGTCCGGCACCGGTCACATTTTCGAACAGGACCGAACCGGCGGCATGATCGACGATCCGCTTCACGATCGAGAGCCCGAGCCCGGCGCCCTCACCGCTCGGCTGACCGCCGCGAAAGAACGGCTCGCCGATCCGCGCCAGATCCTGCGGCGGAATCCCCGGCCCGGTGTCCTCGATCTGGATGACGGCCATTCCGTCCTCCCGACCGACGGCAAGATCGACGGCGCCTCCGTTGGGCGTGAACTTGATTGCGTTCTCGACCAGGTTCCGGACCGCAGAGATCAGCGACAGTGCATCAGCGTTCACCGCGACCAGCTCGACCGTCGTGAAACCGAGATCGATGTTGCGCGCTGCCGCATCAGGCAGCAGATCGGCGACGACGCCTTTTGCGATCTTGTCCAGCGCCACGGGTGCGCTCACGATGGACGGCGCAGCGTCCTGGCGCGCGAGCGCCAGGAGTTGCTCGAGCAGATGCTTGGTGCGCCGCATGCCGCTCTTCAGCGCATCGAGCCGGTCGCGCGTCTCCGCCGGCATGTCGAGGGAGGCGAGATTTTCCGCCTGCAGGCTGAGCGCGGTGACCGGCGTTCGAAGTTCATGGGCCGCGTCGGCGATGAAACGCCGCTGCTGGTCCATCATGACGCGCATCCGCCCCAGCAACCCGTTGATCGAGCCAAGGAACGGCTGCAGCTCGCTCGGCGCGCCCGTCGCCGGCAATGCACCGACGTCATCGACCCTGCTCGCATCGAGATCGCCGGCGAGGCGCAACATCGGCCGGAACGATCGGGCGATCACCAATGCCGTCATCAGCAGCAGGCACGGCACCAGCGCGGCGATCGGCAACAGCGTGCGCACGGCCATGTCGCCCGCGATCTCGGTGCGGATCTCGGTCTGCTGCGTCACCGCGAAGCGGCTGCCGCCCGGCCGGGTCCGAAGCAGCACGCGGACCGGCTGGCTGTGATAGACATCGTTGTGCAGCCCATCCTTCAGTCCCCAAAGCCGGCGATCGTCGGCAGAGCCGCGCGGCACCTCGCCGAGCTCGACGACGGCGACCTCGGCTTCCGCGTCGATGCCGGTGACCGGGCGGCTTTGCCGGATCGGAGCGCTCAGCGCGAAGCTGCCGATCTGGATCAGGACGGAGTCCTGCATCTCGATCGCTTCGCTGTAGGCCCATCGGTATGCCAGGAGTCCGCCGACGGCGCCCGTCAACAAGATGATCGCGGTCAGTCCGACGAACAGGCGTCCGCGCAGCGATCTCATCATCTCGAACGATCCACCATCCATCCGACGCCGCGCACGTTCCTGATCGTCGCGGCACCGAGTTTTCTGCGCACGGCGTGGATCAGGAACTCGACCGCGTTGCTCTCGACCTCCTCGCGCCAGCCGTAGATCTGGCGTTCGAGCTCGGCACGGGACAGGATCGTCCCCGGCCGCGCCAGCAGCGCCTGCAGCAGGGCGAACTCGCGTGCGCTGAGCACCGCCTTCTCTTCGCAGAAGGTAGCTTCCCGCGTGGCCGGGTCGAGATGAAGCTCACCGTTGGTCAGAACCGGCGGCGCTCCGCTGCCCTCGCGCCGCAGCACCGCGCGCATGCGCGCCAGCAACTCGGCGATCTCGAACGGCTTTGCCAGGTAATCGTCGGCGCCGAGATCGAGTCCCCGGATGCGATCGTTCAGCGCATCGCGTGCAGTGAGAATGATCACGGGAAGGCGCAAAGAGCGCTCCCGGATCGCCTTGAGGACGTCGAGACCGTCAGTCAATGGCAGGCCGAGATCGAGCAGCGCAATGTCGTAGGTCTCGCTGCGGCTGGCTTCGATGGCGAGATCGCCATTGCGCACCCAGTCGACCGCATAGGCGGCATCCCGCAGCGCCTCGACGACGGCGGCGCCGATCATCCTGTCGTCCTCCACCACGAGCACCCGCATCGCCTGGCAATCCATCCCGATCCGCACCGGGAGCACGCCCGGCGAAACTGCGTCGCACCGAACAACCCGCGACGCCTGCGCGATCATATCAGTTTCGACTTAGCCGCGGCTTAGCGGCTTTCGGCGCCCAGATGGCGGCCGCTCCGCCCATCTAAGCCGGGGCTAAGTCTCGCAGCGCACGCTCGCTTTCGAACCCGGCGGAACCGCCGACCCCTGTCAAAGCGGAGCTTCACACCGTGCTGGATATCAGACCCATCGGCCGCAGCATGCTGAACAAGGTCCCCGAAGTCACCCTCGTCTTCTGGCTGATCAAGATCATGTCGACCACGGTCGGCGAAACCGGCGCCGATTACCTCGCCGTCCATGTCGGCCTCGGCACCAGTGTGACCGGGCTGCTGATGATCACGCTGCTTGCCGCAGTGCTGGCCATCCAGCTGCGGATGGACCGTTACGTGCCGTGGGTCTACTGGCTGACGGTCGTGCTCGTCAGCATCGTCGGGACGCAGATCACCGATGCACTGACCGACAAGCTCGAGATCAGCCTCTACGTCAGCACGGCCGCCTTCG